>NZ_BOOO01000001.1 GCF_016863275.1 Planotetraspora mira
GCTCCTCCTCTTCGCTTCCGCTGCCACGCTCGGGCCCGGGAACCTGTCGAGACGTAAGGCATGACTCACCCCCGCGCGAATACCAGGTCGTGACAGAGGGGCGCACGATCGACATATGTCGGATAAGCCACGTATGACCCGTCCCACACTGGACGTGATCAAGGTATTCCTCGCTGAGCCCGACCGAGAGCTCTATGGGTTGGAACTGCGGGCAGAAACGGGGCTGGCGAACGGGACGCTCTATCCACGACTCGCCCAACTCGAAGGCTACGGGTGGCTGGAAAGCCGGTGGGAGTACGCGGAGTCAGACGAGCGGGCCGGACGCCCGCCCCGCAGGTACTACCGGCTCACCAGGGAGGGCGCCGTACGCGCCCGCGAGGAAGCCGAACGGGCCGACCGCGTCCACCAAAGCGGCGGCCTCCGCACCAGGCCCGGACTTCAGGGAGCATGATCGTGGACACGCTGATCACACCACTGCTCAGCCAACTCACCGATCGCTTGAACAGCGGCGACCTGGGGCTCGTCGAACTCGCCTACGAACGCGCCGCAGAGCGGCATGAGGGTCAGCTCCGGCGCAGTGGCGACCCCTACATCACCCACCCCGTCGAAGTCGCGTCAATGGTCGCGGCGGCAGGTGCCGACCCCGCGACGATATGCGCAGCCCTACTCCACGACATCGTCGACGGACCGGACTTCAACCTCGGCTGCCTCGGCAGCGAATTCGGCACCGAGATCACGGGACTCGTGGCAAACGTCACCGCGATGGACCGCGGAGGCCCAGTGCCGACGGACGACCGCGTCCTGCTTCTCAAACTCTTCGATCGCCTGCACAACATGCGGACGATCGAACACATGGCCCCGCACAAGCAGCGCCAGAAGTCTCTGCACACACTGGAATGGTTCGTGCCCCTGGCACGGCGGCTCGACCTAGCATCCGTCGCCGACGAACTGCAGTCCCTCGCCCATGCCCGGCTCGACCCAGGGCCAGCTTTCACCGCGGTGCGGGCGGCGTCTGTGATCCTGCCCGCGTCGGCCCGGAGACGCTACCTCCACGAGTGGTCGGCTGAACTCGCCACGCTGCCCACCGAGCGCCGGGCCTACGTCGTCGAACTACTCCGCGGCGTCCCCGCCCTGGCCGTCGTCCTGTGGCGCCCCCAAGCCCATAGCCTGGTTCGAACCCTCCTCACCACCGCGTTTGCCACCCTCCTCCGCCCGTGGCTCGTCCTCACGCCTCCCCTCGCATGGCTCACCTACCAGCTAACCCGATCAAGCCCTGCCGACGCGCTCGCCTTCGTTCTCACCGTTCCTCCGGCCCTTTCCGCACTGATCACCAGAATCAGAACCCGACTGGGCCTGGAACAACACCGGGACACAGAAGCCGATTAACCAACCGATATACCTCGAAGGAGACCAAAGAGCACGGGGCAAATCGACAGTAGCGCCTACGAACGCAGACCGGCCTTCCCATGCATTCCTCTGCACTCACCCACGAACCCAACTACCCGCGCAGGCGACCTCGGGTTTGGCACCGGGCCGCTCATCTCAGCGCCATCCCGCAAACGACCGACATCAGAAAGGTGGCCCACCTGGCACATTGCTCGGGGAATTCGGGTCGATCTCCAGGTTGAGACTAACGGCGAGGGTGACGCACCCAATATGTCCACGTTCCTGATGACCTTCCACACGCTGGTTGCCCTACCTGCACGGCCGAGCTTGACCTGGAGGAGTCGGGCTGGTGGGCTCTGCCTGGGTCGATGGCAGGCGGAGCGATCAAGATCTTCTCAGCTGTGTTGAGGAGATTTGGGGTGCGCCTCGTACCGGCAACCGACACGCTGCCTGTCACCGAAGCTGGGTTCGTTCCCGGATCGCGGTCCCAAGAAGGGCCAGGGCGACACCACCGAGTGCGGCGCCTGGTGTGATGAGTAGATCCCACGTGAACGTCATATCGCTGAGACGCGAGGGAGCTCAGCCCGGTCCACGCCCGCGCGAACCGAAAAAGACTCCGTGCCGCGCAGGCGGGCGCGTCGCACTGCCCCTGAGACACCAGGTACCGATCTTCGGTTGGGGTACCAGGACCGTTGTGGGATCTCTCCCTGCATACGCGCCGATGATGGCCCAACTCGGCCCCATGCCGGAGCAGGAAGCGGAGTACGGCCACGAGATGAAGTGGGACGGCGTCCGGGCGCTCGCCTACGTGGAGAACCGCGCCCTTCGGCTGGTCTCCCGCAACGGCAACGACGTCACCATCGCCTACCCGGAGGTCTACGCGCTCGCAGGCGCGACCAGTGGCCACGACTGCGTCCTCGACGGGGAGATCGTCGCGTTCGACGAGGCCGGCCGGCCCTCGTTCGCGGCCCTGCAGCCGCGTATCCACCAGAGAAACCCTCACAAGATCCCGCAGCTGGTACGGCTGGTGCCGGTCACCTACCTCCTGTTCGACATCCTGCACATCAACGCGGCGACGTCGATCAACATGCCGTACATAGCGCGTCGCGACCTACTGGAAAGCGTGGTGAACGCGGGCGCGCGCTGGCAAGTACCCGGATGGTTCCGTGACGCCGGGGACACCGCTCTCACCCTGTCCCGGCAGATGGGCCTGGAGGGCGTCGTCGCCAAGCGGCTCGACTCGCCCTACCGGCCCGGCAAGAGGTCGGGCGACTGGACGAAGGTGAAGAACATCGCGACGCAGGAGGTCGTGATCGGCGGCTGGCAGCCGGGCGGCGGCCGGCGGGAGGGGATGATCGGGTCTCTGCTGCTCGGCATCCACGACGAGGCCGGGCGGCTGGTGTTCACCGGGCACGTCGGCACCGGGTTCACCCAGGCCGCCCTCCGCGACCTCCATGAACTGCTGGCACCGCTGGAGCGACCCACCCCGCCGTTCGCCGACGCCGTGCCGCGCGAGCACGCTCGGCACGCGCACTGGGTGGAGCCGCTGCTCGTGGGTGAGGTGCAGTACGCCGAGTGGACGGGTGACGGCCGTCTGCGGCACCCGTCATGGCGAGGGCTCCGATCGGACAAGTCCCCCGGCGATGTGATACGGGAAGTGCCTCCCGATCGACAGGCCGGGTAAACGCCGCGCTTAGAACGGCGGTCCGTCCGGCTCATCCACCCCAACATGATCAGCCGCGAGTCACACCACCCAGCGGGACACCACCTATCACCAGCACACCAGACGCGGCAGGGAACCGGCCGGACCAACGGCGCGGAGCTGGAAGTCGCGGGTCTGGCAAGAAACGCTCGAGAAAAATCCAATGTTGCAGAGTCTCAGCTGAAACAGTCCCCTCCTTGCCTCAGAGTCGCTCCGGTGTGCAGAACCGGCAGAGCGGAGTGCTGAGATGAGTCGCTGGATCACCACGTGTGTCGGGCTGTTCGGCCTCATGGCGGCCGGCTGCGGAGCAAACACCGAGGGAGCTGCCCACACCGACCCTCCCCCAGCCGCCAAGCCCAGCCCAGTCGCCTACTCAGCGCAGTCTGGAACCCGCGAGGATGTCACTGCGCTCTTCCTCGATCCAGCCGAAGCCGGACTAGCCGGCGGCGAAACTCAAACCGTTCCTGAGGGCACTCTCTCGAGGCTCAGCATCTGCGTGCCGCTCAACCCGATGAACACCCCCGGAGTACCCGTCGACAAGCAGTATGCGACGGCCGAGGAAGCGATCACCGTCCCCTACAAGGGCCGCCTCACACAGCAGGGGTGGGTGCTGCCGAGCGAAGCTGCCGCCTCCACCCTCATGAAGCAGGTCAACCGGAAACTCCCCCAATGCCGCTACAACGGATCCACGAGCGACCCAGTCGACCCGACAAGACGGATCAGCGGCATCTCCCACCCAAAGACCTACATGCCTGACGCCTTCGGCTGGCATGGCCATCAGATCGAGCAACTCATGAACGTCAACGACAAACGCACATCCGTCAGCACCGTGCTCATCCTTCAGCGCGGCCCGGTCGTTCTCGCCCTCGACTACATCAACTACACGCCGAAGGCGCCGGAGCAGACCTTGCGCGCCTACAACCTCGGCATCCTCCGCAAGATCCTTGCCCGCCCTGCCTGATGACGCGGGGCCCAGCACCCTCGATCAACCACTCCGCGAGCGTGTGCCACCCCTCGGACTGATCTTCAAACGCGGAAGTTCGTTTGAACAGGAGGTCCCCCGGCACCGCCTGAGCCGCGTATCAGCTGGTCATGCCGGGCATAGACGGGCACCGGTCACAACAGTCCGGCAGGCTCCGGCCCACGGTCAGATGACGGTCAGACAAGCGAAAAGCCCGATCATCTAGAAGATGATCAGGCTTCCGACCTGCCGAAACAGAGTCGGGACGACAGGATTTGAACCTGCGACCCCTTGACCCCCAGTCAAGTGCGCTACCAAGCTGCGCTACGTCCCGCTGCCCGTTCGGGCTTCACCAACCTTAGCGCAGTTTGAGGGCACGTGCGTACAGGCTTACCCCGCCGGACCTAGGCTGTGGATCATGGGAAGGAAACCTCGCATCGATCAAGACGAGCTCCGCAGCCTGATCGCGGAGGGCTGGTCGAACGCGCAGCTCGCCGCCCACTTCGGAGTGACCGATTCCGGGATCCTGCAGGCGAAGCGGGCCGCGGGGTTGTCCAAGCCGATGACCGACCACAGCAGGGCGCTGCCCTGGAAACTGAGCCGTGAGCACAGTCAGAGCGGGCCGGCCACCAACCTTCGCAACCTGTCCGCCGTCGCACAGGGCCGGACGATCCCGAAGGAGAAGCTCAACACCGCTCTCCGCTGGGCGAGCCGCCTGGTCGACAACGATCTCGACGTCACCTACGACCCCGAGCGGGGATTCCAGGAGACGCCCGCCCGCGGGTCCTCGCACATCGCCATGGTGCTCTCGGAAGCGGAGCAGGCGATGCGGCCGACTCCGAACGATCAGGACGTAACCGATCGCCCGCCGGATACCACCACATAGATGTGAACCCATCCGACGGCGAACTCGTCGCCTGCGCCACCTCAGGCGACCTCGGAGGCGTTCCACGATGACGAGGTCGCCCTCACCACGGTTCAGGAACCCAGCGGTCAAACGTCCTGACGCTTGATGGGCGTCGTCTCGTCCTGGACGTAGACGTGCCGCTCACTCGGCCGCACCTCCGTCTCGTGCACATGGATCTGCGGCTGGGCCGGCGGGTCCACGGTGTACATCACGTCGGGCTCAACGGTCTCGACCGTGTCCTCCGCGTGGGGGCGGCGCGTGTAAAGACCGGTGAGCAGTGCGCCGACGGCACCGACGGCCATGAGAATCCAGCCGATCATCTGCAGGTCGATCCCGGGGACATCCCATTTCACGGCGAATGCGAGCACCGCGCCGATCGCGAGGAAAGCGAGACTGGCTCCGAAGCCCATGATTACCTCCTCAGACGGTGATCAGCGCCTCTACCCCGCAAATCCCGCATTACGCAATGCGTGAAGGGTCCTTTCCAGGGCAGTGCGAACGAACAACGCACAATCACCCTGGAGGCAGATATGTCCGCCATTGCATGGGTGGCCGTCGTCGTAGTCGCGGTGGCCGTGATCCTGGTGGTCGGCTACCTCGTTTCCGGCCAGAACCGCCGCCGGCACCTGCGGGACCGCTTCGGACCGGAATATGACAGGACCGTCGAGGAGAGCGACAGCCGCAAGGAGGCCGAGCAGGACCTGCTCGCCCGCGAGGAGCGCCACGCCAAGCTCGACATCAGACCGCTCGACCCGGAGACCCGCCAGTCCTACTCCACGAAGTGGACGGAGGTCCAGGAGCGCTTCGTCGACGCGCCCGGCTTCGCCGTGACCGAGGCGGACGCTCTGGTCACCTCTGTCATGGCCGACCGCGGATATCCGACCGATGAGTTCGAGCAGCGGCTGAGCGATCTGTCCGTCGCCCACGCGGCCACGCTCGACCACTACCGCGCGGCCCACGACATCAGCAGCCGCGCCGCCCGGCAGGACGCCTCCACCGAGGAGCTCCGCCAGGCGATGGTCCACTACCGCGCGCTCTTCCAGGAACTGCTCGCGGACTCCGCCGAGACTCCCGTGAACGGCCGTCACGCCAACCGCTCCAACGCCGAGGAGGCTGACCTGTGATGCAAGGCAACCCTTACGAAAACCGATACGGCACGCCGGAACGACCGGTTCCCGAGCCTTCCGAGCCCCTCGATGAGGACACCAGGCAGGAGGAGGCATCGGCAGGCGAGCGGCGTGACGAGCACGACGGCCCCGGCCCGGTGTACTCCGCGGAACGCTCCGACGACGCCGACGACGCCGAGACCGCCGACGACACCGAGACCGGCACCCGCGCCGATGTACAGGACGGCCCGGAGATCGTCCCGGTCGACCGGCACGGCTCAGAGAACGCCGACTCCCTGGAGGCCGTCGAATCCGCGGACGACCGTGACGACGTCCTGTCGCCCGGCCTCGTCCGGGACGACGGCGCGGTCCCGGCGCCGCAGGACAGGGACGCCGACGTCCTCGTGGCGGCCGCCGCCACGACGGAGCCCGGCACCCGCGGCGACCTCGAGCCGGTGGACGACGTCGACTACGAGCAGAGCTGGCACGAGATCAAGGCCCAGTTCGTCGACGACCCGCGCGGCTCGGTCGAGCAGGCCGACGCGCTGGTCGAGGCGGCGGTGACCGAGTTCACCGTGCGCCGCCAGTCGTTGCTGGACCAGTGGAAGAACAGCGATCAGGCCGACACGGAGGCGCTGCGCCTGGCCCTGCGTGAGTATCACACCCTCCTCGCCCAACTGACCGGAAAGTGAGACAACCATGCTCGCCATCGCCGCGGCGATCGTCTTCGGCATCGCCTTTCTCCTCGATCTTCTCAACGCCAGCATCGGCATCGGCCTCACCGCGCTGATCGCCCTGGGACTGTGCCTGCTGGCGCTGCACCAGGCCGGCATCGGAACGGCCAGCGTGAGCTCCTACCGCGGCAACTGGCGCCGCGCCCGCCGCTGAGGTCTTACGCCATCTGACGAAATACCTCCTGAGAACGATGTGCCGCGTGGCCCCCGGCGGGGGTCACGCGGCACGCTCACGTCTCCGGAGGACCCGCCGTCAGGAGCGGCCCGCGACCTTGAACTCCTGATGCGGCCGCTGGAGCGCGCCGAGCGAGACGATCTCTCGTGGGAACAGGAGCCCGAGGGTCCAGTCCATCAGGATGCGCGACTTCTTGTTGAAGGTGGGCATTCTCATCAGGTGGTAGGTCCGGTGCATGAACCACGCGGGGAACCCGCGCATCTGCCGGCCGTAGATCTGCGCCACGCCCTGGTAGAGCCCGAGGCTCGCCACCGACCCCACGTCCCTGTGCCGGTACGGCGTGCAGGTGTGGCCCCTGATGGTCGCCAGCACGTTGTCGGCCAGCCTGCGGCCCTGCCGTACGGCGTGCTGGGCGTTGGGCGGGCAGAGCAGGCCCGGCCTGGTGAGGTCAGGCACCGCGGCGGCGTCACCCGCGGTGAAGGCGAAGTCGGTGCCCTTGATCCGCAGGTAGGCGGTGGCCTTGACCCGGCCCTTCTCGTCGAGGGGCAGGTCTCCGGCCGCGACGACCGGGTTCGGCTTGACCCCAGCCGTCCAGACGAGGGTCTCCGCGTCGAACTCCTGGCCGTCGTCCAGCACGATGTGGCCGTTCTCCGCCGACGTGAGCAGGGTCCGCGTCCGGACCTCGATGCCGCGCCCGCGCAACTCCTGCACCGTCCACCGGGCCATGTCCTCGCCGACCTCGGGCAGGATGCGGTCGGTGGCCTCGACGAGGATCCAGCGCATGTCGCCCCTGCTGATCCCCTCGAAGTACCTGCAGGCGTCGGCAGCCATGTCCTCCAGTTCGCCGAGCGCCTCCACCCCGGCGTAACCGCCGCCGACGAAGACGAAGGTGAGCGCGCGGCGCCGCACCCGTTCGTCCGGCGTCGAGGCGGCGAGATCGAGCTTGCCGAGGACGTGGTTGCGGAGGTGGATGGCCTCTTCGACGGTCTTGAACCCGATGCCGTGGTCGGTGAGCCCGGGGATGGGCAGCAGCCGGGAGACCGAACCGGGGGCGACGACCACATAGTCGTACCCGATCGTGACGGCCGGGCCCTCGTGCGGCTGGAACCGCGCCGTGCGGTCCGCCAGGCTGATCGACTCGACGGTCCCGCTGAGGATCTCGCATGATCGGAGAATCCGCCGGAGCGGGACGACGACGTGCCGGGGCTCGATGTTCCCCGCGGCGGCCTCGGGCAGGAAGGGCTGGTAGGTCATGTACGAGCCGAAGTCCGCCACCATGACGTGGGCCTCGCCGCGCCGGAGCCTGCGCTGAAGTCGCAGCGCCGTGTACATACCGACGTAACCGCCGCCGACGATCAGAATCCGTGGCACAGCCATGCGGGTCCCGTACCCGCTGGACAGCGGCTAGACCAGGAAACGCATCGAAACGGTCGTCCCATTTACCCCAGTACGGACAACAATTTCATGGCTCAGCATCCGGGCGACCCAGAGTCCCATCCCGCTGGTGGCGTTCTCCGGCGGCGGCGTGTGACCAGGCCTGGCCTCCGGATGCCAGAGGCGGCCGTCGTCGTGGACGTCGACCATGAGCGACCCGCCGTCCGTCCACAGTCGCAGCCGCGCCTTGGACGAGCCGTGCGTCACCGCGTTGGTCGCCACCTCGTTGAGGGCCACGAGGAAGTCGCCGACCGCGTCCGCGCTCATGCCCCGGTCCTGTGCCTGCGCAGCGGCGAACTCCCGCACGTCGGGCAGATCGGCCAACGAGAACGTGAGCTCTTTGGCCGTCGCCGCGGCGGACGGAGGAACGCCGTCTTCGTTCACCCGGTAAACGCCTCCCACCGGACCTGACTCAGCCGTACGACCTGGTGAGCCGTGGCATACGGGACGAAGATACCCCGGGACATCGCCAGGTCGGCGGCGATATCCCGGGTAACGCATGATCGTCGCGAGGTCATCGTCAGCTCGCGACGAGCTCGGAACGGAGCTGATCGAGCGTCTTGCGGAGGATCCGCGAGACGTGCATCTGGGATATGTCGAACTCCGCGGCGATCTCGGCCTGGGTCATGTTGCCGTAGAAGCGCAGCAGGAGGATGTTCTTGTCCCGCTCGGGGAGATGGTCGATGAGCGGCATCACGGCCTCCCTGTCCACGAAGGTGGACAGGGCGTCGTCCCGCTCGGGGATCACGTCGCCCAGCGGCGCGGAGTCGCCGTCCGCACCCATCGGCGCGTCGAGGGAGAGTGTGCTGTAGGCCGCCGACGCGTCCATGGTCAGCAGCATGTCCTCTTCGGAGATGCCCATCTTCTCGGCGAGCTCGGCGACCTTGGGGAACCGCCCGAGCTGCTGGGTCATGTCGGCGACGTGCCGGTTCAGCTCCGAGCGCCGCTCCTGGTAGAGGCGGGGGACCCGGACGGCCCAGGTGCGGTCGCGGAAGTGCCGCTTGACCTCACCCGTCATGGTGACCATGGCATAGCCCCTGAAGCTGTGCCCGAGATCGGCGTCGAAGCCGTTGATCGCCTTCATCAGTCCCACGTAGGCGGCCTGGAGGAGGTCCTCCATCGGCTCGCCCCGGTTCATGTACCTCCTGGCGATGTCCCTCGCCATGGGGCGGTGCATCTCGACGATGATCTCTCGCAGGCGCTCGCGCCGCTGTTCGGACACGTCATCCTGGACCAGCTCGATCAGAAGTTCTTCAGCGGTCGGCTCGCTGATGGTCGCTACTCGGATATCGGCAGACATCTGCGCATATCCCCTCGTATATCTTGCGAGGGCTACGCCGACCTGGGAAATCACCCGTCGCAGAAGGCGCGCCTCGCTACAGCTTCGAGACGAGGCCCTCTGCTGGACCTCTGTCGGAGTATATTGCCCGAATTTCGGGAGTATCACCACCCCCACGGCACCAGTAATGTTGCCGTCGAGGAGGTGCGACGTGTCTGACAACGGACTGCTGTCCCTGCGATCCACCATGGCCGGCACCATTGTGGTGGTCCACATCGATGGCATTCTCGACGCCACGACACGCGACCAGTTCGCCGACCACCTGGACACCGAGGCCGAGGACCACGGTCCGGACATGATCCTCGACCTGGGCGGCGTCACCTTCATGGACTCCCGGGCGCTCGGCCTCATCGTCCACCACTGGCAGCGGTCGACCACGGCGGGCGGCAACTTCGCCCTCGTGGCGGTGCAGTACCCGAGCTCCAAGGTCATGTGGGTGACAGGCCTGTCGCAACGCCTGCCCCTGTTCGACACGCTCGACGAGGCCCTCGCGGCCTTCGCCGCCGAACCCCGGCCCTGATCCCCCCGCCCGAAGCGCCGACCCCGGATCCGGCCCGACGGACGGCGCCTGATCCGGGCGGTTACGGCGTGGCTCCCCCATGCTTTTGCTGGTGCTCGGTGACCAGCAGCCGGGCCAGGTCGGCGACCTTGACCTGATGGTGCTGGGACACCCGTCTGAGCTCGTCGAACGCGTCCTCGGCCGAGCAGCCGCTCTTCGACATGATGATGCCCTTCGCCTGGTCGATGACCGAGCGTCCCACGAGGGCCTCCTGCATCTGCGCGGCTCCGGTGAGGACGTCGTCGAACTCCCAGACGTTGGCGAGCGCCACCGTCACCTGCTCCTTGAGCAGGGACATCAGCGCCTCCCCATCGGTGTGCACGCCGGTCCGCACGCCGTACAGGCCGATGATCACAACGGCGTTCTCGACCTCGATCGGCAGGATCAGCACCGACCGCACGCCGTGCCGTACGGCGGTCGCCGCGTAACGGGGCCAGCGGGGGTCGCGCATGACGTCCGTGACGGTGACCGGCCGGCCCGAGGTCAGCGCCTCCCTCGACGGTCCCTCCCGTAGGTCGCTCTCCCTGTCGGTCAGAGTGATCAGCTCGCTGTGGGAGGCGGCGAGGAGCACCCGCCCCTCCATCCACAATTCGGCCGTTCCGCCGGCGCATCCGGGCACACCGCGGGCGATGGCCTCGGTGATGCCGCGAAGGACGCTTTCAGCCGACGCACCTTCTGTCACACGGCCGAGAGCGGCGAGATCACGGGCGAGGATGGACGTTGTCTCCATGGTAGAAAGACCATTCCCATAGTTCTGGTGTTAATCCAGGCTGCATCGATTAGATCGGCTGTCTGGCGTAGCGTCTAATCTCTAGAGAGGGGGCAGCGTTGGCCGACATCGCCGAGCTCGAGCGCTCGCTCAGCGGGCTCGCCGACCGCATCGCCGCGCTCCGGGACGATCCCGGGTCCGGCGCCGCGCTCCGCGAGCTGGAGAACGCCGAGGAGCTGCTCAGAGACGCGCTGGGCGAGCTGGCCAGAAGCCGCAGGCGCAAGGACGGCGGCAACCAGCGCGAGCAGAAGCTGCTGCGCCAGATCTTCCGCGCGCTGCCCATACCGGTGATCATCATGGACACCGGCGCCACGGTCCGCCGTATCAACAACGAGACGACCCGCCTGCTCGGCAGCCCGGCCGGCTACCTCATCGGCCGCGCCTTCCCGCTTCTCGTCGACGTCACCGGTCGCGCAGCCTTTCGCTCCCACCTGACCACCGTCCTGCGCGGCGAGGAGAGCGCGGCCTTCCAGACCCGCCTGGCCCATCAGGGCCGCACGCACACGGTCAGGCTCGTCCTCAGCACGCTCCGCATGCCCGGCGAACCGCAGGAGATGATCGCCGCGGTCGTCCTGCCCACCGAGGTCCAACTGCCGCAGGCCCAGGAATCGTCCGGCGACCCGGACGAGGCGGTGATCATGGCCGCCGCGCGCCGGCACGAGTTGCTGTCCCAGCTGACCCGGCTGCTGCTCGACGAGGAGAGCCTGCGCGAACCGGTGGCCCTCATCCGGGCCGCCCGCCTGCTCGCGGCCGAGACGGCCGACTGGGTGATCGCCGATGTGATCCGGGACGGCCGGCCGCACAGGGCCGCCGTCGTCGGTCCCGCCGACCAGCCGCTCGGCCGGCTTCAGCGGGACCTCGAAGGGATGGATCCGGCCGCCGTGCCGATCGTCGGACAGGTCCTGAGCACCCAGAGCGGGATCGTCAACGAGATGCTGACCGACGACACGCTGCTCGGCGACGACGTGCTCGAGGCGATGGGGGCCGGCTCGCTGCTCAGCGTGCCGATCACCACCGGGGACCGGATCGGCGGCGTCCTCACACTCGTGCGATCGCGCGACCGGCAGCCGTTCGGCCTGGCGGACCTCGGACTGCTCGAGGAGATCGGCCTCCACCTCGGCCTCGCCATCCGGGCCCAGCGGAGCTTCCAGCGCAGGTCGCTCGCGGCCGACACGCTGCAGACAGGCGTTCTCCCCCGCAATCTGCCGGACCTGCCCGGTTTCGAGACCGCCGCCATCTACCACCCGGGATCGGGCCTCCGCGCGATCGGCGGCGAGTTCTACGACGTGTTCCCCGTCAAGAACGGCTGGGGCTTCGTCATCGGCAGCGCGGCCGGCAAGGGCGAGGAGGCGGCCGCCGTCACCGCGATGGTCCGCAACGGCATGCGCGTGCTCAGCGTCTGGGAGGACGACCCCGGTCTGGCTCTGCGCAAGGTCAACGACGCGCTCGTCGTGCAGAACACCGGCCTGTTCGTCATGGCCGCCGCCGGGTTCGTGCGCGGCCGCAAGGTACGGCTGGCCTCGGCCGGCCATCACCCCGCGGCCCTGCTCCAGACCGACGGGCAGGTCCGGTTCTCCGAGGGCGGCGGGGTCCCACTAGGTTTCGAGGAGGGGGCCGAGCCCGCCACGGAGGAGCTGACTCTGACGGCGGGCGAGACGTTGGTGCTCTACTCGGACGGCCTGGTGGGCTCCCAGAGCGACGAGGGGACGGTCTACGGCGAGGGCCGCCTCACCGAGGTCCTCGCCCGCTGCGTGGGCCAGCCCCCCGGCACGGTGGTCAAGGCCCTCGAGGAGGACCACCAGGCTTTCTGCGGGAGCCACGCCATCGACGAGATCACCGTGCTCGTGCTCAGGAAATCCCGGTGATCCACGGAACCGGCCGAGGCTGAGGAGGTCCGCTGTGCGCATGGCACCAGGAGAGCACCGGTCGGTGGCCTTCTCCGACGAGGCCGAACTCGAACCCGTGCTGGCGCCGTTCGTCCACGAGGGCCTCGCCGGCCGGGACAAGGTGCTGTACGTCACCGACGTCACGCATCCCGCCGTCGCGACCGGGCTGCTGCGGGGCTGGGGCATCGACCCCGACGCGTACGCGGGGCGACTCGAGGTGCGCACGCTGGGCACCTCCGACCCCGATGTGATGGTCGCCCAGCTCACCGAGGCCGCGCACCGGGCGCGTGCCGAGGGGTATCGCGCCCTGCGTTTCACCGGCGAGATGAGCTGGGCCGTCCGTGAGGGGACCGACAGCCTCACGGCCTTCGAGACCAAGGTCCAGGCCCTGTTCGACTCGGGCGTCGCGATGGGGATCTGTCAGTACGACCGGCGGGTCTTCCCGCCCGTCACCTTGTCGGAGCTGCAACGCCTGCACCGGGGAACAGATGTGGACCTGGAGTTCGACGGTGCCCTGTTGCGCATCCGCCGCAGCGTCGACCCGCCGGGGCTCGAACTGGACGGCGAGATCGACGCCAACGCGGTCGACGAGCTGACCAGGGCGCTGACGTCCGCCGTGCGCCGCGAGCGGGGCGACGTGCACGTGGACATGGGCCGGATCTCGTTCATCGACCTGTCCGGCCTCAGGGCCCTGGTCGACACGGCGACGTCTTTGAAGGAGGGCAGGTCCCTCGTGCTGGATCGCGTGCCGGAACACGTCGCCCAGCTGATCGGCCTGATCGGCTGGGACAAGGCGCCCGGGCTGCGCGTGCGAGGAGGGGATGCCCGATGGAGCAGATGATTCATCAGGCGAGCCTGTACGGCTCGGACCAGGAGTTCCTCGAGATGGCGGTGCCGTTCGTGCGGGACGGTCTGGCCAACGGCGAGCCCGTCCTGGTGACCACGACGTCGGGCAACCTCGAACTGCTCGGCGAGGCGCTGGGCGAGGACGCCTCCCGGGTCGACCACGCGGAGACCGCCTACTACGGCCGCAGGACGGCCCAGCGCGCCACCGCGTTCACACGGTACTGGCGGCGCAACAGCGGCCACAGGCGGGTGCGGATCCTCGCCGAGCCGGTGTGGCAGGGCAAGTCGGCGCGCGACGTGCTGGCGTGGAAGCGGATGGAGTCCGGTCTCAACGTCCTGCTCGATGACACCGGGATCTGGATGATCTGTCCCTACGACACGCGCTCGGTCGGCGCGGGCATCGCCGAGGACGCGCTGCGGACCCATCCGTCGGTCAGCGCCGACGGCAGGACGGCACAACCCTCGGCCACCTACGCCGATCCCCACGACTTCATCGGCCGATGCGACGCGGCGCCGCTGGCCGCGCCGCCGGCGGGCTCGGTGAGCGCCCCCCTGGACGAGATCAACGACGTCCGCCGGTTCGTGGCCGAGGAGGCGCGCCGCCGGGGTCTCGCCGAGGAGAGCGCCTCGTTGCTGGCCGTGGCGGCGCACGAGGCCGCCCGCTATCTCGGCACGCCGCTGACAGCGGGCATCTGGGAGAGCTTCGGGGCGGTGGTCTGCGACCTGCGGCGGCCGGGAAAGGCGATCTCCGACCCGCTCGTCGGGTTCCGGCCGCCCGGTCCCATCGAGCGGGCCGAGGACGGACTCTGGCTGGCCAGGCAGGTCTGCGACCATGTGGATGTCCGGTCCGACGCCACGGGCTGCACGATCAGGCTCCAGGCGGCGGGACCGCGGCTGCAGACGGGATGATTTTCCCGATTAGGCGTTTAGCTCGATCCAGGCTACGGTAAACACGCTTACATAGATCGTGCCTAAGACGCAGGCACACCTTTTCAAGCGCCTTTCTGCCTTGAGGTGTGCCATGGATATCGCGATCGTCTCTGCTCACGAGCTCACTCCCGACACCCCCGCCCTCGCACGCGAGCTGGCGCGAGGCCACCGGGTCACCGTCTACACACGCTCCAAGGCCAAGGGTGCCGGTGTGGAACATGTCCCGGCCGGGCCCGACATGGAGCTCTCGGAGAGCGACCTTCTTCCGTACATCTCGGACTTCAGCGACGGATTGCGGCGGCGGTGGAGCAAGAGCCGTCCCGACATCATCCACGCCCACTCCTGGTCCAGCGGGCTCGCGGCCATCGCCGGCTCCGAGGGGCTCGGCGTGCCGGTGACCCAGACGTTCCACGGCCACGGGGACAGCGGGACGCCCGCGACCGTGCGCCGGCTGGAGTGCGCGATCGGCCGGCGGGCCCGAGCCGTGATCGCCGCGTGCGCGGACGAGGAGTCGGAGCTGATCCGGATGGGCGTCCCCCGGCGTAACATCTCCGTCGTGCCCCACGGGGTCGACACGCAGCGCTTCCGCCGTCAGGGGCCCGCGTTCCCGCGCGGGACCATGCCCCGCCTGCTCCACGTCGGGCACGCCGGGGCGGCGAGCGCCGTCGACGCGCTGGCTTCCGTCCCCGAGGCCGAGCTCGTGATCGCGGGCGGCGACGACCTCAGCGTCGAGCGGCTGCGCGCCCTCGCCGCCGAGTACGGCGTCGCCGACCGGGTGGAGCTGCTGGGCATGGTGCCCCACACCGCGATGCCGAAGCTCATGCGCAGCGCCGACCTGATCCTTTCGCTGCCCTCCAGCGTGCCCACGGGCACGGCCGCGCTCGAGGCCATGGCGTGCGGGATCCCTGTGATCGCCTCGGCCGCCGGCGCCCACCTCGACTCGGTCGTCGACGGCGTGACCGGCTTCCTGATCCGCCCGGACCACCCGGCCGAGGTGGCGGGCCGGATCCGTCAGCTGCTGGGCGACCCGACCCTGCGGACGGCGATCGGCTACGCGGCCGCCGACCGGGCCCGTTCCCGGTACTCGGTCGAGCGCATCAGCATGGAGCTCCTGCGGGTCTACGAGAGGACCTGCGCCTAGCCCGGAGCCGTTCCCGTGATCACAGGTCCCCCGTGGGCTACACGCCCCGCGGGGGACCTGTGATCGCGGCGGCCTTCAGCGAGAGGTGCAGGAGCAGGCGGTCCTCGCCGTCGGCGAGGTCGAGGCCCGTGAGCCGCTCGGCCTTGCGGAGCCGGTAGTACAGCGTCTGGCGGTGGACGCCGAGCCGCTCGGCCGTCTCCCCCGCGTGACCGGACCGGTCCAGATACTCCTCGACCGTCGCGGCCAGCCCTCCCCCTGCCGCTGTCAGCGCCGCCGACTCGGCCGCCAGCTCGGCGAGCTCCCGGTGGGCGAGCCTGGCCAGCAGGCGGTAGACGCCGAGGTCGGCCCAGGTCGCGACCGGGGCGTGCCGCTCCACATGCTCGGCCACCCGCAGCGCGACGACGGCCTCCCGCCAGCTCTCCCACGCCTCCTCCGCGTCGTCCCTGACCCCTCCGGCTCCGGCGGCGGTGCCGTACATCTCCTGGAGCCTCCGCGCGACCTCGCCGGCCTGCGACGCGGGCGCGAGGACCGTGAGGAGCGCCTCGTCCGGAGCCGGCTCGGCGAGCACGCCGCGCGGGAGCGTCCACAGCGCGGCCGCCCGGCCGGGCGAGGTCCGTACGGCTATCGCGACCACGGGGCCCTCCGCCTCCACCCCCGCGGCGGCCCGGGTTGCGGAGTCGGCGGAGAAGAAGTCCCTGAGCCGGGCGTGCCTGCCCCGCGCCTCGTGCGCGAGAAGCGCGGCGGCGCGGTCCACGAGCGGCGTCACCGAGGCCAGCCGCTCGTCGGTCAGCGCTCCCGAGTCGAGCAGCCACAGGTAGCCGTAGTTCACCCCGCCGTGCCGCAGCGGCACGCAGACGCGGCCGAGCATGCCGGGCAGGCCGGGAATCCGGACCGGGCCCTCGGCGGTGGCGATGCCGTACGCCTCGAAGTGGGCGCGGACCTCGTCGGTGGCGCGCCTGCGGAGGATCGACTCCTGGCGGACGGTGTCGATGTCCCCGCTCTGCGCGCCGTACGCCAGAAGATTGAACGATCGGTCTTCCAGCGTCACCGAGGCGTCGAGGATCCGGGCGATCTCGTCGGCGATGTCTTGCATCCGTCCATTGTTGTGCATCTGTATGAAAACGCTGTGGCGGATGTCCGTGGACCACCCGTGAGCTGCGGATTTACTCTTTCCCCATGTTCGGTTCGCTGCTTCTGGCAGGCTCACGGAGCCCGCTCGCCCGCCGGGCGGTGTCAGGTTTCCCCCTGACCCGCAAGGTCGTCGACCGTTTCGTCGCCGGCGAGTCACCCGACGACGCCGTCGCCGCGACCCGGCGCCTGACGGACGCCGGGCTCTCGGTCACGATCGACCACCTCGGCGAGGAGGTCCGCGACACGGGTGCGGCGATCGACGCGGTCAAGGCCTACGTGACCCTGCTCGGCGCGCTCCGGCCGCTCGATCTCGGCCGGCAGGCGGAGGTGTCGGTGAAGTTGTCGGCGCTCGGGCAGGCGCTCGACGCCACGATGGCGCTCGATCATGCCCGGCAGATCGCCGCGGCCGCCCGCGACTGCGGCTCCACGGTGACGCTCGACATGGAGGACCACACCACCGTCGACTCGACGCTGGACATCCTGCGCGCCCTGCGCGAGGACTTCCCCGAGACCGGCGTCGCCATCCAGGCCTACCTGTTCCGCAGCGAGGCCGACTGCCGTGATCTCGCCGGGTCGCGGGTGCGCCTGGTCAAGGGCGCCTACCGTGAGCCCGCCTCGGTCGCCCACCAGAAGAAGACCGAGGTGGACATGGCCTACGTGCGCTGCCTCCGGATCCTCATGGCGGGCACCGGCTATCCGATGGTGGCCACCCACGACGACCGGCTGATCGCCATCACCGAGTTGCTGGCCGACCGGAACGACCGGGACCGCGAAAGCTTCGAGTACCAGATGCTCTACGGCATCCGGACCGACAAGCAGGAGGCGCTCGTCGGCGCCGGGTCGCAGACCCGGGTCTACGTTCCCTACGGCGACGACTGGTACGGCTACTTCATGCGCCGTCTCGCCGAGCGTCCGGCCAACGTCGGCTTCTTCCTCCGCTCCCTGAGCGGCAAGTAATTCTCTGATCGGCGAAATAGAGGGGTCAGCCATGGATGCGATCACCAGCGTTCCGGTACCGGCCAACGAGCCGGTGCGCGGCTACGCGCCCGGCACTGCGGGGCGCGGCGAACTGGAGAACCGGATCAAGGAGCTCACCGGGGCCCGGCTCGACCTCACGATGACGATCGGCGGCGAGCGGCGTCTCGGCGGGGGCGCTCCGATCGACGTCGTCCAGCCGCACAACCACGCCTCGGTGCTCGGCACCACGGCCGACGCGACGCCCGCCGACGTCCGCGCGGCGATCGACGCGGCGGCCCAGGCGGCGCCCGCCTGGCGGGCCCTGCCGTTCGAGGAGCGGGCCGCGATCTTCCTGCGGGCCGCCGACCTGCTGAGCGGGCCGTGGCGTGCGACGCTGAACGCGTCCACGATCCTCGGGCAGTCGAAGTCGGCCCACCAGGCGGAGATCGACGCGGCGTGCGAGCTGATCGACTTCTTCCGCTTCAACGTGTCGTACGCGCGGCAACTGCTCAGCGAGCAGCCGGTGTCCTCGCCCGGTGTGTGGAACAGGATGGAGTACCGCCCGCTGGAGGGCTTCGTCCTGGCGATCACGCCGTTCAACTTCACCTCCATCGCCGCGAACCTGCCGGCCGCCGCGGCGCTGATGGGAAATGTCGTCGTATGGAAGCCGTCGCCGACGCAGCAGTTCTCCGCGCACTTCCTGATGCGGCTGTTCGAGGCCGCCGGCCTGCCGCCCGGCGTGATCAACATGGTGACCGGCGGCGGCGCCGCGGTCTCCGAGGTGGCGCTGCCGCATCCCGACCTGGCCGGCATCCACTTCACCGGCTCCACCGCGACCTTCCAGCACCTGTGGCGCACGGTCGGTGAGGGCATCACCGGCTACCGGAGCTATCCGCGGCTCGTCGGCGAGACCGGCGGCAAGGACTTCGTGGTGGCCCATCCGTCGGCGTCGGCCGACGTGCTGTCGACCGCGCTGATCAGGGGCGCGTTCGAGTACCAGGGCCAGAAGTGCTCGGCGGCGTCCCGGGCGTACGTGCCGCGGTCGCTCTGGTCGCGCATGCGCGACGACCTGGTCTCCGCGGCCGAGTCGCTCACGATGGGCGACGTGTCCGGCGACCTGTCCACGTTCCTGGGCGCCGTCATCGACGCGAGGGCGTTCGCCAAGCACAAGGACGCCATCGACCGGGCCCGCGCGACCGGAACGATCGACGTGCTCACCGGGTCGTACGACGACTCCACGGGCTATTTCGTGAAGCCGACCATCCTGGAGTGCTCCGACCCCACGGACGAGATCTTCGTCAAGGAGTACTTCGGCCCGATCCTGTCGGTCCACGTCTACGACGACTCGTCGTACGACACGGTGCTCGACCAGATGGAGAGCGCCGCGCCGTACGCGCTGACGGGCTCGATCATCGCGCAGGACCGGCACGCCATCACGGACGCCACGGAGCGGCTGCGCTTCGCGGCGGGCAACTTCTACATCAACGACAAGCCCACGGGCGCGGTCGTCGGCCAGCAGCCGTTCGGCGGCGCGCGGGCCTCGGGCACCAACGACAAGGCCGGCTCGATCTTCAACCTGATCCGGTGGGTCAACGCCCGCACGATCAAGGAGGCCTTCGTTCCTCCGGTCATCGACGGGCCGTACCGGGGTGACGTGCCGCAGAGCGGCTCGCCGCAGCCCGACCTGGGCGGCCTCGGCTACCCGGACGGCGCCGCCGGATAAGGGACGGCCCCTTTCGCTCGCGAGCCGCTCGGTCAACGTCGCCCGAGCGGCTCGCGCTGTCATGTGAACGGCTTGCGGTGCCGTGGGAGGGAACGCCGCGCGGGTGGCTTGCGGTGCCGTGGGAGGGAACGCCGCGCGGCTGGCTTGCGGTGCCGTACGCGGGAACGCCGACCGGCGGCGCGGCTGACGGCACGGGGCGAAGGACGCGCCGGGCGACCGAAGACGCTTTTTCGGCATGTTTCTATCGATAGATATCCACGGACCTTATTCTCCCTGCGTATCCTCATCCTGCGTGTCGCCTTCGGCCGCTCGCGCCATCCGCTCCGAAGCCGGGAGGAGACCGACCGTGAACCCTCTGGCGGCGGTCGCCGAACTCGCCGAAGCCGAGTCCCTGTACGCCCTTGTCGCCCATGCCCCCGAACCCGCCCGGTCATCGCTGGGCATCGCGTCCGCACGCATCGGCGGGGGCGTCGCGTTGTCGATGCGGCACGACTCCACCGGCTACTGGAGCAAGGCACTCGGGTTCGGGTTCGACGAGCCGGTCGGCCACAAGCTGATCGCCGAGGTCTGCGACTTCTATCGCGAGCAGGCGAGCCCGGGCGCCGTTCTGCAGATCGCCCCCGCGTGCCTGCCGCCCGAGTGGCCCGGCATCTGCGCCGCGCAGAACATCTCCGCCGGATCGACCTGGGTGAAGCTGGTCCGCGCGGCGGACACCGGAACGTTCCCACAAGTTCGGACGGACCTGCGCGTCGCCGCCGTGGGGAAGGACGAGGTCGCCGAGTGGGCCGCCGTCCTGCTGCGGGGCTTCGGCATGGCCGTGGAGGACATGGCGCCGGTGCTGGTCCACGGCGTGGAGAGCGGCCGTTTCCGCGCCTATGCCGCCTGGAGCGGGCACGACATGGTCGGCGCGGCCAATCTGCGCATCCATGGAGACACCGCTTCGTTCTTCGGCGCCTCCACGCTGCCCGAGCATCGCGGCGGCGGCGCGCAGTCGGCCCTGCTGGCCGCACGGGCCCGCGACGCCGCCGCGTCCGGTTGCCGATGGCTCGTCGCGGAGACCTGGAAGCCGGCCCAGGACACGCTGAACTCGTCACTGAACAACATGCTGAGGGCCGGCTTCACGGTCATCCATCCCCGCCGGAACTGGCTCTGGAAGCCGGACGGCCTACCGGGGCCGCCTACTGGGGCTGCTTAGAGGCCGGTGGCCGCCGGGATGACCCGGGCTCCGATGATCTCGAGCGGCTCGAGGCGGTGGACCTCCTTGACCTGGCCGATGGCATGGCTGAAGCCCATCTCGGCGAACCCGCCGAGGTCGTCGACGATCCGCTGGGCGTTCTCGCCGTTGTCGCCTACGTCGTAGCGGTAGTAGACGGTCTTCTCGATCTCGTCGTAGTCGCGGCCCTCGGCCTCGCAGTGGGCCCGGAGCACATCCAGCTTCCGCGCCAGGTCGGGGCCGGGGAACAGGTTGCAGGCCTGCGCGTATCGGGCCACCAGACGGAGGGTCTTCTTCTCCCCGCCTCCGCCGATGAGGATCGGGGGGTGCGGCCGGGTCAGGGCCTGCGGCGAGTTGAGCGGCCGTTCGAGCTGGTAGTGCCGGCCGTGGTAGGGCTTCTCGTCGTCCGTCCACATCTGCAGGCAGATCTGGACCGCCTCCTCCAGTCGCTCGAGCCGCTCGCGCGTCTCGGGGAAGGCGAATCCCAGTCCGCGCGACTCCTCGTCGTTCCACGCCGCGCCGATCCCCAGCCAGGCACGGCCGCCGGACAGCACGTCGAGGGTTGTGATGATCTTGGCAAGCAGGCCGGGCTCGCGATAGATGGTCCCGGTGACGAGAGTGAACAGATCGGCCCTGGTCGTGTGGGCGGCCAGGTAACCGAGTGTGGTGTAGGCCTCCAGCATCTCGCCCTCGCTGGGACCGACGCTGCGGATCTGGAAGAAGTGATCCATCACGGCGATGGCCGCGAATCCCGCGTCATCGGCGGTCTTCGCGATCGCCGCCAGGTCCGCGCCGAGGGTGGCGGGGCCGCCGGGGTAGGTGAAATCGGGGATCTGTAGTCCAATTTTCATTTATTCCTCCTATTACTTACTTACACCCCTTTCCTTGGGCGCAGAAAGCCCCATCGTTCACGGATTTTCAGAGCGGCGTCAGGTCGCCATGTCCCGGAACGCGATGACCCGGTCGATTCTCAGCCTGACGACCAGTTCGCCCGGCACGCCGTTGCGCTCGCCGAACTCCTCTGCCCTGTCCTGGCCCATGTAGCGGCCGCCGAGCGCGGACGCCCACTTGATCAGGTCGTCGAGGTCGGACGAGATGGTCGCCTCACCCTCGATCATGACGAAGGCGTACGGAGTGTGCTCGTCGTCGACGCACAGGGTCGCCCGGGGATCACGCCGGAGCGCCCTCCCCTTCACACCGGTCTCGCTGGTGTTGAACACCACGTCGTCGCCGTCGAGGACGAACCAGATCGGGGTCACGTGGGGCCGGCCGTCCGCACGGGTGACCGCCAGTTTCCCGGTCCGGGTACCCGTCATCACGAACTCGCGCCACTCGGCATCCGTCATGGCTTCCATCCCTCAAACCTACGCCCACCCCCCTCCACCGTGATCACGCACGCCTCCCGCGTGATCATGCACAGCCGCCGCGTGATCATGCACAGGTTCGGTGATTGCGCCGCCGACCTGCGCAACCCCGCGCCGTGATCATGCACAGGTTCGGTGATCAGGTCGGCGAGCAGCGCGAACGTCTTTCGTGATCATGCGCAGATTCGGCGGCATGACCGATGACCAGGCACGATCACGTTCGTGATCATGCAGATAGTCACTTATCCTTGCCGAGCCGGGATTGCATGATCACGGAGTGATTCCGCGCTGGCCAGGTGGCACCTGTCCGATTCTGCGCATGATCACGGAAGACGTTTCCACAGGCCAGGTGCCCCGTGAACGAATCCGTGCATGATCACGCCGGGCATCGGCGCAGGTCGGCGGCGTAACCGCCGAACCTGTGCATGATCACGGCTTAGGTTTGCGCCGGCCGGCACGGCAATCACCGAACCTGTGCATGATCACGCGGGGGGTTAGGGGGTCAGTGGCCGCGGAAGGCTTCTTCGAGCCACCAGGCGCCCTTGTCGGCCGTCACCTGGGCGTGGACCACCAGGGGCTTGTCCCTCGGGCCCTTGAGCCACTCGGCGACGTCCGCCAGATCGGCCCTCTCCCGTACGGCCACAGCCTCACAGCCGAACCCTCGCGCGATCGCGGCGATGTCCACCGGCGGGAACCTGACCGTGTCGAGCGGGAACCCGTCAGGCCCGAAATGGTGCACCTCGGCCCCGTACCCCTGATCGTCGTAGACCACGACCACCATGGGGATGCCCAGCCGTACGACAGTCTCGAGCTCCCCGACGCTCATCAGCAGGCCGCCGTCGCCCAGCGCGGCGACGGGCAGCCGGTCAGGCCGGGCCAGCGCCGCCCCGATGGCGGTGGCCAGGCCGAGCCCGACCGATTGGAACGCCTGCGTGAAGCAGAAACCGCTTCCGTCGGGGACCGACATGAACATCGTCGGATACCCCATGAAGTTGCCCGAGTCGATGGACACGACCCTCTCCTCGGGCAGGAGATCGTCCAGCTCGATCGACAACGTCCGGGGGTCGATCCGGCCGTCCCCGCTCAGATCCTCGTACGGAACGTCCCGCCAGCGGACCTCACGGGCGATCCGCCCGGCGAGCTCGGGGCCGCGATAGCCGGTCGGCGCCTCACCGGGCTCGGCCGGGGCCAGCAGGGCACCCACCGTCCGCGCGGTCTCCCGCACGTCTCCGACCACGCCCAGGTCGACCGGGCGATTGACGCCGATGGCGTCGGGGTCGATCTCGACCTGGACGACCTTGGTGTCCGGCCCGATGAGCGTGCCGTGCCGCGTGGTCCACATCGTGAAGGAGCAGCCCCATCCGACGACGAGGTCCGCCGCGCCGATGAGCTCCGCCGCAAGCGGGGACGCGAACCCGCCGCTCACGTCCAGATCCCACGGGCTGCCGTGGAAGTGTCCCTTCGCGACCGCCGAGGTCGCGAACAGCGCGCCGACGCGCTCCCCCAGAGCCTCGAGTTCCTTGCGGGAGCCGCGCGCGCCGCGTCCCGCCACGAACACCGGGCGCTCCGCGGCCGCCAGCAGGCCGGCCAACTCCGCCACGGCTCCGGAGACGCCGGGTCCCCCGCCCTGCGAGCCCGAGACGATGGGCTCCTCCGCGCTGGACTCCTGTACGCCCGGGAAGGTCAGTCCCCATGGAGGCGGGACGAGGCCCGCCGCCTCCTGGCGCCTGCTCCCGCGGCCCGCGCGCAGTTCCTGTACGGCGTGCACGACGTCGTCGGGCAACTCTTCGGCCTGGACGTCGAGGGGCAGGTTGAGCAGCACCGTGCGGCGGCCGAGCAGGGCGGCGAGGTAGGCCATGACCGTGTCGTCCACCACGGTCTCCGCCGACCCCACCCTGGCCCCGTGCGCGCCGACGGCGGCCGCGAGCGCGGCCTGGTCGATCCGGAAGTTCGAGCGCGGCGAGGTGGCCTCGGCGGCCAGGACCAGCAGGGGCGTACGGCTCTTGGCGGCCTCGGTGACGCCGGTCAGGGCGTTGGTGAGGCCGGGCCCCTGGTGCACGCTGAGCACCGCGACGGTGCCGCTCATCCGCGAATAGGCGTCCGCCATGGTGGCGGCGCCGCCCTCGTGCCGTGCCGCGACGTAGCGGACGCCCTGCTCGGTCAGGGCGTTGGTCACGTGGAAGTTGCCGCTCCCGACGACGCCGAAGGCCGCGCGGACGCCCAAAGAGGCGAGCACGGTGCCGACGGCCTCCGCGACGTTCATCTCTCCACCAGGGCGAGGACGCGCGTCGGGCTGCCCGAGCCGCCGACGATCGGCAGCGGACCCGCGATCACGACCGCTCCCGTGGGCGGCAGCCTGTCGAGGTTGCGCAACTGGGTGAGGCCGTACTTGCCGGCTCCGAGCAGGAACGAATGACACGGGAAGGCGGGGTCGAACGAGTGCGCCGCGCCTGCGTCGGTGCCGACGGTCTCCACGCCGAGTCCCGCGATCGGGGTCTCCTCGGCGAGGTAGCGGGCGCACTGGACCGAGATGCCCGGGGTGTGGGGCCCGGTCTCGTCGGCGTTCAGGAACTCGGCCTGGTCGTGCGCCCGGACGTCCCAGCCGGTCCGGTAGAGGAGCCAGCCTCCGTCGGGCAGCGGGCCGTGCTCGTCCTCCCACTGCTTGACGTGGTCGATCTCGAGGAGGAAGTCGGGGTCGCGCCGCGCCTCGGCGACGAAGTCGAGCACCACGGCGGGGGCGATGAGCTTGGAGACGGCGACCTGGGAGATGTCCTCCCCGTCCCTGGCCGTCACCCAGTGATTCGGGGCGTCGAAGTGCGTCCCGACATGTTCGCCGGTCGTGAAGTTGTTCCAGTACCAGGCCGGGCCCCGGTCGTCGTACCGGCTGATCTCATGGAGCGCGAAGGGCACCGTCTGCCCGAACTGCTCGGGTAGCAGGAGGATCGGCGTCGTCCCACTCAGCGGCGCGGTCAGGTCGAGCACCTCGATCCCACCGGTCCGGATGCTCTCCACAAGTTCGCGCAGCACCGACATGCCGACTCCCATCTGTCAGGATGGGAAGATCCTCCTACACCCCACTCCCGAATGCCAGATCAGAATCGGCCCGCTCTGGTTCGGCGTCCGCAGTCCCGAATCACATTCCACATGTGCCGAACTTACGTCCACATCACACAGTCGACGCCAATAATTCGGACTTATTGGCATAAATAGACATTGGGCATAGCATCGGAAAACCTGGTCTACCCAGACGACGGCACCGGTGTTCCGAGCCCCCAGAGGGTCCGAACGACGGTTCGTTGCGGCTCGGCGTACCTGACATCGCGGGATGCCCGCGGCGCGACCGCTTGCCGTCATCGCGGACGGGGCACAAGTGGGCCTTGAGAACGGACAAGGACGGCGTGGTCATGAAGAAGCTCATCAACAGCGTCGACGCGATCGTCACCGACACCCTCCACGGCGTCGCGGCGGCGCATCCCTCGCTCCGCGTGGACATCGAGAACCGGGTGATCTACCGGCGGGACGCGCCGCGGCCGGGCAAGGTCGGGCTCGTCTCCGGCGGCGGTGCCGGCCACGAGCCGCTCCACGGCGGTTTCGTCGGGTACGGCATGCTCGACGCGGCCTGTCCCGGCGAAGTCTTCACCTCACCCGTCCCCGACCAGATGATCGAGGCCTCCAAGGGGGTCGACGGCGGAGCCGGAGTGCTCCACATCGTCAAGAACTACACGGGCGACGTGCTCAACTTCGAGATGGCGGCCGAGTTGTGCGCCGACGAGGGCATCGAGGTCGCCAGCGTCCTGGTCAACGACGACGTCGCCGTCCAGGACTCCCTCTACACCGCCGGCCGCCGCGGCACGGGGGCGACGTTGTTCGTGGAGAAGATCGCCGGGGCCCTGGCCGAGACCGGCGCCCCGCTCGCGGAGGTCGCCCGCCTGGCCCAGGAGGTCAACGAGCGCAGCCGGTCGTTCGGAGTCGCCCTGTCGGCAGGCACGGTTCCCGCCGCCGGCAAGCCGACGTTCGACCTGTCCGACACCGAGATCGAGCTCGGCATCGGCATCCACGGCGAGCCCGGCCGCACGCGCAGCACCCACCGGGAGGCCCGCGAGATCGCGCGGCTGGCCATGGACGCCATCAACGACGACGTCCCCCTTTCCGGCGACACGCTTGTCCTGCTCAACGGGATGGGCGGCACTCCGCTCCTGGAGCTCTACATCGTGTACGCGGAAGTCGCCGCCTACCTCGAGGAGAAGGGCGCGACAGCCGTACGCTGCCTGGTGGGCAACTACGTCACCAGCCTCGACATGCAGGGCTTCTCGGTCAGCGTCTGCCGTCTGACCGACGAGCTCACCCGGCTCTGGGACGCTCCGGTGGAGACGCCGGGGCTCCGCTGGGGTCGCTGATCCTCACTCTCCCCGACTCCCGCCCGGGACCCTCGCCGGAAGGCGACGATCGAAGCCCGCGGAGAACCCTCTGACAGGAAACGCCGTGCAGCAAGGAGCCACCGTTGGACACATCCTTCTTCCTGGCCTGGATCAAGGAGGCCGCGACAGCCGTACAGGCCGAGCGTGATCACCTCACCCAGCTCGACGCCGCGATCGGCGACGCCGACCACGGCGCCAATCTGGACCGGGGCTTCGCGGCCGTACGGCAGGCCTTGGCGGATACGCCTCCGGAGACGCCGGGCGCGGTCCTGGTGCAAGCCGGCTCCGCGCTGATCCGCAAGGTGGGAGGAGCATCCGGCCCGCTGTACGGCACGGCCTTCCGCCAGATGGGCCGGGCGCTGGGCGACGCCCCGGAGATCACGCCTGCCGGCCTGGTCACGGCGCTGGAGGCGGCCCAGGAGGGGGTCCAGAAGCTGGGCGGGGCAGCCGAAGGCGACAAGACCCTGGTGGACGCGTTCGCTCCCGCCGTCAGAGCCCTGGCGCAGGCCGTACAGGACGGGGCGAAGCTGGCGGACGCCCTGGAGACGGCGACGACCGCCGCCGAGGAGGGCGCGCGGGCAACCGTCCCGCTGCAGGCGCGCAAGGGACGGGCCAGCTATCTCGGCCCGCGCAGCGTCGGGCACGAGGATCCGGGAGCCGCGTCGACGGTGCTGATCTTCACCGCGCTGCGGCGGGCGGCCGGGCAGGCGTGATGGACGACCAGGCTCAGGCCGCGTCTCAGGCTCAGGCTCAGGCTCAGGCTCAGGCGATGGTCGGGATCGTCATCGTCTCGCACAGCGCGAGGCTGGCCGAAGAGGTGGCGGCGATCGCCCGCGAGATCGGCGGGGAGAACGTGCCGGTGGCCGCGGCCGGAGGCACCGACGACGGCGGTCTCGGTACGAGCCTGGACAAGGTGATCGCGGCCATCGAGAGCGTGGACCAGGGGATGGGGGTCGTGCTGATCCCCGACCTCGGCAGCTCGGTGCTGACCGCCAAGCTGGTCGAGGAGCCGGGGTCCGTGGTGATCGCCGACGTGCCGCTGGTGGAGGGCGCCATCGCGGCGGCGGTCACGGTGGGCGGAGGGGCGTCCCTGCCGGACGTCCTCGCATCCGCCGAAGAGGCCAGAACCTTCCGCAAACTCTGACCCGACCCCCTCCGCGTGATCATGCACAGGTTCGTACGGATGGCTCCTCACGTGCGGAAACCTCGGACGTGATCATGCACAAATTCGGGTCAACGTCCTCCCACCTGCACATTTGTCGAGCGTGATCATGCGCAGATTCGGAGAAGACGCCGCTGAACTGCGCCGTCGTCAATGGTGATCATGCAGGGTTCCGGGACGGAGAGCACATCCCGATCACGTGGTACGGCCGGCAGGAACTCGCATGATCACGATCGGAGTTCGCGCAGGTCAAGCGGCACTTCTCCGAGCCTGTGCGTGATCACGTTGAAGGTTTGCGCACGTGAGACGAGCTCTGCGCGAATCTGTGCATGATCACGCAGAGAAAACGCGCAGGTCAGATTCATCCCACACGAATGTGTGCATGATCACGGCAACAGTCTGGGCAGGTCAGGCGGCGGGTCGGCGAACCTGTGCATGATCACGCGGAAAAAAGGGGGGGTTACCAGCGGAAGTAGACGAACAGGCGGCCGTGGTTCTTGGCGTCCTTGTCGATCCGGTGATAGAGCGCCTTGATCTCCTTCTGTTCCAGGAATCGCAGCACTTTCTTCTTCAGCTGTCCCGAGCCCTTGCCCGGAATGATCTCCACCTGGGTGGCCTTCTTCTGGACCGCCTCCTGGATGATGCCGCGCAGCGCCCGGTCGATCTCGCCGCCCTTGTTGTAGATGTCATGGAGATCCAGCTTGAGCTTCACGGATCAAGTCTAAAGGGCCGCCGCCAGCCCAACCGATTACCAAAAGACCCCGTCAAATTGCCGTAAAAAACGATCTAGCCGCATAAATGATCGTTAGTTAGACTCCCTGTCAGGATCGGCCGCCCACCCGGGTGGCCGTTCGCTCGTCGCCCACCGGGGAGGGGCTCGTACCTTCCCATGCCATCTGGGCGGCGCGACGCCTCCATTCCTGTGTGCCTCGAGTGCCTGCAGCACTACAGGGAGGTGTCGTGTCAAGGAAGCCCCCGCCTACCTTCTTACGCGCCGGCGCGGTCGTCGCCGGACTCGGACTCATCACGGCGATGATCCCCGCAGGGTCGGCCGTCGCCGACCCAAGCCCCTCGCCGACACGGACATGGAGCGTTACACCGGTCGCCGTCACCGATCAGGTCCAAGGCGCGACCTCGGACAGCGGCCGGCTGGCCGAAAGCGACCAGGCGCTGCTCAAGTCCGTCTCCCCCGCACCCGTCAGCGTCGTGGTCAAGCTCGACTACGACGCCGTCGCGGCCTACAAGGGCGGCCTGCCCGGCCTGCCCGCCACCAGCCCCTCGGTGACCGGCAGGTCGCTCGATCTCAAGAGCGCCGACGCCGCCAAGTACCAAAAGCACATCGAGGACGTCGAGAACACCTTCCTCAGCGAGCTGAGCAAGAAGATCCCCGGCGCGAAGGTGGGCCAGAGACTCCGCACGGTCTACGGCGGCGTGGCCCTCACGCTCCCGGCCGACAAGGCGGCCGGCCTCCTCAAACTCCCCGGTGTCGCGGCCGTCCAGGAGGACAAGCTCGAACACCCGCTGACCGACTCCAGCGCCGAGTTCATCGGCGCGAACACGATCTACAACCAGCTCGGCGGCACGAAGTCCTCCGGCAAGGGCGTCATCGTCGGCATCCTCGACTCGGGCGCGTGGCCCGAACACCCCTCGTTCGCCGACCCGGGAACGCTCCCGGCCCCACCGGCGAAGGCCGACGGCACGCCGCGAACGTGCAATTTCGGCGACAATCCGTTGACTCCGGCCACCGACGTCTTCGTCTGCAACCGCAAGCTGATCTCCGGTCAGGCGTTCCTCGAGACGTACAAGGCGAACGCGGAGACTCCCGAGGTCTACCCGGACAACGCACGTGACTCCAACGGGCACGGCACGCACACCGCGAGCACCTCAGCCGGCGGCCCGGTCGAGCACGCCAACCCTCTCGGCATCGACCGCGGCGCGATCCACGGCATCGCCCCGGCGGCGCACGTGGCCGTCTACAAGATCTGCGGCGCGGAGGGCTGCTACCAGACCGACTCCGCCGCCGCGGTCGCGCAGGCCGTCGCCGACGGTGTACGGGTGATCAACTTCTCCATCTCCGGCGGAGCCGATCCCTACAGCGATCCGGTCGAGTTGGCCTTCCTCGACGCGTACGCCGCAGGCGTGTTCGTCTCGGCCTCGGCGGGCAACTCCGGCCCCGGCGCGGGCACGACCGACCACCGCAGCCCCTGGGTGACCACCGTGGCCGCCTCGACGCAGTCGAGGACGTTCCAGTCGACGATCACCCTGACCGGCGGTCCCACGATCAAGGGCGCCTCGATCACCTCGGGCGTCGCGGCCCCGCTGCCCGTGGTGCTGGCGTCGGCTCCGCCGTACAACGACGCGCAGTGTCTCCACCCGGCGCCGCCCGGGCTGTTCATCGGCAAGATCGTCGCCTGTGAGCGCGGGACCAACCGGGTCCTGAAGGGCTTCCAGGTCAAGCAGGGCGGCGCGGCCGGAATGATCCTCTACAACACGACGCCGCTCGACATCATGACCGACAACCACTGGCTGCCGGCCGTGCACATCGACAAGCCGGAGACCGACGTCCTGCTGTCGTGGCTGGCGTCCCACCCGAACACGACGGCCACCTTCACCCAGGGCCAGAAGGCCACCTGGCAGGGAGACGTGATGACCACGTTCTCCTCCCGGGGACCCGGCTCCGACTTCCTCAAGCCGGACGTGACCGCGCCCGGACTGCACATCCTCGCCGGCCAGACCCCGACTCCCGAGTCCGCGCTGGAAGGCCCCCCGGGGAACCTGTACCAGGTCATCGCGGGCACGTCCATGTCGTCGCCGCACGTCGCGGGCGCCGGCGCGCTGATGTTCGCCCTGCACCCGAAGTGGACTCCCGGCCAGGTCAAGTCCGCGCTGGAGACCACCGCCACCACCAAGGTCACCAAGCCGGACCGCACCACCCCAGCCGACCCCTTCGACTACGGCGGCGGCCGCATCGACCTGTCGAAGGCCGGGGACGCGGCCCTGACGCTCGACGAGAGCGCGGCGGACTACCGCGCCTCGGCGAACGACCCGCTGAACCGGATCGACCTGAACCTGCCGTCGGTGAACGCCCCGGTGATGCCGGGCGTCATCAGCGCCAAGCGCACGCTCGTCAACACCACGAACAAGACGTTGATCTACACCGCGACGGGCACCACGGTCAGCGGGGCGAACATCACCGTGCTGCCGCCGCTGTTCACCGTCAAGCCGGGCAAGAGCGTCGGCATCACCATCGTCATCACCGCGCCGGACCTGCCCACCGGGCAGTACTTCGGCCAGGTGAACCTCAAGCAGGTCGGCGGCAACCGGGCGCAGCACCTGCCGGTGGCGTTCTTCCGCCAGGAGGGCGCGGTTCCGATCGACCAGACCTGCTCGCCGTCGGACATCGCGAAGAACTCGGGGACGTCGACCTGCACCGTCACGGCGCAGAACAACACCTTCGACGACACCGAGGTCACCGCGCTGACCACCCTGGACGGCAGGCTGCGTCTCACCGGGGCCACCGGCGCGACCAAGGTCGGCAGCCAGATCGTGACCGCCAAGGCCACGCTCACGGGCAGGCAGCCGGCCAGGCCGGTCATCGCCCCAGGTCAGAACCCGGCCGGAGGCTGGCTCTCCCTGGCGGACTTCGGCATCGCGCCGATCCCCGTCGGCAACGAGTCGGCGGTGAACCTCAACGTTCCGGCGTTCGTCTTCGCCGGGCAGACCTACAACAGAATCGGCGTCGTCTCCAACGGCTACGCGGTCGCGGGCGGCATCACCGACCCGGCACAGATCCAGGCCACGCCGCAGACGCTCCCCGACGCCACCCCGCCGAACGGCGTGCTCGCGCCGTACTGGACCAACCTGGACGGCACCGGCACGCCGGGCGTCTACGCCGGCTTCCTCACCGACCAGGTGAACCGCTGGCTGGTGCTCGAGTGGCACGTCAATCTCGCCGGCACGGCGGACCGGAAGGTCTTCCAGCAATGGATCGGCCTGAACGGCGCCGAGGACATCACCTACGCCTACGACCCCGCAGTCCTGCCGGGTGACCCCGGTGCGGCGGGCCTGACGGTCGGCGCGGAGAACGCCGACGGCACAGGGGGCAGCCAGATCAGCGGGCCGCCCACGCAGGACTACCGGATCACCAGCACGCCGGGGGCTCCGGGAGAGACGTTCACCTACTCCTTCACGCTGAAGGGCGTCTCCTCGGGCACCGGTTCGGTCACGACGGCCACCTCCACCCCACAGGTGAAGGGCATCACGGTCGAAGTGGACAAGATCACGGTCAAGTGAGACGAGGGGCCCGGCGGTCAGACCGCCTGGCCCCTTTCCTGCCCGTCTCACCTGTGGATGTAGCCGACGAGGGCGTCCTTCTCGGTCTCCAGCTCCTCGATGGTGTTCTTCACGACGTCACCGATGCTCACGATGCCCGCGAGCCGGCCGTTCCGTACGACCGGTACGTGACGTATGCGGTGGTTGGTCATGGTACGGCGGAGCTCGTCCACGTTCGCGTCCGGAGCACAGGTACGGACGTCGGACGTCATGATCGACGACACCGGATGGCCGAGGATGCCGGCACCCTGCTCGTGCAGCCGTCGCACGATGTCCCGCTCGGAGACGATTCCCGCGATGGTCGCCCCGTCGTCCGAAACCACCACCGCGCCGATGTTGAGCTCGGCGAGCGTCGCCAGCAACTCGGTCACCGTGGCCTGTGGGCGAACCGTCGCCACGCTGGTCCCTTTACCCTGCAAGATCGAACCGATGAGCAACCGACACCGCCTTTCCGGGGCCCCGAGGGAAGATCCCCGACTCCCGCCCCGACCGGCCGGTGGGAGCGGATCAGCCTGTTTTCCCAGGCAACAGCGACCGAGGTGGCCCGTCAAGTCTCCTGACTCACTACATGTTAAGTATCACCTTTCGCTTGAATATGTACCGGACCGATACCGTCCGGCCGGATATCGGAGTCACCACCTCCGCCACCAGTTCACTTGATCGTCATACGGCTCCCCTAGGGTGAGCGCGTGCGCCCCCCACTGGCCGTGGCCGGCTACACCGACGAGGTGCTCGAGGTCGTCGGCGGCACGCTGACCGAGGCGGAGCGCACCCGCGCGGACCGGTTCACCCGCAGGCAGGACCGTCTGGACTTCATCGCAGCCCACCTGCTCGTACGGCACTGCGCGGCGGAGATCCTCGGGACGCGGGCCTGCATGCTCACCGTGGTGCAGCGGTGCGAGCGGTGCGACCAGGCCCATGGCCGCCCCCGGCTCGCCGAGGCCCCCGAACTCTCGGTCACCCTGGCCCACACGTCGGGATACGTCTGCGCGGCCGCGGGCTACGGCCGGGTGGGCATCGACGCCGAGCACGCGACGCCCGGCCCTGCGGACCAGAGCCTCGCGGCTCTCGCGCTGACCCCGGCCGAGGCCGCCCTGGTGGGCCGGGACAACACCAGGCTCATCCGGCAGTGGGTGAGGAAGGAGGCCCTGGTCAAGCGGGGCGAGCTGACCCTCGACCGGCTGCGCGAGGTCGACCTGTCCGCGCTCCCCTTCGACGGCGGCCCGTCGGGCGACCTCGAATGGGAGGGACGTCACTTCCTCGAGTGGAAGGCCGGCACCGTGATCGCGACCGCCATCACCGACGAGCCGGGGAAGCTACGCCTCCTGGGCGGCTGACCGGCCGGGGGTCGGGTCGAGGAAGACCTGCTTGATCTCGGGGAACCGCTCGGTGAGGCACTGCTCCACCCGGTCGGAGGCCAACTCCAGCCGCTCCCCCGTCGTCTCGTCGAGGAAGTCGATCTTCGCGGCGACCATGACCTGGTTGGGGCCCATCACGACGGTGACGAGGTCGACGACGCCTTCCACCTCGGGCTGGGCCACGAGCACGGTGCGGATCTCGTCCTCCAGCACGGTCGAGGCGGCCTGGCCGATGAGCAGGGAGGCGTTGGTCTTGATCAGGGTGAGCGCGACGCCGAGCAGGAGCAGGCCGATGGCGATCGACGCCACGCCGTCCCAGACCGCCGAACCGGTGACCTGGGACAACACCAGGCCGAGACCGGCGAGCACGAGACCTGCCAGGGCCGCGATGTCCTCCAGGATGACCGCCTTGAGCATGGTGTCGGCGGTCCGGGAGAGCAGCCGCCTCGAGGTCACCTGCTGCCGGCCGGCTTCCTTCCTGAGCTGCGACCACCCCCGCCACAGGGAGACCGACTCGATCACGAAGGACACGGCGAGCACGATGTAGGAGACGGCGACGTCGCCGAGTTCCTCGCCGTGGCTGATCGTGTGCCAGCCGTGCGTGAGTGAGAAGCCCGCGCCGACGACCATGGTGAAGCAGGCCGCGATGATCGCCCACAGATAGCTGGCCCGGCCGTGTCCCAGCGGATGCCGCCGGTCGGCGGGGCGCTCGCCGTGCCGGATAGCGGTGAACAGCAGCACCTCGGTCACGGTGTCGGCCGCCGAGTGGGCCGCCTCCGACAACATCGACGCCGAGGAGCTGATGAGGCCGGCCACCAGCTTCGCCAGCGCGATCGCGAGATTCGCCGCGCCGGCGATCAGGACCGTGCCGAGGCTCTCGCTGCTCTCGTTGGTCTCGCCCGCGCCCATCGCCACTCCGTCCACCCTGCTCAATCAGTGCGATCTTATGCTGTAAGCCATGGAAGACCCCGGCTGGCTCAGCCCGCGAGAGCAGGGCGCCTGGCGCGCCCACCTCGCCGCGCACCGTCTGCTGTCCCACCAGCTCGACCGTGAACTGCAGGCGTTCGGCCTGTCACTCAACGACTACGAGATCCTCGTGAACCTCTCGGAGAGTCCCGAGCATCGTATGCGCATGAGCGAGTTGGCCGACGCGACCATCCAGTCCCGCAGCAGGCTCTCCCACCAGATCTCCCGCATGGAGGCCGCGGGACTGGTGACGAGGGAGGACTGCGAGGACGACCGGCGCGGCACCTACGCCGTGCTGACGGACCTCGGCTGGGACACCACCCAGCGGGTGGCCCCCGAGCACGTGGCCAGCGTCCGCGAGCACTTCATCGACCTGCTCACCCCCGAACAGGTGGCGACGGTCGAGGAGATCTACACCCACGTCGTCGATCACATCCACTCGATCCGCTCGGCCAAGTAGACCCAGGTGAGCGCCGGGCCCTCGGAGACGGGGGAGCGGCCCTCCCCCGGCGCGACGCCCGGCTCCGGGAAGTGCCGAACCGATATGTCGCAATCGCGCGCCGCTGACGTGACGATCGCTACGATCCGCCTGTGAGAAGAATCGTCTGGCTGGCCGTGGCCGCCGCCTTCCTCCTCGTGACGTCCTGCGGCTCGAACAGCGAGGCCGCCGTCCCGAGCGGGCCCGATCTGCTCAAGAAGTCCGCCGAGGCGATGAAGACGGTCAAGACAGTCGCCTTCACCATCGACACCAAGGACCGCCCCGCCGTGCCGGTCAAGCACGCGGAGGGCAGTCTCACAAGCGGGGGCGACGCCAAGGGCTCGCTCCAGATCGACTTCGGCGGTCTGCAGGAGCTCGAGTTCATCGTGTCCGGGAGCACGGTGCACTTCAAGGGCCCGACAGGCGGCTACCAGACGATGACCCGCGAGCAGCTGGCGGCGATCTACGACCCCTCGGCCGTGCTCACCGGAGTCCCACAGCTGCTGGCGGCGGCGCAGGACGCCCGATCGGAGGCGGCGGAGAAGGTCGGCGACTCCGACGCCTACCGGGTGGCGGTGACACTCCCCCAGCAGGCGCTGGTCAAGCTCGTCCCCGGCATCCAGCAGGGTGTCAACGGGACGGTGTGGATCGACAAGGCCTCCAGCCGGCTGCTGAAGATCGACCTGCCGATGACGGGCGGCAGTGTGACCGTGAGCCTCGACGACTACGACGCTCCCGTGACCATCACACCTCCCTCCTCGTGAGCGCCTCATGACCACTGTGGAGAACCGCCGCGTCGTGCTGGGTGTGGGCGGCGCCGCGGTGCTGCTCGCGGCGCTCGACGCGTACGTGGTGGTGACCGTCCTCACCGACATCGCCGGGGACGCCGGTGTGCCGCTGAACCACCTGGAGCGGGCGACGCCGATCGTGACCGGGTTCCTGCTCGGCTACATCGCGGCGATGCCGCTGCTCGGCCAGCTGTCCGACCGGTACGGCAGGCGCGTGCTGATCCACGCCTGCCTGGCCGGATTCGCCGCCGGGTCGGTGATCACCGCGCTGTCCACGGGCGTGCCCGGCCTCGTGGCCGGCCGTACGCTGCAGGGCGTCGCGGGCGGCGCGCTGCTTCCGATCACCATGGCCCTCATCGGCGACCTGTGGGACGAGCGCGGCCGGCCGGTGGCCCTGGGCGCCGTCGGCGCCGCGCAGGAGCTCGGCAGCGTCCTCGGTCCCCTGTACGGCGCGGGCGTGGCGGCGCTCGTCGGCTGGCGCGGAATCTTCTGGATCAACGTCCCCCTCGCCCTGCTCGCCGCGGTCGCGGTGCACCGCGCGGTGCCCGCCGGGCCACGCGGGACGGACAGGACGGACAGGATCGCCGTGCGGGTCGACGTGGTGGGCGCCGTCCTGCTCGCGCTCGCCCTCGGGCTGCTCGTCGCGGGGCTCTACAACCCGTCGCCGGACGCGTCCGTCCTGCCGCCCTGGGGCCTGCCGTGTGTGGCGGCCGGAGTCGTCGCGGCGGCGCTGTTCGTGGCCTGGGAGATCCGCTCGCCGGTCCGCCTGCTGGACCTCACGGGGATTCCCCGGCGTCCGTTGCTCGCGACGCTGGGGGTGAGCTTCCTCGCCGGGGCGGCGCTGCTGGTCACGCTGGTCGACGTCCAACTGGTCGCGCAGACGCTCATGGGCAGGGACACCGTGTCGGGCGCGCTCGTCCTCACCCGCTTCCTGGCCGCGCTGGCGGTCGCCGCGTTCCTCGGCGGCATGCTGACGCGCCGGTTCGGCGAGCGCGTGGTGGCGACGGCGGGGATGGCGGTCGCCACCGCCGGCTACGTGCTCATCTCCCGCTGGCCCGCCGACCTCGCGACGGCCGGCCTGCGGGTGGACCTCGACCTCGTCATCGCCGGCCTCGGCCTGGGCGCCGTCATCGCGCCCGTCTCGTCGGCCGCGCTCCGGGTCGTGCCGGCCGTACAGCACGGCGTGGTGTCGGCGGCGGTCGTGGTGGCGCGGATGATGGGGATGCTGCTCGGAGTGGCGGCGCTGACGGCATGGGGCTTCCACCGGTTCCAGTCGCTCACCGCCGACCTCGACACCCCGCTTCCGATGGGGGTGGACGCCGCCGAGTTCACCAGGAGGCTGGCCGACTACACCACCAAGGTCAAGGCCGCCCTGCACGTCGAATACTCGGAGATCTTCCTGCTGACCGCGGTGTTGTGCGCGATCGGCGTGCTTGCGGCGCTCGCCCTGCCGCGGAGCACGCCTCAGGGCTGAGGACGGCTCAGGTCTGAGGACGGCTCAGGCCTGAAGGCGGCTCAGGAGCGCAGGTAGGCGAGCACGGCCAGGACGCGCCGGTGCTGGTCGCCGTCCTCCGCGTGCAGCCCGAGCTTGGTGAAGATGCCGCGGATGTGCTTTTCCACCGCGCCGTCGGTGACGACGAGGCGGCGGCCGATGGCGGGGTTCGACCGGCCCTCCGCCATGAGCTCGAGGACCTCACGCTCGCGCGGGGTCAGCGACGCGAGCGGGTCGCCCCGGCGGCGCCGGACCATGAGCTGCGCGACGACCTGGGGGTCGAAGACCGTCCCCCCGCTCGCGACCCTGCGCAGCCCCTCCATGAACTCCTCCACGTCCACGACGCGGTCCTTCAGCAGGTAGCCGACCGCGCCCCTGGCGTCGGCGAGCAGGTCGTCCGCGTAGGAGACCTCGACGTACTGGGACAGGATCAGCACAGGAGCCCCGGGAATCCTTCTCCGTGCCTCGACGGCCGCCCTGAGCCCCTCGTCGGTGAACGTCGGCGGCATCCGCACGTCGACCACCGACACGTCGGGGCGGTGCTCGGCGACGGCCTCGACGAGGTCGTCGCCCGTGCCCACGGCCGCCACCACCTCGCAGCCGAACTCCTCGAGCAGACGTACCAGGCCCTCCCTGATCAGGACGGCGTCATCGGCGACGACTACCCGCACGGAACCTCCGCAGTGATCGAAGTGGGCCCGCCTGCCGGAGACCGTACGGCCAGCTCGCCGTCGACCCCACGCAGCCGCTCGGCGAGGCCGGACAACCCGTGTCCCTTGGCGACGTGCGCGCCGCCGACCCCGTCATCGCCGATCGTGAGCATCAGGCTGTCGCCGATTCTCATCAGCGTGATCGTGCACAGTTCCGCCCGGCTGTGCTTGGCGACGTTGGTGAGCGCCTCGGCCGTCACGAAGTAGACGGTGTTCTCGATCAGCGCGGGGAACCGTTCCTCCGTCTGGACGTCGAGCTCCACGGGGACCGTGCAGCGGCTCGCCAGGGCGGCCAGCGCGGGAACCAGGCCGCGGTCGGCCAGGATAGGCGGCGCGATGCCGCGCGAGAGCGCGCGCAGCTCGTCCAGCGTCTCCCTGGTGGCGGTGATCGCCTTGCCGATGGTCGACTGGGCCGCGGCCGCGTCCTTCTCCAGCTCGCGCTGCGCGCGGGACAACTCCATGGCCAGGTGGACGAGGCGCTGCTGCGGCCCGTCGTGGATGTCCCGCTCCAGTCTGCGCAGGGCGGTCGCCTCTGCGTAGGCGGCGGCGTTGCGCCCCTCGGTCAGGTCCTCGATGCGCTCCTGCAGCTGGGCGACGCCGGTGAGCAACGCCTTGCCGAGCGACGCCTGCACCAGCGCGCAGCCGCGGACGACCGGGTACAGCGTGAGCGCCGCGAGGAGACCGATGCCCACGTAGAAGATGCTGTCGTTCACGTAGCCCCGGTCGAACCCGAGCAGCTCGGGGAGCCCCTCGTTGCCCGGAATGTTCGACAGGAGCCAGCCGTAGACGGGGTAGGTGACCCCGAAGATCGCCGTCCCCCACCACATGACGATCACGCAGAACGTGGCGATGGCGACGGGGAACACCACCAGGGCGTGCAGGATGTCGAGCCACGGCTGCCCGCCGGCGAGCGGCGACAGCATCTTGCGGAACCATCCCGCCTCGGCCGGGGACCGGGGGTAGCGGGGCTGGGGCACGTCCATACCCAGGACCCCGCGCATCCTCAGCCGCTCGATGTCGCCCAGCCCTCGTGCCACGAGAGCCGTCAGCACCAGGACCGGCACGCCCAGCCAGAAGACCAGCAGGCTGGCACCCGCGGACAGACCTAACACCATCAGGCAGAACGCGATACTCGCGAGGGGGAACCCGACGAGGAGGTAAACCGTGTCCCCGGCGAGTCGGGAGAGAAGTCTTCGCATGTCTCCCACGCTAGGCAGCCGGCGATCTCCGATCGATCCCGTGTCCGGGAATGTTCCTGGTAGGGCATACCCTACTTCGTCTCGCACTTCTTCTTCGCTTCTCCCCGACCTTCATCGTGACCTCGATCGGCGACGCCGGGATTCTCTCCGGATGCGCCGCCGGGTCTCCTCGCGGAACCCGGTCGGCGCCGCCGGCTGCGCCCTATGCCGGCTTCGTCTGCAGTCTCCCGGCGTCGTCCACGGTCACCCGCCACCTGCTGCCGTTCGGGGAGGTCAGCACCACGCCGCGTGCGGGGTCGGCGACCTCGACGTCATCGGTCGTGCGCAGCCGTCCGTTGCCGTTCACGGTGAACGGAGACACCGTGGCGCCGTCCGGGCGGATGTCCACAGCCACGCCGGACGGGTGGGAGGGTTCCAGCCGCAGCAGCCCGGAGGTCGTGGACGACGCCGAACCGATCAGCCGCAAGGCGGTGATCTCGTGCTTCACGGTGACCCGCGCGACCCCGGTGTCCTCCGTCCCCATGCCGACGTGGCCGTTGTTGCGGTGCACCGAAATGGGCGCGTCGATCAGTCGTCCCTCGTCGGAGTAGCGCAGCAGGCGCAGATGGCTGCCTCTGTCGCCGCCGGTCTCCGGGGCGGTGTCGCAACGGAGCACCCAGCGCCGCTCGCTGTCGGCACCGAGGCCACCGGTGCCGAACACGAAATCCCGCGGAATCACCTTCTGCTTGTCCGGCGATATCCCGATGCGGAATTTCCCTCCCTCGGACGCGCTGAACAGGACATCAGACCTGTTGAACAGAACCTGTGCCAGGTCCGTGCCGTAATCGATGGAGAACCGGGTGTGCAACTGCCCGTTGGCAAGGCTGGTTTCTATCGACCAGTGCTGGTGAATCACATCGGGGATATGAGTGCTGTGGTGTGCCCCCACCCAGGCGACCGGCGCCGGATGCGCGGGGTCGCTGAACCCGTCATACCAGGCGACCATGTTCTTGGCCGCGGCGTCCATCAGCATCAGGCGAATACCCTCGCCGAACCGAGACTTGTACGCCATCTGGTACGACTCGATGACGAGCCGGCTTGTGCGGTCCTCGGTCTCATCCCCGGGTTGGCCTGACAACTGCACGTCGCCGGTCATCATCTCCCCATAGCGCACATGTTCGGACTTGGTCATGGCGAAATGATAGTGATAAGCCGATTTTCGGATGCGAGGCCCCTCGAATGCGCTCCCGCAGATGGGCCGTGCCGGTTCCCCACGTGGAACCGGCACCTTCCCGCGGGCGCGAATGTCCGACGGAGCCCTACTTCTTCTTGCGCTTCTCTCTGATCTTCATCGTCACCTCGATCGGCGAGCCCGCGAAGCCGAACTCCTCACGGAGCTTCCGCTCGAGGAACCGGCGGTAGGTCTCCTCGAGGAAGCCCGAGGTGAACAGCACGAACTTCGGCGGCTCGGTCGACGCCTGCGTGGCGAACAGGATCTTGGGCTGCTTGCCCGAGCGCACCGGCGGCGGCGTGGCCCGCAGCAGGTCGGTGAAGAACTGGTTGAGCCGGCCGGTCGGGACGCGCGTCCCCCACGAATCCAGGGCCCTCTCGATGGCCGGCACGAGCTTCTCGACGTTGCGGCCGGTCTTGGCGGAGATGTTGACCCGCAGCGCCCAGGGCGTGCGGACGAGCTGGCGGTCGATCTCCTTCTCCAGGTAGTACCGCCTGTCCTCGTCGACGAGGTCCCACTTGTTGAAGGCGACGACCATCGCCCGGCCCGACTCGATGATCAGGCCGATGATGCGAAGGTCCTGCTCGGTCAGCACCTCGGAGGCGTCGATCAGGACGACCGCGACCTCCGACCGCTCCAGGGCGGCCCGCGTGCGCATGGCCGCGTAGAAGTCGGCGCCCTTCAGCTCCCTGTCGCGGCGGCGGATGCCCGCGGTGTCGATGAAGCGGTAGGTCCTGCCGCCCAGCTCGACCAGCTCGTCGACCGGGTCGCGCGTGGTGCCCGCCACCGGGTCGACCAGCACGCGCTCCTCCCCCGCCACCCGGTTCAGCAGGGACGACTTGCCGACGTTGGGCTTGCCCAGCAGCGCGATCCTGCGCGGCCCTCTTTGCTCGCCGAAGGTCTGCGGCGGGGTCTCGGGCAGCGCGTCGAGCACCACGTCGAGGAGGTCGCCGCTGGACCTGCCGTGGAGGGCGGAGACCGGCTGCGGCTCTCCCAGGCCGAGCGACCACAGCCCGGTCGCCTCCAGCTCCATCAGCTGGTTGTCGACCTTGTTGGCCGCGAGCACCACAGGCTTGCCCGAACGGCGGAGCACGGCTCCCACGGCCTCGTCCGAGTCGGTCACGCCCACGCTGGCGTCCACCACGAACAGCACGACGTCGGCCAGCTCGGCGGCGATCTGGGCCTGCTCCGCGATGCGCAGCGCCATGCCGGTGGCATCCGGGTCCCACCCGCCGGTGTCCACCAGCGTGAAGCGGCGGCCCCGCCACGTCGCCTCGTAAGTCACCCGGTCGCGGGTCACACCCGGAACGTCCTCGACGACCGCCTCACGACGGCCGATGATGCGGTTGACCAGCGTGGACTTGCCCACGTTGGGCCTGCCGACCACCGCGACCACGGGGAGCGGGCCCGCATCGGGTCCCGCCTCCTCGCCGGTCTCGCCGTCGGAGAACTCGGTCTCACCATCGGTGAACTCGAACTCGTCGAACTCCCCGGCCTCGGCCTCGACCCAGCCGCTCTCGTCCCGGTACTCCCCCGTCACGTCCCTGCCCATCGCTTCCTCTCCCGATCCCGGAGAGGATCAGGCTCTCTCCTTGACGAACCGCAGGACCTCGGCGATCACGTCGTCCAAGGTCAACGGTGTGGTGTCCAGCTCAATCGCGTCCGCCGCCGCCGCCAGCGGGTCCGCCTTCCTGGTCGAGTCCAGCGTGTCCCGCCGCGCCATCTCGGCCTTCTGCGTCTCCACCGTGGTGCCGGTCAGCTCCGCCGTACGGCGCTGCGCGCGGGCGTCGGCGCTCGCGGTCAGATAGACCTTGACGGGCGCGTCCGGGGCCACGACGGTGCCGATGTCGCGCCCCTCGACCACGATGCCCCCAGCGGGCAGGGACTCGGCGATGATCTCCTGCTGAAGGGTGACCAACCGGCGGCGGACCTCGGGGACCGCGCTCACCGCGGAGACGGCGCCGGTGACCTCGGGGCCGCGGATCGGGCCGTTCACGTCGACGCCGTCGACGGACACGCCCGGTGCGTCCGGGTCGGTGCTCATGATCAGGGACGGCTCGCCCGAGCGTGCGGCGATCTCCTGCGGATCGGCCAGATCGACCTTCTGCTGGAGCATCCACCAGGTGACCGCGCGGTACATCGCACCCGTGTCCAGGTAGCGCAGGCCCAGCGCGCGCGCGACACCGCGTGAGGCGCTCGACTTGCCGGACCCCGAAGGGCCATCCATGGCGACGACCAGACCCGACACGGTCTCTCCTTTGCTTTACGCCCCTTCGAGCTGTCGACCCTGAGGCTACCGGGATTCGGCGTGTAACCACGCATCGGAGAGTGGCCGGCACCCGGCGGGAGTCCCGGGAAACGGGACTCGCGTCGGCTCTTCAGGAGCCCTCGAGCAGCCGGGTGGACTTGTCCTCCTGAGCGAGCCTGCGCAGGGAGGCGAGCACGGTGTCGCCCACCGCCGTCCACACCACGACGGCCTCGGCGACGCTGTCGACATCCCCCCGGCGCGTGACCGTCTCGATCTCGTCGGCCGCGAGCCGCTCAGCGGTCTCCGCGTAGGAGTCCAGCAGCTCGAAGTAGTCGTCCTGATCCAGCCGTCGCAATGTGGCGAGCGCGTCGGCCAGCGTCCTGCGGGCCGGATTGGCCGGCTTGACCCGCCAGCCCCTCTTGGCGATCAGCTCGTCCACCTCGGCCACGGCCTCGTCCCACGCCTCGTCCTCCATGTACTCCCTCGCGGGGGTCATGGCGTACTGCGCCTTGCCGATGGTGTCGAGCTCGGAGAGCCCCGCCGAGAACATCAGCCGGAGCGCCTCGCGCGCCGAGGCGATCGACAGGCCGCCGACCTCGACGAGGGCGCGGGCCAGCTTCAGCCTCTTCACGTGCGCCTCGCCGTACTGGGCCTGATTGGGGCCCGTGCGCTCCCCGGCGGGGACCAGCCCCTCCCGGAGGTAGTACTTGATCGTGGGGATCGGAACGCCGGTGCGCCTGCTCAGCTCAGCGATCCTCATCGTCCCTCTCCCTCAGCGCGTGTTCCCAGGATAGGACCGGCCGCCACGCGGGTGCGGAACTCAACGGCTTGACGCACAAGGCAGATAGCGTCACTATCCATAAAATGGATAGCATCACTTTCCACTATCCAAATAAGGAGGTCTTCATGTTCGGCACTCTGGGCAGGTTCGCCGGCAGGCGCCGCCGATGGATCATGGTGGGGACGCTGCTGCTGGTCGCGTTCGCGGCGGTCTGGGGAACCGGCGTCTTCGGCCGCCTCGGCGGCGGCGCCGGCTTCGACGACCCGGGCAGCCCGTCGGCGCACGCGGACAGGCTGCTCGCGGGACCGCTCGGCCGTCATGCCAACGATGTGGTCGTCCTCTATGAGAGCGACCGCCTCACGGTGGACGACCCGGCCTTCGCCGGCCCCGTTCAGCGGGCTCTGGAGAGCGTGCCCCGCGGCGACGTCACCCGGCTCGACTCCTACTGGTCGACGGGTTCCGCCTCGTACGTGTCCGAGGACAGGCGCGCGACGTACGCCGCGGTGCAACTGCGGTCGGCGGACGACCAGGAGCGGGTCCTGCAGCTGAGGAAGATCCAGGACAGCTTCCGGGCCGACGGCCTCACGGTGCGGTTCGGGGGCGCCACGGCGATGACCGACCAGGTGAACAGGCTGACGCTGCGCGATCTGGCGATCGCGGAGGCCGTCTCGATACCGATCCTGCTGCTCCTGCTGGTCGTGATCTTCCGAAGTCTCCTGGCCGCCGCGCTTCCGCTGATCGTCGGTCTCACCGCGGCTCTCGGCTCGCTGGCGCTGCTCCGGTTCGTCACCTTCTTCACCGACATCTCGACCTTCGCCATCCAGGTCATCACGATCCTCGGCCTGGGCCTGGCCATCGACTACGCGCTGCTGGCCGTCACCCGGTTCCGCGAGGAGTTGTCGGCGGGCGCCACGGTGGAGACCGCGGTCGAACGGACAATGGCGACCGCCGGCCGTACCATCGCGTTCTCCGGCGCCGTGGTGGCCGTGTCCTTCGCGGGACTCACCCTGTTCCCGTCACGGTTCCTGTCGTCCATGGGCTACGCGGGCGCGGGCACCGTCCTCGTCGCCGTGCTCGCCTCGCTCACGGTGCTGCCCGCGCTGCTCACCGCCATGGGGTCGCGGCTCAACCCGGCCAGGATCAGGACCGCCGACCCGGCGTCCGGGCGGTGGTACCGCGTCGCCCACGCCGTCATGCGGCGCCCGCTGCGGAACACCGTCGCCATCGTCGTCGTGCTCGGCGCCCTGGGCCTGCCGTTCCTCGGGGTGAACTGGGCGCGTCCCGGCGACTGGGTCCTGCCGTCGAGCGCCGACGCGCGGGTCGTCACCCAGGAGATGGCGGGGCGGTTCGCCGCCGACCCGGGCAAGCTGGTCACGGCCGTGGTCGAGTCGCCCCTGCCCGCCGGCCCGGCCGCCCTCGACGCCTACGCCGCCCGCCTGGACGCGGTGCCGGGGATCGAGGGGGCGGCCGTGACGGGGACCGCCGGCGGCCAGGCGAGGATCACCCTTGGATACTCGATGGACCCGATGTCCCGCGACGCCCGGCGGATGGTCGAGGACCTCCGCGCGGTCGCCCCGCCACAGGGGAGCACGACGTCGTTCACCGGCATGCCCGCCTCCCGGGCGGACATCGTCGACATGGTCATCTCACGGCTGCCGTGGATGGCGCTGTTCGCGACCGCGGTGTCGTTCGTGGTCCTGTTCCTGGCCCTCGGCTCCGTGGTGCTGCCGATCAAGTCGGTGCTGCTCAACCTGCTCTCACTGGGGGCCGCCTTCGGCGCGATCAAGCTCATCTTCCAGGACGGCCTGCTCGACGGCCTGTTGGGACTCGAAGCGGTCGGCGCGGTGGACGTGAACTTCCCCGTGCTGATCGTCGCGATCGCCTTCGGCCTCGCCGTGGACTACGAGGTGTTCCTGCTGTCACGGGTCAGGGAGGAGTACGACCGCACGGGTGACGTGGCGGAGTCGACGGCGCTCGGGCTGCAGCGGACCGCCCACGTCATCACGAGCGCGGCCCTGCTGGTGGCCGTGGTGGTGGGCGGGTTCGCCCTGTCCGGCATCGCGTTCATGAAGATGGCCGGGGTGGGCCTGGTGATCGCCGTGGTGGTGGACGCCTTCGTCGTGCGCGCCCTGCTCGTTCCCGCCACGATGCGGCTGCTCGGCCGGTGGGCGTGGTGGGCGCCCGCGCCGCTCGCCCGCTGGTGGCGCCGGCACGGGACGGACGGAGGCGGTCACGCGGCCCCTCCCGCCGCCAGGCCCGCCGAGGTCCCACGCCCGGCGTAGCTCGGGGACGGCCAGGGGCGGACGGCGCGAGGGTCAGACGGGCAGGTGCCAGCCACGCTCGCGCAGGCCGTCGGCCAGCGCGGCCGCCGCCTCCGGCTGGACGTACAGCTCCGCCGCGCCGAGAGGCAGTCCGGGAGCGTGCTCCAGCCGGATGTCCTCGATGTTGACACCGGTCTCCCCCGCCGCCTGCACGAGGCGGGCGAGCTCGCCGGGGCGGTCGCCGATGACGACCTGGACGACGGCGTACGTGCGGGCGGGGCCGCCGTGCTTGCCGGGGATCCTGCCGGTCCCGCGGACGCCGCGTTCGAGCAGTTCGGTGACTCCGCCGACGGCCGTGCCCTCACCCGCGAACGCGCGCAACGACCCGGCCACGGCGGAAAGGTCGGCCACCACGGCCTCCAGGACCTCGGCGACCGGGACGGCGTTGCCCGCCAGGATCCCGGTCCACAACGACGGATCACCCGCCGCGATGCGCGTGACGTCCCGGACGCCCTGCCCGGACAGGCCGAGCGCGGTGTCCGACGCCTCCGAGAGCCGCGCGGCCACCGCCGCCGCGGTGACGTGCGGCGCGTGGGAGATGACCGCGACGGCCCGGTCGTGCTCCTCCGCGCCGATCCGTACGGCGTTCCCGCCGCACAGCGTGACCAGCTCCTGGACCGTCTCCAGCGCCTCCGCTGTGTTCTCCGCCGACGGGCACAGGGCCCACGGTCGGCCGAGGAACAGGTCGGCTCGCGCGGCCGCGGGCCCCGACCGCTCCCGCCCCGCGAGGGGGTGCCCGGCCACGTAGGTCGACAGATCGCAGCCCAGCTGCACGGCCTGGCCCAGCGGCAGGACCTTGACGCTGGCGACGTCGGTGTAGACCCTGGCCGCGTCGTTCTTCTGCAGGTCGAGCAGCTGCTGCGCGACGTACCGCGGGGGCACGGCGATGATCGCCAGGTCCACGGTGCGGTCGGACGGCCACTCCTCCCCCGCGCCGAGCTCCCGCGCGAGCCGTACGGCCGCGGCGTCGCGGTCGGCGAGGAAGACCCGCACCCCCCGCTGGCGGAGCGCGAGGGCGATCGATGTGCCGATCAGCCCGGTTCCGACGACGACAACGCTGCCGATCGTCGCACCCTCGATGGGAGTCATGGTCCTCGTCGTCCTAGCGTGCCTTCTCGTCCGGGCGGACGGCCGCGCCGGTCACTGGGCGATGTCCACCCGCAGGGCGACCGCGCCCCGCAGGTACACGTGCTGGATGTCCTGGCGGGGGCGGTCGGTCTCCACGTGAGCCATCAGGCGCACCACCCGCGGCAGCGCGCCCGGCACGGCGATCTCCGAGGCGCACAGCAGGGGCACATCGTGGAACCCCAGCTTGCGCGCCGCGAGAGCGGGGAACTCCGCGGTCAGGTCAGGCGTCGCCGTGAAGATCACACTGATGACGTCGTCGGTCGTGAGCCTGTTGCGCTCCATCACCGCGGTCACCAGCTCGGTCGTCCCCGCGATGATCGAGTTCCGATCGTCGCCGTCGACCTGGATGGCTCCGCGGACGGCCCGGACCATGTCGTTCCCCTCCCACCAGTCTGGAGAGACGGGCGCGGTCCACCGCGCCCATCACTGTGACCTCCCAGGACATTGTGCCCGACTCGCGAAGTTCGCCGCCGGACGGGCCAGGTTAGAGGCCCACCGCCGAGTAGAGGTCGCCGACCTCCTGGACGGTCAGCGTCCGGATCGTGCCCGGCTTGAGACGGCCCAGCTTGACCGGGCCGAACTCGATGCGGGCCAGGTCGATCACCCGGTGACCGGACGCCTCGAGCAGCCGCCTGACGATGTGCTTGCGCCCCTCGTGCAGGATGATCTCGACGAGCGCCTGCTGGCCGTGCTCCTGGACGATGTTGAACTCGTCGACCTTGGCCAGGCCGTCCTCGAGCTCGATGCCCTTGCGGAGCACCCGGTGCAGGTCGCGCGGGACGGGACCGGGAACCTTGGCCCAGTACTTCTTCTGCACGCCGTAACTCGGGTGGGTCAGGCGGTGCGCCAGCTCCCCGTCGTTGGTGAACAGCAGCAGGCCCTCGGTCTCGGTGTCCAGCCGTCCCACGTGGAACAGCCGCGTGGTGAGGTCCTGGACGTAGTCCTGGAGGCACGGACGGCCGTCCGGGTCCTCCATCGTGCTCACGACGCCGATCGGCTTGTTCAGCGCGTAGTAGACGAGCTCGGGCGAGGTCGGAATGCGCTTGCCGTCGACGTGGATGACCTGCTTGACCGGGTCGACCCGCGCCCCGAACCTGCGGACCACCTGGCCGTCGACCGTGACTCTGCCGTCGCCGATCATCTCCTCGCAGGCGCGGCGGCTGGCGATGCCGGCCTGGGCGAGGACCTTCTGCAGCCGCTCGCCGCCCGGCACCTCTGTGGTGTCGCGCTCGTCGACGTAGTCCTTGTCGTAGAAGTCCGGGTCGCGCAGCGGCTGCCGGGAGGTCTTGAACGGGTTGTCGCCGGCCTTCCCCGCCCCGCCACCGCGGGCTCCTCCCGCAGGGGCGCCACCCCGTGTTCCGTACGGCTTGGCCTCGGGCCTGCCCCCGCGCGGCGCACCGGAGCCTCCACCACGCAGGTCACGGCGCGAGCTGTCCCTGCCGAAACGGCCTCGCGAGCCGCCACGCTCGGCGCCACCGGTCCGGCCGGCGCCGTCACGGCGAGCACCCTCACCGCGAGCACCCTGACCGCGAGCACCGTCACCGCCGATCGTCTGAACGTCGTCGGACCGGTCGTCCTTACGGCCATATCCGGTGCGGGCGCCACCGCGGTCGGCGCGGAATGCCGGCCTGCCCTGTGCGGAGGGGCGGCCGTCGTCACGCCGGTCACCACGCCAGTCACGCTGGTCACGTCCGCCGTCCCGGCTGTCCGCACGGGCGTCGTCGCGACGCGGGGCGTAGCCGCGGTCGTCGCGGCCGCGGTCGGATCCGCGATCAGACGCGCCAGGACCACGGTTGAAGCCGCGGTCGGACGGGCCCGACCCACGGCCGAAGCCACGGTCATCGCGCCCACGATCAGACCCACCAGAACCACGATTGAAGCCACGGTCAGACGGACCAGACCCACGGCTGAAACCACGATCATCGCGCCCACGATCAGACGCGCCAGGACCACGGCCGAAGCCGCGGTCGGACGCACCGGACCCACGACTGAAACCACGATCGGACGCACCGGACCCACGATTGAAACCACGATCGGACGGGCCAGACCCACGGCCGAAGCCACGATCATCGCGCCCACGATCAGACCCACCAGAACCACGATTGAAACCACGGTCAGACGGACCAGACCCACGGCTGAAACCACGGTCAGACGGGCCCGACCCACGGCCGAAGCCGGAGCCACGGCTGAAACCGCGGTCGTCGCTCCGTCCGCCCCGGTCGTCCGGGCGGCGCTCGCCGCGTTCCGAGCGAGTGTCATCCGGCCGGCCGTACCCGCCGCGTGAACCGCCGCGGTCGGCTCGGAAGGAGTCGCGGTCGCCGCTCCTGAAGCGGTCCCGGTCGCCGCCGGGCCTGCCGTACGAGCCGCCGGAGCCGCCCCGGTCACCTGTGTCGCCGGAGCGGGGGCCTCCGTCCCGGCGGGATCCGGCGTCCGGCCGGTAGCCGGAACCGGCGTCCGAGCGGGAGCCTCCGCGCCTGTCGCCCTGGGGACGACCCTGAGATCCGCTCCGGAATCCGCCGCCCGATCCGCTTCTGGGCGAGTCTCCCGACCCTCTTCTCGCGTCTCCGGCACCGCGACCGGACCCGCCGGTTCCTCCGCGCTGACCGGTGTTCCGGCTTCGACCGCGTCCATCACCGGACGGGGTAGGCCTGCTGTTCACTTCTGCTCCTCTAGGGTTTCCACGTTGTCCGGGAGGAAGGGGGCGAGTTCAGGAAGCTCTCCGAGCTCCTTCAGCCCCAGTCTCTCCAGGAAGTAACTGGTCGTCCGGTAGAGCACTGCCTGGCTCTCCGGGTCGACCCCGGCCTCTTCGACGAGGCCTCGCGCGAGCAGCGTCCGCATGACGCCGTCGCTGCTCACACCACGGACTGCCGCCACCCTGGCTCGGCTCACCGGTTGCCGGTAGGCCACCACGGCGAGCGTCTCCAGCGCGGCCTGGGTCAGCCGGGCCTGCTGGCCGTCCCTGACGAACCGCTCCACCAGCGCAGCACACTCCGCGCGCGTGTAGAAGCGCCAGCCGCCCGCCACTTCCCGGAGGTCGAAACCCCTTCCGGCGGCGGTGTATTCCGCGGACAGTTCGCGCAGCGCCGTAGTGATCTCGTTCGTCGGACGCTCCAGGACCTGGGCGAGCGTGACGTCGGCCACGGGCTCGTCGACCACCATGAGGATCGACTCGAGCGCCATGCTGAGGCTCGGCCCCGTGCCGGCGGAGTCCTGGTCGTCCCCGGGCGCCCCTGGGGCCTCGTCCGGCTCCTCCAGAACGTTCTCGACCGGGCTCTGGACGTCACCGACCACGCCGGGAGCGCCGTCGGGCTCGTCCGGCACGTTCGCCTCGCGGCCGACGGGGTCGGGGGCGTCGCTGCGTTCCATAACTCCTCGTTCGTCGTTCCGGAGGTCCACCGTGTTCATCATGTCCATCGTGCCGCGGCCCGCCCTGATCATCCTGCCGTGGCTCGCCCCTCGACGTCCTGTCGAGGGCTCACCCTGATCATCGTGCGGCGCGTCCTGTGCTCATCGTGCCGGAGGATCGCCGTCCTCGTCGCGATCGTCGTCCGGAGAGCCGATGCGGAGCCCGCGTGCGCCCGATCCTCCCGGGTCATTCATCCGGCCCGTCGGCGGCCTTTTCGTCCCCGGCTTCGCCGGTGCCGCCGCCCTTGCCCTCGTCGTAGTCGTCCCCGACGGAGACGTCGCCGTCGTCTGCGCCCGTCCACGTCACGTAGAGGTCGCCCAGGGGCTCGAGTTGCTCGAAGGAGACCGCGGCCTCCCGGAAGAGCTCCAGGACGGCCAGGAAGCGGGCGACGGTCTCCCACGTCCCCGCGGAGTCGGCCGTCAGCGCCCGGAAGGTGGCCTTCTTCACCCGCCTCAGCCGCTCGACAAGGATAGCGGCCTGCTCGCGCACGCTGGCGAGCGGTTGGTACATGTGGCTCACCGAGACGGACGGCGGCGCCTTGGGCGTGAACGCCCTCGCCGCGATCTTCGCCAGCTGCTCGGGCCCGATGCCGAGGACGAGCTCGGGCAGCAGGTCGGCGAACCGTTTCTCCATGGGCACGGCACGCGGGAACCGCAGAGCCTCCTCCGCCATCCGGCCGGAGAAGATCTTGGCGACCTCCTTGTACGCCCGGTACTGGAGGAGGCGGGCGAACAGCAGGTCACGGGCCTCGAGCAGGGCGAGGTCCTCCTCGTCCTCCACCTCGCCGGTGGGCAGGAGCCTGGCCGCCTTCAGGTCGAGCAGCGTCGCCGCGACGAGAAGGAAGTGGCTGGTCTGATCGAGGTCCCACTCCGGGCCCCGTGACCGGATGTACGCGATGAACTCGTCGGTGACCTTGTGCAGGGACACCTCGGTGATGTCGAGCTTGTGCTTGGAGATCAGGCCGAGCAGCAGGTCGAACGGGCCCTCGAAGACGTCCAGATGCACCTGGAAGCCTTCCTGCGCCGGGCTCTCCCGCTCGGTCTCCTGCTCGATCACGCCTCTCATTGTCCCTCACACGGGGGACCGCTGCCGGAGGCCTGGGGAATCCGTCTCCACGGCCTGCACCGGCCGAAAAACTTTCCCTTTCACGACCAACAACTCCATGCGGGTTATTCAGACATCTCATCACTGGATAAAAAGACCAGAACTCGCCAAATCCGGCTCATTGCCGGGCTCCGATAGGCCTTAAATCAGTAGTACACTCCTTTAATTGACATAATGGGAGTGACATCCTCTTATAATGAATTAAGACTTGCGACTCAAGCATTCTCCACGGAAAGCGCCGAGCAAACTCGAATAATTTGGACAATTTCTCATCGTTGACGAACCCATTTATGCCCTGTTAACGAAGAAGGCGCATTGTCGCGACTATGGCCGGATACCCCTTGTTCGCAGCCGCTGTAGCGGTTCATGGATTTGATTCTCTCGAATCACGAACGACATGGAACGCGATGACTTCTAGTAGTTACAGGCGCGCTTCCACTCCTGGTTCCGGTAGGAGCATCCGGGCGTTGGGGGTCGCGACGACGGCAATCGGCGCAATTCTTGCTCTCTCATGCCAGACACCGGCGAGTGCCGTAATCAGCGCGCAAGGCGCGATTTCCCTCCAGTCACGAGGTGACTTCGATAACCCTCGCGCAGCGCGCAACGTCATTCGTATTGCCGAAAGTTCACGGCATCTGACCCGAATGCTCGACGACGAAGACGACGGATGCAACAGGCGGCGCTGCAGGGGCGGCGACGGTTTCGACGGCGGCGGCGCGAGAGGCCCGCAGGGCCCGCCCGGGCCACGCGGCCCCGGCGGTCCGCAGGGTCCCGGCGGCCCGTGACGGTGGAGACCTCGACCGGTCAGATCGCGCAGACGGTGTGTGCGATCGGCATCCCGACCCCGGTTCTCGGTGGCTTCTTCGCCCCCGGGGCGCCCGGTGGGCCTCCGGCGTACCCGGCGAACTGCACGGCCTTCGTGAATCACACGCCGCCACTCTGAGTTCGTCAGAACATGAACAGTGCCGCGCCGGGCGACAGCCCAGCACGGCACTCGCCGTTTCACGGCGAGTCACGACACCGGTCCACAGCGGAACACGACACCGGCGGAAACTCAGTCACGGCGATCTCCGGAGGAACCGGGTCGCTCACACCGTTTCGGCGAGAAGGTTCTCGCGTGCCCAGCGGGCGACCTGGTCCAGCGCGGGCATCAGCGCCTGGCCCCGCTCGGTCAACTCGTACGACACCGTGACGGGCGGTCCCTCACAGACGGTGCGCGTGACGAGTCCCTCCTCGGCCAACTCCGACAGGCGGTCGGAGAGCACCGAATCGCTCACTCCCCCGATCGCACGCGACAGCTCGCGGAATCCGGCGGGACCCGGGCGTAGGCAACCCAGCACCACGGCGGTCCAGCGCTTCCCCAGAACCGAGAAGGCTCGCGTCAACGCGGCATCACCGCGCTCGCAGCACTCCACCTCGGCGGGTGAGGGGGGTTCGGAGGTCACGGAGCCCATCCTAGCCGGTTGCTTGCCACTTCGACTTTCCTAGCTGCTAGTCTTCGCAGTGTCACCCCTAAATACCGAGTGAGGATAAGCGTAATGACCGACAACACCGGCGGGCGCCCGAGCGTCGTGATCGTGGGCGGCGGATACGGCGGGGTCAACGCCGCCAAGGGCCTCGACGACGTCGCCGACGTGACCCTCGTGGACGCCAGCGAGATCTTCGTGCACAACGTCGCGGCATGGCGCGCCCTGGTCGAGCCCGTCTGGCTGGAACAGATCTTCATGCCCTACGACCGCCTGCTGACCCACGGGCGGTTCCTGCACGATCGCGCCGTGACCGTCGACGGCCGGCGCGTCACCCTTGCCTCAGGGAGGGAACTCGAGCCCGACTACCTGATCCTGGCGACCGGCTCGTCCTACCCCTTCCCCGCCAAGACCGACGCGCCGGACGCGGAGACGGCGAAGGCCAGGTTCCGGGGAGCGCACGATGAGCTCCTCCGCGCCGAGCGGGTGCTGCTGGTCGGCGCCGGCCCCACCGGCCTGGAGCTCGCGGGTGAGATCAAGGCGTTCTTCCCCGACAAGCACGTGACGATCGTCGACATCGCATCCGACGTCCTGCCCGGCCCTTTCGACCAGTCACTGCGCGACGAGCTGCGACGCCAGCTGGACGAGATCGGCGTCGAGGTCAAACTCGGCAGCCCCCTGAGCGAGCTGCCGGACACCGCCCCGGCCACGTTCGGCGAGATCACGATCGCCACCGAGGACGGCGACAAGCTGACGGCGGACATCTGGTTCCGCTGCTTCGGCCTCACCCCGGAGTCGGGCTACCTGACGGGCTCCCTCGCAGCGACCCGCGACGAGAGGGGCTACCTCCGCGTCGACGGGCAGCTGCAGGTGATCGGGCACGAGCGCGTGTTCGCGATCGGCGACATCACCGACGCGGACCGCAAGACGGCCGGTGGCGCGACCTACCAGGGACAGCTGGTCGCCGGAAACCTCCGCACGCTGATCACCGGTGAGGGTGAGCTCGGCACGTGGCAGCCGTTGCCACCCATCATCGTCGTGCCGCTCGGCCCAGAGAAGGGCGCCAGCTGGATTCCCGGTGAGGACGGCGTCGCGAAGCTGGCCGGACCCGACGTGACCTCTGCGGTGAAGGGCAGCGCCATGCTGGTGGGCAACTACAGCGCGCTGTTCGACGGCCCCGGCGGCACGCAGTCCTGATCAAGCCGCTCAGGAGGACCGGGCCGCCATGGCGGCATGCGGGCCCCGAGCGAACCGCCCCGTACGGCCACGCCCGACATCCGGTGACGTGGTCTGCGGAGCGCCGGGCTGAGGTGCTCCGCCTCTGGGGCGCCTCGGCCCGGGCAGGGCCGGCCGAGCCAGGCAGGACCCGACGCGTGCGGTCCCGATGCGGGGGCTCGGAACCGCGCGTGACGTCAGACCCGCGAAGGCCACCGGACGAGCAGCTCACGAGCCAGCTCGCGGTAGGCGGTGGCACCCATGGAACCCGGGTCGAACTGGGTGATGGGCTCGCCGGCCAGGGTGGCGTCGGGGAACCGCACCGTCCGGTTGATGACGGTATGGAAGACCTTGTCGCCGAAGCCCTGCATGATCGTCTGCAGCACTTCCCGCGCGTGCAGCGTCCGCGGGTCGTACATCGTCGCCAGCAGGCCGTCGATCTCGAGGTCCTTGTTCAGGCGCTCCTGCACCTTGCCGATCGACTCCATCAGCAACGCGACGCCGCGCAGGGCGAAGAACTCGCACTCCAGGGGGATCATCACACTGTCCGCGCAGGTCAGCGCGTTCACGGTGAGCAGTCCGAGGGACGGCTGGCAGTCGATGAGGATGATGTCGTAGTGCGGCAGGAGCGGCTCGAGCGACCGCTGCAGCGCGTACTCGCGCGCCACCTCGTTCACGAGCCTGATCTCCGCGCCGGACAGGAAGATGTTGCTCGGCAGCAGATCCATGCCCTCGACGGAGGTCTTGAGCAGCACGTCGTCGACCGTGACGTCCGGCTCCTCCATGATGAGGTCGTACATGGTCGACTCAAGCGGCCGCGGGTCGATCCCGAGCCCGACCGACAGGGCGCCCTGGGGGTCGAAGTCCACGAGCAGCACCCGCTGGCCCACCTCGGCAAGCGCGGCGCCCAGGTTGATCGTGGTGGTCGTCTTGCCGACGCCGCCCTTCTGGTTCACCATGGCGACGATCCGCGCGGGACCGTGCGTCTCCGGCGCTATCGGCTCCGGGAATACGGGGCGGGGGCGACCGGTCGGCCCGATCTCACCGCCGGGATTCCCCGCGGTCCACGTCGCATCTGTGGTCGCAGTCAACTGACGAACCTCCCTGATGGACCGAACCTGATCGAATTTAGAGCGTAGGACCCCCTGCGGCAAGGCGGCGCGCCAGGGGCCCGCGATATTCAACGCCATATTGCGCGCGGAACCAAATGCGTTCAGTGCCGCGCCCGGGGATGGGCGGCGGCGTAGACCTCACGGAGCCTGTCGACCGTCACAAGTGTGTACACCTGCGTCGTGGTGACCGACGCATGGCCCAGCAACTCTTGGACAACCCTAACGTCGGCGCCTCCGTCAAGGAGGTGGGTTGCGAATGAATGCCGCAACATATGCGGAGAAACACCAGAAAGACCCGCCCGCTCCGCTGCCGCCTGGAGGACCTCCCAGGCGCCCTGGCGGGTCAGCCTGCCCCCCCGGGCGTTGAGGAACAGCGCGGGCGTCCCCCGGCCGTGAGAGGCGATCTGGGGCCTCGCCCGGACCATGTAGGCGTCCAGGGCCCCCCGGGCGAACCGGCCCAGCGGGACGATCCTCGATCTGCCGCCCTTGCCCCGCAGCCGTACCTGGTCGTGATCGGGCTCCTCGCGGGGGGAGACGTCGTCGACGGCCAGCCCGACCGCCTCGGAGATCCGCGCGCCCGTGCCGTACAGGACCTCAAGGAGCGCGCGGTTGCGCAGGGTCAGCGGCGCGTCCTCCGGGCCCGAGGCCGCGATGAGAAGCTCAACGTCGGCCACCGTGATCGCCTTCGGCAGCCTGCGCAGCTGGCGCGGCGGCCGGACCTCGTGCGCGGGGTCGTGACCGGTCACGCCCTCGCGGACCGCGAAGCGGTGCAGGCCGCGCACCGCCGACACCGCCCGGGCCGCCGAACTGGCGACCAGGGCGGGGTGCTCCGCGTCGCCCTCCCGCAGTGAAGCAAGGAAGGCGACCACGTCGGACTCGGTGATCCGCGAGAAGGAATCGACCCCCTGCGCCGCGAGATGATCGAGGTAGCGGCGCAGGTCGCGGCGGTAGGAAGCGAGTGTGTTGGCAGCCAGACCCCGCTCCACCGCCAGGTGCGCGAGGTAGCTGGACAGCACCGCCTCCGGCTCGCTCAGGACGTCCCCCTACGGACTCATGCCTCCGGAGCGTCGGCGGGACGAAGGCCCTTGAAACCGTCGGCGGAAGCGGCGTACGCGGCGAGAATACCGGCGACGGCCGGAGAATTGTGGATCATCCCCGACAGGGCTTTGTCCACCGCGGCTCCCAAGGGGATCCAGATCGCCGGCATGTCGATCTCCTCGTCCCGCCGGACGAACTTGTTCTCCTCGTCGGACAGGGGTGTGACGTCGCGCGCGAGGAAGACCCGGATGCGCTCGTCGCTCATCCCCGGCGAGGTGTACAGGTCCACCAGCGTGTGCCAGGTGCCCGCCCGGTAGGCGGCCTCCTCGGCGAGTTCGCGCGCGGCGCAGTCCACGAGCGGCTCGCCCGGCACGTCGCGGATGCCCGCGGGGAGCTCCCACAGCAGGCGGCGCATCGGGTGCCGGTACTGGCGGATCAGCAGCACGCGGTCGTCGTCGTCCAGGGCGAGCACGGCGACCGCGCCCGGGTGGACGACGTAGTCACGCTTGGCCACCGAACCGTCGGACATCCGCACCGCGTCGGTGCGCACGGAGATCACCCGCCCGGAGAAGTGCTCCTGCGAGCCGGTGATCTCCCAGGACTCCGCGGAGTCTTCCACGTTCACTTGCTGCGGCCTGCCTTCGCAACGGTCTCACGGACGTCGGCGTACACCCGGGCCGCCTGAACCAGTCCCTTGAACAGCGGGTGGGCCCGGGTCGGCCGCGAGCGGAACTCGGGATGGGCCTGGGTGCCGATGAAGAAGGGATGCTGGTCGGCCGCCATCTCGGCGTATTCCACCAACCGGCCGTCGGGCGACAGCCCGGAGAACACCATACCGATCTTCTCCAGCCGGTCACGGAAGGAGTTGTTCACCTCGTAGCGGTGGCGGTGCCGCTCCTCCACCCTGGGCTTGCCGTACAGCTGGCGGGCGAGGGAGCCCTCGGTGAGCGCGGCCGGGTAGAGGCCGAGCCGCATGGTGCCGCCCATGTCGCGGTCGCCGGAGACGACGTCCTCCTGGTCGGCCATCGTGGAGATCACCGCGTCGGCCGTGTCGGGGTCGAACTCGGTGCTTCCCGCGTCCGCGATGCCCGCGAGGTTGCGCGCCGCCTCGATGACCATGCACTGCATGCCGAGGCAGATGCCGAGCAGCGGGATCTTCTGCTCGCGCGCGTGGCGCACCGCGCCGACCTTGCCCTCGATGCCGCGCACGCCGAAGCCGCCGGGGATGAGCACGCCGTCCACGCCGTCGAGTTCACGCGCGGCCCCCTCGGGGGTTTCGCAGTCGTCGCTCTTGACCCAGCGGATGTTGACTCGGGCGTCGTTGGCGAAGCCGCCCGCGCGCAGCGCCTCGGTGACGGACAGGTACGCGTCGGGCAGGTCGATGTACTTGCCGACCAGCGCGATCGTGACCTCCGTCGCCGGCCGGTGCACCCGGTGCAGGAGCTGGTCCCACTCCTTCCAGTCCACGTCGCGGAAGGGCAGGCCGAGCCGCCTGACGACGTACGCGTCGAGACCCTCCGTGTGCAGGACCTTCGGGATGTCGTAGATCGAGGCCGCGTCCACGGCGGACACCACGGCGTCCTCGTCCACGTCGCACATCAGGCTGATCTTGCGCTTGAGCGAGGTCGTGATGGGCCGGTCGGACCGGCAGACGATGGCGTCGGGCTGGATGCCGATGCTGCGCAGCGCGGCCACCGAGTGCTGCGTCGGCTTGGTCTTCAGCTCGCCGCTCGGGCCGATGTACGGCAGGAGCGACACGTGGAGGAAGAAGACGTTGTCGCGGCCGACCTCGTGGCGCACCTGGCGGACGGCCTCCAGGAAGGGCAGCGACTCGATGTCGCCGACGGTCCCGCCGACCTCGGTGATGACCACGTCGACGTCCGGCCCGGCCATGCTCCGGATGCGGTCCTTGATCTCGTTGGTGATGTGCGGGATGACCTGCACGGTGTCGCCGAGATACTCGCCGCGGCGCTCCTTGGCGATCACGTTCGAGTAGACCTGGCCGGTCGTCACGTTGGCCGAGCCGTGCAGTTCGGTGTCGAGGAAACGCTCGTAGTGGCCGACATCGAGGTCGGTCTCCGCGCCGTCGTCGGTGACGAACACCTCGCCGTGCTGGAACGGGTTCATCGTTCCGGGGTCCACGTTGAGGTAGGGGTCGAGCTTCTGCATGGTGACCCGCAGGCCCCGCAGTTTGAGAAGGCGGCCAAGGCTGGAGGCGGTGAGCCCCTTGCCGAGACTGGAGGCGACGCCGCCGGTGACGAACAGATGCTTGGTCAGTGTTGGCCTGGAGTGGGCGTCGCTGCGCAAGAAGGGCTCCCGTGGTCGTTGACTTTGCTCGGCCGCCAAATCGGCGACCGCCATGCCACGGGCTCTCAGATTATCAAACGCTTTGCATGATTGGTGCCCCTACGTGCGCGAACCCACCATGGTCAAGGGCGCGACCAGGAGGTACCTTGTCCCGTTATGTCGATCGTGAAGCGCGCCGTGGGCCGATTGGCCCACCGGACATGGGCCTACCTGCGGGAGGCGGCCGCTCTCAGCCCCGGCTCCACAGGGGGTTACCGGTTCCGTCATCTCGGCGAGGGAGCGTGCGTGTCGTTCCCGCTCGGCGCGATCTTCGGTGAGGCCTGGATCGAGATCGGGGACCACACGCTGATCGGGGAAAGGGTCTCGATCTCCGCCGGAATGGGCCCCGGCGTGGACCTCGGTCCCGACTCGATCGTGCGGATCGGCCGCGCCTGCTCCATCGGCAGGGGCAGCCACATCGTCGGGCACCAGTCGATCGACGTCGGCGACGACGTGTTCACCGGCCCGTACGTCTACATCACCGACCAGAACCACGTCTACGACGATCCCGAGACGCCCATCGGGCGGCAGTGGCCGCGCAACAATCCCGTCTCGATCGGCTCGGGCTCGTGGTTGGGGACGGGGGCGATCATCCTGCCGGGCACTCGCATCGGCCGCCAGTCGGTCGTCGCGGCCGGCGCCGTCGTCCGCGGCGAGTTCCCCGACCACTCCGTGATCGCGGGCGTCCCCGCCAAGATCGTCCGCCGGCACTCCCCCGAGCGGGGGTGGCACAGCCCCCTCCTGCCGGTTCTCCCGGAGGGACCGCAGGACTTCCGCGAGGCTCGTACGGCTCCCGCCCGGCCGGGCCCGCCGGCGACCCGGCCGACCGTCGCCGAGGCCGGGTGAGCCCGGTCCGGCGTTCGCATATCGTCACCCGTTTCGGGGACGTGCAGGGAAGTCCGTCCGTTGATGTCTTCGCCTGACCGGATGGCGACGGCCACGTGGCGCCCGATTACGTGGCGAAGCAGAAGGAGATGCCGATGTTCGCGGCGCTGACCGGGCTCGGCCTGTCGACCGCGGCGGGGCTCAACGCCTACATCCCGCTCATGGTCGTCGGGCTGCTCGCCAACCTCACCGACGCCGTACGGCTGCCGCAGGGCTACGAATGGCTGTCCAACGGCTGGGTCCTGGCGGTCATCGGGGTGCTGCTGGTCGCCGAGTTCGTGCTCGACAAGGTCCCCGTAGTGGACCACGTCAACGACATCATCCAGACGGCCGTACGGCCCGCATCCGGGGGCGTGGTCTTCAGCGCCACCGCGGCCGCGGCCAGGCTGGACGAATCGACGTGGATGGCCGAGCATCCGGCGGTCGGCTGGGTCCTCGGCATCGTGGTCGCCCTGGCCGTCCATCTGGTCAAGTCGGGCGCCCGCCCCGTCGTCAACGCGACCACGGCGGGTTTCGGCGCCCCCGTCGTCAGCACGGTCGAGGACGCGAGTTCGCTGGGCATGAGCCTCATCGCGATCTTCCTGCCGGTGCTCGTCATCGTGGCGATGGCGGTTCTGGCATTGGTCGCCTGGCTGCTCCTGCGCCGGGTGCGCCGCTATCGGGAGGCCCGCCGAGCCCGCCCCGCCGGACCGTGATCACGCACAGATTCGGCGTCAGCGCCCTTGGCCTGGCGCGATCGTATTCGTGATCATGCACGGGTTCGGTGATCAGGCCGACGAACAGGGCCCACATCTTCCGTGATCATGCGCCGATTCGGCATCAGGGCCGTTGGCCTGGCGCGATGGCATTCGTGATCATGCATGCGACTTTCCCGAAGCCCGGTTGTCGGTCGTCACTGCATGATCACGAATGGGATCCGCGCTGCTCGCAAGCGTTTTCCCGAACCTGTGCATGATCACGAACATTGTTTCAGCAGGTCAGCGGCCATCGCGGCGAACCTGTGCATGATCACGGCGAGAGTCGACGCAGGCGAGGGGGGCGATCGCCGAACTTGTGCATGATCACGCCAGGGGGTGCGAGGGGTCACCCGTTCTCGGCTGCGTCGACCTCTTCCCGCATGGGGGTGTCGGTCTCTTCCCGCACGGAGCCGAGGACGGCGGCCAGGAGGCCGGGGAAACGCTCGTCCAGGTCCCCCCGGCGGAGGCTGACGTACCGCTGCCGGCCGTGGGGGACGTTTCGGACCACCCCCGCCTCCCGCAGCGTCTTCAGATGGTGGGAGAGCGTGGACTTGGGGATCTCCGCACCGGCCGGCTGGCAGGCCGCCACCTCGATCGGGCCCTCGACGAGGGATCGCACGATCGCCAGGCGCGACGGATCGCTCAGGGCGAACAACACGTCGGTCAGGGCCAGGTCCGCCGTGTCCGGGTGCGCCAGGTCCCGTGAGGTTCCACTCATGGTTCGACAATAGTTGAACAGTGAGTCCCCGCGGCGTAGTCTCCAACAGTTCGAAAATTTTGGAACTGTATTGAAGGAGAGCCGGGCATGCACAACACCGACGATCGTCCGCCCGCGGCTCGCGCCGCGCGGCGGATGCCCCGAGCCGCCGGCTTCTGGCTGGTCGGCGGGACCCTGCTGGCCTTCATGGCGGCCTCGAGCACCCCATCCCCGCTCTATGTGGTCTACCAGCAGCGATGGGACTTCTCCGCCGCCACGCTCACCGCCGTCTTCGCCGTCTACGTCCTGGCCCTGCTGATCGCGTTGCTGACCGTCGGAGGGTTGTCCGACCATCTGGGCCGCCGCCCCGTCCTGGCCGCCGCCCTGCTGGTCGAGGCGGTCGCCATGGTCGTGTTCATGGAGGCCGACGGGGTCGGGCTCCTGCTGCTGGCCCGAATCCTGCAGGGCCTCGCCACGGGCGCCGCGGCCGGGGCCATCAGCGCCGCCGTGGTGGACCTCCAGCCCTTCCCGGGCTCACGACTGGGAGCGCTGACGAACAGCGTGGCGCCCACCGTGGGACTGGCCGTGGGAGCGCTGGGGGCCGGACTGCTCGTGCAGTACGCCCCCGCGCCGACGACCCTCCCGTTCGCCCTTCTCGCGGCCGTCTTCGTGCTCCTGACGGTCGCCGTGGCCTTCCTGCCGGAGACGGTCTCGCGGCGCCGGGGGGCCCTCTCGTCGCTGCGCCCACGCGCCTCGGTGCCGCCCCGAGCACGGCGGGCGTTCCTCACCGCCGTCCCCTGCCTCGTGGCGACCTGGGCGATGGGAGGGCTCTACCTCTCCCTGGGCGGCTCGGTGACGGCGAGCGTCCTGCACGTCACCAACCACCTGGTGGGCGGGCTCGTAGTCACCACCCTCACGGGCGCGGGCGCCGTGGCCTCGATCGTGGTCCGCGACATGGAACCGCGCCGCGTCATGACCGCGGGATCGGCCGCCCTGGCCGTCGGGACCGCGCTGGCGCTGGCCGCGATCTCCGGGGCGTCGGCGCCGCTGTTCTTCATCGGCACCGCCGTCGCGGGCAGCGGCTTCGGCGCCGCCTTCCTCGGCGCGTTCCGCTCGCTCGCCCAACTCGCGGAGCCAGCGGAGCGGGCGGAGTTGTTCGCCTCCATCTACGTGGTCAGCTACCTCGCGTTCAGCGTGCCCGCGGTCCTGGCCGGTCTGGCTGTCCCGTCCGCCGGCCTGCGGACCACGGCCACCGCCTACGGGGTCCTGGTCCTGGTGCTGGCGCTGCTCGCCGTGGTCGCCGGAGCCGTCCGGCGGCGGCCCCGCCCCGGCACCTCACACGCGGCAGAGGCCACGCATGCCCCCGAAGCCGTCCGGGGCCCCGAGACGGTCCGTACGCCTTGAGCCGTCCCTGCCCCGCCCCCTCCCCGCCGGAGACGGCGGGGCGGGAGAGGACCGATCAGGCCGGACCCGGGGTCACTTGACGCCGGCCTCGCGCATGTCGCGGACCTCGCGCTTCAGCTCCTTGATCTCGTCGCGGAGCCGGGCCGCCACCTCGAACTGAAGGTCGGTGGCCGCCGCGTGCATCTGCTCGGTGAGCGACTCCACCAGCGACTCCAACTGGGCCCTGGGCATCTCCCCCGCGATGGCCTTCGCGTGCTGACCGGCCCCCCGCGAGGCCAGGCCGGGAACCGGGGCCTTGCCCCGCGACTGCTGGCGGCCACCACCGCCGAGCAACTGGGCGGTGTCCTCGTCCTCCCGAGCCAGGCTGTCGAGGATGTCGGCGATCTTCTTGCGGAGCGGCTGGGGGTCGATGCCGGCCGCCTCGTTGTAGGCCACCTGCTTGGCACGGCGCCGGTTGGTCTCGTCGATCGCGCGTTCCATGCTCGGCGTGATCTTGTCGGCGTACATGTGCACCTGACCGGACACGTTTCGCGCGGCCCGGCCGATGGTCTGGATCAGCGACGTCTCCGACCGGAGGAAACCCTCCTTGTCGGCGTCGAGGATCGCGACCAGCGACACCTCGGGCAGGTCGAGGCCCTCACGTAGCAGGTTGATGCCGACCAGCACGTCAAACTCGCCCATCCGCAGCTCACGGAGCAGCTCGATGCGGCGCAGGGTGTCGACCTCGCTGTGCAGGTAGCGGACGCGGATGCCGTTCTCGAGGAGGTAGTCGGTCAGGTCCTCCGACATCTTCTTGGTCAGCGTCGTGACGAGGACCCGCTCGTCGCGCTCCGCCCGGGACCTGATCTCCTCCATGAGGTCGTCGATCTGGCCCTTGGTCGGCTTGACGACGACCTCCGGGTCGATCAGGCCGGTCGGCCGGATGACCTGCTCGACGACGTCGCCCTTGCTCCGCCCCAGCTCGTACGGGCCGGGGGTGGCCGACAGGTAGACGGTCTGGCCGATGCGCTCCAGGAACTCCTCCCACTTCAGCGGGCGGTTGTCCATGGCGGACGGCAGGCGGAAGCCGTGGTCGACGAGGGTCCGCTTACGCGAGGCGTCGCCCTCGTACATCGCGCCGATCTGCGGGACCGTCTGGTGCGACTCGTCGAGGACGAGCAGGAAGTCGTCGGGGAAGAAGTCGAGCAGCGTGTGCGGCGCGGTGCCGGCCTCGCGGCCGTCGATGTGCCGTGAGTAGTTCTCGATGCCGGCGCAGGTGCCGATCTGGCGCATCATCTCGATGTCGTAGGTGGTGCGCATGCGCAGCCGCTGCGCCTCGAGCAGCTTGCCCTGCCGCTCCAGGTCGGCGAGCCGGTCCACCAACTCGGCCTCGATGCCGCCGATCGCCCGCTCCATCCGCTCAGGACCCGCGACGTAGTGGGTCGCGGGGAAGATGTGGAGCTCGGTGTCCTCGCTGACGATCTCGCCGGTCAGCGGGTGGAGCGTGGACAGCTTCTCGATCTCGTCGCCGAACATCTCGATCCGTACGGCGAGCTCCTGGTAGACGGGGATGACCTCGATCGTGTCGCCGCGCACGCGGAAGGTGCCGCGGGTGAAGGCCACGTCGTTGCGCGCGTACTGCATGTCGACGAGCTTGCGCAGGAGGCGGTCGCGCTCGATCACCTGGCCGACCTTGAGGCCGACCATGCGGTCGACGTACTCCTGCGGAGTGCCGAGGCCGTAGATGCAGGAGACCGAGGCGACCACCACGACGTCGCGGCGGGTCACCAGCGACCACGTGGCCGAATGGCGCAGCCGCTCGACCTCCTCGTTGATCGAGGAGTCCTTCTCGATGTAGGTGTCGCTCTGCGGGACGTACGCCTCAGGCTGGTAGTAGTCGTAGTACGACACGAAATACTCCACCGCGTTGTTGGGGAGCATCTCGCGCAGTTCGTTGGCGAACTGGGCGGCCAGCGTCTTGTTCGGCTGCATGACCAGCGTCGGGCGCTGGAGCCGCTCGATCAGCCAGGCCACCGACGCCGTCTTCCCCGTGCCCGTGGCGCCCAGCAGGACGGTGTCCTTGTCCCCGCCATTGACGCGGCGCTCCATCTCGGCGATCGCGGCAGGCTGGTCCCCGGAGGGGGTCATGCCGGTGACGACCTCGAAGGGCGCCACCTTCCGCTCCAGCTCCGTGACAGGTCTCATCGGCCGATCTCCACTCTTCGCTTGCCGCGGGGCGACTCGTGCGTCGGCGGCGACTCCGCCCGCCGCGCCGGGCCCACACCTTCTTAACCTACGCGCGGGCACCGACATTTCCCGGCGAGGATTCCGCCGTGGGCCGCGCGACCGCTCCCCGTGCGCCCCGCGACACATCGCCGGGGATGGGGCCGACATCGCTCGGCGGCCGTTTGGTCTCTTCTTGGCCGGGACGTTGCTCCCTCGTTACCATGCCAGCCAAGCACACCGACGGATGCGGGGCTGACCTATGGCGGGGTTCGAGGAGGTCCGCAGGCTGTTCGACCGGATCGACCTCCCGTCGCCGAAGTCCTGCGCCGATCGCGAGGTGGTCGAGATCACCCGGAAGGCCCTGCGAGTCAAGGACCCATACGCATCATGAAATATCACGACGCGCTCGACGAGCTACGCGGCGGCGGCGTCCGCGAGTGGGCCCTCGGCGCCCTGGACGAGGTCGCCGGAGGCCTGTCGGGCATCGCCGCCGTCCGCCATCCCCTCGGCTTCCTCTGCCTGCCCGTGGAACGCGCCGGAGAGTACGGTGTGTGCGTCCATATCTGGTCGGCCACCGCTCGGCCGGCGGGGAACACGACGTCCCAGGTCCACTGCCACAGCTGGGACCTCGTCAGCCATGTGCTCTACGGCCAGGTGCACAATGTCCGCGCGGTCGTGACGGACGCCGGGCCCGACGCCGGCCACCGTGTCTTCTCGGTCACGAGCTCGCCGGAGGGCGACGTCATCCGGCCCACCGGGCGGACGGTCAGCTGCGCCACCGGCCGGATCGACATCTTCGGTCCCGGCGACACCTACACGCTCCAGGCGGGGACGTTCCACAGCAGTGTGATCCCCGAGGGCGTGGAAACCGCGACCGTGGCGCTGGGCCGGAACAGGCCCGGACTGGCCGACCTCTCGCTGGGTCCCCTGGACGCGCCGATCCACCACATCAGGCGGGAACACTGCGATGCCCGCGAGACCGTCCGTGCCGCCGAGCTCGCCAGGAGGAACCTAAGGACTTCGAACACGCTCGGCGGGTAGCCCCTCCGAGGTCCGCGGTTTCGTCGCGGGCCGTCCCGGGCTCGGGAGTCGCTCCTCGTCGCCGACGCCCGGGCCCTGACCATCGGGCTGCCGCCGAGGTAGGAGGCCTCCTGGCGTCAGGCGGACAGGAGCGCCGCCGTGGCCTGGTCGGAGGGCAGGAACGCCTCGAGCTTCAGCTCGGCGAGTGTGATGTCCACGGCGGTCGCGAAGGTGGTCACCGTGGTCATGAGCCGGAGCTCGCCGCGTGAGGAGCGCAGGTGCAGCGGCACGGCGAATCCCAGGTGATCAGGCGACGGCCGCATCTCGGGAACGTACGTCTCCAGCTCGGCGTGCAACTCCGCGATCCTGCCCGCGGGGTCGTGCGGGGCGGCCTGGCGGAGCCGTTCGAGGATGTGGCGGGCCCATTCGGCGAAGTTCATGATCCGGGGCGCCAGGCCGTCCGGGTGCAGCGCCAGGCGGTAGGCGTTGGTCCCCGGCCCGACGAGCTCGGGGGCCGCCCCCTCGGTGATCAGCCCGAACGCCTCGTTGGCCGCGACGAGATCGCCGTACCGGTCGACCACGATGGCCGGATAGGGCTCGTGACCGGCCAGGATGTGCCGCAGCGCGGTCCGTACGGGCGCCAGGGCGGGGTCGTCGAGGGAGGTCTCCGGGTAGGCGGGCGCGTATCCGGCGGCCAGCAGCAGCTCGTTGCGCTCCCGGAGGGGCAGTTCCAGCGATTCCGCCAGCCGTACGACCATGGTCCTGCCGGGAGCCGACCGGCCGCTCTCGATGAAACTGAGGTGCCGCTGGGTCGTCCCCGCCCGCAGGGCGAGGTCGAGCTGGCTCAGCCGGCGCCCGGTACGCCGCTCCCGCAGCGCCTGAGGAAAGTCCACCCGGCCAGTTGTAGCCCCCGCTCCCGGGGCCCGGCCATTCCCCCCGGGGAATTGAGACGCCTCAGGAGGGGTCGGCACGCTGGGGCACATGACCCACGACATCAGGTTCGGCGTGCTCGTGCCCACGGGAAGGGCCCAGTGGGGCGACGCCGCCGATCCCAGGGAGCTCATCGGCTTCGCCGTCCGGGCGGAACGACTCGGATACGACTCGCTGTTCGTCAACGACTCGCTGATCTCCCCGCGCGTCGAGGCGCTCACGATGCTCGCCGCCCTCGCGCCCGTCACGACGCGGGCCACGCTCGGCACCGGCGCCCTTCTGCCGTTCCTGCGCCGACCCGTGCAGACCGCGCAGGCCCTCGCCTCGATCGACCTGCTCAGCGGAGGACGGCTGGCCGTGGCGGTCGGCGCGGGCTTCCCGGGGCGTTTCGGCCGGCCCTTCTACGACCTGTCGGAGGTGCCGTGGCCGCGCCGCTTCGAAAGGCTCGACGAGACCGTCGCCCTGTGGCGCCTGCTCTGGTCGGCGGAGGGACCCACCTCGTTCCACGGCGAGATCCTGCGGTTCGACGACATCCCCGCGCCCACCCCGCCCTTCAGGAAGGGCGGGCCGCCCGTCTGGCTGGCCGGCGCGACTCCCGCGGCGCTGTCCCGCGCCGGGCGGCTCTACGACGGCTGGCTGCCCTATCCGCCGGATCCCGCCGATTACCGGTCCGGCTTGGAGACGATCCGGGAGACGGCCGAGGCGGCCTCCCGCGATCCCGGCGCGATCACTCCGGCACTCTTCGTCTCGGTGCTGATCGCCGAAAGCGCCGAGTCCGGCCGCCGCGCTCTCGACGGGTACGCCAGGGTCGCCTACGGGCTTCCGCTGGAAGAACTCGAGACGATCCAGGCCGTGGTCACGGGACCCGTGGAACAGGTGAGGGCCGAACTGAGCCGATACACGGCCGCCGGTGCCCGCCATCTGGTCGTCAGGATCGGCGCCCTCGATCTCACCGCCCAGACCGATCAGCTTGAACGCCTCGCTGAGATCATTCCACGCCTGCGCGGCGCGACCTGAGCCACCACGCTCCACTCGACGACCCCTCGTGCCCGCTGGGCTTCCCGGACCAGGTAACGAAAGCCCGGAGACCCCGGCAAAGACCTCAGTGCCCCTCGCTGGACCCATTACCATTCGATCGGGGGAAATGCGCCGGAAGCCATTGAGGGGCCTTAATGCGGAATCTCCTGGCACGACTGCGGGGTCTTGCCGAGAACGCGGACATCGTCCTGGTGTTCCTGACCGCTCTGGTCGTGGGCTTCCTGGACTTGATGGATCTCGTGCCCGACGACAAGGCGAGCGGCGCGATCCTCCCGGTTCTCGCGGCGCTCGCGTTCGCCTGGATCATGGACCGTGCGCGCCAGCGGCGGGTGGCCAAGCAAGTGTCGTCGGTGGCCGTCGACACACATGATCTCAAGAGCCTGGTGGCCAACGCGAGCTCTGTGCGTGTGCTGTCCGGCCCGATGATCACCCGTGAACTGGGCGAGGCGCGGCTGGACACCGACCGGTGGTTGTTCAAGGGAGGTACGGGGACGTTCACCCGCGCTGTGACGCTTCCGGAGTGTTACGCGCACGCCGAGCGCAACCGGCGCTCGATCGAGTTCCGGCTCGAGATCCTCGACCCCATGGACGGGGACCTATGCGCGAACTACACCAAGCTGCACCAGGATCTCGCCCCGCCCGGATCGGAGGAGAGGGAGAGCTGGACGCCGAAGGGCACCCGTATGGACGTCTACTCCACGATCCTCGCCTGTTGCTGGTACCGGCAGCTCAACGAGCAACTCCTGGACATCGACGTGCGGCTCTCCTCGGTGATCACGCTCTTCCGGTGGGACCTGTCGTCGAGCCGTCTGGTCATCACGCAGCGCGGCCCGCGCTTCCCCGCCATCTCCTTCCCCCGGCAGAGCCCTCACTACAACCTGTGGTCCACCGAGCTGAGGAACAGTCTTCGCCAGGCACGGCGCGTCCCGCTGGAGCTGGCCCCGCGACTCAGCGACTCTCCGACGCCGGCGGAGACGTTCGCGCTGTTCGCGGCCCTCGCGATTCCACTGCCTGATGACTTCGGCGAGGACGACGCCGACGAGATCGCCCGGAACGCGTTGAACCGTCAGGACCCCTACCGGGGACACATCCCGCCCGCCGAACAGGGTGTCTGGGCTCCTGCCGTCCCCGGCCTGGCATGAGCGGTTCCGCGCACGGTCGTCAGGCGGTCAGCAGCAGGGTCCCGACGGCCGCGGCGATGCCGGTGACCGCGAGACCCGCGCCCGTGAGCATGAACTTCACCAGAGGGACGCGCACCTCCCGGCGGCGGCACCATTCGAACCACAGCAGGGTCGCGAGCGAGCCCCACGGCGTGATCACCGCCCCCAGGTTGACGCCGATGAGCAGCGACAACAACGGGATGTGGTGGGCCGCGGGAATGACCTGCTCCCCCGCGACGTAGGCAGGCAGGTTGTTCACCACGTTGGACAGCCCCGCCCCGGCCGCGGCCGCGCGGTAGGCGCCGTCGCCGGCGCCGTCCAGCCCGATGATCACGTTCATCGCCGTTTCGAGGCCGAACCTGCCGAGCGTGGGCACGACGAGGAACAGCCCGGTGACGAACACCAGCAGCCGCCAGGGGACCAGACCCCAGCGGAGTCTTCCCCGGTCACGCCAGGAGAAGACGGCGACGACGACGAAGGCGGCGATCAGCGCGGCCACCTCGATCGGCGCGCCGGCGAGGATCCCCGCGACGAACAGCACACAGGCCACGGCGGCGACGGCGAACAGTGTCCGGTCCGCGATCGAAGGGGCGGGCGGCGGCACGTAGCGGTCGTCCCCGCGCTCCCCCCGCCGCCAGTAGAAGATCCACAGAAACGCCATCGTGACCGCGACGCCCACCAGGGCCGGCGCCCACATGTGTGCGGCGAACTCCCTCGTACCGAGCGCCAGCCTGCTCATCGCGAGGAGATTGGTGAGGTTGGAGACCGGCAGGAGCAGGCTCGCGGTGTTGGCGAGCCACACCGTCGTCATCACGAGCGGAAGCGGCGCGATCTTCGCCCGCGGCGCCAGCGCCAGCATGACGGGGGTCAGCAACACGGCCGTCGTGTCTAGATTAAGAAATATCGTTACTAGAGATGCGAAAGCCGTACAAAGCAGGAAAAGTACGGCGTAGCTGCCGCGGCCGACGATGGCGAGGCGCGTGGCGACGACATCGAAGACCTGCGCCTGCTTGGTCAGCTCCGCCAGGACGACGACCGCGCAGAGGAAGACCAGGAGCGGCGCGATCCGGTCGACGCTCGCACGGGCCGTCGCGGCCGGGAGCAGCCCCGTGATCACGAAGAGCACGCCCAGCGCGAGCAACCCCACGCTGATCCAGTCGAGTACGCCCAGCCGCCGCAAGCTCACCGGCGGCATCTTCCCCGAGGACGGGCGACGACACTGTGGCCCGCGTCACCCGGCGGTCACCGGGACTGGAGACCGGCCCACACCTCGGCGACCCTGGCGTCGAGCGCGTCCAGGGAGCCCTCGTTGTCGATCACGATGTCCGCGATCTTCAGGCGGTCCTCGCGGGAGGCCTGAGCCGCGAGCCGCGCCCGCGCCTCCGATTCGGGCATGTCCCGGAACTTGCGCAGGCGCTCGAGGCGGATCTCATCGGAGGCGTCGACGACGATCACCACGTCGTAGAAGCCCGCGAGGTTGTTCTCGGCCAGCAGCGGGACGTCGTAGACCACGATCGCGTCCTCGGGCGCCGCCTGCTGGAGTTCCCCCACGCGGGCACCCACCTTGGGATGGACGATCCCGTTGAGGATCTTCAACTTCCCGGTGTCCGCGAAGACGATCGAGCCGAGTCTCTCCCTGTCGAGCGTGCCGTCCGGGCGCAGGACACCCTCGCCGAACGCCTCGAGGATCTCGGCGAGCCCCGGCGTCCCCGGTTCCACCACCTCACGGGCGATCTTGTCGGCGTCGATGACCACCGCACCACCGGCCGCGAGCCTCTTGGAGACCTCGCTCTTCCCCGAACCTATGCCGCCCGTCAGGCCAACCTTGAGCACGCCCGAAGCCTACCGAGGGATCTCAAACGTCGCGTCGGAGGTGTACCAGGGTCAGATGGTCCTGCACGCGCTCCCTGTGGGTCTCGCGATAGCCGAGGCGGCGATAGAGCCGGAGGTTCCCGCCGGACAGGTGACCGGTGAACAGGTCGAAGGTCGTGGCGTCCGGCAGGGCGTCGTGGAGCGCGGCGAGCAGGCCGCCCCCGATCCCCTCGCCCTGACGATCCGGGGCGACGACGAGACGCCCCACGAGGCAGGTGGAGCCGTTGAGCCTGCCCCGGACGGAGCCGACGATCCGTGCGCCCGCCGTCGCCTTCAGCACGACCCCGGTGCCGATGAACTCGCGGACCTGCTCGGCGGACTCGACGAGGGGCCCGATGAACGGGTCGCCGTACAACTGGGCCTCGGTCACGTATGCGGCCCGCTGGAGGGTGAGGATCTCCCCCGCGTCTTCGGGGAGGGCGCGCGTGATGTCCACCACGTCGCAAACCCTATCGGCGGTCCGGGTGAGCGGCCGCTCCACCTCCGGCACCCGGACCCGGACCCGGGCCGCCGGGCGCTTCATTCAGGCCGCGAAGCAGGCCGCGCAGGCAGGGCATCCCCGCTCGGACATGCCCGGGAACGCGGAAGGCCCCGCCGAAGCGGGGCCTTCACTGCGTTCACTTCAGTGCGGTCAGCTCTGGCCGCCGGCCAGCTTCTCGCGAAGAGCGGCGAGCGCCTCGTCGGACGCGAGAGCACCACCGGTCGTCGGAGCCGGGCTGGCGGTCTCGCCGGTGTAGGACGACGGGGCGGCCTCGCTGGCCTCCGCCTCCTCGGCGCGAGCCTTCTCGACCTGCGTCTTGTGCGCCTCGAAGCGGGCCTGAGCCTCGGCGTACTGCCGCTCCCACTCCTCACGCTGCTTGTCGAACCCGTCGAGCCACTCGCCGGTCTCGGCGTCGAAGCCCTCGGGGTAGATGTAGTTGCCCTGGTCGTCGTAGGTCGCCGCCATGCCGTAGAGCGTGGGGTCGAACTCGACGTCGGCGCCGATCGCACCCTCGTTCGCCTGCTTCAGCGACAGGGAGATGCGACGACGGTCCAGGTCGATGTCGATGATCTTGACGAAGATCTCGTCGCCGACCTGCACGACCTGCTCGGGGATCTCCACGTGACGCTCGGCCAGCTCGGAGATGTGCACCAGACCCTCGATGCCCTCCTCGACCCGGACGAACGCGCCGAACGGAACCAGCTTGGTGACCCGGCCGGGGACGACCTGGCCGATCTGGTGCGTACGGGCGAACTGCTGCCAGGGGTCCTCCTGCGTCGCCTTGAGCGACAGCGAGACCCGCTCGCGCTCCATGTCGACGTCGAGAACCTCGACAGTGACCTCCTGGCCGACTTCGACGACCTCAGAGGGGTGGTCGATGTGCTTCCAGGACAGCTCGGAGACGTGGACCAGACCGTCGACTCCGCCGAGGTCCACGAAGGCGCCGAAGTTGACGATCGAGGAGACGACGCCCTTGCGGACCTGACCCTTCTGCAGGGTGTTGAGGAACGTCTGGCGCACCTCGGACTGGGTCTGCTCGAGCCAGGCGCGGCGGGACAGGACCACGTTGTTGCGGTTCTTGTCCAGCTCGATGATCTTCGCCTCGAGCTCGCGGCCGACGTACGGCTGCAGGTCGCGGACGCGGCGCATCTCGACCAGGGAGGCCGGCAGGAAGCCGCGGAGGCCGATGTCGAGGATGAGACCACCCTTGACGACCTCGATGACCGTGCCGGTGACGATGCCGTCCTCGTCCTTGATCTTCTCGATCGTGCCCCAGGCCCGCTCGTACTGAGCGCGCTTCTTGGACAGGATCAGACGGCCTTCCTTGTCCTCCTTCTGGAGAACCAGGGCCTCGACGTGCTCTCCGACGGCGACGACCTCAGCGGGGTCGACGTCGTGCTTGATGGAGAGTTCACGCGAGGGGATGACACCCTCGGTCTTGTAGCCGATGTCGAGCAAGACCTCGTCTCGATCGACCTTGACGACGGTGCCTTCAACGATGTCTCCGTCGTTGAAGTACTTGATGGTCTCGTCGATCGCGGCGAGGAAGGCCTCCTCGGAACCGATGTCGTTGACCGCTACCTGCGGGGTGTTCGAGGTGGCCTCAGTGCTGCTCGTCATGTGTGGAGTTGCTCCGAACCGGACAGATGTCGTTGTGACGGAAGCGCGGCGGACCTGTTTTCGCTCATCAGAGGCACCTGGCGAAGCATCGATGATCGAGCGCGAGCCGCTCCGTACGAGACGCGCGCGAGCCCACAGCGCAGCGATCAGCATATGAGACGTGGCGGGCTGGGTCAATCCGATACAAGCTTGAACACGCTAGTACGCGATGACGTTTTTAGCCCGGCTTGGAGTGATTTTGCCCCGCAGTTTCTTCGGGACCGAGATATGCGCGGGATCGCCGTCCGACGTGTAGCGCTCCCCCGGCCGCTTGTCCAGCCAATCAAGCCAGTACTGCGTGCAGTAAACGGGGCAGCCCGACTTCTTCTCGTTCGACTGCACCCGCGGGATCGCGTAGCGGTCGAAGGCTTTCGCGTAGGGCGAAACCGACGGCCGTGCCGAAGCTAGGAAAACTCCATCAAAATGATATTTTGTCCCGTCCCAGGACCCGTCATGGGCGACGCGCTGCTTCTTCGGAGCCGAGCCGTACGGCAGGGCGAACGTCGTGGACGACGGGACGCCGATCTCCTTGAGCAGCCGCTCCTGCTTGACGATCTGCTCCGACACCTTCTTGGCCTTCATCCGGTGCAGGTCGGGGTGGGTGTAGGTGTGGTTGGCGACCTCGAACCCGTGGCCGACGAGCCACTTCACCGCCCGCTCCTCCTGCGACCTGTCCCTGATCCCGAACGGGTTCCGGTTGACCCAGAAGGTCGCCACGGGCCGGAACTCCGGATGCTTCGCGGCGACCTCGTAGAGGATCTCGACCACCGTGTTCTTCTTGGGGTTCCCGTGCGTGTCGAGGGCGAAGTGACTGGGGTTCCCGTCGTCGAAGGTCAGCACGACGGGGTGCGTCCCGGCCGGGACGTTGAACTTCCCCGACACGAACTCGGCGGCCGTGATCGGCACGTACTTCTCCCGGACCAGCCGCTCCAGTTCGGCGCGCAACTGCTTCGGGGTCCGGTCGATGGAGGCGCGGCGCTTGGCCAGCAGCCGGTGGTACATGATCACCGGGATCATGCCCGCCTCGTTGGCCTTCACCTTCCGGGCGGCCTCGGCGGCCGTCGGCTTACCGGCCGGATGGCTCACGGAGGGCACGGGAACGGGCGTGATCCTGGTCCTGACCGCCTGTCGTCCGGCGTCGGATGAGGGCAGAAGTGTCACGACGACCAGGCCGACGACGACCACGGCCGCGTTGGCGAGGACACCCGCCCGGGCAAGACTCCGCACAGTCATTTGACCTTAGTGCCGCTCTCTGCCCGAGATGGCCTGTGTTGCAATTTTTGTGTGGATTGGAGCCTCCGGGCATGTGGCCGGCATGGTCACGTGACGTTCGCGCCCGACGACCCCGCGCTGCGCGGCCGCCTCCGCGCGGACACCGCCATGGGCGAGGCCTGGCGGTGCCTCCGGTGCGGCGACTTCGTCGTGGGCGAGGCCCACGGGTCCGGGCCCGCGGGAGCCGCGCCGATCGTACTGCGCGGCAGGGCTCTTCGTGACGCGACGATCCTCCGGCTGATCGCCGTGTTCCGATGGGTGAAGGGCGTGCTCGTCCTCGCCGCGGCCTACGGGGTGTGGCGCTTCCGGGCCGACCACGACGCCGTGAACCGGGCCTTCAAAGCGAATCTGCCGCTGCTCCAGCCGATCGCCGACCGGCTCGGGTGGAACCTGGACCAGTCCGGCGCGGTTCACACGGTCAGGACCGCCCTGGCGGCGACCACCACGACGCTGACCTGGATCATGCTCGCCCTGCTCGTCCTCGGCATGTTGTGGATGATCGAAGGCTTGGGGCTGTGGCTGCTGAAACGCTGGGGCGAGTACTTCTCCGTGATCGCCACGTCGGCGTTCATCCCCGTGGAGGTCCACGAGATCGCCGAGAAGGTCACCCCGACACGTGTGGTGATCCTGTTGATCAACATCGCGGTCGTGCTCTACATCGCGCTGAGCAAACGGCTGTTCGGCCTGCGGGGCGGGCGGCCGGCCCACGAGGCGGAACGGCGCGAGGCGAGCATCCTGGAAGTCGAGGCGGCGGCCGTCCGGCGGACGGCGCACGCCCGGCCGCCGGGGGGCGATGTGACGGCCGTGGCACCTCGTAGGCCGGCGGCGCCGCCCGCGCCCGCCGGGCAGACACCGGCTCCCCCCGTGGACGGAGACGGCTCCGGCCCCCTCAGTGGCCGGCGTCCTCCCAGGTCGAGCCGACACCGACGGAGACGCTGAGCGGCACCCGCAGGGAGTAGGCGGCGCTCATCTGCTCCCGCACCATCGCGGTGAGCTCGTCGAGCTCTCCCGGAGCCACCTCGAACACCAGCTCGTCGTGGACCTGGAGCAGCATGCGCGAGCGCATCCCCTCGATCGCCCGCTGCACGTTGAGCATCGCGACCTTGATGATGTCGGCGGCCGATCCCTGGATCGGCGCGTTGAGGGCCATCCGCTCGGCCATCTCCCTGCGCTGCCTGTTGTCGCTGGTCAGGTCGGGCAGGTAGCGGCGGCGGCCGAGGATCGTCTCGGTGTAGCCGTCCGTGCGGGCCTGGGCGACGATCGCCTCGAGGTAGTCGCGGACGCCGCCGAACTCCTCGAAGTACTCGTCCTTGAGGGCCCTCGCCTCGGCGACGGGGATGTTGAGCTGCCCCGACAGCCCGAAGTCGGACAGGCCGTACGCCAGGCCGTAGTTCATCGCCTTGATCCGCGCCCGGAGCTCACCGTCCACCTGCTCGGCCGGGATGTCGAAGACCCGGGCCGCGGTCGCCTGGTGGAAGTCGTGGCCCGACTCGAACGCGGCGATCAGCGAGGCGTCCTCCGACAGATGAGCCATGATCCGAAGCTCGATCTGGCTGTAGTCGGCCGTCAGCAGCGTCTCGTAGCCCTCCCCGACGACGAAGCCCTTGCGGATGCGCCGGCCCTCGGCCGTGCGGATGGGGATGTTCTGCAGGTTGGGCTTCTCGCTGGACAGGCGGCCCGTCGCGGCGACGATCTGGTTGAACGTGGTGTGGATCCGCCCGTCGTCGGAGATCTCCTTGATCAGGCCCTCGACCGTGGTCCGCAGTTTGGTCTGGTCGCGGTGCCTCAGCAGGATCGTCGGCAACTCGTGGTCGGTCTGGGCGGCGAGCCAGGCCAGCGCGTCGGCGTCGGTCGTGTAACCGGTCTTGATCCGCTTGGTCTTGGGCAGGCCGAGCCGGACGAACAGGATCTCCTGGAGCTGCTTGGGCGAGCCGAGGTTGAACTGCTCCCCCACCGCCTCGTGGGCCGCCTCGACGGCCTGCTTCACCGCGGCGCCGAACTCGGCCTCCAGCGCGGCGAAATACTGCCGGTCGGAGGCGATGCCGGCCCGCTCCACCTCGGCGAGGACCCGGACCAGCGGCAACTCGACATCGGTGACCAGGCGCGTGCCGCCGCGCTTGGACAGGTGGTCCTCGAGCGACTCGGCCAGATCGCGCACGGCCTGGGCCCGGAGCGCCAGGTCCTTGGCCGCGCCGGCGTCGGCGTCCTCGAACAGGGACCCCTGCCCGCCGGGCGCGGATTCGGCCCGCAGCTCCCTGTGCAGGTAGCGCAGCACGAGGTCGTCGAGCGGGAACGAGCGCTGCCCCGGCATCGCGAGGTAGGCCGCGAGGGCGGTGTCGCAGGTGAGCCCCCGCAGGTCGAACCCGAGCGCCCACAGGGCCAGCAGCGGCCCCTTCGCATCGTGCACGGCCTTCGGCTTCGACTCGTCGGCAAGCCACGCGCCGAGCGCCGCCTCGTCCTCCGGTGTCAGCCGCGTGGGATCGACGTAGGCCGCACCCGCCTCGGCGGCGATCGCGATGCCGTCCACCCGCCCGGTGCCGCTGCCGTACACGCCGTCGAAGGCGAGACCGGCCCTGCTCTCGGTGAGCGTGGCGAGCCATCCGGCGACCTGGCCGGGCTCGAGCACCGTGACCTCGAGCTCGAAGCCCTCCTCCACCTCGGGCTCGGCCGTGCCGAGGGTCTTGAAGAGCCGCTCGCGCAGCTCTCCGCGGATCTGGAGCGAGTCGAGCAGCTTGTTGATCTCCTCGCGCTCCCACTCGCCCATCCGGAGGTCGGTCACCTCGACGCCGAGCTCCACGTCACGCCTCAGCTCGGTCAGCATCCGGTTGTGGATGACCTGGCCGAGGTGCTCGCGGAGCTTGTCGCCGACCTTGCCCTTGACCTCGTCGGCCCGCCTGACCAGCTCGTCCAGCGAGCCGTACTCCGAGATCCACTTGGTGGCGGTCTTCTCGCCGACGCTGGGGATGCTCGGCAGGTTGTCGCTCGGGTCGCCGCGAAGCGCCGCGAAGTCGGGATACTGCGCCGGCGTGAGGCCGTACTTCTCCATGACGGCCGCGGGGGTGAACCGGGTCATGTCGCTGATGCCGCGGCGCGTCATCAGCACGGTGACGTCGTCGTTGACGAGCTGGAGCGCGTCGCGGTCGCCGGTGACGATCAGGACGTCCATGCCCTTGCCGGCCGCCTCGGTGGCCAGGGTCGCGATCAGGTCGTCGGCCTCGAACCCGGCCTGCCACATCCGGGGGATCCGCAGCGTGTCGAGCAGCTCGAAGATCAGCTGCACCTGCCCGCGGAAGTCCTCGGGAGTCTCGCTCCTGTTCGCCTTGTAGCCCTCGAACGCCTCGTGCCTGAAGGTGGGCTCACTTCGGTCGAAACAGACCACGACATGACTCGGCTGCTCATCGCGGAGGACATTGGCCAGCATCGAGGTGAAGCCGTACACCGCCTCCGTGTGCTGCCCGTCGGTCGTCATGAGATTGGCGTCCTTAAGGGCGTAGAACGCACGGTACGCAAGAGAATGGCCGTCCAGCAGCAGCAGGCGGGGACGGCTGGGGGTCGCTTCACTCTTCGGCACACACGCAGCCTAGTCTCCGTCTACGACATGAATCCCGGGCTCTTCCCACAGGAGGGATCCCTTTGACCTTGACCAATCCCGACGAGTTCATCGCGGCCGCGAACGAGGCCGCGAAGAGCCACCTGCCTGAGCGCATGGGCATCGAGATCCTTGAGGCGAGCCCCGAGCGGGTCGTCGGGCGCATGCCCGTCGCGGGCAACACCCAGCCGTACGGCCTGCTGCACGGCGGCGCCTCGGTCGTGCTGGCCGAGACGCTGGGATCCATCGGGTCCGCCCTGCACGCCGGGCAGGGCAGGATCGCCGTCGGCATCGAGATCAACGCCACCCATCACCGCTCGGCGACCTCCGGTCACGTGACCGGCGTCGCCACCCGGACGCACGGCGGCCGCACTCTCGCGACGTACGAGATCGAGATCACCGACGAGGAGGGCCGCCGGATCTGCACCTCGCGGCTCACCTGCATGCTGCGCGACGTCTGAGAGCCCGGAAGGCGTCTGAGAGCCCGGAAAAGGCGCGACACGCGGAGCAGCACAGCGACATATCGCCGCAAAACGGATGAGGTTGCGACTCTCTTTGCACGCGGACCTCTCCGCTCGCTACCGTTGTGGCCCCAGAGAGCCCGTGGAAGACCGAGTAGACAACGTGCAGAGCCGGGGAAGCTCTGCACGGTCCCAAAGGTCAGCCACGGGCTCACTGTTTTTTCCGTGGCCGTTCAATAGAGGATCTCTCCGGCAAATCGGTTCTGACCTGGGAAGCCATTCTCACGTGAGTGACACGCCATGGTCACCGATTGGTGACGAACAACCCCGAACCGGGCGACTCGGGCTTATGCTCCGCCACAACGTCGTCGACCCGAGGCGATTGTCGTGTGTTCGGAATGGCGGGCGACCCACCCGCCATGAGCCAAATAGAGGGAGCACCATTGCGCAGAGCCGTGATCGCGTTCACGGCCTTCCTGGGCGGACTCGTTCTTCTCCTCGCCTCCCCCGCCTGGGCGGAAGGGGAGGCGCTGAAGGGCACACTCCAAAACCAAGGCCAGCCGGTGAACGGCGTCAAGATCAGCGTGGTGGCCGAGGACGGAAGCCCCGTCGCCGCGGTCACCACCGGAGCCGACGGCACGTGGGAGGTCCCCGTCTCGAAGGCCGGCAAGTACAAGGTCACCCTCGACCAGAAGACGCTTCCCTCGGGGGTCGGCCTCAAGTTCAAGGACAAGGGCACGCTCGACGTCCAGGTGTACGAGGGGAACCAGCGGAACGTGCTGTTCGCCCTCGCGCCGGCCGGGCAGCAGAACGGGGGGAACGCCTCCGGTGAGACGACCGCCTCGGTCTGGGACCGCGTCGCCCAACTCACCTTCGAGGGCTTCAACCTCGGCCTCATCATCGCGCTCGCGGCGATGGGCCTGTCCCTCGTCTTCGGCACCACCGGCCTGACGAACTTCGCGCACGGCGAGTTGCTCACGCTGGGGGCCATGGCGGCCTACTTGTTCAACGCCGTCCTCGGCGTCCCGCTCATCCTGTCCGCGGTGATCGCGGTCGTCATCGGCGGCGCCTTCGGATATCTGCAAGATCGCTTCTTCTGGGGACAACTGCGCAAACGTGGCAGCAGCCTCGTCGCCATGATGATCATCTCGATCGGCCTCGCCCTGTTCCTGCGCTACATCTTCCTGTTCCTCTTCGGCGGGGAGAGCAGGCCCTTCGCCGAATTCAACGCCCAGCCGGGCATCCAGGTCGGCCCGATCTCGGCGGCGCCCAAGAACTTCATCGCGATGGGCGTCGAACTCGCCGTCCTGGTGATCGTCGGCGTGGCCCTGCTCAAGACCCGCACCGGCAAGGCGGCCCGCGCGGTCGCCGACAACCCGGCGCTGGCCGCGTCCTCCGGCATCAACGTCGAGCGCGTCATCCAGATCATCTGGACCGTCGGCGGCGCCGTCGCCGCGCTCGCGGGCGTCATGCTGGGCCTCGCCCAGAACATCAACTACCAGATGGGCTTCCAGATCCTGCTGCTCGTCTTCGCGGGCGTCACCCTCGGTGGCCTCGGCACCGCCTTCGGCGCACTCGTCGGCTCGCTCGTCGTCGGCCTGTTCATCCAGTTGTCCACCCTCGTGGTGCCGACCGAACTGAAGACCGTCGGCGCGCTGCTGGTGCTCATCCTCGTCATGCTCTTCCGGCCGCAGGGCATCCTCGGCCGCCGCGAGCGCATCGGCTGATCGGAGACCACACGTGGACTGGAACACCATCTTCGTGACCACGGTCAAGGCCTCGATCGGCCTGGAGACCGTCGTCTACGCGCTCGCCGCGATCGGCGTCAACATCCAGTTCGGCTACGCCGGGCTGCTCAACTTCGGCCAGGCGGCCTTCCTCGGCGTCGCCGCGTACGGCCTTGCCGTCATCGTCTCGACGTTCGGCCTGTCGTTCTGGCTCGGCATCGTCGTGGGTCTCGCGGCCACCGTGGTCCTCGCGTTCCTGCTGGGCATCCCGACCCTCCGGCTGCGGGCCGACTACCTCGCCATCGTCACCATCGCGGCGGCGGAGATCGTCCGTCTCGTCTTCCGGTCGGTGGCGTTCAAGGACGTCTTCGGCGGCTCCGACGGGCGGCAGAACTTCTCCGGCGACTTCTACGCCATGAACCCCTACGCCCCCGGCTCGTACGGCATCGGCCCGATCAAGTTCGACGAGCGGACCACGTGGGTCCTGACGGTCGGCTGGATTCTGATCGCGCTGTCCTGCGTGCTGGTCTACCTGCTGATGAAGAGCCCGTGGGGCCGCGTCCTGAAGGCCATCAGGGAGGACGAGGACGCCGTGCGCAGCCTCGGCAAGAACGTCTTCTCCTACAAGATGCAGGCGCTCGTCCTCGGCGGCGTCATCGGCTGTCTCGGCGGCTTCATCTTCGGCCTGGGCCAGGCGTCCATCCAGCCCGACCTGTTCGGCACCGAGTTCACGTTCTACGCGTACACGATCGTGATCCTCGGAGGCGCGGCCCGGGTCTTCAGCCCCGTCGTCGGCGCCGCGATCTTCTGGGTGCTGCTGGTCTTCGTCGGCAACACGCTGAGCGAGGCCGTCGGCGCCGGGGTCTTCGGCTCCGCGATCACCGTGACCCAGGTCGGTTCCGTGCGCTTCATCCTGGTCGGCCTCGGCCTGATGCTCCTGCTCATCTTCCGGCCCCAGGGCATCTTCGGCGACAAGAGGGAGATCGCGCTCGATGCACGCTGACACCACCGTGACCAGCAAGAAGGCCGCCGCGCTTGCGGCCTTCGAGGGAATCGCCTCCGAGCCCGGCGTACCCAAGCCCGACCCCATCCTCGTCATCGAGAAGGTCGTGCGGAGGTTCGGCGGCCTCACCGCGGTGGACGTCGACCACGTCGAGGTCCAGCGCGGCTCGATCACCGCGCTCATCGGGCCGAACGGAGCGGGGAAGACCACGTTCTTCAACCAGCTCACCGGGTTCGACACCGCGGACGAGGGCTCCTGGACCTTCAACGGCAAGCCGCTCAGGGGCGTACCGGCCCACCGGGTGGCCCGCAACGGCATGGTGCGCACCTTCCAGCTCACCAAGGCCCTGTCCAAGCTGACCGTCATGGAGAACATGCGGCTGGGGGCGCAGAACCAGCGCGGCGAGAACTTCTTCCGCGCCCTGATCCCCAGCAGCTGGCGCGGGCAGGAAGACGAGATCACCGAGCGCGCCGAGGAGCTCCTCGAGCGGTTCAAGCTCGCGGCCAAGCGGGACGACTTCGCCGGCTCCCTGTCGGGCGGCCAGCGCAAGCTGCTCGAGATGGCCCGCGCGCTCATGGTCGGCCCCGAGCTCGTCATGCTCGACGAGCCCATGGCCGGTGTGAACCCGGCGCTGACCCAGTCCCTCCTCGGCCACGTCAAGGACCTGCGCGAGGAGGGCATGACCGTGCTCTTCGTCGAGCACGACATGGACATGGTGCGTGACATCAGCGACTGGGTCATCGTCATGGCGCAGGGCGCGGTCATCGCCGAGGGCCCGCCGGACACGATCATGTCGGATAACCGGGTCATCGACGCCTACCTCGGGGCCCACCACGACGCTCCGATGTCGGCCGAGGAGGCCGAGGAGCAGCTGCAGGAGGCCGAGGCCGAGCTCGAGGCCGAGATCGAGGAGAAGGCATGAGCGAGCCAGAGCCGAACGCCGAGCGCGCCGAAGGCGCCGACGACGCGGTGGCCGTACCGGCCGCGCGCGCCGCGGAGCAGGACGCCCCTGAGCCCGCGGACGACACCGCGGACACTGCGGAGGACACTGCGGAGGAGACCACCTCCGTCGCCGTCACCGACCGCTCCGACCACCTGGCCGGGGCGCAGGACGCGGTCCTGCGCGCCGACGAGCTGTACGCGGGCTACGTCCCCGGCGTCAACATCCTCAACGGAGCCGACCTCTACGTGAAGAAGGGCGAGCTCATCGGCATCATCGGCCCCAACGGAGCCGGGAAGTCGACGCTGCTCAAATCCCTGTTCGGGCTGGTGAACGTGCGCACGGGCACGGTCACGCTGAACGGCGAGGACATCACCAACCTCAAGGCCCACTCGCTGGTCGCCAGGGGCGTCGGGTACGTCCCGCAGACCAACAACGTGTTCCCCAGCCTCACCATCGAGGAGAACCTGGAGATGGGCGCCTTCCAGGTGCCCGGCAAGTTCAAGGAACGCTTCGAGTTCGTCTGCGAGATCTTCCCGGCGCTCAAGGAACGTCGCAAGCAGCGGGCCGGATCCCTGTCCGGCGGCGAGCGCCAGATGGTCGCCATGGGCCGGGCGCTCATGACCGAGCCGTCGGTCCTCCTGCTCGACGAGCCGTCGGCCGGTCTGTCGCCCAAGCTGCAGGACCTGGTCTTCATCCAGGCCCAGCAGATCAACAAGGCCGGGGTGACGATCATCATGGTGGAGCAGAACGCGCGCCGCTGTCTGCAGATCTGCCATCGGGGCTACGTCCTGGACCAGGGCCGCAACGCCTACATGGCCAGCGGACGCGACCTCATCAACGACCCCAAGGTCATCCAGCTCTATCTCGGCACGCTGGCCCGCGCCTAGCGCCGCCGTCACGAGGGGCCCCGGGTGGTTCGCCGCCCGGGGCCCTTCGTGGTCTCCGGTACGGCGCAATGCCACCGCCTTGTGACCTTTTGCCCGCGAGACCGCGGAACACGGCGACCACAATGGGCGTCATGACCCGAAACACATTGGGGTCGGCGTCGGCCCTCATGGCGCTCACGATCGTCCTGAGCGCCTGCCAGAGCCCCCCTCACGACACCCCGGGGGGATCCGGGTCCTCGACCGCGACGGCCGGCGCCTCGGCGGACAGGGCCGTCTACGTGACCGGCGCCCGGCCCGACGACGACGCCTGCACCCGGGTGGTCTCCGCCATCGGCTATCTAGAACTCTCCCTGCTTCCCTCCGGCCAGGAGGACGCCCAGCGCTACGACGGCGACGTGCGCGGCCGCTTCGGCTACGTGCGCGGCACACTCGCGATGTACGGCCCGCATCTCCCCGCGTCCCTGGCCGGCCCCGTCGCGACCATCGAGGAGGTCGGCACGCCCCTGTCCACGGCTGCCACAGCGCCCTCCACGCGGCCCGCTCTGCTCCGCGAGTACCGCAAGGCCTCCCGCACCATCACCTCGGCCTGCCCGAGGCCCTGACGCGACGCCAGGCGTACGGCGGGGGCAGTGGCGGGCACGCGAAAAGGGCCCGGTCCGCCAGGACCGGGCCCTTCACGTCAGCACTTCGTCTACAGCGCTGCCATCACCGACGTCAGCCGTCGATCTTGCCGGTGTTGAAGGCGATGTTCTTGTTGGTGTTGTCCGCGCCGTACTGGTAGATGCCGATGGTGGCCTCTGCCGGGTCACCGGCGGCGTTGAACTCGACCGGGCCCGAGACACCGTCGTAGTCGATGTCCTTGCCGGCCGCGAGCAGGTCGGCGCAGGACTTGAAGTCCTTGCACTTCTCGCCGCCGCTGGAGACCTCGGTCAGCTTCGCCGCGATGTCCGCGCCCGCGTCGCTCTTGGCCGCGGTCGCCGCGAGAGCGGTGAGGATCGTGGCGTCGTAGGACTCGGGACCGTAGTTGAAGTCCTTCAGGCTCGGGTCGGCCGTCTTGAGCTTCGCCTTGAAGTCGTCGGAGACCTCGGCGCCGGGCTGGGTGCCCTTCGCGCCGTCCAGCGTGCCCTTGGGGAAGCCGTCCTTGCCGGTGCCGTAGTTGGACAGGTTGCCGTCGACGAAGTACCACTTCACCTTGTCGGCGGTCAGGCCCTGCTTGACCAGCTCAGGCACGATCTTCTTCGTCTCGTCGAAGCCGATCAGCGCGATGGCCTTGGGGTTGGCTTCCTTGATCTTCGCGACGTCCGCGGAGAAGTCGGCCGCCTTCGGGTCGTAGATGACCTTCGAGACGACCTGGCCGCCGCCGCCCTCGACCGCCTTCTGGACGTTGTCCGCCAGGCCGGTGCCGTACGCGTCCTGGAGGGCGAGGATGCCCACGCTGTCGCTGCCGTCGGCGAGGATGAGGTCGCCGAGCACGCGGCCCTGGAGAACGTCCGGCGGAGCCGTACGGAAGTACAGGCCCTTGTCGTTGTACGTCGTGAACTCGTCAGAGGTGTTGGCGGGCGAGATCTGCACCACGCCGGCGCCCGTGATCTTGTCGATGACCGACAGCGAAACAGACGAGGACGCCGCACCGATGATGGTGTCGGCGTTCTGCTGAAGCAGCTTGTCAACCGACTGCGAGGCAATGTTGGTCGAGGTGTCACCCGAGTCGGTGTCGATCTCGACGGCCGGCTTGCCGAGGACGCCGCCGGCGGCGTTGATCTCCTGAACCGCCAGCTTGACACCCGCGAACTCCGGCGGGCCAAGGAAGGCGAGCGAACCGGTCTGCGGCAGCAGCGTGCCGACGGTGAGAACGCCGTCGCCCTTGGCAGCGGCGGGCGCTGAGGAGGCGGGCGCCGAAGACGTCGGCGCGGCGGTCTCCTCGCCACCGCCACAGGCCGTCAGGGCGAGGCTGGCGGCCGCGGCGACGGCCAGCACGCGCCCAAGGGGGGCAATGCGGATCATGAAGCATCTCCTTCATCCAGGCCGGGAAACGGCAGCATCGCCGACCGGTCCCGATCGAATGGTGGAAACGTACATACCGCAAGGGACCTCCGACCAGGCATGCGTCAGAACTGTCCACACTTGGTTGCGGAGTCGTAATAACTCCTCAACTTATGGGGGGAACCTTTCTGAGCAGGAGCCCGGTGTGCGCTCTCTCCGTACATTTCGCCACAGGCGTCCCAACCGGCACTCGGATACCACTGAGCACCGAAATTCACTCCGCCATAAAGGCGTCACGCGGACGGCGCGGCTTCTCCGGCGCCGTCGTCGACGACGGCCTGGGCCACCTGGCGCATGCTCAGCCGCCGGTCCATCGACGCCTTCTGGATCCACCGGAACGCCTGCGGCTCGGTCCACCCGTGCCGGGTCATGAGCAGGCCTTTCGCCCGCTCCACCAATTTCCTGGTCTCCAGCCGCTCGGAAAGGGTGGAAACCTCCTTCTCCAGCGCCGAGATCTCCTCGTGGCGGCTGACCGCCATCTCGATCGCCGGAACCAGGTCGCCCTTGGTGAACGGCTTGACCAGATAGGCCATGGCCCCCGCGTCCCTGGCGCGCTCGACCAGATCGCGCTGCGAGAACGCGGTCAGGATGAGACAGGGCGCGATCCGCTCGGACACGATCCGCTCAGCGGCCGAGATCCCGTCGAGGACCGGCATCTTCACGTCGAGGATCACCAGGTCGGGCCGCAACTCCATGGCCAGCTTGACCGCGGTCTCGCCGTCGCCCGCCTCCCCCACGACGGCGTAGCCGTCCTCTTCGAGCATCTCCTTGAGGTCGAGACGGATCAGTGCCTCGTCTTCCGCGATCACCACTCGCCGCTGCGTACTCACGCACAAGAGGTTACCGACGTCCGCTACATTAGGACCACGCCAGGGGCCACGCGGTCGATCATCTCTCCGCTAAGCTCTATGACGACGGGTTCGGACAAGTCAACGTATGTCCGGATTGAAGCCCCGGTACCCCAATTGGCATGAGGGAGCGGATTCAAAACCCGTACAGTGTGGGTTCGAGTCCCACCCGGGGCACTTGCAGTAATCGTAAAAATCATCTCCGAAATCTCACCGGCGGACGCCGTCATCGGCGCACGCGACCCGGTCGACGCGATTTCGGGCTCTTTGCCTGCTTCCCGACACCGATCAGGTGTCCGGCAGGAGCCGTACGGCATCGAGGGCGAGGGACAATTCCACGGCGTCGCGCGGCCGCGACGGCGAGCGCCCGGTCATCTGCTCGATCCTGCGCACCCGGTTGAAGACCGTGTTCCGATGGCAGTACAGCTCGCTCGCCACCCGCACCGCCGAGCCCTCACACCGGAGCCAGGCCTCCAAAGTGGCCAGGAGCACCCCGCGCTCCGGTGAGGACAACACCGGCCCGAGCACGCCGCTCGCCAGGTGCCTGGCCAGCTCGGGCTGGCAGACCACCAGCGCGGCGGGCAGCCGCCGGTCGAGCCTCGCGATCTCCGGCCGGGTGCCGGAACACGTCCGCATGGCGAGCTCGGCCATCCGCCGGGCGTTGCCGAGCTCCGCGAGCCCCTCGACGACGGGGCTGATGCCGGCGATCCCGCACACGATGGGCCTGATGGCCTCGACGAGGTCGTCCAGCGACCGGTCGCCCATGAACACCACGGCCATCTCGTAGTCGGTCCGCATGCGCCACAGGAACAGCATGCCGCCGATGATCTCGGGCCGGTGGACCCGCTCGGGGAGCCGCGTTGTGACGACCGCATAGCGGCCGTGTTCCGGGAGCTCCAGGGCGGCCGCCGCGACCTGTCCGACGGCCGCGTCCGCCCGCCCTTCGAGCAGGGCGTCCAGCATCGCGTGCACCCGCTCGTTCCCCCGGCCGAGCAGCTCGTTCTCCCGGCGGCGGTAGGCGTCGGCGGCCGCCACGGCCTGCCGGTCGATGGCGTGCCACACGTGAGTGGCGCTGCGCAGCAGTGCGGGCAGCTTCTCGGGGTTCCGGTCGCCGACGATGTCGATGAAGCCGTTCCACGTGACCTGGGCGGCCAGCCGGTAGCTGCGCATGAGCGAGTCGAGCGGCAGCCCGTGCTCGGCCCGCCTGCGCCCCACCGTCTGCGCGTACTCGACGTCGCGTCGTTCGTGCCGCGGCTGGAGGATGGCGGTGATGCCGATGCGCAGCCCCTCGTAGGTGCTCTTCCAGTGATCCTCGATGGGGATGTTGATCCGGTAGGCCTCGTCGTTCTCCCTGCCGCGTTTCACGAGCTCGTCGGTGAGCTCGGGGATCCGTTCCAGCAAGAAGGCGGCGGAGGTCCTCAGCAGTTCCCGGATCTCGGATTCCGTCCTGGACCTCATGGGTCCGAATGTGCCAGCACTTCGGGTCTGGAACAAGGTTCGGTTCTCGTTTCGTGACCGTGGATTGTGCTGTCGCACAAGTCGTGTGTCAACGACATGGGCTGAGGACCCGACTTGCCGGGCAGATCTGGACGCGGCTCGACGCGATGGGTTGTCTGTGCCTTCATCGGAGTCACAGGAGGGGTTGATGGCTGGTGAGGCAGGCCTGGAGATCGCGGATCTGGCGGTGCACTACGGCCCCGTACGCGCGTTGAGAGGAATCCGCGTCACCGTTCCGCGCGGTGCGGTGGTGGCGGTCCTCGGTGCGAACGGCGCGGGCAAGACGACGCTCCTTCGCGCCGTGTCGGGCACGCTGAGGTTCCACCGGGGCGGGGTCACCTCCGGCACGGTGTCCTTCGGCGGCTCACGGCTGAACGGGTCGCCGGCGACCGCCGTCGCACGTGGCGTGGTCCAGGTGCCGGAGGGCCGCCGCGTCTTCGCCCGGATGACCGTGGCCGAGAATCTGCGGGCCGGGGCGCTGGGCGTCCGCGATCGCGCGAAGGCGGGCGAGGCGCGCGACCGGGTCCACGCGCTGTTCCCGATCCTCGCGGAACGGGCGCACCAGAGGGCGGGCCTGCTGTCGGGCGGCGAGCAGCAGATGCTCTCGATCGGACGGGCCCTGATGGCGAACCCGTCGATGTTGCTGCTCGACGAGCCCACTCTCGGCCTCGCTCCGAAGATGGCGGCCCGCATCGCGGCCACGATCAGAGAGATCAACGCCCAGGGCACCTCCGTGCTCCTGGTGGAGCAGAACGCGGCGATGGCCCTGGGGCTGGCGTCCCACGCGTACGTGCTGGAGGTGGGCGAGGTCGCCCTGTCGGGCCCGGCGGCGGAACTGGCCGCCAGCGACGAGGTACGGCGCCGGTATCTGGGCGTCGGCACGCCCGAGACAGACCGACCGGTTGGTATCAACGCGGAGAACGCCCCGCCGGACGACCCGCCCCGACCGGTCCGGACATTGTCGAGGTGGACGGCGTGATCCCGGAACTCGTGGTCAGCGACGTCACGGTCAGGTTCGCCGGCCTCGTCGCGCTCGACGCCGTGAGCTTCACGGTCAGGCCCGGCAGCACGCACGCGCTCATCGGGCCGAACGGCGCGGGCAAGTCGACGTGCTTCAACGTGCTGTCCGGCGTGTACCGGGCGACGTCGGGGAGCGTGCGGTTCGGCGACGCGGAACTGACGGCGTCGCGGCCGCACCAGGTGGCGGCGCTCGGAGTGGCGCGCACGTTCCAGAACATCGCGTTGTCCCCTCGGCTCACGGTGCGGGACAACCTCATGCTCGGCCGTCATCGGCTGACCAGGAGCGGCTTCGTCTCCGCCGGGCTGCGGCTGCCCTCGGCCCGGCGGGAGGCCGTACGGCACGGCGCGCGGGTGGAGGAGATCGCCGCGTTCGTCGGCGTCGCCGACGCGCTGCCTACTCCGGTCGGGCTGCTGCCGTACGGGACGCAGAAGCGCGTCGAGCTCGCCCGGGCGCTGTGCATGGAGCCGCGCCTGCTGCTCCTCGACGAACCGGTCGCCGGCATGAACAGCGAGGAGCGGCGGGAGATGGCCGACCTGATCGTCTCCGTCCGGGAGAGCCTCGGCATCTCGATCCTGCTGGTCGAGCACGACATGGGGATCGTCATGCGGATCGCCGACTCCGTGACCGTCCTCGACTTCGGCAAGCGCATCGCCGACGGCGAGCCCGACGAGATCCAACGCGATCCCGAGGTGATCCGCGCCTACCTCGGCGACATCGAGGAGAGCCCCTCATGACCACCTTCCTGGAGCTTCTCGTCAACGGGATCTCCGTCGGAGCCGTGTACGCGCTGATCGCGCTCGGGTTCGTCGTCATCTTCAAGGCGACCGAGGTGGTGAACTTCACGCACGCCTCGCTGCTGCTCGCGGGCGGGTTCCTGGTCGCGAAGCTGCATCCGGCGCTCGGCTTCTGGCTCGCCCTCGCGGCCGGGGTCGCGGGCGCCGCGCTGGTCGGGGCGCTGATCGAGTTCCTGATCATCAGGCGGGCGCGGGTCGGTTCGCACGGCGTGCTGGCGATCGTGACGATCGGCGTGGACATCCTGCTGACGACCGAGCTCACCCGGGAGATCGGAACCGACGTCCTCGCCCTGGGGGATCCGTGGCGGGACCAGGTCCTGCACCTGGGCCCGATCACGATCGCCGAGACCCGCATCGTCGCTCTGGGGGTCGCCGCCGCACTGATCACGGCGTTCCTGCTGGCGTTCAAGTTCACGGGGTGGGGCGTGGCCATGCGGGCCACCGCGGAGGACGCGGAGACCGCCGCCCTGATGGGCGTACGGCTTGGCCGGGTCTCGCTCAGCGCCTGGGCCGTTGCGGGTGCGCTCGCCGCGATCGCGGCCCTGTTCCTGTGCGTCTTCCCCACGCCGGGTCTGGACCGCAGCACGACGGCCGCCGCCATGAAGGCCTTCCCCGCGGCGATCCTCGGCGGGCTGGACTCGACGACCGGCGCGCTGGCCGGCGGGCTGATCGTCGGGGTGACCGAGGCGCTGATGAGCGGATACCAGAGTCAGCTGGCCTTCCTCGGACGCGGCATCGGCGACGCCGCGCCGTTCCTGGTGATGATCGTGATCCTGCTGTTCCGGCCCGCCGGGATCTTCGGCACGAAGGAGTTGGCCCGTGTCTAGGAGATCGAGGTGGATCACGCTCGGCGCCGTCTGGGGGGTGGTCGTGGTGGCCGCGGTCGTCGCGCCCTTCTACCTGGAGGGCTTCTGGCTCCAGACGGGCCTGTTCGCGATGTCGGCGGCGGTCGGCGCCATCGGCATCAACCTGCTGACCGGGGCGACCGGGCAGTTGTCGCTCGGCCACGCGTTCTTCCTCGCCGTCGGCGCGTACGCCTACGTGTACCTGTCGACCGACGTGGGGCTGCCGACGCCGCTGGCCGCCGTCGTCGCGGTGATCCTCGCGGGCGTCGCGGGCGGGTTGTTCAGCCCGATCGCGGGACGTCTGAAGGGCGCCTATCTGGGCATCGCCACCCTCGCATTGATCTTCGGGGGTCAGCACGTGCTCTTCAACGCCGAGCCGCTCACGGGCGGCTACAACGGCCGCGCGGTGCCTCCGATGGAGCTGTTCGGCTTCGTGTTCGCGGACTCCCCCGGCCTCGTGCTGCTCAACGTGCCCTTCGGGGCGCTGGAGCGGCTGTGGTTCCTCGGTCTCCTGGTGCTCGCCGCCGCGGCGGCGTTCGCGCGGGGCGTGCTGCGCGGCCGTCCCGGCCTCGCCATGAACACCATCAGGGACCACGAGATCGCGGCGGGGGTGATGGGCGTCCCGGTCGCGCGTTACCGCGCGGGCGTGTTCGTCCTGTCGTCCATGTACGGCGGGCTGGCCGGCGTGCTCGTCGCCCTGGTCTTCCAGCGGGCGGTGCCGGACTACTTCGGCTTCCTGCTGTCGCTCGACTATCTCGCCATGATCGTGATCGGGGGTCTCGGATCGGTCGCGGGGGCCGTCATCGGAGCGGTGTTCGTCTCCCTCCTCCCCCAGCTGCTGACGCGTTACAGCGACGCCCTGCCGCTGGTGGCCGAGCCCGGTTCCGGCGGGGTGTCCCCCGCCGAGGCCGCGCGCATCCTCTACGGCGCCGCCGTCGTGACGGTGGTGCTGTTCCTGCCCGGCGGTCTGCTCGGGCTCGCCACGCGGCTCCGCCGCGTCATCCCTCGAATCAAGGAGCTCAGATGGCCAAATTCGGCACCCGCGCCCGCATCGCGACGCTAGCCGTCCTCGCCCTGGCGGCGGCCTCCTGCGCCAGCGACAAGGCGGTGGGCGGAGCGCCCGCCACCGGCGGCGACGGCGTGAAGACCGGCCCGGGCGTGACCGCCACGACGATCACCGTGGGCGTGGTCACTGACCTGACCGGACCGTACGCCTCGCTCGGGAAGAGCCTGACCCAGGCGCAGCAGCTGTACTTCGAGCAGGCCAACGCCGCGGGCGGAGCGTGCGGACGCAAGTACGAGGTCATCGTCCGCGACCACGGCTACGACACGCAGAAGGCGGTCGCCGCCTACACGGAGATCGGGCCGAAGTCCGCGGCGATCCCGCAGTTCATCGGCTCGCCCATGGTCACGGCGCTCAAGCAGCGCATCGACACCGACAAGCTCCTCACCATCCCGATGGCATGGGCGACGTCCCTGCTGGGCAGCCGGGCGATCCAGGTGACCGGCACGACGTACGACATCGACATGATCAACGGTGTGGACTTCCTCACGAAGGAGAAGGGCATCAAGGCCGGCGACAAGGTCGGGCACCTGTACTTCGAGGGCGACTACGGCGAGAGCGCGCTCAACGGCTCGAAGTACGCCGCGGACAAGCTCGGCCTGGAGATCGTGGAGCAGAAGATCAAGGCCACCGACCAGGACATGAGCGCGCAGGTCGCCGCGTTCAAGGCGGCGAAGGTCAAGGCCGTGCTCGTCTCGGTCGGGCCGAGGCAGGCCGCGTCGCTCGTCGGGGTCGCACTGGCGGGCGGCATGGACGTGCCGTTCGTCGGCAGCAACTCCGCCTACTCGCCGCAACTGCTCGGCACCCCGGCGGCGCCCGCGCTGCTGAAGGACTTCTACGTCATGACGGCCGGAGCGCCGGTGAGCGCGCCCATGCCCGCGATGCAGAAGCTGGTCGCCGACTATCAGGCGAAATATCCCGGGCAGACCCTCGACAACGCCGTCCCCACCGGCTGGAGCGCCGCCATGATCGTGGATGAGGCGGTCAAGAAGGCCTGCGCCGCCAAGGACCTCAGCCACGAGGGCATCCTGGCCGCGCACCGCTCGCAGTCGACCTTCGAAGGCGGCTTCGGCACCCCGATGGACTTCACGTTCTTCGACAAGCCGGCGTCCCGGGCGTCCTACATCCTCAAGCCCGACAAGGCGGCGGTCGGCGGCTCGGTCGTCCTCAAGGAGGCCGCGGTCTCCGACCTCGCCAAGGACTACCCGGTCCCGGTCGGCTGACCGCGAGAACCCGGCGGACCCGGAAGCCGGTACGGCTCGCGTGGGAGCGCGAGCCGTACGGCGGTTCCACCCGGCCGCCGGGCGGTCAGGCGGAGACGGTCAGGCCGAGGCAGGTCGGGCCTGCGCGGGCCAGGCCGGCGCGGGTCAGGCGAGGCTGTCGACCCAGGCCTGATGGAGCCGGGAGAAACGGCCGGATCCCTCGATGAGCCGGTCGGGCGGGCCGTCCTCGACGATGCGCCCGCCCTCGATGACGAGCACCCGGTCGGCGATCTCCACCGTGGAGAGGCGGTGGGCGATGATCAGCGCGGTCCTGTCGGCGAGGATGGTCCGCAGGGCCCGCTGGACCATCCGCTCGCTCGGCACGTCGAGGCTCGAGGTCGCCTCGTCGAGGATCAGCACGGCGGGGTCGGCGAGGAACGCCCTGGCGAACGCGACGAGCTGGCGCTGCCCCGCCGATATCCGGCCGCCCCGCTTGCCGACCTGGGTGTGGTAACCCTCGGGGAGGGCCGTGATGAACTCGTGGGCGCCGATCGCCTCGGCGGCCTCGACGACCGCCTCCATGGGCGCGCCGGGACGGCCGAACCCGATGTTGTCCGCGATCGTCCCGGTGAACAGGAAGTTCTCCTGGGTCACCATGACCACGAACCGCCGCAGCGTGGCCTCGTCCAGGTCGCGCAGGTCCACGCCGTCGAGCATGACCCGCCCGGACACGGGGTCGTAGAAGCGCGAGATGAGCTTGGCCAGCGTCGTCTTGCCCGCGCCCGTCGTCCCCACCACCGCGACGGTCTGGCCGGCGGGGATCTCCAGGTCCAGCCGGGGCAGGACCCGCGGACCCTCCCCGTAGGCGAACTCGACGGCGTCGAACCGCAGCGCCCCGCTCGCACGGGTCAGCTCCCGGGGGCGGCGCGGTTCCGCCACGCCCGGCTGCTCCTCCAGCACCCCCGACAGCTTCTCGAGGGCGGCGCCGGCCGACTGGAGCGCGTTGTAGAACTGGCTGATCTCCTGCATCGGCTCGTAGAACTGGCGGAGGTAGAGCAGGAACGCCGCCAGCACCCCCACCGTGACCGTGCCGTGCAACGCGAGCCACCCGCCGTACAGCAGGACGAGGGCGACCGTGACGTTGCCGATGAGCTTGATCCCGGGCATGAAGATCGCGATGAGTCGCGACCCGCGCGTGTTCGCCTCGCGGTAGTCGGCGTTGAGCCTCTCGAAGATCTCCTGGTTGCGCGGCTCCCGGCGGAAGGCCTGCACCGCGCGGACCCCGGTCATCGACTCCACGAAGTGAACGATGACCAGCGCGACGGTCTCACGCGTCCGGCGGTAGGCGGCGCTCGACTCCCGGCGGAACCAGCGCGTGAACAGCAGCAGCACGGGCAGCGGCAGCAGCGCGACGAGCCCGAGGTGGACGTCGAGCACGAGGAGCATGGCGGCCGTGCCGAACAGTGTGAGCACCGCGGTGACCAGGCCGTCGAAGCCGGAGTCCAGCAACTCGGCGATGGCTTCGACGTCGGAGGTGAGCCGTGAGATCACCCGGCCGGACGTGTAGCCCTCGTGGAACGACAACGACAACTTCTGGAAGTGCGTGAAGACCCGGCGCCGCAACTCGAGCAGGATGTCCTGCCCGATCCGCCCGGCGAGCTGGAGGAACGCCTGCCGGGTGACGGCCTGGACCAGCGCGGCCCCCACGATCGCCGCCACGATCGTCAGCAGCGTGCCCGAGCCCCGCCCGTCGGCCATCGGCGGGATGCCGCTGTCGATGCCGGTCTTCACCAGGTACGGCAGGGCGAGGCCGGCCGCGTTGGACACCACGATGACGGCGGTCAGCAGCGCGATCGCCCTCCTGTGCGGGCGCAGGAGATCGCCGAGCAGTCGGCGGGAGCGGGACCGCAGCAGGAGGGAGACGTTCTCGGGGATGTGGTCCTTGTCCTCGGCCGCGACCCCGCGCCAGGAGTCGCTCACCGCAGCGCCCTGTCGGGGTCGAGGTCGGCGTCCTGGGCGAGCAGGGCCCGGTATTCGGGGACCGTGGCGAGCAGGTCGGGATGTCGGCCGACGTGCTGGATGGTTCCGTCCCTGAGCAGGGCCACCCGGTCGGCGAGCAGCACCGTCGAGGCCCTGTGTGCGACGACCAGGCCGGTCGCGTCGGCGAGGACCCGGCGCAGCGCCTCCTCCACCAGCGCCTCGGTCTCGACGTCCAGCGCCGACAACGTGTCGTCCAGGACGAGGATCCGCGGCTTGCCGAGGACCGCGCGGGCGAGGGCGAGCCGTTGCCGCTGGCCGCCGGACAACGACATCCCCTGCTCGCCGATCCTGGTGTCCAGGCCCCACGGCAGGTCGTACACGAACGTGGCCTGGGCGATCTCCAGGGCCTCCCGGACGTCGTCCTCACCGGCGTCGCCGTGGCCCAGCATGACGTTCTCCCTGACGCTCATCGAGAACAGCGTCGGCTCCTCGAACGCCGTCGCGACCACCGACCGGAGCGCGGGCAGCGTCAGGTCGCGGACGTCGTGCCCGTCGATGGTGACGCGGCCGCCCGTGACGTCGATGAGCCGCGGGACGAGTGCCGTGAGCGTGGTCTTCCCCGAGCCCGTCGCCCCGACGACGGCGATGGTCTCCCCCGGCCGCACGTCCAGCCAGACGTCGCGCAACACCGAGCGCGCGCCGCCGGGATGGCGGAACTCCACACCCTCGAACCGGAGATGCCCGCGTGGGTGCTCGATGACCTCGGTCCCTCCGACGATCTCCGGGACGGTGTCCAGCACCTCGGTGACGCGGTCGGCCGAGGTCATGGCCTCCTGTCCCATCGCGAGGATGTAGCCGAGGGAGGCGACCGGCCAGACGAGCTGGAGTACGAGCGTCGTGAACGCCACCAGCGTGCCGAGGGTGAGCGCGTCACGTGCGACGGCGAGCGCGCCGACGAGCACGACCATGGCCAGGGTGACGTTCGGGACCACCTCGAGGAAGGTGAAGAACCGCGAGGCCAGCCGTACCTTGGCGAGCGACGTCCGGTGGATCCCGCGGGCGGTCTCGTCGAACCCCTCGTAGAGATGCCGGCTGCGGCCGAACGCCTTGATCGTCCGAATGCCCACCGCCGCCTCCTCGACGAGGGTGGCGAGGTCGCCCTGCTGGTCCTGGACCCGGCGGGAGATGCCGATGTACCGCTTCTCGAACCGGAGCGACAACACGACGATCGGCACGGCCGAGACCGCGACGATCAGGCCGAGCGGCCAGTACATGTGGAACAGGACGATGGTGACGGCGATGAGTTGGAGCACGTTCATGACGAGGAACAGCGCGCCGAACCCGAGGAACCTGCGGATCGTCGAGAGGTCGGTCGTCGCCCTCGACAACAACTGGCCCGACTGCCATTCGCCGTGGAAGCTCATCGGCAGGCTCTGCAGCCGGCGGTAGAGGTCGTCGCGGATCGCCGTCTCCAGGCCGAGGACCGGTCCCGCCTGCGACCATCTCCGGACGAAGATGAGGACCGCCTCCGCGATCCCCAGCACGAGGGCGAGCAGGCCGAGCGGCAGGAGGCCTCCGAGGTCACCGTGGCCGACGGGCCCGTCGATGATCTGCTTGCCCACGAGCGGGACGGCGGTGCCCGCGGCGATGCCGAGGAAGGCGGCCACCCACGACACGACGAGCACGCGGTTGTAGGGCCTGAGGTAGGACTTCAGCCGCCACAGCGCGCGCCACGAGAGTTGCCGGGCGCCCGGGGCCGCATCTGGATCATCGTCATCTGAAGGCATCGTCGGGCGCAGCACTCCTCACCGGCGCATGGAGACGGGATCGGGCCTCTCGCACCTGCCATGGTTCATCAGGGGCATGGCGCGATCAACCGGTTTTCCCGGGCCACCGGGAGTCACACGCAGAACGGCCACCGCCGGAGCGGTGGCCGTTGTCTGGGCGGAGTCGATCAGCGGGTGTTGGACACCGCGGAGCCGATCGTGTGCACCCGGAGCGCGTTGGTCGACCCGGGGTTCCCGGGCGGGGAGCCGGCGACGATGACGATCTTGTCGCCCTTCTCGCAGTGGCCGAGGGTCAGCAACGACGCCTCGACCTGGCGGACCATGTCGTCGGTGTGGTGCACGAACGGGACCTCGAAGGTCTCGACGCCCCACGTCAGCGCGAGCTGGCCGCGGACCTGCGGGTTGGAGGTGAACGCCAGCAGCGGGATCGACGACCGGTAGCGGGCGAGGCGGCGGGCGGTCTCGCCGGACATCGTGAAGGCAACCAGTGCCTTGGCCCCCACGATCGCGCCGACCTCAGCCGCGGCGCGCGCGATGGCGCCGCCGGTGGTCTCGGGCAGGCGGTCGAGGTGGTGGGTGGCGTGCAGCGTGGTGCCCTCGGCGGCGGTGGCGATGCGGGCCATCGTGGCGACCGACTCGATCGGGTAGGTGCCCACCGAGGTCTCGCCGGAGAGCATGACCGCGTCGGCGCCGTCCATCACCGCGTACGCGACGTCGGAGGTCTCGGCGCGGGTCGGGCGAGGGGCGCTCATCATCGAGTCGAGCATCTGGGTGGCCACGATGACCGGGTGGGCCTTCTCGCGGCACAGCTCGATGCAGCGGCGCTGCACGATCGGGACCTGCTCGAGCGGGAGCTCCACGCCCAGGTCGCCACGGGCGACCATGACGCCGTCGAACGCGTCGACGATCTCCTCGAGCTGATCGACCGCCTGCGGCTTCTCGATCTTGGCGAGGAGCGGCAGATGCACGCCCTCCTCGTCCATGATGTCGCGGACCACCTGGGCGTCCTCCGCCGTCCGCACGAACGACAGGGCGATCATGTCGAAGCCCGTGCGGAGTGCCCAGCGCAGGTCCGCCTCGTCCTTCTCGGTGAGCGTCGGGGCGCTGACGGCGACACCCGGGAGGTTGAGACCCTTGTTGTCGGAGATCATCCCGCCGATGACCACACGCGTGACGACGCGCGGGCCCTCCACGGCGGTCACCTCGAGGTTGAGGCGGCCGTCGTCCACGAGGATCGTGTCACCCGGATTCACGTCACCGGGCAGACCCGCGTAGGTGGTGGAGACGATGTCCCGGTCTCCGGGGACGTCCTCGGTGGTGACGGTGAACACGTCGCCGAAGCCGAGCCGTACGGGACCGGACGCGAACCGGCCGACGCGGATCTTGGGACCCTGGAGGTCGGCGAGTACGCCTACGGCCTCACCCAGCTCGTCGGCGGCGGCCCTGACCCGGTCGAACACCTCCTTGTGCAGCTCGTGGCTGCCGTGGGAGAGGTTGAAACGGGCCACGTTCATCCCTGCGGCGATGAGCTCGCGCAATCGCTCCGGGGAGGAGGTGGCGGGCCCAAGGGTACAGACGATCTTTGCTCGACGACTCACATACCCCACCCTAATTGGTACAGACCACTTGGTAGTGACGACCCACATACCTGTCGCCAAATGTTCAGAGACTTCACGTGATCACCTACGTGCCCTAACGTGACCATCCATGGGACGTTTCCGGGCATTCGGTGCCGTCGTGGCGCTCTTCTTGGCGGCTGCCTGTTCAGCTCAGACTACCGAATCGGACCAGCCCCCGGCCGGGGTTTCCGTGTCGCTGAACCAGTGGCGCAGTGGCGAGGCCGCGCACGCGATCGAGGTGTCCGTCCGGAACGACACCACGACGCCGGTGCGATTCCAGGACGTGCAACTCGTCACCGCCTCGTTCGTGAAACTTCCCCCTGAACGGGTGGACACGACACTCGGCCGGACTCCCCGGACCGACCTCCGGATCCCGTACGGCCAGGCCCGCTGCGATCCGGCACGGATCCCCGCGGTCCGGCCGGCGACGGTGATCGCCCACATCCAGGTGGGAAACGGGCCGCTCCGGAAGGTCACCTTCACCATTCCGCATCCCGACCCGACGCTGAGCGGGCTGGTGAACGCCGAGTGCGGGGCCTTCATCCTGCGGGAGTCGGCTGACGTCACATTCGGCGACTCCTGGACGCACGAGGGCAAGGAGTTGCGCGGGGACCTCCTGGTCACGAGGAAGACCGGCAACGAGGCGGTCGCCATCGACGACCTCGGCGGCACCACCCACTTCAACATCCTGCCGGTGTCGGGCAAACGCCATCCGGTCGTGGTGCTCGAGCCGGGAGTGCGGAGCCTGGAGATCCCGGTGGTCGTCACCCCCGCGCGTTGCGACCCGCACGCGTTCGGCGAGGCCAAGAAGGCGTTCCTGTTCCCCGTCTGGGGCACCGTGGCCGACGGGGAGACCTACTGGCTGATCGCCACTCCGTCGAAGCAGACGCAGGCGACCATGTTGTCGTACGCCGAGGACACCTGCGGCATCTCCAACTGATCAACGGGCCGTGTTCCCGGGGGACGGGGTCGCCCCCGCGACTTCGGCGCGACGCCGGAGGCGGAAGAGGAAGCCCGCCCACGAGACCAGGATCACGGACACCACGATCAGCCGTACGAGGGCGATGTGGTCCGCGGGGTAGACCACGCCCTCGATGTAGGTGTCGATGAAGCCGCCGGGAGCCAGGCCGCGCTCCCCCGCGTGGGCCCGTGCCCAGTTCTCCAGGGCCGTCAGGGGGCACTCCACCAGGCCGGTGAGCTGCACGAGGCCCCAGGCGCACGCCAGCAGGTGCGGCCAGATCAGCCGCGGCCGGTACCAGGCCAGGAAGCCGCCCAGACCGATGTAGGCGATGACCAGGAAGTGGACCACCATGGTGGCTTCTGAGATGACGCGATAAGTCATTGATCTGCCCTCCGCCCCCGAAAGTAGATCGCCCCCTCCCCCAGAACATCCGTACTCCTACTCACCCTCCCTTGAGTGCGCTCGTGATTTGGGGGTGATCATGCACAGGTTCGGCGAAGGGGCCGCCGACGTGCGCGAACTTGGTCCGTGATCATGCGCGGATTCGGCGAAAGGCCGCCTGACCTGCGAATCCCGATTTCGTGATCATGCACAGATTCGGGGAAGCACCCCACCACCAGGGCGAATTCAACGCGTGATCATGCAACGAGCCGGCCGCTGCATGATCACGGCCGATATCGGCCCAGGTCGACGACCCGATCGCCGAAAGTGCGCATGATCACGCCCACCGTTTGGCCAGGTCACGCGGCAAGATTCCGAACCTCTGCATGATCACGGACCAAGTTCGCGCACGTCAGTGCACCTGCCCCCGAACCTGTGCATGATCACCCTCCATCCCCCCCACGAGGGGGGTGTCAGGGGGTGAGGGTGGCGGCTTGGGCGGCGTTGGCTATGCCGTGGCCGAAGAAGCCGTTCCGCTCCTTGGTCCCCTCACACGTCTGCGTGGCCGTGCCGTACTTGAAGGCGCGCGGCGTCGGGCAGGACGTCTGGGTCGCCGACGCGTACAGGAGTTTCTCCACCTGGTTCGGGTCCATGGTCAGACCGCCCTTGCCGGGCACGCCGAACCGGCTGATGATGATCGCCGCGATTCCCGTCACATGCGGGGCGGCCATCGAGGTGCCCTCAAGGTACTGGTAGTAGGCGCACGTCCCCCCACGGCAGTCGCGCACGACGGACGCGTCGACCGGGTTGCCGTTGCCGTCGATCTGGTGCCCGGCCTTCAGCACGGCGGTCGGGGCCGCGGCGAGGATCTCCCTGCGCTCCCCGACCAGAGAGGTCCCGCTGTCGAAGATGTCGCCGCCCGGCGCCGCGATGTCGGTCTGCTCGACCCCGTAGTCGGAGTAGGCGGCCTTCTGGCCGCTGGGGCCCACCGAGGAGACCGCGATGACTCCGGGGAGTTCGGTCGGCACGTTGAGGCAGGTGTTGTCGACCGTGCGCTCCTTCTCGGCCCCGAGCGGATAGTCGGGGCTGGCCGTGTCCTTGCTCGGCTTGCCCAGGTCGGAGCCGCTGTTGCCGATGGCGGTGACCATGGTGACGCCGCGCTGGTGTGCGTAGGCGACGGCCCTGCGCATGCCGACGAGGATGCCGCGCTGGGCCAGTTGGTCGGCCCGCGAGTCCTGCGGGCTGGCCGCGCAGTTGAACGTCCAGGGGTCGACGTAGAAGCTCATGTTGACCACGTCGACACCCACGTCGCCCGCGTAGGCCAGGGCGTCCATGGTCGGCTTGAGGAAGAAGTAGCCGGAGTCGGTCCCGGCCCTCAGGTTGACCAGCGACACGTCGGGTGCGACCCCGGCGACGCCGATACCGTTGATCGGCGAGCCGATGGTGCTGGCCACATGGGTGCCGTGCCCGTCGTCGTCCACGTCGGCGGGGTCCTTGCAGCCCGCCACCTCGCAGGCGCCGTCGAACTTCTTGCCGTTGACGTCGTTCGGCAGGTCGGTGACGAAGTTGCGGCTCAACTGGCGGTTGAAGTTGGCCGCGATGTCGGGGTGGTTGCCGTCGACCCCGGTGTCGATGATGCCCACCAGCACCTGGTGGTTGCCCCGCGCCTTGGCGTACGACCCGGTGGGCGTGGCGCCGATCATTCTCATGTCCCACTGCCGGTCGGACAGCGGGTCGCCGGCCACGGCCTTCGCTCCCCCCGACGTCTTCGGCGGGGGTGCCGCCATCGGCATGTCGGCGGCGGAGCCGATGGGGAGGTCGGGCGTGACCCCGACGACGGAGGGGCTGTCCGCCAGCGGTTCCGGAGCCGGGGCGCGTACGACGAGGTAGCCGAGCCTGTCGTCCTGGGACTCGATCACGCCCCCCGCGGCGGTGACCGCACGTGAGGCCGTGTCACGGGCACCGTCGGCGTAGAAGACCAGGTAGTCGCCGCCCTTGACGGGCGGGACGGACTTGACGGTCGGCATCGAGACACCGGCCGTGGCAGCGCTCGCGACGCCCACCAGTGCGATCGAAAACAGTGCCTTCGCGACACGCCCCCGTGATTTCAACGACTCCTCCTCGATCCGGGCCCGGCATCCCTCGCAAGTGCCCGCCATCCAGCGCGCGAATCAACCACCTTGCAGGGATACTTCCCGTTTTGTACGGCTATCGCCCCCGCCGCCACGACCAGGCACAGGCTCCGGGACCTTACCCCTCCCCGGCGAAAAGCCCGGCCGTGATCATGCAAAGACTCGTCCCGACCGGCTGATGTCCGGCGAAACGGGCCGCACCGGCGAGGTCCCGTGCGCGATCGCCCCCACGATCACGCACGGGTCCCCGGCGTCAGACGAGAGGACGGGCCGTCGGCGGGATGGCGACCGGAAGGGCCGTCCGCCCGCTCAGGTACCGGTCCACCGCCGCGGCCGCGGAACGGCCCTCCGCGATGGCCCACACGATCAGCGACTGCCCCCGGCCCATGTCGCCTGCGGCGAACACCCCGTCCACGGCGGTCTCGTACGACCGGCCCCTGGCGACGTTGCCACGCGCGTCGAAGAACGCGGCCGGATCTCCGGCCAGCTCGGCCAGCCCGGTGAGCAGCGCGCTCTTCTCCGGTCCGACGAATCCCATCGCGAGGGTGACCAGGCCCGCGGGGATCTCCCGCTCGGTGCCGGGGATCGGCTTGAACCCGGCTCCCGGCCCCTCGACGTCGACCAGGCGCAACGCCCTGAGGTTGCCCTCGGCGTCACCGAGGAACTCCTGCGTGGAGACCGCGTAGACCCGGTCCCCCTCGCCGGCCTCAAGCTCCTCGTGGGCGCTCTCCATCTTGAACAACATCGGGTAGGTCGGCCACGGCTGCGCACCCGGCCGGGACTCCGGCGGCCTCGGCATGATCTCCAGCTGGGTGACCGAGGCGGCCCCCTGCCGGATGGCCGTGCCGATGCAGTCGGCGCCGGTGTCGCCGCCGCCGATCACCACGACGTGCTTGCCCTCGGCGGAGACCGGGGACTCCGCGAGGTCGCCCTGCTGGACGCGGTTGGCCAGCGGGAGGTACTCCATCGCCTGGAGGACGCCGCCCAGCTCACGGCCGGGCATCGGCAGGTCGCGCCACGCCGTGGCGCCGCCCGCGAGCACGATCGCGTCGAACTCCTCGCGCAACTCGGCCACGGTGACGTCCACGCCCACGTTGACCGACGTGCGGAACCGGGTGCCCTCCGCCTCCATCTGCTCGAGGCGGCGGTCGATGTGCCGCTTCTCCATCTTGAACTCGGGAATCCCGTAGCGGAGCAGGCCGCCGATCCGGTCGGCCCGCTCGAAGACGGTCACGTCGTGCCCGGCGCGGGTGAGCTGCTGCGCCGCGGCCAGGCCTGCCGGGCCGGAGCCGACGACCGCGACCCGCCGTCCCGTCCTGTCCAGCGGCGGCTGGGGGGTGACCCAGCCCTCGGCGAAGGCCCTGTCGATGATCTCCACCTCGACCCGCTTGATCGCGACGGGGTCGGAGTTGATGCCGAGGACGCACGCCGCCTCACACGGAGCCGGGCAGAGCCGGCCGGTGAACTCGGGGAAGTTGTTGGTGGCGTGCAGCCGCTCGATCGCCTCGCGCCAGTCGTCGCGGAAGACGAGGTCGTTCCACTCGGGGATGAGGTTCCCGAGCGGGCAGCCGTTGTGGCAGAACGGGATGCCGCAGTCCATGCAGCGAGCCGCCTGCTTTGTGAGAGCCGGACGGGAGAAGTCCTCGTAGACCTCGCGCCAGTCGCGGATGCGCACGTCGATGGGACGGCGCGCCGGCAGCTCACGCCCGTGCCTCATGAAACCCTTCGGGTCAGCCATCTGGTGTGCCCCTTATCCGTGCGCGGCGGCCATGACGGCCTCGTCGATGTCCCGGCCCTCGGCCTCGGCGGCGGCCCGTGCCCGCAGGACCCGCTTGTAGTCCGTCGGCATGACCTTCCCGAACCTGGCCAGAGCGGAGTCCCAGTCGGCCAGCAGGTCCTTGGCGACCGTGGATCCGGTCTCGGTGAAATGCCTCTCGACGATCTCTCTCAAGAACTCGGCGTCCGCGTCCTCCAGCGGCTCGACCTCGACCATCTCCCGGTTGACGCGCTCCGGCCTGATGTCGAGCACGTAGGCGACGCCGCCCGACATGCCGGCCGCGAAGTTGCGCCCGGTGGGGCCGAGGACGACCGCCCTGCCCCCGGTCATGTACTCGCAGCCGTGGTCGCCGACGCCCTCGACGACCGCGGTGGCGCCGGAGTTGCGCACGCAGAACCGCTCGCCGACGACGCCCCTGACGAACACCTCGCCGGACGTCGCGCCGTACAGGCCGACGTTGCCGGAGATGACCTGCGTCTCGGCCGCGAACGGCGCGTCCGGGTGCGGCCGGACGACGAGCCGCCCGCCCGACAGGCCCTTGCCCAGATAGTCGTTGGCGTCGCCGATCAGCCGCAGCGTGACGCCGCGCGGGACGAAGGCGCCGAACGAGTTGCCCGCCGAGCCGGTGAACGACACGTCGATCGTGTCGTCCGGAAGTCCCGCCCCGCCGTACCGCCTGGTCACCTCGTGGCCGAGCATGGTCCCGACCGTACGGTTGACGTTGCGGATGGGCAGGTCCAGCGTCACCCGGTCACCGAGTTCGAGCGCGCCCTCGGCGAGCTGGATGAGGGTGTTGTCCAGGGCCTTGTCCAGGCCGTGGTCCTGCGCGACGACCTTGTGCAGCGGGGTGCCCTCGGGCAGTTCCGGCTGGTAGAGGATCGGCGACAGGTCCAGCCCCGCGGCCTTCCAGTGCTCGACCGCCTGGGCGGTGTCGAGCATCTCGGCGTGGCCGACGGCCTCGGCGATCGAGCGGAAGCCGAGCTCCGCGAGGTACTCGCGGACCTCCTGCGCGATGAACTCGAAGAAGTTCACCACGAACTCGGGCTTGCCGGTGAACCGCTTGCGCAGCTCGGGGTTCTGCGTGGCGACGCCCACCGGGCAGGTGTCCAGGTGGCAGACGCGCATCATGACGCAGCCGGAGACGACCAGCGGCGCCGTGGCGAAGCCGAACTCCTCCGCGCCGAGCAGGGCGGCCACGACGACGTCCCTGCCGGTCTTGAGCTGGCCGTCGGCCTGGACGACGATGCGGTCGCGCAGGCCGTTGAGCAGCAGCGTCTGCTGGGTCTCGGCCAGGCCGAGCTCCCACGGCGCGCCGGCGTGCTTGAGCGAGGTCAGCGGCGAGGCGCCGGTGCCGCCGTCGTGGCCGGAGATCAGCACGACGTCGGCGTGGGCCTTGCTGACTCCGGCGGCCACGGTCCCGACCCCGACCTCGGCGACCAGCTTCACATGGACGCGGGCGCGCGGGTTGGAGTTCTTGAGGTCGTGGATGAGCTGGGCCAGGTCCTCGATCGAGTAGATGTCATGGTGCGGCGGAGGCGAGATGAGGCCGACGCCGGGCGTGGAGTGCCGGGTCCTGGCGATCCACGGGTACACCTTGTGGCCGGGCAGTTGGCCGCCCTCACCGGGCTTGGCGCCCTGGGCCATCTTGATCTGCAGGTCGTCGGCGTTGACCAGGTACTCGCTGGTCACGCCGAAGCGTCCGGAGGCCACCTGCTTGATCGCCGACCGGCGGGCGGGGTCGTGCAGCCGCTCGGGGTCCTCGCCGCCCTCGCCGGTGTTCGACTTGGCGCCGAGCCGGTTCATGGCGATGGCGAGAGTCTCGTGGGCCTCCATCGAGATCGAGCCGTACGACATGGCGCCGGTCGAGAACCGCTTGACGATCGACTCGACCGGCTCGACCTCCTCGATCGGGATGGGCGTGCCCGGACGCAGCTTGAACAGGCCCCGCAGGGTCATGAGCTGCTCGGACTGCCCGTCGACGAGCGAGGTGTACTCCTTGAAGATCTCGTAGCGCCGGGTCCGGGTGGAGTGCTGGAGCTTGAAGACCGTGGTCGGGTTGAACAGGTGCGGCTCGCCCTCGCGCCGCCACTGGTACTCGCCGCCCACCTCCAGGCGCCGGTGCGCGTTCTCGGCGCGCGGGTAGGCCCGGGCATGCCTCTCCAGGGCCTCGCGGGCCAGGACGTCGAAGCCGACGCCGCCGAGCCGGGAGGTCGTGCCGGTGAAGCACTGGTCGATGACCTCGGACCCCAGGCCGAGCGCCTCGAAGATCTGGGCGCCGGTGTAGGAGGCGACCGTGGACACGCCCATCTTGGACATGACCTTCAGCACGCCCTTGCCGTACGCCTTGATCAGGTTGCGGACGGCCTTGTGCGGCTCGAGGTCGATGACGCCGGTGGCGATCAGATCCTCGGCCGTCTCCAGCGCGAGGTAGGGGTTGATGGCGCTGGCGCCGTACCCCACGAGGAGGGCCATGTGGTGGCACTCTCTGGCCTCGCCGGTCTCGAGCACGAGGCCGACCCGGGTGCGCGACTTCTCCCGGATGAGGTGGTGGTGCACCGCGCCGGTGAGCAGAAGGGACGGAATGGGCGCCTTGTCGCGGGAGGATCCGCGGTCGGACAGCACGATGATCCGCGCGCCGTCCCGGATCGCCGCGGAGACCTCCTGGCGGATCTCCTCCAGCCGCCGGGTGAGCGCCTCGCCCCCGCCGGCCACGTCGAACAGACCCGAGACGACGTGCGGCTGGAAGCCCGGCAGCGCGCCCTCGTCGTTGATGTGGACGATCTTTGCCAGCTCGTCGTTGTCGATCACCGGGTAGGGCAGCACGAGACGCCGGCACGAGGGCGCGGCAGGGTCGAGCAGGTTGCCCTCCGGGCCGATCGTCGACTGCAGCGAGGTGACGAGCTCTTCGCGGATTGCGTCCAGGGGCGGGTTGGTGACCTGGGCGAACAGCTGGCTGAAGTAGTCGAACAGCAGCCGCGGCCGGTCACTCAGCACGGCCACGGGCGTGTCGGTGCCCATGGAGCCGATCGGCTCAGCCGCCGTCCTGGCCATCGGCGCCAGGATGATCCGCAGCTCCTCCTCGGTGTACCCGAAGGTCTGCTGCCGCCGCACCAGCGCCTCGTGCGTGGGGTGCTCGTGCTCGCGCTCGGGCAGTTCCTCGAACCGCACCAGGCCCGCGTGCAGCCACTCCTCGTACGGCTGGGCCGCCGCGAGCTCGGCCTTGATCTCGTCGTCCTCGATGATCTTGCCGCGGGCGGTGTCGATCAGGAACATGCGGCCCGGCTGGAGGCGGCCCTTGCGGACGACCCTCTCCGGGGCGATGTCCGCGAGCACGCCCGCCTCGGAGGCGAGCACGACCAGGCCGTCGTCGGTGACCCAGAACCGCCCGGGGCGAAGGCCGTTGCGGTCGAGCACCGCCCCGACGAGCGTGCCGTCGGAGAAGGTGATCGACGCGGGGCCGTCCCAGGCCTCCATCAGCGTCGAGTGGAACTCGTAGAAAGCCCGCCGCGCCGGGTCCATCTCGGCGTGGTTCTCCCACGCCTCGGGGATCATCATCAGCACGGCGTGGGGCAGCGACCGCCCGCCCAGGTGGAGCAGTTCCAGCGTCTCGTCGAAGGATGCGGTGTCCGAGCCGTCCGGGTCGCAGATCGGGAACAGGCGCTCCAGGTCACCGGGGATGAGGCCGGTGGCCAGCATGGCCTCGCGGGCACGCATCCAGTTCCGGTTGCCCTTGACGGTGTTGATCTCACCGTTGTGCGCGATGAACCGGTACGGATGGGCCAGCGGCCACGAGGGGAAGGTGTTGGTGGAGAAACGCGAGTGGACCAGCGCGATGGCCGAGACGTAACGCTCGTCGGCGAGGTCGGGGAAGAACGGCTCGACCTGCAGGGAGGTCAGCATCCCCTTGTAGACGATCGTCCGGCTGGACAACGAGGCGAAGTAGACGTCCGCCTCGTGCTCGGCGCGCTTGCGGAAGGCGAAGACGAGCCGGTCGAGCTCGAGGCCGCTCTCGCCGCCGGGCGAGCTGACGAACAGCTGCCGGAAATGCGGCATGACCGCGCGGGCACTGGCCCCGGGGAGAGCGCGGTCGACCGGCAGGTCACGCCAGCCGAGGACGGTCATGCCCTCTTCGGCGGCGATCTCCTCGATGAGGCCGACGGAGATGCTCCTGGCCTCCTCGTCGAGTGGCAGGAAGGCGGTGCCCACGGCGTACGCGCCCTCCTGCGGTAGCGGGAAGCCCGCGACCGCCCGGAAGAACGCGTCGGGGATCTGCGTGAGGATGCCGGCGCCGTCACCGGTGTCGGGCTCGCTGCCGCTGGCCCCCCGATGATCGAGGTTGCGGAGCGCCGTCAGCGCCTTGGAGACGATGTCATAGCTGCGCCTGCCGGCGACGTCGGCCACCATGGCCACGCCGCAGGCGTCATGCTCGTTCGAGGGGTCATACAGGCCCTGGGGCTCCGGAAAGCCTCTGGGTGAGCCAAGGCGGGCAGCAGGCATCTAGTCACTCCCGTCGTCATCGTCTGTTCGAAACAGAGGGACGACGTTGGCCCTGCTGCAATTATGGTACGTAGAGATTACCGCACCCTGCCGGAATAGTCCCCGTGGGTCCGCTTCGCGAATCTTCATTGGTTAACACGATGGATACAGTTGCCGCATGGCGGCTCATGAGGCGATCGATCAGCTCTTGACCTCGGCGGGCGTGGACAGCCGCCGTCTCCGCAGGGCGCTCGGCCTTCTCGGCGGCGGCGACTGGTGGACTCTGGCCGATCTCGTCCGGGAGACCGCGACATCGCGGCGTTCCATCGAGTCGCTGCTGCGTGAGCTCACCCTTGAGCGCAGCGGCGATCGCTTCCGGCTGCCGGCCGATCGCGCCCGACGTTATAACGAAGCCTTCGGTCCCGATATTTCGGACCTGACGGATCCGGTCGCCGGCCTGGCCGGGGAGCACGCCGAGACCCTCGAGCGGCTGAGGGAGCTGATCGCCAAGGCCCCGCGGGGCCGCCACACGCTCGACCATGTCGCCGCGACCGCCGACACGGTCCTGCGGCGGGCCCTGCTGCTCGGGGCCCGCTTCTGGCTGCCGGGCGCCAGGCTGCTCTGCGTGGGCGATCACGACCTGACCTCCCTCGCCGTACGGATGATCCATCCGGATGTGGACGTCACGGTCGTCGACATCGACGAGCGGATCCTCGACTACATCGACGCCCAGGGCCTCGGTGTCAGGACCCGCTGGACGGACCTGCGCCTGGGCCTCGCCCCGTCCGCGCGCGGTCAGGCCGACCTGGCGATCACCGATCCGCCCTACACGCCCGACGGGATCGGCCTGTTCGTGGCACGCGCGGCCGAGGGGCTGCGGGACCGCGACCACGGCCGGATCCTCCTGGCCTACGGCGCGTCCGAACGCACCCCCATGCTGGCCCTCAAGGTACAGAACACCTTGTCTGACCTAAATCTTCTTAATGAAGCGATATTTCCGGACTTCAATAGGTACGACGGGGCCGAGGCCATCGGCAGCGCCGCCGACCTCTACATTCTCCGGCCGACGACCAAGACGTGGCCTGCCGTCGCCTCCCGGGTCGACAGGCTCGCCACCGCGATCTACACCCAGGGTCCCCAGTCCGTCGAGGCCGCCTCTGCGGCGGGTGCGCCCGCCGGAGAGGATCTGGCGGAGTTCGCCCCCGCCCTGCTCGCCGGGGAATGGCCCCGAGAACTGCTGCCGAAGGTGCCCAGGACGAGGCTGTCCACCCTGCTCGCCAAGCCGTACGCCGCCGCGCCGGAACGGGTGGCCGTGGCCATGCCCGCCGGGCTTGAGACGGCCCTTCCCCGGTTGCTGCTCGCGACCCGGGCCAGGCACGTGCGCGTCCTGCTCGCCGCCAGGCCGGACGACCTGCCCGCGCTGACGGAGGCGGTCCGCCCCGTGTACGACGTCACCTGCCGGTCCACCGGCGCGGGGGCCGTCCTCGACGCCGTACGGCTGCCGCTCCCCGACGCCGATGTCGCGCGGATCGTCCGGCGGATCCTCGACAGCGCGCACGGCAAGGTGGCCAACACCTGGCGCGAGGCGCTGGCCGAGACGGCCGGGCTGACCAGGAAGGAGGCCAGGGCCGTGGTCGAGGAGGCCGCGCCGTGGGCAGGGGATCTCACCGCACTGGAACTGCCCCTTCACCGCCTCGCCGGGCTTCCCGCCGACGTGTCGGAGACACTGGCCGGGGCCCGTTGACCTGTCAGGTGGCCGGCGGAGGAGACTCGGACTCCCCGTATCCTCCGGACCCCGGATCGGGCTCGCTGGGCGGCGCTTCCGACGGCTGCGCCGTGTCGTCTCCCTCGTCCCCTCCGGCGGGGGCCGCGGGCAGCCCGGCGACCGCGACCACGCGGCGGTAGAGCGCCTTCTCCGACTCCCGGACCGCCAGCCCGAGCGTGACGAAGTCGTCCTTGCCCCCCGGCTCGGCGCCGTCCGCGCGGCCGATCCAGGCGAGGCCGACGAAGTGCCCCATCGCCTGGCCGCTGGCCTCCGTATACCCCTGGAACTGCGCCTTCTCCGACTCCAGCGGCAGCACCCAGCCGTCGTGGTGCAGGGCCTTGAGGTTGTCGACGAGTTCGTTCGCGGCGTCCACGTCGGCCAGGTTGAACATCGTGTACTGGGCGACGTAGTCGCCGTCGGCGGTCGCGTACAGCCCGCGGACGGCCTGCTCGCAGCCCGCGTCGGCCAACTCTCCCGCCAGGCCGCCCCACACGGTGCCGCCGCAGTTGTCGTCCAGGCGGCTGGCGATCCTCTTCAGGGCGATCCTGCCCGACGTGAGCGTCTTGGCGCCGAAGACCTCCTTGGCCGTGAGCGGCGCCGCGTCGGCCTTCCTGTCGGCTATAGGCCCGAACTGCTTGGGGGACGGCCATGCCTGGTAGAGGTCCGGCCGGGCCTTCCCGAAGGGGTCCGACCCCTGCTCGTCCGGCGCCGCGGCGTTCCCGGTTATCGAGGTGGCCAGCAGGACCAGGCCCAACGCGGTCGCGAGGGTGGCGGCGATCGACCCGGTCCACACCAGGACGCGCCGCTGACTGTCGCTCATCCCCGACTCGGCGGGGGGTGCCGAGTCGGCCCATCTGTCCCGGGAACCGGACGTCCGGCGCTTTCGCTTGGTCATGAACCGCCGGCTCCGATGAGCGTGCCAAGCCCCCAAGTCAGACTCGCCGCGAGGCCGCCGACGAGGAGCTGGCGCAGGCCGCTGAACCACCAGCTTCGCGCGGTCACCCTGGAGACCAGCGCGCCCGCGGCGAACAGAGCCAGCATCGACGCGACCGCCGGGATCCACAGGACCGTCAGCCCGAGGAGGTACGGCACCAGCGGGATGAGCGCCCCCACGCCGAAGGAGACGAAGGACGAGGCCGCCGCGAGGACCGGCGAGGGCAGGTCCTGCGGGTCGACGCCGATCTCCGCCCGCGTGTGGACCACGAGCGCCTGCTCCGGGTTGCGGGAGATCTGCCTGGCGACCTCCCTCGCGGTGTCCGGCTCCACGCCGCGCTGCATGTAAAGCTGCGCCAGCTCGTCCTCCTCCGACTGAGGATTGCGCGCCAGCTCTCGCCGTTCGATGTCGATCTCGGCCTCGGCCAGCTCCCGCTGGCTGGCGACCGACACGTACTCGCCGCCCGCCATGGAGAACGCGCCGGCCGCAAGGCCCGCCACACCCGCCAGGGAGACGATCTTCGTGTCGGCGGTTCCTCCCGCGACACCGGCGATCAGGGCGAAATTGGAGACCAAGCCGTCCATCGCACCGAACACCGCAGGCCTGAGCCACCCACCGGTGACGTCCCGGTGCTGGTGATGGATCTCGGCCCGCGCCCCCGAGCCGCCTTCGGTCATCTCTGGCCGGCCTCCCGGTCAGGTACGGCCTGAGCCTCGCCTGCCGCCCGTTCGCCGTCCTGACCGTCCTGGACGTCCTGACCGTCCTGGTCGTCTGCCGAGGCGGGGTCGGGAGCCGTCACGGGCGGGGCGATGTCGGACTCGTCCGCCTGGTCCCGCTGGTGCGCCGGGTCGACCCCGTCCGCCTCCTCCGCGGCCTCGGCGACAGCGACCTCCGCTGTGTCGGACGCTGATTCGGCCGCTGTGTCGAACGCTGCGCCCGCTGCCGTGTCCGCCGCCGCGTCGCCCGCCGTCTCCCCGACCGGTTCGCTCGTGAAGGCGGCGACCTTCGTCTGCCCTGCCGCTAACTCGGAACCGTCCGCACGCTCCCCCGCGGATCCGTCCTCGCTCGCGTCGGCTGCGGCGTCCGCCGCGGGCCCGTCACCGTCGGCGGGCTCCACGGGGACGTCGACGATCTCCTCGCCCTTCCTGTTCCTGGCGAACCAGAAGTACGCCACGGCCAGGATGAAGATGACCACCGAGGTCCACTGGTTGAGCCGGAGCCCGAGGATGTGGTGTGCGGGATCGACCCGCAGCCCCTCGATCCAGAACCTGCCCAGGGTGTATCCCGCGACGTACAGCGCCAGCAGGCGGCCGTGGCGCAGGGTGAAGCGCCTGGCCAGCAACACCAGGACGCCCGCGAGGGCGAGATCCCACAGTGACTCGTAGAGGAACGTCGGGTGGTAGGTCTCCACGCCGGCGATCGCGCCCGGACGGCCAGGATCGATCTCGAGGCCCCAGGGCAACGTGGTCGGGCTGCCGAACAGCTCCTGGTTGAAGTAGTTGCCCCACCGGCCGATGGCCTGGGCCACCGCGACCGCGGGGGCGAGGGCGTCGGCCACCGCGGTGAAGGAGATCCCGCGCCGCCGGCAGCCGATGTAGACACCGAGCGCGCCGAGCGCGATCGCGCCCCAGATGCCGAGGCCGCCCTTCCAGATGAAGAGCGTGTCGATCGGCCGGTTGGGCGCTTCGGATCCGAAGTACAGCTGCCAGTCGGTGATGACGTGATAGAGACGCCCGCCGACCAGGCCGAACGGCACGGCCCAGACGGCGAGATCGGTGATCGTTCCAGCCGCGCCGCCGCGGGCGCGCCAACGGTGCTCGCCGATCCAGACGGCGACGATGACGCCGAGCACGATGCACAGCGCGTAGGCCCGGATCGGGATCGGGCCGAGATCCCAGACACCCTGTGACGGACTGGGAATCGAGGCGAGGGGTGGCATGTCAGGTGACGTTACCGTAAGTCCGCCCGCCCTCGGTGCACACCGCGGAGTACAGGTGCCGAAGCTCACTTGGCCGCATCGAGAACGGCCTCCCGCAGAGCGCTCGGCACGAACGCGGTGGTTCCCAGACTCTGCCCGTCCAGCATGACGGTCGGCGTCCCGGGCAACTTCTGAGTGGCGATGACCTGGGCGGAGTACTGCTGGTGGGCGGCGACGTTCTTCTGGTCGCGCACGCAGGTCTCGAAGTCCGCGCCCGTGACGCCGATGTCACGGCCCCAGCGGACCAGGTCGTCGGCGCCGAACCCGACCGACGTCTCGCTCGGCTGCTCCTGGTACAGCCTGTCGTGGTACTTGATCCATTGGGCGCCGTCCGTCACGCACCGGGCCGCCGAGGCCGCACGCAGCGAGTTCGACATCGTCGGCTCCTGCTTGAAGATCGTGAGCAGGTGGTAGACGACCTTGGCCTTGCCCTCGGCGGCCAGGTTCTTCAGTGTCGACCCGCTGGTCAGCTCCAATTGCTTGCAGGCGGGGCACTGGTAGTCCTCGTAGACGTCGATCACGGGCGCGGTGACTCCTGGCCTCGCCATGACGATCGGGCCGTCCGGCTGGATCGTGACCGGCGCGAGAGCACCCGTGACCTGCTCCGACGCGCTCTGCCGTACCGACCACCAGGTGACCGCGCCGGCGACCACGACGATCACGCCGATCGTGGTCAGCATGGTCGTGCGCTTGCGCTGCTCCTGTTTGCGGACCGCCTCGCGCTGAGCCGCGGCCCGCGCCTTGGCCGAGGCCTCCCGTGCCCTCTTACTCAAGCAAGCCCCCCGTGGCTGCTCCGCCGGCCATCCCGCGCCGGCCTCAGACAGATCGCGGTGAGCCCGCGACCTCGTCAATCCGTATCGCTGCCGTCCTCGTCGTCCTCGTCGTCGCCTGCGGTGCCGAGTTCGCGCGAACCGGCCAGACCGAGCGCCGAGTCCATCGCGAGCCGGCCGGGGGGCCTGTAGACGATCCAGGCGGCGCAGAGGAGAAAGCCGACGTCGCGCAGAAGCTCCCAGATGTATCCGGGGTCCTGATCCGCGCCCACCGTGCCGCCGCCGCCGAAGCAGCCGCAGTCTATCCGCAGGCCACGCGCCCACGCCGAAGAAATGCCGACGATGAAGGCCACCATCAGCAGACCGCCCACGACGGCCGAGGGCCGGGTGAGCAGGCCGAGGACGAGCAGGATTCCGACGATGATCTCCACGATCGGCAGGCCGTGTCCCACCACCGTGGCCAGAGTGTCCGGCAGCAGTTCATAGGCCTTGACCGCCTGCACCGAGACCGCGGGCGCGCCGATCTTGATCGCACCCGCGACGAAAAGAGAGACGCCGAGCACGAGTCTCGCAAGGGTCGTCACCCACGAGAGCGCCGTGGCCACGGACTGTAACGGACTCAACACCGGCCTGCCCGATGCCAACTGAACCATCGTCTCCCTCGTCCCGCTCGGCAACCCCGGGTGAACAATATCGGGACCAGCACAGCATGTGACGGATAAGAGCACGGTAAGCAGGGGTTTTACCGGCCTTACCGAGGGGTGGGCCGGAAATGACCCTCCTTGCGCCTCAGCGCCGGACGCCTCGCGCCAACTCCTGCGCGAGCTCGCGAACCTCGGCGAGTCCCGTCTTCTCGTCCGGCGCGTCGAGGAGGCGCCTGATGAAGGCCGAGCCGACGATGACCCCGTCCGCGTAGGCGGCCACCTCCGCCGCCTGCCGGCCGTTGCCGACACCGAGCCCGACGCAGATCGGCAGGGAGGTGTGGGACCTGGTCCGCTTCACCAGCCCCTCGGCGGCGGAGCCCACGGATTCCCTCGCGCCGGTCACGCCCATCAGCGAGGCCGCGTAGACGAATCCGGTGCAGCAGGACGCGACCCGGCTGATCCGCTCGTCCGGTGAGCTGGGCGCGACCAGGAAGACGGTGTCGATCCCCGCCTCCTTGCTCGCCGCGAGCCAGGGCTCGGACTCCTCCGGCGTGAGGTCGGGCGTGATCGTCCCCGCCCCGCCCGCCGAGGCCAGGTCGCGCGCGAAGCGCTCGGCCCCGTAGCGGTCGACGGGGTTCCAGTACGTCATGACGAGCGTGGCGGCACCCGACGCGGCCACCCCTTCGACGGTGCGCATCACGTCACTGATGCGGGTGCCGTTCACGAGAGACCGGTGCACCGCGTCCTGGATGGTGGGTCCGTCCATGAGCGGATCGGAGTACGGCAGGCCGATCTCGATCACGTCGCAGCCGGCCTCGACCATGGCGGTCGCGGCGGCCACGGCCCCGTCCTTGCTGGGGAAGCCGGCGGGCAGGTATCCGACCAGAGCGGACCTGTTCTCGGCGCGCGCCTTCTCGAAGACCGTCTGGAGTGTCGTCATCGGTTGCCTCAACGGATGTCAGAGGTTGAAGTACTTCATCGCGGTGCCCATGTCCTTGTCGCCACGGCCGGAGAGGTTCACCAGGATGGTGGCCTCGGGGCCGAGCTCACGGCCGAGCTTGAGCGCTCCCGCGAGGGCGTGCGAGGACTCGATGGCCGGGATGATGCCCTCCGTGCGGGCCAGGAGGGAGAAGGCCTCCATCGCCTCGGCGTCGGTGACGCCGTGGTAGACGGCGCGGCCGGAGTCCTTGAGCCAGGCGTGCTCGGGACCGACGCCCGGGTAGTCGAGGCCGGCCGAGATCGAGTGCGACTCGATCGTCTGGCCCTCCTCGTCCTGCAGGACGTAGGTGCGTGAGCCGTGCAGCACGCCGATGCTTCCCTTGGTCAGCGTCAGCGCGTGCTCGCCGTTTTCGGCGCCCCGCCCGCCGGCCTCGTAGCCGTGGAGCTGGACGTCCTCGTCGTCGAGGAAGGCGTGGAAGATGCCGATCGCGTTCGACCCGCCGCCGACGGCCGCCGCGACCGCGTCGGGAAGCCTGCCGGTGAGCTCCAGGACCTGGCGGCGGGCCTCGACCCCGATGACGCGGGCGAAGTCACGGACGATCTCGGGGAACGGGTGCGGCCCCGCGACCGTGCCGAACAGGTAGTGGGTGCGGTCGACGTTGGTGACCCAGTCGCGGAAGGCCTCGTTGATGGCGTCCTTGAGGGTCTGGCTGCCGTTGGTGACCGGGACGACGGTGGCCCCGAGCAGCTTCATCCGCGCCACGTTGAGCGCCTGACGCTCGCAGTCGACGGCGCCCATGTAGATGACGCACTCGAGCCCCATCAGCGCCGCGGCGGTCGCGGTGGCGACGCCGTGCTGGCCCGCGCCCGTCTCAGCGATCACGCGGGTCTTGCCGAGGCGCTTGGTGAGCAGCGCCTGGCCCAGCACATTGTTGATCTTGTGGGCGCCGGTGTGCGTGAGATCCTCGCGCTTGAGCAGCATCCGCGCGCCGCCGGCCTGCTCCGCGAAGCGCGGCACCTCGGTGATCGTCGTCGGCCTGCCCGCATACGTGCGCAGCAGGTGGTCGAACTCCCGGATGAAGTCCAGGTCGGTCTTGGCCTTCTCGTACTCCGCGGCCACCTCGTCGAGCGCGGGGATCAGCGCCTCGGGCACGTAACGGCCGCCGAAGACGCCGAACTTGCCGCGGATGTCGGGATCGTCGCCCCGGACGCCGCCACCGGCCAGGTCGGCGGGGGTGATCAGGACCCCTCCCGCCCCCGTCGTCCGCTCTTGTCGATGAACGCTGTCTGTCACGACTACCTCTCGGATCCCGTGTCCAGGCGTGAGGCCGGATGCGCTCCGGCCGTCACCAGATCGTTGACGGCGGCCCGGGGGTCACGCCCCGTCACGAGGCTCTCCCCCACCAGCACCGCGTCGGCGCCCGCCCGGGCGTAGGCGAGCAGGTCGTGCGGGCCGCGGACACCCGACTCGGCGATCTTGATGACGCCGTCGGGCACCTTCGGCGCCAGCCGGGCGAAGACCTCGCGGTCGACCTCGAGGGTCTTGAGGTCCCGCGCATTCACTCCGATGATCTTGGCGCCCGCCTCGACGGCCCGGTCGAGCTCTTCCTCGGTGTGCACCTCGACCAGCGGCGTGAGCCCGATCGACTCCGCCCGCTCGATGAGCGACACCAGGGCGTTCTGCTCGAGGGCGGCGACGATCAGCAGGGCGAGGTCCGCGCCGTAGGCCCGGGCCTCCCACAACTGGTAGGAGGTGACGATGAAGTCCTTGCGCAGGATGGGGATGTCCACCGCCGCACGGACGGCGGCGAGGTCGTCGAGCGTGCCGCCGAATCTGCGCCGCTCGGTCAGCACGCTGATGACGTGAGCTCCGCCCGCCTCGTAGTCGGCGGCGAGTGCGGCGGGGTCGGCGATGGCGGCCAACGCGCCCTTGGAGGGGCTCGAGCGCTTCACCTCGGCGATCACCGAGACCTTGTCGCCTCCGAGCGCGGGGTAGGCGTCCCGGGGCCCCGGCGCGCGCGACGCCCGCTTCTTGAGCTCCTCGATGGGCACGGTCCGCTGCCGCTCTTCGAGGTCTTCTCGCACGCCCAGGATGATGTCCTCGAGAACACTCACGCGTCCTCCTCGCCCTCGGCTCGGATCCCGCGCGAAATACCAGTCCGCTCGCTCACGCGTAAGGGTCCCTCCGGTCGGCTGCGCTCCCTGTCTTGCCTTGCGATGCTATCGGCCCGGCTCGCGCCGCTCCGCCACTGGGTCTCGTCAGGGTGCGAGGAATTGGCCGAAAGGTGTGTTCCGTACGACCCCGAACACGAGTACGACGACGAACAGTCCCCAGATGTACGCCGGATGCGCCAGGCTCGTGCGCGCAGGGCGTCCCTGCCATGATCGCAGCGTCCACCGGCCCCACCAGAAGAGGAGGAACGGGAGGGTCGCGACAGCCAGCGGATTGAGCCCGAGAGCAGACACGAAATCGGCGTGTCCCAGGGCGTGCATCGCCCGCAGCGAGCCGCACCCGGGACAGTAAAGGCCGGTGAGGAACAGGAACGGGCAGGTCGGATAGTGACCGGGCTGGTTCGGGTCGACGGCGCCGACATACGTGAACGCCGCGCCGGTGACCGCCGCCACGCCGAGCGGCGCGAGCACGGACCGAAGCCGGTCCACCCTCCGCCGCCCGCGGACGATCTGCGTCATGCCCGTCAGTATGACGAGGTGGAGGACGACAGGCCTGCGCCGACCCCGATGACCACGACCAGGATGATGTACAGCACGGATAGGACGATGCCCGAGATCAACGCCGCGATCCACCACTTCTTGGCCGACTCGGACGAGGCGAGGGCGCCCTGGTAGTCGCCCACCGCCCACTTGGAGTTGACCTGGCTGGCGAAGACGATCGACACGATGCCCAGCGGAAGGCAGCAGAGGATCGTGGTGATGATCGCCATGACCAGGTGGTTGTTCGGCGGCGTGGGAGGCGCGCCGTACCCACCCGGAGGGGGGTAACCACCGGGGGGGTAGTTCCCACCGGGAGGCGGGTAACCCCCGGGAGGGCCGTACCCTCCGCCGGGCGGCGGCGTCCCATGACCTCCCGTGTCGCCCGGCTGATTTTCGTAGCTCATTGATGCTCCCCTGAGATCATTCGTTGCGGCCGGAAGCCTATCGACGGCGACGGCTGATCTGGAGGAAACCTCAAGGTTGTGGACAAGTTGTGATCTGGGCCCAAAGCGGCGCTAGGAATCGTGGGACTGCCGGGGCTCCAGGGTCGGGTCGGCGCCCTCGTCGAGGGCCTCCCACAGAGCCCGCTCTCCCGTGACCTTGCGGGGGCGCGCGCTGCGCCGTTCCCCGGACGATCCGGTACGGCTCCCGCCGTCGGCCCGGTCGTACCGGCTCGACATGCCGGGCCATCTCGCGCTCCCGACGACGGCCACCACTCCGGCGGCCACCAGCACGAGCCCGCCTGCGATGGACAGCAGGGGCCACGCCCACACCAGGGACTCCGAGACGGGCCTGCCGCTGGACATCATCGACGAGGTCGCGTGCTCGCGCGCCGCGGCCGCGATCGCCTCCGACCGCGTCCCCGTGCAACTCGCCGCCGCGACCGCGACGCCGCACAGGCCGATCACCACGGCGATCGCCCGTCTGGCCAGGCCACGGGTGGCGAGCACGGCGACCGTGGCCGCCAGGGCCGCCAGGGTGGCCGGCGTGAGGGAGGCGACGATCTCGGTTCCCGTGACGGCCACCTTGCCCGGTCCGAGCGCGCCGGCCTGCGACCGGAAGGTCACCGTGGCCCACGCGCGCCCGGCGGCCACCAGCACCAGCCCGGCACCCACCGCACACGTGATCAGCCAGGCCGTCAGCGCGCGCCGTGCCGTACGAGCCGGGTCGGGCGCGGGCGTCCCGTCCTGCGCGGTCATGCGTTCTCGCTTACCTCGAGCACGTCCGCATCGAAGCAGGTGCGGTCGCCGGTGTGGCAGGCGGCCCCCACCTGGTCCACCTTGAGCAGAATCGTGTCGCCGTCGCAGTCGAGCGCGACGTGCCTGACCCACTGCACGTGACCCGAGGTGTCGCCCTTGACCCAGTACTCCCCGCGACTGCGGGACCAGTAGGTCGCCCGGCCCGTGGTGAGCGTGCGGTGCAGGGCCTCGTCGTCCATCCAGGCGAGCATCAGCACCTCGCCGGTGTCGTGCTGCTGCACGATCGCGGGCACGAGCCCGTCAGCGGTGCGCTTCAGCCGTCCGGCGATCTTCGGGTCGAGTGCCATGTGCCCAATTCTGCCGCACCGGCTGCCGCCGGTCGTCAGGCGAAGGCGTGGAGGAGCTGTTCACTCCGCTTCGCCGACCAGCGCATCACCAACCGGGGCTCGTCTTTCCCGAAGTAGTCGGGGACCTTCCCCTCGGTGGTGAAACCCAGGCTCTCGTAGAGTCCGATGGCGATCTGGTTGTCCGGTTCCACGGTCAGGTGGATTGTCCGGTAGCCGTGATCGACGGCTCGGCTCAGGACCAGGCGGGAGAGCGATCGCCCTATCCCTCTCTTGCGCCAGTCTCCCCGCACCGCCAGCGCCACCAGCCAGGCCTCCCCTTCCGAGACGGCAGGCAGAGCGATGGTATGACCGATCACCTCGCCGTCCTCGACCGCGACGATCACCAACGGACCCGCTATGTCGAGGAACTGGCGCAACACAGTCGAGGAATAGGCGTGGCCGACATAGACGTCCCGCTCCACCCGAGTGAGACCGTCGACCTCCGCTACGGTTGCCTGTCTAATCTCGGGCATTCCGGCCGCCTCTATCCGTCTTACCAGGTCTTACGGAATACCCGCGAAAGAGGATTTGCATTCGTAGCCCGGTTCGGGGGCGATTCTAGCGGCCTCGCAACGAGCGCGTCCACATAGGCGACGAAGGGCGGGGCGAAGAACTCACGGGCGGCCGGCCACATCTCACGGAACTCCGTGACGGCGAAGTCGGCCTCGAGAACCTTGTTCCACGCGGTCCAGATATGTCTGGGCAGGAGTCCCGCCTCATAGTTCAGATAGTTGAACTCGTGGAGCTCGATCTCGACGATGATGTACAGCCTCTTCTTGTTCATCCTGCGCCTCGAGGCTCCGTAGCCTCGGTGCGACAGATGCCACGCCAAGAGGGCGGGGTCCTTGTTGAAGAACGTGATCCTGGAATTGGTGTTGGACTGGACGAGGGCCTGGTACACCGTCTGGCGGAGAGAGGAGGCGATGGAGGCGTTCTGCTGGCCCAACGCGCGTAATTGCATGATGTTCAGAATGAGGGCGACTATGACCACGAGAACCGAAACCGCCTGGAACCAGTCGCCTGGACTCATTAAGTCTTAGCCCCCACATGACCGCCAAAATCCGACCAAAGCATCTACAACGTAGAAGATCAGTTTTCGATCGCTTATTACCGGACTCGTGATAATTTTGTAACGGCCTGCCCTATTTTTCGAGAATGTCGCAGCTCCGGGCCGTAACCAGGGACAGCGGCAGGTCGCGCACGGGCCGTACGGCGAAGCCCTGGGCGCCTCGATAGAGGGATCCGGCGACCCAGCGCGCTGTGTTCGAGGCGACCACGCGGCCGCTCGCGTTGACGAGGAACGCCGGGGCGGGGATCTCGCGAAGTGCGGGGAGCACGGCGCCATCGAAACGGCGGACGAACACGTCGGCCGCCGCGACGCCGATGAACGCGCCGTCGAGGACGACCGGCACCGAAAGCGTGAGGCTGTACTCGTCCGTGCACAGATAGTCGACGTACGGCCCGCAGATCGTGTGCTCGGCGCCGGAGAGCGGGCCGGTGTACCAGTCCCAGTGGGTGTAGTCGTAGAAGGCGCTGCTCGACGGGTCGAGGTCGCGCAGCAGTTGGACCGGGGCGCCCGAGGGGTTCTCCTGCCACCATTCGAGGTACCAGTGAGCGTCGGCCAGCAGGCCCGGCGCCGCGATGAACCCGATGCCCGCGATGAGCGCCGCGACGCCGTTCCCGTTCAGGTGTGCCCACAACGACGGCCGCAACCCGGCGAGGTCGGCGGCCACCGGCCGGCGGCCCCGGCGCCGCACGCACCGGGCCGACGCGTCGCGCACCTCGCGCAGAGTCCCGAACACGCCCTCGATCGCGTCTCCCACGCGGGTGAGCACCCCGGCGACGGCGGGGCTGTGGTGGCCGGCGTCCACATCAGTGATCATTTCTTACTCCTGAAGCCCCAGCCGAAGCTCGATGAGATGTTCTATCGCGTCGAGCACGTGCCGCTCGGCGAGGGCTCTGGCCTGGTCGCCGTCGCCGATCTCGATGGCGTGGGCGATGGCGTGGTGCTGTGCGGCCATCTCATCGTGCCCGCCCAGCGCCTCATGAGAAAGCCAGAGCAGAGGTCCGATGTCGGCCTGTAACCGGATCTCCTCCTGAGTGAGTCGCGCGGACTGCGAGGCCGCCGCCACCTCGATGTGGAACCGCCCGTCGAGTCTCCGGAGCCGGGCGATCATGCCCGGGGGCGTCTGCGCGGCGACCGCGGCCATCTCGTCGAGGGACCGCCACAGTGGGGCGACGTCGGAGGGCAGTGAGCGCTGGGCGGCCAGCCGCGCCGCCGCCCCCGCGATGGCCGTGTAGTGGTCCCCCAGGTCGCGCAACTCGTCGACGGCGAACAGGCGCAGGCGTGTGGCCACGTCGATCTCGGAGGGAGCGCGGACGAAGCTGCCGCCCCCGCGTCCGCGCCGGGTCTCGACCATCCCCTGCTGGCGCAGGGCCATGAGGGCCTCCCGGAGGGTGACCGTGGAGACGCCGAGGCTCGCGGCCAGTTCTGCCTCACTGGGAAGCTGCTCGCCGTCGGCGAGCAGTCCGACGGCGATCGCATCGGCCAGGCGGCGGACGACGACGTCGACCCGGGCGGTGCTGTCCACAGGCGAGAAGACGGCGAGCCGGGCGGCGTTCACCACCATGCCGTCCCCACCGCCTTCGCCGTCCCAGCTGAGAGCGAGCCGATCGGTCGCCGCCGGCCGCACACCCCCGGGCCGGCGCTCCGCTGCGCCAGAAGTTAACACGGTGAATCCGGTCCGGGACTTTACGAGAAACATTTAACCCCATATGTTTTCGGCCATGCCAGACCAAGCAGTCAGCCTCCGCGGCCTGCGCAAGAGCTTCGGAAGCGTCGAGGCGGTCGCCGGCGTAGATCTCGATGTCGCCGACGGGGAGTTCTTCGCGATGCTCGGGCCCTCCGGTTCGGGCAAAACGACCGTGCTGCGGATGATCGCCGGATTCGAGTCGCCGACGGCCGGGACCGTCGAGTTGGCCGGCCGTGACGTCACCCGGCTCGCGCCGTTCGAGCGCGACGTGAACACCGTCTTTCAGGACTACGCCCTGTTCCCGCACATGAGCGTGCTGGAGAACGTGGAGTACGGCCTGCGGGTGAAGAAGGTGGCCAGGTCTCCGCGGCGGGAGCGGGCCCTGGAGGCCCTGCGCTCGGTGCGTCTCGAAGGCTTCGACAAACGGCGCCCGGGCCAGTTGTCGGGAGGCCAGCGCCAGCGTGTGGCGCTCGCCCGCGCCCTCGTCAACCGTCCGCGCGTGCTCCTGCTCGACGAGCCCCTCGGGGCGCTCGACCTCAAGTTACGCGAGGAGATGCAGGTCGAGCTGAAGGCGATCCAGCGCGAGGTCGGCATCACCTTCCTGTTCGTCACCCACGACCAGGAGGAGGCGCTCACGATGAGCGACCGGGTCGCGGTGTTCAACCAGGGCAGGATCGAGCAGATCGGCACTCCGGCCGAGATCTACGAGCGGCCCGCCAGCGCGTTCGTGGCCGGTTTCGTCGGCACGTCGAACCTGATCTCCGGCGAGGCGGCCCGGGCCGTCCTCGGCAAGGAGGGCACCTTCAGCGTCCGGCCGGAGAAGCTGCGGGTGGTCGCGGGTGACGGCGAGACACCGGGGCCGGACGAGCACAGCGCGTCGGGGACGGTGTCCGAGGTGGTCTACGCCGGGCCGGCGACCCGCTTCGTCGTCGACCTCGACGCCGGCGTGCGGCTGATCGCTCTGCAGCAGAACCTGCAGGTCTCGTCCATGGACGTCATGGGCCTGCGGGGCACCAGGGTCAGCCTCGTGTGGCACCGCCGGCACGAGTTCGCGATCGCGGACGTGAGCCTGGCCGTACCCAGGGAAGCGGCACACCCATGACGCCCGCGGGCGGCGTTCCGGACATCGCGCGGTTCCGGACATCGCGCGGCGAGTCATGAACCGTCATCGAACAAGGAGAACCCCCATGTCATCCCCCCACCGGCGTATCGGCCGGCACAGTCTCATCGCCACCGCCGCGCTGGCGCTCGCCGCCGTGGCGGGCTGCGGCGGTTCGTCCACGACGGGCTCGGCCCCCGCACCGGGGAGCACCGGTTTCACCCCGCCCAAGATCGAGGCGCTGAAGTCGCTCGGGCAGGGCGAAGGCCAGGTCAACCTGGTGGCCTGGGCGGGGTACGCCGAGGACGGCTCCAACGACCCGAAGGTCGACTGGGTGCACCCCTTCGAGCAGGCCACCGGCTGCAAGGTCAACACCAAGACCGCCGGCACTTCGGACGAGATGGTCAACCTGATGAAGACCGGCGAGTACGACGCCGTGTCCGCCTCGGGTGACGCCTCGCTGCGGCTGATCGCCTCGGGCACGGTCGCGCCGGTGAACACCGACCTCATCCCCAACTACAAGGACGTGTTCGAGGGCCTCAAGCTCAAGCCGTGGAACTCCGTCAACGGGGTCCCCTACGGCGTGCCGCACGGCCGTGGCGCGAACCTCCTGATGTGGCGGACGGACAAGGTCACGACGCCGCCGGACTCGTGGAGCGTCGTGTTCGACGGGGCCTCGCCGTACAAGGGGCACGTGACGGCGTACGACTCGCCGATCTACATCGCCGACGCGGCGCTGTACCTGATGTCCACCAAGCCCGAACTCGGCATCAAGGACCCGTACGCGCTGGACGACAAGCAACTCCAGGCGGCGGTCGACCTGCTGAAGCAGCAGAAGGCGAACATCGGCGAGTACTGGTCCGACTACACCAAGGCGGTCCAGAGCTTCAAGAGCGGCGACACCGTGGTGGGGACGACCTGGCAGGTCATCGCCAACCTGACCGAGGCCGAGAAGGCGCCGGTCCAGGTGACGTTGCCCAAGGAGGGCTCGACCGGCTGGTCGGACACCTGGATGGTCGCGGCCAAGGCCCAGCACCCCGACTGCGCGTACGAGTGGATGGACTGGATCATCTCCCCCAAGGCCAACGCCCAGGTGGCGGAGTGGTTCGGCGAGGCCCCGTCCAACGCCAAGGCGTGTGACGAGACGTCCGACAAGACGTTCTGCGACACCTTCCACGCAGCCGACGAGAGCTACTTCTCCAAGGTCCACTACTGGACCACGCCGATCGCCCAGTGCCTCGACGGCCGTACGGACGTCAAGTGCACCGACTACTCGGAGTGGACCCGAGCCTGGACCGAGATCAAGGGCTGACCCCACCCCCCTTTTTTTGGCCGTGATCATGCACAGGTTCGGAAACAGGCCCGCTGACCAGGCCAAACCCCAAGCGTGATCATGCACAGGTTCGGCGGCAGGTCCGTTGACCAGGTGAAATCCAGTTCGCGATCATGCACAGGTTCGGAGATACGCCGGCCCAGCTGGGAGAACACGGTCCGTGATCATGCAGTCGGCGACGGCGTGCATGATCACGGACGGCGTCACCGCAGGTCGGGCGGGACGTGCACGAACTTGCGCATGATCACGGAAGGCGTCACCCCAGGTTGGGCGGCACGTGCGCGAACCTGCGCATGATCACGACGTGCGTCGCCGCAGCTCAGCCCAGCTGATCACGAATGTGTGCATGATCACGGCGGGGGTTGGGGCAGGTCGCTCGGGGTGCCCACGAATGTGTGCATGATCACGCGCAAGAGAGGCGTGGAGAGTGAGAGAGAAGGAAGCATGACGGCGAGTGCTGCTTTGGGGGATGGGGAGGCCGCGGGCCTTCGGCGGCGGGTGGCGGCCTTCTTGCACAGACACGCCCGCGTACGGCTGTCGCTGCTGCTGTCGGCTCCCCTCGCCTGGCTGGGCCTGGCATACCTGGGCTCCCTGGCCGCCCTGTTCGTGACCGCTTTCTGGTCGACCGACACCTTCACCGGCGACCTGGTCAAGGTCTTCACCTGGGCCAACTTCCAGGACCTCGTCACGGGTGAGGTCTACCGGACGGTCGCCCTGCGCTCCCTCTGGGTCGCCGCCGCGGTGACGGTCATCGACCTGGTGATCGCCTTCCCCATGGCGTTCGCGATGGCCAAGCTCGCCTCGCCGCGGTCCCAGCGGTGGCTGGTGATCCTCGTCCTCACTCCCCTGTGGGCCTCCTACCTGGTCAAGGCGTACGCCTGGCGGGTGTTGCTCTCGTCCGGCGGCATCCTCGGCTGGGGGTACGGCCTGACCGCGACGATCGCGACGCTCTCCTACCTCTGGTTGCCGTACATGATCCTGCCGATCTACGCGGGTCTCGAACGGCTGCCCAACGCCCTGCTGGACGCGTCCGGCGACCTCGGGGCCCGCGGCTGGCGGACGTTCAGGACCGTGGTGTGGCCGCTGACGTTCCCGGCCGTCGTCGCGGGCTCGATCTTCACGTTCTCGTTGTCGCTGGGCGACTACATCACCGTGAAGATCGTCGGCGGCAAGTCGCAGCTCATCGGCAACGTCGTCTACGACAACATCGGCGCGGCCAACAACCTCCCCTTCGCCGCGGCCGTGGCCACCGTCCCAGTCCTGATCATGCTGGTCTACCTCGCGGCCGTCCGCCGTACCGGCGCGCTGGACAACCTGTGAAGAAGGAGACGCGGTGAATCTGTCCCGTCCGGCCCGCCTGCTGCTCAGGACCGCGCTGGTCCTCGGCCTCGGCGTCATCTACGTGCCGCTGGCCGTGGTGATCCTCAACTCCTTCAACTCCGACCGCACCTTCGGATGGCCGCCCCCGGGGCTGACGTTCCAGTGGTGGCATTCGGCATGGAACTCCAGCGGTGTCCGCGACGCCCTGTGGACCTCGGTCCAGGCGGGGCTCGGCGCCACCGCGATCGCCCTCGTCCTCGGCACGATGGCCGCCTTCGCCGTACAGCGTTACCGGTTCTTCGGCAAGAACAGCGTCTCGCTGCTCATCGTGCTGCCGATCGCGCTGCCGGGGATCGTGACCGGCATCGCGCTGAGTAACACCTTCCACACGGTCCTGGGGATCCCCCTCGGAATGCTGACGGTGATCGTCGGGCACGCCACCTTCTGCGTGGTCACGGTCTACAACAACGTGCTGGCGCGCCTGCGCCGGATGGGTCTGGGGCTCGAGGAGGCGTCGGCCGACCTGGGCGCCGACACCTTCACCACGTTCCGCCTGGTCACGTTCCCGATGATGCGGTCGGCACTGCTCGCGGGCGGCCTGCTGGCCTTCGCGCTCTCGTTCGACGAGATCATCGTGACCACGTTCACCTCGGGGGCGGGAGTCAGGACCCTGCCCATCTGGATCTTCGAGAACCTCTTCCGCCCGAACCAGGCTCCCGTGGTCAACGTGGTCGCCGCCGCCCTCATCGTCGTCTCGATCGTCCCCATCTACCTCGCCCAGCGGCTTTCAGGCGAGACGACCACGCACTGATCAGGAGGAATGGGTGGCCGACGTCCAGGAGTCGTAGAGGTCGGCGTAGACGCCCGGCTCCTGGACCAGGACGGCGTGGGGACCCCGCTGGACGATGCGCCCGTGCTCGAACACGATGACCTCGTCGGCCGCCTGGGCGGTCGACAGCCGGTGGGCGATGGAGACGGCGCTGCGGCCGCGGGTCACGCCGTCGAGCGCGCGAGCCAGCCGCACCTCGGTGGCCGGGTCGACGGCCGAGGTGGCCTCGTCCAGCAGCAGCAGGTCGGGATCCGCCAGGTAGGCCCTGGCGAGCGCCACGAGTTGCCGCTCCCCCGCCGACAGCGACTCCCCGCGCTGGCCCACGGCCGTGTCCAGCCCCGCGGGCAGGCCGTCGACCCAGTCGGCCAGGCCCAGTTCGGTCACGGCCAGCCGTACGTCGTCGAGGGTCGCGGACGGGCGCCCGAAGCGGATGTTGTCCGCCAGGGACGAGTCGAACAGGAACCCGTCCTGAGGGACCATCACGATCCGTTCCCGCAGGGAGGAGAACCGCACCTTCCGCAGGTCGACGCCGTCGACGAGGATCCGGCCCGAGGTCGGGTCCATGAGCCGGGTGAGCAGCTTGGCGAACGTCGTCTTGCCCGATCCGGTCTCGCCCACGATGGCCACGCGGCTGCGCGGCCCGATCTCCACCGCGACGTCGTGGAGCACGGGGGCACCGCCCGGATAGGCGAAGCCGACGTTCTCGAACTCCACGGAGATCGGCCCCCGCGGCAGCGTCGCGCCGTCCGCGGGGTCGGCGACGTCGGCGGGGGTGTCGAGGACGCCGAGGATGCGCCGCCATCCGGCGATGGCGTTCTGCGCCTCGTTCAGCACCTCGGTCGCGGTCTGCAGCGGGCTGATGAACAGGGTGATCAGGAAGAGGAACGCGATGAGCCTGCCCGGCGTGATGGAGCCGGAGACGCCGAGCTCCACCCCTGCCACCACGACGCCCGCGACGGCGATGGCGGCGACCAGCTCGGTGATCGGGAACGTGAACCCGATGATCTTCTGGGCCCTGGTCTGCGCCTTGCGCTGCTCGTCCACCGCCGCGCCGATCCGCGCGGCCGTACGGTCCTCCGAGCCGTAGGCCCGGATGACGGCGCTGCCGACGACCGACTCGCTGACGCCGGCGAGGACGTCGCCGGTCCGCTCGCGGACGCGGATGTACGCCCGGGCGACCAGCCGCTGGAACCGCGGCAGGGCGATCACCAGCGGCAGGAAGCAGGCCCAGACCAGCAGGGTGAGCTGCCAGGAGTAGACCGCCATGAGGACGGTCGCGACCAACAGTTGCCCGAGGGCCACGATGACGAGCAGGCCGCCCCACTGCATGAACGTGCTGATCTGGTCGACGTCGCTCGTCACCCGCGAGACCAGCGCGCCGCGCCGCTCGGAGTTCTGGGTGAGCACCGACAGGTCGTGCACGTGGCGGAAGCCCTTGCCCCGCAGGGTGGCGAGGCCGGACTCGGTCGACTTGTAGAGCCGGACGTTCATCAGGTAGCCGCACAGGGCGGTCAGCAGGACGGCGACGGCGCACAGGGCGGTCGCGTTCCGGATGAACGGCACGTCGGGCACGTCGCCGAGCCCCCGGTCGATCACCTGCTGCACGGCGATGGGGACGATGACCTTGCCGAGGGTCGCCAGCACGGCGAGGCACACCGTGCCCAGGAGTCCGTTGCGGAATTCGGGCGACAACCGCAGGCCGTGCCGTATGGTCTCGAACGCCGTCCGCTCGGCGGCCTGGAGGCCGCCCGGCTTTTCGCCCTCGGTCGTGGTCTCCTCTGTCACGGCGGTCATGCCACGATCTCCTCGTCGGTGTCGAGCGCGGCCCGTTCGGCCTCCTCGCGCTCGTATGCGGTGACCAGGTCCCGGTAGCCCGCGCAGCGCTCCAGCAACAGCTCGTGGGGGCCCTGGTCGACGACCCTGCCGTGTTCCAGGTAGACGACCTCGTCCGCCAGGGCGATCGTCGCCATCCGGTAGGCGACGACGATCACCGTTGAACCGGCCGCGCCCTCGCGCAGGCCGTGCAGGATGCGCTTCTCCACCTGGGGGTCCACGCTGGAGGTGGCGTCGTCGAGGATGAGCAGCCGGGGCGTGCGGACGATCGCCCGGGCGAGCGCGATCCGCTGCCGCTGCCCGCCCGACAACGACGTGCCCCGCTCGCCGACACGCGTGTCCAGCCCGGACGGCAATGCGCTGACGAACCCGTCCGCCTGGGCCAGCCGCAGGGCCGCCCACACGGTCTCGTCCGGCACGTCCCGGCCCACCGTGATGTTGCCGCGGACGGTGTCGTCGAACAGGAACGTCTGCTGGAGCACCAGGGCCACCGCGTCGCTCACCCCGCCCCTCGCGACCTCGCGCAGGTCGGTGCCGTCGATCCGTACGGCGCCGGCGGCGGGGTCGATCAGCCGCCCGAGCAGCAGGGTCAGCGTGGACTTGCCCGAACCCGTCGGCCCCACGACGGCGACGGTGCGGCCGGGCGCCACCTCGAACGTCACGTCGGTGAGCACGGAGGCGTCGGGAAGGTAGCCGTAGCTCACCCCGTCGGCCCGCACGCCCGCGGGGCTGTCGCCGGCCAGGTCCGCCGTGCCGTACTCCATGGACCCGGTGGCGTCGAGGACGTCCTGCACCCGGGTCCAGCCGACGACGCTGCGGGGAAGCTCGGCGAGCACCCAGCCGAGCGCCCGGACGGGGAAGGCGAGGAGCGTGAAGAGGTAGGCGACCTGGATCAGGTCTCCGGCGACGACGTCGCGGGCTTCGAGCCGCATCGCGCCGACCAGCAGCACGGCCAGCACGCCGATCGTCGGCAGGGCCTCGAGCAGCGGGTCGAACAATCCGCGCACCCGGCCGACGGCGACGTTGGCGTCGCGCAACTCGTCGGCGCGCACCTGGAACCGGCGGGCCTCCGCGTCCTCCCGGCCGAGCGTCTTCACGACGAGCGCGCCGTCGAAACTCTCGTGCGCCACCTCGCTCACCTCGGCCCTGAGCTGCTGCGCGCGCATCGCGAGAGGGGACAGCCTGCGCTGGTAGATCAGGTTCAGTACGGCGATCGCCGGAAATATCAGGAAACCGACGACGGCGAGGACGGGGTCGATGAGCAGGATCGCCCCCGCCGCCGTCACGAGCATCACGATGACGCCCACAGCCATCGGAAGGGGCGCGAGCGGCGCCCAGGCCGCCTCGACGTCGGAGTTGGCGTTGGACAGCAGCTGACCCGTCGGATGCAGGTGGTGCCAGGCCAGTGGCAGCCGCAGGTACTGCCGGGTCACCGCGCGCCGCGAACGGGCCTGCATCCGGTACTGCATGACTCCGGCGAGGATCCGCCTGCCCATGATCCCGGCGGCCTTGAACACCGCGACGCCGACGATCAGCAGGGCCGCCGCGACCAGCGCGCCGGTGTGGGCGCGGCCGTCACGGAAGGCGGGCAGCACGACGTCGTCCGTCGCCCGGCCGAGGGCCCAGGAGGAGCCGACGGTCATGATGCCGTAGACCGCGCTCGCGAGCACCGCGCTGGTGAAGATGCGCGGCTCGGCCCTGATCGCCATGCCGATGACCCGCAGACCGCGGGTCATGACGGATTTACTCGGCCGCGCGGGGGAGTCCTTCGACGGCACGCCGGGTTTCCTCTCGGTCGGGGACGTTCTGGCCGCCCGCTCCGAGCGCCAGCGAATCGGACGTTACCTACCCCGGCGCGCACACGAATCGGCCTCTCGACCGACGCCACACCAAGCCTTTAGTCCTAGATATTCCATATCATCACGATCAACCGGATTATTCCTTGACGGGCCTGGTGATCGTGACGCGGGTGATCGGGGCTAGGCTGCCCTCGTGAGTTTTGTACGGGACGAACGTGCGGCCATCTCCACCACACTGGACGAGTTCGGTCCCGATGCTCCCACGCTCTGCGAGGGATGGACGACGGCGGATCTCGCCGCGCACCTCGTGCTCCGTGAGCGCCGGCCCGACGCCGCGGGGGGCATCGCGCTCAGTTTCCTGTCCGGCTACACCGGCTCCGTCCAGAACCGCCTCAAGAACGGGCGGTCCTATGCCGAACTGGTCGAGTTCGTACGGCAGGGCCCGCCGGTCTGGTCCCCGTACCGCATCCCCGGCATCGACAAGGTCGTGAACTCCGTCGAGTTGTTCGTCCACCACGAGGACGTCAGACGCGCCCGGCCCGGCTGGGAGCCCCGCGTGCTGCCTCCGGAGGCCGAGGAGTCGCTGTGGCGGCAACTCAAGAGCGGCGCCCGCCTCTTCCTGCGCAAATCGCCGGTCGGCGTCCTGCTCCGGCGCACCGGCGGCGGCGAGGTGACGGCCGGGAAGACCGCGCCCGAGGTGGTCGTCAGCGGTGAGACCGGCGAGCTGATCCTGTTCGCCTTCGGCCGGGGCGAGCACGCCCGGGTGACCTTCGACGGCGACGAGGGCGCGGTGCGGCGGCTGCGCGAGACGCCTCTGGGCATGTGACACGGTAAATCGATCTAGACGGAAATCACGCGTAACCTTGGCGCGATGCGGCAGCATGAGGGCAGTGCCTCATGGTTGGAGCCCCGATGAACGCCAAGAAGATAATCACCTATGTGGTCGTCGCCTTCGTGATCTTCTACCTGTTCACCCAGCCCACGGCCGCAGCCGCCGCGGTCAGGGGCCTGTTCGGGGGCGTCAGCACCGGCGCGGAACGCCTCTCGTCGTTCTTCACGACGCTCGTGAACAGCTGACCCTGCGCCTTCTCAGCGGATGGGATGGTAGGGGCTCGTGGCCTCCCGGCTAGTTATGATCTTCCGTGTCGCCGGGTACAAACAGCCGGGAAACTGACTGCAGGAGGCCCCCCAATGCAGGTCAAGAAGGTTCTTACGTACGCGGCCATCGCGTTCGTGGTCTTCTACCTCTACAACCAGCCGCGAGCCGCAGCCGGCGCCGTCAGCGGCGTGTTCGACACGATCAACACCGGCGCCACCCGTCTGGCGACCTTCTTCACGACGGTCCTGCAGTGATGTGACCCCGGCCGGTGTGCCGAAGGGGATTCCGCACACCCGGCCTTCTCTCCACCCCGCGCACCGCGCCGAAAAGGCGGCGCGGTGGCGTGGCGGCCCTTCCGCCGACGGCTCCGCCGTGTTACGCAGGCAGGATGGGAGACCGCCAAAGCGCCGCCGTCGCTCAACAACAACTCGATCCCGCAGCCCGCCGGATCCTCGAACGTGTCGAGGTCGACGGCATCGAGCTGGTCCGATTCCTCTACGCCGACCACGGCGGAGTCATCCGCGGCAAGGCGGCGGGACGCTCCCGCCTCTCCGAACGGATCGGCACGGGCATCGGCCACACGGTGGCGATGATGGCGATGTCGATGCTCGACCGTCTCCAGCCGGTCGAGGGCATGGGACCGGTGGGCGAGGTCCGCATCGTCCCCGATCCCGCGACCTTCGTGCCGCTCCCCTACGCGTCCGGCGCGGCGGCGATGCTCTCCGATCTCCGGCAGCTCGACGGGAGCCCGTGGGCGGCCTGCCCGCGAACGTTCCTCAAGGACGCCATCGCCCTGCTCGGCTCGGAGGGCCTCACCCCCGTCGCGGCGTTCGAGCCCGAGTTCACCCTCGGCCGGCGGCTCCCCGATCCGACCGGCGGCCCCGATCGGCTCGTCCCGATCGACGACAGCCTGTGCTACGCCGCGGCCGGGTTCGACCTCGCCCACGACTACACGATGGCGCTCGTACGCGCGCTGGAGGCGCAGGGGCTGCCGATCGAGCACTACTACCCCGAACTGGGAGCCGGCCAGCACGAGCTGTCCATCAGGCCCGCGACCGCGCTCAAAGCCGCCGACAACCACGTGATCTACCGGGAGACCGTCCGCGGAGTGGCCTTCCGGATGGCGATGTGGGCCTCGCTCGCGCCCAAGCCGATCGCCGACCAGGCGGGCAACGGCGCCCACCTGCATATCTCCCTCTGGGACGCCGATCTGGAGCACAACCTGTTCGCCGACGGCAAGGGCGGCCTGTCGGTGCTCGGCCGGCGCTTCATCGCGGGCGTCCTCGCCCACCTGCCCGGCCTCGTGGCACTGACCTGCGCGAGCGTCAACAGTTACCGGCGCCTCCGGCCCCGCGCCTGGGCGAGCGCCTACACCTGCTACGGCATGGACAATCGCGAGGCGGCGGTCCGGATCTGCTCCCCCATGGGCGGAAACGTCGAGGCGTCGACGAATCTCGAGATCAAGCCCTCGGATTCGTCGGCCAACCCGTACCTGTCGCTCGGCGCCGTCCTCCACGCGGGGCTGGACGGCATCCGGCGGGAGCTCGACCCCGGAAAGCCCGTCCTGGTGGACCCCGACACGCTGAGCGCCAAGGAGCGAGCCCGTCTGGGCTGCGAGCGGCTCCCCTCATCCCTCGGCGAGGCTCTGGACGCCCTGGAGGCCGACCGGCTCCTCATGGACGCCCTGGGGCCCTTGCGGGGCGCCGCCTATCTGGCCGTCAAACGGTCGGAGGCCGCGGACTTCGCCGCCCAGGACGTCGCGTACGAGACCTTCCAGCACCTGCGGGCGTTCTGACCCGCCGGCCGGCCCCCGGAAAGGCGCGCCCCGGGCTGGCGCGGCCCCTGCGGCTCCGTTTTAATCGGCTTCGATGAATCCGATCGGCATCAGGGAGGTCGCGGCCCACGCCGGTGTCTCCCCCGGCACCGTCTCCAACGTGCTCAACCGTCCGGAGAAGGTCGCCGCCGCCACCAGAGAACGAGTCCAGCGGTCCGTACGGGAGCTGGGATTCGTCCGGCACGGCTCCGCGTCGTCGTTGCGGGCGGGGCACAGCAGGACCATCGGGCTGTCCGTGATCGACATCGGCAACCCGTTCTTCACCGATGTCGCCGCCGGCGTCGAGGACATGGCGAGCGAGCTCGGGTACGCGGTGATCCTCGGCAATTCCGCGGGGAACCTCGCGAAGGAGGAGCGCAACCTGCTCGTCCTGTCCGAGCAACGTGTGCGGGGAGTGCTGATCACTCCGTCCGGAGAGGATCCGGTGCGGCTCGACCGCATCCGCGAGCGCGGCATCAACCTCGTCCTGGTCGACCACCCGGCCCACCGGCCCGACCAGTGCTCGGTCGCCGTCAACGACGTGGTGGGCGGCGGCCTCGCCGTGGGCCACCTGCTCGAGCGGGGAGCCCGCCGAATCGCCTACCTGAGCGGCCCCTCCTCCATCCGGCAGTGTCAGGACCGCCTGGAAGGAGCGCGGCAGGCCGTGCTGCAGGCGGGCCTGGACCCGGCCGTCACGCTCGCCGAGCTGACGGTGCCCAGCATGAACGCCGGGTGCGGACAGCAGGCGGCCGAGGCGCTGCTGACGTCGGGAGCGCTGCCGGACGCCGTGTTCTGCGCCAACGACCTGCTGGCGCTGGGCCTGCTGCGCGGGCTGCTCCAGGCGGAGGTACGCGTGCCCGGCGACGTGATGCTGATCGGCTACGACGACATCGACTTCGCCGCCGCCTCGGCCGTGTCGCTCAGCTCGATCACTCAGCCGACGTACCGGCTCGGCCGCATCGCCACCCAGTTGCTGCTCGACGAGTGCGACAACCCCGAGGCGCACACGCACCAGCAGATCATGTTCCAGCCGACGCTGGTCGTCAGGGAGTCGACGGGCGCGCAAATCGCCACCTCGTAATCGGTGGGCAAGGACAACGAACCGTCAGCCCGTGGAATGGAATGCCGTTCGGTTCGCTCTATTTCCGGTTGTTTCGCCTAGACGGAATTCGACGCCCGGGCCGACGATGGAAGAGCAAATCCCCGATCGCCGCCAAGCGGCCCTGATCGGATAGGAGAAAGCATGAACGGAAAGCGTCTCCCAGCTCTTCTGAGTCTGGCCCTTCTTCCCGCCATCGCCTTCGGGTCGGCGCAGACGGCCCAGGCCGCCACCCACGACCCCGGCACCTCGTCGGTCGCCGACACGGCGTCCGACACGACGATCGGCACCGCTTACAGCGGGACGTCCGGCGCGATGAGCGACCGGATGCGGATCCCGTCCCTCGACCCGGTGGCCGAGGAGTCCGACGAGTCCGAGCAGCAAGAGTCCACCACACCGGAAGAGATCTCGCAGGACGAGTCCACCGTGGACGAGTCCCTCACGGGCGAGCCCATGCAGCAGCAGTCCATGCGGGGAGAGTCGATTCCTCCCCGCGAGGAGCCCAGGCACCGCTGGTCGGACCAGGGCGAGTGACACACCCGCGCCTGCGCCGCACACAGTGAAACCAAGCGCCGCGGAAAAAGCGGCCACATGAATGGGATGCGGCCTCCGGTGAATCTGGAGGCCGCGTTTCTCGCGTATTCGGTGAATTTCCAGGAATCGCACGAGGACCACATCTCCACCGCCCGGAAATCAAACTCCCCGAGCGGTAAAGAGCCGTTTCAACCCTGCCTTCAGCGGACGGGATGGCCCGCGGACCGCAGCGTCTCCTTCACCTCGTGGATCTTGAGCTGGCCGAAGTGGAACACCGACGCGGCGAGCACGGCGTCGGCCCCGGCCTCGACGGCCGGCGCGAAGTCCTCCAGCCTCCCCGCGCCGCCCGAGGCGATCACCGGGACCGTCACGGCCGCGCGGACGGCTCTGAGCATCTCCAGGTCGTAGCCCGACTTGGTGCCGTCGCCGTCCATCGAGTTGAGCAGGATCTCCCCCACACCGAGCTCCTGGCCCCGCGCGGCCCACTCGACGGCGTCGAGCCCCGTGCCGCGGCGTCCGCCGTGGGTGGTCACCTCGAAGCCGGACGGCGTGGGCGGGCCGTCGACGACCCTGCGGGCGTCGACGGACAACACCACGCACTGGGAGCCGAACCGCCGCGACGCCTCGGTGAGCAGTTCGGGCCGCGCGATGGCCGCGGTGTTGATGCCCACCTTGTCGGCGCCGGCGCGCAGCATGCGGTCCACGTCCTCGACCGCCCGGATCCCCCCGCCGACGGTCAGCGGGATGAACACCTGCTCCGCCGTACGGCGGACCACGTCGAGCATGGTCTCCCGCTCGCCCGAAGACGCGGTGATGTCGAGAAATGTCAGCTCATCCGCGCCTTCGGCGTCGTAGCGGCGGGCGAGCTCGACCGGGTCCCCCGCATCACGCAGGTTCTCGAAGTTGACGCCCTTGACCACCCGCCCGGCGTCCACGTCCAGGCAGGGGATGACCCGCACCGCGACCGTCATGGCGACCGCTCCCCCCGGTAGGCCTCGACCTCGACCTCTACCAGCATGCGGGAGTCCACCAGGCCGGCGACCTGGACACTCGTGCAGGCCGGCCGTACGGTCCCGAACACCTCGCCGTGCGCGCGGCCGACGGCCTCGAAGTCGGCGGCGTTCACGACGTAGAGGCGCGTGCGGACGACCTCGGCGACCGAGACCCCCGCCTTCTCCACCGCGTCGAGGGCGATGGAGATCGCCGTCAGCGTCTGGTTGTAGGCGTCGCCGACGTGCTGGATCTCCCCGCCGACGGTGGCGGTGCAGCCGGACACGTGGATGTGGGGGCCCGCGACGACCGCGCGGGCGTAGCCGTACCGGTCCTCCCAGGGACCGCCGGAGGAGATCCGGGTGAAGGTGACACGCTCGTTCATCGCGCGCTCACCGCCGCGAGCGCCTCTTCCAGCGTGAACGCCTGGGCGTACAGCGCCTTGCCGACGATGGCGCCCTCGACGCCCTCGGGGACGAGGGTGGCCAGCGCGCGGAGGTCGTCGAGCGAGGAGACGCCGCCGCTGGCGATCACGGGCCGGTCGGTCCTGGCGCAGACCTCGCGGAGCAGATCGAGGTTGGGACCGCGCAACGTGCCGTCCTTGGTCACGTCGGTGACGACGTAGCGGGGGCAGCCCTCGGACTCCAGACGGTCGAGGACCTCCCACAGGTCGCCGCCCTCCTGGGTCCAGCCGCGTGCGGCGAGGGTGGTCCCCCGGACGTCGAGGCCCACCGCGATCTTGTCGCCGTGCTCAGCGATGATCTTGGCGCACCAGGCGGGGTCCTCCAGGGCGGCCGTGCCGATGTTGACACGGCGGCAGCCCGTGGACAGCGCGGCGTCGAGCGAGGCGTCGTCACGGATGCCCCCCGACAACTCGACCCGCACGTCCAGGGCGCCGACGACGGAGGCGAGCAACTCGCGGTTGTCACCTCGGCCGAACGCCGCGTCCAGGTCGACCAGATGGATCCACTCCGCACCGGCCTCCTGCCAGGCCAGCGCCGCGGCGAGCGGATCCCCGTACGAGGTCTCCGTCCCCGCCTCACCTTGCACCAGGCGGACCGCCTGGCCGTCCGCGACGTCCACAGCAGGGAGCAATACGAGCGACATTGGTCACGACCTCCGGTCGAAGACGATGGTGACGAGCACGGGGATCAGAAGTGTGGAGAAGATCAGGACGCCGAGCCGGGCCATCCAGCCGTCGAGCAGGAGCCAGGCGAGCACCTGGACGATGAACCACAGCAGCGCGAGAACGCCGTTCTCCGTGCGGCGCCTTCGCGCGAGCCTGCCCTGCTGCCGGGCCACCCGGGCCACCCGGACCGGCCGCGGCAACACCGCGGTGACGCGGCCGCGCAACTCGCGCCGCCTGGCCGCTCTGGCCTCACGCACGGCGCGAGCGGCGGCGAGGCGCTCGCGCTCGGCTTCGCGCTCCGCCCTCCGCCTGGCCCGCTCCTTGCTCATCCTGTCTCCCGTCCCGCCCTACGGCTAGCCCGGCTCACAACGTGCGCAGCCAGTTGCCCAGCAGCGCGGCTCCGGCGTCGCCGGACTTCTCGGGGTGGAACTGGGTGGCCATCAGGGGCCCGTTCTCCACGGCCGCGACGAACGGCACGCCGTGCTCGGCCCAGGTGACCAGCGGCTGGTTGAAGCCGGGGCCGGCCGTGAGCCTCCAGTCGCGCACGCCGTAGGAGTGGACGAAGTAGAAGCGGGTGCCCGCGTCGAGGCCGTCGAACAGCACGCTGCCGGCCGGCGGGGCGACCGTGTTCCAGCCCATGTGCGGGAGCACGGGCGCGTCGAGGCGCTCGACGGTGCCGGGCCACTCGCCGCAGCCCTCGGTGTGGACGCCGTGCTCGACGCCCTTCTCGAACAGGATCTGCATCCCGACGCAGATTCCGAGCACCGGGCGCCCGCCCGCGAGCCTGCGGCCCACGATCTGGTCGCCGCGCACGCTCTTGAGACCCTCCATGCAGGCGGAGAAGGCCCCGACGCCGGGAACGACCAGGCCGTCGGCCTCCAGCGCGGCATCCCAGTCGGCGGTCACCGTCACGTCGGCGCCCACCCGGGCCAGCGCGCGCTCCGCCGAGCGGAGGTTGCCCGATCCGTAGTCGAGGACCACGACACGTCTGCCTACTGCCACCACATCACCCCTGCCGTGATCGCCAGCGCGGCCGCGACGCCGGTCAGCGCCGCGAGCACCTTCAGTCTCTGCCGTATGGCGGAGTAGACCCCTCCGAGGAGGAAGAGCCCAATGAAGATCATGCCACCCGAGGCGAAGGTCATCAGAGAACGCCCTTGGTGCTCGGCACGCCGGTCGCGCGAGGGTCCCGCTCCGAGGCCTCACGCAGGGCCCGGGCCAAGGCCTTGAACTGCGCCTCGACGATGTGGTGGGCGTTTCGCCCGTACGGCACGTGCACGTGGAGGCAGACCGCCGCCTGGGCGACGAACGACTCCAGGATGTGCCGCGTCATGCTCGTGTCGTAGTCCGGGCCGATCATCGGGGCCATGCCCTCGGGCTCGGTGTGCACGAGGTACGGCCGGCCGGAGAGGTCGACCGTGACCTGGGCCAGCGCCTCGTCGAGGGGGCACGACGCGTTGCCGAAGCGGCGGATGCCCGACTTGTCGCCGAGTGCCTCGCGGAACGCCGCGCCCAGCGCGATCGAGGTGTCCTCGATCGTGTGGTGCGCGTCGATGTGCAGATCGCCCTCGGTCTTCACGGTCAGGTCGAACAGGCCGTGCTTGCCCAGTTGGGCGAGCATGTGGTCGTAGAAGCCGACACCGGTCGCGACGTCGACGACACCGGTGCCGTCGAGGTCGATCTCGACCAGCACCGAGGTCTCCTTGGTGCTGCGCTCGACCCGGCCACGGCGTACGTCACTCATCCGAGGACCCCTTCCAGGGCGGCCCGGAAGGCCGCCATCTCGTCCTTTGTCCCGATCGACACGCGGAGCCAGCCCGCCGGGCCGGTCTCCCTGATCAGAACGCCCTGCTCAAGCAGCCCCTCCCATACGGCGCGCCGGTCCGGAAACCTACCGAATAGCACGAAGTTGGCATCCGAGTCAGCGACCGCCAGGCCACGGTGCCGTAGCCACGCGACCGTCTCGTCCCGCTCTGCCCGCAGTGTCCCGACGGTCGCGAGCAACTCCTCGCGATGTGCCAGGGCCACCCGGGCGGCGGCCTGGGTCAGGGTCGACAGATGGTACGGCAGGCGGACCAGCAGCATGGCGTCGACCACGGCCGGGTCGGCCGCCAGATACCCGAGCCGCGTGCCCGCCATGGCGAACGCCTTGGACATGGTCCGCGTGACGATCAGGCGGGGGTTGCCCGGCAGCAGGCTGAGGGCCGACGGCGTGCCCGCCCTCGCGAACTCGGCGTACGCCTCGTCGACCACGACCATCCCCGGGGCCGCGGCGGTGATCTGCTCGATCACGCCGAGGGGCAGTGCCGTACCGGTCGGGTTGTTCGGCGAGGTCAGGAAGACGACGTCGGGACGGTGCGTCTCGATGGCCTGGACGGCGTGGCCGACGTCGATCGAGAAGTCCTCGTCGCGGGCGCCCTCGACCCACCGGGTGTTCGTGCCGCCCGCGATGATCGGGTGCATGGAGTAGGACGGCTCGAACCCGATGGCCGAACGCCCCGGGCCGCCGAACGCCTGGAGGATCTGCTGGATGATCTCGTTCGACCCGTTGGCCGCCCACAACTGCCGGGCGGTGAGGCCGTGGCCGAGGTAGTCGGCGAGGTCCTTGCGCAGGTCGACCGCGTCCCTGTCGGGGTAGCGGTTGAGCGTGGCCGCCCCGTGCCGCACGGCCCGCGCGAGGTCGTCGATCAGCGCGGCCGACGGCGGGTGGGGGTTCTCGTTGGTGTTGAGCTGGACGGGCACGTCGAGTTGCGGCGCGCCGTAGGGCTGCTTGCCGCGCAGGTCGTCGCGGATCGGCAGGTCGTCGAGTGTCATGAGGGCACTTCCCAGTCGAACCGGGCACGAATGGCGGCGCCGTGGGCGGGCAGGTCTTCGGCGTCCGCCAGCGCGCACACGTACGGCGCCGCCTCGGCGAGGGCCTCACGGGTGTAGTCGACGACGTGGATGCCGCGCAGGAACGTCTGCACGGACAGCCCCGACGAGTGGCAGGCGCACCCGCCGGTCGGCAGCACGTGGTTGGAGCCCGCCATGTAGTCGCCGAGCGACACCGGCGCATAGGGCCCGATGAAGATCGCCCCGGCGTTGCGGACACGGGCGGCGACCTCACGCGCGTCCGCCGTCTGGATCTCCAGGTGCTCGGCGGCGTAGGCGTCCACGACCTCGAGGCCGTCGCCGACGCTCGAGACGAGCACGATGCCGGACTGGCGGCCCGAGAGGGCCTCGGTGATCCGCTCGGAATGGCGGGTGGCGGCGATCTGGCCGGGAAGCTCCTTGTCGACCGCGTCGGCGAGCTCCGCGCTCGTCGTGACCAGCACCGCGGCGGCGATCACGTCGTGCTCGGCCTGGCTGATCAGGTCGGCCGCGATGTGGACGGGGTCGGCGGTCTCGTCGGCGAGGATCGCGATCTCCGTCGGGCCGGCCTCGGAGTCGATCCCGATCCGCCCCTTGAGCAGCCGCTTGGCCGCCGCGACCCAGATATTGCCCGGTCCGGTGACCATGTCGGCCCGCGGGCACTCCTCGGTGCCGTAGGCGAACATCGCCACGGCCTGGGCGCCTCCGACGGCGTGGACCTCCTCGACCCCGAGCAGCGCGCAGGCCGCCAGGATCGTCGGGTGCGGCAGACCGCCGAACTCCTTCTGCGCGGGCGAGGTCACCGCGAGCGACCGCACCCCGGCCTCCTGGGCCGGCACGACGTTCATCACCACGCTGGACGGGTAGACGGCCCGGCCGCCCGGCACGTAGAGCCCCACCCGGCCCACCGGCACCCAGCGCTCGGTCACCGAGCCGCCCGGCACGACCTGGGTCGTGGTGTCGGTGCGCCGCTGGTCACGATGGACGAGGCGGGCCCGGCGGATCGACTCCTCAAGGGCGGCGCGCACGGCCGGATCGAGCTCGTCGAGGGCTCGGGAGATCTCCGCGGCGGGGACCCTGGTCGACGCCAGCTCGACCCCGTCGAACCTCGCCGTGAGCTCCCGGACGGCCACCGCGCCACGATGGCGGACGTCCTCACAGATGGGCCGCACCTTCTCCAGGGCGGCCTCGACGTCGAGCTCGGCGCGGGGCAGGACCTCACGCAGGTCGCCGGGCAGCGACCCACGCAGGTCGATACGGGAAATCACCGTCCTAGTCTACGGATGACCAGGGACAGATCCCGTTCTGCCCACTATGCGGGACGCCGTGTTTCGTGGACGGGAACCCGGCGCCCCGAGCTGCGCGATCTTCCACGGCACCTCCTCGGCGCGTCGAGGGGCGGCCGGTCGATGATCTCCCGGCCGCCCTCGGTGTTCACTGTGAGTGCCCGCGGGCTACGCCCTCTGGGACAGCTGGAACGACTGCGCCGCCGTTCCGTTGCACGCGTACTGCTGAAGCTGGATGGAGTCGGCGGCCGAGCCGCCGGGCACGTCCAGGCACTTGCCGCTCAGGCGGTTGACGAAGTGGTAGTACCCGCCGCCTTCCGAGACCGCCTGCCACTGCTGGTTGCCGCCCCCGCCGTACGCCCACAGCTGGAGCGGGGCGCCGTCGGCCGTCGACACGTTGGTCACGTCGATCACCTGGGCGCTGTTGTTGCGGTTGTTCAGCCGGGCGAACCCGCCGCTGGTCGGCTGGACCTGGAACTGCTGGGCGGAGGTGCCGTTGCAGGCGTACTGCTGGATGGCGGTGCCGTTCGCCGAGGCGGCCGCCCGGGCATCCACGCACTTGCCGTTGGCGCGGTTGGCGAGGCTGTACCACGCGGTGGGCGAGATCGTGTCCGGCGGCGGAGGAGGGGCGCTCCCCCCGCCCAGCCACAGCAGGCTGTCGATGACGAACCGGTTCTGGGTGTCACTGGCGAACGTGGACGACAGGCGGGTGTTGGTCGAGTAGTTCATGGCGTTGTGGCCGAAGTTGGCGTACACCATCTTGTAGTTCTTGTTCGTCCACATGATCGGGTAGTAACCGCTGTACCAGGTCTGGTTGGGGTCGGTCCCGACCGGGAAGCTCGACTGGTCGATGGACCCGAGGATCTTGATGTTGGGGTTGTTCCTCAGGTCGTTGTTCCAGCTGTACCACTCGCTCACGGACGAGGTGAACGTGGCGGGCAGGCGCGCCGTCGTGGGATGGCCGGCGCCGCCCTCATTGCGCACGACGACCGATGTGGGGCCCCACGTGTTGGACTTGAAGGCCCCGGTGCCGAGGAACTCGTTGTGGTACCAGGACCAGCTCCCCGGGTTGGTGTTGAACGCCGACACGTGGAACCCCATCCACGCCCCGCCGCCCCGCATGTACTGCTCGAATGCCGACCGCTGGGCGGCGGTCTGCGGCAGGTCGTCCAGGAACATGACCACCTGGTACTGCGCGAGGGTGGCGGCGTTCAGCTGGTTCCAGTCGGTGGTCGAGGTGTAGGAGAAGTTGTTCTGCGCGGCGGCCTGGGGGAACCACTGGTTCGCCTCTTTGGTGAAGTCGATGTGGGCCGCGTCGTAGGTGCCGCTGTAGAAGGCGAGCACCTTGAACTGAGGGGCGGCGGCCGCCCGCGCGGGGTCGTGGGCGGGGACGGCGGAGAGCCCCAGCGCGACGGCGAACACGGCGAGCAGCCGGGTCCACGTGCGCGTCACCCCCATGTCGTGCCTGGTCATGAGCATGATCCTCTGTTCGATGACGAACGTCCGGCAGGAGCGGGGCCCGTCCGCCTACGGGCACGGCGATATCCGGATCAAGGACGATGATCTGTTCTCTGTCGACTTGAGTCAAGTCATGTGAAATGGATGGTAAGGAGATGGGGCCGGCCGCGCGGATCGCTAGTCTGTCCGGCGTGAGCAAGACCAGGAGCAAGGGCGGCCAGGGCACTCCGGCGACGGTCGCCCTCACACAGGCGAAGGCGGAGTTCACCCTCCACCCCTACGATCACGACCCGAACGCCCAGGCGTACGGCGAGGAGGCGGCCGACGCGCTCGGCGTGCCGTACGAGCGGATCTTCAAGACGCTGGTCGCGGAGACGGAGGCGGGCCTCGCCGTCGCGGTGGTACCCGTGGCGGGCAAACTGGACCTGAAGGCCTTCGCGGCGGCGCTCAAGGGGAAGCGGGCGGCGATGGCCGACGCGGTCAAGGTGGAGCGGGTCACCGGCTACGTCGTCGGCGGCATCAGCCCGCTCGGGCAGCGCAAGAAGCTGCCCACGGTGATCGACGAGTCGGCGCTCGGCTTCGAGACCGTCTACTTCTCCGCGGGCCGCAGGGGCCTGCAGATCGAGACGGCCCCCGCCAATCTCGTACGGCTCACGCAGGCGGTCACCGCCCCCATCGCGAAGACCTGAGCCTGTCGACTGTTGCCATCGCCTCCGCCCGCTCCCCCACCCGAGACTCGTAGCTGAAGGACGACGGAACGGGGGCACGAACGTGACCGAACTCGTGGAACTGACCGCGACGGAGATGTCGGCGCTGCTGCGTGAGCGGGCGGTGAGCGCCGTGGAACTCGCCGAGGCGCACCTGAGGCGCATCGACGAGGTCGGCGACCAGGTCAACGCCATCGTCACGCTGGTGGCCGAACAGGCGCTCGACCGGGCAGGGCAGGCCGACGCCGACCTGGCGCGCGGTCACTGGCGCGGCCCGCTGCACGGCCTCCCCGTCGCGCACAAGGATCTGGTCGACACGGCCGGGGTCAGGACGACGTACGGCTCCCGCGTCTTCGCCGGCCACGTGCCCGACCAGGACGACCTGCTCGTGCGCCGGGTCAGGGACGCCGGCGGCATCATGATCGGCAAGACCAACATCCCGGAGTTCGGCACGGGGTCGCACACCGTCAACGAGGTCTTCGGGGCGACCCGCAACCCCTACGACCTGTCCAAGAGCGCGGGCGGCAGCAGCGGCGGCGCCGCGGCCGCGCTGGCGAGCCGCATGGTGCCGCTGGCGGACGGCTCGGACATGGGCGGCTCGCTGCGCAACCCCGCCTCCTTCTGCAACGTGGCGGGGCTGCGGCCGACCCCCGGGCGCGTTGCGTCGGTGTCCACCGAGGCCGCCTGGTACACGCTCAGCGTGTCGGGCCCGATGGCGCGCACGGCGGCCGACCTGGCGCTTTTCATGACCGCCATCGCGGGCTTCGACCCCGCCTCGCCGTACGCGATCAGGGAGGACGGGTCGGTCTTCGCGGGCCCGCTCGAGCGCGACTTCACGGGGGCGCGGATCGCGTTCAGCCCCGACCTCGGCGGGCTGCCCGTCGATCCGGAGACCGCGCGGGTGACCGCGGAGGCCGCGGCCGTGCTGACCGGTCTCGGCGCCAAGGTGGAGCAGGTCGACCTCGACCTGTCCGACGCCGAGGACGCCTTCCGGATCTACCGCTCGTGGTACTACGCGCTGGCGCTGGGCGAACTACCCGAGGCGGGTCCCAACATCACGTGGAACGTGGAACAGGGCCGCAAGGTCACGGGGGCCGACCTCGCCAGGGCCGAGCGGCTGCGCACCGGGCTGTTCCACCGGATGAACGCCTTCTTCGGCGAATACGACTTCCTGATCGCGCCGGTCAGCCAGGTGCCGCCGTTCCCGGTGGAGGATCCGTACGTCCTGGAGATCGACGGCACGCCGATGCCCGACTATCTGGCGTGGATGCGGTCCTGCTACTGGATCAGCGTGCTCCACGCGCCCGCCATGTCGGTGCCCTGCGGTTTCACCTCTGCGGGGCTGCCCGTCGGCGTGCAGATCGTCGGACGGCCGTGGGCCGACTTCGACGTCCTGCAACTGGGCCACGCTTTCGAGCAGGCGAGGGGCACCTGGCGGAGGAAGCCGGACCTCCCGGGCTCTCAGGCCTGTCCCCGCAGCCGGTAGGTCAGCACGAACTCGAGGATCCAGAAGACTCCCGTGGCCACGACCGGCCACGCGAACAGCACGCCGTGCGCGGTCAGGCCGAGCGACGTCGACGTCGTCAACCCGCCGGCGGCGGAGGCCTGGATCGTTCCCTTCGCCGAACTCCCGACGAGTGAGGCGACGTAGGAGGCCAGCAGCCCTCCGCCGGCGACCCCCAGGACGGCGGGCACGGGGCGGGTGCGCGTCAGGAAGTACGCTCCGGCGCCGCAGACGAGGCCGCACACCGCGCCGATGACGGCGAACCAGCCGTCGGCCGCGATGAGCGACTGACCCTCGAGATCCGCCGGCTGCGGCCCCACGTCGGTCAGGACGTACTGGGTGGTGGGCGCCAGCGCCGACCACACGAGACCGGCCACCACCCCCACCACGACCAGCACGAGAACGGTCGCGACCAGCGTCGTCAGATTGCCCCTCAAATGCCGCACCGTCCAGATGGTACCTACATGGTGATCGGGGCAAGCCCCGATACCCTTGCTCCACCAGCCACCGGCGAGGAGTAAGTGTGAGCGTGCAAGGCAATGGCCGCGAAGAGGTGTGGCGGATCGACCCCTCGGGTCCCCTCCGGGGTGACGTCGAGGTGCGCGGGTCCAAGAACGCCGTGTCCAAGCACATGGTCGCGGCCATGTTGGGGAACGGCCCGAGCACGCTGCACAACGCCCCCGAGGTCGGCGAGGTCGGCCTGACGGCGGCCATGCTGGAGGCGCTCGGCATCCATGTGGAGATCACCCCCGGGGAGATCACCATCGAGCGGAGCGACGAGATCAGGCCCCGCGTCCCGGAGGAGTACACCGGGCTCAACCGCATCCCGATCCTGATGCTCGGCCCGCTGCTGCACCTGGCGGGCGAGGCGTTCGTCCCCCTGGTGGGCGGCGACCCGATCGGGCGGCGCCCGGTCAACTTCCACGTCGAGGCGCTGCGGTCGATGGGCGCCGAGATCGAGGTCGGCGAGACCGGGATCACCGCCAAGGCCACGCGCCTGCGCGGAAGCAGGATCACGCTGCCCTACCCGAGTGTCGGCGCCACAGAGACGATCTTGATGACCGCCGTGCTCGCCGAGGGCAAGACAGTCATCAAGGGCGCGGCGATGGAGCCGGAGGTGGTGGAACTCGCGCTGTTCCTCCAGCGGATGGGCGCGATGATCGAGCTCAGCCCGGACCGGCGCATCGTCATCGAGGGCGTGGAGCGCCTGCACGGCGCCTCCACGTGGCTCGCCGGCGACCGCATCGAGGCGTTCTCGTACCTGGTGGCGGGGCTCGTCACGAAGGGCGAGGTGCGGGTGCACGGGTGCCCGCAGGACCGGCTGGTCACCGCCATCACCACCCTCGCGCGGATGGGCGCCCGGTTCGAGATCAACGACGACTGGCTGACGGCCTCGGCCCCGGACGGCCTGCGCGCCGCCGCGGTGCAGACCGACACGCATCCCGGGTTCATGACCGACTGGCAGACGCCGCTGATGGTGCTGTTCACGCGGGCCGAGGGCATGTCGGTGCTGCACGAGACCGTCTTCGAGAACCGGCTGGTCTACGTGCCCGCCCTGCAGAAGATGGGCTGCGAGATCGAGGTCTTCGCGCAGTGCCTGGGCGGTCCGGCCTGCCGCTACCACGACACCAACGCGAAGCATTCCGCCGTGGTCCGCGGCGTGTCCGAGTTGCGCGGCGCCGACGTGACGCTTCCCGACATCCGTGCGGGATTCTCGGCCGTGCTGGCGGCCGCGGTGGCCGAGGGCACCTCCACGCTGCGGGGGGTCAACCACATCGAGCGGGGCTACCACCGGCCGTTCGAGCAGTTCACCTCTCTCGGGCTGAAGATCAGCAGGGGAACGTAAAGTTTTCGCGGCCGGAGTTTGCGACACTCCGCCGCGTCGCACTGTTAACCCGTGACCTCTCGCCTCCTCAGCGCCGCCGTCGCGCTGGGCGTGTCCGGAGCGCTGGGCGGCGTCCTGGTCGCGGGATTGGTCCTGCCGCTGGTGGGCGGGGCCGGGGTCGGCGTGAAGGGGGTCGCGTCCACCTTCACCGACCTGCCCTCGCCTCCCCGCGAGGAACCGCTCCCGGAGATGACCCGGCTGCTCGACCGCAACGGCACGCAGATCGCGCAGTTCTACTACCAGAACCGGCAGTCGGTGCCCCTCTCCCAGGTCGCGCCCGCCATGCAGCAGGCGATCGTCGCGATCGAGGACGCCCGCTTCTACGAGCACGGCGGGCTCGACATCAAGGGCACCCTGCGGGCACTGATCACCAACACGCAGGCCGGCGGGATCAAGCAGGGCGGTTCGTCACTGACCCAGCAACTCGTGAAGAACATCATGCTCACCCAGGCCGAGTCGGAGCACGAGCGTGCGCTCGCCCGGGTCAAGAACATCCAGCGCAAGATCACCGAGTTGCGGTACGCGCTGGCGATGGAGAAGAAGTACACCAAGAAGGAGATCCTGGAGCGCTATCTCAACATCGCCTACTTCGGCGCGGGAGCCTTCGGTGTCCAGGCCGCGGCGCAACGGTTCTTCGACACCGACGCCGCGGATCTGACGCTCGCCCAGGCCGCCACGCTCGCGGGCGCCGTGCGCACGCCGTCCGACACCGACCCCTCCATCGGCGACGAGGAGCAGGCACGGCTGCTGGAGCGGCGCAACATCGTGCTCGACCGGATGGCCGACCTGAAGATGATCACGCCTGCCACGGACAAGTCCACGGCGGCGAGCCCGCTCGGGCTGAACATGCGCGGCGAGCCGGGAGGGTGCGGCGGCAGTGCCTACCCCTTCTTCTGCGTCTACGTGGAGCACGAGGTGCTCACCAACCCGGCCTTCGGCTACACGCGGGCCGACCGGGAGCGCCGCCTTCAAAGAGGCGGGCTCACCCTGTGGACCTCGATCGACCCCGTCGCCCAGAAATCAGCGCAGAAGGCCATCGCCGAACGCGTCAGCCCGAAGGACAACCAGGTCGCCGCCGAGACCATGGTGGAGCCCGGCACCGGGCTGATCAGGGCGATGGCCGCCAGCAAGCGGTACGGCCGCAACCCGCGGAACCGGAACTCCGGCCCGAGCACCACCTACAACCTGGCCGCCGACCGGGCGCACGGCGGCGGCGACGGCTTCCAGGCCGGGTCGACCTTCAAGGCGTTCACCCTGGCCACCGCGCTGTCGCAGGGCTGGCGGTTCGGGGAGGGCTTCCAGACTCCGGGGTCCTTCGTGCCCTCCAGCGGCTTCCGCAACTGCGCGGGCAGGCCGGTGAACGATCCGTCGGCCACGATCTACAACGCGAGCGGAGAGGGCAGCGGCGGGCCGTACAGCCTGGAACTGGGCACCTGGAAGTCGGTCAACATCTTCTACATGAAGCTCGAGCAGGCCGTCGGGTTGTGCAACGTCGTGAAGACGGCCAAGGCCCTCGGCATCACCCGGGCCGACGGCAAGCCGCTGCAGGAGGTCCCCACCTTCACGCTGGGGGTCAACGAGATGGACCCCACCACGGTGTCCGCGGCGTTCGCGACGTTCGCCGCGCGGGGGCGCTACTGCCAGCCCATGGCGATCACCGACATCGTGGAGCGGGACGGGACCCGGACGCAGATACCGCCGAGTTGCACGCAGGCACTCGACCCCGAGGTCGCCGACGCCGTGAACCACGTGCTGTCCGGCGTCTTCACCCAGGGGACGATGCGCGGCCAGTCGATCGGACGCCCGGCGGCCGGCAAGACCGGCACGAACAACGGATACACGTCCGCCTGGTTCGCCGGCTACACGCCCAACCTCGCCGCGGCCGTGAGCGTCGGCGACATCCGCGGTTCCTACCGCTACCCGCTCACGGGCGTCGAGATCGGCGGCCAGTCCTACGGCGCCGTACAGGGCGCCTCCCTTCCCGGGCCGATCTGGGTCGACTCCATGTCCGCGGCACTTCAGCACATCGAGCCGTCCGGATTCGTCCCCCCGGACATGTCCCGGTTCGGCGGAGGCTTCACGCCCGGCCTGAGGGAGTCCCTCGACGAGGAGGACCGGCGCAGAGGCCGGGACGGCGACCGGGGCGCGGACGGGGACAGGGACGGCGGCCGGGGCGCAGACGGGGACAGGGACGGCGGCCGGGACCACGGGGACGGCACCGACCGGGCCACGGGCGAAGGACCCGGCGGCGGAGACGGAGGCACGGAGGCACGGCCACACGGCCGGCACGACGAATGGCCGGACGGCTGGCGGGGCGACCCGCGCGGCGGCCGCCCCGACATCCGGCACGACCGCCGTGGCGCCGGCCCTCGCGCCCACGCGCGCGGAGACCGCCCCGGCCCCTCACACAGGACCACACCCGGGGGGCATCGGGACGTCGGCCGTGCCGTGGCCCCCTCGCCCGGCGACGACGCCGTCAAAGCCACCAGCCCACCGCGAGCCCGCCACGCGGCCCACACCGGCCAACCCCACACCAGTCAGCCCCACACCGGTCCGCCCCATGCCGACCAGGGCCACACCGGTCAGCCCCATGCCGACCAGGCCCACAAACAACCGGCCCCCGCCCACCCTCACCCTCGCCGTGATCATGCACAGGTTCGTGATCACGGCGCCTGACCTGCCCACCCATCGGGCGTGATCATGCACACCTTCGCGATCAAGTCCTCCGACCTGCGCACTCATCCATCGTGATCATGCACAGGCTCGCGATCAACGCCCGCGACCTGCGCGAACGCACGTCGTGATCATGCGCGGCCGGCGGCCGGGGCTCAGCCGTGCACGCGCAGCGCGTCGACCACCCATTCCACAGCGGGGACGGCAGGCGGGGACGGCACCCGGCCGTTCACGGCGTCCAGCAACTGCCAGTACCGCTCCACCCGGGCGTCCGCGAGCGGCTCCAGCCACCGGCGGAGCTCCGCTCGCCCCGGAGCCGGCAGATCGGGAGCCACGATGCGGTCCAGGACGGCCTTGCCCTCCGGGGAACCGGGCACGATCCCGTCCGCCAGTGCCCGCCCCGCGAACCGGACGACCAGCGCGCGCACGTCGTAGGCGGACTCGGGCCGCCGTCCCGCCGCTCCCCCGGCCACCATCTGCCTGATCTTGAGCTGGAAGTCCTCGTCGCCGACGAGTTCGGCGAGCTCGATCCAGGCGTCCACCTGCTCGGGGGCCGGGTCGTCGGGCAACTCGCGCATCCACTGGGCGATGACCGCGGCGTCCGCCTCGAGGTCGACCCCGGCGGTCACCCGGTCGACGAAGTCATCGATGATCTGCCGGCGTTCGCGCACGGACAGCAGGGCCAGTTTGTGCATCAGCAACGTCTCCTCGGTCGTGCCGCCGCGCTCGGCGACCGTGCTCAGCACGGCGCGGCGCAGCCGCAGAGTGCGGATCTCCGCGTCCAGCGCCCTGACATGGGCCTGCGCCACCTCGGCGACCGAGGCCTGCCGCAGGAGGATCTCGCGGACGGCCTCAAGCCCCACGCCGAGATCGCGCAGGGTCCTGACGAGGTCGGCGCGGGTGACCGCCTCGGCGTCGTAGAGGCGGTACCCGCCGGCGGACCGGCCGGCGGGTGGGATCAGGCCGATGTCGGACCAGAAACGGATCGTGCGTACCGAAAGCTCAGTACGGCGAGCGAGTTGCCCGATCGTGTAGAGCCGTGTGTCCTCGCTCACACGACCAGCCTGCACCCTCCAGCCGCTGGAACCTCAAGTCCCGGGATCAGGCTCCGAGGCAGGCGGGCCCGAGCAACTGCTTGAGGTCGCCCATCAACGCAGGTGAGGGGGTGACGCGCAGCCGGTCGTCGAGGCGCATGACCGTGGTCCGCGGCCCGTTGTGCACCTGGAGATGCACCTCCGTCGTCCCCGGATGGGTCGTCAGGACCTCCTTGAGGCGGCCGACGACGGGCGGGGTGCACCGGGCCACGGGCAGGCTGACGACGAGGGGCCCCCCGGTCTCGGCCGTGAGATCGGGCGCGGTCACCTCCATCGCGATGATCTTCGCGACGTCCTCCCGCTTGTCGATCCGGCCTTTGACGAAGACGATCGCGTCCTCGGCCAGGATCGTGGCGCACAGCTGGTACGCCGACGGGAAGATCATCACTTCGATGGCGCCCTCCAGGTCCTCCAGCATGGTGAGGACCCAGGTGTCGCCCTTCTTGGTGACCTTCCGCTGCAGGCCGGACAGCAGGCCGCCGACGGTGACGATCTGGCCGTCCGGCCGGTCCTCGGACTGCAGAGCGGCCACCGAGCAGTCGGCGCCGGACGCGAGGATGTGCTCGACGCCGAGCAGCGGGTGGTCCGAGACGTACAGCCCGAGCATCTCCCGCTCGAACTGCAGCAGCGTGGTCTTGTCCCACTCCCCCGGCGGGATCTGCACGTCGAAGGTCTGGTCCTCGTCCCCCTCGACGGCGCCGAACAGCGAGTCCTGCCCGATCGCCTCGTTCTTCTTGATGTCGATGATCGCGTCCACGGCCTGCTCGTGGACCATCAGCAGGCCCTTGCGGACGTGGTCGAAGGAGTCGAAGGCGCCCGACTTGATCAGGGACTCGATGACGCGCTTGTTGCAGACGATCGCGGGGACCTTGCGCAGGAAGTCCTTGAAGTCGGTGAACCGGCCCTTCTCCTTGCGGGCGCTGATGATCCCGTCGACGACGTTGCCTCCGACGTTGCGGATGGCCGACAGCCCGAAGCGGACGTCGGTGCCGCGCGGGGTGAAGTCGAAGTCGGAGTCGTTGACGTCCGGCGGGAGGACCTTGATGCCCATGCGGCGGCACTCGTTGAGGTACAGCGCCGACTTGTCCTTGTCGTCCTTCACGGACGTGAGCAGCCCGGCCATGTACTCGGCCGGGAAGTTGGCCTTGAGGTAGGCGGTCCAGTAGGAGACCAGGCCGTACCCGGCGGTGTGGGCCTTGTTGAAGGCGTAGTCGGAGAACGGCAGCAGGATGTCCCACAGCGACTTGATCGCCGCGGCCGAGAAGCCGTTGTCCTGCATGCCCTTCTCGAAGAACTCGAACTGCTTGTCCAGCTCGGACTTCTTCTTCTTGCCCATCGCGCGGCGGAGCAGGTCGGCGCCGCCCAGGGAGTAGCCCGCGACCTTCTGCGCGATGGCCATGACCTGCTCCTGATACACGATCAGGCCGTACGTCGTGTCGAGGATCTCCTTGAGCGGCTCCTCGAGCTCCGGGTGGATCGGGGTGATCTCCTGCTGGGCGTTCTTGCGCAGCGCGTAGTTCGTGTGCGAGTTGGCGCCCATGGGGCCCGGCCGGTAGAGCGCGAGGGCGGCCGAGATGTCCTCGAAGTTGTCGGGGCGCATGATGCGCAGCAGGGAGCGCATGCCGCCGCCGTCGAGCTGGAAGATGCCCAGGGTGTCGCCGCGGCCGAGGAGCTCGTAGGTGATGCGGTCGTCGAGCGGCAGCTTGAGCAGGTCGATCGGCTCGTTGCCGTTCAGCTCGATCATCTTCAGGCAGTCGTCGATGATCGTGAGGTTGCGCAGGCCGAGGAAGTCCATCTTCAGCAGGCCGAGCGTCTCGCAGGTCGGATAGTCGAACTGCGTGATGATCGCGCCGTCGGAGTCCCGCCGCATGATCGGGACGTTGTCGACGAGCGACTCGGCCGACATGATGACGCCGGCGGCGTGCACGCCGGTCTGCCGGATCAGGCCCTCAAGGCCCTTGGCGAGGTCCATCGTCGCCTTGACGTCGACGTCCTCGTCGTACAGCCTGCGCAGCTCGCCGGCCTCGTTGTAGCGCGGGTGGTCCTTGTCGAAGATGCCCGAAAGGGGGATGTCCTTGCCCATCACCGCGGGCGGGAACGCCTTGGAGACCTTGTCGCCGAGCGCGTACGGATGACCCAGGACGCGGGCGGCGTCCTTGATGGCGGCCTTCGCCTTGATGGTGCCGAAGGTGGCGATCATGGCGACCTTGTCGGCGCCCCACTTCTCCGTGACGTACCTGATCACGTCGGCGCGTCTGCGCTCGTCGAAGTCGATGTCGACGTCGGGCATGGACACACGCTCGGGGTTGAGGAACCGCTCGAACAGCAGGGCGTGCGGGATCGGGTCGAGGTCGGTGATGCCCATGGCGTAGGCCACCAGCGAGCCGGCCGCGGAGCCACGTCCCGGCCCCACCCGGATGCCGTTCTCCTTGGCCCACATGATGAAGTCCGCGACCACGAGGAAGTAGGACGGGAACCCCATCTGGAGGATGATGCCCATCTCGTACTCGGCGCGGACCCGGCGCTCCTCGTCGAAGCCCTCCGGGTAGCGGCGCCGCATGCCCGCCCACACCGTCTCGCGGAAGAACTCCTCCTCGGTCTTCCCTTCGGGCGTCGGGAAGCTCGGCATCAGGTTCTTGTAGCCGAACATGTCCGAGGGGTCGACCTTCTCGGCGACCATCAGGGTGTTGCGGCAGCCCTCCTGCCACAGGTCGGAGGAGTCGACGGCCCGCATCTCGTCGGCCGACTTGATGTAGTAGCCGCTGCCGTCGAACCTGAACCGGTCCGGGTCGGCCAGTTGCTTGCCGGTCTGGATGCACAGGAGGGCGTCGTGGCTCGCCGAATCCGACTCGTAGGTGTAATGCGAGTCGTTGGTGACCAGCGGGGGGATGTTCAGCTCGCGGCTGATCCTGGTCAGGCCGTCCCTGACCCGCCGCTCGATGTCGAGCCCGTGGTCCATGATCTCCAGGAAGTAGTTCTCCTTCCCGAAGAGCTCCTGGAACTTGGCGGCGGCCTTGACCGCCTCGTCGTACTGCCCCAGGCGAAGCCGCGTCTGCACCTCCCCGGACGGGCAGCCGGTGGTGGCCATCAGGCCCTCGGAGTTCTCCGCCAGGAGGTCGTGGTCCATCCGTGCCCACTTGCGGACGAACCCCTCGGTGTACGCCCGGGAGCTGACGCGCATGAGGTTGCCCAGGCCGACCCGGTTCTTGGCCCAGATCGTCATGTGGGTGTAGTAGCCGCCGGCGGAGACGTCGTCGCTCTTCTGGTGCGGCTCGCCCCACACGACCGGCTTCTTCTGGAACCGGGACTCGGGCGCGACGTACGCCTCGATGCCGAGGATCGGCTTCACCCCGGCGGCGGTGGCCTGCTTGTAGAAGTCGTAGGCCCCGTGCATGTTGCCGTGGTCGGTGATCGCGATCGCGGGCATGCCTTGGTCGCCCACGTGTTTGAACATCTGCTTCAGCCGGGCCGCCCCGTCGAGCATCGAATACTCGGTGTGGACGTGCAGATGTACAAACGAATCACCCATGAGACCCCCACTCCGACGCACTCTCCGGGTCGCTCGGCACGCCGTGCGCCCTGCCGATCAGAGCCTACGCGTGATCGCGAACCCGTGGGACTCAGGTGATTCAGATCCTATCCGCAGCCGGAAGACGGCAGGTCAGCGACGTGAATCCTCTTCCGCGACACGCAGCCCGGCCTCGATCACCGCGTTCATCACCGGAGCGAGCCTCGCCTCACCGAGGCTCGGCGCCCGCCGCGCCATCGCGGCGACGAGGCGGCGCTCGCGGTCCATGTCACGTCCCCGGAAGCCGCCGACCGGCTTGAGCCGCTGGACGGTCCCCGCCAGGGCGATCCGGCGCTCCAGCAGGGTCGCCAGGGCCGCGTCCACCCGGTCGATCGCCGCCCGCGCGGCACCGACGCTCCCCGGGGCCTCCGGCCGTACCAGTGCGCCGACGACGGAGGCGGCCTCGTGCGCCGCTTCGGCCGCCTCGGGCGTGACGCCGCAGGACAGGAGCAGGCCGTCGGCACCCGCGGCGACCGCCGCCGGTGCGAGCGCCGGGTCGTCCCCCAGGTCCGCGAGCACGGGGCGGCCGGAGCGTTCCGCCGCCGCCCGCATGAGCGCCAGGTCCAGCGTGGTGCCGCCCAGGTGGGTACGGCTCCCGCTCTCGCAGAGCACCACCTGGTCGTTGCCCTCCGCCGCGCAGTAGTCCGCGATGGCCAGCCACTCCTCCAGCGTCGCCGCCTGCCCGCGCTGCACCACGACCGGCAGGCCGACCCGCGCCACCGCCTGGACCAGGCGGAAGTCCTGCATCCAGGCGGCGCCGATCACGACCCCGTCGGCGTTCTCGGCGATCGCGCCCAGGTCGGCGGCCGAGAACGGCTCCACGAGCAGCGGCCCCGCCCATCCGGCCCTGGCCTTCCCGATCACCTCGTCCGCGCTGCTGCGGCCGTGATGACCGCGCAGGCTCACCCATCTGGCGTCGTCACCGCCGATCACCGCGACGGGCGTGCCGTCCCCGATGGACAGAGTCCCGATTCGTACGGCACGGCGGCCGAGTTGTGTCGCCTGCGACATGTCCGCTCCTTGGTGGGCCGGCCGTTCGCACCGGCTCGTCGACAACGAAAAAGGCAGAGACATGACGTCTCTGCCTTCAGCCGGCTCCAGGTGATCGCTAGCTCACGAACGCGCGACCGGCCCTCCCGGAGCCGGCTGCGTAAACACGTGATACCTGACCATGCCTACGACCCTACCAGCCGGTCTCCGCGAGATTGAAATGATCTGTCTCATATATCGAAATCCGGATAGATAACACCGCGTGGTCTGGTCGAACCATTTGCCATCCGTGGGACGATTTGGGGTTCGGGAGGAGATCAGATGCCGCAAGCGGAAGGCCGGCTCGTCGGAGGCCGGTATCACCTCGAGGAGCCGATCGGCCGCGGGGGCATGGGAGTCGTCTGGCGGGCCCATGACCAGCTGCTCGATCGCGCCGTCGCGGTCAAGGAGGTCCGCTACGACAGTGCGATGGGCGACGAGCTCAGCGATCTCAACCGGCGGACCATGCGCGAGGCGCGGGCCGCGGGCCGCCTGACCCACCCGAACGTGGTCGTCGTCCACGACGTGATCGAGGAGGACGGCCGCCCCTGGATCATCATGCAGCTCGTGACCTCCCGGTCCCTCGGGCAGACGATCCGCGAGGACGGGCCGCTCTCCCCCGAGCGGACGGCCGAGATCGGCCTGCAGATCCTGGACGCGTTGCGGGCCGCCCACGCCCAGGGCGTGCTCCACCGAGACGTCAAGCCGGAGAACGTGCTGCTCACCGAGGACGGGCGGGTCGTCCTGACCGACTTCGGCATCGCGCGCCTCGAGGCCGACTCCACCATGACGCGCACGGGGATCATCGGCACTCCCGCGTTCATCCCCCCGGAGCGGCTTCGCGGCGGCCCGGCGCGGCGGGAGTCCGACCTGTGGTCGCTCGGGGCGACGCTCTACACCGCCGTCGAGGGCAAGCCGCCCCACGACCGGGGCATGGCCATGGCCACCATGCACGCCGTCCTCACCGACGACCCCGCCCCAGCGATCCGGGCCGGGCGGCTCGGGCCGGTGCTGATCCGCCTGCTCGCCAGGGAGCCGGAGGACCGGCCCGGCTACGACGAGATCGTCCGTCTGCTCAAGGAGGCGTCGCGCCCCGCCCCCGTCACGCCGTCTCCGGCCCCTCCCGAGGTCGTCCCTCCCAGCGGGCCCGTCGCGGAAGCCGTACCCGCGCCGCCTCGGCCACCCGCGAAGAAGGCATCGCCGCCGGAAGCGGCATCGGACCCTGCCGCGCCCCCTGACGGCCCTCCCGCGGACGAGGAGGCCGGCACGGCTCCGACGGAGCCGCCCGCCTCCGGCGCGGATCGGGCTCCGGCTCCGGGCGAGCGGGCGGAGGAGGAGCAGCACGGAGGGCCGAAGAGCGCCTCGGGCCCCGGCAGGGCCCCCTCCGCGGGCTCCCTCGCGGAGGCGGAGGACACGCCGGCGTCCGAGGAGATGCCGATGACACGGGCCGTTCCGCGCGGGACCCCGGGGACCGGGAGCCGGGCCCCCGCCCCGGCGCGTCCCACACCATCGGCTCACCCCACACCGCCGGAGCGCGCCACACCGCCGGCTCACCCCGCGCCCTCGGCGCGTCCCGCGACCCCCGCGGGATCCGCACCCTCGCCCTCGCTTGATCCGGAGGGGCCGGCCGCGCCTCGTTCCACGCCGCCGGCGACGTCCCCCTCTCGCGGCACTCCCCCGGGGTCGCCCTCGTCGTTCCCCCTTCTCACACACGACCCCGCCCCCGGGGGCGTGCCCCCGCGGGAGACCGCCGAGGGCCGGCTGAACCAGGCGCCCTCGAGGCAGGGGACCGAGCCGGTCGCCGACTGGGGTGGGCGGCCCGGCTGGGGTCAGCCCGTGTCCGCTCCCACCCAGCGCGGAACGGCGTGGCAGGCCGAGCCCCCCGCCTCCGCGGAGCGGTGGCGGCCCTCTCCCCTGGTCAAATGGGCCCTGGTGGTGATCCCGGTGCTGGTGATCATCGCCGCCATCGCGGGATACCTCGGAATCCGAGAAGGCGAGCGCACCTCGGGCAAGCCCGAGGGCGACGGGCGAAAGGCCGCCCTCGCGGCGAGCGGGAGCACCACACCGCCGCCGTCGCCTCCGGCCACCACCTCCGCGTCCGGCAAACCCCCGGCCTCGCCGAAGCCGACGACCTCACAGCCCACGGACGTCCCGGCCGGCTGGCATCGCTACAAGGACAAGACAGGATTCTCGATCGCCCTGCCCAAGGGCTGGAAGGTCGACCGTCGCGACGGTTCCAACGTCTGGTTCCGCGGCCCCGACCGTGCCGCCACCCTGCAGATCGGCATGACCAGCACGCCCAAGTCCGACGCCGTGAAGGACTGGAAGGCCCAGGAGAAGTACTATCCCTCCCGGTTCCCCGGCTACCGGCGCGTGAGCCTCAAGTCCGTGGACTACTTCAAGGAGGCCGCCGACCTGGAGTTCACCTGGCGGTCCGGCAACGGGAAGACCCACGCGATCAACCGCGGCTTCGTCACCGACAAGCACCACGGATACGCCCTCTTCTGGCAGACCCCCGACAGCCGCTGGCAGAAGGACCTGCACAACTTCACGACGTTCGCCGCCACGTTCCGGCCCGCCACCTGAACCGGACGGCCGTCAGGCCGTGAGGTCCTTGTGGTAGATGAAGTAGTCGCACGGGGTCGCGAGCAAGGGGGCGAGCCCCGGGTAGTCCTCGTCGAGGTTTCCGGCGCGCACGCGCCGGTACCCGATCCTGGGATACCAGGTAGCGAGGAACTCCTTCGACGGGTGGCTCCACTCGCGCGGGACCAGCAGTTCCAGTTGCATGGTGGCGAGCCCGCGTTCCCTGCTCGTCCGCTCGGCGAAGCGGACCAGTTCCCTTCCGATGCCGACGCCCCGGTGCTCGGGATCGGCGGCGAGCATTCCGAACTCGCCCACGCCGCCCTCGAGGCGCTGAATGCGCACGGAGCCCACGATCTCTCCGTTCAGGCGGGCCACGGCGATCTCACCGGCGCCGATCAGCTCCACGACCTCGTCCGCCGTCGTCCGGGCCGAACTGCCGGCCCACATGCCCTGCTCGGCGATGGTGTAGACCTCGTTGACGAGTGAAGTGATCCGCTCGACGAGGGTCCTGTCGGCGGCCGCCGAGGCGGGCAGCAGTTCGATCTCGATGGCACCCATGGAGGCTCCTGCACGAAGGGCGATCGTCGCCGTGCTCACCGGTACGGCGAGACCCGGGCATTCTTGCTGGTCACGAACCCTATCCCACCCGGCGAAACGGGCGGACGCCCCCACGACGAACCCCCGCCTCGATCGAGACGGGGGTCGCCATACGTGCCGGGCCCACCGGGTGGCGGGCCCGTCAGGAGCCGGGCCCTACCAGGTGGTGGGCTTGCCCTTCTGGAAGAGCCACACGTCGAAGAAGTTCGTCAGGTCCATGCCCGAGACCTTCTCCGCAGTGCGGATGAACTCGGCGGTGCTGGTGTTGCCGTACCGGTTGGAGGCGGCCCACTTCTTGACGAGCTTGAAGAAGGCGTCGTCGCCGATCTTGCCGCGGAGCGCGTGCAGCGTCATCGCGCCGCGGTTGTAGGGGACGTTGCCGAACATGTCCACAGGGCCGGGGTCGGTCGTGACGGTCTGCCAGAACGACGACGTCGCCGCACGCCCGTAGTTGCTCGTGCTGTTGAACGTCTGGTCCACGGTGGCGCCGCCGGTGTGCTCGGTGTACATCCACTGGGAGTACGTCGCGAAGCCCTCGTTGAGCCAGATGTCGGACCAGCGGCTGAGCGACACGCTGTCGCCGAACCACTGGTGGGCGAGTTCGTGCGCCATCGTGCCGACGCCCGGGGCGCTGGAGAAGATCGGCTTGGTCTGGCTCTCCAGGGCGTAGCCGACGTCGGGGGCCCGGTCGATGATCGCGCCCGCCGTGTTGAAGGGATAGGGGCCGAAGATCGAGGAGAAGTACTCGACGATGTCCGGGATCTGGGCGACGGCGGCGGCCGACTGGGTGACCAGCCGCGGGTCCACCGCCGTGTAGATCGGCAGGCCACTGGGCGTCTTCGACTTGGTGACGGTGAAGTTCCCGATCGTCACCGTGGACAGGTACGTCGCCATGGGCTCGCGCGAGTCCCACACGAACGTCGTCCAGCCCTTCTTCGTCTTCTGCGACTCCAACCGGCCGTTGCCGACCGCGGTGACGCCCTCGGGGACGGTCGCGTGGAAGGTGAAGGTGGCCTTGTCCGTCGGATGGTCGTTGCCCGGGAACCACGCGGGAGACCCCTGCGGCTCGCCCGGCACGAACACGCCGTCGTCGGTGGGCACCCAGCCCTCGATGGAGTCGTCGGGGTCCGTGACGACCGGAGGCGTGCCCTTGTACTTCACGACCACCGTGAAGTGGCGCCCCTTGGCCAGGTCGTGCCGGGGGGTCACGACGAGTTCCTGGCCGCTGCGCTCGAACGCCGACCGGTGCCCGTCCACGGTGAGGGAGCTGATCTCCGGCCCGCGGAAGTCGAGGTCGAACCGGTTCAGTCCCTGGGTCGCGACCGCGGTGATCGTCGTCGTCGCGTCCATGATCCGGGTGGCGGGGTCGTAGGTGAAGGCGATGTCGTAGTGCTTCACGTCGTAGCCGCCGTTGCCGGCGTCGGGGAAGTAGGGGTCCCCGACGCTCGCGGCACCCGCCGAGTAGTGCGGCCGGCCCGGATTTCCGTGGTTCCCGTGATCTCCGTGCTTTCCGTGGTCTCCGGACGAGGCGAAGGCCGGCTGCGCCCCCTGGGCGATCAGCAGGCCGAGCAGCGCGGCCGAGGAGGCCGCGGCGCCGAGACGTCGCGATGTCATGCGGTTCCTTCCATCGGGTCCGGCCGGGGAAGACCCCGGCCGGACCCGTCGTGCGGGTGTTCTCGAGAGGTGGATCCTTCAGCCGGCGGCTGTGTCAGCCGACGACGGAACGCAGCGGGATCTGCTCGGTGCGCAGGGCGCTGACGAGGTCGCGGAGGAACGGGTGCTCGTCGGCCGCGAGTCCCTCCGGGTTCGGGATGGTGATGTAGGCCGAGCCGTTCGCCTCCGCCGTCTGCGCGGTGTCCGTGTACCGCCTGACGACGGCCTCGGTCCTGGCCAGGTCGGAGCCGGCGACCTCGATGCTGATCGGCCGCCACTGCCCGCCGAGATCGGCCGGCTCGGGAGCCTTGGCGGCCGCCGACCGCAGAGCGTCCACACCGGCCTGCGGGGCAACGGTGCGCTGCGCCGCCGCGGCCGCCGGAGCCTCGGGCTCGAGCAGCGCGTTGGCCACGAGGTGGATGCCGTTCTCGTTGTAGGCCCGGAAGAGCGGATTGTATGCGAACAGCACGGCATGTCCGGCGCCGGTCGGCTCGTCGACGAGCGAGACCGTGCCCTTGAGCGCGTCGGCCCCGACCGTGTAGCCGTTGGACCAGAACGTGTCGTCCGCCGGGTAGGACAGGACGTTCGTGCCGGTCTGGCTCGGGTTCAGGATCGGGTCGCTGTTGTTGAACTGGAAGTCCTCGGCCGGGCGGCCGAGCGCCACCGGAGTGCCGTTCGCCACGTCGACCCGGAAGTGCGAGCCGATCACCTGGTAGCCGGTCGGCTTGGCCTTCTCCGTGGTGGACGTGAGGCCGGCGGTTCGGGCGAGCCGGGTGCCCTCGTTGCGGAGCCCGACGTAGGTGCCGCCCGCGGCCACCCACGCCTTGAGGTTGGCCAGGCCTTCGGCCGTCAGGCCGCCGGTCGAGCTGTTGCCGTCCGGGACCACCAGGGCGGTGCGCCCGGTGAAGGCGGGGGTGTTGCCGTTGATGTCCGCCGCGGTCACCTGCGTGAGGTTGAGACCCCAGTGGTCGCCCAGCACGTATCGCGCCTCGCCGTACGAGCCGGAGGTGGTGGAGATGCCGGTGCCGGCGAACAGGCCGGTGTCGGGCAGGCTCAGCGGGGTGCCGGAGACCGGCTTGGAGCTCGTGCCGACGGTCACGCCGAGCGGACGGGCCAGGTCGTCCAGGTCGTGCTCGCTGATCTCGCGGGCGGACAGGCTGACCCGCCCGGTCGTGAGGTCACGCGAGACCGGGACCCCGGAGCCGAGCAGCCGGAAGGTGAGCTCGGACGCGCTGGCCGAGTCCATCGGGTAGGTGTAGGAGCCGTTCTTGTGGGCCCGGCCGTCCGTGCCGCCGTCGATGCTCTTGACCCGCTCGACCTTCGGGGACAGCGTGTCTCCGGTGGAGATGGTGTCGATCCCCATCAGCAGCGGGTTGCTCCACGAGGAGACGTCGTAGAAGTACGGGAAGGGGACGTAGGGGTCCTCCGCGAGCAGCGCCTGGATCCAGTGCTTCTGCGGCTGGTTCATCGGGATCCAGTACGCGCCCTCGGGAACCGTCAGGTTCTTGGCGGACCGGCCTCCGAAGACACGCGCGTTCGGGACCTTCAGCGAGCGCTCGACCTTGTAGACCTCGACGTCCATGCCGCGAAGCCGTTCCACGAGCTTGCGCACGTCACCGAGCTGGCGGTCGGGCAGCAGGAAGTACGACTTGACCTTGACGTCGGGCACCGGGAACTGGACGGTGTTCGTGGGCTGCACGACCTCGTTGGGCTCGAGCGTGCCCGCGGCGCCCTCCTTGAGGGCGGTCTGCCAGATGTCGTAGTACCCGCCGAGGATCTCCCGCTTGTTGTCCGCGGCCCAGCCGGTGGTGGCCCACTGGGTGTTGAACTGCTGCTGGACCCGGTCCTCGACGGCCGAGGAGCTGCCCTTCTCGAAGGTCATGCCCGCGGCGCCGAAGCCCGTGGCCGGCGCGGTGTCGCCGTAACCCATGTAGAACAGGTCATACGTCGCGTAGTTGAAGTAGCACTCCGTGGTGACCGCGCCCGCGCACGCGCCGTTGTACCCGAAGCCCGCGGCGTTGGCCGCCCCGATGCGGTTGATCCAGTCGACCGGCTGGTCGGCGATCTCGTGGTGGATCGGGTCGGCGTTCGGCGGGAAGAAGTACTGCCGCCCGCCCATCTCGTGGGCGTCGACGAAGATCTGCGGCGGGTAGTCGCGCAACATCGCGACCTTGCCGTCGGTCTCCGGCTGCGTCCGGGCGAACCAGTCGCGGTTGAGGTCGAAGCCGCGGTCGTTCGTCCTGCGGTTGGCGTCGCGCCCGTCGGGGTTCTGGGTCGGCACGATGACCGTGACGAGGTTGTCGTTGCGCTTGGTCACGTCGCAGGACAGACCGGAAGACAACTCGTACAGCGTCTTGAGCGCGGCGTCGGCGCCACTCGTCTCACCGCCGTGAACGTTCCCGGCCACCCAGACGATCGCCGGGGTGTCCTTGGCGATGCGGGCCGCCTTGTCGGGCTTCAGGGAACGCGGGTCGCGCAGCGACTTGACCTGCTCGGCGATCTCGGCCAGTTCCTTGCGGCCCATGTGGTCCTTGCCGGACACGATGGCGTACGGCAGTGCCTGGCCGGTGAAGCTGTGCGCGATCGTCCCGGTGACCACGCGGTCGGAGGCGCGTCCCACCGCGTCGACGTACGCCCTGATCTCGCCTGTCGTGACCACCCGGGACTGCCCCTTGCCCAAGGGGAACCCGAAGAACGACTCGGGGCTCGGCACGGACGCCAGATGGGCGTTCGGATCCGGGCTGCATTTCGGTCCGTGTGAATTCGCGCTCGCCGACGGGATGAACGGCAGTGTGAACGCCGTCAGCGCGATGACCGCAACACTTGTGACCTTGCCGAAAGGAAATCTTCTGTACGACGCCGTACTCGGCCGCACCTATGCCTCCTGGAGGGGCGGGGGACGGCGCATCCTCAGGCGAGAACCCGCCATCCTCGGAGAAATGACACCGCTGTGGTGCCGGAGAGAGCCGATAGTGATCGTATTCGGAGGTAATAAAACGGGCAAGAGGGGCAGAACTTAACAAAGTCGCAGAATGAAATGTGCGGTTTTCGGGCATGATCCAGCGCCCTTTCCGGCCCGTCCGCAGATCCTGTGGGACGATTCAGGAGTTTCCGGAAGGGGTCAGGTGAACGACGGGCGTCGCATCGCGGGCAGGTATCACCTGCTCGAAGCCATCGGCCGCGGCGGCATGGGGATCGTCTGGCGTGCCCACGACGAGGTGCTCGACCGTACGGTGGTCGTCAAAGAGGTGCTCCACCGCACGGCGGACGCACAGGAGCGCGCGGCGTTCAACCAGCGGACCGTCCGCGAGGCACGGGCGGCCGGCCGTCTGTCCCACCCCGGCGTGGTCGTCGTCCATGACGTGATCGAGGAGGACGGCAGGCCCTGGATCGTCATGCAGTTCGTCCAGGGACGGTCGCTCGGCGCAGTGCTTCGCGAGTCGGGCCCGCTGCCGCCGCGACGGGTCGCCGACATCGGCCTCCAGGTGCTCGACGCCCTCCGTGCGGCACACGCCGCCGGGATCCTCCACCGTGACGTCAAACCCGAGAACGTCCTGCTCCAGCCCGACGGCAGGGTGGTCCTCACCGACTTCGGCATCGCCACCATGCCGGACGAGACCGGGCTCACCACCACGGGCGCGGTGACGGGGACCCCGGCGTTCCTGCCGCCGGAACGGCTCAACGGGCGGTTCGCCACACCCGAGTCGGACCTGTGGTCGCTGGGCGCGACGATGTACACGGCCGTCGAGGGCAGGGCGCCGTTCGAACGCGACTCGGTCATCGCGACCATGGCGGCTGTGATCCACACGGAGCTCGATCCGCCACGGCGTGCGGGCTCCCTCACCCCCGTCATCGAAGGCCTGCTGGCCAAGGACCCCGCCCTCCGGATGACCGCCGAGACCGCCGCCGGGCTCCTGAAGGCCGCGTCGTCGGGGGCGGACGGCACGGGTTTCGGCCCGCCGTCCACCGGAGACGTCGCCGCCGAGCCTCTCCCACGCGTGACGTCGGCGCTGCCGTCCGGCCCGCATACGGTCTCGGCGCCGCCCTCTGGCCCGCACATCACCTCGGCGCCGCCGTCCGGCCCGCGCGGGCGGGGACGTGCCGGCGCACGTGTCGCACTGGCCGCCCTGCTCTGCGTCGTGCTGGCCACCGGCGGCTGGTACGGCTATCGCCGGCTCGCGGACGGATCCGCCTCCGGCTCCGCGGCGTCTCCGGCCACGCCCGCGAAGGTCACTCCGGCGGCCACGCCGTCCGCCGCTCACCCCGGCGCCGCCCTGCCCGCCGGCTGGACCATGCACAAGGATCCGCTGGGCTTCTCGGTCGCCCTGCCCAAGGGCTGGACCGCCTTCGACCGGCAGGCGGCGCGCGTGAGCTTCCACGACTCCAGCCGGAGCGGATACCTGCTGGTGGACTTCACGAAGTGGACGGCGGCCGATCCCGTGCCCGCGCTGACCGCCGTCGAGGCCGCATCGAGGAAGAAGGGGCTTCTTCCCGGCTACCAGCGCATCCGCCTGGCGGCCGTCCGCCAGCGCGGAGCGCCCGCCGCCGAGTGGGAGTTCACCTACACCCCGTCGTACGGCAGGGTCAGGGTCCTCGACCGGGCGTTCCGGCTGCCCGACGGCGGATACGCCGCCCTCTACTGGCAGACGACCGACCGAACATGGACGACCACTATGTCCTATTTTAGGGTATTCTTGACCACATTCGTGCCTAATGAGTAAAAGCAAAGGCGCCTGATCGCGGGGGGAATCGGCCGCAGGGCCTGGTTCCGCGGCATGAGCGTGTTCGAGAAGGGCAGCGCCACGGGCCATGGCTGATGCGCAGACCTCCGATCGAGTGGTCGCCGGACGTTACCGGCTGATCGAGCCTCTCGGACGCGGCGGCATGGGGATCGTCTGGCGCGCCCTCGACGACGTGCTCCGCAGAGAGGTCGCCGTCAAGGAACTCACCGCTTCGGCGGGGCTCTCCGGCCAGGACCGGGAGACGTTCATCACACGGACCTTCCGGGAGGCGCGGGCCGCGGGACGGCTCAGCCATCCGGGCGTGGCCACGGTCTACGACGTCTTCGAAGAGGACGACCGCCTCTGGATCGTCCTGGAACTCGTCCCCTCCCGGACGCTCGGCTCCATCGTCCGCGAGGAGGGGCCGCTGCCTCCCCGGCGGGTGGCGGAGATCGGCGGCCAGGTCCTGGCCGCTCTCAGTGCCGCCCACGCGGCGGGCGTGCTCCATCGGGACGTCAAGCCCGAGAACGTGCTGATCGCCCACGACGGACGCGCGGTGCTGACCGACTTCGGGATCGCGGCGCTGGAGGACGATTCCCCGGTGACGCGCACCGGCATGCTCATCGGCACCCCGGCCTTCATGGCCCCGGAGCGGGCCAGCGGAGCCATGGCACGGCGCGCGTCGGACCTGTGGTCGCTCGGCGTGACCCTGTTCCTGGCCGCCGAGGGCCGATCGCCGTTCCAGCGTGGTCACGCGCTCGCGACGCTGGCGGCGGTCACCTACGAGGAGCCCGGGCCCATGCCGCAGGCCGGTCCTCTCGCTCCGATCATCACGGGACTGCTGGCCAAGGATCCCGCCCGGCGGATGACGGCCGAGCAAGCCGCGCCGCTGCTGCGGGCCGTGGCCGAACAGGCCGCCTCCGAGCCTCCCGTCGAGCTTCCCGCCACGCAGCCGGGCGGCCCACCCGCTCAGAGGTCGCGCACCGGCTCCCCCGTGCATTCCCACCGGAGGACCGCGGGACGGCCGGCCGCCGCGTCCCCGTCGCCGTCCCGGCCTCGCCGGTCCCGCTACCGGCGCATTCCCTGGGTGTTCGCCGCGGTCGCCGCTTCCATGATCGCCGTCGCGGGTGTCGTGGTGGGCGGCGTCGCCTACGTGACCACACGGGATCCCGGCGCCGGATACACGCCGGTCAGCACGCCCACCGTGACCGTGTTCACCACCCGTACGGCGCAGCCCCCGCCGGGCGCGAATCAGGAGGCGGCGCAGTCGATGACGAACGCCGGCACCCGGTCAGGCGAGCCCGCCCCGCAGGCGACCCGTAAGCCGTCGACGTCCCCGGCCGGCTCCGGCTCCACGCACAAGGCGCAGCCGGAGCCCCGGATCGACGGGCCTCGCCGCGGCGAGGGCACGGGAGGCCGGGGAGGCTTCGGGAACGGTTACTGGAACAGGCACGACGACGGCGGGCAGAACCCCGGCTCTTCGCCGCCTAGCTCTCGTCGCTGACGACGCGCAGCGCCCGCGCCAGATCCTCCGGATATTCGGTGGTGAACGAGACCCACTCGCCCGTGGCCGGATGCTCGAAGGCCAGGGAGACGGCGTGCAGCCACTGCCGGGACAGCCCCAGCCGGGCCGACAGCGTGGGGTCCGCGCCGTACATGAGATCGCCGACGCAGGGGTGCCTGAGCGCCGACATGTGGACCCGGATCTGGTGGGTCCTGCCTGTCTCCAGCTTGATGTCGAGCAGCGACGCCGACCGGAAGGCCTCGACGGTGTCGTAGTGGGTGATCGAGTCCTTGCCCCCCGCCACGACGGCGAAGCGGCCGTCGCCGGACGGGTGCCGGTCGATCGGAGCGTCCACGGTCCCCCGGAGCGGGTCCATGTGGCCCTGCACCAGCGCGTGGTAGCGCTTGTCGACCGTCCGCTCCTTGAAGGCCCGCTTGAGGTGGGTGTAGGCCGCCTCGCTCTTGGCCACCACCATCGCCCCCGTGGTGTTGGCGTCGAGCCGGTGGACGATGCCCTGGCGTTCGGCCGCCCCGCTGGTGGAGACGCGGTGGCCGGTGCCCAGCAGGCCACCGATCACGGTCGGCCCGGTCCAGCCGACGGTCGGGTGCGCGGCCACGCCGATCGGCTTGTTCACCACGACGATGTCGTCGTCCTCATAGATGATCGCCATGCCGGGCACCGGTTCCGCGACCGGCATCGGCGTGGAGGGGGGCGGCGGGACGGTCACGTCCAGCCAGGCCCCGGCGTGCACCCGGTCGGACTTCGCCGGGACGGAGCCGTCGACCAGCACCTCGCCCGAGGCGATCAGCTCGGCGGCGCGGGTGCGGGAGAAGCCGAACAGCCGGGCCAGGGCCGCGTCGAGACGCTCGCCCTCCAGGCCGTCGGGGACGGGGAGACTGCGCTGGTCACCCATCGGCGGTCTCCCCCGTCTGGCGCGACCCGTCGATCTGGTAGCCGCGCCACGCCAGGAAGACCGCGAGGATGCCGCCGCAGACGATGGCGGAGTCGGCGAGGTTGAACACGGGGAACCTCGTGACCGGGAACGCCTGGAGGAAGTCCACCACGTGCCCCTGCAGGGGGGCGGGTGACCGGAAGATCCGGTCCGTCAGGTTGCCCACCGCGCCGCCCAGCAGCAGGCCCAGCGTGATCGCCCAGGGAAGGCTTCTGAGCTGCCGGGCCGTCCGCAGGATGGCGACGACCACTCCGAGCGCGATCACGGTGAAGATGATCGTCATCCCGGTGCCGATGCTGAACGCGGCACCGGGATTGCGGATCACGTTCAGCACCAGCACGCCGGGAATGACGGTCGTGGGCGCCTTGTGCTCGAGGAACTCGACCACGAGCAGCTTGCTCACCACGTCGAGCGCGTACACGACCGCCGCGACGACGCCCAGGAGGGCGATCCTCCGCCCGCCGACGGACCGTGTTCCGGCTTCACCGCTCAGCGGCGCTCCTCCCGCGTCTTGCACGCTACGCACAGCGTCGCCCTCGGGAACGCTCGCAGACGTTCCTTCCCGATCGGCTTGTGGCACGATTCGCACTCTCCGTAAGTCCCTGCGTCGACGCGGGCGATCGCCCGCTCGTTCTGCGCGAGCAGGTCGCGCGCATTCAGGGTAAGGGCGATCTCACGCTCACGCTCATAGGTCTTGGCCCCGGCGTCAGCCGGATCGTCCCCCGCGCCCTCGCTGGCATCCCCCTGCGCGAGTTCCGCCTCGGCACGCGTGATGTCGGCGGTGAGCTCCTCGATCTCATGCAGCAGCCGGGTGCGGACCTCGGCGAGCTCCTCGCCGGACCAGGTGTCTTCGCTGGTAGCGGTTCTGGCCGCGCGCGTGGCCATGAGGCCTCCCATTAGTCAGGAACGATGATCAACATATGAGCAGTCCGGGCAGCATAGGTCTCTGATAACGGCCCGGCAAACGACTCGCCGACGGTTTTACCCCGCCCTGAGCCGGGCGGCACATTCGGCCGGTTCCTCCTCGTCCCCCTGGATGTCGACCACTTCTGTCGCGGCTCGTGATGCCCGAGACAAGACGCACGGCGCCCCGCCGTACGGCGGAAACGGAGACGACGGCCCACAGGGCCGCCTTCCGTCACCCCTCCGTCGACCGCCGGGGCACACACCGTGACAACATCGCCACCCCTCCGTATGTTCCGCCCGCGGCCGTCCGGGTCTCGCCGCGCCGTATATCGGGAAGCCCTTGCGCTCCGTCTGCGTTATCGTCTAAGTCTGCAAGGCGTCGATGGGGACGAGTACCTCCGCATCCACTCGCACGAGCGACCCGGGGACGGTGTGAGCCCGGGGCGGGTCGCGGGGGGAAGATCACCCCGGAGCCGCCGGAAGAAAGGCCTTCCCGGCCGAGTAGACCCGGCAGCGGGCACGAAAAGAAGAGGGCGTCCCTCAGCGGGCGTCAAGAAGGGTGGTACCGCGGAGCCGCTCCGGCTTCGTCCCTTCACGCCGATCCCAGCGATGCGTGGAGGTTCCGCCCTACGATGTCCGCCAATTACTTCCGCTCCCTTCCCGGGCAGGTCGACCTGCCCGCCCTCGAACACGAGGTCCTTGAACGCTGGCGGGACGGGAAGATCTTCGAGCGGTCCCTGGAGCAGAACGCGGACGGCCCTTCCTGGATCTTCTACGAGGGCCCTCCCACGGCGAACGGCATGCCGGGCGTCCACCACGTCGAGGCCCGCGTGTTCAAGGACGTCTTCCCCCGGTACAAGTCCATGCGCGGGTATCACGTTCCCCGCAAGGCCGGCTGGGATTGCCACGGCCTGCCCGTCGAGGTCGCCGTCGAGAAGGAACTCGGTCTCTCCGGTAAGCCCCAGATCGAGGAGTACGGCATCGCGGCGTTCAACGACCGCTGCCGTGAGTCGGTGCTCCGGCACGTCGACGCCTTCGAGGAGATGACCGAGCGGATGGGCTACTGGGTCGACATGTCCCAGGCCTACCGCACGATGGACCCGCAGTACGTCGAGGCCGTCTGGTGGTCGCTCAAGACCATCTGGGACAAGGACCTGCTGTTCCGCGACTTCCGGATCACGCCCTACTGCCCGCGTTGCGGCACCGGGCTGTCCGATCACGAGCTGGGCCAGCCGGGCGGATACGAGACCGTCTCCAGTCCGTCGGTCTACGTGCGGATGCCCGTCACCTCCGGCCCCCTGGCCGACCTCGGCGCCTCGCTGCTGATCTGGACCACCACCCCGTGGACCCTGGTGTCCAACACGGCGGTGGCCGTCCACCCGGACGTCACCTACGTCGCGGCCCGCCGCGGCGACGAGGTGCTGGTCATCGCCGAGCCGCTGATGACCAAGGTCCTCGGTGAGGACGTCGAGGTGCTCGCCAGGTTCACGGGGACCGAGTTGGAGCACACCCCCTACTCCCGCCCCTTCGAACTGGTCGAGATCCCCGGCGCGCACTACGTGGTGCTGGGCGACTACGTCACCGTCGAGGACGGTACCGGCCTGGTCCACCAGGCGCCCGCGTTCGGCGCGGACGACATGACCGTCTGCAAGCGGTACGGCATGCCGGTGGTCAACCCCATCGGACCCGACGGCCGGTTCCTGCCCGACGTGCCGTTCGTCGGCGGCACCTTCTTCAAGGACGCCGACGAGCCGCTCACCGAGGACCTGCGCAGCCGCGGCCTGCTGTTCTGGGGCGACCACTTCGAGCACAGCTACCCGCACTGCTGGCGCTGCCACACGCCGCTGCTCTACTACGCGCTCCCGTCGTGGTACATCCGGACCACCAAGATCAAGGACCGTCTGCTCGCCGAGAACGAGGGGACCAACTGGTTCCCCGAGACGATCAAGAACGGCCGCTACGGCGAGTGGCTCCGCAACAACGTCGACTGGGCCTTGTCCCGCTCGCGGTACTGGGGCACGCCGCTGCCGCTGTGGGTCTGCTCCGAGGACGACTCCCACGTCACCTGCGTCGGCTCGCTCAAGGAACTCGGCGAGTACGCGGGCCGTGAGCTGTCAGGGCTCGACCCGCACCGGCCGTACGTCGACGACGTGACCTTCCCCTGCCGGCACGGCGAGGGAGACGCGGTCTGCGGCGCCGAGGCCCGGCGCGTTCCCGACGTCATCGACGTCTGGTACGACTCGGGTGCCATGCCGTTCGCCCAGTGGGGCGCTCCGCACGTCAACAAGGACGTCTTCGAGGCGTCCTACCCCGGCCAGTTCATCGCCGAGGCCATCGACCAGACCCGTGGGTGGTTCTACTCGATGATGACGGTCGGGACCCTGGTCTTCGACCGCTCGTCGTATGAGAACGTCCTGTGCCTCGGCCTGATCCTCGCCGAGGACGGGCGCAAGATGAGCAAGCACCTGGGCAACGTGCTGCAGCCGATGCCGCTGATGGACGAGCACGGGGCCGACTCCCTCCGCTGGTACATGGCGACCTCGGGTTCCCCGTGGGCTCCCCGCCGGATCAGCCATGCCGCGCTGGAGGAGATCGTCCGGAAGGTCCTGCTCACCTACTGGAACACCGCGTCGTTCTTCACGCTCTACGCCAACGCCGAGTCGTGGTCGCCGGCCCGGCTGGCCTCCGCCCCGCCGCACGCCGAGCGTCCGCTGATCGACCGGTGGGCCCTCGCCGAGCTTCACCGGACGGTCGCCGACGTCACCTCCTCCCTTGAGGAGTTCGACACCGCCCGGGCCGGACGCCGCCTGACGGACTTCCTGGACGACCTGTCGAACTGGTACGTCCGCCGCTCGCGCCGCCGGTTCTGGTCCGGCGAGGAGTCGGCGTTCGCCACGCTCTACGAGTGCCTGGAGACCGTGAGCCGGCTGATGGCGCCGCTCGTCCCGTTCCTGACCGACTACCTGTGGGACGTGCTCCGCGGCCCCGACGCCCCGCCGTCGGTCCACCTCACCACCTGGCCCGAGGTGGACGCCTCGCTGCTCGACCCGGCGTTGTCCGAGCGCATGGCGCTCGTCCGTCGCCTCGTCGAGCTGGGCCGCTCGGCCCGCGTCTCGTCGTCGGTCAAGACCCGCCAGCCGCTCGGCCGGGCGCTGATCGGCGCACCCGGGTGGGCGACGCTCCCCGGTGAGCTGCGCGAGCTGATCGCCGACGAGCTGAACGTGCAGAGCCTGGAGGACATGTCCGGGTTCTCGGCCGACCTGGTGACCTTCACCGTGAAGCCGAACTTCCGTGCCCTCGGGAAGCGGTTCGGGTCGCAGACCAAGCTGGTCGCCGCCGCCATCGGCGCCGCCGACCCGGCCGCGCTGGCTCAGGCCGTCCGATCCGGGACGGCCGCCGCCGTCGAGGCGGGAGTGCTGGGAACGGTCGAGCTCGGGCCGGACGACGTGATCATCACGGAGCAGCCCAAGACGGGATGGGCCGTGGAGACCGGCGCGGTCGACACCGGAACGGGTGAGACCGTGGCCCTGGACCTCGCGATCACCGACGAACTGCGCAGGGCGGGCCTGGTCCGCGAGGTCATCCGGCTGGTTCAGGAGGCACGCAAGGCGACCGGGCTGTCCATCACCGACCGGATCGACCTGTGGTGGTCGGCCGACGGCGATCTGGCGACGGCACTGCGCGAGGGCGGCGGGACCGTGGCCGAGGAGGTGCTTGCGACGAACCTCACCGAAGGCGGCTCCGCTGAGGACCTGCCCCGGCACGAGGACGCCGATCTCGGCCTGGCCTTCCAGCTCCGCAAGGCGTGATCCACATCTGATCCACGCCTGACCACCGAGCCCTCGGGCGGCGCGCCTGCCGCGTCCGCCCGGGGGCTCTGCCGTTTCAACCCCCCGAGCCCACCCCGCGGGCAGGCGCCGTGCCGTTCACCTCAGTGGAGAAGGGCCTCTCGCTGGAGAAGGGCCCGGCCTCGCGGTCGCCTCAAGCGTTCGCGTACGGATACTCGCGCCGGCGAAACGCGGAGGGGCGCAGGGGTCAGCGGGTCTGACAGACCGAGCAGTGCGTGAGGCCCGCCTGCTCGGCGTCCTCCTTGGTCATGACCTCGATGCTGTCGTCGTCGATGCCGCTGATGAGAGGGCACTCCGAGCTGTGGTAGCGGCGGGTGCCGACCATCACCTTCACCGACCCCGGTGCGACACGTCGCGCGGTGCCCGGACGGATGGCCGCGAACGTGTTGGTGTTGTCGTCGTCCTCCAGCTCCGCGGAACGGGCGTCACCTGCGTCCGCGTCGCGAGGCCCCTTCTCGCCGCGGCCGGCGGCTGCCTTGTCGACCGTGTCCTCGCCGGAGTCCTTCTCCGTGACCCGGGCCGTGTCCCCGGCCGTTTCCTTCGTCGCGTCCTTGGCCGGACCTTCGGCGTCGGAGTCCTTCGCCGTGACCTTGACCGTGGTCGCTGCCCTGTCCTCGTTCTTGGCCTTGTCCCCGTTCTCGGCCCTGTCCTCGTTCTTGGCCTTGTCCCCGTTCCCGGCCCTGTCCTCCGTGGAGGCTCCGTCCTTCGCGTCACCGGACGCGCGACCCGCGGCATCTCCTGCAGGCCGTACGGGGCCGGACGCGGACTCAGCGCCCGCCTTGGAAGAAGCGGAGGCAGGCCTGTCAGTGGGAGCGGCGGCCGGCGCGTCAGGGGATCCCGCAGCGGACGCGCCCTGGGAAGCGGAACCCGGTGCGGAACCAGGAGAGGCGGGGATGGGCCGGAACCCGGCGCGCCCGGGTTGCGTGATCTCCGCCGCCGTCTCCGGCTCCGCGTCGGTGGTCCCTGTCACGTCGTCCCCGCGGTTCGCCGTGTCTGATCGGGACTTCCCGGTGCTCGGGGTATCGGCCGCCTTGGCCGTGACGCTCTCAGGCCGGGCAGTCTCGCGCCCGGCGCTCTTCGGGCTCCCGCTCTCGGGCTCGGCCCTGTTCGCCTCGGCGGCCTTCCGCCCGGCGCCCTCGGGCTCAGGACTCTCAGCCTCAGGACTCCTCGGCTCAGCGCTCTTCGGCTCAGCGCTCTTCGGTGCGGCGCTCTCCGTCTTCGCGCCCTCACCCGTCGCGGCCGGCTTCTTCGCACTCTCGGGCTCGGCGGTCCTCGGCCGTGAGCCCCCGGTCTCGGCGCCTCTGACCGCGTCGTTCTCAGACCCGGCCGTCGTGGCCTTCTCCGCACGACCCGAACCGGCCGGGGAGGACTCGGACGAGGAGGATCCGGGCTGCGCCGCCGCCGGCCTGCTTCTCGCCGCGCTGAACCAGTCGCCCTTGCCGTCCTGCTCAGACTGGACGGGCGAGCCCGCCGCCTTCTGCTCCGGCGGCGTCGGCCGGGAGTCGGCGCCCGAGGACGTGGGCGGCAACATGTTGCGCTGGAACCAGTCGAGTTGCGGTTTCTCGGTGCCGCCCGTCCCTGATGCGGCGGTCTCCGACGGGGTCTTCTCCGTCCGGGACTGCTCCGGCCGGGGCTGTTCGGAAGCGGTCCTCCGCCTGGCGGTGTCCGATCCGGCGGAGGAGCCGGGAACGTCGCCGCCGGTCGCGGAGTCCTTGCCCGGGGCGGCGTCACGGGCGGAGACCGAGCGGTGAACGGTCACCGTGTCGTCGGCCGGCACGGAATCCTTGGTGACCTTGGGGTCTGTCGTGTCCCTGCCACCCGTCGCGCCCGCCGGGCGGGTGGGTCCCGCCTCGGCACGCGAGCCCTGCCGACGGGTCGGCCTGGGCTGCGGAGGCTCGTCCACCACGCGGGGGGACAGCTCGGGCAGGCAGGTGGTGCAGGGGCTGAAGCCCTCTTCGCGGGCTTCCTCGTAGGTCAGCTCCTCGACCTCGCGGCCCATGAGCTGACGGCAGTTCGCCACATGGAAACGCCTACGGCCCGGGACGACCAGCACGATGTCCTCGGGGCCGAGCGGACGACCTGTATGCGCCGGCGAACGCCTGAGGGGGGCCGTCGCTCCGGCTTGACGGGGCGGGAACGGCGTGGGTGGCAGCGCCCCGTGGTGTGTTCCCGGCGGCGCCTGTGTCGGCGTGGTCACCGGGTGTCCCGGCGCCCCGCTGATGGCGGGGGCTCCGGCATGCGCGAGCTGGGAGACGGAGGAGGAACCCTGGGGGGTGAGATCCGGCCCGTCGGCGGCACGCCCACCGGCGGGGAACAGCAGATGACGCTTCACCAGCGCCCCGATGAGCAGGCAGACGGCGGCCAGAACCGCGATCACCATCGACCACATCACCAGGTACACCTTCGCCAGCGCCCACCCCGCGATGAGGATGAGGAGGGCGGCGATGGCGAACGCCAAAGCAGCGCTGAAGAGGATCACAGGGGGTTTCTCCGAGCTTGCGGGTCGCGGGGGGGCCAGGGGGTGACCCGCGGCCTACCTGCGGTCGGTGTGCTGCCCGTCAGGTCCGGGGAACGAGCCCGTGTGCTGCGAGGGCTCCTGACCGAACGGGTTGGGAGCCGCCTGCATCGGCTGGCCGCCCTGGGCGACGGCGTGCGCCATCGCCGGTGCTCCGCCCACCATGGGGAAGCCGCCGCTGCCCTCCGCCGCGACGGTGAGCTCCGCGAGCTGGTTCTCCAGGTAGAGCTTCAACCGGCTGCGGTACTCGCGCTCGAAGCTGCGCAGTTCCTCGACCTTGCGCTCGAGCTCGTCGCGGGTCTGCACCAGCGAGCCCATGGCCTGGCGGTGCCGCTCCTGCGCGTCGCGCTCCAGCGTCTCGGCCCGGGCGCGGGCGTCGCCGATGATCTGCTCGGCCTGGCGGCGTGCCTTGCCGAGGATGTCGTCGGCCTCGCGGCGGGCACGGGTCACCGTCTCGTCCGCCTCCCGGCGGGCGTCGGCGATGGCCTGGTCGGCGGTCTGCTGCGCGAGGGCGAGGACACGGGCCGCGGTGTCCATGTTGTCCTCGGCGGGCGGCAGGCCCATGCCGACGGGGACGGGCTCGGGACGCGCAGGCTCCGGGGGCTTGATCGGCTCAGGCTGAGGGATCATCATCTCCGGCTTGGGCTCGGCGATGGGGGCCGCCATCTGCATGGGACCTCCCATGCCCATGCCCATGCCACCGGGGACCTTGCCCCTCAGGCATTCGGCCAGCTTCGCACGGAGCTCCTCGTTCTCCTGAATGAGGCGGTCGAGCTCGGCCTCCACCTCATCGAGGAAAGCGTCTACCTCCTCCTCGTCGTACCCCGGCCGAAGCCGGGTGGTACTGAACTGCTTGTTCCGCACATCAGCGGGCGTCAACGGCATTTTGGGTCTCCTTGGCGCGCTCGGAGTCTTGTCCGCGGGGACGGTACCCGATCAACGAAACGCGTTCACGACTTGGATCAAGACCAAAACCACAATGAACAGCACAGTGAAGCTCAGGTCAAAGGCCACCGTACCCAACCTGAGGGGCGGAATGAAACGGCGGAGGAATTTGAGAGGAGGGTCTGTCACCGTGTAGATCGCCTCCGCCAGCACCAGAACGACCCCGGAAGGCCGCCAGGAGCGGGCGAAAGCCTGCACCGTCTCAAAGATCATTCTGCCGATCAGCAGAATCAGATAGAGAGTGAGGGCGATGGACAAGATCTCGCTAACGATCCCCATGGTCCGACCCCGCCTCCCTCTGGTTCCGCCGCATCCGGTCCCAGGGGGTACCGCTCAGCCGGTCACTGTTCATGATGGAACTCTAGCTCTGGTTGAAGAAGCCGCGTTCCGCGATTCGGGCCTTGTCTTCGGCGGTCACCTCAACGTTGGCGGGGGACAACAGGAACACCTTGTTGGTAACACGTTCGATGCTGCCGTGTAGGCCAAAGACGAGACCTGCCGCGAAATCGACAAGGCGCTTGGCGTCACTGTCGACCATCTCGGTCAGATTCATGATGACCGGCGTGCCCTCACGGAAGTGCTCCCCGATGGTGCGCGCCTCGTTGTACGTGCGGGGGTGGAGGGTCGTGATCCGCGCCAGATCGGTCGTACGACGCTCGAGCACCGCCGTCGGAGGCCGGGTGGCCGGGACGACGGTCTCGCCGTCCTCGTCACGCTCGTGGGGCGCCTGGTGCGTTCCCTGCGGCCCCGCGGCGAAGCCACGCCGCTGCAGGTCGTACTCGTCGCCGTATTCCTCGTCGGTGCCGTACTCGGTCCCGTACCTGTCTTCGTAGTGGTCGTCCTCCACGAGACCGAGGTAGACCGCCATCTTGCGCATCGCGCCGGCCATCGCTCGTCGTCCTCCGCGTTACTGGTGCCTTCAAGGTCCCTATGGGAAGGCCAGGGCGGTAGGCGTACCCCCCGTGGAGCTCACCGCTGATCGACCTCTGCCTGTCGCGGACACCAAGGTCCACTTGGGGGACATTACCTGACGAAGGGCTTCCGGCGACCGAGCAACGCCGTACCGACACGCAGGTGTGTCGCGCCGTTCGCTATCGCCTGGGCCAGATCTCCGCTCATACCCGCGGATATGACGTCTGCTGCCGGGTGTTCCTTCTGTACGGCTTGAGCCACCGAGTAAAGCCGGGCAAAGGCTTCTCCCGGGTCCTCTCCGAGCGGCGCGACCGCCATGACGCCCCGCAACCGGAGGCCGTCCGCCCTGGTCACGGCCTCGGCCAGAGGCAGAACCCCGGCCGGCGCCACCCCGCCCCGCTCCGCCGGGCCGCCTTCCCCGCCGCCCAAGGCGACCTGGATGAGGCAGCCCACCTCGCGCTCCTGCCGTACGGCCTCGCGGCTCAGCGCGTCCACCAGCCGGGAACGGTCGACCGAGTGGACGACGTCCGCGTAGGAGACGACCGAGCGGACCTTGTTGGTCTGTAACTGGCCGATGAAATGCCAGGTGAGACCCAGATCACCGCATTCGGCGGCCTTGTCGGCCGCCTCCTGGTCCCGGTTCTCGCCGATGTCGGTCACTCCGAGCCCCGCGAGCACGCGCACGTCGGAGGCCGGATACGTCTTGGTCACCGCGATGATCGTGATGTCCGAGCGGGCCCGTCCGGCCGCCCGGCAGGCCTGTTCGACACGCCGTTCGACGTCCGCCAGACCCGCCGCGATCTCATCGCGCCGTGCGTCATCCACGTGGTGCGGTGCTCACTTGAGGAAGTCCGGCACGTCGAGCTCCTCCTCCTGCTCCTCGAACACCACGGGACGGCGCGGGGCCGGCTGGGTGACGCGCGAGGTGATGGGAGTGGGCGGCTCCGGCGTGGGCCGCGGAATCGACAACGGTCCCGAGGTGCTCGCCTGCCCCTGCTCGGAACGGGCGCCCCCCTCGGCCGCCGCGTCCCGGCCGAACTGCGCCGATCCCTCGGACGCCGCGGCGGGCTGCGCCGCCGGTGCGACCGGCTGGCTCACGGGCGGTGCGGGCGGCGCCGCGGATCCCGCCGACGGAGCGACCGGCGGGACCGGCGTGGCGATCGGCCGGTTCAGCGGCAGGTCGGCCCGGACCTCCGGCTTGGCCGGTGCGGGCGGCGGCGCGGGCCGCGACGAGGGCGCCGGCGTCGGCGGGCGGGTCTGCTGGGGCCTCGACAGCGGCGCGGCCGCCGGCTTGGTCACGGCCGGCTCGTCGAACCCCGCGGCGATGACCGTCACGCGGACCTCGTCGCCGAGCGCGTCGTCGATGACCGTACCGAAGATGATGTTGGCGTCGGACGCGGCCGCGCTGGACACGAGCTGGGCCGCCTCGTTGATCTCGAAGAGACCGAGGTCGGACCCGCCGGCGATCGACAGGAGCACGCCGTGCGCGCCGTCGATGCTGGCCTCGAGCAGCGGGCTGGACACCGCCATCTCGGCCGCCGCGACGGAGCGGTCGTCTCCCCTGGCGTGACCGATGCCCATGAGGGCGGAACCGGCGCCGGACATGACCGACTTCACGTCGGCGAAGTCCAGGTTGATCAGGCCGGGCGTGGTGATCAGGTCGGTGATGCCCTGGACACCGGACAGCAGGACCTGGTCGGCGGCCTTGAACGCGTCGAGCACGCTGACCTGACGGTCGGAGATCGACAGCAGCCGGTCGTTCGGGATGACGATGAGGGTGTCGACGTCCTCGCGGAGGGTCTCGATGCCGGCCTCGGCCTGCATGGCCCGGCGCTTGCCCTCGAAGCTGAAGGGCCGGGTGACCACACCTATGGTCAGAGCACCCAGGGACCGGGCGATGCCGGCCACGACCGGCGCGCCGCCGGTGCCGGTGCCGCCACCCTCTCCTGCGGTGACGAAGACCATGTCGGCGCCCTTGAGGACTTCCTCGATCTCCTCGCGGTGGTCCTCGGCGGCCTTGCGGCCGACGTCCGGGTTCGCCCCGGCTCCGAGACCCCGGGTGAGCTCACGCCCGACGTCGAGCTTCACATCGGCGTCACTCATCAGCAGCGCCTGGGCGTCGGTATTGATGGCGATGAACTCGACGCCCTTGAGTCCCTCCTCGATCATCCGGTTTACGGCGTTCACTCCGCCGCCGCCGATGCCGACGACCTTGATGACCGCGAGGTAGTTCTGCGGTGCTGCCACGACGAGGGGCCTTTCCGCTCGTTTACGTTTCGTGCGGGCGGCGCCCGCGCTCTCTAACTCTCACCCTCAAGTTGAGATTTAGAGTTATGTCAACCTGAGATTGATACGGACAGTAGGGTTGCCCCTCCCCCAGGGTCAACTAACCGCGCCGCACGGCCGTCCGGCGTGTCGCGCGCTGTCCTTTTCGGTCGCGGGCCCGCCGAACCGCAGGTGAGATACCTCACTTGACGGTCACCACCTTGGGCGAGCTGATGTCGTAGCTGGTCGCGGGCCTGGTGAGCAGGGTCGTCAGCAGACGTCCCTTCTCCGCGGCGCGGCCGGCGTCGCCCCAGATGACGGTCCGGCCGTCGGTCAGCTTGAGCGTGACCGACTTGGGCGACGGCGCGCGCACCTGGCTGACCCGGGCCAGCACGTCCCCGGGGAGCACGCTCAGCACGGTGAGGGCGGAGCGGGTCGAGGGGTCGTCCGCGGCGAGGCGCTGGACACGCAGCAGCGGCAACCGCGGCGGTGCCACGGCCACTTCCCGCAGGATCACGCCGAAGCGGTCCAGCACCGCCGACCTGCCCGGGCCGAGGAGCGCGACCGCGATCGCCGTGCGCTCGACGACGGCCACCCGCAAGGTCCCCGGCCAGGCCCGGTCCACCCGGGCCGACTCGACCTCGCGGACGGCGCGCACCCGCTGCTCGACCAGTCCGAGGTCGACGGTGGCGAGCGGCGTGCCGAGCCGGACGCCCGCGGCCTGCCTGAGCTGATCGGCCGGCACGGTGACGTCCCCGGTGACCTCGATCGACCGCACACCGAGCACCGGCGAGAAGAACACCACCCAGGTGGCCACACCCACCACCCCGCCGGTGAGCAGGGTGGCCAGGATCGTGCGCCGGGTGGCGAGCCTCACCGTGCGGCCAGCTCCGCGACGATGCGGGGGCCGAGTTCCGTAACGTCGCCCGCGCCCATCGTGAGGACGATGTCCCCCGACCGCGCCCGGGCCGCCACGAGGGCGGGCACCGCGTCGCGGTCCGGCGCGTAGGCGACCTGCTCGGACGGCAGCGGCACCTTGCCGGCGACCAGCGCGCCGGACACGCCCGGCTCCGGATCCTCGCGGGCGCCGTACACGTCCAGGACGATGGCCTCGTCGGCCAGCCCCAGCGCCTCGCCGAACTCGGTCGCGAAGAACCTGGTGCGTGAGTAGAGATGCGGCTGGAACACGGCGATGACCCGGCCCTCGCCCTTCACCACGTCGCGCGCGGCGCGCAGATCGGCCGCCAGCTCCGTCGGGTGATGGGCGTAGCTGTCGAACACCGTGACGCCGCGGGCCTCGCCCTTGGCCTCGAACCGGCGCTTGGCGCCGGTGAAGGCCGACAGGCCCTCCCTGATCTCGCCGAACGGCAGGCCGAGCTCCAGCGCCACCGCGATCACCGCGGTCGCGTTCAACGCGTTGTGCCGCCCGGGGACGGCCAGCCGTACGGCGCCGTGCCCGGCGACGGTGAACTCCAGGCCCAGGCCGTGCGGCACCACGTCGGCGATCCGGTAGTCCGCGCCGGCGGCCTCGCCGTACGTGACGACCTTGAGGCCGCGCGCCCTCGCGATGGGCGCGAGGTCCGCCGAGCCCGGGTCGTCCGCGCACAGGACCAGCACCGAGCCGACCCGCTCGACGAAGCGGGCGAAGCTGTCGTAGACCGCCTGCGGATCCCCGTAGTTGTCGAGGTGGTCGGCCTCGACGTTGGTCACGACCGCGATGCGCGGCGCGAGCATGAGGAACGACCCGTCGCTCTCGTCGGCCTCGGCCACGAAGACCTCGCCGGCGCCCTCGTCCGCACCGAGACCGGTGGTGACGAGCTGACCGCCGACGCAGTACGACGGGTCGGCGCCGCACTTCTGCAGTGCGACCGTCAGCATCGAGGTGGTGGTGGTCTTCCCGTGGGTGCCGGCGATGGCGATGCCGTTGCGGCCGGCCATCACGGCGGCGAGGGCGGCCGCTCGCGGGATGACCCGGAGGTTCTGCCGCAGCGCCTCCCCCAGCTCGGGGTTGGAGTCGCGGATCGCGGTGGACACGACGACCGTGTTGACGTCCCTGATATGAGAGGCGGCGTGCCCCACGTGGACGGTGGCGCCGAGCTCGCGCAGCTCGTTCAGCATCTCGGAGGTGCGGGCGTCGCTGCCCGACACCGGCACTCCGCGCTTCAGCAGGATCCGCGCGATGCCCGACATGCCGGCGCCGCCGATGCCGATGAAGTGCACGCGGCCGAGGTCGGCCGCGGGAATGGGCTCCACAAGTTTGACGAGGCTCATCGCCCGATCACCTCTCCCCGTCCCGCCGGGGCCGCGCTCATGTACACGATCATCGGGAAGCGATCTCCAGCACCTTGCGGGCGAGCGTCACGTCGGCGTCCTTGCGGCCCATGCGGGACGCGGCCTCGGACATGGTCATGACGCGCTCCGGGTCGTTCAGGATGGGAAGCAGGGTCTCGACGATCCAGCGGGCGGACAGCTGGGCGTCGTCGATCATTATGCCCCCGCCGCCCCTGACGATCGGCTCGGCGTTGAGCCGCTGCTCGCCGTTGCCGTGCGGCAGCGGGACATACGCGGCGGGCAGGCCGACGGCGGTGAGCTCCGCGCAGGTCATGGCGCCGCTGCGGCACAGCGCGAGGTCGGCCGCGGCGTAGGCGTAGTCCATCCGGTCGACGTAGGGGAGGATCACGTACTGCGGGTCGCCGGGAGGCGGCTCCACCTCGACCGCGTTCTTCGGCCCGATCACGTGCAGCACCTGGATGCCGGCCCTGCGCAGGTAGGGCGCGGCCTCCAGCGCCGCCTGGTTGACCGAGCGCGCGCCCTGCGATCCGCCGAACACCAGCAGGGTCGGCCGGTCGGACTCGAGCCCGAAGTACGACCTCGCCTTGTCCCCCAGGGACAGGCGGTCCATGGTCGCGACCTCGCGGCGCAGCGGGATGCCGATGTACTCCGCGTTGGGCAGCGAGGCGTCCGGATGACCGGTGAAGACGTGGTCGGTCATGCGGGCGCCCAGTCTGTTGGCCAGGCCGGGACGCGGGTTGGCCTCGTGCACCACCATCGGGACGCCCCGCCGCCGCGCGGCGAGATAGGCGGGCGTCGCGACGTATCCGCCGAACCCGACGAGCACGTCGGCCTTGACCCGGTCGAGGATCCCGGCGGCGGCGTTGATCGCACCCGCCAGACGGCCGGGGACGGCGAGCAGCTTCGGCGTGATCGACCGGGGCAACGGCACAGCCGGCACTAGCTCGAGTTCATAGCCGCGGGCGGGGACGAGTCTCGTCTCCAGGCCCCTTTCCGTGCCGAGGCAGGTGATCCCGATCGCCGGGTCCTGCTGGCGAAGCGCGTCGGCCAGAGCGAGTGCCGGCTCGATATGGCCGGCCGTTCCGCCGCCGGCGAGGACCACCCTCATGTCACTCCTCGTTCCCTGTCAACGCCTCGGGCGGCCACCCAGGCCAAGCCAGCTTAGAGCCCTGGCGAAGGGTCCGGGTCCACGGACGGCCAGGGCCTCGGCGGCGCCGGGCTCCCGTTTGGCGAACGACAACAACATGCCGAGTGCCGCAAGGGTCGGCAACAGGGCCGATCCTCCGTACGACACCAATGGAAGGGGGATACCCGTGATCGGGAAGACCCCGATGACCGCGCCGATGTTCACGATCGCCTGACCTGCGATCCATGCCACGCAGGCGGCTGCCGCGAGGCGGATGAACGGCTCGGTGGTCCGCGAGGCGATCCGCAGCCCGGCGTATCCGAGCAACCCGAACAGAGCGACGACGACGAGCGTGCCCATGAGGCCGAGTTCCTCGCCCAGGATCGAGAAGATGAAGTCGCTCTCGGCGTGGGGCACCCAGTCCCACTTCTGCCGGCTGCTGCCGAGGCCGAGCCCGAACCAGCCCCCCGAGCCCATCGCGATCTGTCCCTGCGCCGCCTGGAAACCGGAGCCCTGCGCGTTCTCCCAGACCTTCAGGAAGCCCGTCAGGCGGTCCATCCGGTACGGCTCGACCATGATCATGATGACCGTGGCGAGCACGAGGAGCCCCAGGATTCCGCCGAACAGCCGCACCGGCGCGCCGACCACCCACAACAGGGCCAGGAAGATCAGCATGAGCACGATGGTCGTGCCCAGGTCGCGGCCCAGCATGACGAGCACGGCGATGATCGCCGTGCCGGGCATCAGCGGGATCAGCAGGTGCCGCCACTCGATCCGGCCGGCGCGGGCCTTCCTCGCGAGGAGGTCGGCCCCCCACAACACGAGACCGAGCTTGGCCGGCTCCGACGGCTGGATCGACAGGGGCCCGATCGCGATCCACCGCTGGGCGCCGAGCAGCTCCTCGCCGATGAAGATGACCATCAGCAGACCGATGATCGAGATGCCCATCAGCGGATATCCGGCCAGCCGGAAGAACCGCTGCGGCAACCGGGAGCAGATCCACATCAGCGGGATGCCGATCGCGACCGACATCGACTGCTTGATGAACCAGTAGAAGGGATTGCCGGTCTTCTGCAGCGCCTCGATGCTCGACGCGGACAGGACCATCATGAGACCCAGGGCCAGCAGCAGGGCGCTGCAGCCGAGCACCAGGTAATAGGACGTCAGCGGGCGGCTCAGCAGCTCCCTGAGCCCCGCGAGATGCGTGCGGGACCAGGTGGCGGGAGCCTGCTCCGCCTGCTGCGCCGTCACCGTTCCGCCAGGCGACGCACGGCTCGCGCGAATGCCTCCCCACGCGCTCCGTAGCTCACGAACATGTCCAGCGACGCCCCGGCGGGGGCGAGCAGCACGGTGTCTCCGGGGGAGGCGAGCCGGGCGGCTTCGGTGACGACACGGTCCATGACCCCAGTGTCTTGCCCTGGCACCTCCACCACAGGGACATCCACGGCGTGTCGCGCCAATGCCTCGCGGATTCGCTCCATGTCGGCCCCCAGGAGCACCGCCCCCTTCAGGCGCGGGGCGGCCTGCCGTACGAGGTCGTCGACGTCCGCGCCCTTGAGCTGGCCGCCGGCGATCCAGACGATCGACGGGTAGGACGCCAGGGAGGCGGCCGCCGCGTGGGGGTTGGTGGCCTTGGAGTCGTCCACGTAGTCGACGTCGGCGACCCGGGCCACGTGCGCGATCCGGTGGGGGTCGGGGACGAAGTCGGCGAGGCCGCGCCGTACCGCCTCGGGGGGCACGCCGTAGGCGCGGGCCAGCGCGGCCGCGGCGAGCGCGTTGGCCACGTTGTGCGGCGCGAAGGGACGGACGTCGGCGAGCGAGGCGAGCTCCTCCCCCTCGTTGACGGGGTCGGACACGAACGCCCGGTCGACCAGGAGGTCCTCCACGACGCCGAGCTGTCCCGGCCTCGGCACGCCGAGGGTGAAGCTCACCAGGCGCCGCCCCTGCCCGTACGGCTCGGCCAGCCGGGCCGACCCCTCGTCGTCGGCGTTGTAGACGACGATCCCGGCGTTCTCGAAGATCCGGGCCTTCGCCGCGGCGTACTCCTCCAGCGAGCCGTGCCAGTCGATGTGGTCGGGCGCCACGTTGAGGACGGCTGCGGCCATCGGCTCGAGGCTGGAGGACCAGTGGAGCTGGAAGCTGGACAACTCGACGGCGAGCACGTCGTACGGCCCGCGGACCGCCTCCACGATCGGAAGGCCGACGTTCCCCGCCGCGAGAGCCCTATGCCCGGCCGCCGAGAGGATGGAGGTGAGCATCCGGACCGCTGTGGTCTTGCCGTTGGTGCCGGTGAGCGCGAGCCAGGGGGCGGCGGAGCCGTCCGACGCGCGCAGGTGCCACGCCAGCTCGACCTCGCCGATCACGGCGATCCCGGCCTCGGCCGCGGCGACCAGCAGCGGATGGTCGGGACGCCACCCCGGCGAGGTGATGACGAGCGACGTGCCCTCGGGCAGGACCGGCTCGCCGAAGCGCACCTCGATCCCGGAGGCGGCGAGTTCGGCGGCCGCGGCCCGCTGCCGCTCCCCGTCGATCGCCTCCAGGACGATCACCCGCTCACCGCTCCCGGCGAGGCCGCGGGCGGCGGCCGTGCCGGACACCCCCAGCCCGGCGACGACGACACTCACTGTTTGGGCATCCATTCGAGGTAGAACAGGCCGAGCCCGGCGGCCACGCAGAGCGCGGCGATCAGCCAGAACCGGACCACGATCGTCGTCTCCGCCCAGCCCGACAACTCGAAGTGGTGCTGGAGCGGAGCCATGCGGAAGACACGTCTTCTGGTCATCTTGAAGAAGCCCACCTGGATGATCACCGACATGGTGATGATCGCGAACAGGCCGCCCAGGATGACGAGCAGTAACTGCGTGCGGGTGGTGAAGGCGAGACCCGCGATCACGCCGCCGAGTGCCAGGGAGCCGGTGTCCCCCATGAAGATCTTGGCCGGCGGGGCGTTCCACCACAGGAAGCCGAAGCAGGCGCCGAGCACCGCCGCGGCGACCACGGCGAGGTCGAGCGGATCGCGCACCCAGTAGCAGTTGGGGCCGAAGAACACCGTGCAGCTGTTGCGCAGCTGCCAGTTGCCGATCAGCACGTACGCCGCGAGGACCAGACAGGTCGCGCCCGAGGCCAGGCCGTCGAGGCCGTCGGTGAGGTTCACCGCGTTGGAGAAGCCCACGATGAAGAACAGCACCCAGATCGTGAAGCCCAGCAGGCCGATGGACGGGCCGAAGTCGCGCAGGAACGACAGCCGCGTCTCGGCCGGGGTGATGTCGTACCCGTTGGGGAACCGGACGACGAGCACCGCGAAGATCGCGCCGACGATGAGCTGGCCGGCCGCCTTCGCGCCGCTGCGCAGACCGAGGCTGCGCTGCTTGTAGATCTTGATGAAGTCGTCGAGGAAGCCGACCAGCCCGAGCCCCGTCATCAGGAACAGCACGAGCAGGGCGGACGCGGTCGGCGGCTCGACGTTGCCGGACAAGGCCGTCGAGAGATGGGCCGTGAAGTAGCCGATCAGCGACGCGATCACGATGACGGTGCCGCCCATGGTGGGCGTGCCCCGCTTGTCGTAGTGCCCGGAGGGGCCCTCCTCGCGGATGTTCTGGCCGTACCCCCGTCTGGCGAACAGCCGGATGGCCAGGGGGGTGCCGGCCATCGAGAGCAGCAGCGAAATCGCGGCCGCGATGAGGATGTTCCTCATCGGGCGTCACCTCCGAGGATCGCCTCGGCGACCCGTTCGAGCCCGGCCGCGCGCGGCCCTTTCACCAGCACCACGTCGCCGGGCGCCAGCCGTGCGGACAGTTCCGCCGTCGCGGCGTCCACGTCGGGGACGTGCAGCGCGCCCGGGGCGCCGGCGAGAACCGGCCCGGCGTCCTGCCCGACGACGATCAGAGCCTCGAGCCCGGAGCCCGCGGCGAGCCGCCCGAGGTCCTCGTTCAGGGCGGCGCTGTCCTCGCCGAGTTCGCGCAGGGACGCGATCACGGCGAAACGCCGCCGTGCCCCGCCGATCGTCGCGAGGCTCTCGAAGGCCGCCCGCATCGAGTCCGGATTGGCGTTGTACGCGTCGTTGATCACGGTGACGCCGTCCTGCCGGTCGGTGACCTCCATGCGCCACCGGCTTCGCGGCTCGGCCTGCGAGATCTCCTCGGCGATCGTGGCCACCGGCAGGCCGAGTTCGTAGGCCGCGGCCGCGGCGGCCAGCGCGTTCTCCACCGCGTGCGCGCCGTACAGGCGCAGGCGCACCGGTGCCGCGCCGGTCGGCGTGCGCAACGTGAAGGACGCGCGGCCACGCTCGTCGATCACCTCGTCCTCCGCGCGGACGTGCGCGTCCGGCGACCGACCGAAGTAGGTGACTCTGGCGTTCGTACGGCCGGCCATCGCGCGGACCAGGGGATCGTCGGCGTTGAGCACGGCGACGCCGTCCGCGGGCAGTGCCTCGACGAGTTCGCCCTTCGCCTGGGCGATCGCGTCCTTGCCTCCGAACACGCCGAGGTGGGCGGTGCCGACGTTGAGCACCACCCCGATGCGGGGCGGCGCGACGCTCGCCAGGTGGGCGATGTGGCCGATGTTCCTCGCGCTGAGCTCGAGGACCAGGAAACGCGTGGTCCGATCCACCTTCAGCACGGTCAGCGGGTGGCCGATCTCGTTGTTGTACGAGCCGACGGGGGCGACGGTGAGGCCGATGCGCGCGGCGAGCCGGGCCATCAGATCCTTCGTCGTCGTCTTTCCCGCCGACCCGGTCACGCCGACCACGGTCACAGCGGGCATATCGGATATCACGGCCCTGGCCAGATCGGCCAGTGCCGTCAGCACGTCGCCGACGATCACGGCGGGCGCCTCGACGGGCCTGGCGGCCAGGACGGCCGCCGCCCCCGCCTCATGGGCCCGCTGCGCGAAGTCGTGCCCGTCCACACGCTCACCCTTGATCGCCACGAACAGCGACCCCGGTTCGGCGGCGCGAGAGTCGATCACGACGGGACCGTGCACCACGGCCCGGGGGTCGGCCATGCCGGTCAGGGCGCCCGAGGTGATCTCGGCGATCCTGGCCAGCGGCAACGGGATCATGCGTCTTTCCTGCTCTCTTTCGCGTGATCAGTCGAGTTCAGCAATCTTAGAAGTCGGCCCGAGATCGTGAGACCAGGTACCGGAAGGCCGCCTGGGGGCGGCCGGGTCCCGCGCTGAGTCCGCGCTCACCCACCGACGGCTCCTCCACCCGGCGGCCCGCCCTGTTTCCTGCGGACGGACTCCGCCGCCACCTCGCGGTCGTCGAACGGGATGACCTGGTCTCCGATGTACTGACCCTGCTCATGCCCCTTGCCGGCGACCACGACCACATCTCCGGGCTCCGCACGGGAGATCGCGAGATCGATGGCGGCCGCACGGTCGGGCTCCATGATCACATGGCCGCGCTCGGCCTGCGGGACTTCCCGCACGCCGTCGAACATGGCCGCGAGGATCCCGAGCGGGTCCTCGGTCCTGGGGTTGTCGCTCGTGAGGATCGCGACGTCGGCCAGCCGGGCCGCCAGCTCACCCATCATGGGCCGTTTGCCCTTGTCACGGTCGCCCCCACAGCCGAGGACGATGGTGAGGCGGCCGCCGGGACCGTCGTCCAGGACCGAACGCAGCGAGGTCAGGACCGACTCGACCGCGCCCGGCTTGTGGGCGTAGTCCACGATCACCTGGTAACCGTCGGTTCCCCGCACCCGCTCCATGCGGCCCGGCACACCGGCGAACGCGGCGACTCCGGCCACCGCGGTCTGCAGGGAGATCCCCGCCTCCACGAGCGCAACGAGCACGCCGAGGGTGTTGGCCACGTTGAACGGCCCGGGCAGCGCCACCGACGCGTCGGCCTCGATCCCGCCCGGTCCGACGACGCGGAAGGCGCTCCCGTCGGAGCCCAGGCGCACGTTCTCCGCCCGCCACTCGGCCTCCGGCGCGCCGGAGGCGGAGAAGGTGATCATCGGGATCTCGGCCAGGCCGACCAGTTCGCGGCCGTGGGCGTCGTCGATGTTGACCACGCCGATCCGGGCGAACTCGGGGGTGAACAGCCGGGCCTTGGTCGCGAAGTAGTCGTCGAGGTCGCGGTGGAAGTCGAGATGGTCCTGCGACAGGTTGGTGAATATCGCGACATCGTAGAAGACGCCGTCGACCCGGCCGAGCGCGAGGGCGTGGCTGGAGACCTCCATCGCGGCGGCGGTCACGTCCTGCTCCCGCATCAGCGCGAACAGGCCCTGCAGATCGCTCGCCTCCGGAGTGGTCAGTTCGGGGACGAATCGCACGTCTCCCGCCCGGATCTCGACACCGCCGACGAGCCCGGTGCGGTGGCCCGCCGCCCGCAGTCCCGCTTCGAGCAGGAACGTCGAGGTCGACTTGCCGCTCGTCCCGGTGACTCCGATGATCGAGATGCCGGTCGCCGGCCTGCCGTACACCCAGGCGGCGACCCGCCCGAGCAGCGCCCGCGGGTCGGGCACGACCAGCACGGGCAGGCCCGTGGCCGCGGCGCTCTCGCGCCCGGCCTCGTCGGTGAGGACGGCCACGGCTCCCGCCGCGAGGGCGTCCGCGGCGAAGACGGCGCCGTGGGCGGTCTTGCCGGGGAGCGCCACGTACAGGTCACCGCGCTGAACGCGGCGCGAGTCGATGGTCAGGCCGGTGACGGCTCCACGAGCCGGCCTTGTTCCAGGAGAGGAGGCGCCGAGCAGGGCGGCCAGCCCGGACAGCGGGCGGGCGGGAGCAGCCACAGGACGCATAGAGGACGGGGGACGCACGGCGAGAGCGTACCTTTCCTCGTCACCCACCGGCGCGAAGGACGACATGCGGCGCCTTCGTCCCGGTTGGGGGAATCTTCCTGCTCTTCAACGCGAAGGTCATGACGTCCTTGAATACGGGGGCGGCCACCTCGCCGCCGTAATGACCGTTCTTGGGATCCTGGATGACGGCGAGCGCCACGAGCCGGGGGGCATCCGCCGGGGTGAACCCGACGAATGTCGCTGTGTAGCCGCAGTATCCCTTGCACTTCTCGTCATACCGCATGGCGGTGCCGGTCTTGCCCGCGACCCGGTAGCCGTCGATCGACGCGGCCGTGCCGGTGCCGTCATGCCCGACGGCGGCCTCCAGCATGCCCGCGATCCCGTCCGCCGTGGTCTGGCTGACCACCCTCGTCTGCTTGGGCGCGGCCGCGGCCACGAAACGCCCGTGCTCGTCGGTGGTCCCCGCGATGATCGACGGCGTGATCCGGACGCCGCCGTTGGCGATCGTCTGGTAGACGCTCGCCATCTGCAGGGCGGTGACCGAGATGCCCTGGCCGTACGCGATCGTGCAGCGCTGGCTTCCCGACCAGTCCTGGTAGGCGGGCAGGAGGCCCTCCTCCTCCCCCGGGACCCCGGCGCCGCTCTTGGCGCCGAACCCGAAGGACCGGAACATGTTGTAGAGCCTCTGGTCGGTGATCTGACGCGCGGCCATGATCGTGCCGACGTTGCTGGACTCGGCGATGATGCCGGTGAACGTCAGCGGCTCGGGCACGTGCGGGTGCGCGTCGCTGATCTCCCGGTCCGCGCAGGTGATGTGGTCGGGCACCCGGAAGACGGTCTCGGGGGTGACCGCGCCCGACTCGATGGCGCCCGCGGCCGTGATCACCTTGTTGGTGCTCCCCGGCTCGAACACCTCGGACACGGCCCGGTTCCCCCAGTCGGTCTCGGGGGCCGACTGCCAGTCGTTCAGGTCGACCTCGGGCGCGTTGGCCATGGCCACGATCTGCCCGGTCTTGATGTCCATGACGATCACGCTGCCGCTGCGCGCGTTGCTGGCCCTGACCTGCTTGGCGATGGCCTCCTGGGCGGCGTACTGGATGTCCCTGTCGATCGTCAGCCGCACGTCCCTGCCCGGCACGGGCGCCTGGCGGCTGGTCCGCGTCATCGGGATGCGCTGGCCGTCTCCGCCGATCTCGACGCTCTGCTTGCCGTCCTGCCCGGCGAGCACCTTGTCGTAGGTCTGCTCGATCCCCGACAGGCCGTGCCCGTCGAACCCGACGAAGCCGATCAGCCCGCCGGCCAGTGTGTCCCCCGGGTAACTGCGGCGGTAGGTCGCCTTGGTGCCCACGCCCTTGAACTGGTAGCTCATGATCTTGTTGGCGCGCGGCGGGTCGATGTTGCGGGCGACCACGATGTACCGCTGCGTGGTCTTGGCCAGCTTGGCCGCGATGTCCTCTTTGCGGAGGTTCAGCTCCAGGGCCAGTGTGGTCGCGATCTGGTCGCGGGCCGCGGGCGTGACGTCCGCCGGGTCGACGTAGATCTCCCGGGCGTCGTCCGTCACGGCGAGTTGCTTGCCGGAGACGTCCGTGATCGAACCGCGCCGCGCCGGCAGCGTCTCCGGCTGGACGCGCTGCAGCGCCGCCTTGGCCTGGAGCACCTTCGAGTCCAGCCCCTGGAGCTGGATGAGCCGGCCGGCGAAGAGCGACAACACGAACGCCATGACGACCAGCGCGGCGTTCAGCCGGCGGCCGGGATTGCCCAGCCGCAGAACGGCCGGCGGGCGCGGCGGCGGCGCAGGAGGACGCGGCGGCCGCGGCGGGCGGCCCTCGCCTGATCCCTGGGCACGGGTCGACGCGGCCTGTCCGGCGAGGCCGGCCCTGCCCGGCTGGGTGCTCTGACCGGTACGGCCCGGCCCGGTCTGACCGGGCCGGGGAGCCTGGCCCGGGCGGGTGGTCTGCGCGCCGCGCGTGGGCGCCTGGCCCGCGCGACCGGCCTGTCCATGCTGGGCTCCCGGTTGCCCGGCGCGCGAGGACTGACCCGATCGGCCGGACTGCGCTCCCGGTTGCCCGGCACCGCCGGACTGGCTCGACCGGGCGGACTGCCCTTGTTGCCCGGCGCCGCCGGACTGGCCGGTACGGCCGGGCTGCCCAGAGCGGCCGGACGGACCCGACTTGCCGCCGGCCGGAGGCTTCCCCGTGCCGGTCCCCTTGCCGTTCGCCGCCGGCTTGCCGCCTGTCTTCGCGTTGGACGCCGGATTGCCGGCCGCCGTGCCCTTGCCGGAGCCGCCCGGCTTGGCGGACTGCCCCGAGGAGGATCGGCCCGGCCGTGACGGCGGGGCCGGGTCGTCGGCACCGGGCGGCCCGCCGCCCCTCCGAGTCCCCCGCTCCTCGGCGGGCTCGTCAGGAGGCCCGAGCCGCTGAGAGCGGCCCGGGCGGCCGGGAAGGTCGGGACGAGGACGGCCGGACGGCCCGTCGGAGGGCCTCGCCGGGGAACCCGGCGCCTTCCTGCCGCCACCCGGCCCCTGGCCGCCGCGTCCGCTCGGACCCCCACCGCCCGGGCCGCCGCGCCCGCTGGGACCGCCGCGGCCGGGGCCCGGGCTCCGGCCGCCGTCCTTCACTTGACCATGCCCTCTTCACGTGGCGTGGCGGCGTCGGCCGCCCCGACCGAGGGACCCGTCTTGACGAAGCGCGGAGCCGTGGTGTCCTTCTCGACGCCGAGGGGCTTGGCGGCCTCCTCGATCGCGCCGGGCTGGTCCCAGATGCGCAGTTCGCCCTCCAGGGTCGCCGCCTGCTCATGGAGCTGGTCCGTGCTGGACCGCAGGTCGGTCAGCTTGAACGAGTCCTGGGCGAGGACGGTGTTCAGCAGCAGCAGGGTCACCAGGCCGCCGCACATCAGGCCGACGACGAGCAGCACGAACGGCGCCCTCGGCGGGCGCCGGAACGCGGAGCGTGCCGACCGTTCGCGCGAGGTCGCCTGGACCTCCGGCGCCTCGGCGCCGGCCGGTGCGACCCGCACGGGAGCGTCGGGGGTGAGGGTCTTGGTGCTGCCGCCCACGGGAGCGGCGTCCGGCGCCCATGCGGAGGCGGGACGCGTGGCCTGACCACGACGCGGGCTCGCCGGAGCCGGTGCCGGTGCCGCGGCCTGACCGCGACGCGCGCTCGCCGGGGCCGGAGCCTCGGTCTGTCCGCGCCGCTGGCTCGGGGCCTCCGGGGCGGACGTGCCGCCGCCGACCGGCCGACCGGTCCGCCTCGGCGGGGCGGGAACCCGCCGGGCCGCCGTCCTGCTGTCCTGCTCTGTCGTCCTCATCCCTGGCGGATCCTCTCTGCCGCCCGCAAACGGGCCGAGGCCGCCCGCGGGTTGCGGGCCACCTCGTCGTCGTCCGGGAGCTCGGCTCCCCTCGTCAGAAGGCGGAACCGTGGCTGGTATGCCTCCAGCGGGACCGGCAGCCCCGGGGGGCCGGTGTCCTTGGTTCGCGCCGCGAGAACCTGCTTGGTGAGCCGGTCCTCCAAAGAGTGGTAGGCGAGCACGACGGCCCGCCCGCCCAGCACCAGCGCGTCGAGCGCGGCGGGGAGGGCCTCCTCCAGCGCCGTGAGCTCTCCGTTCACCTCGATGCGCAGTGCCTGGAACGTTCTCTTGGCGGGGTTCCCCCCGGTCCGTCTCGTCGCGGCGGGGATCGCCGTGCGGACGAGATCGGCAAGTCGTTTGGTGGTGTCGATCGGGTTGCCGACACGCTCCTTGGCGATGAAGCCCGCCACGCGCGAAGCGAACCGCTCCTCGCCGTAGTCGCGCAGGATGCGGGTCAGCTCGGCCACGGAGTAGGTGTTGACGACGCGCTCGGCCGTCAGCTCCTGCTCGGGGTCCATCCGCATGTCCAGCGGGGCGTCGTAGGAGTAGGCGAAACCGCGCTCCGCCTCGTCGAGCTGCGGGGAGGAGACGCCGAGGTCGAAGAGGACGCCGTTGATCCGCGGCCGCCCCGCGGCCGCCAGCACTGCCGGCAACTCGTCCGAGACGGCGCGGACGATGGTCACGCGCCCGGCGTACGGCGCGAGCCGCCGCGTGGACCGCTCGATGGCGGTCGGGTCGCGGTCGATCCCCACGAGGTGGAGGTCCGGATGGGCGGCGAGCAACGCCTCGGCGTGGCCGCCGAGACCGAGGTTGGCGTCGACGACGACCGGGTCGGGCCCGGTCAATGCCGGAGCCATCAACTCCAGCACGCGATCGAGCATGACCGGAACGTGACCGCCCGTGTGCCCGAGTTCTGCCGACAACGCTTCCACCCCCAACTTGGCCGCTTCGATGCTCGCGGATATGCGGCTGCCGCCGGTGAATCACCCTCAGGGTCCCCACCCATGCCGGTCCCCCCTCGCGGGACCGACCCGTCCGGCCAGGTCCCCATCCGCATCGCCTGCCGGGACATCTGACACCGGGGAAGGTGCATCAGCTGCCGCGGGGAGCGGGTGGAGACCTCGCCGAACGTCACCGACGGGTCTGACGTCAAACGGTCACAGGATCCCTGGCAACACCTCCTCGGACAGATCGGAGAAGGCCTGCTCCTGGGCTTCCAGGTAGGTGTCCCATGCCTGGGAGTCCCAGATCTCCAGCCTGGTGTTGGCTCCGATCACCACGCAGTCGCGCTCCAGCCCCGCGTACTGCCGCAGGCTCGGCGGGATGGTGATGCGCCCCTGCTTGTCAGGAGTCTCGTCGGAGGCACTGGCGAAGAAGACGCGGCTGTAGTCGCGGACCGCCTTGGCGGTCACCGGCGCGGTGCGCAGAGCTTCGGTGATGCGCTGGAACTCCTCTACGGGGAAGACGTAGAGGCAGCGCTCCTGGCCTTTGGTGATCACAAGACCCTCCGCCAGCTCCTCACGATACTTCGCCGGCAGGAACAGCCGTCCTTTGTCGTCGAGGCGCGGTTGATGGGTGCCGAGGAACACCGGACCCACCTCCCGTGCCTTGCGGAGCGCTCAGCGCTGTAGCCCCTGCCCTCCACTGCGCACCACCATACTCCACTTCTCCCCACCGTCAACAGATTCAGACCGTGTCGGCATCGGTTTCGCGCCGCGTTTCCGCAGTTCAGGAAGGGTGGTGCGAAGTGGGGCACCCTGGACGCCCCTCACCGCGCCATGGGCGTGTCCGCACCCCGGAAACGGCCGCCCGGAAGCCGATTTCCCGCGCCCGCGCGAGTTCGGTGGAGGAAAGTGGAGCGGGCCATTGTCCGGGGATTCACACGAAAGTCGGCCAAGAAGGAGAACTCGTACCGAGGCCCCGTCACCGGTTCATCCGGATTTCTAGACAAAGTCGACCGGGAACCCCAGCAGTCATAAGGTCAGTACACAGAATGGAATAGCAACCTTTAACGCCCATTCTCTGGGACGCACCTTTCATGGAGGCCTGGTGGCAGCAACCCCCGACGTCACCGACGCGGAAACCCGGCTCGAGACTCTGGTCGACACCGCTGACCGGATCCGCAACGCGATCGAATCCGTGATCGAAGGCAAGAGCGACGTCATCCGCCTCACCGTCACCGTTCTCCTCGCCGAAGGCCACCTCCTGATCGAGGACGTGCCAGGTGTCGGAAAGACCATGCTCGCCAAGGCGCTGGCGCGCTCCATCGACTGCCCCGTCAGACGTGTGCAGTTCACCCCCGACCTGTTACCGAGCGACATCACCGGCGTGAGCGCCTACAACCAGCAGACCGGTGAGTTCGAGTTCAAGCCCGGCCCCGTCTTCGCCAACATCGTCGTCGGCGACGAGATCAACCGGGCCTCGCCCAAAACGCAGTCCGCACTCCTGGAGTGCATGGAAGAGCGCCAGGTCACCGTCGACGGCGAGACCTACCGGCTGGAATCACCCTTCATGGTCATCGCGACGCAGAACCCGATCGAGATGGAGGGCACCTACGCGTTGCCGGAGGCGCAGCGTGACCGCTTCACCGCGAAGATCGCGATGGGATACCCCGAGCCGGCCGCCGAGTTGGAGATGCTCGACGTCCACGGGGCCTCCCAGCCGCTCGACAAGCTCGATCCCGTCGCCACGACGGCCGAGGTCCGCGCGCTGATCGAGGCGATCCGCGCCGTGTACGTGTCGCAGCCGGTCAAGAGATACGCCATCGACGTCGTCGCGGCGACCCGGAACTCTCCCGACCTCCTGCTCGGCGCCTCCCCCCGCGCCACCCTCCACCTGGTGCGCAGCGCCCGGGCGCACGCCGCGCTCTCCGGCCGCGATTACGTCATCCCGGACGACCTGCAGGATCTGGCGGTGCCCGTCCTCGCGCACCGACTGCTGCCGAGCATGGAGGCCCAGGGTCAGCATCGCCGCCCCGAGCAGGTGATCGACGAACTGGTCCGCCGCGTCCCGGTGCCGGACATCAAGTAACGGAGGCCCGATGACGGGGTTGAAGGCTCTGACCTCGCGGGGGCGTTCGTTCCTCGCGTCGGGCGTCGCGGCACTGCTGTGCGCCTTCATTCTGGGCGAGAGCGACCTGCTACGGGTCGCCGTCCTGATCATCGCGATGCCGCTGCTCGCCTCAATGGTCGTGTCGCGGACTCGCTACCGGCTGCGGAGCACGAGGCGGCTCAGTCCCTCTCGCGTGGAGGTGGGCAACGACAGCATCGTGACCCTGCGGCTGGAGAACGTCACGCGCCTGCCGACGGGTCTGCTGCTGGTCGAGGACAACCTGCAGTACACGCTGGGCAGCCGGCAGCGGTTCGTCCTGGACCGGATGGAGTCCCGCGGCGTCCGGGAGATCGACTACAGGGTGCGGTCCGATCTGCGCGGGCGCTTCCCGATCGGCCCTCTCTCCGTGCGGATCACCGACCCCTTCGGGCTGGTGGAGCTCGCCCGGTCGTTCACGGTCACCGACACACTCGTCGTGACTCCCCAGGTGATTCCACTGCCGGCCGTACGCCTCTCGGGAGAGTGGACGGGCGGAGGCGACAGCCGTACACGGTCGGTGGCCGCGGCGGGCGACGACGACGTGGCGCCACGCGAGTACCGCCAGGGCGACGATCTGCGGCGCGTGCACTGGCGCTCCACCGCACGGCACGGCGAGCTGATGGTCCGGCGCGAGGAGCAGCAGTGGCAGAGCAGGGGCGCGCTCCTGCTCGACACGCGCAGGCACGCCCACCGCGGAACGGGACCGTCGTCGTCCTTCGAGGTCGCGGTCTCCGCGGCGGCCTCGATCGGGGTGCACCTGTCCCGTGAGGGGCTGGGCCTGCGCCTGGTCACCGACCAGGGCGCGCAACATCTCGCCGACTCGGGGACCTCCTGGTCGCTGGTCGACACCCTCTCCGTCGTACGGCAGAGCGCCACGCGTTCTCTCGAACACGGGGTCACGGCGCTCCGCCAGGGTGCCGGCGACGGGCTGATCGTTGCGGTTCTGGGCTCGATCGACGCGGAGGAGGCCCGCGCGCTCGCCAGGCTGAGGCATCCCGGAGTGACCGGCGTCGCGGTCATGCTCGACGTGGCCACGTGGGACCAGTTCCCCGACGAGGCGGCCGAGTCCTCCCGCGCCCTGCTCTCCGGTGCGGGATGGCGGGTCCTCAACCTCCCCGCGGGCACGTCGCTCGCCACCGTCTGGCCGGAGGCGGCCTACAAGAGGAGTGCGGCATGAGACTCCCGATCGCCGCCGGGCTGGCCACGGCCGCGGTTTCACTCACGCTCTACCCGCTGTTCGAGGGGGGCTCCTGGTTCTGGGCGAGCATGGGGGCGATCGTCGTCACCGCCGCCATCGGAATGGGCGCCTCCCGCCTCGCGGCGCCACCATGGGCCGCGCCGCCCGCCATGGTCCTCGCACTCGGCGTCTATCTGACGGCCGCGTTCACGGGGAGCAAGGCGTGGATCGGGTTCATCCCCACGAAAGACTCGGTGATGCTGCTCGGCGAGCTGCTCGGCAGCGGGTTCGACGACATCCAGCGGTTCGCCCCTCCCGTGCCGGCCAACACGGGGATCACCCTCCTCACGGCCGGCGGCGTGGGACTGATGGCCGTCCTCGTCGATCTCTTCACCGTACGGCTGCGCCGGGCCGCGCTCGCGGGACTCCCGCTGCTGGCGCTGTTCACCGTGCCCGCGGCGGTGCTGACCGACCCGATCAGCTGGCCCGCCTTCGTGATCGGGGCCTTCGGGTACATCGGCCTGCTGGTCGCGGACGGGCGGGAACGGCTCGGCAAGTGGGGCCGGGCCGTGTTCGTGCGGCGGACGAGGGCCGTGACCACGGACGCGGCGCCCGACACCGGGCGGCTGGCGCTGTCGGGCCGGCGGATCGGCGTGACGGCCATCGGACTGGCCGTCCTGCTGCCGGCGCTGCTGCCGAACCTGGCGCCCGCTCCCCTGTTCAGCTTCGGCGTGGGCAACGGCCTGGGCCCGGGCGGCGGCAACATCGGCATCCCCGACGCGATCGCCGAGCTCGGAGGCGAGCTGCGGCAGGAGGCCAACAACACCGTCCTGACGTACACCAGCAGCGACGACCAGCCCCGCTACCTGCGGATCTACTCTCTCGACGTCTTCGACGGGACGAAGTGGACGGTCAACCCGCTCAGAGGACGCCCGGAGGACCGGGTGTCCGAGGGGCCGCTGCCCCCCGCCCCGGGACTCGACCCGGCGACGGCGGTGAAACGGGCCGAGACGCACATCGCGATCAGTGACGACATCCGGACGCTGAGGTTCCTGCCGCTGCCCTACCCGGCGACGCAGGTCGCCGCCGACGGGGACTGGCGGGCCGACCGCAACTCCCTCATGGTCTTCTCCACCGACGACGAGGCGGCCGGGCTCGACTACCGCGTCGTGACGGGCGAGCCGCAGCCCACACCCGAACAGCTGGACCTGGCGGCGCCGGAACCCGGCTCGAGCGGCCGGCGCTACCTCGACCTGCCTCCCGGTCTCGACCCCCGGGTGGCCGGCCTGGCTCAGCGGGTCACGGAGGGAGCGACGACCCCCTACCAGCAGGCCGTGAAGCTCCAGGAGTGGTTCACCAAGAGCGGCGCGTTCACCTACAGCCTCAAGGCGAGCGGTTCAGGCGGCGACGCCCTGTCGCAGTTCATCCTGACCGACCGCTCGGGGTACTGCGAGCAGTTCGCGAGCGCGATGGCGGTCATGGCGCGGATGCTCGGCATCCCGGCCAAGGTGTCGATCGGCTTCACCGGCGGCACGAAGATCGGTGACAAGTGGACGGTGCGCACCCACGACGCCCACGCCTGGCCGGAACTCTATTTCGCGGGAGTCGGGTGGCTCCGCTTCGAGCCGACTCCGGGAGGCGGCGCCGGCCAGGGAACGGCCCAGGTGCCGCAGTACACCCTGCCGGTGACTCCCACCGCGAGCCCGTCCCCCGGCGCCTCGCCGGGCGCGTCGGCCGGTGCGGACGACGCCACCGGCGACTCCGGCCCCGCCCCGCGCAACCCCCGGGAGATCGACCGCGACCTCGGCGGCGTGCCGATCGTCGCCGATCCCGGCATGCCCCTGCTGGTCAAGATCGCCATCGGGGTGGCGGCGGCGCTGCTGATCCTGCTGATCCCCGCCGCGGTACGGCTGTCGGCCCGATACCGGCGTCGCAGGGCCATGGACAGGCCGGCCGCCACCGGTCCCGATCCAGACGGCGTTCTGGCCGTGTCCGGTGGGACCCCTTCGAGGACGGCGCCCGCCGTCTCCGCGGATCCCCCCGCACGCGGCGCCTCCGCCGTGGAGGCGGCGTGGGCCGAACTGTGCGACATGCTGATCGACTTCGGCAGGGCGCGGAGACCGGGTGAGAGCCCGCGTGCCCTCGGGCGGCGGGTGGCGGAGACCCTGAGTGCGGACCCCGGGACCATCGCCTCGATCACCGCGATCACCTCGGCCGAGGAGCGGCGGAGGTACGCCCGCACGGTCGACGGACCGGCCCCCGCGGCCGCCGATCTCAGGCGGGTGAGGCGGACGCTCGCGGCCGCCGCGTCGAGGAAGCGGCGCCTGGGCGCGGCCCTCGCGCCGCTGTCCACGCTGCTGCGTCTGCGGGCGCTCGGCGAGAAGGCTCTGGACGGTTTCGACCGGCTGGAGAACATCCGGCTCGTGGCGGGGAGATCGCGGGGCGGGACGGGCGATGCGGCGGACGACACGGCGGGGAACCGCGCGGTGACGGTGCGAGACGTTCAGGGGAATGGCTCAAGCCGGGAGCGGAGCCTCACCGGGTCCCGGAGCTAGCGGGGGCGCCTGGCCGGGTCCCGGACCGGACACCGGTCTGGCCGGGGCCCGCGGGCGCGGCCCCCGGACAGGGGCGCGCCCGGAGTGCGGGAGGAGCGCTCAGCGTTCGTCGTGACGACGGCGCCAGCGTTCCTCCATGCGCTCCATGAAGCCCTGACGTTGAGGACGACGGCCGCGGTTCTGCGTCGCGGCCGCGCCATCGCCTCCGAACCCGCTCATGCGCTTCCAGGCGGACAGGCCCCACAAGCAGGTGGCGAGCATGACCACGAACCCGGCCACGCCGAGCGGGATCTGGTTCGCCACGGCGCCCACCATCAACAGGACGACACCCAGTGCGAAGCCGACGGAGGCCTTCACCAGGCGCCGCTTGTAATGGCTGCGCGGGTCACTGATCCGGACGGTATTGGCCCACTTCGGGTCCTCGGCATAGAGGGCCTGCTCGATCTGGTCGAGCAAGCGCTGCTCGTGCTCAGACAGCGGCACGGCGCCTCCCAAGGACAGCCCCAGTTAGGGGAAGACGGCAACGGACGACACGGGGTGTCCGAACCTCGCGGTCGGTTATCCCCAGAATACGAGGCTGTAGACGTAGGCGAAAGAAAACGTCCAACGCGGTCCAAACCGGAGGTGACGTCATAGATCCATTGGACCAAACGGACGCTGAACTAGCGAGGCCGGGCGGACTGCTTCTGGGCCGAATCTCCGAATCGCCTTGTCCATCGCCTGTTCGGCCTCACGCCAGCCCGTCTCCCTGTCTCCGAGACCCAGCTGACGGGTCGCCGTGGCAGCCGGCCGGAGGTTCTCCATCCGGACTCCGACCAGTCTGAGACGCACGCGATCCAGGCCGGCGGCCTCGTAGAGCTCACAAGATGTGGCGTAAATCTCCTTCGCGACGTCCGTCGGCTCACGGAGCGTGCGCGACCGGGTGATGGTGGTGAAGTCGGCGCGGCGCAGCTTCACGCTGACCGTGCGGCCGACATGGCCGGCCGCCCTGAGCCGGGCCGCGACCCGCTCGGACAGCCGCAGCAACTCCCGCTTGATCGCCTCGGGGTCGTCCACGTCGTGGGAGAACGTCTCCTCGTTGCCGATGCTCTTGTCGGGCGTATGGGGCACCACGGGACGCTCGTCACGCCCCCAGGAGAGAGCCGCCAGATGGGCCCCGGCGGCCCCGAACTCGCGCTGGAGCGTGGAAACCGGCACCTGGGCCAGATCCCCCACCGTCCTGATGCCGAGCCGTACCAGGGCCTGCTCCGTGCGCTCCCCCACACCCCACAGGGCGGCGACGGGAAGCGGGTGGAGGAACTCCACCACCGCCGTGGCCGGGACGACCAGCAGGCCGTCGGGCTTGCACTGGCGGGAGGCGAGTTTGGCCACGAACTTGCTGCTCGCGACCCCGACCGAGCAGGTGATGCCGTAGCGCTCCGCCACCTGCCCGCGGATCAGCTCGGCGATCGCCGTGGACGTGCCGAGCCTGCGGCGGGCGCCGCTGACGTCGAGGAACGCCTCGTCGGAGGAGATCGGCTCCACCTCGGGGGTGATCGCCTGGAAGATCTCCATGACCCCCTTGGAGACCTCGGAGTACTTCCCGTGGCTGGGCGGGATGATCGTCGCCTGCGGGCAGATGCGGCGGGCCCGCGTCATCGGCATCGCCGAGTGGACGCCGAACCGCCTGGCCTCATAGGTGGCGCTGAGGACCACGCCGCGGGCGCCGGGCGCGCCGACGATGACCGGGGTGCCCTTCAGCTCGGGACGGTCGAGCAACTCCACGCTGGCGAAGAAGGCGTCCATGTCCACATGGAGGATCGGGCAGCCGCTGTCGTCGGCGGGACCCCGGGGTGAGGGCTCCCGAGGTAGCAGCTGGTTCCGGGACACCCCGCCACCATACCCGAACATTGTTGCGACAACTCGGGTTCGTGTGAGCCGGTTCGATACGCGGCCGATGATCGCTGCGGGCGCCTCACCGGTAGGCGATGGCGTGGAGCTGGGTGGCGATGTCGCGCAGCACGGGGTGGGTCGCCGCCGCCTGCTCCAGCGCGATCAGCGCCTCCGGGTCGTTCTCGGCCAGCATCCCCGGCACGAGGTCGGCGAAGATCCTCACGCCGTGGACCTCGCCCACGGTGAAACCGGCCTCGGTGAGCAGGCCCGACAGGGCGTCGCGGGAGAACCTCCGCGGAGTCGGGTCGCGGTCGCCCCAGCGGCCCGAGGAGTCGGCGAGCACCTGGCGGGCCTCGTCGAAGTGGCCCGCCAGCGAGCGGTGGATCGCCGTCGCGAACGGGTTGGCCGCGAGCACGCTCACCACGCCGCCCGCGCGCAGGATGCCCCTGACCGCGCGGAGCGCGCCCGCCGGGTCCTCGACGTACTCGAGGACGCTGTGGCACAGCACGAGGTCGGCGCTGTCCGGCTTCAGGATCTCGCCGAGATCGGCCGCGTCCCCCTGCAGGCCCTTGACGCCCACGCCGGTCTCGGCGGCGCGGCGCTCCAGCGCGGCCAGCGAGTCGAGGGTCGGGTCCACCACCGTGACGGCGTGCCCGAGCTTCGCGAGCGGTACGGCGAAGCCGCCCGTGCCGCCTCCGGCGTCCACGATGTCGAGCGACTCACGCCCGGTCGCCGCCACCCGGTCCGCCAGGACCGCGCGGAGCGCCCTCCACACGACGGTCTGCCGCGGTGCGTCACGCACGCCCGGCCCTCCCTACTCCAGCAGTGCCCTTGTTACTCGCATTGTCGCGTGCGCCGTGCCAGGCCGCGCCGACGGCCCGGCCGCGGCACGACGCCGGAGCGCCCTCAGAGCGAGAGCGACGGCTTGAGCTGCTTGAACCGGGCGAGCAGGCCGTTGACGAACTGCGGCGACTCGTCGGTCGACAACTCGGCCGCCAGATGCACCCATTCGCTGATGACCACGCCCTCGGGCACCTCCTCCGAGGAGAGCATCTCGAAGGTGCCTCCTCGCAGGATGTTCCGGTCGACCGCCGGCATGCGCTCGAGCGTCCAGCCCTCGGAGTAGGTGGAGATCAGCTCGTCGATCCGGCCCTGGTGCCTGGTCACACCCTCGACCAGGGCTGAGGTGTACTCGTTGACCGGTGGATCCGATCGTTCGACCCGCTCGGCGAGCACGCTGAGCGGGTTCTCGCTCCGGGCCTCGGCCTCGAACAGGATGTCCAGCGCACGCCGTCGGGCCTTGCCCCGAGCCGACACCTCAGGCCCGACCGAGGTACTCGCCGCTGCGAGTGTCGACCTTGACCTTTTCGCCGGTGGTGATGAAGAGCGGGACCTTGATCTCCGCGCCGGTCTCCAGCTTGGCGGGCTTGGTGCCGCCGGTGGACCGGTCGCCCTGGAGACCGGGCTCGGTCTCCGCGATGGTGAGCTCGACGGCCGCGGGCAACTCGATGTAGAGGACGTTGCCCTCGTTGATCGCGATCGTGGCCGTCATGTTCTCGAGCAGGTAGTTGGCGGTGTCGCCGACGGCCGCCCGGGAGACGTGCAGCATGTCGTAGGTCTCGGTGTCCATGAAGACGTAGTCCTCACCGTCGAGATACGAGTACTGCATCTCCCGCTTGTCGACGTTGGCCACCTCGACCTTGACGCCGGCGTTGAAGGTCTTGTCCACGACCTTGCCGGACATGATGTTCTTCAGCTTGGTGCGGACGAACGCTCCGCCCTTGCCGGGCTTGACGTGCTGGAACTCCACGACGGTCCAGAGGTCACCGCCGTCGAGTTTGAGCACCAGACCGTTCTTCAGGTCGTTCGTCGTCGCCACGTGTGGTCGCTCCCGCTTGCGGCTGCTCTTACAGGACGAGCAGCTCCTTGGTCGTCAGTGTGAGGAGCTCCGGCCCATCGTCACGCGTCACCAGCGTGTCCTCGATGCGCACCCCGCCCCTGCCCGGCAGATAGACCCCGGGCTCGACGGTGATCGGAACTCGATCCTCTAGTCTACCGGTCTTGTCCGGGCCCAGGAACGGGAGCTCGTGGATCTCCAGTCCCACTCCGTGACCGAGCCCATGCCCGAAATGTCCACCGTGACCCGCTTCGGTGATCAGCTCGCGTGCGGCCGCGTCCACCTCGCGCGCCGTCGCCCCCGGCCGCAGGGCATGACGTCCGGCGCGCTGGGCCTGCCGTACGAGCTCGTAGAGGTCCCGCTGCCAGCCGGCGGGCTCGCCGACGGCGACCGTGCGGGTCATGTCCGCGTGGTAGCCGTCGAAGAGCGCGCCGAAGTCCATCGTGACGAGGTCGCCGGCCTCGATCGGGCGGTCCGAGGGCGAGTGATGCGGGATGGAGCCGTTGGGGCCTGAGGCGACGATCGAGTCGAAGGCCGGCTTCTCCGCCCCGAGCTCCATCATGCGGAAATCCAGCCAGCGGGCGATCTCCCGCTCGGTCACACCTGGCCGGATGCGGCCGATCACCAGGGAGAACGCCTCGTCGGTTATCGCGCAGGCGCGGCGGAGCGACTCGATCTCCCCGTCGTCCTTGATCCGGCGCACGGATTCGACGACGCCGCTGACCGGCGTCAGGCGGTCGTCGCCGCCGAGTGCCCTGAACTGCGCGACCGGCATGTGGTCGGCCTCGACGAGCAGGCCGCCCGGGGAGCCTCCGGCCCGCGCGGCCAGGACTCCGGCCACGTCGCGGTCCTGGATCAGCTCGATGTCGGGGCACCGGCGCCGGGCGGTCTCGATGTATCGGGCGTCGGTGGCGAGGACGGCGTCGCCCGAGGAGTCCACGAGCACGGCGGCGTTGGAGCTCGACAGGCCGGTCAGGTAGCGGACGTTGACGGGCCAGGTGACGAGGATCGCCGAGGCGCCGTGGTCGGGGAGCTCCGCGGCCAGGCGGGCGCGGCGGGAGGCATGAGGCACGGATGGAGCCTACGCCGGATCCGGCCGCCGCTCCGCCCCGCGGCCGCGCTCCGGCGCCCGAGGCAGGCTTGCGGCCGCGCTCGGGCGCCCGGGGCAGCTTTGCGGACGCGCTCGGGCGCCCGGGGCAGCTTTGCGGACGCGCTCGCGGGACGACGCGACGGTCAGGAGGTCTTGGCGTGCCGGGGATGCCGGGTGTCGTGATCGTGGCGGTCCTGGCCGCCGGCCGCCGGGGGCCGGTCGGCCGAACGCAGCGGGACCTCGCGCAGGAAGACCACCGCGACGAAGCCGAGGACGGCGACGGGCACGCCGACGAGGAACACCGTGTGCATCGCCGACGAGTACGCCTGGATCACGATGTCGTGCACCGCGGCGGGCAGGGCGCGGATGGCCTCCGGCGTGCCCAGGTCGAGCTTCGCGGCCGGAGCGGTCGTGGTCCCGAGCTTCGCGGAGATCTCCGACTTGACCCCGTTGGTGAGGATGGCGCCGAAGGCGGCCACGCCCACCGCGCCGCCGAGGCTGCGGAAGAAGGACACGCCCGAGGTGCTCACCGCCAGATCCCTGCGCTCGGCCGAGTTCTGCACCGCGAGGATCAGCATCTGCATGCTCATGCCGAGCCCGACGCCGAGGATCGCGATGTCCACGCCGATCACCAGGAAGGTGGAGTCCGGCTGGAGCCGCGAGAGCAGGCCGAGGCCCGCGGCCACGAGGAGCATGCCGACGAGGGGGAAGAGCTTCCACCTGCCCGTGCGGGTGACGACGCGCCCGGAGGTGATCGAGGCCACGAAGAGGCCCAGCACCAGGGGCAGCGTCATGAGGCCCGACCTGGCGGGCATGAGCCCCTTGACGATCTGCAGGAACTGCGGCAGGTAGATCAGCACGCCGTACAGCGCGAGGCCGACGAAGAGCGAGGCCGTACTGGCCAGAAGGAACGTGCGGTCGCGGAACAGGCGTGGCGGGAGGATCGGTTCGGCGGCCTTCCGCTCCGCCACGACGGCGAGACCGCAGAACACGACGGTGAGTGCGCCCAGGACGTAGGTCCAGGACGAGTTCCAGTCGAACTCGTGCCCGCCGAGCGACAACAGGAGCATGAGCGAGGTCGCTCCGCCGGTCAGGGTGGCGGCGCCCCACCAGTCGATGCGCGTGTCCCGCTTCACGTGCTCCAGCCTCAGCACCCTCTGGATGACGGCGAACGCCACGATCGCGAGCGGCACGCACACGTAGAAGCACCAGCGCCAGCCGAGCCCGTCGGCGTCGACCAGGAACCCGCCGAGGAGCGGCCCCGCGACGGTGGACACGCCGAAGACCGCGCCCACGTAGCCGGAGTAGCGGCCACGCTCGCGGGGCTGGACCACGTCGCCCAGGATGACCTGGACCAGCGCGGACAGACCGCCGGTCCCGAGACCCTGTACGGCTCTCGCGGCGATGAGCATGCCGATGTTCTGCGACAGGCCGGCGACCATCGAGGCCGCCACGAACAGACCGAGCGCGACCTGGAACATCAGCTTGCGGCCGAAGATGTCGGAGAGCTTGCCCCACAGGGGGGTGGAGACGGTCAGCGTCAGGAGGGTCGCGCTCGCGACCCACGACAGCTGCTCCTGTCCCCCGAGGTCCCCCACGATCGTCGGCAGGGCCGTGCCGACCACGGAGGTCGAGATCATCGAGGTGAGCAGGGCGAGCAGCAACCCGGAAAGGATCTTCAAGATCTCACGGTGCGTGTAGGTGCGCCGCGCGTCCTCGCGGACGGTCTCCTGCGCCACGGATTCCCCTCACTCACTGGTTCCACCGAGACGCATGTTCGTCCGGATTGTCCTTTAGTTTCTTTTTCAAGTATACGCTTGTTTACCCTCGTGTCACGCTAGTGTGCGCCTCGTGACACGAGACCGTGAGGCGACCGGCGAGCGGATCCTGGCCGCCGCCGCGGAGTTGTTCGCGGAGCACGGCTACGACCAGGTGACCGTACGGATGATCGCGTCGGCGGCCGGGGCCAACGTCGCCCTGGTGAACCGTTACTTCGGGTCGAAGGCGAACCTCTTCGCGACGGTGCTGATCACGGCGTCCACGGTGACGGCCGCGATCGAGGGCGACCCCGCGGAGATGCCCTCGCGGCTGGCGGAACACGTCGCCCACCGGCTGCGCACCGGCGCCTCCGAACCGCTCGTGCGGATGCTCGACCGGGCCGGGACCAGCCCGGAGATCCGGGCCGTCCTGGCGGCACGGGTCGAGACCGGGCTCGTCGACGCGATCAGCGCCCGGCTGCCGGGGCCGCAGGCACGGGAACGGGCCCTGCTCGCGACGGTGATCATCCTCGGCGCGGGGTCGCTCCGCCGGCTGCTGGGCCCCGAGGGGCTCCACGACGCCGACCTCGCCGCACTGGAGGCGCGGCTCGAGACGGCGTTCCGGGCCTGCCTGGCCCCCGCCGGCGGATGACCCTCCGCAGGCCCCGGCCGTCACACCGGGTCAGGCGGTGAGCGTCTTGATCTTCTCGATGAGCCTCAGGCGCTCCTCGTGCGTGCGGGCGAAGGGGGCCACGTTGAGCGTCGTCACCCCGGCCTCCCGCATGGCCGCGAGCCGCTCCCTGACATGGCCCTCCGACCCGACCAGCGACATCTTCTCCAGCAGTTCCTGCGGCACCAGGGCGGCCGCCTCGTCCTTCTTGCCCTCGAGGTAGAGGTCCTGGATCCGCTCGGCCTCCTTCTCGTAGCCGTAGCGGCGGGCGAGGTCGTTGTAGAAGTTCTTGCCCTTGGCGCCCATGCCCCCGATGTAGAGGGCGGCCATCGGACGGCCCAGCTCCAGGACGTCGCCGACGTCGTCGCCGATCGCCAGCACGGCCTGGGCGATGACGTCCAGCTCGCCCAGTTCGGGGTCCCTGCGCGCCCGGCCGGCCGCCAGCGACGGGCCCCACACCTCGCCGGCCTTCTCCGGCATGAAGAAGATCGGCTCCCAGCCCTCCGCCAGCTCCGCGGTGAGCTCGACGTTCTGCGGGCCGATGGCCGCGACCACGATCGGGATCCGCTCCCGGACCGGGTGGTTGATCAGCTTGAGCGGCTTGCCCAGGCCTGTTCCGCCCGGGAGGGGCATCGTGTAGTGCTTGCCCGCGTGCTCCAGCTTCTCCCGCCTCCACACCTTGCGGCAGATCTCGATGATCTCGCGGGTACGGCCCAGCGGAGCGGTGTAAGGGACGCCGTGGAAACCCTCGATGACCTGCGGTCCGCTGGCCCCGAGCCCCAGCGTGAACCGGCCGTCGGAGACGTAGTCCATGCCCGCCGCGGTCATGGCGAGCAGCGTGGGCGTGCGCGAGTAGATCGGCAGGATGCCCGAGGCGATCTGGAGGCGCTCGGTGCGGGCGGCGATGTAGCCCATCTGGCTGACCGCGTCGAAGCTGTACGCCTCGGCGACGAACACAATGTCGAGCCCGGCCTTCTCGAAGTCGCCGAGCTCGGCCACGGTCTCCTTGAAGCCCCCGGCATAGTTGAGTGCCATCCCGATGCGCATCCCGACATCCTTCCCGGACCGAATACCGAATGTTGTTCCGTTTCATGCGGCATTGAGAGGTTACTCCAACCCAGGCGGGAGGGATCATCGGCCGTCGAGCGACCTCAGGTCGGCGGGGACGTCGATGTCGGCGGGGTCGCCCACGTCGTCGCAGGGCACCGCGGTGACGAGATCGGGATGCGCCCGGAGGAACGGCCGCGCCCCGACGTCGCCCGCGGCCATCCGGACGACCTCCGCGAAGTGGGCCCGCGCGATGAGGACGGGGTTCCTCGGCGCACCGCCGTAGGTCGCCACGGCGACGGCGGCGCCCGCCTCGAACGCCCCGGCGAGCCGCCGTACGGCCTCCGCCGTGATCAGCGGCTGGTCGACCAGGGCGATCACCACGGCCTCCGCTGAGGCGGGCAGCGCGCCCAGCCCCACGCGCAGGGAGGACCCCATCCCCCCGGCCCAGTCGGGGTTGTGGACCACCGTGACATCGGGGACGTCGGCCGCGGCCGCGCCCAGGACGACGACGACGGGATCGCAACCGCCGTCGCGGAGCAGGCGCACACCGCGATCGACGAGCCGCTCTCCCCCGAATTCGACCAGGGCCTTGGGCGCCCCGAAGCGGCTCCCCGCGCCGGCGGCGAGCAGAACCCCCGCGACCCGCGTGCCCGTGGTCATGTGATGGAGTCGCCGTGGATGCGGCCGCTGGTGTCCGTCAGCGAGCGCCCGGTGCCGCCCCACCGGAGCTGGATCAGCTCGGCGGCGATCGACACGGCGGTCTCCTCCGGCGTACGGGCGCCGAGGTCGAGGCCGATCGGCGACCTCAGCCGGGCGAGGTCCTCGTCCTTCAGACCGGCCTCGCGCAGCCGTGCCAGCCGGTCCTCGTGCGTGCGGCGCGACCCCATCGCCCCCACGTACGCGGCCGGGGTGCGCAGGGCCACCTCCAGCAGGGGGACGTCGAACTTGGGGTCGTGCGTGAGGACGCAGATGACCGTCCGCTCGTCGACCTGCACCGTCGACAGGTAGTCGTGCGGCCACTTGACGACGACCTCGTCCGCGTCCGGGAAGCGTTTGGTCGTGGCGAACACCGGGCGGGCGTCGCAGACGACGACGTGGTAGCCGAGGAACTTGCCGATCCGCGCGACGGCCGCCGCGAAGTCGATGGCGCCGAACACCAGCATGCGCGGGGCGGGCGCGAAGGACTGGACGAACACCTGGAGGTCGTCGAGCCGCCTTTCTCCCTGGGCCCCGTAGCGGCGGATGCCCGTGATCCCCTGGGCCAGCATCCCCCGGACGTCGTCGTCCACCGCCGCGTCGAGCCGGGCCGAGCCCAGCGATCCGGAAGCCGAACCCGGGGGCCGGTCCGGCCAGATGACACGGCGCGCCCCCACCGTCCCCGGCCCGGACAGGATCGTGGCCACGGCGACAGGGCGGCGCCGCTCGATCGACGCGGCGATCTCCCCCAACTCGGGATAGGTCTCCCGCGAGACGTCCTCGACGAACACGTCGATGATCCCGCCGCAGGTCAGGCCGACCGAGTAGGCGTCATCGTCGCTCACGCCGTATCGCTGGAGGACCGGCGCCCCCGCGTCGACGACCTCGTGGGCGAGCTCGTAGACGGCTCCCTCGACGCAACCCCCCGACACGCTGCCGACGGCCTCGGTGCCGAGGACGGCCATGGAGGCGCCCGGAGGCCGGGGCGCGCTGCGGAAGGTGCCGACGACCGTGGCCAGCCCGAACCGCTCTCCCGCCTCCCACCAGCGCACGATCTGCGAAAGGACGTCACGCATGACTACGCCTCCCTGTGCGGGCCGATCCCCGGGTCCCGGCCGCCAGCAGGGCGGCCAGGTCCTCGAACGCGGCCAGGCTGTGGCCGGCCACGAAGTCCGTGATGTACGGCAACGCCGCCATGATTCCCGCGGTGAGCGGCCGGTACGCCGGATCTCCCTTGTGCGGGTTCACCCAGACCACCCGGTGGGCCAGCCGCGACAACCGCGCCATCTGCGCGCCCAGGATCTCCGGGGAGCCGCGCTCCCATCCGTCGGACGCGATCACGACCGTCGCGCCCCGGGGGTCGGCGAGCCTGAGCAGTGCCTTGATCTCCTCGCCGAGGCGGGTCCCGCCGTTCCAGTCGGGGATGGCCCTGGAGACCGCGAGCATGGCGACGTCGGGATCACGATGACGCAGCTCCGCGGTGATCCGCGTGAGGCGGGTCCCCGCGCTGAACACCTCGGTCGCCCGCGGCTCGGCCCGGACGAGGGCGTGCGCGAATCGCAGCAGGGTGTCCGCGTACGGCGCCATCGAACCGCTGACGTCGACGAGCATGACGACCCGGCGCGGCCGGTCCCGATGGGTCCGCATGCGGAGGCGCGCGGGCTCCCCTCCCCGCCTGATGGCCTCCCTGACCGTGCGGTGGCTGTCGAGCACACCGCTGTGGGCGGGCGTGAACCGCCGCGAGCCCCGCCGCTCCCGCACTCCGCGCAGCAGCGCCAGCATCCGGTTGACCTGCTCCCGCTCGGCCGCGGTCATCCGCGCGACGTCCCGGTTCCGCAGCACCTCGATCTCACTGGCCGTGGCCGGCACCGCGCTCTGCTCGCCCGCCTCCTCCTGGCCGCGGGAGCCGTACGGCTCGGCGACGAGCCGTGTGACGGTCACCGTCGTCCGGGAACGGCCGGGCCTCGGCCTCTCCCCCGCGAAGTAGGCGGCGAAGCAGCGGTCGTACCGTGCGAGGTCGTCCGGCCCGGCGCAGAGCGTCAGCCGGCCGGCCCAGTAGACGTCGCGCTCGGCGGCGACGTCCAGATGGCCGAGGGCGGTCAGGAAGCCCTGGGTGCGCTGGTGGTCGGCCCCGACGCCGGCGGCCCTGAGCGTGCGGGCGAACCCGGTCATCGTGGCGACCAGGTCCCGCGCTCCGCCGGATCGGGGTTCAGGCACGGCGGCCCGCCTCACCTCTGGCCGCGCCCGCGCCTGTGGCCATGCCCCCGCCCGCGCCCGTGGCCGCGCCCGCGAGGAGGATGCCGTCGCGCCGCACGAGTTCCTGATCCTCGCGGTGCTTCAGCACCGCGCCCAGGGTGGCGGCCGCGAGGCCCGGGTCGAAGTCGGTCGCCCCGAGCGTCAGCAGGGCCTCGGTCCAGTCGAGCGTCTCGGCGATCCCCGGCGGCTTGACGAGGTCGGCGGCCCTCAGCAGGCCGGCGGTCCGTGCGACCTCCGTGGCCAGCCGTTCCGTGCACTCGGGAAGGCGCCTGAGGAGGATGGCGACCTCGCGCTCGAAGCCGGGGTGCTCCAGCCAGTGGTAGAGGCAGCGCCGCTTGAGGGCGTCGTGGACCTCACGCGTGCGGTTCGAGGTGACCACCACGACGGGAGGCGTGGCGGCGCTGATCGTGCCCAGCTCGGGAATCGAGATCGTGAAGTCCGACAACACCTCGAGCAGGAACGCCTCGAACTCGTCGTCCGCGCGGTCGATCTCGTCGACCAGCAGCACGCTGGGCTGGGTTTCGAGGGCCTGGAGCAGAGGCCGGGCGATCAGGAAGCGCCTGTCGTAGATCTCGCCCTCGAGCGCCCTGACGTCGGTCACGCCCGTCGCCTCGGCCGCCTTCAGATGCAGCAACTGGCGGGCGAAGTCCCAGTCGTAGAGGGCCTGCGCGGCGTCGAGGCCCTCGTAGCACTGCAACCTGATCAGCGGGGCGCCGAGCACCGCTGACAGGGTCTTGGCCAGCTCGGTCTTGCCCACTCCGGCCTCGCCCTCGAGGAAGAGCGGGCGGCCCATCCTCAGCGCGAGAAACGCCGCGGTGGCCAGCCCCTCGTCCGCCAGGTAATCGTGCCTGGCGAGCAGCTCGGCCACCGTCGCGGGAGAGTCGATGTCGGACGCCTTCGTTGTGCCTCCCAGCATCCTCTCAGGCTACGCGCCGGGGGCTCGCGAACGCTCTGGCCGATTCCGCCAAACGCCCGCCTTTCACGGGCCGATCGTTGCCACGATCACACAGGGGCCCTCTACCGTCGTGGACGTGACGAATCCTCTGGGGCTTCCCGGGTCTCCCGCGGCGAGTGCGCTGGCCGCCGAGCTGGCGGCGCGGTGGGCCGAGCCGCACCGGCGCTACCACACCGCGACGCATCTGCGGGCCGTGCTCGACGCGATCGAGCCGCTCGCCGGCCTGGCCGGGGACGTCGGCGCCGTACGGCTCGCCGCCTGGTTCCACGACGCCGTCTACGACGGCCGCCCGGGATGGGACGAGGAGCGCAGCGCCCAGCTGGCGCAGGCCCGCCTCCCCGCGTGCGGCGTCACGCCCGAACGGGTGCGCGAGGTCGTCCGCCTGGTGCGGGTGACCGCCGATCACTCCTACGGCTCCGGCGACACGGACGCGGCCGTCTTGTGCGACGCCGATCTGGCCGTCCTCGGCGGCTCCCCGGAGGATTACGCGGCCTACGCGAGAGCCGTACGGGCCGAGTATCGCCACGTCCCCGACGACCTGTTCCGGGCGGGCAGGGCCGCCGTCCTGCGGCGGCTCCTGTCGAACGACCACCTGTACGGCACGGCCCGCGCACGCGATCTGTGGGACCGCCGTGCCAGGGAGAACATGACTCGCGAGCTGGCCACGCTCGGCGGCTAGGTCTGGCGCGGGACCGGCTCAGGGACGGGTGGCGCGGCGGGGCGGTGTTTGGGCCGGCGCAGCCCCGCCTCCCGCAGCCGGCGGACGAGTTCGCCGCTCGGCACAGGCTCCGCGCCAAGCTCGACCGCGCGGTCGTAAACCGTCTCGGGCACGTCGTAGTGATCGCGGTCGAACGCCCGCTCCGGCACGTCCAGCACCCTGGCGAACGCGTGCAGCTCCTCGTAGGAGACGTCGCTGACCAGGTGCGACCACAGCAGCCCACGCGGGCCGGGCCAGTTCGGCCGATCGATCAGCACGCTCACATGACCTCCTCGGCCGGACGTTCCCCCCGGCACTGTACGGCTTTCCGAGATTACCAATTGACTTGGTAGGAAATACGGGCAATCCTGAGGAGGACATCGCACACCATCCCTGCGAGGTACCCCCATGTCCGTCCTTGAACTGGACACCCCGGTCCGGGCCGAGCCGCACCCCGGCGCACGCATCCGGCGCCGGCGGCTGCCGGGAAAAGCCTGGCAGCGCTGGATCAGCCCACTGGTCCTCGTGCTCGCCTGGCAGATCGCGAGCACGACCGGCCTGCTGCCCACCCGACTGCTCGCCGCGCCGTCCACGATCGCCGCGACCGCGGTCGACCTGGTCCAGGCGGGGACGTTGCCCACGGCGATCGCCGTGTCGCTCCAGCGCGTCCTGATCGGCTTCACGGCCGGGGCGATCGCGGGCGTCGGCCTCGCGCTGGTTGCCGGACTGAGCCGCAAGGGGGAGAACGCGGTCGACCCGATCATGCAGATGCTCCGGGCGCTGCCGTTCTTCGGTCTCATCCCGCTGTTCATCCTCTGGTTCGGCATCGGGGAGGCGCCGAAGGTGCTGCTCGTGGCCCTCGCGGTGTCGTTCCCCCTCTACCTGAACACCTTCGCGGGCATCCGCGGGGTCGACGGGAAGCTCGCCGAGGTCGCGCGCACGGTCGGGCTCGGCAGGACTCAGCTCATCCGGCACATCGTGCTCCCCGGCGCGCTCCCCCAGACGCTCGTCGGCCTCCGGCAGAGCCTCGGCGTGGCGTGGCTGGCGCTGATCGTCGCCGAGCAGGTCAACGCCAACGCCGGGCTCGGCTACATGATCAACGACGCGCGGGAGTTCCTCCGTACCGACGTGATCGTCGTGGGCCTGCTCGTCTACAGCGCGCTCGGCCTGCTGACCGACGCACTCGTCCGGCTGCTCGAAAGGAGGGCCCTCACGTGGCGACGCGAGTTCCTGGCCCGCTGACCCGGCCGTCCGAGGCCGCGACAGGGCCGGTGGCCACCGTCGACGGGCTGACCCGCCGTTTCGGCGAGCGGACCGTCCTCGACCGGCTCGACCTGGAGATCGGGCGCGGCGAGTTCATCGCGCTGCTCGGCCGCAGCGGCTCCGGCAAGTCGACCCTGCTCCGCGCGCTCGCCGGGCTCGACAGCGAGGCTGAGGGCGGCCTGAGCGTCACCGGTTCCGTGGCGGTGGCCTTCCAGGAGCCGCGGCTCGTGCCCTGGAAGCGCGTCCATGCCAACATCACGCTCGGCCTCGCCGTACCCGACCCGAAGGAGAAGGCGGACGCGGCCCTGGCGGAGGTCGGCCTGACCGAGCGGGCGGGCGCCTGGCCGCTCACGCTCTCCGGCGGCGAGGCCCAGCGGGCCAGCCTGGCGCGCGCCCTGGTCCGGGAGCCGGACCTGCTTCTGCTCGACGAGCCTTTCAGCGCCCTTGACGCGCTGACCCGGATCACCATCCACCAACTGGTCCTCCAACTGTGGTCCGTCCACCGGCCGGCCGTGCTGCTGGTCACCCACGACGTCGACGAGGCGCTGCTGCTCGCGGATCGCGTGCTCGTGCTCGACCGGGGGCGCATCGCGCACGAGTCGGACGTCCCGGCGCCGCGTCCCCGCCACCGCGACCATCCCGATCTCACCTCCCTCCGCACGACCCTCCTCGCCGCTCTCGGCGTGTCCCCCGAAGGAACCACATGACCAGGAAACTGCTCGCGGCCCTGTTACTCATCGCGCTGGCCGGCACGGCCTGCGCCTCCACCGGCTCGGCGAACGACTCCTCGGCCGGCACCGGGGCGAGCGGCTCGGGCGTCACCCTGCGGGTCGGCGACCAGAAGGCCGGTTCCCAGGCCCTGCTCAAGGCCGCCGGGCTGCTCGACGGGACGTCGTACAAGATCACCTGGTCCCAGTTCACGTCGGGCCCGCCGATGCTGGAGGCGATCAACGCCGGCGCCGTCGACATCGGGGGCGTCGGGAACACCCCGCCCGTCTTCGCCGCCGCGGCCGGTTCGAAGATCAAGGTGGTCGCGGCCTACCGGCAGAACCTCGCCGGCGCCACGATCCTGGTGCCACAGGGCTCGGCGATCACCGCACCGGCGCAGCTCAAGGACAAGAAGGTCGCGGTCGCCAAGGGCAGCTCGGCGCACTACCACCTGCTCTCCGTGCTCCAGAAGGCCGGGCTGTCGTTCAAGGACATCCAGCCGCAGTACCTCCAGCCCGCGGACGCCCTCGCGGCGTTCACCTCCGGGACCATCGACGCCTGGGCGATCTGGGAGCCCTTCACCTCCCAGGCCGAGCTGCAGAACAAGGCCAAGCTCCTGGTCGACGGCAACGGCTACGTCAACGGGCTCAACTTCCAGGTGGCGGCGCCCGGCGCGCTGCAGGACAAGGGGAAGGACACGGCGATCCGCGACTTCCTCACCCGTCTCGCCAAGGCGAGGACCTGGGCCGTCTCCCACCAGCCCGAGTGGGCCAAGGTGTGGGCGCAGGAGACCGGCCTTCCCGTGGAGGTCGCGAACGCGGCCGTCGCCAACACCCTGGCCACCCCCATCGTGATCGACGACTCGGTGGTCACGTCGGAGCAGCAGATGGCCGACGCGTTCAGCGCCGAGGGGCTGATCCCCGGCGGCCTGAAGTTCTCGGATTTCGTCGATGACCAGTTCAACGACGTCGTAGCGAAGGGACAGCAGTGAAGTTCCACTGGTTCCTGCCCACCACGGGCGACAGCAGGGCGATCGTCGGCGGCGGGCACGGCCTGCACCGGGCGCACGGCCATTCCGCGGCCGAGGTGTTCCGCCCGCCATCGGTCGACTACCTGGGCCAGATCGCCCGCTCGGCCGAGCAACTCGGCTTCGAGGCCGTGCTGACTCCGACCGGCACGTTCTGCGAGGACGCGTGGCTCGTGACGGCCGCGCTCACCCAGGTGACGAAACGGCTGAAGTTCCTCGTCGCCTTCCGGCCCGGGGCGCTGTCGCCGACCCTCGCCGCACAGATGGCCGCGACCTACCAGCGGATATCCGACGGACGGCTGCTGCTGAACATCGTCACCGGCGGGGAGACCACCGAGCAGAAACGGTTCGGCGACCACCTGTCCAAGGACGAGCGGTACGCGAGGACCGACGAGTTCCTCTCGATCGTCCGTGGCGCCTGGGAGGGGCCGTTCGACTTCAAGGGCACGTACTACGACGTCGAGGGGGCACAGGTCGCCGAGTCTCCCTCCCCCGTCCCCGAGCTCTATTTCGGCGGCTCGTCGGCCGCCGCGGGACCGGTCGCGGCAAGGCATGTGAACGTCTACCTGACCTGGGGCGAGCCGCCGTCGCAGGTCGCCACCAAGCTCGACTGGATCAGGGAGCTGGCCGCGGCCCAGGGCCGTACGCTGCGCTTCGGCATCCGCCTGCACGTGATCACCCGGGACACCTCGGGCGAGGCGTGGGAGGAGGCCCAGCGGCTGCTCGACCGGATCGACCCGGCGGACATCGCGTCCGCGAAGGCCATCCTCGGCCGCAGCGACTCGGTGGGACAGCAGCGGATGCTCGCCCTGCACCAGGGATTCGACCACGGCAAGGCCCGCGAGCTGGAGATCCACCCCAACCTCTGGGCCGGCGTGGGACTGGTACGCGGCGGCGCGGGCACGGCGCTGGTCGGAAGCCATCAGGAGGTCGCGGACCTGATCGAGGAGTACGCCTCCCTCGGCATCGAGGAGTTCGTCCTGTCCGGCTACCCGCATCTCGAGGAGGCCTACTGGTTCGGGGAGGGCGTGCTGCCCGAACTCCGCCGCCGGGGGCTCTTCGAGGCCCCCGTGCCGGCGCTGCGCAGCGCCTGAACCACGGCGGCACGCGGAGGCGCCGGTGCGATGCACCGCCTGAACCATGGCGGCACGCGGGGGCGCCCTTCCGGGTCACACCCGGTCGGGCGCCTCGCCGCGGTCGTGGATGAGGGTGCTGAGCTCGGAGACCGCCTTGCGGGACCGCTCCCGCTCCGTGCTCTGGATGCCCATCGCGCCCAGGCTGAGCCCGTTCGCCAGGTCGAGTTTGGGCCAGGGGTCGCCTTCCGCCATCGTGACGTCGAGGATCTCCGGCCATTCGTAGCGGTGCACCCTGAGGGGGTTCACCACGGTGATCCCCCGCTCGTCGGCCACGACACGGGTCCGCCCGAGCAGGTGCAGCAGCCCCGCCACGAGGCAGCCGAACACCACCAGGCCGAGCCGGTCGGGCAGCCTGAACTGCTCGGGCAGGATCAGCGCGAGGACGACCGCCCCGACGACCATGACCACCGCCAGGCCGTACGCGATGATCGGGGTCTGCCGGGGACGCCACGTCACGGGCAGCGACGGCGGCCTGCGCTCATCCATGACGGCCTCCCATGTGACCTCGGACGGCGCCGAAGACGGCGCCGGGGACGGTCTCGCGGGGAGCACCCGCGGTCTCGCGGGCGCCTCCCGCCGGCTTCTGCATGATCACCAATTGGGTTTTCCCAGCTGAGATGGTCAAGATGCGAACCTGTGCATGATCACGGAATGCGTCCTGGCTGGTCAAGTGGGCTCTCCACGAATCCGCGCATGATCACGGGGAGAGAAGTGGCTGGTCGGACCCCTTGATCACGAATCTGTGCATGATCACGCGGAAGGGGTGGGGAGGGTGCGGAGGAGGAGGGCGGTCTCGAGGGCGGCGACGGTGGCCTCGTAACCCTTGTCCTCGGCGCTGCCCGGCACGCCCGACCTGTCGACCGCCTGGTCGAGCGTCTCGCAGGTGAGTACGCCGTTGCCGACCGGAGTCGCCTCATCGAGGGCCACCCTGGTGAGACCGGAGGTCACCGAGTCGCAGACGTAGTCGAAGTGGGCGGTCTCCCCCCTGATCACCACGCCCAGCGCGACCACCGCGTCGTACCGCCTGGCCAGGGCCTGCGCGACCACCGGGATCTCCAGCGACCCGGCCACGCGGACCGTGACGGCTTCGGCGCCGCAATCCTGCGCCGCCTGTACGGCTCTCGCCAGCAACTGATCGGTGATCTTCTCGTGCCAGCGTGCCGCGACGATGCCGACCGTCAGCCCGCCCGCGTCCACGCTCTGCGCCACCGGACGCCCGTCCCCGCTCATTCGTGCTCCCCTTCCGGGATGTCCCGTGGAATGTCATGGCCGAGGCGCTCCCGCTTGGCCGTGAGGTATTTCTCGTTGTACGGATTCATGGCCACCGGCATGGGCTCGCGGCCGAGCACCTTGATGCCGAAGCCGTCCATGCCGCGCACCTTGGCGGGATTGTTGGTCAGCAGCCTGACCGACTTCACCCCGAGGTCGGCGAGCATCTGGGCGGCGTTGGAGAACTCCCTGGAGTCCACCGGAAGGCCGAGCTCCAGGTTGGCGTCGACGGTGTCGCTGCCGTTGTCCTGGAGGTTGTAGGCCCGCAGCTTGGCCAGCAGGCCGATCCCCCGTCCCTCGTGGCCGCGCAGGTAGACGACCACGCCGCGGCCGTGCTCGGAGATCGTGCGCATGGCGTTGTCGAGCTGGACGCCGCAGTCGCAGCGCAACGAGCCGAGCACGTCGCCGGTGAGGCACTCGGAGTGCGCCCGCACCAGGACGTTCTCCCCGTCGGCGAGGTCGCCGTAGACGAGGGCCAGGTGCTCGCCCCCGTCGAGGGAGCTCGCGTAGCCGTAGGCGCGCCAGATGCCGTACCGGTTGGGGATCCGGGTCTCGGCGACGCGCGTGACCACCCGCTCGGACCGCCTGCGGTGCTCCATCAGCTGCTCGATCGAGATGAGCGCCAGGTCGTGCTCGTCGGCGAACTCCCGCAGGCGGGGCAGCCGCGCCATCGTCCCGTCGTCGTTGACCACCTCGGCGAGCGCGCCCGCCGGGGACAGCCCCGCCAGCCTGGCCAGGTCCACGGCCGCCTCGGTGTGGCCCTGCCGGACCAGCACGCCGCCCTCGCGGTAGCGCAGAGGGAAGATGTGCCCGGGACGGACGAGCTCGTAGGGCTCGGTGGCGGAGTCGCACAGCGTGCGGATCGTCTTGGCGCGGTCGGCGGCGGAGATCCCCGTCGTCACGCCGTCACGGGCGTCGACGCTGATCGTGTACGCCGTTCTGAGGCGCTCCTTGTTCTGGTGGACCATGAGGGGCAGGCCGAGCCGGTCGAGCTCCTTGCCCTCCATGGCGACGCAGATCACGCCGCTCGTATACCTGATCATGAAGGCGACCACCTCGGGCGTCGCCTTGGCCGCCGCGAAGATGATGTCGCCCTCGTTCTCGCGGTTCTCGTTGTCCACCACGACGACGGGCCTGCCGTCCCGGATGTCGGCGATCGCCCGCTCGACCGGATCGAGCCTGATGCCCGTCATGCCGTCACCGCCCGCAACTGGTGCGACTGGCGCAGCCAGTCGCGGAATCCGAAGGCCACCATGACCAGGAAGACGCCGTATACGGCCCCCGAGACCACCAGGCCGGAGGAGAAGGCCAGCGGCACGCCGATCACGTCGACGGCCACCCAGATCACCCAGAAGTCCACCAGCGCCCTCCCCTGCGCCCACGTCGCCACGGCACTGCCGACGAAGATGTAGGCGTCCGGCCACGGGGCCCACGAGATGTTCAGGCCACGCGAGTTGAGATAGGTGAACAGCAGCGCGACCGCCACCGTGCCCAGCGCCATCACCGCGACGACCAGCGTCCTCTCACGCGAGGTGGCCGACCTGATCGGCAGCGCGGCGCCGCCGCGGGTGCCCCGCGACCAGCGGATCCACCCGTAGACGGCCAGCGCGCCGAACAGCGCCTGCTTGAGCGCGTTGCCCGTGATGTGGGCGCTGATGGAGGCGACGAACAGCAGGGCGGAGGAGGCGAACTGCACCGGCCACGTCCAGATCGTCTTCCTGATCGCCAGCCAGACCGTCGTCAGGGCGCCCACGTTCCCGACCAGGTCCGTCCAGAGCACGTGCTGCCCCACCACGTCGAATCCCGCTTCGGTCCAGCTCATGCGCGTGTTCCCAGAGTGAGCTTCTCGACGTACTTGGCGATCACGTCGACCTCGAGGTTCACCGGCTCGCCCGGCTGCTTGCGGCCAAGCGTGGTGAGCCCGAGCGTGGTGGGGATCAGGCTGACGGCGAAGGAGTCCGCGTCCACCGCGACCACGGTCAGGCTCACCCCGTCGACCGTGATCGACCCCTTCTCCACCACGTAGCGGTTCAGGTCGGCGGGCAGGGAGAGGCGGACGACCTCCCAGTGCTCACCGGGCTCGCGCGACAGCACCACGCCGGTTCCGTCGACGTGGCCCTGGACGATGTGGCCGCCCAGCCGCTGATCGGCCCGTACGGCACGCTCCAGGTTGACCCGCGACCCCGGCTCCAGCGCGCCCAGCGACGAACGGTCCAGGGTCTCCTTCATGACGTCGGCGGTGAACACGTCCCCCTCGACGTCCGCCACCGTGAGGCAGACGCCGTTGACGGCGATCGAGTCCCCGTGCCCGGCGTCGCCCGTGACGACCTTGCCGCGCACCGACAGGCGCGCCGCGTCGGCCTGGGGCTCGACCGCGACGACCTCGCCGAGTTCCTCGACGATTCCGGTGAACATTCAGCTCTCCTTAGGTGGTGCCGGCCGGAGGACGAGCCTGAGGTCCGGTCCGATGGGGGTCACTTCCTCGAACTCGAGGCGGAGGATCTCGCCGATCGTGGTCACGCCCGCCGCCCCGAGGGCGGCCGCTCCCGTGCCCAGCAGTGCGGGCGCGATGTAGCCGACGACCCTGTCGACCAGGCCTTCTCTGAGGAAGGAACCGGCGAGGGTCGGTCCGCCTTCGAGCAGTGCGCTCACGATCTGCCTCCCGTGCAGCTCAGCCATGAGCGCATGGAGGTCTATTCCGCCGGGCGCGCGCGGCAGCCGTACGGGATGGCCGAGGTGCGCGGGGACGTCCGCGTCGTCCGCGACGGCGACGAGCGCGGGCTCCTCGCCCGCCAGGACCCTGGCCGAGGCGGGCGTGCGGGCCGCGGAGTCGACGACGATCCGCAGCGGCCGGCGAGCGGCGTCTCCGGGCACGCGGGCGGTGAGCAGGGGATCGTCGGCGATGACGGTGCCGATCCCGGCGATGACGGCGTCGCTCTCGGCACGCAGGCGGTGCACGTCGGCCCTGGCCTCGGGGGAGGTGATCCACTTGCTGGTGCCGTCAGCGGCCGCCGACCGTCCGTCGAGCGTCGCGGCGAACTTCCAGGTGACGAACGGCCTGCGCCTGCGGATGAACGTGAGCCACGCCTCGTTGACCCGCTCGGCCTCCTCGGCCAGCACGCCGGTCTCGACCTCGACCCCGCTGCGGCGGAGCCTGTCGACGCCGCCCGCGGCGAGGGGGTTGGGATCGGTCACGGCGACCACGACTCGCGTGACGCCCGCGCTGATCAGCGCACCGCTGCACGGCCCGGTCCTGCCGGTGTGGTCGCAGGGCTCCAGGGTGACGTACGCCGTGCCGCCCCTGGCCCGTTCGCCCGCCTCGCGCAGGGCCACGACCTCGGCGTGGGGGCCGCCGGCGTAGGCGTGGAAACCCTCCCCCACGACCTGTCCCGAGGCGTCGAGGACCACACACCCGACGACGGGGTTGGGGCTCGTGCCGCCATGGCCTCGCGCCGCCAGCCCGATCGCGCGGCGCATGTGAATGATGTCCTGCGGACCCACCCGGGTCGTCCTCTCGCCTGTGTCGCCACGGCGGGCCCCGGGGGTGGGACGGACGCGATCACGCGTCACGTCAGGCGGACGGCGGGCACCCTTCGGGCGCCGTCATCCGCTCGCGCGCTTCCTCCCATCCGGACTTTCACCGTCGGTCCTGGAGTCTCACCAGGTCCACCGGCCGATGGCTTCGGCCGGGTCGCGGACTACCACCCGTCGGCCTCCAGGGGAGGTCGCGAGTGTCACCGCCGGTTCGGAATTACACCGACCCCGGAGCACGCTTGCTCTGTCTTTACCAGTGTGCCATGCCTGGCACGCTCACCATTGTGCAGGATCCAGGCAAATCAGTCATAGCCCGTCCTGCCTGGACTTTCGGCTGTCCCCATCGGACTCAGGTTGCACACGAGTCGCCTGCCGCCGTGCGAACTGTCCCCACGGCGTCCGCGTTGTGTCACCAAACCATGACACACTTAGGGTCCAGCTGACGTTAAGTGTCATACCGATCGTTTGGCCAGGTCAACCGGCAATCGGACACAAGCTGGTTTACTTTGGACAACGAAGTAGAGCAAAAAGCGCGATGCCCCGGCGAAGCGATTGACCCGCGGAAAATTAGTTGCCAGGGTTCGTTCCAGTCGGATATCGCCGACCGTTATTGGCATCCGGGAGCACCGCCCAACATGACGTTCCCTTCCTCGACCACGGCAGAGACAGGCTCGGACGCCGTCGACACAGTGGCCGCCGCAGCAGCCGGGTCCTCCGCCGCCGTCGTCGGGCGATCGCCCGGCCAGTTGATGTGGCGGCGCTTCCGCCGCGACCGGACGGGCCTGATCTCGGCGGCCATCGTGCTCGCGTTCTTCCTGATCGCGCTGCTGGCCCCGGTGATCGCCTGGGCGTACGGCAAGGACCCGTACACGCCCTACGGCGGGAACCAGCCCGGCCTGCTGAACCAGTACGGTTACCCGATCCTGCCGAACGGCGGCATCAGCGGGGACTTCTGGTTCGGCCTCGAACCCGGTCTCGGCCGTGACGTCTTCACGCAACTCGTGTACGGCATCCGCACGTCGCTCAGCATCGCGCTGATCGTGACGGTGCTGTCCACCTTCATCGGGGTGACCATGGGCATCACCTCGGGCTATGTCGGAGGCAAGACCGACTATGTGATCGGCCGGGTCATCGACACGCTGCTCTCCTTCCCGTCGCAGCTGTTCCTGATCGTGCTCGTCCCGGTCGTCGAGGTCGCCCTGGTGCAGCCCGACCAGGAGACTCCGGCATGGCTCAGGTACGTGTCGATCTGCATCGTGCTGACCGTGCTCGGCTGGGCCACGATCGCCCGCCTGCTCCGCGCACAGGTGCTCTCGCTGCGGGAGCGGGAGTTCATCGAGGCGGCCCGGGTCACCGGCGCGTCACCCGGCCGGGTGATCTTCAAGGAACTCCTGCCCAACCTGTGGACCCCGATCATCATCCAGGCCACGCTCGCGCTCCCGCTCTACGTGGGCGCGGAAGCGGGCCTCGGGTTCCTCGGTGCCGGAATGACGGAGCCGACTCCCGACTGGGGCCGCATGTTCCAGGTGGGCGCCAACGTCTACCACTCCGACGTGACATACCTCCTGTTCCCGGGCGTGTCGATGTTGATCTTCGTGATCGCCTTCAACCTGCTCGGGGACTCGATCCGCGACGCTTTCGACCCAAAGACGAAGCGCTGACCCCCTAGGAAGGACCATATGAGATCGCATAGCAGGCGAATCGCCACAGCGACGGCCGTGCTCGCTGTCGGTGCGCTGGCGCTGGCCGGCTGCGCCAAGGGCGGAGGAGGCGGCGCCCCCTCCGCGGCCGCGTCGCAGACCCCGCTGGAGAACAAGGCGGTCAGTGCGATCACGGTCGGCACCGCCGCGGACTCCACCGGGCCCGCGCCCGAGGTCGCCGGCGCCAAGCCCGGCGGCACGGCCAACATGATCGACCGTGACGACTTCAGCCACCTCGACCCGGGCCGCGTCTACCTGAACTACAACGCGTCGGTGTCGCTGCTGTTCACCCGGCAGCTCACCAACTACAAGGAAGACGCGTCAGGCAGCATCAAGCTGGTCGGCGACCTGGCCACGGACGCGGGCACCACCACCGACGGCGGGAAGACCTGGAAGTTCACGCTCAAGGACGGCGTGAAGTGGCAGGACGGCTCGGCGATCACCTCGGGCGACATCAAGTACAGCTTCGAGCGCCTGTTCGCCGACTTCATCACCGAGGGCCCGGACTACGCCGAGACCTGGCTCGTCCCCGACCCCAACAAGCCGTTCCGCGACCAGTACAAGGGCCCGTACGACGGCAAGGAGCTCGACACGATCGAGACTCCTGACGACAAGACGGTGATCTTCCACCTGAACGCGCCCCACCCGGACTTCAACTTCACCGTCGCCATGACCGGCTACGGCGCGGTGCCGAAGGCCAAGGACACCAAGCAGAAGTACGACAAGCAGCCGTTCTCCTCGGGTCCGTACCAGATCGTGAGCCACACCACCGACAAGTCGCTGGAGCTGGAGCGCAACCCGAACTGGGACAAGAACACCGACCCGATCCGGCACGCCTACCCGGACAAGTTCCACATGGAGTTCGGCCTCCAGTCGCAGCAGTCGACCGAGCGGTTCCTGGCCGACACCGGCGCCGACAAGCAGGCGTTCACCTTCCACAACGCGGTGGCGCCCGAGCGGGTCCAGGAGGTGCTCGGCAACGCCGAGGCGATGAAGAGGTCCATCCAGGGCCTGACCCCCTTCACCACCTTCTACAACATCAACACCAAGCGGGTCACGGACGTCAACGTCCGCAAGGCGATCATCACCGCGTGGCCGGCCAAGCAGCTGCAGCAGATCGCGGGCGGCGAGATCAACAGCGGCAAGATCGCCACCACGGTGCTGAGCCCGACCGTCCTCGGTTACGAGGCCTCCGACCTGTACGGCAAGCTGGCCAAGCCCGAAGGCGACCCCGAGGCGGCCAAGAAGCTGCTCGCGTCGTCGAGCACGCCGACCCCGACGATCGTCTACGCGTACAACCAGACGCCGACCCAGGAGAAGATCACGGTCGCCATCAAGGACGCGCTGACCAAGGCGGGCTTCAACGTGGTCGCCAAGCCGCTCAACCCGGCGACGTATTATGACGCGATCGGCCCGGTGGACAACCAGTACGACATCTACTGGGGTGGCTGGGCGGCCGACTGGCCGACCGGTTCGACCGCGATCCAGCCGCAGTTCGACGGCCGCCTCATCGCGGACAACGCGCCGAACTACACGCACCTGAACGTTCCGGAGATCAACACCGCCATCGACCAGGCCAACACCATCGCCGACCCCACTGAGGCCGGCAAGGCGTGGGCCGCGATCGACCGGAAGATCATGGAGCAGGCCGCGATCGTCCCCGAGTACTACCAGACCTACTTCGGCCTCTACGGCTCCGGCCTCGGCGGCGTGAGGTTCGACCCGATCCAGGGCGAGCAGTCCGCGCTCGACATCTGGGTCAAGTAGCAGACGACCGGCCCCGCCGTCCCCGCCCCGCCCGGGCGGGGCGGCGGGGTCACCGGCCCGTTCCACCCGTGACGACAAGTGCGAGATCATGACCAGCTTTCTGGTACGCCGGATACTCGGCGCCATCGTGATCCTGATTCTCATCAGCCTGATCACGTTCTACCTCTTCTACGCCCTGCCACGGGATCCGGCCCGGGCCTTCTGCGGCAAGATCTGCCGCCCGGAGACGCTGACGCTGATCCGGCACAACCTGGGGATGGACGAGCCGCTGTTCGTGCAGTACTGGCACTGGCTGTCCGGCATCTTCATGGGCCGTGAATTCACCCAGTTCGGGGCCTGCCCGGCGCCCTGCCTGGGGTACTCCTTCGCCACGCAGGAGCCCGTCTTCAGTGCCATCGTGGACCGGTTCCCCGTGACCCTGTCCCTCACGCTCGGCGCGTCCGTCGTCATCCTGTCCTTCGGGATCCTGACCGGCATGCTCGCCGCGTGGAAGGTCGGGCAGCCGCTCGACAAGATCGCCAGCTCCACGTCCGTGATCGGCGCCTCGCTGCAGATCTACTTCGTCGGCCCGCTGGTGGTGTTCGCCGTGGTGGACACCCTCGGGCTGCTCCCGCGCCCCTCCTACGTCCCGTTCACCGAGGACCCGCTCACCTGGTTCGTGCATCTGCTGATCCCGTGGGTGGTGTTGTCGATCATCTTCACCGCCAACTACACCCGCATGACCCGCTCGCAGATGCTCGAGCAACTCGCCGAGGACTACGTCCGTACGGCGCGGGCCAAGGGGATGTCCGGACGATCGGTCTTCTTCCGGTTCGCGTGGCGAGGCGCGATGATCCCCATCATCACGATCTTCGGCGTCGACCTCGCGACGCTGCTGGGCGGCGCGATCATCACCGAACAGACCTTCACCCTGCACGGCATCGGCGAGCTGGCCGTACGGGCCGTGCAGAACACCGACCTGCCGATGCTGCTCGGCGTGACCGTGGTCGGTGCCGCGGCCATCGTCTTCCTGAACATCGTGGTCGACGTGCTGTACGCGTTCATCGACCCCCGCGTCCGGCTGAGCTGAGCCCGAGGGCCCTCGAACATGCACGCCGCATCCGTCCGCACCGAGCAGACCGAGCAGTACAGAAGCTGGAGCAGTAAGTGACCACCGTGTCGTGGAGCAGCGAGCCGGGGACCTCGCGCGGCCCTGAGCCGTTCCTGTCCGTCCGTGATCTCAGCGTGCGGTTCAGCACCGAGGACGGCGTCGTCCACGCCGTGGACGGGCTCTCCTTCGACGTGGAGAAGGGGACGACTCTCGGCATCGTGGGTGAGTCCGGGTCGGGCAAGTCCGTCACCAACCTCACCATCCTGGGGCTGCACGATCCCGCGCACACCGAGGTCGACGGCGAGATCTGGCTGGAGGACCAGGAGCTCGTCGGGGCCGGCGCCTCGACCTTGGAGAAACTACGCGGCAACCGGGTCGCGATGATCTTCCAGGACCCGCTGACCTCGCTGTCCCCCTTCCACACGATCGGGCGGCAGATCGGGGAGGTGTACCGCAAGCACAAGGGCGCGAGCAAGAAGGAGGCCCGCGACCGCGCGATCGAGATGCTCGAACGTGTCGGCATCCCGCAGCCCGCCACCCGCGTCGATCACTACCCCCACGAGTTCTCCGGCGGCATGCGCCAGCGCGCGATGATCGCCATGGCTCTCGTCTGCGATCCCGATCTGCTGATCGCCGACGAGCCCACCACCGCGCTCGACGTCACCGTCCAGGCGCAGATCCTCGACCTGCTCAAGGACCTGCAGCAGCAGTTCGGCACGACCATCATCCTGATCACCCATGATCTCGGGGTGGTCGCCAACACCGCCGACAACGTCCTGGTGATGTACGCGGGACGGGCCGCGGAAAGGGGCACGGTCCGCGAGGTCCTGAGCAAGCCCAGCCATCCGTACACCTGGGGGCTCCTGTCCTCCATGCCCCGGCTGACGTCGTCCGTCGACATGCCGCTGGTGCCCGTCCGCGGCACCCCTCCGAGCCTGCTCAATCGCCCGGCCGGTTGCGCCTTCCATCCGCGATGCGACTTCCCGCAGCTCGTCGGATCGGATCTGTGCTTCACTCAACGACCGGACATCTCCCCTGAGAACGGGCACGGAGACGCCTGCTATCTCACCCTCCAGCAGAAGAGGGACATCCGCACCGGCGACACCAAGGAACAGGCATGAGCGAGACGCTGCTGGAGATGCAGGGGCTGACCAAGCACTTCCCGGTCCGGGGCGGCCTGATCTTCAAGCACCAGATCGGGAGCGTCCACGCCGTGGACGGCGTGGACCTGACCGTGGGAGCCGGAGAAGTCGTGGGCCTCGTGGGCGAGTCGGGCTGCGGCAAGTCCACCACCGGGCGGCTGGCCTCGCGCCTGCTCGAGCCGACGGCCGGCAAGATCCTCTATCAGGGCCGCGACATCAGCCACAGCTCGCGGCGCGAGCTCAAGCCGATCAGGCCCGAGATCCAGATGATCTTCCAGGACCCCTACAGCTCGCTCAATCCCCGGCAGACCGTCGGCACGATCATCCGCGGCCCGATGGAGATCAACGGCATCAATCCCGAGGGCGGGAGGAAGAAGCGGGCCCAGGAACTGCTGGAGATCGTCGGCCTGAACCCGGAGCACTACAACCGGTTCCCGCATGAGTTCTCGGGCGGGCAGCGCCAGCGCATCGGCGTCGCCCGGGCCCTGGCGCTCGACCCCAAGCTGATCATCGCGGACGAGCCGGTGTCGGCGCTCGACGTCTCCATCCAGGCCCAGGTCGTCAACCTGCTCCAGCAACTGCAGCGCGACCTCGGCATCGCGTTCCTGTTCATCGCGCACGACCTCGCGATCGTCAGGCACTTCTCCCAGCGGGTGGCGGTGATGTACCTCGGCAAGATCGTCGAGGTCGGCGACCGTCAGTCGATCTACGAGCGGCCGAGGCATCCGTACACGCACGCCCTGCTCTCGGCCGTCCCCGAGCCCGACGTGACCAGCGAACCGCGGGAGCGCATCCGCCTGGCGGGCGACGTGCCCTCCCCCATCAACCCGCCGTCGGGCTGCCGCTTCCGCACCCGGTGCTGGAAGGCGCAGGACAAGTGCGCGACGGAGGTTCCGCCGCTGATCCAGCTGAACGGCAACCGCGAGGGGCACCTCACCGCGTGCCACTTCCCCGAGGCTCCGACGGTCCACGGGGACGACGTGGTGCTCGACCCCGCCCTCGTCTGACCACCCCCGCCGAAGCCGGGCGCCGACCCGGTAGACCCGTTCGGCGCCTGGAGGCGACGCGTTCCGATCCGGGCTCAGGCCTGCTGCGCCAGCGCGCGCAGGCTCCGTACGGCCTGAGCCGGGTCGTCGGCGCCGTAGACGGCGTTGCCGGCCACGAACACGTCGGCCCCGGCCTCGGCGCAGCGCTCGATGGTCGCGGCCGACACGCCGCCGTCCACCTGAAGCCACACCTCGCCGCCGTACTTGTCGATGAGCCCGCGCGCCTTGGTGATCTTGGGAAGCATGATGTCCAGGAAGCCCTGTCCGCCGAATCCGGGCTCCACGGTCATGACCAGGAGCATGTCGATCTCGGGCAGCAGGTCCTCGTAGGGGTCGACCGGCGTTGCGGGGTTGATTGCGAGCCCTGAACGCGCCCCGGCGGCGCGGATCGCACGGAGCGTGCGCACGGCCGCCTTGGCCGCCTCGGCGTGGATGGTGACGCTCGCCGCGCCGGCCTCCGCGTAGCCGGGCGCCCAGCGATCCGGATCGTCGATCATCAGATGACAGTCGATCGGCGTGGAGGTCGTCTTCAACAGGGCCTCGACGACGGGCAGTCCCAACGTCAGGTTGGGCACGAAGTGATAGTCCATGACGTCCACGTGCAGCCAGTCGGCGACGCCCTCGACCCGGGCGGCCTCGTCGGCCAGGCGGGCGAAATCGGCGGACAGGATGCTGGGCGAGATCTGTACGGCCATAGTGCCAGCAGTCTATTTCGCCCCGGCCACACCCAGGCCCCACGCCCGGACGCACCCCGGCGCACCCTTGCACCTGAGTCAATTGATCGGTATATATCGTCTACATGAATGATCGATCCATGCAGGAACCCACGTTCCTGATCCTCACGGCGCTGGCCGCGGGACCCCAGCACGGCTACGGCATCATCACCGACGTTCTGGCGATCTCCGATGAGCGGGTGCGGCTGCGCGCCGGCACGCTGTACGCGGCGCTGGACCGTCTCCAGGGAGAGGGCATGATCGAGACCGACCGTGAGGAGGTCGTCGACGGCCGGGCCCGGCGCTACTACCGGCTGACCTCCGAAGGCGCGGCCCGTCTTGCCGTCGAGACCGAGCGACTGCGCCGGAACGTGGAGACCGCGGCCTCCCGCCTCAGCCGCAGGCCGCGCATGACCACCGAGCCTGGAACGCTGGGCGCGTTCTTCCGTACGGCGGCCGTCGCGGGGGGCGCCTCATGACCTCTCTGGAACAGCATTACCGCAGGCTGCTGGCCTGGTATCCGAAGGAGCACCGCGCCGAGCACGCTGACGAGATGCTCGCCGTCCTGCTCGCCGGATCCGCCGCGGACCAGAGGCGGCCCGCCGTGCGCGAGACCGTCGACCTGGCCCGCGGCGCCCTGGCCATCCGGCTCCGCAGGGCGCTCGTCGGAGAGTCGGGCAGACTGTGGCTCGCCGCCTTCAACATCGCGGCGCTCATCGGGTCGATCGTGCTCCTGCTCAACCCGCTGCACCGGACCCTCGTGGCCATCATCGATCTCGTCGATGCCCTGCTGCCGGGCGTTCGGTGGACCGTGATGCCGCCGGAGCCTGTGGGCATCGCGTTCGTCCTGCGATATCTCGCATTGGTCCTGCCGTACGCGCTGATCGTCGTGCTCGCCTGGCTCGGCCGGAAGAAGGCTGCGGCGGTGTGCGCGTGGGTGTGGGTGGTGATGGACGCGTGGTACGAGACCACCGCACGTTTCCGGTTCGCCCCCGGCGCGCTCTCCTACCTGGGGGCCGGGGACCTCTGGGATGCGGCGCCACGCCTGCTGCCGGTCGTCCTGGTCGCCGCGATGCTGACCCTCGCGCCGTCTCCCGGCCCCGCCCCTCTGGGCACCCGGCGGCTGCTCGTCTGGACCTCCGCGTTCGTGGCGACGCTGGTGCTCCAGAAGATGCATTTCGCGCCGCTTCCATTGATGATCGTCGCGGCGATCGTGGTGGTGCTCGCGGTGCGCTCCCGGACCGGCCGCAGGGTGTTGGTAGTGATGTCACCCCTCGTCATCCGGGAGTTCGTCTCCGGGATATGGCTGGAGTCGATCGTCGTCGCGCTCGCAATGGCGATCCTCGGCGCAGCCCTGTGGCTGACCCGCTTCGCCCCGCCGGCCGTTCTGCCCGGCACCGGCGGCGGCTCGAGGCGGCCAGAGGAGGACGCCTCACCTGCGGCGTAGCAGCGCCAGGAACATCGCGTCGGTGCCGTGCCGGTGCGGCCAGAACTGCGCGTACGGCCCGTCTCCCAGGTCCGGGACCTCGGGCAGGAACTCCCTCGCGTCCAGCATCTCCACCCGGTCCCTGACGTCGTCCACGACCGCCCGCGTCTCGGCGAGGTGCGGGGAGCACGTGACATAGGCGACCACGCCGCCGGGCCGTACGGCCTCCAGCGCGGAATCGAGCAGGCGGCGCTGCAGGGCCGTCAACTCGGGGATGCTCCGGGGGTCGCGCCGCCAGCGGGCCTCCGGCCGCCTGCGCAGGGCTCCGAGCCCGGTGCAGGGGGCGTCGAGCATGACCCTGTCGAAGGCTCCGGCGCGCCAGGGCGGCTCGGTTCCGTCGGCGACCACCACCTCGGCGTCCTTGGTGGTGTTCCACACCAGGCGGGCGCGGTGATACTGCGCGTCCGCGGCGAGCAGGTGCCCCCCGCCCTGTACGGCGAGCGCGTCCAGCAGACCGGCCTTGCCGCCCGGCCCCGCGCACATGTCGAGCCAGCGGCCGTCGGCGTCGAGCGGCACCCGCGTGAGCGCGAGGGCCACGAGCTGGCTCGCCTCGTCCTGAACCGCCGCGCGGGCCTCTCCCACGGCCCGCAGCGAACCGGGATCCCCCTCGGGCAGGTAGACGCCGTACGGCGAGTACCTGGCGCGCTCGCCTCCCGCCTCGACGAGCTCCTCGATGGAACAGCGCCCGGGCCGGGCCACCAGGGCCACGCGCGGCCGGTCGTTGTCGGCCGCCAGGAGGGCGGCCGTCTCGTCGAAGTCGCCTCCCAGCGCGTCGCGAAGCGCGCTGACGATCCAGCGCGGATGGCTGTGGGAGACCGCGAGGTTGCCGACGGGGTCCTCCTCACGCGGCGGGGCGACGATCGCGAGCCACTCCTCGAGCGTCCGCCCGGCGACCTTCCGCAGCACGGCGTTGGCGTATCGGGACGGGCCCGTGCCGACCCGGAGCCGCACGAGGTCGATCGTGGCGCTCACGGCGGCGTGCGGAGGGATGCGCGTCTTGAGGAGCTGGTGGACGCCGAGCCGTATGGCGTCGAGCAGCGGCGGGTCCACCTGCTCGGGGGGACGGTCGCTGCACGCGGCGATGATCTCGTCGTAGGTGCCGAGGCCCCGCAACGTGCCGTAGGCCAGCTCGGTGGCGAGCGCGGCGTCACGCCCGCTGAGCCGCCGCTGCCGGAGCAGCGAGGGCATGAGCAGGTTGGCGTACGCGTCGCGCTCGTCGACGGCCCTCATGAGGTCATAGGCGGCGTTGCGGGCCTCGTCCCTCGTCGGGCGCTGGGGACGGCGACGGCCTCCCGGGCCGCTTCCGCCGCGACCCTGGCCTCCGCCGCGCCCCTGCGAGCCTCCACGCCCCTGAGAGCCCCCACGGCCTTGGGAACCTCCGGTCGAGCCTCCTGACGCGCCGTGGACTCCCTGCGCGTCCCTGGCGGCCCCTCCGCCGCCTGTCTGGCTGCTCATCGGCTCAGCCCAGCCGGTCCTGGCCGGTGACGCGGACACCGCGCGCCCATTCGGCCGACGTCATGAGGCGCTTGCCCTGCGGCTGCACCTCGCCCAGCTCGATCGGGTGACTGCCCGTCCCGACGAGCACGGCCTTCTTGGACGCCGCCATCTCCCCGGGCTCGAGCTTGTCGGCCTCGGGCGCGAGCCGTACGGGACCGAGCTTGACGCGCTGGCCGCGGAACTCCGTCCACGCGCCGGGGGCCGGCGTGCAGGCGCGGACGAGCCGGTCCACCCGCATGGCCGGAGCCGCCCAGTCCACCCGCCCGTCGTCCACGCCGATCTTGGGTGCGATGCTCACGCCGTCGGCGGGTTGGGGCCGTGCCTCTAGGACGCCGTCCTCGACGCCGTCGAGCGTCGCCACGAGCAGCCCGGCACCCGACTCCGCGAGCCGCGCGAGCAGGTCGCCGCTGGTGTCGTCCGGCCGGATCTCTTCGGTCACCACGCCGAAGACGGGGCCGGCGTCGAGTTCCTTCACGATCCGGAACGTCGACGCGCCCGTGATCTCGTCACCGTGCAGGACGGCATGCTGGACCGGTGCCGCTCCCCGCCAGGCGGGCAGCAGCGAGAAGTGCAGATTGATCCACCCATGGGGCGGGATGTCCAGCGCGGACTGTGGAAGCAGGGCTCCATAGGCGACGACCGGACAGCAATCCGGATTTATCGCCCGCAGGCGGTCGAGGAAGCCCGGGTCTCCGGCCTTCGCCGGCTTGAGCACCTCGATGCCCGACTCCTCGGCGAGCTGGGCCACCGGGCTGGGGTGGACCTGCCGCCCCCGGCCCGACTGCGCGTCCGGGCGGGTCACGACGGCGACCACCTCGTGGCGGGGCGAGTCCAGCAGGGCGCGGAGGGACGGGAGCGCGGTGTCCGGAGTGCCGGCGAAGACCAGGCGCACTACAGGGCCCTCCCGTGCGTCGCGTGCGGAGAAAGCTTCACGGCGGGTGCGGAAAGGCCGCTCCACTCGGCCTCCCGTACGGCCTTCATGGCCAGCTTGCGCTGCTTGGCGTCCATCCTGTCGATGAACAGCACGCCGTCCAGGTGGTCGGTCTCGTGCTGGAAGCACCGTGCCATGAGGTCGGTGCCCTCGAGCGTGATCGGCTCGCCGTGCATGTCGAACCCCCTGGCGACGGCCCGGATGGCGCGCGGCGTGGGGAAGGCCAGGCCGGGGAACGACAGGCACCCCTCCTCGCCCTCCTCGTCGAGCTCCTCGGACAGGTCGAGGTCGGGGTTGATCAGATGTCCCAGCTGCTCGTCGACGTAGTAGGTGAAGACCCGCAGCCCGACGCCGATCTGCGGCGCGGCCAGACCGGCTCCGGGCGCGTCCATCATCGTGTCGGTGAGGTCCTTGACGAGCTTGCGCAGCTCCTTGTCGAAGTCGACCACCGGCTCCGCCGGAGTGCGCAGCACCGGGTCGCCGAACAGGCGGATCGGCTGGATGGCCAACGGTGGGCTCCATTCGCGTCGTTCTGTGGGATCACCACAGTTTACGGGCGCGAGCGTGCCTTCATCGCCGTCTTCCTCGCCACCTTGGCGATCACGGGGTCGGGATGGTGGCCGCTGAGCATCTCCAGGACGGCGAGCGCGTCGGGATGGTCGCTCCTGCCCATCGCCGGCATCAGCGTCAGCAGGTCCTCGCCCAGGATGTCGTACTGCGTCATCGAGTCGACCGGGGCCGTGATGTAGAGCAGGGCGGCGAGGGTGTCCACGGCCACCCAGGCGCCGTCCCCCTCCCCCAGCGCCGGCGCGTCGAGGTCCCGCACGCCGAGCCAGGCCGCGGCGTACCGCGACATCATGGGCTCGTCGAGCGCCTCGCGGACGGCGGGCTCCGCCTCCGGGCCCAGCTCCTCCAGGATGGTCCCCGCGGTGCCCCGCTGGGCGGCGTTTCCGGAGGCCGCGATCTTGATCAGCTCGCGCGCGGCGTCCTCGGGCACCCGCTGCTCCAGCCAGAGCGTGGCGGCGCTGGCCGACGCCTTGCCCTGGAGCATCGAGTCGATCAGCTCGGCGGCGGTCAGCTCGGCGAACCCGGCGACCTCGTGCAGGGAAGGCGCGTCGTGGCCTTCCCTGAGCAGGTCGCGGCGCACGGCCCACACGCCGGGCTGGGTGAGCCTGACGAGATCGCCGGTCACCTCGATCAGCCCGCAGTACTCCAGCAGTTTCATGGCCTCGGCCAGCTCGCCGGGCAGCGTCATCCGCAGCCGCTTGAGCTCCGTCTGGCGCGCCTCGCATCCGACCTCGTGCGCCTGGAGGATGCCGGTGGCGAGCGCCGCGACCGGCATTCCGTCCCGCACCGAGTAGATCGTCGCCAGGATCTCCGTGAGGTGCTCGTCGACGACGCTCGAGCCGGTGAGGCCCTCCTCCGTGCGGTCGAGCACGTCCATCACCACGCCGTCCCAGAACTCCATGGGGTCGGCGACGCCGGGGCCGGGACGGGCTCCCGCACGGGTGATCTCGATGAGGCGTCCGTTCACCGCGACGACCCACAGCAGGTGGAGCCGCTTGGCGGCCAGATCCAGCTCGGCGACGGCGGCGCGCGCGTCGTCGGTGGTCAGCAGGCCGTGCTCGGTGACCTCCCGGACACCCGTCCATCCGGCCAGGCGTGCGGCGTCCCGCACCAGGGGGATCGCCCGCACCGCGTGAGCCAGCTCCGCATCGGGGGCGAGCTCGACCGGCGGAAAGGTGAGCACGTCGCTGTCGGCCATTCCAGCAACTTACTCCACACGCGTTACCGGATGCCCCGCGAACGTGCCTTGAACGCCGCCTTTCGGGCAGACTTCGCTGCCGCCTTGTCAGGAAGCGTGTTGCCGAGCAGCTCGAGGACCTCGACGACGTCGGGGTGGTCCACGTGCCACATGTCGTCGATCAGATGAGCGGGAGGACCTGACAGAGCGATGTTCTCCGCGAAGCCCTCGGGATCGGCCTCCGCCGCGGGAAGAGCAAGCGCGAGCATGTCGACGCTGAGCCACAGCACCTCGTCCTGGGTCAGCGCCGGGGCGTCGAGCCCGCGCGTGGACAACCAGTGGACCGCGTGCGGCCGCAACTCCGCGTCCTCGAGGTGGGCCCGCACCACGCCTGCGGCCTCCTCCCCCAGCCTGTCGACGATCGTGACGGCGATGCCGCGGACCTCGGCGGGCGCGCCCGCGACCGCGCCGAGCAACTCGGCGGCCGCCTCCTGTGGCGTACGCCTGGACAGCCAGGCGACGATGTCGCGCTCCGCCACCTCGGCGGGGAGGCCGTCGGTGATCAGACCGGCGATGAGGCCGCTCGCGTCCCCCTCCGCCAGGTCCGCCGCGATGGGCGCGGACACGCCCATCGCCTCGTATCGCGTGCGAAGACCCCACAGGCCGTGGCCGGTCAGGGCGAGGCCGTCCTCGTCGTACTGGACCGTTCCCGCGTGTGCGAGGTCGTGGAACGCCTTCTCCAACTGGTCGATCGGGCGGTCGGCCGCGACCTCCTGGAGGTAGTCGCGGATCGCCTCGAGCGGGACCGGCGCCTGCAGCCGGTAGAGCAGGTCGTGGATGGAGTAGATCTCCTTGTCGACGATCTCCACGCCGGTGATGTCCGTCGACGCCTCGACCACGAAGTCCACTGCGCCCGCCCACAGGGTGAGGAGCTCGTCGTCGGGCACGGCGTCGAGCGGCCCGAGCCCCTCCCTGGCGAGGACGGCGGTGCCCTCCAGCCGGGCCAGCCCCAGGCCGAGCGCCAGCCGCCAGGCGAGGGCCGGCCTGCCGACGCCCAGCTCCGCCGTGAGCCGCCGCGCGTCCTTGACCCGAAGTTCCTTGCGCACGGTCGTGGTGCACGCCTCACCGGCCATCCAGGCCGCCACGCGGTGGGCGTCCCGCAGCAGCGGCACCTCCCGTACGGCTCTCGCGACCTCCTGGGGGGACGCCAGCCGTACCGGGGGCAGCGGCGCGTACCCTGGGCGGTCGAACCCTTCTCCGGCCGTCTCGTCGAGCCCGTCCTGCGACGGGTCCGTCCCTCCGTCGGCCAGGTCGAGGGAGTCCGCGCCTATCGCGCTGAAGATGCTCTTGGCCATGCCGAACTTGGTGGTGTCGGCGAGGGCGCGGGGCATCTCGGGCTCGATCGCGTCGATCGTGGTGCGCATCCGGGCGGCCGTCTTGATGCCGATCTCGCCGGTGTCGAGCAGGAAGTCGACCAGCGTCCGCGCCGCCGCCACGGTCTCCGGTGCGCTCTCCGGCGGGGCGATGACCTTACGGGGATAGATCTCCAGCAGGAGCTCCTCGAACGTGCCCGCGCGGAAATCGCCGAGCTCGTTGACCTCCAGGTAGTCGCTGGCGTAGTCGCACAGCAGCCGCACCTCGTCGACGTCGACCTCGACGCCCTTCTCGTGCCCCCACGCGCGAAGGCCCTCGACGGCCAGGTTCACCCATTCGATCGACACAGGGAGACGCTAACGGGTTACTGTCAGCATCGCGAATCGGTCAGATCAGGTCCAGCGGATCGACGTTCACACGGACCACGTCCGCCGCTTTGCGCGCCGACCGCACGCCGCTGGCCCCCTTGAGTGCTCTGGCCAGCTTCGACCCGCCGTCACGCGAAATCCTGATCATGGCCCTCTCCAGGCCGCCGTCGACCGGCACCGGCCCCAGGATCTGCGCGCCGCCGGGCAGCGCGGTGTCGGCCAGCATCTCCCTGACAGCCGCGGCGGGGCCGGTGAGCGTGGCCATCCGCACCGCGGGCGGGAATCCCAGCTCTGCCCGGTCGGCCAGCTCGCGCTCGGCGAAGGTGACCGGGTCCCACCGCAAGAGCGCCTGCACGGCCGGCACCCCGGAGTCGGCGAGCACGACGACGTCCGCTCCCGGCCGCGTCAGCGCCGCGGCGTTCATCCACCGCCGCAGCGCCTCCTCCCCCGCGCGCAGGTCGGGCCGGCCCAGCAGAGCCCAGCCGTCCAGCAGCACGGCCGCCGCGTATCCGTCCACGGGCATCGGCTCGGCCCCCGGAGTGGCGACGACCAGCGCCGGAGCCGCGCCGACCGTGGCGAGGACGCCGTCGCGGCCCGAGGTCCTGACGGTGACCGAGGGGAACGCCCGGCCCAGTTCCTCGGCGGTGCGCCGGGCGCCGACCACGACGGCGCGCACGTGGCCGCCGCCGCAGTTGGGGCACCGCCAGTCGCCCGCCACCCGCCCGCACCATCGGCAGTACGGCATGGCATGGCCGCTGCGGAGCGCGAGCGGACCCGCGCACACCGGCCCGTCCTGCGCGGTGCCGGTGATCGCCCGGCAGCGGGCGGGGGCGCGGCACTGGCGGCAGGCGAGCGCGGGCAGGTATCCCCGCCGGGGCACCTGGACGAGCACCGGGCCGCTCTCCAGCCCCTGTTTGAGGGTCCGCCACGCGAGGTTCGGCAGCCGGGCCGCGCGCGCGGCCTCGTCGCGGGACAGTTCGGCGTCGTCCCCCGTGGGCCGGACCCTGGGCGCCCGCGCCCTGACCTCCTCGCGTCGCGGCGTCAGCGGCGCCGCCCATCCCGTGGCGACGAGCTGGGTGGCCTCGGCCGTCCGCGCGTAGCCGCCGATCAGCATGCCGGCCTCCGCGCGGTGCGCGCGCAGCGCCAGCACCTCACGGGCGTGCGGGTACGGCGTCAGCCGTTCGGCGTGGACGTCGTCGCCGTCGTCCCAGATGACGACGAGCCCGAGATCGGCGACGGGGGCGAAGGCGGCGGCACGGGTGCCGACCACGGCCCGGGCCTGTCCGCGCAGCAGCTTCAGCCAGCGCCGGTAACGTTCGGCCGGGCCGAGGTCCGCGGTGATCGCGACGTGCGGGGTGCCGGCCAGCGCACGCTCGGCCACCGCGACGTCCTTGCCGTCCGGGACGACCACCACGACCCCGCGCCCGCTCGCCAGCGTGACGCGCACGGCGGCGGCCACGGCCGCCGGCCACGCCGGGCCTTCCGCGCCCGTCCCCGGGAGTGCCGACCAGACGGCGCGAGGCGCCCGTCCAGCGGCGAGAGCGGTCAGGAACGAGTGTCCCGCCGGATAGGCCGCCCAGGCCCTCTCACCGGCCTGCTGGTGGGCGTCGATCCCTTCGGAGCCCGCTCCCCCGGCCGGGGCCTCGGCGCGCGGCTCCGTCTCCACCCGGGCGTGGCGGGGCGGGACGGCCAGGCGCAGGACGTCGGACATCGTCCCGGCGTAGCGGTCGGCGACCGCTCTCGCGAGGCCTGCGATCTCGGCCGTGAGGACGGGCTCCGGAGAGATCACGCGCTCCAGGAACGACAGCCTGCCCTTGTGGTCACTGTGCTCCAGCCGTTCGAGGAGGAAGCCGTCGGTCAGCTGGCCGGAGAAGCGCACCCGCACCCGGCAGCCCGGCACGGCGTCCGCCGCCAGCTCCGCCGGCACGAGGTAGTCGAAGGGCCGGTCCAGATGAGGCAGCGGGGAGTCGATCACGATCTGCGCGACCGGCAGTTCCTCCGCGGCCTCCTTCGCACCCTTCGCCCGGGTACGCCGGGAGGGCCTACGGGGATCAGGAAGGAGCGCCTCCTGGGGGTAGGGTTCGCTGGTCGGCTCGGTCACGTCTACGTCCTACCAGACCCGGCCGGGGCAAGACGCACGGCTACGGGCTGGCGGTGGCATGAACAGCGAGAACAGGCTTCCGGTCTGGCTGCGCGAGACGGAGGCGGAGGGCCGTTGGACGGCCGCGGGCGCGGTCATCGCGGTGATCGTCATTCACGTCCTGCTTCCGGGCACGGTCAACATCAGTCCGCACTGGCTCATGCCCGCGCTGGAGTCGGCTCTGCTCGTCGGCCTCATCATCGCCAACCCCGTGGCCTTCACGCGGGAGAGTCGCCTTCTTCGCGTCGCCGACATCACGTTGATCGGCGTCATCAGCGCGTACAACGCCTGGATCATCGCGCGTGAGGTCACCAGGTTGATCGGCGGCCGGGAGCACGACGCCGTCAACCTGCTCACGACGGGCGCCGGCGTGTGGGTCATCAACGTCCTGCTCTTCGCGCTGTGGTACTGGGAGCTCGACCGGGGCGGGCCGGTCGCCCGGTCCAAGGCACGCTCCCCGTATCCCGATTTCCTCTTCCCCCAGATGAGCGAGCGCGACGTGGCGCCGCCGGACTGGCGGCCCACCTTCGCCGACTACCTCTATCTGGCGTTCACGAACGCCACCGCGTTCAGCCCGACGGACGTGATGCCGCTGTCCCGCTGGGCCAAGATGGTGATGCTGGTCCAGTCGGCGACGTCGCTGATCGTGGTGGCCCTGGTGATCGCCAGGGCCATCAACGTCCTCGCGTAGGACAGGCGAGCGTAGACGCGAAACGGCGCCCGCGTGAAGCGGGCGCCGTTTCCGCGCTGTCGGTGCGCCGGTGCGGGCCGCCGTCAGACGGCGGACCGCGTTCCGGCTGTCAGAGGCCGGCGGCCTTGCGGAGGGCCTCCGCGCGGTCGGTCGACTCCCAGGAGACGCCCTCCCGGCCGAAGTGACCGTAGGCGGCGGTCTCTGCGTAGATCGGGCGGAGCAGGTCGAGCGCGCGGATGATCGCGGCCGGGCGCAGGTCGAACACCTGGAGGACGGCCTCCTGGATCGTCTCGACCGAGACCTTCTCGGTGCCGAACGTCTCGATGAACAGACCCACCGGCTTGGCCTTGCCGATGGCGTACGCCACCTGGACCTCGCAGCGGTCGGCGAGCTCGGCCGCGACGACGTTCTTGGCGACCCACCGCATGGCGTAGGCGGCCGAGCGGTCCACCTTCGACGGGTCCTTGCCGGAGAAGGCGCCGCCACCGTGACGGGCCATGCCGCCGTAGGTGTCGATGATGATCTTGCGACCGGTGAGGCCGGCGTCGCCCATCGGGCCGCCGATCTCGAAACGGCCGGTCGGGTTGACCAGGAGGCGGTAGCCCTCGGTCTCGATGTCCAGCTCGGCGAGGACCGGCTCCACGACGTGCTCGCGGATGTCCGGGGTCAGCATCTCCCGGAGGTCGATCTCCGGCGCGTGCTGAGTGGAGACGACCACGGTGTCCAGGCGGACGGGACGGTCGCCGTCGTACTCGATCGTGACCTGGGTCTTGCCGTCCGGGCGCAGGTAGGGCACGGTGCCGTTCTTGCGGACCTCGGACAGGCGCCGGGCCATCTTGTGGGCGAGCGTGATCGGCAGCGGCATGAGCTCGGGCGTCTCACGGCACGCGTAGCCGAACATCAGGCCCTGGTCGCCCGCACCCTGGCGGTCGAAGTCGTCGAGACCCTCGCCCTCGCGGTGCTCGTAGGCGTCGTCGACGCCCTGGGCGATGTCGGGCGACTGCGCGCCGATGGACACCGAGACGCCGCAGGAGGCGCCGTCGAAGCCCTTGTGGGACGCGTCGTAACCGATCTCGAGGATCTTCTCGCGGATCAGGGCGGGGATGTCGATGTAGGTCTCCGTCGTCACCTCGCCGGCGACGTGGACCTGGCCGGTGGTGATCAGCGTCTCGACGGCGACCCGGCTCTTGGGGTCGTCCTTGAGCATGGCGTCGAGAATCGCGTCACTGATCTGGTCGGCGATCTTGTCCGGGTGGCCCTCGGTAACCGACTCGGAGGTGAACAGGCGACGGGACAACTCTGTGGCTCCTCATGCAGCGGCTGCTGACGTTCGGAATCGGCCGGCGGTAGAAGCCCTACCGCGGCCGCTCCAATGCAGAGGCGAGTCTAGCCTTACGGGGCACGACGCCGCGAAACCGTCCAGATTCCGGGCGCCGCGGCGCGGCCCGCGTTGCGGGCCCACCATGATCTCAGAGCTCGGGCAACGGGTCCCGTGGCAGGTCACCGGGGGTGAAGGCCTCGGTGTCCGCCGCCGCGACGACCGCGGTGTACTCGTCGTCGACCTCGAACATCATCCCCCCGAACTCGATCGTCGGCCCTCCGCGGGAGACGATCGGCCCCAGCCTGGTGCGGCGCGGGTAGGTCGCCCACACCCCCGACGGCTCGTCGCGGCCGAACATCGTGGTGGACAGCAACGTCACCGACAGATCCGTCACGACGACGAGGAACGAGGCGGTGAGCGGCGGGCCGAGCGACAGGACCGGGAACACGTAGCGGATGTCGTCGCCGGGGCGCAGATAGCTGCGACAGCGCTCCCTGATCGAGGCGGACACCGGCATGGCCATCGCTCCCTCGCGCCACCACCATGTAACGGCTGGTCGCGGCAGGCCGGGACGACTCCCGTGACGGCGAACGGAACCACCCCGTGAAACGGGCCGGATCCTGCCGGGGGCCTGTCAGGAGAGGCGCGCCACCACCAGATCCCAGACTACGTCCGCGAGATCCTCTTTGGGACCCCTGGGAATCTCCACGGACCCGCCGTCCGCGGACAGGACGACGGCGGCGTTGTCGGGCGTGCCGAACGCGAGATTCTCCCCCACCTGGTTGACCACGAGCAGATCGCAGCCCTTGCGCTCCAGCTTGGCCCGCCCGTTCGCGAGGACGTCGTCGGTCTCGGCGGCGAAGCCCACGAGCACCCGGGGAAAGGCCGCGGTCCTGCGGATCTCGCCGAGTTCCGCCAGCACGTCCGGGTTCTTCGTCAGGTGGATGGGCTCGGGCTCGCCCGAGGACTTCTTGATCTTCGATTCGCTCTGCCGTACGGGCCGGAAGTCGGCCACCGCGGCGGCCATCACGACGGCGTCGGCGTGGCCGGCGGCCGACAGGACGGCCTCGCGGAGCCGCCGGGCGGAGTCGACCCGCACCACCTTGGCTCCCGCCGGGTCCGGCAGCCCGACGTTGGCCGACACGAGAGTGACCTCGGCTCCACGCGCGACGGCCGTGCGGGCGAGCGCGTACCCCTGAAGCCCGGACGAGCGGTTGCCGATGAAGCGGACGGGGTCGACGGCCTCGCGGGTGCCTCCGGCGGAGACGACGACGTGCCGGCCGGCCAGGTCGAGGCCGCGGCCGGACACCACTCGCCGGCAGACCTCGAAGATCTCCACGGGATCGGGCAGCCGCCCGGGACCGGTGTCGGCTCCGGTGAGCCTGCCGACGGCGGGTTCGATCACGATCGCGCCGCGCTCACGCAGGGTGGCGACGTTCGCCCGGGTCGCGGGGTGCTCCCACATCTCGGTGTGCATGGCGGGAGCGAAGACCACCGGGCAGCGGGCGGTCAGAAGCGTGTTGGTCAGCAGATCGTTCGCCAGGCCGTTGGCGGCGCGGGCGAGGACGTCCGCCGTGGCGGGGGCGACCACCACGAGATCGGCGCTCTGCCCGATGCGGACGTGCGGCACCTCGTGGACCGACTCCCACACCTCGGTCGACACCGGGTTGCCGGACAGCGCGGCCCAGGTGGGCTCGCCGACGAACCTCAGGGCGTCACGGGTGGGCACGACGCGCACGTCGTGGCCGGACTCCGTGAACAGGCGCAGCAGCTCGCAGGATTTGTAGACCGCGATGCCGGCGCTGACGCCCAGAACGATCGAGCTCATACGGATGTCACAGGGCTGCGCCTGCTCAGGGGCGCCCGGGACCGCGTGAGCGGGACGAGCGCCGCGAGCAACTCAGCCCTCGATGGGCTCGGAGGTGAGCAGACCGTCGCTGACCTCGCGGAGCGCGATGGACAGCGGCTTCTCCTGCGCGTGGGTCTCCACGAGGGGCCCGACGTACTCGAGCAGGCCCTCGCCGAGCTGCGAGTAGTACGCGTTGATCTGGCGCGCCCGCTTCGCGCCCATGATCACCAGGCTGTACTTGCTGTCGACGATGTCGAGCAGCGAGTCGATCGACGGGTTGGTGATGCCTTCGGCATATGCGGCGCTGCTTGCCACGTTTGATTCCTCTAGCTAGATGAACTTCTCATCAAGGCTATCAGCCGGTGGCACACATCCTTGACGGATGTGTTGACGAGTGTGAGGTCGAACTCCTTCTCGGCCGCCATCTCCACCAGGCCGGCGTCCAGCCGGCGGGCCACCACGTCGGGCGGCTCGGTGCCGCGTCCGCGCAGGCGGCGCTCCAGCTCTTCCCACGTCGGCGGGGCCAGGAAGACGAGCTGGGCCTCCGGCATGCTGCACCGGACCTGACGCGCGCCCTGGAGGTCGATCTCGAGCAACGTCGGCACGCCTGCCGCGAGCCTCTCCATGACGGGGGTGCGCGGCGTCCCGTACCTGTTGCCGGCGAACTCGGCCCATTCCAGGAGCTCCCCGGACTCGATGAGCCGGTCGAACTCGTCGTCGTCGGCGAAGTAGTACTCGACTCCGTGCTTCTCGCCGGGACGGGGCTTACGGGTGGTCACCGAGACCGACAGCCACACCTCAGGGTGTGACCGCCGGAGCTCGGCGACGACCGTGGACTTCCCGACACCCGACGGACCGGACAGGACCGTCAGGCGCCGGTTCTGGAGCATGGAGCCACCGCCACTTGTCTCGGATCCGCTGAAAGCCGCTGCCTCGTGGGCCCGATTCTCAGCGGACCAAGACGTGCCGGTCACTCCGTACCCCCGTGATACGCGTTCGTCGAAACCGAGATCAGCTCTCGGCGCCGCCGAACTCGCGCTCCAGGGAAGCGCGCTGGTTGGCGCCGAGACCCCGCACACGGCGGGATTCGGCGATACCAAGGCGCTCCATGAGCTGCTTGGCGCGGACCTTGCCGACGCCAGGGAGCGACTCCAGCAGAGCCGAGACCTTCATCTTGCCGATGACGTCGTCGGTCTGCCCATCCTTCAGCACCTCAGCCAGAGAAACCCCGCCGTGCTTGAGCCGGTTCTTGACCTCGGCACGCTCCTTGCGTGCCTTGGCAGCCTTCTCAAGAGCTGCGGCGCGCTGCTCGGGGGTCAGGGGAGGAAGAGCCACGCCGGGTCACCTCGAATTTCTGTCGATGTACTCGGACGGGAGGGGAAACTAGCTGGTCTATGCCCCATCCGGCAACGTCAAGGGCTGTTTCCGTGCCCACAAAATTGATTCTACTACTTTTGGTAATGTAAATATCACGCTTTGTCTATGAAAACCGCCTCATCAGCCCTGTAACCGAGCGACCCTCGGAAGACGCGATCGGCCCGCGAAACGGCGCTCTCGAGGCCCTCGCGAGACCCGCTCGGCCGTACGCCCGGGGACGCCGGAGAGGGGCGTCCGCGACGCGTCGGCGGTGCCACAAATCACACAAATCGGGCGCCGTGCGGGCCCCGGAGCACGCGTCCGGGGCCGGGCCACGGGGTCTCAGTGACTCACGCGCCGCAGCGCCGCGGCGATGCCCGCGGCGGCCGCTCCGGGGTCCGCCGAGCCGGTGATCGGCCGGCCGATGACGAGAAGATCGGCCCCCTGGCTCAGGGCGTCCTCGGGAGTCGCTACTCTTGCCTGATCCTGAGTGTCGGCACCGGCAGGCCGCACACCCGGGGTGATGAGCATGATGTCCGGCCCCACCTCCGCACGCACGGCGGCGACCTCGCGCGGCGAGCAGACGAGGGCCTGGGCGCCCGCGCCGACCGCGATCGCGGCCAGCCGGCGCGCGGCGTCGACCGGGGCTCCCTCGATGCCGATCCGGGCGAGATCGGCCTCGGAGAGCGACGTGAGAAGTGTCACGGCCGCGATCTGGGTGTTCGGCGCCGCCTCTACGGCGGCCCGGATCATCGCGGAGCCACCCGACGCGTGCACGGTCAGGATGGCCGGCTTCAGCCGTCCGACCGCGCGAGCGGCTGCCGCCACCGTGTTCGGGATGTCGTGCAGCTTGAGATCGAGGAAGACCTGGACGCCGCTCGCCCCGCGCACCGAGGCGATCACGTCGGGGCCGTAGCGAAGGTAGAGCTCGAGCCCCACCTTCACGGTCGACACGTGGGGCGTCACCAGGCCCGCCCAGCGGGCGGCGGTCTCCAGGTCGGGCGCGTCCAGCGCGACGGCTATGGGAGCGGGCGTCGTCACAGGGAACTCTCTTCCAGATCGGTTCTGCCCCGGGGTCCTGACCCCGGGGGGTGGTGGGCAAGGCCGACGGCGTCCGCCAGGCGGTCGAAACCGCGCTCCGTGAGAAGCTCCTCAAGCTCTCTCTGGATGCGGGGGCAGGCGTACGGGTCATGGAACAGGGCAGAGCCCACAGCGACCGCACAAGCCCCCGCCAGGACGAACTCCAGCGCGTCCCTGCCGGTCGTCACGCCGCCCATGCCGATGATGGGCACCCCGGGCAGCGCCGCATGGACCTGCCAGACGCACCGCACCGCCAGGGGCCGGATGGCGGGGCCCGACAGGCCTCCTGTGCCCGCCGCCAGGGACGGGCGCATGGTGTCCACGTCGACGCTCATGCCGACCGGCGTGTTGATCATGGCGAGGGCGTCCGCGCCGCCGTCGACGCACGAGCGCGCGACGGCCACGATGTCCGCCACGTCGGAGGTGAGCTTGGCGATCACCGGGACGTCGTACCGCGTCGCCGCCCGGACGGAGGCCACCACCTCCGCCGCCGACGACCCGTCGCGGGCGAACACCCTGCCACGGTCCTCGACGTTCGGGCACGACAGGTTGACCTCGACGGCCGTCACGCCCGGCGCGTCGGCGAGACGGCGCGCGAGCGCGGTGTACTCGGCCACGGTGCCGCCGCCGATGGACACGACGGTGCGCGCGCCCCGCTCGGCGAGCCACGGCAACTCCTGCGTCAGGAAGGCCTCGACACCGGGCCCCTGAAGGCCCACGGCGTTCAGCAGGCCCGACGGCGTCTCCGCCATCCGCGGCGTCGGGCGGCCGGCCCGCGGCGCCATCGTGATCGAGCGGGTGACGAACGCGCCGAGCCGCGTGACGTCGAAGAACTGCGCCAACTCCCGGCCCGTGCCTCCGCATCCGGAGGCGGTCAGGACCGGGTTGGGCAGCTCGACGTGGGCGATGTAGCTTCGGAGGTCAGCCCCTATCGCCGCTCACCCCAGCCATGCTCAGGCATGCCGTCCCCCCGGCGCGCCCAGAGCGTCGAACGGGATGGTCCCGACGTCCTCGAAGCGGACGCGTTCCCCCCGGAACACCGGCCCGTCGGTGCACGCCCTGACCATGCGGGTCACCCCGTCGTCGCCGATCACGGGCAGCACGCAGGTCATGCACACGCCGATGCCGCAGGCCATGGCCTCCTCGACCGCGACCTGGACCGGGATGTCGAACTCGACCCCGACCGCCGTCACCCCCTGCAACATCGCCATCGGGCCGCACGCGTAGACCACGTCGGCCCTGGCGTCGGCGATCACGCCCGCGAGCACGTCGGTGACCTTGCCGCGCATGCCGAGCGAGCCGTCCTCGGTGGTCAGCGTGGTGGTCTCCCCCATCCGGCGGGCTCTGAGCGCGCCGAAGACCCGGTCGGCGCTCGGCGCGCCCAGCACGAAGTCGATCCGGCAGCCGCGCTGCTGCAACGCGTCGCCCAGTGCGAAGAGCGAGGCCGAGCCGTACTCGCCGCCCACCAGGACGCAGGTGCAGGGGTCGCGCGGAAGCGGGAACGGCCGTCCGAGCGGTCCGACCAGATCGAGGGTGTCCCGTGCGCGCAGGTCGGCCAGCCAGGCCGTACCGGGACCGCGCACGGTGAAGACCAGCTCCACCGTGCCACCGTAGTCCGGCTTGACATCGTGGATGGCGAAGGCCCGCCGAGTCAGCATCGACGTACTCGGGCCTCCCACCGCGACGCCGACGAAGTGGCCGGGACGGGTCCGGTCGGCGACGCCCGGCGCGACGACCGTGAGCGCATGGTAGGCGTCCACCCGGCGCGTCGTCAGCACCGTGCCCGTCACCTGCACCGGACTAGCCGCCACCCGCTGCCCCTCCCCTACTCTTTGAGCCTCCGCGCGTGTTCCTGGAGTGACCGTACGCCCACGTCGCCCCTGACGATGTGCTGGATGCCCTGAACCGCCGCGGCGAGCCCCTGCACCGTCGTGACGCAGGCGATGCCGCGCAGCACCGCGGCGGTGCGGATCTCGTAGCCGTCGAGCCGCGGGCCGGACTGGCCCGGGCTGCCGAACGGCGTGTTGACGATGAGATCCACCTCGCCGTCGTGGATCCGCCGCACGATCGTCGGCTCGCCGTCAGGACCGGTCCCGTCGCTCTGCTTGCGCACGATCTTGGCACGTACGCCGTTACGGCGCAGCACCTCTGCCGTACCCTCCGTGGCCAGGATCTCGAAACCGAGATCGGCGAGCGCCTTCACGGGGAAGATGACGGCCCGTTTGTCCTTGTTCGCCACGGATACGAAGGCTCGCCCCTTGGTCGGCAGCGGGCCGTAGGCCGCCGCCTGCGACTTGGCGAAGGCCGTGCCGAAGAACTCGTCGATGCCCATCACCTCTCCGGTGGAGCGCATCTCCGGGCCCAGCACCGTGTCCACGCCGCGGAAGCGGTTGAACGGCAGCACCGCCTCCTTGACCGCGATGGGCGCGTCGAGGGGCAGCGTGCCGCCGTCGCCGGTGGGGGGCAGCATGCCCTCCGCCCGGAGTTCCGCGACCGTCGCCCCCAGCATGACCCGCGCCGCGGCCTTCGCCAGCGGCACCGCCGTGGCCTTGGACACGAACGGCACCGTACGGCTGGCCCGCGGGTTGGCCTCCAGGACGTAGAGGACCCCGGCCGCCATGGCGTACTGCACGTTGAGCAGCCCGCGGACGCCGACACCCCTCGCGATGGCCTCCGTCGCGGCGCGGATCCGCTTGATGTCGAAGCCGCCCAGCGTGATCGGCGGCAGGGCGCACGCCGAGTCGCCGGAGTGGATCCCGGCCTCCTCGATGTGCTCCATGACGCCGCCCAGGTAGAGCTCCTCGCCGTCGAACAGGGCGTCCACGTCGATCTCGATGGCGTCGTCGAGGAACCTGTCGATGAGCACCGGGTGGTCGGTCGACGCCTTGGACATGTAGGTCCGCAGGGTGTCGTCGTCGTAGACGATCGCCATGCCCGCCCCGCCCAGGACGTACGACGGCCGGACCAGCACGGGGTAGCCGATCTCCGCCGCGACGGCCTGGGCCTCGGCCACGGTCCGCGCGGTGCCGAACTTGGGCGCGGGCAGCCCGGCCTCGGCCAGCACCTGCCCGAACGCGCCGCGCTCCTCCGCCAGGTGGATGGACTCCGGCGAGGTGCCGACCACCGGCACCCCGGCGTCCTTCAGCGCCTGGGCGAGGCCCAGCGGGGTCTGCCCGCCGAGCTGGACGATGACGCCGACGACCGGCCCCGTCTCCTGCTCCGCGTGGACGACCTCCAGCACGTCCTCCAGCGTGAGCGGCTCGAAGTAGAGCCGGTCGGAGGTGTCGTAGTCGGTCGAGACGGTCTCGGGGTTGCAGTTGACCATGACGGTCTCGTAGCCGGCCCTGGCCAGCTCGAACGAGGCGTGGACGCACGCGTAGTCGAACTCGATGCCCTGCCCGATCCGGTTGGGCCCGCTGCCGAGGATGATGACCTTGGGCCGGTCGCCGTACGGGACCTCGGTCTCCTCGTCGTAGGTGGAGTAGAGGTAGGGCGTGCGCGCCGCGAACTCGGCGGCGCAGGTGTCCACCGTGTTGTACACGGGCCTGAGGCCGAGCGCGTGCCGCGAGGCGCGGACGGCGCCCTCTTCGGCGCCGAGGATCTCGGCGATCTGGGCGTCGCTGAAGCCGTGCCGCTTGGCCGTGGCGAGGCTCTTCTCGTCGAGGCCGTCGATCGAGCGTGCCACCTCGTCGATCGCGTAGAGCTGGTCGACGAACCAGGGGTCGATCCTCGTCGCCTCGAAGAGCTGCTCGGGACTCGCCCCGGCACGGATGGCCTGCTGCATCGTGCGCAGCCGCCCGTCATGCGGTGTACGGCAGGCGCTCAGCAGCTCAGACAGATCGCCCGGCTCCCCCGCCCAGCTGAAGGACGATTCCTTCTTCTCCATCGACCTCAGCGCCTTCTGGAGCGCCTCGGGGAACGACCGGCCGATGGCCATGACCTCTCCGACGGACTTCATGTGCGTCGTCAGGGTCTGGTCGGCCCCCGCGAACTTCTCGAAGGCGAACCGCGGCACCTTGACGACGATGTAGTCCAGGGAGGGCTCGAATGACGCCGGCGTCTCCTTGGTGATGTCGTTGGGGACCTCGTCGAGGGTGTAGCCGATGGCCAGCTTGGCCGCGATCTTGGCGATCGGGAAGCCCGTTGCCTTCGACGCGAGGGCCGACGACCGGGACACCCGCGGGTTCATCTCGATGACGATCATGCGCCCGGAGTCCGGGTCGACCGCGAACTGGATGTTGCAGCCGCCGGTGTCGACGCCGACCTCGCGGATGACCGCGATCGCGACGTCTCGCATGTTCTGGTACTCACGGTCGGTGAGCGTCAGCGCGGGGGCCACGGTCACGCTGTCGCCCGTGTGGACGCCCATCGGGTCGATGTTCTCGATCGAGCACACGATCACGACGTTGTCGTTGCGGTCGCGCATGACCTCGAGTTCGTACTCCTTCCAGCCGAGGATGGACTCCTCGAGGAGCACCTCGGTGGTCGGGGACGCGTCCAGCCCGGCGCCCGCGATGCGGCGCAGGTCGGACTCGTCGTGGGCGAATCCCGAGCCGACCCCGCCCATGGTGAAGGAAGGCCGCACGACGACCGGGTAGCCCAGCTCCTGCGCGCCGCGGAGGCATTCGTCCATGGTGTGGCAGACGACGCTGCGGGCGGACTCGGCGTTCAGGGCCTGCTCGGCCGCGACCTTGGCGACGATCTCCTTGAACCGCTCGCGGTTCTCCCCCGCCTGGATGGCGTCGAAGTTGGCGCCGATCAACTCGACGCCGTAGTTCTCCAGCACGCCCGCCTCGTGCAGCGCGACCGCCGTGTTCAGGGCGGTCTGGCCGCCCAGCGTCGGCAGCAGCGCGTCGGGACGCTCCTTGGCGATGATCTTCTCGACGATGTCCGGCGTGATCGGCTCGACGTAGGTGGCGTCGGCGAACTCCGGGTCCGTCATGATCGTGGCCGGGTTGCTGTTGACCAGGATCACGCGGAAGCCCTCGGCGCGCAGGACGCGGCACGCCTGGGTGCCGGAGTAGTCGAACTCGCACGCCTGCCCGATGACGATCGGCCCGGAGCCGATCACCATGATCGACCTGATGTCCGTGCGCTTAGGCACCCTGGGCTCCAATCTCATCCGCTGTGTTCCCGGTCGCGCCCGATCGCTCGCTCGCAGGATCGAGGACCCCCGCAGCGCCGCTCGCTCGCTCCCTCCTGCGCTCCATCAGCTCGCAGAACTCGTCGAACAAGTACGCCGCGTCATGCGGGCCCGCCGCGGCCTCGGGGTGGTACTGGACGCTGAACGCCGGCCGGTCGAGCAGCCGCAACCCCTCGACGCACTCGTCGTTGAGGTTGACGTGGCTCACCTCCGCCCTGCCGTACGGCGTCGCGAAGGGCCCGTCGAGCGGCGCCCGGACGGCGAAGCCGTGGTTGTGCGCGGAGATCTCCACCTTGCCGGTGCGGCGGTCCTGCACCGGCTGGTTCACTCCCCGATGTCCGTAGCGCAGCTTGTAGGTGCCGAGGTCGAGCGCGCGGCCGAGGATCTGGTTGCCGAAGCAGATGCCGAAGAACGGCACCCCCTCGTCCAGCACGCCGCGCAGCGCCTCGACGGCGTGGTCCGCGGTAGCGGGGTCGCCGGGCCCGTTGGAGAAGAAGACCCCGTCGGGTTCGAGCGCGAGGATGTCGGCCGCCGTCGCACTCGCGGGCAGCACATGCACCTCACAACCGCGCTCGGCCATCCGCTGGGGCGTCATCGCCTTGATGCCGAGGTCGACCGCGGCCACCTTGAAGCGGCGGGGCCCGCGCGCCTCGACGATGTACGGCTCGGGAGTGCTGACCTCCTTCGCCAGGTCGGCCCCTTCCATGCCCGGCGAGAGCCGTACACGCTCCACCAGTTCGGCGACCGGTGCGAGGGCCGGCCCGGAGAAGACGCCCGCGCGCATGGCGCCGCGCTCGCGCAGGTGGCGGGTGAGTGCCCGGGTGCCCCGCATGGCGATGCCGACGACGCCCTGGTCGCGCAGGTAGTCGTCGAGCGTCCGGGTGGACCGCCAGTTCGACGGGATCCTGGACGGCTCGCGCACGACGTACCCGGCCACCCAGACCCTCCCGGACTCGGGGTCGTCCTCGTTCACGCCGGTGTTGCCGATGTGGGGTGCCGTCATGGCGACGATCTGCCGGTGGTACGACGGGTCGGTCAGAGTCTCCTGGTAACCGGTCATGCCGGTGTTGAAGACCATCTCCCCGAACGTCTCCCCCACGGCTCCGTAGGGCGTTCCCTCGAAGACGCGCCCGTCCTCGAGCACGAGCAGAGCGGTCATACGAGCTTCCCTTCGAGAACGGTCGGACGGCCGCGCAGGAACGTGGCCACGACCCGGCCCGGCAGCGTCATGCCCTCATACGGCGTGTTCCGGCTGCGGGAGGCCATCGCGGACGGGTCGACGAGGGCCCGCGGCGAGGGGTCGTACAGGGTGATGTTGGCGGGGGCCCCGGCCTCGATCGGGTGGCCGTGACCGGCCAGACGGCCGATCCGCGCCGGACGCGCCGACATGCGGTCGGCGACGCCCGCCCAGTCGAGCAGGCCGGTCTCGACCATGGCCTCCTGGACGACCGACAGAGCGGTCTCGAGGCCGATCATCCCCATGGCGGCCACGCTCCACTCGGTCTCCTTGTCCTCGACCGGGTGCGGGGCGTGATCGGTGGCGACGCAGTCGATCGTGCCGTCGGCCAGCGCCTCGCGCAGCGCCCGCACGTCCTCCTCCGTCCGCAGCGGCGGGTTCACCTTGTAGATCGGGTTGTACGGCCCGACCGGCGAGGACTCCGCGCAGGAATCGGTGAGCAGGAGGTGGTGCGGGGTGACCTCGGCGGTGACGTCCCAGCCCTTCGACTTGGCCCAGCGGATGATCTCCACGGACCCGGCGGTCGAGACGTGGCACACGTGCAGCCGGGAGCCGACGTGCGCGGCCAGGAGGCAGTCGCGCGCGATGATCGCCTCCTCGGCGACCGCCGGCCAGCCGCTCAGGCCGAGCCTGCCGGAGACCTCGCCCTCGTTGAGCTGGGCGCCCTCCGTGAGCCGGGGCTCCTGGGCGTGCTGGGCCACGACCCCGTCGAACGCCTTGACGTATTCGAGCGCACGGCGCATCAGCACGGCGTCGGAGACGCACTTGCCGTCGTCGGAGAAGACGCGGACGCGGGCGGCCGAGTCGGCCATCGCCCCCAGCTCGGCGAGCTGCCTGCCCTCCAGGCCCGAGGTCACCGCGCCGACCGGCTGGACGTCGCAGTGCCCGTGCTCCTGGCCGAGCCGCCAGACCTGCTCGACCACGCCGGCCGTGTCGGCGACCGGCGAGGTGTTGGCCATGGCGTGGACGGCGGTGTAGCCGCCCCGGGCCGCGGCCTGGGTGCCGGTCTCGACGGTCTCGGCGTCCTCCCTGCCCGGCTCGCGCAGGTGGGTGTGCAGGTCGACCAGTCCCGGCAGCGCGATCAGGCCGGCGGCGTCGACGGTCAGTGTCGCGGCCGCTCCGGCGAGGTCGCCGATCTCCGCGATCACGCCGTCCTTCACGAGGATGTCGGCCGGGCCGCCGCCGAGGATCGCGGCGCCCTTGATGAGGATGGTGTTCACAGGTCTCCCTCGATGTCGCCCGGCGTGTTCACGGTGCTCACGCGGTGCCCCCGATCGCGGGCTCCGAGCCGCCCAGCAGCAGGTAGAGAACGGCCATGCGGACGGTCACGCCGTTGCCGACCTGCTCCACGATGGTCGACCGCGGCGAGTCGGCGACCTCGGCGGAGATCTCCATCCCCCGGTTCATCGGACCGGGGTGCATGACGATGGCGTCGTCGTGCAGCCGCGCGAACCGGTCGCGGTCCAGGCCGTAACGGCGGCTGTACTCCCTCGCGGAGGGGAAGTAGGAGGCGTTCATCCGCTCCAGCTGGACGCGCAGCATCATCACGACGTCCGACTTCGGCAGCACGGCGTCGAGGTCGTAGGACACCTGGCAGGGCCAGGTCTCGACCGACACCGGCAGCAGCGTGGGCGGCGCGACGAGGGTCACCTCGGCACCGAGCGTGTGCAGGAGCAGCACGTTGGACCTGGCGACCCTGCTGTGCAGGACGTCGCCCACCACGGCGACCTTGAGCCCTTCCAGCCGGCCCAGCCTCCGCCGCATGCTGTAGGCGTCGAGGAGCGCCTGGGTCGGGTGCTCGTGGGTGCCGTCGCCGGCGTTGACCACGCTGCCGTGAACCCACGTCGCGAGCCGGTGCGGCGCGCCGGAGGCGCCGTGCCTGATGACCACGGCGTCGGCGCCCATGGCCTCCAGGGTGAGCGCGGTGTCCTTGAGCGACTCGCCCTTGGACACGCTCGACCCCTTGGCCGAGAAGTTGATCACATCGGCCGACAGGCGCTTGGCCGCCGCCTCGAACGAGATCCGGGTGCGGGTGGAGTCCTCGTAGAAGAGGTTGACCACCGTGCGGCCGCGCAGCGTCGGCAGCTTCTTGATCGACCGATCGGAGACCCTCGCCAGCTCCTCCGCGGTGTCGAGGATGACGAGCGCGTCGTCGCGGGAGAGTTCGCCCGCCGAGATCAGGTGCCTCATCGGGCCTCCTCCTTGATGAGCAGGACGGCGTCGCGGCCGTCGGTCTCCTCCAGGTAGACCTTGACCTTCTCCGCCTTGGAGGTCGGCAGGTTCTTGCCCACGTAGTCGGCGCGGATGGGCAGTTCGCGGTGGCCCCGGTCGACGAGCGTCGCGAGCTGGACGGCCCGGGGGCGGCCCACGTCGTTGAGCGCGTCGAGCGCGGCGCGGACCGTCCGGCCGGAGAACAGGACGTCGTCGACGAGCACGACGGTCCTGCCGTCGACCCCGTCCGGGGGCAGTTCGGTACGGCCCAGCGGGCGGGCGGGCCGCAGGCGCAGGTCGTCGCGGTACATCGTGATGTCGATGGAACCGACGGGGACCTTCAGCCCTTCGAACTGGGCGATCCGCTCGGCGAGCCGGCGCGCCAGCGTGGCCCCGCGGGTGGGGATTCCCAGGAGGACGACGCTTTCGGCGCCCTTGGTGCGCTCGAGGATCTCGTGCGCGATGCGGGTGAGAGCCCGATGGATGTCGGGACCCTCCAGCACGGCGTGCGCCTGGTTCTGGACGTCGGACATCAAAAAGTCACCACCTTTCCCGCCTCACAGGACGGGCCTTAAAAGGGTGTTTGGCGGGTTCAGGCTACCAGGGCGGCTTCAGACCGCCTCTCGCCAGGGACGATGTACGGAACGCACGGCTCGGTCGCCTACGGTGGAGTGGTCCGAAACTCCCAGGCTGCGGCACGTGTCGGGGATTTCGGCCAGAGCACTGTTTGGCGCTCTTTTTTCCAATCAGCTTGACCTTTGACAGTGACGGCTTTACCGTCACTGTCCGTAACCACAACTCGCGACCTTCCTGGGTAAAACCCGACGCAATGGTCACCGATGGTGCCTGACTCAGTGCAACCCCGGTGTTCGGAACGCTCGGACCGAGGAAGCAGAATCAAGTGAGAACAGACATAGAAAGCCGGGGGCCATCCAATGCCGTCTGACTACGCCAAGTCCCTGGGCGCACGACTCCGCGCCATCCGCACCCAACAGGGCCTGTCCCTGCACGGGGTCGAGGAGAAGTCGCGCGGCCGGTGGAAGGCCGTCGTCGTGGGTTCCTACGAGCGTGGCGACCGTGCGGTGACGGTGCAGAAGCTTGCCGAGCTTGCCGACTTCTACGGGGTCCCGGTTTCCGAGTTGCTCCCCGGAGGGGCCGCGCCCAGCCCGCTCGCACCCGCGCCGAAGCTTGTCATCGACCTGGAGCGGCTCTCGCAGCTGCCCAAGGAGAAGGCCGGGCCGCTGGCCCGATACGCCGCGACCATCCAGAGCCAGCGTGGTGACTACAACGGCAAGGTGCTGTCGATCCGCCAGGAGGATCTGCGCTCGCTCGCCGTCATCTACGACAAGTCGCCGGTCGAGCTGACCGAGGAGTTCATCAGCTGGGGCGTGCTCGACGCGGAGGCCCGGCGCGCCGTCGAGTCCTTCTGATCCGGCCACGTCGTCTCCCGTTCGGGGAGGCGGCCCGTCCGGGTTCGTCACGCGAAGTCGATCGTCCGGGCCGTCTCGGTCCCGGACGCGACGGGCTCTCCTGCGCTTGGCGTAGTCGCAGGTGACACCGTCCGTCGCACAGGAACATCCCTGCACCTCCTGTTGCGGAGACTCTCCTGGTGGACGAGGATGTGAAGGGATATGACCTTTCATGTCGGCTCGGAGGTCGGGAAGCTCCGCCAGGTCCTGGTGCACATCCCCGAGCTCGCGCTGAAGCGGCTCACCCCCTCCAACAAGGACGATCTGCTCTTCGACGACGTGCTCTGGGTGCAGCGCGCACTGGAGGAGCACCACGAGTGGCGTGAGGCCCTCGCGGCCCGCGGCGTCCGGGTCCATCTGCTCGGCGACCTCATCGAGGAGACCGTCGCCGTTCCCGAGGCCAGGAAGCACGTCCTCGACGGCACCGTCGACGAGCGCTGGTTCGGCCCCCTCGCCGCCGACGCGATCAGGAACACGCTCGACGGCCTCGACGCGGCCACGCTCGCGCCGTTCCTGACCGGCGGGATCACCAAGCGCGAGATCATGGAGCAGGGCTGCGACCCCAAGTCGATCGCCTTCCACACCCTGAAAGCCGACGACTTCGTCCTGCCTCCGCTGCCCAATCACATGTTCACCCGCGACACCTCGTGCTGGGTGTACGACGGGGTGTCCATCAACGCCATGCGGAAGAAGGCGCGCAGGCGGGAGACGGTGAACTACGAGGCCGTCTACCGGTGGCATCCGACGTTCGCCTCCGGCTACGACCGGCCGGAAGAGGGCGGCTTCCACGTCTGGTATCACGGCACCCGGGCCGCCCCCGCGACCATCGAGGGCGGCGACGTCCTGGTGCTCGGCCGCGGCGTCGTGCTGGTCGGGATGAGCGAGCGCACGCAGCCCCAGGCGGTCGAGATGCTGGCCACGAACCTGTTCGCCGCCGGCTCCGCGACGAGGATCGTGGCGCTGGACATGCCGAAGGCCAGGGCCTTCATGCATCTCGACACGGTGATGACCAACGTGGACGTGGGCGTGTTCACCAAGTACGCCGGACTCGGCATGCTCCCGTCGTACACGATCGAGCCGGGCGACAACGAGAAGGAGCTCAAGGTCACCGATCATGCTCCTGAGGAGATGCACCGGGCCATCGCACGGGCGCTCGACCTGGACGACATCAAGATCCTGACCCCGTCGCAGGATGTGCGCTCCGCCGAGCGGGAGCAGTGGGACGACGGGTGCAACGTGCTGGCGCTGGAGCCCGGCGTCGTCATGGCCTATGAGCGCAACACCACGACCAACAACTACCTGCGCAGGAACGGGATCGAGGTCATCACGATCCGGGGCAGCGAACTCGGCCGCGGACGGGGCGGCCCTCGCTGCATGAGCTGTCCGCTGGAACGCGACGCCGTCTGAGCCGCTGGACCTGAGCCCTCGGACCCTGTCGCGACATCGTGTGAGCGCCTGAGCCCTCAGGTCCTGCTGCGACGCTGTGCGAGCGCCTGAGCTCTCGGGTCCTGCTGCGACTCCTAGCCGGCCATCGGCAGGGCCGACTGGCCGGGAACCCCCAGGATCGCCTCGACCTCGCCGACGAATCTGTCGGCCTCGGCGATGAGCTCCTCCGCATCCCTGGGCGTCACGACCCGGACCAGGCCGGCCTCGGCCGCCGCCCGCTTGGTGGCACTGACCGCGAAGAACGCGGCCCAGTCCGCGAGCTTGGGCTCCGCCTCCGGCAGCAGTTCCCAGGCGCTGCGCAGCCGCCGCTTGCGCCCGTCCATCGGCCGGGGCCGAGCCGCGAGGATGGCCGCGGCCGCTCGCAGGGCCGCGAGGTGAGCCGAGACGTACCTGTCGGCGGGCGTGCGCCCCATGGTGGCATCCGCCAGGCACGTCCTGGCGTCACCGAGATGCGCCAGGACGGTCTGCGAGACCCTGGGCCCGCTCCGCTCTTCGATCTGTCCAGTCATGCCCGCCTCCTCGAGTCGTGGCAGCCGACGGTGATCGTCGGTGAGATCACAGTTACAGATCCCACCGACAATTCCGCCGAGGTCAGCAATCTCCGACGACGACATGGAATTCCCGAGCACCGCCGGCACTCCCGAGGCCGGCCGGACGAGGAGCTTCCCCTCTCCCCGTCCGGCCCACGCCGCGGGCCGTGCCGTGTTCGTCTCCGCCGACGACGATGGCACGGGTCCAACGGGGTGGGCGCGAGCCGCGAGTCTCACGCCCACTACATCGAACATAGATTCGACACCAGCGCGTGTCAAGGATGAGAGCGAACAAGTATTCGATTCCCGTCGGCCGGGCGGGTCCCCCCCCCGGCCGCCCTCCCGCAACGGCGAAGGCCCCGCGCGAGATGTTCGCGCGAGGCCTCAGACCTGCTGTGCCGCCCTCCCGGCCCACCCCCCGGCGTGGGACCGGGACGCTCTCAGCGGACGAACTTGCCGCGGACGTGGACGGGCACGCCCTTACCGAGCAGACCGGGCAGGATCTGCGCGACCGGCATGGGGAGCCGGACGCAACCGTGGGACGCGGGGTACAGCGGAACCGACGTCGCGCCATGCAGCGCGATGCCGCCGTTGAAGAAGATCGGGTTGTACAGCGATCCCAGATAGGACGTGTGCCAGCCCTTCACGCGCCACGTCGTCTTGTAGTTGCCCGTGGGCGTCCTGGCGTTCCCGGAGAACTTCTGCCGCTTGCCGTTCCACACCACCCACTCGGTGTACGGGATCCCGCTGCCGGACGAGATGTGCGAGATCAGCTTCCGCTTGCCCCCGCGGTACAGCACCATGATCTGCTTGGTGAGGTTGATCTCGACCCTGGTCGGCTTGCCCTTGGGGACCAGGACCTTGGGCGCCTTCGGCTTCTCCAGCGCGTTCCACGTCTTCGACGCCACCGTGCTGGTCGGCTTGATGCCCTGGACCTTCTGGAAGGCCCAGACGGCGGCGCGCGTGCCCGAGCCGTAGACGCCGTCGACCTTCCCCGGGACGTAGCCGAGCTGCTTGAGCCTCGTCTGCAGCGTCTTGACCGCAGCGCCCTTCGCACCGTACTTGAGCGTCTTCGACGGCGCCGTGAAGGCCGGCGCCGACGTCACCATGCTCTCCTGGAGAGCCGTTCCCAGCTGCGAGGCGCTCGTCGCCCCCACGGTCGCCACCTGTGCGGCGGTGATCCGCGTCGTGCCCGTCCGCGCCTGTGCGGCCTCGGACAGACCACTCGCCATCAGCGTCACGGCCCCCACCGTGACCAGCGCGGCGGCGGCCAACTTCCGTCGTCCCCCCATCGCGTCCAACCTCTCGTTTAGGCCAAATTGGATCAAGGGATCCTGTGGGTATGGTGGGCCCGTCCCATCGCGGGATCAAGTCGCGACAACGGATCGCTTATGCCCACTCACCGTGTTTAGAGTGTCCGGGTGCCAGAAAAGTTGCATCCCAACGCCGTCCGGGTGGCCGAAGCCCTCCGCTCACACGGCATCGAGAGCGAGATCGTGGTCCTCACGGACAGCGCGCCGACGGCCGCGACGGCGGCGGCCCAGCTCGGCTGTGAGATCGGGGCGATCGCGAACAGCCTGATCTTCAACGCGGACGACGCTCCCCTGCTCGTGCTCACCAGCGGGGCCCACCGGGTGAACACCGACCTGGTCGCCGGCCTCGTGGGTGCGCGGAAGGTGCGGCGGGCCACCCCGGAGTTCGTCCGGGAGCACACCGGCCAGCCGATCGGCGGCGTCGCCCCCGTCGGGCATCCGGCGCCGGTCCGAACCCTGGTCGACACCTGGCTCGACGAGCACGAGACCGTCTGGGCCGCGGCGGGTCATCCGCACACGGTCTTCGCCACGACGTACGGCGAGCTCCTGAAGATCACCGGAGGCACGGCCGCAGAGGTCGGGTGAGGCCCGGGTGGACGGCACGGACGGTCCGTGAGAACCCGGGAAAGGTCCGCCGGCGGCTTCCCGTCGGCGGGCGGGGCACGCGGTCTTTGCTAGGGTCCGGAAAGTGATCCAACTGCGACGCGTCGGGCCCGACCGGTTCATCGCGGCACTCGACACGGTGCTGACGATCTACGCCGCGGCCATGCGCCCGCCGCCGGATCAGCTCCCCGGCCGCCTCGCCATCATGCGCAACCACGCGACCTATCCCGACTTCGTGTGCATGCTCGCCGAGGCGCCGGAGATCGTCGGGTTCGCCTACGGCTTTCACGGCACTCCCGGGCAGTGGTGGCACGACGTCGTCCGCCGCGCCCTGCGGGACCGGGCGGGCGCCCCGATCGCGGAGAACTGGTTCGGGGACGCCCTGGAGATCGCGGAGGTCCACGTCCACCCCGACCACCAGGGCAAGGGCATCGGCCGCCAGATGCTCCACGGGCTCTGTGAGGGCCGGCGCGAGCGCACGGCCGTGCTGTCCACCCACGACGCGCCGACGGCCGCCCGCCACCTCTACCGTGACATCGGCTTCGTCGATCTCATGACGGAGTTCGTCTTCCCCGGCGGCTACGAGGACTACGCCATCGCCGGCACGGCCCTGCCGCTGTCTCCGCCGGTGGGGTGACCCCGCAGCTCAGCGGCGCACGGTCGCGGTGGCAGGGGCCAGCGCCTCGAACACCTCGCGCGTGGCGCTGGACCGGTTGAAGGTGATGAAGTGGATGCCGGGCGCGCCCTCGTCGAGGAGGGTCCGGCACAGCTCGGCGGCGTGCTCGATGCCCAGCCGGCGCACCGCCGCGGGATCGTCGGCGACCGCCTCGAACCGCGCGGCCACCTCCGGCGGGAACGGCGCACCCGACAACTGCTCCGAGCGCGCGATGGTGCTCATCTGGGTGACGGGCATGATGCCCGGGATGATCGGCGTGTCGCAGCCCCTGGCCGCGACCCGGTCGCGCAGGCGCAGGTAGTCGTCGGCCTTGAAGAACATCTGCGTGATCGCGTAGTCCGCTCCGGCGCGGCACTTCTGGACGAAGAACTCGGTGTCGGACTCGATCGTGGCCGACCGCGGATGCTTGTAGGGGAAGGCCGCGACCCCGACGCAGAACTCGCCCGCCTGACGGATCAGCCGGACCAGGTCCTCGGCGTACTGCACGCCCTCGGGGTGCTTGATCCACTCACTCAGGGGGTCGGCTCCGCGCGGGTCGCCCCGCACGGCGAGGATGTTGCGGACGCCGGCGTCGGCGAACCGGCCGACCAGGTGCCGCAGCTCGCGGATCGAGTGATCGACCGCCGTGAAGTGGGCGACCGGGGTGAGCGTCGTCTCGTGCGCGAGGCGCTCGACGATGTCCACCGTGCGGTCACGGGTGGATCCCCCGGCGCCGTAGGTCACCGAGACGAACGTGGGACGCAACGCCTCCAGCTCACGGATCGCCCGCCACAGCTGGCGCTCACCCTCATCGGTCTTCGGCGGGAGGAACTCGAACGAGAACGATCGTTCGCCCGCGGCCAGCAGCTCGCGAACCGTCGGAACTCGTTCAGGAAGCCGTGACGGAAGACCGAGAGCCATGGCCCCAACGTTACACGTCGAGTCAACCGGGGCAGACGCTCTCACCCCGCCCAGCGGGCACAGACGGTGCGAGACTAATCACAAAACAGGGGCAACAGGGGTATCTCCAGATAGGACGTTGGATCAACCGCGGTTACCCTCAAAGCATGACCGCTTCCGCCGCTCCGTTCGACCTCATTCGCCCGGAGGTGGACCGATCTCTCCGCATGTTCGTCGACCGGCAGCGTCCTCTGTTCACCGACCCTCAGCTGGCCGTCCTGCTGAGCACGGCGGAGGATTTCCTCGCGGGCGGGAAGCGATTGCGGCCGGCCTTCTGCTACTGGGGCTGGCGTGCCGCCGGAGGCGGGGACGACCCCGCGCTCCACGCCGCCGCCGCCTCGCTCGAACTCCTGCAGGCGAGCGCGCTCATCCACGACGACGTGATGGACTCCAGCGACGTCCGCCGCGGCATGCCGGCCGTTCATCGCAAGTTCGAGCAGATGCACAGGCAGGCCGGCTGGTACGGGTCCGCGGAGCAGTTCGGGGAGGGCGCCGCCGTCCTGCTGGGCAACCTGCTCCTCATCTGGGCCGGCGAGATGTGGCGCAACAGCGGTCTGGGGCCGGAGGCGCTCGCCGCGGCGCAGCCGGTCCATGAGCACATGCTGACCGAGCTCATGTCGGGGCAGTACCTCGACCTGCTGGAGCAGGCCCAGGGAGAGAGCACCCTCGACGGGGCGCTGCGCGTCGCCCTCTACAAGAGCGGCAAGTACTCCGTCGAGCAGCCGCTCCGGCTGGGCCTCGTGCTCGCGGCCCGGGCCCAGCACCCGTGGATCGACAAGCTCTGCGTCCAGTACGGCCAGCAGGTCGGCATCGCGTTCCAGCTCCGCGACGACATCCTCGGCGTCTTCGGCGATCCTGCGGAGACCGGGAAGCCCGCGGGAGACGACCTGCGCGAGGGCAAGCGGACCATCCTCATCGCGCGGACCCTCTCGGTGGCGTCGCCCGCTCAGGCGGAGATCGTGCGCACCCTGCTCGGGGATCCCCTGCTGGACGCGGACGGGGTCGAGCGGCTCCGCTCCGTGATCCTGGACACCGGCGCGCTGTCGGCGTGCGAGGAGATGATCAAGCGGTTCCTCGACGACGCCCTGCACGCGCTGGAGCAGGCCCCCATCGACGAGAGCGCGCGTGCGGCCCTCGCCGCGCTCGCCGTGGCGGCCACGTCCCGGCGGACCTGAGCACGAACCGGAGCGCGCCGAGAAGCTTCGCGTGGTCAGAGCGGAATCGAGGCGAGCCGCGCCCGCAGCGCGGCCGCGGCCTCCCGGGGGTCGTCGGCCTCGGTGATCGCCCTCACGACGACGGCGCGGCGCACGCCGTAGGACATGACCTCGTCGATGGTGTCGAGCCCGATCCCTCCGATGCCGAACCACGGCCGGCCGGCACCGAGATCGGCGGCGTGCTTGAGCAGGGCGGGGCCGGGCGCGTGCCGTCCGGGCTTGGTCGGGGTCGGCCAGATGGGGCCGCAGCAGAAGTAGTCGACGCCGGGCTGCACCGCCGCGGCCGAGGCCTCGTCCGCCGAGTGCGTGGACCGGCCGATCAGGATGCCGGACCCGAGGATCTCCCGCGCGAGCGCGACGGGCAGGTCGTCCTGGCCCAGGTGAAGGATGTCCGGGCGGGCCGCGTGGGCGATGTCCGCCCGGTCGTTCACCGCCAGGAGCGCCCCATGCCTGTCGCAGGCAGCACGGAAGACCTCGAGCAGTTCGAGCTCTTCACGCGCCTCCAGGCCCTTGTCCCGCAACTGGACGATGTCCACTCCGCCCGCCAGGGCCGCGTCGAGGAAGTCCTCGAGATCGCCGCGGTCCTTCCTGGCGTCGGTGCAGAGATAGAGCCTGGCATGCGCGAGTCGCTCTCGCCGGGTGTCGGTCACCCGACCACAATGCCACGGGCCGCCGGGATCAGAATCCCAGTGCCTGGGCCCTCCGCTTGACCTCGGTGTGCCGTCCCGCGAGGACCGCGTCGATCGGCGAACCGGGAAGTGACGGGTCCGGTGTGAACAGCCACCGGATCGCCTCCACGTCGCCGTAGCCCGCGTCGGACAGCACGGTCAGCGTGCCGGGAAGCCCCTTGAGGACATCCCCGTCCGCGATGAACACGGCCGGGATGTGCGGCTCACCGCCGCCCCTGCGGGCGCCGACGAGCTTCTTGTCCTTCAGCAGCTGCTTGGCTCGTCCGATGGACAGCCTCAGCCTCTCCGCGACCTCGGAAAGGGGGAGCCACTCCCCCACCAGTCGGTCGGTCTCCACGTCGATCTGCGCAACAGTAAGCGTCACGAAACCACCATTACCACAGCCGACCTTCCAGGAAACACCTCGATTACGCCATAATACAGTCGCGGAGAGTCACTGCCGGATCGATCAACCGGGTGACGTCGAGCCGCTGGCCGCCCTCGACTACGCGGCGCCCCTGCACGAGGTCCCGCGGCCGGTCGACGGTGAGGATGGCTGCCAGCCGATCTTCGGCGGCGAGCCAGCATACCGCCCATTTCTCGTCCACGAGGGGATCCCCCCGCAGCAGCAGGCGCTCCGCCGTCCCCCGGTGCCCGGCGAACTGCACCATGTGGCCGAACTGCTCCGACCAGAAATACGGAACCGGGTCGTAGACCGCGACCTCGCCGAGCAGCGTCGCCGCCGCGGTGTCGGGGGCGCCGAGAGCCGTGTCCCAGTGCTCGACCCGCATACGGCGTCCGAACCTGCGCGACCACCAGTTGGCGCAGTCGCCGACGGCGACCACGTTGGCGAGCGACGTCCGCAGGTGCTCGTCGACGACCACGCCGTCCTCGACGGCCACGGCGGAGCCCTTCAGCCAGTCGACGGCGGGGCGCACGCCGACACAGGTGAGGATGACGTCCGCCTCGATCCTGGCGCCCGACATCAGGGTCACCCCGTCCGGGTCCACGCTGCCGACCATCGCGCCCAGCCACAACTCGACGCCCGCCTTGCCGTACCAGGGGATCGTGTGACCACCGGCGACGGCGCCCAGCGCGGCGGACAGCGGCGCCTCACCCGCCTCGATCACGGTGACCACGCAGCCGGCCTTGGCGGCGGCGGTCGCGACCTCGGCGCCGATCCAGCCCGCGCCGATCACCACGATCCTGGCGCCCGGGACGAGATGCGCCCGCAGGGCCAGTGCGTCGTCGATGGTGCGCAGGACGTGCTGACACCCCTCGCCCCGCAGCCGTACGGGCGAGGCGCCTGTGGCGATGACGAGGCCGTCGTAGTCGAGCTCGCCCTCCGTGGTCTCCACCACTCCGTCACGCAGGCCCTTGGCGGCGATGCCCAGGCACAGCCGGACGTCGAGGGCCTCGAGATCGGAGTCGACGACCGTGGAGTCGGTCTGGCCGAGCAGCACCGCCTTGGACAGCGGCGGCCTGTCATAGGGGCGATGCGGTTCCTCGCCGACCAGCGTGATCCGCCCAGCGAACCCGTGGGCACGCAGCGCCTCGACACTTCGCACGCCGGCGAGACCGGCCCCCACAACCACGACGTGATCCACGACCTGACCATAGATTGCCGACACGGCCACCCGCCAATGGAGAGTGGATAACGAATTGACTAAGTACTGCGCACAATGCGTAATGACTGCCTTGTGCGCATCCCTCCCGATCAGGGCTAGGCTAGGGGCGTAAGACGCGCGGGAGCCCGGCAGGCCGGGCTGAGAGGAGAGCGTGAGGCTCTCGACCGCAATCGACCTGATCCGGGTAATGCCGGCGAAGGGAGCGCAGTGCCTGATCTGCGACGAACCGCCGCCGAGCCCGGTCCCTCCGTCGTCCCGGACGGCTTGTCTGACGGTTCCCCGTATTACGACGTCGCCGTCGTCGGCGCCGGCGTGGCGGGCCTGTCCGTCGCCTGGCGTACGGCACGGCGGGGGTTGTCCGTCGTCGTCGTCGACCCGAGCCCGGGGAGCGGCGCCACCCACGCCTCCGCCGGGATGCTCGCGCCCGTCAGCGAGGTGACCTACACCGAGCAGCCGCTGCTGCGCCTGGGCCTGGCATCCCTCGCCATGTGGCCCGCGTTCCGCGACGACCTCGAAGGCGAGAGCGGCGAGGACCTCGACTACCGGACCGACGGCACCCTCGACGTGGCCTACGGCACCGACGACATGGCCTACCTGGACGACCTCGCGTCGTTCGAGGAGTCCCTCGGCCTCCGGGTCGAGCGCCTGACCGGGCGGGGCTGCCGCGCCCTGGAGCCGATGCTCTCGCCCTCGGTGCGAGGGGGCCTGCTCGCCCGGGACGACGCCTGGGTCAACCCGCGCCGGGTGGTCTCCGCGCTGCTGGCCGCGCTGGCCAAGGCCGGGGGCACGGTCGTCACGGAGCAGGCCGGCGGTCTCGCCTTCGACGGCGACCGCGTCGTCGGCGTACGGCTGGCATCCGGCCAGGTCATCGGAGCCACGAGCGTCGTCGTCGCGGCCGGCCCGTGGTCGCCCTCTCTCGTGCCCGGCCTGCCGATCCGGCCGATCAAGGGCCAGATCCTGCGGCTGCGCGGCCCCGAGGGCTTCCTCACGCGCTGCGTGCGAGGGCTGGTCCACGGCGCTCCGGCCTACCTCGTCCCGCGGGGCGACGGGGAGATCACTCTCGGCGCGACGATGGAGGAGATGGGCTTCGACGGGAGGGTCACCGCGGGCGGGGTCTACGAACTGCTCCGCGACGCCCGCGAACTGGTGCCCGGCGTCACGGAGCTGGAGTTGTCCGAGACGACCGTCGGCTTCCGCCCGGGAACCCCCGACAATCTGCCCCTCATCGGCCCGCTGCGGGGGACGGGATCACGCGGGCCTGGCGAGCCGGCAGCGTCGGCCGGGCCTGCCGCACCGCGATCGCCCCGGCCGCCGGACCTGCTGGCCGCGACCGGGCACCACCGGGCGGGCGTCCTGCTCGCCCCGATCACCGCCGACGCCATCGCGGCGTTCCTCACCGGGGATCCGGTCCCGCAGGTGGTGGAGTCGTGCGATCCAGGGAGATTCAGCCGATGAAGATAACGATCAATGGGGGCGCCGTCGAACTGCCGGGCGGGGCGACGGTGGGCGAGGCCGTACGGACCCTGACGCCGATGACGTCCGGCGTCGCGGTGGCGGTGAACGGCGAGGTCGTGAGCAGGAGCGCGTGGGAGTCGACGCCGCTGTCGGAGAGCGATCTGGTCGAGGTGCTCACGGCGGTGCAGGGAGGATGAGCGTGGAAGCGGAAGTGGGCATGGACGACGTGCTGGCCCTGGGCGGGGAGAAGTTCGCCTCCCGGCTGATCATGGGGACCGGCGGCGCCCCCTCGCTCGACGTCCTCGAGGAGGCGTTGGAGGAGTCGGGCACCGAGATCACCACGGTGGCGATGCGCCGGCTCGACCCGGCGGCGCGGGGGTCGGTGCTCGACGTGCTGCGCAGGAAGGGCATCAAGGTGCTGCCCAACACGGCGGGATGCTTCACCGCCGGGGAGGCCGTCCTCACCGCGCGGCTGGCCAGGGAGGCCCTGGAGACGAACTGGGTCAAGCTCGAGGTCATCGCCGACGAGCGGACCCTGCTGCCCGACCCCATCGAGACCTTCGACGCGGCAGAACGGCTGGTCGCGGACGGGTTCGTCGTGCTCCCCTACATCGGCGACGACCCGGCGCTGGCCCGCAGGCTGGAGCAGGCCGGGTGCGCCGCGGTGATGCCGCTCGGCGCCCCGATCGGCTCGGGGCTCGGCATCCGCAACCCGCACAACATCGAGCTGATCGTGGAGTCCGCCGGAGTCCCGGTGATCCTCGACGCGGGCATCGGCACGGCGAGCGACGCCGCGCTGGCGATGGAACTCGGCTGCGACGCCGTGCTTCTCGCGAGCGCCGTGACCAGGGCACAACGGCCCGGCCTGATGGCCGCCGCCATGCGTCACGCCGTCACGGCCGGGCGGGCGGCCCGCATCGCGGGACGCATCCCCATGCGGCGGTACGCGGAGGCGTCGTCGCCCTCTCGGACGGCCTGAACCCGGCCGGCGTGCCTCCGGCCCATCACCAGGGGTCAAGGCCGCCGTAAATTACGGTTATCGCAGCAAGTGACCTTTCCATCGGCGTCGAATTGACGGCGGAAAAGGTCTCAGTTTGGGATTCCCGAGCCCGGCGAGTGGCAAATCACCCTTAAACTCGGGCGCGTGGACACGACGCTAACCGACCCGATCGTGGGGCATGTGCTCGACGGGCGCTACCGCGTCGAGTCCCGGATCGCCCGGGGTGGAATGGCCTCCGTCTATCTTGCTCTGGACGTCCGGCTCGATCGTACGGTCGCCGTCAAGGTGATGCACCACACGCTTGCCGAGGACCCCCAGTTCGTGCGGCGGTTCATCGGCGAGGCCAGGTCCGTGGCCAGCCTCAGCCACCCCAACATCGTGCAGGTCTTCGACCAGGGCACCGACGGCAAGCACGTCTATCTCTCGATGGAGTACGTGCCCGGCCGGACGCTGCGCGACGTCCTGCGCAAGCGAGGCCGCCTACCCGCGCGCGAAGCGCTGGAGATCGTCATCCCGGTGCTGGCCGCGCTCGGCGCGGCCCACCAGGCCGGCCTCGTCCACCGGGACGTCAAGCCGGAGAACGTCCTGCTCACCGACGACGGCCGCGTGAAGGTCGTCGACTTCGGCCTTGCGCGCGCCGTCGAGGCGACGAACCAGACCAAGACCGGCATCATGATCGGCACGATCGGCTACATGTCGCCCGAGCAGGTCACGGCCGGTCTCGCGGACTCCCGCAGCGACGTCTACGCCGTCGGCATCATGTTGTTCGAGTTGCTGACCGGGCGGCAGCCGTACGAGGGCGACACACCGATGTCGGTCGCCTACCGGCACGTCCACGACAGCGTCCCCGTCCCGTCCGCCGTCGTCGGCGACATCGCGCCGCAACTCGACGCCCTGGTCGCGGCGGCCACCGATCGCGATCCCGCCAGGCGTCCCTCCGACGCCACGGCGATGCTGGTCGCCGCCGTCGAGGTGCACCGCGTTCTGCCCAAGACGCCCAAGGCGGGTCAGCACGCCGCTCCCGTCTCCCTCTCCACGGCGGCCATGCCGGCCGAGCCGTACAGCACGGGGCAGTACCTCGCCCCCGGGCACCACACGCCGGCACCGCCCAACCACACGATGATCCAGCCGCGGACCGATCTGATGACCGCGCCGCCGGACGGTCCCCGCCGCAACGTGCTGAAGAGGCGGTCGACCTGGTTCATCGCCGGCCTCGCCCTGCTGATGGTCGCCGGCGTGGCGCTCACCGGCTGGTGGTTCTCGCAGGGGCGCTACACGAAGGTGCCCGACCTGCTCAACCAGAACATCACGGTCGCCAAGCATGCGGCCGAGCAGCAGGGCTTCGTCGTCACGGTCGGGAAGGCGCGCTTCGACGACCACGTGGAAAAGGACCTGGTGCTCGAGTCCGACCCCGTGGCCGGGACCGAGGTGGACAAGGGCGCACGGATCACGCTCATCCCGTCGGCCGGCCCGGAGACCGTGCCGGTGCCGAAGGTCCAGGGTCTCAGCGAGGCGGACGCCCGCGAGGCGATCGGGCAGGCCGGCCTGAACGTCGGGCGCGTGAGCAAGACCGCGAGCGACACCGTGGCCCGCGGCCTCATCGTCAAGACGAGCCCCGACGTGGGTAAGCGCGTCAGGAAGAACTCGACCGTCAACCTCGTGGTCAGCGCGGGCCTGCTCATGCCGGACGTCACGCAGATGATGCGCGACCAGGCCGAGCAGTTCCTCCGCGAGAAGGGCTTCAACGTCCAGATCGACGAGACCGCGGACGACACCGCGCCGGGGACCGTCATCGCCCAGGATCCGGCGGGCGGCTCGGAGACCGTGGCCGGAGCGAACGTCCGCCTGACAGTCTCCCGAGGCCCCGATCAGGGCTTCCACTGGCCGTGGGAGAACAACGGCGACCAGCAGGCCAACCTGGTCAACGTGCCTGATGTGCGGTTCAAGAACGTGCAGGACGCCCAGAACGAGCTGAAGGCGGCGGGCTTCAAGGTGAAGACCCGCAACCTCGTCGGCACCCAGCGGGTGGTGGGCGAGCAGCCTCTCGGTCAGCAACCGGCCGGCACCACGATCATGATCTGGCACTGACACCCTGTCCCGCGGTCCTGCCCCTGGCCCTGCTCCGAAGTCGGCGTCGGTTTCGGCTTCGGCTTCGGTGAGGCGCCAGGGCGGACCGCGGCCAGGTCAGGGGGCGAGCGAGCCGAGCAGGCGGAGTCGTCCGAGGCCGCCGTCGGGGTAGATGTCGAGCCGGGCGTGGGTCATCCTGCGGTCGCTGTCGAGGCGGAAGCGATGCCGGGTGTCCGGCTGCAGCCGCGTCCGGGCAAGCAGCGGGAACCACGCCTCCCCGTCGTCCAGCGCCGCCTCCCCCGCGTCGATCCCGCTGAGCGAGGCCCAGCCGGGCGCGTTGAAGACGAGGTTCGTCGTGTCGAGTTCGGCCACGGCCACGGTGCCTGCGCCCGCGAGCGCCACGACCAGCCAGTCGTTGCCGCCGTCCCTGCGCCGGGCGGTCTCCCATCCCTCGGCCTGGTTCCTGGACAGTCCCGGCGCGATGACGTTGTTGGGCGAGGAGTAGAACTCGTCGGAGCAGGCGATCACGAGACCCCCGTTCTCCAGTGCCGCGAGATCAACGGTGAGCCCACTCAGGAACGTGGGGTCGGGCACGACCTCCCCGTGCACGCGCAGCCTGGCCACGCCCCCGTCGGGGAAGATGTTCAACCGCACATGGGTGAAACGGCGCGGGTCCGCGACCTCGAACAGGTGGGCGGTGTCGCCCTTGAGCGCGCTCGTCGGCACGATCTCCACCCAGTCGGCCCGCTCGGCGAGCTCCCCCGGCGTGGACAGGCCGTCCACGGTGCACGCCTCGGCGGACGCGTGGGGCGGGTAGTTGCCCTTGAACCAGGCGGTGTCGATCACGATCCCCCTGATCACACCGGGGAGGCCGAGCCGGACGATCGCCCAGTCGTGCCCCGGCTCACGGCGCCTCCTGGTCTCCCAGCCGTCGTAAAGCTGGCCCTTCGCTCCGAACGTGTGCGGCTGGAACGACGGCGGGCCCGGCCGGATGAGCGCCTCACGCTCCGCGAACGACTCGTCGTTGGCGGCGACGACGGCCCCGCCGTACGTCCGAAGGGCAAGATCGGGCAAGCGGGTGAAGTCCGTCATCTCATCTCCCTGGGGTCAGGAACCTTCCGGTCGGCGTGACGTAGTCGACCGGCACACCGCGTGACCATGTGGTCCGCACGACGCCCGTCAGCGTCCTGCCGTCGTAGGGCGAGACCGGGTTGCGATGGTGCAGCGCCGCCACGTCGACCGTGAACTCGGCCGCCGGGTCGAACGCCACCAGGTCGGCGTCCGCGCCGACCCGCAGGTCTCCCTTGTACGGCAGGCCGGCCAGCGCCGCGGGCCCCCGGGCCATCCATCTGACGACGTCGGGCAGGCCGTACCCCCGGGAGAGGGCGGCGGTCCACACGACGGGCAGTCCGAGCTGGAGCGAGGAGACGCCACCCCACGCCGCGGCGAAGTCGGGCACCTTGAGATCGGGCGTCGACGGCGAGTGGTCGGAGACGATCCCCATCAGCACGCCGTCCGCGAGTGCCTGCCAGAGGGCGTCGCGGTTGGCGGCCTCCCTGACGGGCGGGCAACACTTGTACGCCGGTCCCGTGACCTCCTCGGCGGTCAGGCAGAGGTAGTGGGGACACGTCTCGGCACTGATCCGCACGCCGTCCCGCTGAGCCTGGCGCAGCGGCTCGATGCAGGCGGCGGCCGAGACGTGCACGATGTGGGCGCGTGCTCCCGTCTCCGCGGCGAGCTCGATGACCTGCTCGACGGCTCTCCGCTCGGCGTCCGGAGTACGAGACCTCAAGAAGTCCGGATATGTCGGGCCGGTCGGTTCGGTCAGCGCGGCGGGATCCTCCGCGTGTGCGATGAGCAGCCCGTCGAACGACGCCAGCTCCACGAGCGCGGTCCTGAGGCCGTCGCGATCGAGCGCGGGGAACTCGTCGACACCTGAGGGAGACAGGAAACACTTGACGCCGAAGACGCCGGCCTCGTGCAACGGCCGCAGATCCGCCACGTTGCCGGGCACGGCCCCGCCCCAGAAGCCGACGTCGACGTGACACTGCCCCCGGGCCGCCTTCCGCTTGACCTCCAGGGAGGCGACGTCGACCGTGGGCGGCAGCGAGTTGAGCGGCATGTCGACGATCGTCGTCACGCCTCCGGCGGCGGCCGCCCTGGTGGCCGAGGCGAACCCCTCCCAGTGCGTACGCCCGGGCTCGTTGACGTGGACGTGCGTGTCCACCAGACCGGGCAGCAACGCGAGGTCGCCGAGGCCGACGGTCTCCCGCGCGGGCGGCGGCTCGTCATAGGGGCGGAGGGCCGCGATCCTGCCCGCTCGTACGGCCACCGCCAGCGGGCGCTCCCCCTCGGGGGTGACGGCCCGGCGCGACCGGACGACCAGGTCGTACGGCTCGTCCGCGGCCCTGGCATCCGGAACGTGCTCGGCGGCGTCCGGGGCGCGCTCGGCGGCGCTCACTCGGCGGCCGCCAGCAGCCGGCGGTGGGCCCGTGCCCCCGCCTGCGCGGCCTCGGCGTCGGAGACCGTCCGCAGCTCGCCGTCCTCGACCACCGTCCGGCCGCCCACCAGGAGCCTGGCCAGGGGCGGGGTCTGACCGTACGCGAACGCCACGACGGGATCGTCGATCGCCGCGTGGTAGCCGCCGAGCCGCCACAGGGCGATGTCGGCCAGTTTGCCCGGCTCCAGGGAGCCGATCTCCTTCTCACGGCCGAGGCACCTGGCCCCGCCGATGGTGGCCAGTTCGAGTGCCTGGCGGGCGGTCAGCGCGCGCGGGCCGTACCGGGCGCGCTGCATGAGCATCGCCATCCGCACCTCGCCCGCGAGCGGGGTCATCTCGCTGGAGGCCGCGCCGTCGACGCCGAGGCCGACCGGGGCGCCCTCGCGGAGCAGGTCGGAGATGCGGGCGATGCCCGCGCCGAGGCGTCCGTTGGACGAGGGACAGTGGGCCGTGCCCGTGCCGGTCTGGGCGAAACGTCGGATGTCGGCGTCGGTCAGATGGACGCAGTGGGCGAGCCACACGTCCGGGCCGAGCCAGTTGAGCTGCTCGAGGTACTCGACCGGGAGCATGCCGAACTGCGCTCTGCAGTGCTCGTCCTCGTCCGCGGTCTCCGCGATGTGGGTGTGCAGGCGGACGCCGTACGAGCGGGCGAGCTCCGCGGACCTGAGCATCAGTTCGCCGGTCACCGAGAACGGCGAGCAGGGCGCGACGGCGACGCGGAGCATCGAGCCGAACGACGGATCATGATATTTGCGGATGGCGTCCTCGGTCGCCTGGAGAACCTCGTCGGCCCCCTCGACGAGGTCGTCCGGCGGCAGCCCGCCCTGGGACTGGCCGCGGTCCATCGAGCCGCGGCACGGATGGAACCGCACGCCCACCTGCCGGGCCGCCTCGATCTCGGCGTCGAACAGGTCGCCGCGCCCCTTGGGGAAGACGTAGTGGTGGTCGGTCGACGTCGTGCAGCCCGACCTGGCCAGCCAGGCCAGCCCGGCCGTCGCCGCTCCCGACACCACCTCGGCGTCCATCCGTCCCCACAACCGGTAGCTGGCGACCAGCCACTCGAACAGCGTCCCGTCGGGCGTGATGCCCTGCGAGGCCCACTGGTAGAGGTGGTGGTGGGTGTTGACGAACCCCGGGGTCGCCAGGCAGCCGGATCCGTCGACGCGCTGCGCGCCCTCGGGTACGGCTGGCGCCGCGCCCGGGCCGACGGCCGTGATCCGGTCGTCCTCGATCACGATGTGGCCGGAGGAGATCTCCTGCCCGACGATCGGGACGATGTGGGCGTTCTCGATGACGACTCGCCGTATTGCATGATCACGCACAGGAAACTCGCAGGTCAGAGTGGTCGGCAGCGAAGGTGCGCATGATCACGCTCGGAGAACGGGCAGGCCGGAGGGGTGTTCTCCGAACGCGTGCATGATCACGCACGGGAGGCTCGCAGGCAGGGCGGCATGATCACGAAGGTGTGCATGATCACGGCTGGTGTTTGCGGGCGGCGGCCAGGCGGACGGCGTCGAGGATCTTCTCGTATCCGGTGCATCGGCAGAGGTTGCCGGCCAGGGCCTCGCGGATCTCGGCGTCCGCGGGGACCCCGGGCGTGCTCTCGATCAGCGAATGCGCCTGGACGATCAGCCCGGGAGTGCAGAACCCGCACTGTACGGCTCCCGCCTCCACGAAGGACCGCTGAACCTCGTCCAGTTCCCCGCCCGAGGCCAGGCCCTCCACCGTGATCACGTCCCGGCCCTCCGCCTGGCCGGCCGCGACCAGGCAGGCGCAGACCGGGGTTCCGTCCAGGTAGACCGTGCACGAACCGCACTCGCCCTGCTCGCAGGCGTTCTTCGCCCCCGGCAGGCCTAGCCGTTCCCTGAGGACGTAGAGGAGGCTCTCGCCCTCCCATACGTCGTCCGCGGCCATCGACTCGCCGTTGACACTGATGTTCACCCTCATGCCGGCCCCCTCCCCGTGTAGTCGTTCCATGCCCACCCGAGCGTGCGGCGAGCCATCACGGCCAGCGAATGCAGCCGGTAGTCCGCCCGCCCGCGCACGTCGTCGATGGGCGCGGCCGCTCCGGCGACGAGCTCGCCGAACCTGCGGGCGGCCTCGGGATCCAGTGGCGAGCGGCCCTCCCAGTCGAGCTCGGCGGCGACGAACTCCTCCGCCTCCGGCGCGCGCCGGGGAGTGGGCGCCGCGGACCCGATGCCCGTTCCCACGCGCCGCTCCCCGGGATGCAGGGCCACGGCGAAGGAGCAGACCGCGATCACCATGGCGTTCCTGGTGCCGATCTTGGAGAAGTACTGCGGGCCGGTCGCCGCGGGGATGCGCACCGCGCGGATCAGCTCGTCCGGCCGCAGCGCGTTGCGTTTCACTCCGGTGTAGAACTCGGCGATCGGGATGATCCGCGTCCCGCGCACCGATTCCGCCTCCACGATGGCGCCGGAGGCCAGTAGCGGCGGATGCGCGTCCCCTGCCGGTGAGGCGGCGCCGAGGTTGCCCGCGACGGTGCCCCTGTTGCGGATCTGCGGCGACCCGACGGTCCGGGACGCCTGCGCGAGACCGGGCAGGAGCGGCCCCAGTTCGGCGATCAGCCGGGTGTAGGTCACCCCGGATCCCACGCGGATCTCGGTCCCCTCCGCCGACCACCGGGTCAGCTCGGCCACGGGATTCAGGTCGAGGAGGGCGGCGGGCCGCCCCTTGTCGAGGTTGATCTCCACCATGACGTCGGTGCCGCCCTGGATCGGCGTCGCCTCCGGCCGTTCGGCCTTGTACGCCAGAGCTTGTTCCCAGGTGACAGGGCGCAGGAAGTCCATGGCGCTAGTCCCAGGCCGGTCCGGCGCCGGGGGCGTCCTCACGCAGGACGGCGCCCTCGATGAGCCCGTACGGCCGATCGGCGGCGAAGTACACCTCTCCGTCGTTGTCCAGGTCGAACGGCGAAAGGTCCACGAGGAAGTGGTGCTTGTTGGGCAGCGAGAGCCGTACCTCGCAGATCTCGGGGCAGTCCTTCAGCACGCGGGACCCCATGGCGTAGAGGGTCTGCTGCAGGGAGAGGCTGTAGGTCCCCGCGAAGGCCGCGAGGAGCGCCTGCCTGGCGTTCTCGTACGACTTGTCGTAGGCGCCGCCGTCCGGAGCGGCGTGCCGCCAGGTGGCGTCCACGGCCGTGGCGAGGATGCGGTCGCGGGTCTCCGGCAACGTCGTGTACTCGTCCTTGATGTAGCCCCAGAACTCCGAGTTCGTGGTGTTGAGGACGACCAGGCCGGTCAGCCCGGAGACGACCCAGGCCTGGGAGCCGTCGTAGTGGGCCACGCAGGTGCGGGTCTCCCCGCCCGATCGCACGAAGGAGTGCCCGGAGGAGCCGTTGCGCTCCCAGGAGTACTCCTCGATCGCGACCCGCGCGTGGTGGACGGTCGGCTGGGAGTCCACGAAGTGACGGGCCAGGAGCAGGGCGAAGTCCTCGATCGCGCCCACGCCGTGCTTCTTGGCGAACGCGTGGACCGTGTTCTTCTGCGTGTCGGTGGCCAGCACAGCCGAGTTGTCCCCGCTGAGATGCACCTCGGCCATGTCTCCGGACAGCGAGGTGCTGACGTTGAGGTCCTTGATGTGGTGGGCGTCGCCGTGTCTGGTGACCCGCACCACCCTCGTCTCGGCCTTGCCGTACCTGTTGGGACCCAAGATGATCAAGCTAGCTCCCCCGATAGGTCGAGTAGGCGAACGGGCTGAGCAGCAGCGGCACGTGATGGTGCTCGCCGGCGTCGCGGATGGTGAAGACGATGCTGACCTCGGGGAAGAAGGCGTCCTGCCCCAGGTAGGCGGCCGTGTCGAACACGAGCCGGTAGGTCCCGGGTCGCGGGTCGCCGTCCGCGATCCACTCGCGGCCGAGGGGCGACCACTCGCGGATGCGGCCGTCGCCGTCCGTCCGCCCCTCGGCGACCGGCACGAACCCGTGCGCCGCGCGGCGCGAGAGCCGTACGAACAGGTCGGGGGCGGGCCGTCCGGTGACGGTGTCGAGCACATGGGTGGACAGGCTCATCGGCCCTCCCACAGCTTCGCCAGCCTCAGCTTCACGATCGCGGTCAGCTCCTCGCGGACGATCTTCCGTTCGGACTCCTCGTCGCCCGCGAGCCGTTCGCGCAGGAACACGAGCATCTCCTCGGCACTGCGGCCGGTCGCACAGACCAGGTAGACGTGCCCGAAACGCTCCTCGTAGGCGGCGTTGCCCTCCCGGATCGCGTCGAGCACCGCCTGGCCGGCCGTCGCGGTCCCCGACTGCTCGCTCCGCGACCACGCGGCCTCTTTGCCGTCTCCCGCCCGCCGCTCGCCGATCCGGGGATGCGCCGACAGCGCCTCCTCCACGTCGGACCAGCTCAGGTCAGCGATCGCCGCCTCCCCCGCGTCGATCAGCCCGGCGAGGTCCCGGTACGGCCCCCGCCGCGCGACCGCCGACACCCAGGCGGCGGACGCGCAGCAGGAGCGCAGGTCCTCCGGGCTGATTTCACGCATGGCAGCCAGTAGACAACTCTGGGCGGACCAGGTCCAGCAGCGGGAACTCCCAAGTGCCCGTCCCCGCACCCGCTCCGGTTTGTACGTTGACACAAAGGGAGCGGTCACAAAGGGGCCGACATTACGCTGGACGCATCATGACTTCAACGAATCTCATCGGCGGGCACGTGTTCGTCACGGGGGGCCTGGCGACCGGCGGGCTGAAATACGCCGCCGAGATCGGTGCGGAGATGATCCAGATCTTCGTGACCAACCCGCGGGGCTGGGCCCTCAGCGTGGGCAACCCGGCCGAGGACGAGAAGCTGGCCGCCTCGGGCGTGCAGACCTTCGTCCACGCCAACTACCTGATCAACTTCGGCTCGCCCACTCCGGCGACCCTGGAGAACTCGGTCGCGGTGACCCGCCACACGCTGCGCCGCGCGGCTCAGATCGGGGCTCGCGGCGTGGTCGTCCACACCGGCTCGGCCGTCAGCCAGTCGCGCGAGGACGCCATGCGCCAGGTGCGCGAGCACCTGCTGCCCCTGCTCGACGAGGTCGGCGAGGACGGGCCCGACCTGCTGCTCGAGCCCATGGCCGGGCAGGGCCAGATGTTGTGCGCCACCGTGCAGGATCTCGGCCCCTACCTGGAGGCCCTCGATCATCACCCCAAGGTGGGCGTCTGCCTGGACACCTGCCACGCGTTCGCGGCCGGGCACGACCTCGCCGCCCCCGACGGGGTGGGGGCCACCCTCGACGCGCTGCACGAGATCGCCCCGGGCCGCCTCCGGCTGATCCACGCCAACGACTCCAAGGACGTGTGCGGCTCCAAGAAGGACCGGCACGAGAACATCGGCGCCGGTCACATCGGCGCGCAGGCGTTCGCCGATCTCATGCGTCATCCGGTCGCCGCCGGGATCTCGCTCTGCATCGAGACGCCGGGCAAGGGCGACAAGCACCGGGAGGACATCGAACTCCTCAAGAAGCTCCGGAGCGCCTGACCCGGCCTGCGACTCCCGGAGCGCCTGACCCGGCCCGCGCTGGGGGACGGCGCCCCCAGACGCCGTCCCGCCGCCCTTCTCCTCGCGGCGTCCCCCCGGACCGCCGCCTCCGTGATGACGGCGCCCCCCGACGGCCGCCTTCACCGGATGACGTCCCCCCGGACCGCCATCCTCTGGTGACGGCGCCCCTGAACCGTCACCTCTGATCACGGCGTCCCCCGGACGCCGTACCCCGCTGCGATCCGGCGCCCCCGTATGGCCGGACCGCTCCTGCGGACGCCCCCCGTCACGCGGAGCCGGGCCCTCCCCCCCGGTAGGGCCCGCCCGGTAGCCCCAAGGTGACAACTTGCTCACTTCGATGACTACCCCGCGTGTCTTCCGACGCGGGAAAGACTACGAGCCGTAATCACACGGCCGGATGGGCCTTCGGACGAGCGGTCTCTAGTTCGCGCCATGCGGCGAGCCGAATCGCGATGAGCGGGGTTCCTGAGGCGACGAACGGTCGCTCCTGGTGCACAACGGCCTCCCGACGCCTCCCGCACCGCCCTCGGACGGCTCGGCGGACGTCGGCCGCGGGCTCCCGGCCCCGTTTCCTGAAGGCGTCGTACGGCTCAGCGGACGTCGGCGGTGGGCACCGGTCCGCTCCTGAACTGACGGACCAGTTGCTCGCGCACCTGCCGGGTGTGCCGCCTGCTCACCGGGAGCACCTTGGAGCCGACCTGGAGGACCACTCGACCGGCGTCGAAACGCAACTCGCTGACGTGCCGGGCGTTGACCAGTGTGCTGCGGTGGGCCCGGATGAAACCGGAACCGCCCCAGCGACGCTCGAGCGCCGCCAGCGACATGCGGACCAGGTAGGTCGAGTCCGCCGTGTGCAGCCGCACGTAGTCGCCGTGCGCCTCGGCATGGGACACGTCCTGCTGCGCCAGGAACTTCGTCCGGCCGCCCAGCTCGACGGGGATGACGTCGACGGCCTCCTCTCCCGTGGAGGGCGCCACAGCGGCCCACAGCCGCCGTACGGCCTCCGCCAGCCGCTCAGGGCGTACCGGCTTCAGCAGATAGTCGACGGCCTCGAGTTCGAACGCCTGGACCGCGCAGTCATGAGCGCTGACGAAGATGAGACGGGGCGGAGAGGGGAAGCCGCCGATCAGCCGGGCGAGGTCCAGGCCGTCGAGGCCCGGCATCCGCACGTCGAGGAACACTCCGTCGAGGCGTTCCCCTGCGGCGATCATCTGGACCATGTCCTGGAGTGCGGCGCCACCGTCGGACGCCGTAGTGACGTGCTCGACGCGGGCATCCTGTCTCAGGAGATAGGCGAGCTCGGACAGGGCGGGGACCTCGTCGTCGACAGCGAGAACGCGCAGCATGGCCACACCGTGCCCCGTGGCCCGCCTCCCGCGCAAGCCATCTGGCGACAATCCGTGATATCGCGACTACAGCACGTCGTGGGCGGAGTGGCATTTGGGCACTCTTAGCCGGATTCGCGTCCCCTCACCGGGCGCCGAGTCCACCACGAGGCCGTAGTCATGGCCGTAGATGTGCCGCATCCGCAGGTCGACGTTGCTCAGTCCGATCCCCGCCGTGGCGTCCTCGCCGAGGATCGCCCTGACGTGCTCGGGGTCCATCCCGATCCCGTCGTCCTCGACCAGGATGTGCGCCTCGGGGCCGGCGTCCTTGATCACCACGCGGACCTCTCCGGGCATGCCGTGCTTGATGGCGTTCTCCACCAGGGGCTGCAGGCACAGGAAGGGCACGGGGACCCGCAACACCTCCGGCGCGACCTGGACGGTGAAGCGCAGGCGGTCGCCGAACCTCGCGCGCTCCAGCAGGAGGTAGCGGTCCACACAGCTCAGCTCGTCGGCAAGCGTGGTGAAGTCGCGGACCCTGCGCAGGGCGTAGCGGGTGAAGTCGGCGAAGTCCAGCAGCAGCTCTCGGGCCCGTTCCGGATCGGTGCGGACGAACGAGGCGATCGTCGTCAGCGAGTTGTAGACGAAGTGGGGCGAGATCTGCGCCCGCAACGCCCGCATCTCGGCCTCCAGCATGCGCCTGCGTGAGGTGTCCAGCTCGGCCAGCTCCAACTGCCCGGAGACCCAGCGCCCCACCTCCGTCGCCGTGCGCACCAGGACGGCGCTGACCTCGGCGTCGTAGACCGCCAGCGTGCCGATCATCCGTCCCTCGACCGTGAGCGGCACGAGCACGGCGCTCGGCTCCCCCGCGACCACGTGCGGGCGGCCGCCCATCATGACGACCCGGACCTCCGTGAGCACCTGGTCGTCGTCGGGGACGCCGTCCCCGTCGCGGGCGAGCACCCGCTCCGCCGACGTGATGGCCAGCGCCGAGGTCCCCAGCAACGTGCGCAGATGCCGTACGGCCTTGCGGGCGGAGTTGCCGTTCAGGCCCGCGCGGAGTGAGGGCGCCGCCAGCCCGGCGATGTGGAGGGCCAGATAGGTCGGCTCCCCCGCGAGCTCGCCGCGGCACGGCCTCCCGCGGGCGAGGATGAACCCGAGCGCTCCGGTGACGGCGCAGAGCCCCAGCCAGGCGAGAACAGACACGCCGGTCACCGTAACGGCTGGCGCGCCTCAGAGAGGGCCGTCGCCCGGCTCCTCCTGATATGAGTAGCGCTGCTCCGTCCAGGGGTCGCCGACGTTGTGATAGCCGCGTTCCTCCCAGAAACCGCGCCTGTCATCCGTCAGGTACTCGATCCCGCGCACCCATTTCACGCTTTTCCACGCATAGAGGTGGGGCACGACGGCCCGAAGGGGATAGCCCCGTTCCGGCGACAACTGTTTGTCCTCGAGTTCGGTGGCGAACAGCGTCGACTCCCGCGCGAAGTCGTCCATGCGGACGTTGGCGCTGTAGCCGTACTCGGCCCAGATCATCACGTGACGCACGCCCGGCGCGGGAGGGACGCGCTCCAGGAGTTCGGGAGCGGAGACGCCGGCCCACTCGTAGCCCATGATCGAGAACTTGGTCACGCAGTGGAAGTCGGCGATCACCGACGTCCTGGGCAGCCCGGCGAACTGGTCCCAGGTGAACTCGTGCACCTGGCCGCTCGCCGTCGCCCCGAACACCTGGAAACGCCAGGTCTGCGGCCGGAACGTCGGCACTCGGCCGTAGTGGATGACGGGACGTCCTCGAGCGATGTGCTGCCCCGGGGGCAGACGGTTCTCCTCCTCAGACATCTCCGGCACGCCCCAATACTGTCACCCGGGGGTAGATCACTCACCATGGCCCCATGGCCTGGCGACGCGGGCTTCCGCCTATGGGATATATTGCGGGACATGCGTAGCTTCTCGTTTTGGTATGGCGACGGACCCGTGAGGACCGTTCGCCTCCACGTGCTGCGCTGACAGCCAAGGCGAACGAAGGCCCCGGGTCCGAAAGGATCCGGGGCCTTCTGCGTTTTACCGGGTTCCACCGTCTCTCAGCCGAGATCGAATCAATCGATTTCCCGATTTCTACCGATTTTCCGCCGTACGGAGTCAGAAGGAGCGTCACATGGTCATCGTCATGGCCCCCGGAGCCACGCAGGACGACATCGAGTCGGTCGTCCGGCTCGTCGCCTCCGCCGGAGGCGAGGCCTTCGTCAGCCGGGGAGTGAGCCGCACGATCATCGGGCTGATCGGCGACGTGGAGCAGTTCGCGGCACTGAACCTCCGGGGGCTGCCGGGCGTGGCGGACGTGGTGCGTGTGTCCACGCCGTACAAGCTGGTCAGCAGGGACAACCACCCCGAACGGTCCACTGTCACCGTCCGCGGGGTCCCGATCGGCCCGGACACCGTCACGCTCATCGCCGGCCCGTGCGCGGTCGAGACTCCCACGCAGACCCTCGAGGCCGCCGAGATGGCCAAGGCCGCGGGTGCGACCCTGCTGCGCGGCGGCGCGTTCAAGCCGCGGACCTCGCCGTACGCCTTCCAGGGACTCGGGGAGAAGGGCCTGCGCATCCTGGCGGACGTCCGGGAGCAGACGGGCCTGCCGATCGTCACCGAGGTGGTCGACGCCCACGACGTGGCGCTGGTCGCCTCCTACGCGGACATGCTGCAGGTGGGGACCCGCAACGCCCAGAACTTCGCGCTGCTCCAGGCCGTCGGCGCCGCGGGCAAGCCGGTCATGCTCAAGCGGGGCATGACCGCCACGATCGAGGAATGGCTGATGGCGGCCGAGTACATCGCGCAGCGGGGGAACCTCGACATCGTGCTGTGCGAGCGGGGCATCAGGACCTACGAGACGGCGACCCGCAACACGCTGGACATCTCGGCGGTGCCGGTGGTGCAGCGGATGTCCCACCTGCCGGTCATCGTGGACCCGTCCCACTCCGGCGGCCGCAGGGACCTCGTGCTGCCTCTGACCCGGTCGGCCATCGCGGTCGGGGCCGACGGCGTGATCATCGATGTGCACCCGCACCCCGAAGAGGCTCTGTGCGACGGCCCGCAGGCTCTGGTCGACGGCGACCTGGACGAGCTGGCCATGATCATGCAGGAGTTCCCCAAGCTCATGTCCCGCACCCTGGCCACCACCCCCACCCGGGCGTGATCATGCACAGGTTCGGCGAACCCCCAGCCGACCTGCGCCTCCCCCCGCCGTGATCATGCACAGGTTCGATGGGAGCCCAGTTGACCTGCGGTCACTCCGGCCGTGATCATGCACGGATTCGGTGGGACCCCGGCTGACCAGCGCATATACGCCGCGCGATCATGCACAGATTCGCGATTGGCCCATTCGACCTGCGCCGACGCCTTTCGTGATCATGCACCGCCGGGTTCGTACGGCATGCGCGTCACAGCGCATGCCGTACAGAGGGTGGGCCGCCGATCCCGCGATGTCACAGCACCATCGGAAGCCCGTCTCGCGGGGCGCTCGGGCCGCGAGAGCCCGGACGAGCCCGTGCATGATCACGCACGGAGTTCACGCAGGTCAGGCCGGCCATCGAGGAACCCGTGCATGATCACGCGGCGTATATGCGCTGGTCAGCCGGGGTTCCGCCGAATCCGTGCATGATCACGGCGAGGAAGTCTGCTGGTCGGGGGGCCTTTCTCCGAACCTGTGCATGATCACCAAAAAGGTTTGGGCAGGTCAAGTGGGGCAATCCCGAGCCTGTGCATGATCACGCCCGAGGGGGTCAGGTGTCGGCGTCCAGGCGGTAGGGGCGGATGGAGTCGGCCAGCTGGGATGCCAGGTCTTCTGCGTCCAGACGCTTCTCGATCAGCTTCAGGTCCTCGATCTTCGCCCGGGTCTCCGCCGAACGCGGAGCCAGCAGCGTGCAGCAGTCCTCGTCGGGAAGCTCGGAGATCTCCAGGGTGCCGATCCGGCGGGCCTCCGCGATGATCTCGGTCTTGTCCAGCCCGATCAGCGGCCGGAGGATCGGGAGGTCGACGGCGTTGTCCTGCGCGGTGATGTTGGTCAGCGTCTGGGAGGAGACCTGGCCGAGCGAGTCACCCGTGACGAGAGCCTCGGCGTGGATGCGGTGGGCCACCTCCTCGGCCGTCTTCAGCATGAGCCGCCGCTGCGCGATCATGGCGAGCCGGTCCTGGCCCGACGCCCTGATCGACTGCTGGGCCTTGCCGAACGGCACGACCCACAGGCGGGACTTGCCCTGGAACTTGTCGAGGTTGCGGACCAGCGCGTACGCCTTGTAGATCGACTCCGACGTCGTGAACGGAATGCCGGAGAAGTGCAGGAAGTCCACCCGAAGTCCGCGGCGCATCATGCGGTACGCGGCGACCGGGGAGTCGATGCCGCCCGACATGAGCACCAGGCCACGACCGCTGGAGCCGACCGGAAGGCCGCCCTGGCCGGGGATGCCGCCGGTGAACAGGAACACCTCGTCCCTGTCGACCTCGATGTGCACGGTCAGCTCGGGGTTCTTCAGGCTCACCGGCAGGCCGTAGGTGTCGTTGATCGCACCGCCGACGAGCCGGTCCAGCTCGTTGGAGCGCAGCGGGAACCGCTTGTCCCGGCGCCGCGATCGGACGGCGAAGTGCGCCTTGCGGGCCACCTCGTCGGTGTCCCTGACGAGCTCGATGGCCGCCTTCGTGACGATCTCGGGGTCCTTGGGGACACGCCACGCGAGGTGGATGAGGACCAGTCCGGGCACCTCGGACACCCGCTGCGCCACCGCCGCCGCGACCTCGTAGGCGGTCCCCTCGGGGAGGAACAGCGCGATGACGCCGTGCCGCTGGCGGATGTCCACCGAGTAGTCCTTGAGGGCGGCCTTGATGTTCGCCCGCAACCGCATCTCGAACAGCTCGCGGTTCCTGCCCTTGAGGACGACCTCGCCTAACTTGAGCAGGACGCAGGGCTCTCCGAATGTGGTCATCGACATAGGTGGGAACCTCCGGACGGACATTTCATGCCACGGGCGACAACGCGCCGGCCCAGCGGGAACTTCCCCACTGTAGTGCCGTGCGGCGGGGGCTCGTCCGCGCCTCCAGGTGTCAGTCCCGTTCCGTCAGGCCCTTCTCGATGGCGTAGCGGACCAGCTCGACCCGGTTGTGGAGCTGAAGCTTGCTGAGCGTGTTCTGCACGTGGTTCTGGACCGTACGGTGGGACAACACGAGCCTGGCCGCGATCTGCCGGTAGGACAAACCCTTGGCCACCAGGCGCAGAACCTCGGTCTCCCGTTCGGTCAGCACGGGCCCCGCCGGGGCCGCGGGCTGCGCGGCGAGCCTCCGGTACTCCCCCAGCACGAGCCCTGCCAGCCCTGGTGTGAAGACGGCGTCACCCTCCGCGGTCCGCCGGACCGCGTCCAGGAAGTCCTCCTTGCTAGCCGATTTCACGATATATCCGGAAGCGCCGGCCTTGACGGCTTCGAGGACGTCCTCCGGCTCGGCGCTCGCCGACAGGACCAGAACGCGCGGCGGATCAGCGGAGGCGCCGAGCCCTCTGGCGACCTCCACTCCGGGCAGATCCGGCAATTGGAGGTCCAGCACCACCACATCGGGCCGTACGGCGGCCGCGATGCGGAGGGCCTGCCGGCCCTCCCCCGTGGTGGCCACCACCTCGCAGCCGGCCTCGTCCAGGTCGCGCGCGACGGCGTCCCGCCACATCGGGTGATCGTCCACCACCATGACCCGCATGACCGGCCGCCCCTCCTCTGGATCTCGGACATTCATACACGCCTCCGGCGACCGGCGCCCGCCGGCGTGGCGGGGACCGACAACTCGACCTCGGTACCCGTCCGAGAGGAGGTGATCGTCACCGTCCCGCCGAGGTCCGCGATGCGACCGCGGATGGACCGGGCGACGCCCATCCGGCCGTCGGCCGCCGCCTGCTCCAGGCGTCCGTCCGGGATGCCGGGGCCCTCGTCCCGTACGGACACCGTCACCGCCTCTCCGTCCTGTTCAGCGAACACCCACGCGCGCGTGCCCTCCGCGCAGTGACGCGACACGTTGTCGAGCGCCGCGCCGACGGCCGCGCCCACCTCTCGCGCCGTCCCTGCCGGCAGGAACAGCGGAGTCGCGGGGGCCGACACCGTCACCCGCGCGTCGCCGTACGGCCGGAGGAGGTCCCGAAGATCCACCCGATCAGGCGGCCCGCCCTCCCCGGAACCATCGGGGCCGCCTCTGAAGAGCCCCCACCGGGTGCGCGCCGGCCGGTCCCGAACGGCGGAGCCGTCTCCGGCGGGATCGCCGGAGACCACGGGACCGCCGAAGACCACAGAATTGTCAGAAGCCGCAGAACCGCCGGAGGCCGCGGGGGCCTGGACGAGAGCTCGCAGGGCGGACTCCTGCTCGCCGGCCAGCCTGCCGAGCTCCGCCGCCTCGCCGCCGATCTCGGCGCCCTTCTTCTGCACGAGCGCGAGCACCTGGAGCACGGAGTCGTGAATGCCGCGGGCCAGCCGCTCGCGTTCACGGCCGGCCGCCTCGAGCTGGGCGGCCCGCCGCATGAGCTCCCCGGCCTCTCGCGCGAGTTGCGCGACGTGGCCGACGACGACTCCGGCCAGGAAGAGCAGGACCGCGCCGTTCACCGGCAGGGAGGCCAGGTCCATGCCGTGCGCGCCGCGCAGCCACAGGTCGGCGGCGGACATGATCGCGGCGGCGACGGCGGCCGCCCGCCGCCCGCGGGAGACGCCCCAGGCCAGGACGGGACCGGCGACCCACGTCGCGGTGATCGGCATCGCCCCGGCGAGGACGGCGGGCTCGTCCTGCACGAACGGTGTCGAGAGCAGGCACGCGACGGTCACGGCCAGATCGGCGAGGAGCAGCGGCCACGCCCGGGCGGAGGGATACGCCGCGGTGGTGACGGCGGTCCAGGCGGCCATCACCGCGACGACGAACCATCCGGCCACGGGATGCTCGTAACCGCCGGCCCGGAGCAGCAGGACGGCCGCGTACGCGACGGACGCGATCCTGAAGACCGCGATCGCCCGCCAGAACGGCCCCTCGATCCCCATGTCCCTCCCTCACCGCCGGCGAATCACTCCAGGCCCGAGCGCGCACGGCCGTCGCCCAACGATGGCGTCAGCCGTATCAGAAGGCAAAGGGCCGGTGCGAGGCGATTCGGCCCGCATCTCCAGTGGTGCACAGGTCGACGGCCATTCCGTACGGCACGGCGGCCGTCGCCGATTTCCGTTTCTCCCGCTTGAGCGATTTTCTCCCGCCGCGCCATGTGGCGGACACGCCAGCAAGCACGGCATGACATATCCGAATTCGTCCACAAGACGAATGGCGGCCGGAGGCCAGAAGGGCGATGACCCCCAATGGAATCGGTGGCGTCGGGTACATGACGAAACGGGCCCACCTGGACATCACGTCCAGACGGGCCCGTCAGTAAGGAACCGGTCGATCAGCCGAAGAAGACCTCGGCCTCCTCGTAGCGGGAGGCGGGTACGGTCTTCAGCGCGGAGGTGGCCTCATCGAGGCTCACCCGGACGATGTCGGTGGCCTTGAGGCCGATCATCTTGCCGAAGTCACCCTCGTGGACGGCGTCGATCGCGCCGAGGCCGAAGCGGGTGGCCAGGACGCGGTCGTACGCCGTCGGGGTGCCGCCGCGCTGGATGTGACCGAGGACGGTCGTGCGGGCCTCCTTGCCCGTGCGCTTCTCGATCTCCTGGGCGAGCAGTTCGCCGATCCCGCCGAGCCGTACGTGGCCGAAGGCGTCGAGCTCGCCGGCCTGCAAGGCCATCTGGCCCTCGATCGGGTGTGCGCCCTCGGCGACGACGATGATCGGCGCGTAGCGGGTCTTGAAGCGCGACTCGACGTAGGAGCAGACCTTGTCGATGTCGAACGGCTTCTCCGGGATCAGGATGACGTTGGCCCCGGCGGCCATGCCGGCGTGGAGTGCGATCCAGCCCGCGTGGCGGCCCATGACCTCGCAGATGAGCGCGCGGTGGTGGGACTCCGCCGTGGTGTGAAGCCGGTCGATGGCCTCCATCGCGATGTTGACCGCGGTGTCGAAGCCGAACGTGTAGTCGGTCGCGTTCAGGTCGTTGTCGATCGTCTTGGGTACGCCGACGACCTTCACCCCGCGGTCGTAGAGCTGCTTGGCCACGCCGAGGGTGTCCTCGCCGCCGATGGCGATCAACGCGTCGACGCCGTGCGTGACCAGGTTCTCCTTGATCCGCTCGACGCCACCCTCGATCTTGATGGGGTTGGTCCGGGAGGAGCCGAGGATGGTGCCGCCGCGCGGGAGGATGCCCCGGACGGCCTGGATGTCCAACGGCATGGTCTCGCCCTCGAGCGGGCCACGCCAGCCGTCGCGGAAGCCGACGAACTCGTGCCCGTAAACGCCCACGCCCTTGCGGACGACGGCGCGGATCACGGCGTTGAGCCCGGGGCAGTCGCCGCCTCCGGTGAGCACTCCGATACGCATGGCGGGATCCTCCACATGAGTTACGCGCATATGAGATAGGCGGCCAGACTGGTGCAAACGCCACCGCGTCGCCGGAACGCATTCTGCCCCAGCCGCCAACAATGGTCTAGACCATCAGTGAGGCTACGCGACGGAACCGGCCCCAACAACACAGGGCACGCCCAGGTGAACCACCATTCGAAACCGACAGGTGGGCCACCAGGGGATTCCCAGTCTCCCACTCCCACACGCACTTCACGTACGACTCGCGTTCCAATACGATTGACTGAGTCAACGAGTTAGTTGAGGTGGGCAATGGATATGGTGGCCGAGGTCCGGGCGTTCAATCGTTTCTATACAGAGGTGATCGGCGTCCTCCAGGCGGGACTTCTGAACACCCCCTATTCCCTGACCGAGGCCCGGGTGCTCTTCGAACTGGGAACCCGGGACGCCGCCGAGGCATCCGTTCTCCGCGACCTGCTCGATCTCGATCCCGGCTACCTCAGCCGGATCCTCACGCGGTTCGAGGCCGATGGGCTGATCTTCCGTGAGCGGTCCTCCGAGGACGGCCGCCGCCAGGTCGTGCGGCTCACGGACGCCGGCGCTCAGGCGTACGGCATGCTCGACGACCGCTCGGCCACCGAGGTGCGGGCCATGCTCGCCGCGCTGACCGACGAGGGCCGCCGCCGGCTGGTCGCGAGCATGACGACGATCCGGAGCCTGCTGGACGCCGACGACAGGCGCGAGCCGTACGTCATCAGACCGCCGCGGCCGGGAGACCTCGGCTGGGTGGTGCACCGGCACGGCGTCGTCTACAGCCAGGAATACGGCTGGGGAACGGGCTTCGAGGCCCTCGTCGCCCGGATCCTCGCCGACTACGCCGACAGCCATGACCCGCGGCGCGAGGCCGGGTGGATCGCGGAGGTCGACGGCGTGCCTGCCGGCTGCGTGTTCTGCATGCGGAAGGACGACGAGACGGCACAACTCCGCCTGTTGCTGGTCGAGCCGTCCGCGCGCGGGATGGGGGTGGGCAGGCGGCTCGTCGAGGAGTGCCTGGCGTTCGCCCGGCACGCGCGTTACCGGCGGATCATGCTCTGGACCAGGGAGAACCTGACGGGCGCCCGCCGCATCTACAAGAGTGCGGGCTTCGTCCTCGCCGAGCGGCGCGACGGCGAGGAGTCCGGTGAAGCGGTCGTCGATGAGATCTGGACCCGCGATCTGTAATATTTCCTCTTTAATCGGCACCAGGGTGATCGCGCTGAGCGGGGCGCCCGGTCAGGTGATCTTCGATGAGAGTTCCGACCTGCCCTTCGGCGCGCACCCGCGGACAGGCCCCCGTTTCGCCGCCTTGCGGGAGCGACTGGCGGACGTCGTCAGATCGGCCGCCTCGGGCGGCACCGGCGTCGTCGCATCGTAAGGAGGGCGCGGCGTCGGCGGGCCTGGGCGACCGCTTTCAGCCGCGGAAGGGACCCGACACCTCGTAGGTGATCCCGCCCGCGCCCTCCCCGCCCCACTGGGAGGAGAAGTACAGCCTGGTCCCGTCGGGGGAGAAGGCCGGCCCCGTGATCTGGGACCCCTCGTGACCCTCGACGCGGAGGAAGGGCTCGGCGACGCCGCCGGGACTGATGACCGTGATCTCCATGACGCCCTCGTCCTCGGCGACGTAGGAGTCCCCCGACCTCACCACCGTGTCGCGCTCCGGACCGCTTGTGTCGCCGCCCGGCGCGGTGTCGCGGATCTCCGGCCCGTACGGCTCCGCGCACCCGTCGTAGAGAACCGTGATCCGGTCGTTGGCGGCGTCATAGGCCCACATGCGACTGTCGCCCCGGGTCGTGAAATAGCAGAAACCCTCCGAATAGTGACAGTCCTCGCCGCCGTTGAAGCGTCTCGCGCCGACGACCTGCTCACGGACGGGCTCGAACATCGCCACAGGATTCGGCACGCGCTTCCAGGTCACGGCCTCTCGGTCCGGAGACCCGGCCATCACCTCGAGTGTGCCGGTCGTGAGATCGCCCCAGTCATCCGGCCGGAACCGGTAGAAGCACCCGTCGGGCTCGTCCTCGGTGAGATAGACGACTCCCCTGTCGGGGTCACATGTGGCCCCCTCGTGCCTGAACTGTCCCATGGCCAGGCGTGGCATCGCGGCGCGCTGCCCGTACGGGTCGCACTCGAAGAGCCGGCCGTGCGAGGTCGTCTCGCCCGACAGCCACGTCTGCCACGGCGTCGCCCCGCCCGCGCCGTTCAGGTCGGTTCCGGACAGGATCCGGTAGCCGCTGCCGATCGTCCCGTCCGGTTCGAACCGTATGGCCGAAACCCCGCCGAGCAGCGGCACGGCCGAGTTGGAGACGTAGATCCATCCGTCTCCGTCCGGGAAACACCCACCGCCGTCGGGCGCGGCATGCCATGTGACGCCGCCGACGCGGTGGCCGGACCGGCCGACGACCCTGCCGGTGAAGCCCCGGGCGAGCGCGAGGCCGTTGGCGTCCGGTGGACAGAGGTCGCCGTACGGCGCCGCCCGCTCGTCGGGGACGGCCTCAGGTGTCGTGCTCCCAGATCCCGGGCGCGCGGCCCGTGGCGCCAGGGGAGCCGTCGCCGTACACGCCGAGCGCCAGAGCGAACCCGACAGGACGGCCAGGGCCCTGGATCGGACGAACGTACGGCTCACCGTGATCCCTCCTCCATCTGCGCGTTTCATCTGCGTATGCGTCTGTGATCTGCGAACCCGGGAAAGAGGGCGTCGCCGGCGTCGAGCATCTGGATGTGCGCCTTTCCGGAGGTGCTCTTCTCCGGATCCGCGGGTCGCGTGTGCGTCGCCTGCACACCCGCGGGCCGCTCCGCCGGGTCACGCCGTCTGTGGTCAGACGGCGTGGCGCTGTCGGCGGTCCGACGTCGTGATGCGACGTCCTGATGCGACGTTGTGCGCGCGCCCTTGTGATGTGACGTTGTGCTGTGACCTGGTGCCTGCCGCCGGGGGCGTGAAGCCGCACGTGCGGTGGCCCCGTCCTCGGGTGTCGGCGCGCGATGCGCCGGCTCTTCGTCCACTATCGCGCCTTCCAGCAGGTCAAGCGGCCTCAACCTCGGTCCAGTGGACCGGAAGGCGGTGAACGCGACGGGAAGCCACGTCCTTCCGGCGGCCAAACTTTGCGCTAACCATGGCGGTTGGGGTGGTGAACGATATTGACAGTGTCATTGTGACAGTGTCATCCTGAGGCCATGCGAGAGACCTGGACCATCAGCGAGCTGGCGGAGCGGGCGGCGAGCCTGCTCGACTCGGCCGGCCCTGTCAACGGCCGGGTCCGCGAGGTGCCCAACGAGCGCCTCATCCGGTGGTACACGACGATCGGCCTGCTCGATCCGCCCCTCGCCCGCCGGGGCAGGGTCGCCCTCTACGGGCGGCGTCACCTGCTCCAGCTCGTCGCCGTCAAGCGCCGGCAGGCGGACGGGCTGTCGATCGCCGCCATCCAGACCGAGCTGACCGGCGCGACCGACGCCATGCTCCTGCAGGCGGCTCGCCTTTCCGGCCTGCCGGACGTCTCGGGACCACCGGACGTCGACGCGCCCGCGGAGGGTTCCACGAACCACTCCGGCGTCACGGTCGCCGGCGCGGACGACCCGGACGTGACCGGGCGCGAGCGGTTCTGGACGCGGCCGGCGTCCGCTCCCCCGGCCCTCCCCGTTCGAACTCCACCACCCGCTCCCGCGCCTGCGGGCGCGGCGCTGTCCGCACCCGCCTCCGACTCCCCCGCCGTGCCGCCGCCCGCACCCGCCGCTCCGACGCCGCGACGGGGTCCGGCGCCGGACCAGAGCGTGGTCTTCGGAGGCGCGGCCGAACCGCTCATGACCGGCGCCGACGTGGTCCGCCACACGTCGGACCACGTGGTCTCGTTCGAACCGGCGCCCGCCGACGTCGTCTACGGCGTGCGGCTCGCGCCAGGCGTGACCGTGACGCTGGACGCCGCGGGCCGGCCGGTCACCTCCGCCGAGGCGCGGGCACTGCGCCAGGCCGCAGAACCACTGCTGTCCATGCTGGCCAGACTCGGGCTCACGGACCGGTCCGACCACCCTGAAGGGATGACGCCATGACCGTTCCCATCACGCCGCTGAGGCCAGAGGAATGCCGTCCCGCTCCGGACGCCGGGCTGGGAGCGCTCGAAACAGGAAAGGGGAACCTGCCGCTCGAGAGCCTCGACGTCGCGGCGCACATCACCGGACTCGTGGCCGGAGTCGAGGTGGTCCAAGGATTCCGCAACCCGTTCGACGTGTCGCTCGAGGCGACGTACGTCTTCCCGCTGCCGCCGAGAGCCGCCGTCACCGCGTTCCGGATGGAGGCCGACGACCGGGTGATCGAGGGCGTGCTCAAGGAGCGCGGCCAGGCGCGTGCGGACTACGACCGCGCCATGGCGGAGGGCAGGCGGGCGGCCATCGCGGAGGAGGACCGTCCCGACGTCTTCACCATCCGGGTGGGCAACATCGTGCCCGGCGAGCACGTCAAGGTACGGCTCAGCCTCAGTCAGCCGCTCCCCTACGAGGACGGCGCGGCCGAGTTCCGCTTCCCTCTGGTGGTGGCCCCCCGGTACATCCCCGGCGCCCCCCTGGGGGGACCGCCGGCGGGCGCGGGCGTGGTCCCGGACACCGACGCCGTGCCCGACGCGTCGCGGATCACCCCTCCCGTCCTGCTCCCCGGGTTCCCCGATCCCGTACGGCTGTCGCTGACGGCGACCATCGACGGGGCGGGTCTCGACCTGCGGGAGATCCGGTCCAGCCTGCACGAGGTCTCCCAAGAGGGTGACACGATCAGCCTCCGGCCCGGCGAGCGTCTCGACCGGGACTTCATCCTCCGGCTTCCGTTCGAGGCCTCGGCGTCACTGGCCCTGGCTCCGGACGACCACGCCGCCGAATCCGGCGGTGAAGGGACGTTCACGCTCAGCGTGATCCCGCCGTCAGACACCGTTGCCGCATCGGCCGCACGCGACGTGGTGCTCCTTCTCGACCGATCGGGCAGCATGACCGGGTGGAAGATGGTCGCCGCCCGGCGGGCCGCCGCCCGGATCGTCGACACGCTCACCACACGTGACCGGTTCGCCGTCCTGTCCTTCGACTCGGTGATCGAGCGCGCCTTCCCTGACGGGCTCGTCGAGGCCACCGACCGCAACCGCTATCGGGCGGTGGAGCATCTCGCGAGGCTGGACGCACGGGGCGGCACCGAGATCCTCGCCCCCATGGAGGAGGCGCTTCGCCTGCTCTCCGAGTCCGCCGAGGGCGGCCCCATCACGGCGTCCGGCTACCACGCCTCGGCCGCGGCCGAGCGCGACGGAGAACCGGCCGGGCCCGGCGAGGCGGCGGCCGACGGTGCCCGAGACCGCGTGCTCGTGCTCGTCACCGACGGGCAGGTGGGCAACGAGGACCAGATCCTGGAACGGACCGCGGCACGGCTCAGCGGCATCCGGGTCCACACGGTCGGCATCGACCAGGCGGTCAACGCCGGCTTCCTCGGCAGGCTGGCCCTGCTCGGATCGGGCCGATGCGAGTTGGTCGAGTCGGAGGATCGCCTCGACGAGGCGATGGAGCACATCCACCGCAGGATCGGGTCGCCTCTCGTGACCGACATCGCGGTGAAGCCGGAAGGACTCGACATCATCGCGGAGACCGTCACCCACGTGGGCAGCCTCTACCCGGGCGTGCCGCTCTCCGTCTCCGGGCGCTACCGGGGAGCGCCGTCCGGAGCCGTGGCCGTACGCGGGCTCACCTCTGACGGCAGGCCGTGGGAGACGGGTGTCACCGGCCAGGCCGTGCAGGACACCGCCGCGCGTTCCCTGTGGGCGCGGGCGTTCCTGAGGCGCCTGGAGGACCGCTATCTGTCCGGCGACCGTTCACTCGAGCAGCAGATCATCGACACATCGCTCACGTTCGGCGTGCTCTGCAGGTTCACCGCCTTCGTCGCCGTGGACACGCGGGTCGTCGCCGAGGGCGGGCCGGAACACCGCGTGATCCAGCCTGTCGAGATGCCCAGCGGCTGGGACGCGCCCGTCGCCGCCGCACCGCTGATGGCGGCCGGTGCTCCGATGGCGAAGATGGCCGCCTTCAGCACGACCGAGTCCATCGCCTGGACGGCTGACGAGGCCCTTCGTCTGCCCGAGAGCGGAGCATTCCCGCCGCCTTCCGGTGCGTACACCGACACTGCGGTAGCCGGCGCACCGCGCGGGATCGTCCCGCCGGCCGTTCCCCGGAGCCCCGGCGGACGCGGCTTCTCCGTGGGTGCGCGCATGCCGCATCCGCGCGGGAGAGCCCCGGAGACCGACCTCGACGGTGTACGCCCGCTGCTGTCGGAGGAGCTTGTCCGGCTCCGTTCGGCGGAGTCCCTGCCGGAGCAGGACAGACGGCGCTACCTCGCGGATCTGGCCAGCCGTCTCAGGGTGATCGACCAGATGGTCGGCGGTCAGCCGGACCTGGCCGCCCTGGCCGCACAGCTCGAAACCGCCGAGAGGGCGTCGGCGGACCTGGACGCGCTCTGGCACCGAGCCGTCGACGTCCTGACCGCGATCACGACGGGTTCCGGCTCAGCTGAGCCTGAATCGACGCCCCCTGGATCGCACGGGTCCGCGTCCCAGGGGCCTGAGCAGCAAGGGACGCGCCGCAGAGACTTCTGGAAGCGCGGCTGAAGCCCGGCTGGACTCCATGGCTGATCTGCGGGTGATCCTCAGGCGATCGAAGCCTTCGAGCCCGGGCACTTCACCGGGCCCGTCATCAGGCGATTCTTCGGACGATTTACCGGGCGAAGAATCGGGGAGCTGCTCCGAACCGGGCACCGGGCGGGCCGACGCCCGGTGCCCGGCACCCACCGGTCAGCCGGGATCCGCCAGACAGATCACTGGGGATCCGGCAAGCCCGATCGACGTCAGATCGGGCAGACCGGTCGCTTGGGGATCCGGAGGGCGGATCAGCTCGGTTCTGGTAGGCGGATGACATCGGATGGTGGGGTGGGAACGGGTCGCCGAGGCTCCCGCACACCTCCTGTGTCGGGTCGATCATCACGTCCGCCTGCGGGGACGCGTGAACGACGGCGTAGTACGCGGTTAATGAGCCCTTTAAGCCCCATGCACGGAGAACGCATAGGGTTGCTGAGTGAGTTCCCTGGTTCTCGACGGCGGCCTTGCCACTCATCTGGAGGCCCTCGGCTGCGATCTGAGCGATGAGTTGTGGTCGGCGAAGTTGCTGATGGAGGATCCCGACGTGATCCGCCGGGCACATCTCGACTACTTCATGGCCGGTGCCGACGTGGCGACGACCGCCAGTTATCAGGCCAGCATTGCGGGGTTCGTCCGGCATGGCCTGACCCCTGACCAGGCCCGTGACCTCATCAGGCTGTCGGTGACGCTGGCCGCGCAGGCCCGGGATGCCGCTGGACATGGCCTGGTCGCCGCCAGCGTGGGACCGTACGGCGCGTACCTGGCCAACGGCGCCGAGTACACCGGAGACTACGACCTGGACGAAGGCGGCCTCCTCGACTGGCACCGGGATCGGTTCGAAATCCTCGCCACGTCAGGCGCCGACGTGCTGGCCTGCGAGACCATTCCCTCATTCGACGAGGCCCGGGCCCTGGCGACGCTGCTGCGCGAGACGCCGTCCGTGCAGGCGTGGGTGAGCTTCTCCTGCCGCGACGGCGAACACATCAATGACGGAACGGCCTTCAAGGACTCCGCCGCGTTGTTCGAGGACCTGCCCAATGTGACCGCCGTCGGCGTGAACTGCACCGCGCCACGGTTCATCCCCAGTCTAATCCGCCAGGGGGCGACGGTCGTCTACCCCAACTCCGGCGAGACGTGGGACGCCGCGGCGCAGCGCTGGACAGGTCTCACCGACCCCGTCGAGTACGGCGAGGCCGCGGCGGAATGGCGCGCGCTGGGTGCCACGCACATCGGCGGTTGCTGCCGGACCACCCCAGCGCATATCCGCGAGATCAGGTCACACCTCGCCTGAAGGCCGAAAGCCCCATGGCCGGAAAGCGGACCGGCCCGCTCAACGGACCGGCCCGACAGTGGATCGGCCCGGAAGGGAGCCCGTCAGCCGCCGATGGCGACGGGCTCGTCCCCACGGCTCGCCAGCGGGATCTCCTTGAGGAAGAACCCCACCACCAGCGCGAAGACCACGAACGGGATGCTCACCAGGAACACATCGTCGATCGCGCTTGTGAACGCCACCAGCACGTGCTCCTTGACGGGGGGCGGCAACTGCTGGATGGCCTGGACGTTGTTGGAGTCCACCCCTCCCGCGGGAGCACGCCCGCCGAACTCTACGGCGAGGTAGTGCGTGAGCCGGGTCGTGAGGACCGCGCCCATGATCGCGGTCCCGATGGCCGCGCCCATCATCCGGAAGAACGTGGTCGAACTGGTCGCGGTGCCCATGTCCGCGCGGTCGACGGCGTTCTGGACCGCGGTGACGATCGTCTGCATGGTGAAGCCGAGGCCCGCGCCGAACAGGTAGGCGTAGATCGCGACCTGCCAGTACGGCGTGCCCACGCGGATGGTGGACAACAACGCCAGCGCCACGATGAGCACGATCGCCCCGATGATCGGGAAGATCTTGTAGCGGCCCGTCCTGGACATCAGCTGCCCCGAGGTCATCGCCGTGGAGAAGATGCCGAAGACGGCCGGCAGCAACGCCAGCCCCGATCTGGTGGGCGACATGCCCTGGACGGCCTGCAGGTAGACCGGCAGGAAGATCAGCCCGCCGAACATGGCGAGACCGGCGAGGAAGGTGTAGGCGTTGCCCACGCTGTAGATCCCGTTGCGGAACAGGCGCATGGGGATGATCGGCTCGGCCGCCCGCAACTCGACGAGCACGAACAGCGCCGCGAGCGCGACGAACCCCGCGATGAGCGCGAGCGACCCCGGCGCCGTCCAGCCGAACTCGTTGCCCGCCCAGTCGAGGTAGAGCAACAGGCAGGAGACGCCTGCGACGATGATCGAGGCGCCCAAGTAGTCGATCTTGTGGGGGCGGCGCACCACAGGGATCTTCAGCGCGACCGAGGTCACGATCAGTGAGATCACGCCGACCGGCAGGTTGATCCAGAAGATCCACCGCCAGCCGGGCCCGTCGGTGAAGAAGCCGCCGAGCAGGGGCCCCGCGACGCTCGACGTCCCGAACACCGCGCCGAAGTATCCCTGGTAGCGGCCGCGCTCCCGGGGCGGGATGACGTCGCCGATGATGCTGAACGCCAGCGCCATCAGCCCGCCGCCGCCCAGCCCCTGGATCGCGCGGAACGTGATGAGCTGGCCGATGTTCTGGCTCAGCCCGGCCAGCGCCGAGCCGACGAGGAAGATGCCGATGGCCGCCTGGAAGATGACGCGCCTGCCGTACAGGTCGGAGATCTTGCCCCAGAGCGGAGTCGCGGCGGTCGAGGTCAGCAGGTAGGCCGTGACGACCCAGGAAAGCTTGTCCAGCCCCCCGAGCTCGGAGACGATGCGCGGCAGGGCCGTGCCGACGATGCTCTGGTCGAGCGCGGCGAGCAACATTCCGGCCGCCACACCGGTGAGCACGATCATGATCTGCCGGTGCGGAAGGTATCCGGAGACCGTTTCCTGTTCCTCGCGAACGCTCATGCGGCTTTCCGTTCTGGGGTACGAGGGGTGACCTAGGTCACGCTACTCCCTCACCCTGACGGTTTTCCGCTAGGAATTCTCCCGTGCGGCCCGCAACATCTCGACCTTGGCACTCGTGGCGTACTTGTCGACGTACTCCTGCGCGCCCAACTCCATGAGGGCGTACATGATCTCGTCGGTGACCGCCCGGAGGACGAGACGGTCGTTCTCCATGCCGTAATAACGGGAGAAGTCCAGGGGCTTGCCGTACCGCACGCCGGGACGGATGCCGAGCTTGGGCAGGGGATGGCCCGGCGGCATCATCTCGAACGTGTTGACCATCGCCCAGGGGATCACGGGGGCGCGGGACTCCAGCGCGAGCCGCGCCACCCCGGTCTTGCCCTTGTACAGCCGGCCGTCCGGTGAGCGGGTGCCCTCGGGGTAGATGCCGAGGACCTGCTCGTCCTTCAGGATGCGAAGACCCGTGCGCAGCGCGGCCTCGCTGGCCTTGCCGCCCGACCGGTCGATCGGAACGGTGCCGACGCCGGAGAAGAACAACCGGCTGAACATGCCCTTGAGGCCCCGGCCGGTGAAGTATTCGGCCTTCCCGAGCGAGATGACCTTACGCGGCAGCGGCAGCGCACCGAAGAAGTGGTCGGCGAACGACAGATGGTTGCCCGCGAGGATGACCGGGCCCTCCTTGGGCACGTTGTCCACACCTTCCGCCCACGGGCGGAACATGAAGTGGAGGATCGGCCAGAGGATGGCCTTCAACACCCAGTAGAACACTCAGGCACCTCCTCGGTCGGACGTGAAGTCATCTTCGCACGGCTCGCCCTCTCGCACTAACGACGACTTACATGCGACTATCGGGCGAAACAGCCGGGTTTTCGGCCCTGCTACGCGGAGGTATCCATGCCAGTGCTCCCGGGCGCGGAGCCGTACCACCACGACGGCGGGGCGGTCGGCGTCCTGCTGTGTCACGGGTTCACCGGGTCCCCTCAGTCGCTGCGCCCGTGGGGTGAGCATCTCGCGCGCGCCGGTCTCACCGTTTCGCTCCCCCGGCTGCCCGGTCACGGCACCACGTGGCAGGAGATGAGCAGAACCCGGTGGGAGGACTGGTACGCCTCGCTGGACAAGGCCCTCGCGGACCTGCGTGGACGCTGCTCCGAGACCTTCGTCATGGGATTGTCGCTCGGCGGCTGCATGGCGCTGCGCCTGGCCGAGATCCACGGCGCAGCCGTCCAGGGGGCGGTGGTGGTGAACCCGTCCATCGTGAACGACACCCCCATACTGCGGCTCGCTCCGGCGCTGAAGTGGGTGCTGCCGTCGGTGCCCGGCGTCGCGGGTGACATCAAGATGGACGGTGTGACCGAACTCGGCTACGCCAGAACTCCCGTCAGGGCGGCCGCGACGCTTCCGCGGCTGTGGAAGCTCGTCCAGACCGACCTCGACAAGATCACCCAGCCGGTGCTGGTCTTCCACAGCCAGGATGACCATGTGGTCAAACCCGCGAGTACGGCGTTCCTCAGAGCCAGGATGGGGGACAACCTTGAGATCAGAGAACTTCTCGACAGCTATCACGTCGCCACCCTCGACAACGACGCAACCGCGATCTTCGAGGGTAGCCTCGACTTCATCCGCTCTCACGCCTCTGTACCCTTGACGAAGGACTTGTGACCCGGGATCGAAGTGACGCCGCAAAGTGACGAGGACGAGGTCTGGCGTCAGATCGTCGCCTCATTCAATGAAAAGGCCGAGGACGCCTCGGCCGATCAGCCATGGCCTGACCGCGAGAACGTCGCCGTCGAGGCCGGCCCTGAGGACGACGACGCGCGCGAGCCCGTGGACGAGCCTCAGGACGAGGCCGAGGACGAGCCGGAAGGCTCCGTGGAGCAGGCCGACGACGAGGGTCACTACGTGCCTCCGCCTCCGCCGCCGCTCCCTCATGGCGACGCCCTCAGCAGGCTCGCCTGGGTGGCGCTGTTCGGCGGACCGGCCTACCTGTTACTCGCCGCCCTGATGACCTGGCCCATGGAGGGCTGGATCGTTTTCACCGCCGTGGCCGCGTTCATCGGCGGGTTCGTGACGCTGGTGGTCCGCATGGGCGACGGCCCGCCTCCCGACTCCGGCTGGGACGACGGCGCCGTCATCTGAGCCGACGCCCTCGGCTGAGGGCGCGGGTCACCCGGCGGTGGACCCCTCCTGGCCCTCCGGGGGCCCGAACCGCTCGATGAGATCGGTGTAGTGGTCGTCGGCGTCGAGCACGTGGCCGACCGCCATGGTGAGACCCGCGACGTGGGTGACGGCCTGGAGCCGTACCGTCCGGCTCTCCGCCGCCGCGCGGCCCCGTAGGGTCGTCCACTTGGATCCGTCGTATCGCAGCAGGAATCCCTCGGCCCCATGGGCCGGGTCGTATCCCGACACCCAGTAGGTGCCGTCGCCGTCGCCGGTCACGCCGTACAACTCGGCCTGCTTCTCCGGGGGGTCGTTCCGGGTCCAGTGCTTCCCGTCCCATCGCAGAACCAACGGGGCGATCCTGCCGCTGCTCCGGAAGACGCCGCCGACGGCGATCGCGTGCTTGCGGTCGTCCACGTAAACGTCCCGGAGGAAGCCGCCCTTGATGGAGGGCAGGTGCACGCTCTTCCAGCCGGTGCCGGACAACCGCATGATCAACGGCTGCTTCCCGTCGTCTCCCACAGCCCATCCGTCGGACTTGCCGGAGACCGCCACGCCGTACAGGACGCCTTGCGGACCCAGCGCCGTGGTCCACGTCGCGCCCTTGGCCGACCCGCTGGTCACGGCCATGAAGGTCCGGTCGTCCCTGCTGCCCACCGCGACGACCCTGCCGGTCGAGGCCGTCACACCGCCCAGCCAGTCTCCCGTCCGGAACTGCGGCACGGTGACCCGGTCGAACCCGTCGCTCGAACCCTTCACCACGTACGGCAGGCCGTCGTGGCCTTCGCCGACCGCCCAGACCTCGTCGCTCGAGGACACCGCGACCGAGCGCAGGTGGCCCGCTCCCGTCGTGTCCCCCTTGATCCCCACTTCGGTCCACGAGGTGCCGTTCCAGTGCGTGATCACACCGCGGTTCATCCAGATGTCCCAGACGCTCTGCTGGCCGACGGCCCAGATGTCGCTGGAGGACGATCCGGCCACGTCGGACAGCGATCCGTCGGGGCGCAACCTGGCCGATGAGGCGCCCTGGGCGACCTCCGGCTCAGCCGTCGTCCGGTCCGCCTTCTGGCGGCCCGGGTCTGCGTGCGCGTGGGCCACCGATGTGGCGCGCAGGAGATAGCCGGCCATGAGTCCGACGAACAGCACACACATCGGCACCGCACGCCGTACCGGGCGGCGGGTCATGAATTGATCGTACGGGGGCCGGGGAGCGCGTCGGCCAAGAGGTCACGATTCCGCACCCCAAGCGATGCGGGGTCGCGACCTGCGCGGAGTTTCTCCGGACGTGCTAGGCCGGTGCGATGTCGGCGACCACGGGCAGGTGGTCACTGGCGTCACGCAGGTCCTGACGTGCGGCCTCCGCGCCGCCGCAGGCGAGGACGGCCAGGCCCGGATCCGCGAAGATCGCGTCGATGCGCATGGTGGGGTTCCGCGCCGGAAACGTCCGGCCCTCCCCTCTTGGCGACCTGGCGTGGGCGTCGATGTACCGGTCCGCCAGGTACGTCCACACCGGCTCGCCGGGACGCTCGTTCACGTCCACGGCCAGCACGGCGCTCGCTCCCGACGTCCGCGCCGCGGCGTCCAGGATCTCGACGATCTGCGCGGCGTGCCTGAGCCTGGCCCGGGGGACGAGGTCGAGGTGGGCCGAGCCGACGGCGAACCGGACGCCCTGCTTCTCGACGACCGCGAGGGCCAGCGCCCGCCACTCCAGGCCGGGGATCCAGCGCAGCCGGTCCCCCCGCCCCCGGACGACCCGCACATCGGGGCCGGCGAGGATGGACACCCCTCCGACCCGGCCGCCCGCGGCGACGGTCATCCCGGTGTCGTGGGCCAGTGCCTCCCGCCTGCGCCTCCAGGCGGGTCCCCGTGGAGCCTCCTGCAGGCACAACACGTCGGGCCTGACCGCCCGGACGACACGGACCAGCGCGTCGCGGTCGTCACGCAGCGAGCGGATGTTGTAGGCGGCGACTCTCAACACGTCGGATGCCGGCGGGCCCGGGCGGAGGTCAGCGCTGCCTCGCCAGGTCCGCGGCGCCGACCAGCCCCGCCGAGGGGCCGAGTTCGGCCACCCGGATCTCGGCGAGGGGACGGTGCCCGCGGCCGGTCAGCCGTTCGGCGTAGGCCACGCGGACCTTGTCCATGAACAGGTCGGCGGCGGCGGAGACGCCCCCGCCGATGATGTACCGCCCGGGGTCGAGGATCGCGGCCAGGTCGGCCAGCCCCTGCGCGAGCCATTCCGCGAGCGAGTCGAACGCGTCCAGGGCCGCCCGATCGCCCTTCCTGGCCGCCTCCGTCACGTGCTCGCCCCGCAGGACGTCGACGGAACCGGCCAGCTCGAGCAGGTGGACGGCCGACGAGGGGTCGGCCTCCGCGCTCGCCCGGGCGTCGATGAGCAGGGAGCTCCCGCTGGCGTACTTCTCCCAGCAACCGCGGTGGCCGCAGCCGCAGGGCCGGCCGTCGGGGATCACCTGCATGTGCCCCCACTCGGCGCCCATTCCCCAGCGCCCCCGGTAGAGCTCACCGCCGAACACGGCGCCGCCGCCGATGCCGGTGCCGACCGTCACGCAGACCACGTGGGTCTCGCCGCGGCCGGCGCCGAAGCGGTATTCGCCCCAGGCCATGGCGTTGGCGTCGTTCTCGACCACCACGGGCAGGCCGACGAGCTCGCTGACCTTCTTCTGCAGCGGCTCCTCGCGCCAGGCGAGGTTGGGCGCGAACCTCACGTTCGACCGCGTCTCGTCCACGAACCCGGCGGCGCCCACGCCGACGGCCTCGACCTCGTGCCGTCCGGCCAGTTCCGACACCGCGTCGGCGATCGTCACGGCGACCTTCTCCGGGTTGTCCGCCGGAGTGTGCCTGAGGCTCCGCTCGAGGATCCGCCCGTCGTCGTCCACGACTCCAGAAGCGATCTTGGTGCCGCCTACGTCCACGCCGATGGTCAGCGCCATGGTGTCTTCCTCTCGCCCTCAGGCGTCCGGCTCACGGCGCGGACCGGCACGGGCCTTGGAGACACCATGCGGCCCGCGCGAGGACTGTCCTCGCCACGAGACCGCACCGCCGGAACCGACCGAAGCCACGCCCGGTCAAATCTGATCGAGCCGATCCAATCAGCCGAGGTCGATGTGTTCCACTCGGGGCTCCCCCTGCCGGGGGCCCGGCGACCCGGAAGACGACCCCGGCGACGCCGAGGACGACCCGGACGACGGCCGCTGCAGAGCGTCGAACGCCTGCCGTACCGCCGCGAACAGCTCTCCGCCCGCCGCGATCAGGTGGTCGGTGACGTCGCCGCCCGACTCCTTCCGTGCGGCGATCACCCGGCACACCGGGCAGGCGCGGCAGATGTACTCGTCGCCGTGCGGCTCCGACACCGCCTCGCCCCACACGTCGTGCTCCCGGTCCCGCTTGTCGCCGCCGCCGAAGCTGATCCCGAACCCGTTGGCGCCGCCCTTCACGACGCCCTTGCCGAACTCCCGGCCCATGCGCTGCTGAAGCGCGTCAAGCAGCTTCATCGCCTCTTCCGCGGCCGAGCCGAGCGGGTCCTGCCGCCGCCCGCCGCTCGTGTCGGCGCCGCTGCTGTCCTTGCCATCTGTCATTTCGCCCCTCCTGCCTCGAACCGTACCCGGAGGCGGCCGTCGGAGAGCGTCGCGGAGGAGATACCCCGGCGAGCGAGGGCCAAAGGCAGGGCGATCACCCGCCGGTAGGGGCCGGCGGTGACGATCAGCTCGTCGCCCTTGCGGGCCAGATCGACGTCGGCCTTGTCGGCGAGCGGCAGGTCGAGCACCAGTTCGTCGGCCGTCAGGCGCAGCGGCGGCTCCGCGTCGGGCCGGGCGAACGGGTCGGCGGAGCCGTACAGCTCCTCGGCGACCTCCGCGAGGGCGGCGGGGCCGACCGGCTCCGCCGCGAGGTACGGCACGGTGCGGACCGGCAGCGGCGCGAACGACTCGTGAACCTCGGTGAGCTGCCTGGCCTGCGCCTCCACCCAGCCCGTGCGCCACTCGTCGGCGCCTTCGACGGGAAAGACGCGGTTGGCGATCACGGCGTCGACGCGGTAGCCGTACAGGCTGAGAGAGGTCAGCGTGCGGCGGGCCTCGGCGACCACGACCGCCTCGGGGGTGAGCACGAGCCGGACGGAGGCGTCGCCGCCGGTCAGCAACTCGCGGATGTCCAGCAGGGCGCGGTGCAGCCGCTCCCCCGCCGAGATGACCTCTCCCTGCGGGACGCTCACCTTCGCGACGTGCCGCAACATCGGGGAGACCGCTTTGAGCACGCGCCGGCCGACCGGGAGAAGGCGGTTGACGTGCCAGTCGAACGCCTCGGGCAGGGCCAGCAGCCGCAGCGTCTCCGCCGTCGGCGCGCAGTCGACCACGATGACGTCCCACGTGCCCGTGCGGGCCTGCTCGCGCAGCTCGAGCAGAGCGATGATCTCCTCCGCCCCGGGCAGGACCGTGATCTCCTCGGAGGTGATCTCGTCGAGGCCGAGCTCGCCGAACAGGTTCCTGACGTAGTCCCGCAGCTCGCCCCAGTGGCGTTCGAGCGACTTCTGGGTGTCGACCTGCTGAAGGAAGAGACCGGGAGCGGCCTCGGCGGGCTCCTCTGACGGGGTGACGGCGAGGGCGTCGGCCAGCGAATGGGCCGTGTCGGTCGACACGACCAGCGTCTTCAGGCCGCGCGCCGCGGCGAGGGTCGCGGTGGCGGCGGCGACGGTGGTCTTGCCGACACCCCCCTTCCCCGTGAAGAGGAGGATCCTCATAGGCTCTCGACGCGCTTCTTGAGCCCGTTCAGCGCGGTGTCGACGAGGACCTTCTCCGCCTTGCGCTTGATCATGCCGATCATGGGGACCTTGAGCTCCACGGCCAGCTCGTACGTCACCTCGGCGCCGTCGCCCGCGTCGGCGAGGCGGTAGCTGCCGCTCAGGCGGGAGAGCATCCGGCCCGCTTCCGCGATCTCCCAGCTGACGACCGTGTCGTCGACCCAGTCGTAGGCGAGGACGTACTGGTCGCTGATCACGCCGGCGTCGATGACGAACCGGACCTTGGACGGCCTGCCGTCCTCTCCGACCTCCAGGATGTCCGCCGTCTTCACCTGGCCCGCCCACTCGGGATAGGCGGGGAAGTCCGCGATCACGGCCATGATCGCGGATCGGTCGGCGCGGATGGTGACACTCGAGGTGGTGCGATCAGCCATGGGCTAACCGTACTTCACCATTCCAGGGCGAAAGGCGTGCCGCGGCCGCGGAAATGGCCGACGTTGACGCACTCGGTCCTGCCGATGCGCGTCCTGCTCACCAGAGGCTGGTGGACATGCCCGAACAGGGCGTATTTGGGCTGGGTGGCCCTGATCGCCTCGAGCGTGGCCTCGCTGCCCCGCTCGAAGCGGCGGGCCACCACGTCGTACAACAACTCCGGGACGGCCGGCGGGATGTGACAGCACAACACGTCGACCTGGCCGACCGCCTCCACCTTCCGCGCGTAGTCCTCGTCGTCGATCTCGTACGGCGTGCGGTAGCGCGTGCGCAGCCCGCCGCCCACGAAGCCGAAGGTCAGGCCGCCTATCTCGACCTTCGCGCCGTCGAGCACCTGGTGGCCCGACCGGAGGTAGTCCTTCCAGAGGAGCGGCAGGTCGACGTTGCCGTAGGTGAGGAACGCGGGCTCGGGCATCACGGCGAAGATCTGCTCGTACTGCCGCCGGACCGCCGACTCGATGTGCCCGCGCGGGTCGCCGCCGAGGGCGGACCACAACTCGGCCGACATCGCCCTGGCGTCGTCGAACCGGCCGGCCGTGCGCAGGCCGATGAACTCGGTGGCCTTCTCCGGGCCGAAGAGGTCGGCGAAGATCCCCTGGGAGTGATCCTGGTAGTCGACGAAGAGGATCAGGTCGCCCAGGCAGACGAGCGCGTCGGCCCCGTCTCCCGCGCGGGCCAGAGCGTCGACCCGGCCGTGGACGTCGCTGACGACATGTACCCGCATGGCGACATCGTAGTACCGCTTCTCGCGCCCCTACCAAGCGCTTGACCGCCGGTCAGACGATTGTCTCCACCCCGTCTGACTGACACTGGTAGCGTGCGCTTGACCCGGGATAACGCCTATATGACGGATCTACCGGTCCGTAACTTTGCGCGGTAACGTCCGGGGAGATCTCAGGGATGACGTCCGCGACGCCGTTCCGGCCTCGCGGAGACCGCCGGTGCGTGACAGAGGAGTGACCGTGCGCGAGTTCAGTGTTCCCGTGCTGGTGGACGTGCCCCCGTCCGCCAACTGCACCGATGTGGTGTTCCAGCGCGCGGTGGACGAGCCCGAAACCGTCGTGATCCGCCGCAAGGACGGCACCGCGGCGGACTCCCCCTGGAACCCGATCACGGCCGCCGAGTTCCGCGCCGACGTGGCCGCGGTCGCCAAGGGCCTGATCGCCGCCGGCGTGGAGTCCGGCGACCGGGTCGGCCTCATGTCCAGGACCCGCTACGAGTGGACCGTCACCGACTACGCCATCTGGGCGGCCGGCGCCGTCGGCGTGCCGATCTACGAGACCTCCTCCCCCGACCAGGTGAAGTGGATCCTGTCCGACAGCGGCGCCAAGGCCGTCGTCGTCGAACTGAAGGGCCACGAGGAGACGGTGCGGGAGGCCCTGCCGGAGTTCCCGCTGGTCTGGCGGATCGACGACGGCGGGATCGACGAGCTGAAGACGCTCGGGTCCGGCGTCGCCGACGACACCCTCGCCGAGCGGCGGGCGAGCAGGGGCGGCCACGACCTCGCCACGATCATCTACACGTCCGGCACCACGGGCATGCCGAAGGGCTGCCGGATCACGCACGACAACCTGCTCTTCACCGCGCGCAACGTCTCCCGCGGCCCCCTGGAGGCGATGTTCGAGGTGGACGACCGGGCGGCGCTGCTGTTCCTGCCCCTCGCCCACAGCTTCGCCCGGATCATCGAGGTGGTGCTGATCGAGACCGGCACGGTCCTCGCGCACACCCCCAACATGAAGAACGTCGCGCCCGACCTGCAGGGGTTCAAGCCCACGTTCCTGCTCGGCGTGCCCCGCGTGTTCGAGAAGGTCTACAACGCCGCCGAGCAGAAGGCCGTGTCCGAGGGCAAGGGCAAGATCTTCCACGCCGCCGTGCGCGCCGCCATCGACTGGAGCCGCGCGGAGAGCGCGGGCGGCGCGGGGTTCGGCGTCCGGACCAAGCACGCGGTCTTCGACAAGCTCGTGTACGGCAAGCTGCGCGCGGCGACGGGTGGAGCCCTGAACACGGCGGTCTCCGGCGGGTCGGCCCTCGGCGAGCGGCTCGGGCACTTCTTCCGCGGCGTCGGCATCGAGGTGCTCGAGGGCTGGGGCCTCACCGAGACGAGCGCTCCGTCGACAGTCAACATCCCGGGCGCCAACAAGATCGGGACGGTCGGCAAGCCGTTCCCCGGTGTGAGCATCAGGATCGGCGACGACGGCGAGGTCCTCGTCAAGGGACGCCACGTCTTCGACGGCTACTGGAACAACGAGCGCGCCACCAAGGAGGCCATCGACCCCGAGGGCTGGTTCCACACCGGTGACGTGGGCGAGCTCGACGGCGACGGCTACCTGAGGATCACCGGCCGCAAGAAGGAGATCCTCGTGACCGCGGGCGGCAAGAACGTCGCCCCCGCGCCGCTCGAGGACGCCATCCGCGCGCACCGGCTGATCAGCCAGGTCATGGTGGTCGGCGACGACCGTCCGTTCATCGCCGCGCTCGTCACGCTCGACCCCGAGGCGATGGACCAGTGGAAGCAGGCCAACGCCAAGACCGAGGTCTCGACGGCCGACCCGGCCCTCCTGGCCGAGGTGCAGGGCGCCGTGGACGTCGCCAACCGCATGGTGTCCAAGCCCGAGCAGATCAAGAAGTTCGTCATTCTCGAGAAGGACCTGACCGAGGAGACCGGCCACCTCACGCCGTCGCTGAAGGTCAAGCGTGCGCTCGTGATGCGCGACTACGCCAAGCAGATCGACGAGCTCTACGGCTGATCCCCGGCCTTCACCGGCACTCCGCGGCGGGCTCGTTTCCCGTCGCGGTGGCCGTGAGGATGCCGGAGAAGCGGGCGGCGACCCGGTCCCAGCCCCACTCCTCCTCGATCCAGGCCCTGCCCCGCTCCCCCATCGCGCGGGCACGGGCCGGGTCGGACAGCAGGCCGGTCAGGGCTCCGGCGATCTCCGTTTCCGACGTGCCGTCGACGACCAGGCCCGTCTCGCCGTGCCGTACGGCGTCGGGGGCGCCGCCCGACGAGCCGGCGACGACGGGGAGCCCGGTGGCCGACGCCTCCAGGTAGACGATGCCGAGCCCCTCGATGTCGAGCCCGGCCAGGCGGCTGCGGCACGGCATGGCGAACACGTCGCCCGCGTCGTAGTGCGCCGGAAGCGTCGCCCACGGCACCGACCCGGTGAACACGACCGAACCCTTCGCGACGTGGCCGGCCGCCGCCCGTTCGAGCGCGTTGCGGGACGGGCCGCCGCCGACCAGGAGCAGCGCGGCGTCGGGGATCTCCCGCAACACCCGCGGCCAGGCCCGGATCAGCATGTCCTGGCCCTTGCGCGGCACCAGGCGGGAGACGCACACGACCACCGGCCTGTCCTCCAGGCCCAGCGACTTGCGGACGCCGGCGCCTCCCGCGCCCGGGTGGAAGGCCGAGGTGTCCACTCCGGGCGCCAGCCGCACCAGCTTGGACTCCGGTATCACCGATGCGAGCCTGCGCCGCGTGTAGTCGCCGAGGTAGGTCACCACGTCCGCGCCCCGGCCGATGCGGCGGAGCATGTCACGGGCGACGGGCAGCCGGGCCCACGACGCCTCGTGCCCGTGGGTGAGCATCACGACCCGGCCCACACCGGCCGAGCGCAGACCGGGCGCGAGCATCCCCAGCGGAGCCGCGGCGCCGAAGACCACGGTGTCGCAGCCCTTGGCCAGCTCCGCCGCCCTCCGGGCGACGCCGGGCGTGGGAAGCATGAGGGTTCCCGGATGCCTGACCACCTCGTACGGCTGCCGCCTGTCGAAGGAGTCCGATCCCCTCCACTTGGGCGCGTAGACGACCACGGAGTCCGCCGGCCGCCGCGAGGCGAGCCCATGGACGAACGCCTGGATCCCCCCGGCCCGCGGCGGAAAGTCATTGGTGACGATCAGTGTCCTCCCCATCGCCACCTTCCCTTCCCCGTGATCATGCACAAATTCGGGATTGCCACCTCTGACCGGCCCTTTCATCTCGCGTGATCATGCACAGACTCGGGAATCCCCCCATCCACCTGCGCGAACGCGTCGCGTGATCATGCACACTTTCGGCAACACCCCCGCCCACCTGGGCGAATCCGCGGCGCGATCATGCACAGGTTCGGCGGACGGCCCGGCCACCTGGGCGAACCCCTCACGTGATCACGCACGTATCCGGACCGGGCACGCCGCGACCGGGTGCTCACGAGGCGGCCACAGGACCGAGCTGCCGCACCACATAATCCCGCCACGCCTCGGTCAGGCCGGGAAGGGTCATGCCCAGCGTGTCCCTGAGGGCCGCCGTGACACCGGACCGCAGGGCGGCACGGTACAGGCCCACCAGCTTGGGTTCTCCGAACCGCTCGGCGATGTAGCGGCACACCAGCCACGCCTCCTCGTACGCCTGCGCGAGCCGTACCGACCCGGACTGGAACTCGGCGCGCCCGGGCAGCTCGCGCGGCGGGGTCCCGGCACGCACCTCCTCGGCGAGCTCGGCCGCGACCGCGCGCACGGGCAGACCGGCGTCCAGATATCCGACGTAGTCGGCGAAACCCTCCACCAGCCAGGCCGGCATGTCTCCCGTGAGCACCGCACCGGTGGCGACATGGGTGAGTTCGTGGGTGAGCACCACCTGACGACCGGTCCGGCTGAGCCGCCCGAAGCCGGACGGGTCGACGATGACGCGGCCCACCCCCGCGAACGCCGCGAATCCCTCGACGTGCGCGGGCGCCGCCAGCTCCGCGGCCTGCGCCTCCGTCGCGGGCACCAGCACGACCGCGTCGACCGGCCCCCAGACCTTGGCGACCGTATGGCCGGCCCGGTCGGCGACCGCGGCGATCTCGGCGGCCTGCCGCGCGGAGCGGCCGACGACGACGGTGTGCTCGCCCCTGGCCACGACCGCCTGCGCCCACATGCCGGGATGCTCCCGCACGATCGCCCGCGCCCTCGGCAACAGGGTGTCGGGCGCCGCGGCGGACGTCGGCCCGGCCACGGCGAAGGCCACCAGGACGGCCGCCAGCACGGACACCGCCCTCGACCGTGCGTGAGCACGCATGCCGAGCATGGTATTGCCCCCATCTGAGGGTTCACCGCCGTCCAGCGGCGTACGAGGCGGCCGCCCGGCCCGGTAACCTTGATCCGTAAGGTGCGGCGAGCCACGTTCGGCGTGGTCTCGTGTCGGGATTTCCGGCCGGCACGACGTCACCGCGATCGGTGGCGTCAAGTCTCTCGTCATCAGAGAGTTCTTCGCCATGCCCGAAATTGGCACCTTTGTCCGCACCTCCCTCAGATGGTGGATCTTCGCCGTCATCCTGGTCGCGGACGTCCTCGATCTGCTGAGCACGACGGTCACCAACATCGCCGTGCCCACCATCCTGCGCGACCTGCACGCCCCGCCGTCCCTGACGCCCTGGCTGGGGTCGGCGTACTCCCTGACGCTCGGCTCCGTCCTGGTGATCGGAGGCAGGATCGGCGACAGGTACGGCTACCGCAGGTCGTTCCTCATCGGCGGCGCGGGGTTCACCGCCGCCTCGCTGCTGTGCGCGCTCGCCTGGAATCCGGCGTCCATCGTCCCCGCGCGTCTCCTGCAGGGCGTGTTCGGCGCCCTGCTGATCCCGCAGGGCTTCAGCATCCTGCTCCGCGCCTTCCCCCGTGCGGAACTCGGCCGCGTCTTCGGCCTCTTCGGCCCGCTCATGGCGGTGGGTTCGATCAGCGGCCCGGTCGTCGCCGGCCTGCTGATCCAGGCGAACCCGCTCGGGCTCGGCTGGCGGGGCGTCTTCGTCGCCAACGCCGTCCTGGGTCTCGCCGTGTTCCTCACCGGCGTACGGGTCCTGCCGCGCGACCCGGGACGCCCGGCGGCGGTGATCGATCCCCTGGCGTCCGTCCTGCTGATGCTCGGAGTCCTCGGCGTGCTCGGCGGCCTCGTCCAGAGCGCGGACCACGGTTGGGACGCGCGGCCGGTGCTCGCGATCGTCCTGGGCGTCGCAGGGCTGGCCCTGTTCACCCTGCACCAGCTTCGCAGTGACGACCCGCTGCTCGCCCCCTCGCTGTTCCGCGACCGGGGCTTCGTCACCGGTGTCCTGCTCGGCGCGTTGTTCTCCGCGGTCGTCGCGGGGCTGCTCTACGTCACCTCCCTGTATCTGCAGGACGGCCTGCGGCTGGTGCCGTCGCAGACCGCGGAGACGATGGCGCCCCTGTCCGTCGGCATCATCATCGCCTCGTTCTCGGCACGAGGCCTCATCGCGAGGCACGGCCGCCGGGTGGTGGCGGCAGGCCTCGCTCTGATCGGCGCGGGAGTGCTCTGCTACCTGATCCTCGTCGGCGCGGACGGGCGATCGATCTGGCCGCTGACCGCTCCGCTGTTCCTGTGCGGGCTCGGAATGGGCTGCTGCTTCGGGTCGATCTTCGCCGTCGCACTCGGCGACGTCGGCGCGGAGGAGTCCGGCAGCGCCAGCGGGACGCTCAACGCCGTCCAGCAACTGTCCAACGCCGTCGGCGCGGCGGGCGTATCGACGATCTTTCTGGCCGTCGGCGCCGCTCACGGCATGCGTGCCGGCGTGTTCACCGTCCTGCTGGCCGTACTGGGCGTGATCGTCCTGTGCGGCCTGTGCCTGCCGCTGCTCCCCCGCACCGCGGCGGCGGATCACCACTGAGTCCCGAAATGACCTAGACGCGGCGGCGGCGGACAGGCGATCCTGTGGCGTGTTGTTGCGCCAGCTGGAATATCTGGTCGCCCTGGCAAGGGAGCGGCACTTCGCCCGTGCCGCCGCCGCCTGCCATGTCTCGCAGCCGTCGTTGTCGGCCGCCATCCGCAAGCTCGAGCGCGAACTCGGCGTCCCTCTCGTACGGCGGGGCCGGCGTTTCGCCGGGCTCACCCCCGAAGGCGACCGCGTCCTGCTCTGGGCCCACCGCATCCTCGCCGAGTGCGACGGGCTGCGGGACGACCTGTCCGTGATGCGCGAGAGCCTGTCGGGCACGCTGCGCATGGGCGCGATACCGACGGCGCTGACGGCGGCGTCGCTGCTGACGACGCCGTTCTGCGAGCGCCACCCGCACGCCAGGGTGTCGTTGTCGTCGTTGTCGTCCAGGGAGATCAACAGGCAGCTCGCCGATTTCGAGATCGATGTGGCGATGACCTACCTCGACGACGACGAGCTCGGCGGCGTGCGCGCGAGCCCGCTGTACGAGGAGCGCTATCTGCTGCTCACCCCGGACGACGGCACGCTGGCCGGGCGGGACGTCGCGCGCTGGGCGGAGGTCGCCGCGCTGCCGTTGTGCCTGCTGGCTCCCGAGATGCGCAACCGGCGCATCCTGGACGGCATCTTCCGCGCCGCCGGCGCCGTCGCGGTGCCCGCCATCGAGACCGACACCGTCTCGGCGCTGTACGCCCACGTGGCCACGCACCGGTGGTCGAGCGTCATCGCGCACGCCTGGCTGTACATGTTCGGCGTGCCCGACGGCATGCGGGTCGTCCGGATGGAACAGCCCGCGCAGGTGCCCCGGGTCGGCCTGGTCGTCGCGGACCGGAGCCCCGAACCGGTCCTCGCCGGCGCACTGCTGGAGATCACCCGGGGGCTGGACCTGCGCGACACCCTGGACCGGCTGCTGCGTGACCACCTCGCGCCGCTGCCGACGGCCGTGCCGCCGCAGGCACGCACGGAGAACTCATAGAAGCGTCCTATCTCGCGATAGGAACTTTCGCTTTGACGTGCGGATATGCCCGCGCGGATGGTGGAGGCATCTGCCCCCGTCCTCAATGAGGAGTCGACACCATGGCGAAAGTGCTCTGCGTCCTGTACGACGACCCGACCGACGGATACCCCACCACGTACGCCCGGGACGACCTGCCGGTCATCGACGCCTACCCCGGCGGCCAGACCCTGCCGACGCCCAAGGCCGTCGACTTCACCCCCGGCCACCTGCTCGGCAGCGTCTCGGGCGAACTCGGCCTGCGCCGCTTCCTCGAAGAGCGCGGACACACCCTGGTCGTCACCTCCGACAAGGAAGGCGCCGACTCGGTCTTCGACCGCGAACTGCCCGACACCGACGTGGTCGTCTCCCAGCCGTTCTGGCCGGCCTACCTGACCGCCGAACGCATCGCCAAAGCACCCAAGCTCAAACTCGCCGTCACCGCCGGAATCGGCTCCGACCACGTCGACCTCGACGCGGCCATCGCCCACGGCATCACCGTCGCCGAAGTCACCTACTGCAACAGCATCAGCGTCGCCGAGCACGTCGTCATGATGATCCTGGCCCAGGTGCGCAACTACATCCCCTCCCACCAGGTGGTGCTCGACGGAGGATGGAACATCGCCGACTGCGTGAGCCGCTCCTACGACGTGGAGGGCATGCAGATCGGCACCGTCGCCGCAGGACGGATCGGCCTGGCCGTGCTGCGCAGGCTGAAGCCGTTCGACGTGCGCCTGCACTACACCGACCGGCACCGGCTCCCCCGCGAGATCGAGGAGGAACTGAACCTCACCTGGCACGCCAGCACCCAGGAGATGGTCCCCTTCTGCGACGTGGTGACGGTCAACGCCCCCCTGCACCCCGAGACCGAGGGCCTGTTCGACGACAAGCTCATCTCCACCATGAAGCGCGGCGCCTACCTGATCAACACCGCCCGGGCGAAGATCGCCGACCGCGACTCCGTCGTCCGGGCCCTGGAAAGCGGCCAACTGGCCGGCTACGCGGGCGACGTCTGGTACCCCCAGCCCGCCCCCGCCGACCATCCCTGGCGGACCATGCCCCACCACGGCATGACCCCCCACATCTCCGGGTCGTCCCTGTCCGCCCAAGCCCGTTACGCGGCCGGAACCCGGGAGATCCTCGAAGCCTGGTTCGACGGAACCCCGATCCGCGACGAATACCTCATCGTCCAAGGCGGAGGCCTCGCCGGCGTCGGAGCCCACTCCTACTCCACCCGCACCTGACCGACCGGCTGTCCCGGTGGAGACATGGCGTCTCCACCGGGGCCTCGAAGGCATTGCATGGTCATGCATTAGTGTGTATATACTTCTACTCGTGTCCAAAGTGCTCACCTCTCTGCCTGTCGGCGAACGTGTCGGGATCGCCTTCTCCGGAGGCCTCGACACCTCGGTAGCGGTCGCGTGGATGCGCGAGAAGGGTGCAGTGCCGTGCACCTATACCGCTGACATCGGCCAATACGACGAGCCCAACATCGCCTCGGTGCCCGGGCGCGCCACGGCGTACGGCGCGGAGATCGCCCGGCTGGTCGACTGCCGGGCGGCGCTCGTGGAGGAGGGTCTCGCAGCCCTGGCCTGCGGGGCGTTCCACATCCGGTCCGGCGGCCGCACCTACTTCAACACCACCCCGCTCGGCCGGGCCGTCACGGGCACTCTGCTGGTGCGCGCGATGCTCGAGGACGACGTGCAGATCTGGGGGGACGGGTCCACCTTCAAGGGCAACGACATCGAGCGGTTCTACCGTTACGGCCTGCTCGCCAACCCCTCTCTGCGGATCTACAAGCCGTGGCTGGACGCCGACTTCGTCAGCGAGCTCGGCGGTCGCACGGAGATGTCCCAGTGGCTGCTCGCCCGCGGCCTGCCCTATCGGGACAGCACGGAGAAGGCCTACTCCACCGACGCGAACATCTGGGGCGCGACTCACGAGGCCAAGGCGCTCGAGCACCTCGACGCGGGCATCGAGATCGTCGAACCGATCATGGGCGTGCGGTTCTGGGACCCCGCGGTCGAGGTGGTCGCCGAGGACGTCACGATCGGCTTCGAGCACGGACGGCCGGTGACGATCAACGGCAAGGAGTTCGCCTCCGCCGTCGACCTGGTGCTGGAGGCCAACGCCATCGGCGGACGGCACGGCATGGGCATGTCCGACCAGATCGAGAACCGGGTCATCGAGGCCAAGAGCCGGGGCATCTACGAGGCACCGGGAATGGCGCTGCTGCACGCGTCGTACGAGCGGCTGGTCAGCGCGATCCACAACGAGGACACCCTCGCCAGCTACCACAACGAGGGGCGGCGACTGGGCAGGCTGCTGTACGAAGGCCGCTGGCTGGACCCGCAGGCGCTGATGCTGCGCGAGTCCCTGCAGCGCTGGGTCGGAACGGCGGTCACCGGCGAGGTGACCCTGCGGCTGCGGCGCGGTGAGGACTACTCCGTCCTGGCCACGTCGGGTCCGGCGTTCAGCTACCACCCGGACAAGCTCTCCATGGAACGGGTCGAGGACTCCGCCTTCGGGCCGGTCGACCGCATCGGCCAGCTGACCATGCGCAACCTCGACATCGCCGACTCTCGCGCCAAGCTGGAGCAGTACGCCGGACTCGGCATGGTCGGCAGTCAGCACCCGACGTTGATCGGCGTCGCACAGGCGGCCTCGACCGGGCTGATCGGCGCGATGCCCGAGGGCGGGGCCGAGGCGATCGCCTCCCGCGGAGAGATCCCCGTCGACGACGAGTTGCTCGATCACGCCGCGATGGAGTCCGGCACGGACTGACCGGACACGACGGAGATCGCGTGCGGTGCCGGCCGGCACCGCACGCGGACCCGCGGGGTGCCGCTCTTCAGGTCAAGCAGGCTCATATTTCCCTATAGATGGAAATTATCCGCTCAAGGGTAGAAATTCGCCCATGATGGATGAAATCCACCGGCCCGGCATGGCCCTTCTCGTCCGCACGCTCGCGGTACCGGTGATCCCATGACGCTCACGGGCACGCAGGCGGTCGGGGCGGCCTTGACCCGGATCGAGGGGAAGGAGAAGGTCACCGGGACGGCCCGCTACGCGTTCGAGAACGCGCAGGACCGCGACACCGCCTACACCGTGCCGGTGCAGGCGGCCATCGCCCGGGGTGAGGTCATCACCGTGGACACCGGGGCGGCGCTCACCCTGCCGGGCGTCATCGCGGTGATCTGGTACGGCAACGCGCCCCGTCTGGGCCCCTCCGACGACCGCGAACTCGCCCTGTTCCAGTCGAACAGGGTGGCGTACCGAGGACAGATCGTGGCGGCGGTGATCGCGGAGACGATCGAGACGGCCCGCGAGGCGGCCGGCCAGGTGCGGATCGAGTACGCCCAGGAGCAGCACGACGTGGTCCTGCGGGTCGACGACCCCAAGATGTACAAACCGTCGAAGGTGGCGCCCGACTACCCGACCGACACCGAACTGGGCGACCCGGACGCGGCGCTGCGGGAGGCGGCCGTCAGCGTCGACCTGACGTACACCACGCCTGCCCAGCACAACAACCCGATGGAGCCGCACTCGACGGTGGCCGTCTGGGAGAACGACGGCCTCACGCTGTACGACTCCAACCAGGGATCATCGACGGTCCGCGACGTGCTGGCCAGGCTGTTCGGACTCCCCCCTGACCGGGTGCGCGTGATCGCACCCCACGTCGGCGGCGGCTTCGGCTCCAAGTTGGCGCCCCATCCCCCGGTGGTCCTCGCCGCAATCGCCGCGAAGGTGAGCGGCCGGGCGGTGAAGGTCGCCACGACCCGGCAGCAGATGTTCTCCCTGGTGGGCTACCGCACGCCGATCATCCAGCGGGTCCGCCTGGGCGCCGCCGGCGACGGCGGGCTGACGGCCATCATCCACGACGCCTTCGAGCAGACCTCGACCGTCAAGGAGTTCGCCGAGCAGACGACGACCCCGACCCGCGTCATGTACGCGGCGCCCAACCGCCGGACGACCCACCGGCTGACGGCCCTCGACGTGCCCACCCCGACCTTCATGCGGGCGCCCGGCGAGTGCCCGGGGATGTTCGCCCTGGAGTCGGCGATGGACGAACTGGCCATCGCCTGCGGGATGGACCCGATCGAGTTGCGCATCCGCAACGAACCCGCGACGGACCCGGAGACCGGCCAGCCGTTCAGCTCGCGCAGTCTCGTCGCCTGCCTGCGCGAGGGGGCGAGGCGGTTCGGGTGGGCGGATCGCGACCCCGCCCCCGGCGTGCGCAGAGACGGCCGCCGACTGGTCGGGACCGGTGTGGCCGCCTCGACCTACCCGTCCTACCGCCGCCCGTCCGAGGCCACGGCGCGTGCGGAGACCGACGGCCGTTTCACGGTGGGCGTCGCCGCAGCCGACATCGGCACGGGCGCACGCACGGTGCTGACCCAGATCGCCGCCGACGCGCTGCGCGCCCCTCTGGAGAAGGTGCGCGTGGAGGTCGGCGACAGCCGCCTGCCCACCGCGCCGATCGCCGGCGGGTCGATGGGCACCGCGTCCTGGGGCACGGCCGTCGTGCGGGCCTGCGAGGCGCTGCTGGAGGAGATCGACCGCCGGAACGGCACGCGGCCGATCGAGGTCCGCGTCAACACGGCCGATGAGATCGCGTCGCAGCCGCGGCTCTCGCGGCACGCCTTCGGGGCGCAGTTCGCCGAGGTCAGGGTCGACATGGACACCGGTGAGGTACGGGTGTCCCGCCTGCTCGGCGTCTTCGGCGTCGGCCGGGTGATCAACCCGAAGACGGCGAGATCGCAGTTCATCGGCGGCATGACGATGGGAATCGGCATGGCGTTGATGGAGGAGAGCGTCATGGACGCGGAGTTCGGCGACTACCTCAACCACGACTTCGCCCAGTACCACATCGCGGCGTGCGCCGACGTGCCCGCCATCGAGGCGTACTGGATCGAGGAGGAGGACACGCGGATCAACCCGATGGGCTCCAAGGGCATCGGCGAGATCGGCATCGTCGGCACGGCCGCGGCCATCGCCAACGCGGTCCACCACGCCACCGGCATCCGGGTGCGCGACCTGCCCATGCGCATCGACCGACTGCTGGGCTGAAACGCCGTCGTCCTTCGGTCCGCGGATCGCCCTTCTCGGCCCGGCCGAGTCGGGCCTGCCGCGTTCGCCGCTTATCCGCCTGCCGTTCCGGGGAGTTCGGGCGCCTGCGCGCTTTCCTCGGAGTCGGGGAGTTCCGGGGCCGGGAAGAGGTCGCCGATCAACAGCCTCGCCGCTTGCATGGCCGTGGTGAGGATGTCGGCGTCCGCGGCCTCGGTACCCTGGGCGGCCAGCACGGTGTTGTGCACGCTGAGCAGGGCCAGCCGGACGCGCAGGCGATCCTGCAGCGGTGTGCCGGGGCCGAGGATGAGCTGCGCCGCCCTGTCGATCCGTTCCAGCACTCCGCCCTGGCCTGAGGGCAGCGCCGTGCGTAGCGCGGTGTGGTTGGCGGCCGCGAACCGCATGGTCCGCAGTCCCCGCGTGGCGCTCAGGGCGAGCCAGCGCCCCAGCAACTCCGAGGAGAGCTCGGGAGTGTGCGGTCGATCCGCGGCCCAGTCGAGGATCGCGTCGAGCGCTCCCAGGTGCTCTTGGAACAGGCTGAGGATGATCGCTTCTTTGCTGTCGAAGTGGTAGTAGAGCGCGGCCTTGGTGATGCCGAGTTGCTCGGCGATCTCGCGCATCGAGGTGGCGTCGTAACCGCGCTCGGTGAACAGGGACAGCGCGGCCTCCTGGATCTCGGCCCGCGTCTGGCTGCCCTTGCGCCGAGCGGCCGTCACCTGCTCCGTCTTCGTCATCGGTCTTCCCCTGCTTTGGAGGCGCTGCTCCCCCGAGTCTACACCGTTTGCTTACCGGCCGGTTAGCAAGTAAGCTTGCCGACCGACAGGTAAGTTTTGGCGTGTAAGAGAAGGAGATCGCCATGGCGGCGAAGGACCGCGTGACAGACGCGGATGGTCCTCCGGCGGCAGGAGGGCAGGTCGGGCTGGGGTTCAGTCACCGCCAGATCCTGGTGACGATGAGCGGCCTGGTCATCGCCATGCTGCTGGCGATGCTGGACAACATGATCGTCGCCCCGGCGCTGCCCACGATCGTCGGCGAATTGGGCGGCCTGAACCACCTTGCCTGGGTGGCCACCGGCTACGTGCTGGCCTCCACCGTGGCCACGCCGATCTGGGGCAAGCTCGGTGACCTGTTCGGCCGGCGCATCACCTTCGTCGCCGCCGTGGCGCTCTTCCTGCTCGGGTCGGCGTTGTGCGGAGTCTCCCAGGACATGGCGCAGCTGATCGGCTTCCGCGCGCTGCAGGGCCTGGGTGCCGGCGGCCTGATGGTGGGCGTGTTGTCGATCATCGGTGAGATGATCCCGCCGCGCGACCGCAGCAAGTACCAGGGCGTGATGATGGCCGTCATGCCGGTGGCGATGATCGGTGGCCCGCTGATCGGCGGCTTCATCACCGACAACCTCAGCTGGCGCTGGGCCTTCTACGTCAACCTGCCGCTAGGCGCAGTCACCCTCGCCCTGTGCTGGATCACTCTGGCCAAGCTGCCCCAGGGCACCGGCAAGGCCGTGATCGACTGGTGGGGCACCGCTCTGCTGACGGTGTGGATCACCGCGCTGGTGCTCATCACCAGCTGGGGCGGCACCCAGTACGACTGGGGTTCACCGCAGATCCTCGGCCTGGCCGTGGCGGCGGTGGCCGGGTTCGTCGCCTTCGTGATCGTCCAGCGACGCGCCGCCGAGCCGATCATGCCGCTGCGGGTCTTCAAGAGCCGCAACTTCTCGCTGTCCGGCGCGGTCGCCTTCATCTCCGGCTTCGCGATGTTCGGCGCCATGGGCTTCCTTCCGCAGTTCCAGCAGTTCGTCCAGGGCGCGTCGGCCACCAACAGCGGCCTGCTGCTCATGCCGATGATGATCGCCGCGATGGTCGTCAGCCTGGGCGGCGGCGCCCTGATCAGCAAGACCGGGCACTACAAATCGCTGCCGATCATCGGCTCCATCCTGGTCACCGCCGGCCTGGCGCTGTTCGCCACGATGGACGTCGGCACCTCCGCCACGGTGTCCAGCCTCTACATGGTGGTTCTGGGCGCCGGTATGGGCGCGATGATGCAGACCAGCACTCTCATCGCCCAAAACAGCCTCGACCTGCGCGACATGGGCGCGGGCACCGGAGTGTCGACCTTCCTGCGCAACATGGGCAGCTCGCTCGGCATCTCACTGCTCGGCGCCGTCTACACCAGTCACCTGGCCGACTCCCTGGTCGCCGCCGGGCCCGGCGCACAGAGCGTGGCCGCGTCCGCCACCTCGATGACCCCGCAGGCGCTGCGAGCCCTGCCCCAAGCGGCCCAGCACCTGTTCCAGCAGGCCGTCACCGACGGCATCACCGCGCTGTTCACCTGGGGCGCGGCCGTGGCGGCCGTCGGCATCGTCCTGGCCCTGTTCATCCGCCAGGTCCCGCTGCGCAGCGCCGCCAAGCCCCAGACCGCCACGCCCGACTCCGACGCCGGGGCCGACTCCGACGCTGTCGCCGAGCCGGTCGCGGCGAGGAGTTGAGTTCCTCCGAACCGGAGCAGATCGCCGGGTGAGACTCCGAGCCCAGACCACCGCACCGGTTCACCAAATCAGGAGAGACCGTGAAGTCGACCGTCCTCGGCGGCACCGGATCCGTCGGTGTGCCGATCAGCGCCGCCGATCCCCATGACAAGCCCCGCCGGATGGTCACCGCCGTCCGACGGGTCACCCCTGGCGCCTGCCGCGACATCGCCGGCATTACCAGGCCCTGAACGACGCCATCATGCTCGACCTCGCGCTCCCCACGACCCCGCTGCTCGCCTACCTGACGGTCGGCGTGATCGCGGCGCTGGACCTGTTCCTGCCGATCTTGCCCACCGGATCCCTGCTGATCGCCGGTGGCGCGCTCGCCGCCCGGGGCGACCTTTCCTCCATCGCCGTCATGGCCGCCGGCGGTGTCGGCGCCTGGGCCGGCGACCTGGGCGGCTACCGCATCGGCCGGAGAATCGCCCGCCGTCTCGCCGACCTGCGCACCGCTCCGCCTTCCGCCACCGGCCGCCGCGACTCGCCCCTCAGGAAATGGCAGGCCCGCGTCCTGCGGCCCAGCGTGCTCACCCTGATCGCCGCCCGCTACCTGCCTGCCGGCCGTACGATCGCGGCGGTCACCGCTGGGCGGCGCGCCTACCCCTGGCGCCGCTACGCCCTTTACGCCCTGGCCGCCGAGGCCCTGTGGGCGGTTCCCGCGGTCCTGCTCGGCCTTCTGGGCGGTCACCTCATCCCCACCCCGGTCCTGGCCGGTGCGGGCCTGATCTTCCTGGCCGCCACCGTCATCATCGCCGTCGCCCGCCGCGTGCCCGCGCTTCGCACCGCCCACCTGGCGGAGGACGACCCGTCGCCGTAACGAAGAACCGCGGCTCAACCGGCACGTCGGCGCGGGCACCTTCATACGGCGTCATACGGCCATGGCACCGCGTCTGGGCCTCACCAGTGGGTCCTCAAGCCGACGATCGGCTCTCACTCAGCCAGGCGGTTGCGGCGAGACGTGTCCGGGCTCGGAGACGTGCGCGACCCTCGTCTGTCTAAGGTTGCTCGAGGCGGAGTGCCTCTTTGCGGGCCTCGGCGTGGATGGACCGCTCGCGCTCCAGCCACGCAGGGTTCTCCGCTTTCAGCGCATCGATCTCCGCAGTGGTGAGCGGTCCCGTGATCCCACCTCTGATCAGGCCGGAAGTGGAGACCCTGAGCTTCGCGGCGATGACCTGCTTGGGGTGCGGGCCGTTGCGACGCAGGTCGGCGAGCCAGGCGGGCGGCTTCGACTGCAACTCGTTCAGCTCGTCCCGGGAGACGACGCCCTCCTGGAACTCGGCGGGAGTGGCCGAGAGGAGGACACCCAGCTTCTTGGCCGCGGTCGCGGGCTTCATCGTCTGGATGGTCTTTGGTTTGGGCGAGCTCATGGTGCCAAGAGTAGTCAGTCGGAACGGGATCCCCTGACATCGCTACCCTGTGGAAGTGACTGATGGAGAGACCGGCAGGGTGTTTCGGCTGGCGTACGTGCCCGGGGTGACACCCGCGAAATGGGTCGGCATCTGGACCGAGAGGATGCCCGACGTGCCGGTCGCCCTCGTCACGGTTCCCGCCGCCGAGGTGGTGGGGCTCCTGCGGAACGGCGGCGCCGACGCCGGATTCGTCAGGCTGCCGGTCGACCGGGACGGGCTCAGCGTGATTCCCCTCTACGTGGAGACCACGGTGGTCGTGGTGCCCAAGGACCATGCGGCGGCCGCCGCCGACGAGGTGGTCATCGCCGACCTCGTCGACGACGAGGTCTTCCACCCTCTGGACGACACCATCGAGTGGGCGGTCCGGCCCGGGCTGCCCGCGTTCACCCGCCCGGCGACGACGGCGGACGCGGTCGAACTGGTGGCGGCCGGCTCTGGGATTCTCCTGGTTCCGCAGTCGCTGGCACGCCTCCACCATCGCGGGGATCTCACTTACCGGCCGGTGCCGGACGCGCCGCAGTCTCAGGTCGCGCTGACCTGGCCCACGGACGCGACCACTGACCTGGTGGAGGATTTCATCGGCATCGTCCGCGGCCGGACAGCGAACAGCTCGCGGGGCCGTACCCCTGCCTCCCCTGCGGAGAAACCGGCACAGCGGCAGGCACAGAAACCCGCACAGAGCGGCTCCGGTCGCCGGGCCGTGCCGGCCGGCCGTAAGAGCAAGGGCCGCCGGCCTCGGTGACATGCGGCCCCGGACTCCGGTTCGGACCCGCTGACATCCGTCACGAGGTGCCTCAGAACCGATCCCCTTTCTCAGTGGAGACGTCCATAAGGCGCCGACGTCTCCACTGAGAAAAGGTCATCTTTTCTGAGAACCGGCAGGTCTACAGACCCGGCCGAACCGCTCCCACGAACGTCTGCTTGCGGTAGGAGTTCAGCTTGTCGATCCGGACCCGCGAACCGGAGTGCGGCGAGTGGATCATCTTGCCGTGCCCGACGTACATGCCCACGTGGCCGCCGCCGCTGGTGAAGATCAGGTCACCGATCTTGAAGTGTCCCCAGGAGACCTTCTTCTTGACGGCCTTGCGCATGGAGTAGGTCGTACGCGGCAGTTTCACGCCCGCCTTGCGCCAGGCGTACTTGACCAGACCCGAGCAGTCGAACGCGTGAGGTCCGGTGGCTCCCCAGCGGTACGGGTCGCCGATGTGCTTCTTCGCGGTTGAGATGGCCCGCCTGGCCTTGGACTGCTGCAGGGCGGCCTTGCTCAGCTTCTTCTTCTTGACGGTCTTCGTGGAGGCCGTGGCGGCGGTCGTCGTGACCGTCGCCGTGGCCGCCTTCGCGGCCGTCGCCGTCTGGGCCGACGCCGGTTGTACGGAGAAGGCTCCGACGGAGGCTGTCAGCGCCACGCCCCCGAGGGAGACGAGGGCACGACGGGACAGACGTACGGGGGTGCTGGACAGGATCTCTCCTACGGTCTTCCACTTGCGCCTACCGGGTTAGCTGACGGATTCGGGCAGGGAAGTCGCCCTACGGCGCAAATCGCGCCGATTCACCCCGGACCTTCATCGAAGGTCGAATGGTTCCCCGGCTCCGTGCCTCTTGACTGCACGGACTCGGCAGGTCACCGCCGCCGGCGGGCCTCGCAGGGCCCAGGTGTGATCGAGTCGACGGCGACGGCGACGCATGGATGGCTGTTCCGGAATCGGCTCACCGATCCCGGCGACGTGCATGGCGTGCTCGTCGCGACGCCAGAAGCTATCCATTGATCGCGCGCTTCGGCAAAACGAACACAAGGAAATGGAGATCGACTTTTGCTGATCACGAAAGCAAAACTGCTGGATATCTAATGGATATCTACGCTAAATGTGACTCTGCTCACACTTAATAAAACAAATGCTGAACGGCGTCACATCAGTAACATTGGTCACACCAGTTAGAGATCTTCGACGACCCGCCGGGGTCCAGTTGAGCCGGCGAGGCGACCCCATCCGGTCGGGGCCCGGCGGCGAAGCGCCCACCCTCTACGGCGGACGACGGCGGCGAGACCGGCTCCGGTCAGGCCATACCGAAGCGGCATACATGCTCGTACGGCATGCCCGGTGACGAGGCCACAGGCCCTGCGGAAGGGGACCGGACATGCGGCACGCGCGACCACGCGCCCGGCGGCATAGGGGGACGCCTGGCCGCTCAGGGACGGCCGGTGGACGCGCCACGCGTGTGGCCACCTGCCGAGCACAGTTGAATCGCGCCGAGGACGCCCTCGACGCGATTCCCTGGTCACCATCGGCGTACGGCCCGGCGCACGGCGCACGGCGCGAATCCGTGCATGATCACAAAGCGCGAACGCCCTGGTCGCGAGCGCTACGCGCGAAAGTGCGCATGATCACGGTTGACGAAACCGCAGCTCACGGACCCCATCTCCGAACCTGCGCATGATCACGCCCGATGTGAGGCCAGCTCAGGGCTGCCTTGCACGAAGGTGTGCATGATCACGCGGGAGGGGCGAGGGGGTCAGGGGCGGACCGCGCCGGCGAGACCGCCGTAGGCGGAGAGGCTGACGACCTTCACGACGTCGCCGGTCTGGGGCGCGTGCACGACCTTGCCGCCGCCCGCGTAGATGCCGACGTGGCCGAAGCCGGGGTGGAAGAGCAGGTCTCCGGGCTCGAGCTTGCTGGTCGACACCCGGCGGTTCGCTCCCCACGACCACATCTCGTACGTCGTCCGCGGCAGGCTCACCCCGGCGGCCCCCCAGGCCGCCTGTACGAGGCCCGAGCAGTCCCAGGAGCCCGGACCGGTGGCGCCGTACTGGTAGGGCTTGCCGACCTGCTTGTACGCGAACTGAAGGGCGGTCAGGGCGTTGCCCGACGCCGAGCCGGTGTAGGTGATGCCGGCGCTGTTGGTGTTGCCGACGTTGTAGGCGCCGAGCTTCTTCAGCAGCGCCTTCTGGTCCTTGACGAGCTTCTCCGCGTCCGCCTTCTTCTTCGAGAGGTCGGACTTGGTCTCGTTGGCGTCGTCGTAGGCCGCCTTCTGCTGGTCCCTCTTGTCCTTGAGCCCCTGGATCGCGGCCTCGTACTCCGCGAGTTGCTTCGCCCGGCCCTGCGACAACTGGTCGAGCGCGGCCATGCCGCTGAGCGCCGACTCGGGGTCGGACCCGTAGAAGACGCCTCCCAGCATCGAGACGTCGCCCGTCTGGTAGGTGTTCACGGCGATCGAGACGACCGTCTGCCGGAGCACGTCGACCTTGGAGTACTGCTTCTCGTAGTCGTCGTTGACGCTGTCGTACTTCTTCTTGGCCTTCTTCCACTTCTCGTTGGCGGCGTTGTAGTCGTCAACGATCTTGTCGGCCTTGGAGTTCAGCGTCTTCAGCTTGGCCTGGGCCTGGGCGATTGTGGGTTTTGGATCCGCCTGCGCGCTCGTCATCGGCAGCAGCAGAACCGCGGCGGCCAATCCAGTGGCCACCGGTACACGCCCTCGCATCGAGGCTCCCTCGGGATAGACCCTAACCGGCGGGCGCGACTCTACTGGGGCGATCTTGGAGCTTCAACCTATTCGCAGCTATTCACGGCAATCGTCACCGATTGCGACATAAACCGTCCGAAGGGTGACCAACGGCACGGTCCAATCCCGTGCGCCCTCCCCGAGGGGCCCGATCGGGTCGATCGGGCCTCTCCCCCGGGCGGCCGATCAGGTCCGGCCGAGACGGCGCAGCAGGAGGGTCGACGGGACGGGCCGGGCGCCCATCCGCCGCACGGACTCGGCCACCTCGCGGTCGGACGACACGACCGCGATCGCCCTCCCCGAGGGCTCCGCGCGGACCAGGCGCCGGATGAGATCGTCGGCGATCTCCCCCGGCGCGCTGAACATCACCCGGACGCCACGCGGCGCGGAGACATGGACGGGGCCGTTCAGCTCGGCGCCGTCGAAGACGCACGTCACCTCGACCCGCGCCTGCACGGCGAGGCCGCCGAGCCCGGTGAGTATCCGGGACCGCTGGTCGGCCAAGGTGAGCGACGGATACCCCGTCTTGGTCACGTTGTAGCCGTCGATGATCAGATGCAGGTTGGGTATCGCCAGCAACTGGTCGAGCAGTTGGGGGTCGTCGTTGGCCAGCGCCCTGGCGGGGACCGCGCCCACCCCCGGCTCGCCGGGCTTCACGCCGGTGACGTAGTCGGCCGGCCGGGTGATCGAGGTGGGCAGGGCGAGCTCCTTGCGCAACCCGGCGGCCGCGTCCTGAAGGGCGTCCATGAGCACGCGGATGCGGGTGTCCTCGACACTTCGGCCCTCACGCGCCGCACGGCGGCCCTCCTCGAGGTGGCTCTCCGCCTCCGCGAGACGCTCCTTCAGCCTGCGCAGCTCGGTCTCCGCCGCGCCGCCCGCGGTGGCCGCCCTGCTCGTCGCCTCGGCGGTCTCGGCCTGCAGCTCGGCGGCCCTGGCCTCGGCGGACCTGACCCGCTCGCGGGCGTCGTGCAGCTTGCGCCGCAACTCCGCGTTCTCGGACCGGGCGGACCTGAGCTGCTCGCGGACCCGCTCGATCTCTTCCTTGGCCGTCGCCCGGTGGGCCGCGAGCTGCTCGCGCAGCCGCACCTCCGCCTGCTCACGCTGAGACCCGGCGGCCGCCGCCTGCTCGAGGTCGGCCCGCGCCAGCTCCACCAGGTCGGGCCACCCCGGCGGGCGGGTCAGATAGGCCGCGGCCGCCACCATCACCGGCTCCGCCGCCGGGGGCACCGTGCCCTCGGCGAGGGCGGCCACCAGCTCGGGCCAGGCCTCCTGGACGGTCTCCGCGACCAGCTCGCGGAACTCCTTGTCGTTCTCCAACTGCGCGGCGATCGGGGCGCTGCCGAGCCGGGCGCGCTTGCGCGGGTCGAACTTGGCGATCCCCCGCAACGGTCCCGGAACCGCTGTCGCGGACATGGAGCCGAGCACCTGGGCCGCGAGCTCCACCACCTGTAACCGGACCTGTTCAGGCAACGGACGAGACAGGCCCTCTCCGGCTGAACTCATCCTGCCGCTCCTTGTACTTGTCCTTTCGTCAAGGGTACGGCTGACGCGCCCCTGTCCGAGTCGCCTCGTCGAGTCGGCCCGCCCGGGACCATCCCGGACGAAAGCGCACTAATCCACGTTGTTCAAGTAGGAAATAAATGGATATGCTGCACCAGATGAGCCGGGCATATCGCCCGTACGATGGATCTCAAGGAACAAGACGACATAGCATGCGACCTGCCTCGAAGATCGCCCTCCTCACGTCCGCCGGCCTCGTGCTCTCCCTCGCGCTCGCCGCGTGCGGCGGCGACTCCACCGGCCCGGCCGCCGCTTCGGCGTCCACCAAGTCGATCATCCTGATCACCCCGAACCCCGTCGGCACCGACAGCTTCCTGCAACTCGGCGTGAAGGGCGCGCAGGAGACCGCGAAGGAGATCGGCGCCTCGTTCAAGCTGTACGAGAGCAAGGACCCGACCAGCATCGCGCAGAACGTCGACGCCGCGGTCCGCGCCAAGCCCACGGTCATCGTCGGCATCAGCTTCTCCTTCGACGACGTCTTCACCACCGTCCCCAAGCAGCACCCCGGTCAGAGCTTCCTTGAGATCGACTCGTGCCCGAAGGCCCAGGCCCCCAACCTGACCTGCGTCTCCTTCAAGGAGCACGAAGCGGCCTACCTGGCGGGTGTGGAGGCCGGACTGCTGTCCAAGAGCGGCAAGCTCGGCGTCGTCGCCGCCCTCGACTCGCCTTTCATCCACCGCTGGATCGACCCGTTCTTCGCGGGCGCCGCGTCGGTGAACCCGAAGGCCACCGGGACCCCGCTCTTCGTCGGAGGCAGCAACCCCTTCAGCGACCCCGCTCGCGCCAAGTCTCAGGCCCAGACGCTCATCGGCCGGGGCGTCGACGTGATCGAGGCGGCGGCGTCCGGCGGGAACCAGGGCGTCTTCGAGGCCGCGGCGGCCGCCGGGGCGAAGGCCTTCGGCGTGGACGTCGACCAGTGCCCCCAGAGTCCGGGCAACGTCATCGACAACGTCATCAAGCACGTCGACGTCGCCGAGGCCGCGGCGATCAAGGACATCGCGGCGGGCAAGGCCGGCGGCGTGAAGGTCTACGGCCTTGCCGAGGACGGCGTGGGCGTGAACGCGCTCGACACCGACCTCACCTCGTCGAAGTGCGCGGTCGCGGCGAGCCCCGATGTGATCGCCAAGGTCAAGCAGGTCCGTGACGACATCGTGGCGGGCAAGATCACGGTCGCGGACCCCCTGGCAGGTTAGGGATGCCAACTGGCGGCGACTCGGAGGCGCCGGCCGCCGAACTCGTCGGCATCACCAAGCGGTTCGGTCCCGTCGTGGCGAACGACGGGATCGACCTGGCGATCAGACGAGGCGAGATCCACGGGGTGGTGGGTGAGAACGGGGCCGGCAAGTCCACGCTCATGTCCATCCTGTACGGCCTGCGGCGGCCGGACTCCGGGCATGTGCTGAGGAACGGGACGCGCGTGCGCCTGCGCTCCCCCGCCGAGGCCATCGGCCACGGCCTCGGCATGGTCCACCAGCGTTTCCGGCTCTTCCCCGATCTGACCGTGGCCGAGAACATCGTGATCGGGGCCGAGCCGACACGCCGGGGCGTCGTCGACCTGGCCGCCGCCGGGCGGGAGATCGAACGGCTCGGCGAGGTCTTCGGCCTGTACGTGGACCCCGCGTCGAGGGCCGGCCGCCTGCCGGTCGGGGTGCGACAGCGGGTGGAGATCCTCAAGGCGCTGTATCGGGAGGCCGAGGTGCTGATCCTCGACGAGCCGACGGCGGTGCTCACCCCCGGCGAGGCGGCGCGGTTGTTCGACGTGCTCAAGACGGTCACGCGGACGGGCACGTCCGTCGTGCTGGTGACGCACAAGCTCAGCGAGGTCCTCACGGCCACCGACCGCGTGACGGTGCTCCGCCGGGGCCGGGTGACCGGCCGGTTCGTCACCGCGGAGACGACGGCGGACGAGCTCGTCATCGCCATGATCGGCCGCTCGCTGGGCCCGCCGCGCCGACCCGCCGCACCCGATGGCGAGCCGGACGGAACTCCCGCCGGTCGGCCGTACGCCCTGGAGGTCGACGGGCTGACCGTCCTCGACCGGGACGGGGTTCCGAGATTGTCGGACGTGTCCTTCGGCGTACGCCCAGGAGAGATCGTCGGCATCGCGGGCGTCGCCGGAAGCGGGCAGCGCGAGCTCATCGACACCGTGACCGGCCTCCGCCCACCGGGATCGGCGACCTCCGGCGGCGTGCTGCTGTCCGGCAGGCCGGTACGGCGAGGCAGGGAACCCGCGATCGCCTACGTGCCCGAGGACCGGCACGGCCGGGCCACCGCCGCCACCATGAGCCTCGCGGAGAACCTGGTCATGGGCGACCACCGGACCCCCGCTCTGCGCGGCCGGGCGGGGCTGTCGGCCGCCGCGGTGCGCGAACGGGCCAGGACGCTCGTCGAGAGATTCGCCATCCGCGCCGCGTCCGTCGGCGACCCGATCTCCGCCCTGTCCGGAGGGAACGCGCAGAAGGCGGTGCTCGCCCGCGAGCTCTCCCGTGGGACTCCCGTGATCGTGGTCGAGGAGCCGACCCAAGGAGTGGACGTCGGGGCGCAGGAGCAGATCCACGGCCTCCTGTCCGAGGCCCGCGCCGCGGGCCAGGCCGTGCTGCTCCAGTCGAGCGAGCTGTCCGAGCTGAGGGCGCTCGCCGACCGCATCCTGGTGATGTTCGAAGGCCGCGTGGTGGCCGAACTGGCGGGCGACGAGGCCACGGAGGAACGGCTCGGCGCGGCCATGACGGGGGCGACCGCGACACCTGGGCAGGCGGCACCGGCCGCGGAGACGGAAAGCTCCGCGACGGCTCGGGAACAGGGACCGGCCGACGCGAAGGGAACGACGCGGTGAGTGCCGTCAGGCTCGGCTCCCTGGCCCGAGGGCGTGCGGCCGCGCTCGGGCCGCTCGGCAGGAGCGCCCCCGCCGTCCTGGCGGTCGCCGGGGCGTTGGTGGTGACGACGCTGGTCATGCTCGTCGTGGGAGTGGATCCCTCAGACGCCTACCCCGCCCTGATCAGAGGCGCGGTCGCCGACGGCAACCTCGAGTACACGATCGGGGCCTTCGTGCCGACCCTCGGCATGGCCCTGGCCTTCGCGATCCCGCTGCGGACCGGCGAGTTCAACCTCGGAGGCGACGGCCAGATGGCGCTCGGCGGAGTGGCCGCGGCGGCGCTGGCGCTACGCGTGCCGCTTCCACCCGGGGTCGCCGTCGCTCTCCCGCTCGTCGTCGCGGCGCTCACCGGCGCGGTGGTGGCCGGGATCTCAGCGCCGCTGCACACCCGATTCGGCATCCCGGCCATCGTGACGACGCTCCTGGTCAGCACGCCCGCGGTGGCCCTGTCGTCCTACCTGGTCCGATTCCCGCTCGCGGAGCCGCGCACGGGGATCGCCGAGACGCCCCTGCTTCCGGACGCCGCGCACCTGCCCGCCATCGGCGCCAGCGGCTATGTGACCATCGGCCTGCCACTGATCCTTCTGCTGACCGCCGGCTGGATATATGTCGACCGCCGCACGGTGGCGGGCTACGAGATCCGGGCCACGGGCGCCAATCGCGAGTTCGCGCGATACGGCGGCGTCCGGGTGGACCGGCTCGCGGTGGTGACGATGGCGGGTGGCGGCGCGTTCGCCGGCCTGGTGGGCGGGCTCATCGTGCTGGGTCCGCCGTTCCGTTTCGTCGACGGGGCGCTGACCGCTCCCGGGTACACCTTCACCGCGATCGCGGCCGTGCTCCTGGCGACCGGGCGACCCATCGCCGTCCCCTTCACCGTCGCGCTGATGACGATCCTGCAGGTCGGCGGAGAGGGGATGGAGCGTGACGCGGGTGTTCCCAGCCAGCTCACCCAGGTGATCCAGGGGCTCGTCATCGTGATCGTGGCCGCGCTCGCGACCACGCGCGTCCTGCGGGAAAGGCGCGCGCGGCGGGCTCAGGAGATCGACGTCGGAGAGGCGAACGCGTGAACATCCTGGAGCTGACCTTCGTCGCCTCCGTCCTCACGGCCACCACCCCCGTGGTGCTGGCCGCGCTGGGCGGACTGCTGTGCTCGGTGTCCGGCGTGTTCAACATGGCTCTGGAAGGCCAGATGTTGTGGGGCGCCTTCACGGCCGTGTCGTTCAGCCATCTGACGGGCAGCGCGTGGTGGGGCGTGGCGGGCGGTGTCGCCGCCACGGCTCTGTACTCCGCGGTCCTGTCCGTGCTCGCCGTGACCTTCCGCGCCGACCCGGTCGTGATCGCGGTGGGCATGAACCTGCTCGCGCTCGGCCTGACCGCGTTCCTGATGCGCCAGATCCTCGGCGTCGGCGGCACCTACACCTCCCCCGACCTTCACGGCCTGCCGACCTTGGCCGGCATGGGCCTGGACCACGTGCCGGTGATCGGGCCCGTGCTCGGCTCGCAGTCGCCTCTTGTGCCGGCCGCCTTCGTCCTGGTGGCGGCCACGGCATGGTGGCTCAGGCGGACCAGGTCAGGACTGCGGCTGCGGGGCATCGGGCAACACCCGGAGGCCGCCGAGTCGCTCGGCCTCAAGGTCGGCGCCTACCGCCACGGCGCCGTCCTGGCCGCAGGCGCCCTGTGCGGCCTCGCCGGGGCGCAGCTCGCACTGGGCAACGTCACGCTGTTCAGTGAGGGGATGAGCGCGGGCCGTGGCTGGGTCGCCGTCGTCGCGGTCATGTTGGGCGGCGTCCGGCCGCTCCGGGTCCTGTCCGCCTGCCTGCTCTTCGGCGTGGCCGAGGCCCTCGGCTTCCGGCTCCAGGGAGCCGGCCTGCCCCAGCAACTCGCGGACGCCGCGCCGTACGTCATCACACTGCTCGCTCTGATCCTCGCCGGCGCGGCCGGCCGGAGGCGGCGCACACCACTGGAGACGGCATGAGCACATCCCGCCCGCGTCCGGTCCTCGCCGACTCGGTACGCCTCACCGGCGACGGCGTGGAGATCCTCGACCGCCGGGTCTACCCGTTCGAGACCCGGTGGGTGCACTGTGCCACGAGCGAGGAGGTCGCGGCGGCCATCAAGCAGATGGTCACCCAGAGCTCCGGGCCGCTGTTCGCCACCACGGCGGGCATGACACTCGCCGCCAGGGAGGCACGCCACGAGCCCGCCGAGGCCGCCGCGGCGTACCTGCGGGCGGCCGGCGGGCGACTGGTCGCCACCCGGCCCACCAACAACCACATCCGCGACGCCGTACGCGCGATCCTGGCCGCCACCGTGGACGGGCCGCTGGCCGGGGCCTCCGGACAGGAGCTGGCCGACGCCGTCGAGGCGGCCGCCGCGGAGCACGACGCGCGGTACTGGTCGCGCAGCGTCGCCCTCGGCAGGAACGCCGCCTCACTGCTCGGCGACGGCGCCCGGGTGCTCACCCACTGCTGGGCCGACGCGTACCTGATCACCACCGTGGAGGCGGCGCAGGAGGCCGGCAAGCGGCTCGAGTTCGTCTGCACGGAGACCCGGCCCTACCTCCAGGGGGCGAGGCTCACGGCCGCGACACTGGTGGAGATGGGCTACCGGCCCACAGTGATCACGGACGGGATGGTGGCGGCCGCCCTGTCCGACCGTCTCGCCGACGTGGCCTTGGTGGCCGCCGACCGCGTGACCATGGACGGCCACGTCGTGAACAAAATCGGCACACTCGGCGTCGCGCTGGCCGCGCAGGCCTTCGACGTCCCCCTGTACGCGCTGGTCCAGGCGCCCGACCCGCTGGCCCCCACCATCGAGGACGTCGTGATCGAGCGCCGCGACGGCGACGAGGTCCTGCACGTCCTCGGGACGCGCAGCGCCGCCGAGGGCGCCGTCGGCTACTACCCCGCTTTCGACGCCACGCCGCCCGCGCTGGTGACGGCGATCGTCACCGAGCGCGGCGTCTACCGGCCGGACCAGGTGTCCGGTCATTTCGAGGAGAATCCATGAGCCAGGTCCGGCGCGTCGTCGTCGACACCGACACCGGCATCGACGACGCCCACACCCTGCTGTATCTCGCCGGCCGCCCCGACGCGGAGATCGTCGCCCTCACCTCGGTGTACGGCAACTGCGTCGAGGAGGACTCCACCCGGAACATCGGCTACGTGACCCGGCTGCTCGGCCTGGACGTCCCGATCGCCCGCGGAGCCGCTGCACCTCTCAAGGGCGACCCGCGCATCGCCGGTCACGTCCACGGCGGCGACGGCCTCGGCGACCGCGGCTACGACCGCCCGCTACCGGAGGTCACCGGCGAAACCGGGGCCGAACTGCTGGTACGGCTGGCGGCCGAGCGTCCCGGTGAACTCGACCTGCTCGCACTCGGCCCGCTGACCAACCTCGCCCTGGCGTTGCGGATCGACCCCGAGCTGTTCACCAGATACCGCTCCGTGGTGCTGATGGGCGGCTCCGGGCCGTACGCCGAGCCGGGAACCCTGCTGATGATCGATGCCAACGTCAACAACGATCCCGAGGCGGCGCGGGCGGTGTTCTCCGCGCCCAGGAACGAGCTGGTGATGGTCGGGGTGAACGTCACGGGCGGGACCATCCTCGGCGAGCACGCCATCGCGGCCCTCGGCGCGGCCGGCACTCCGCGATCCCGGTTCGCGAGCGAGATCCTCGAGGCCTACCTGGACTTCTATCAGAACGAGTGGGGCCGCCGGATCATCCCTCTGCATGATCCGCTGGCCGCCGGGATCCTCCTGGACCCGAGCTTCGCGACCGGGTGGGTAGACGGGCCCGTCAACGTGGTGACCGACGGGTTCCTGTCCCGGGCCCGCCTGATGCGGACCGTGAACGGCCTGCCGCCCGCCTTCCCCTACCATCCCGCTCCGGACACCCGGGTGATCACCCAGGTGGACGCCGCCCGTTTCGTCGCCGACTTCGTGGAGGTGCTGACCCAGTGAGCGAGATCCGATGGATCGTGCTCGACATCGAGGGCACGACCAGCTCGACCGAGTCCGTCCATGTCGGGCTCTACGCCTACGCGCGGCCCCGGCTCGGGCCGTGGATCGACGGCCGTCCCGGCGACCCCGACGTCCGCTCCGCCGTCGCCCAGGTGAAGGCGGAAGCAGGCCTTCCGGAGGAGGCGGCGACCGCCGAGGTCGTCCGGGTGCTCCACGAGTGGATGGACGGAGACGTCAAGGCCACCCCGCTGAAGACGCTCCAGGGCCGGATCTGGGCGGAGGGCTTCGCGGCGGGAGAGCTCACCGCGCACTTCTTCCCCGACGTCGCGCCGGCCCTGCGGGCGTGGCACGAGGCCGGGCACAGGCTCGCCGTCTTCTCGTCCGGCTCGGTGGCGAGCCAGCGCCCCTGGTTCAGGCACACCGACGCCGGGGACCTCTCGACGCTGGTCGAGCGCCACTTCGACACCGTGAACGCCGGCCCCAAGCGCGAGCCCGCCTCTTACACCCGTATCGCCCAGGATCTCGGGGAGCCCGCCACTCTGCTCTTCCTGTCCGACGTGCCCGCCGAGCTGGACGCGGCCGCCGCGGCAGGCTGGCGGACCACGGGCGTGCGCCGCCCGGGCGAGCCGAGCGCGGCGGCCGATTTCGGCCCTCACCCCGTCGTCACGTCGTTCGAGGAGGTGCGCGTCCGATGACCGCTCCGCAACCGCTCACCGCCGGCCGCGTCTTCGAGGCGGGCGGACGGCTCGCCGCCGAGTCGGCCAGGTTCACCGGCTTCGGCTGGATGCGCGGCACGTCCGGCAACCTGTCCGAGGTCGTCACGAGGGAGCCGCTCCGGCTCGCCGTCACCGCCAGCGGCCTCGACAAGGGCGAGCTGACCGCCTCGGACGTCGCCGTCGTCGACCCGCAGGGCGACCCGGTCGCGGTCGAGGGCGTGCCGCCGCTGGTCCCCTCCGCCGAGGCGGGTCTGCACGCCCGCGTGGCCGCGCTCACGGGAGCCGGAGCGGTCGTGCACGTCCACGCGCTGAACGCCGTGGTCGCCGGGCACCGCTGGCCGGGCGGCGTCCTCCTGCGCGACGTGGAGACGCTGAAGGGCATCGGCAGGCTGGCGCACGACGACGAGGTCGTCATCCCGGTGATCCGCAACAGCCAGGACATGGCCGAACTGGGCGACTGGTTCGAGGCGGCGTACGACCCGCGGACCCCTGCCGTGATCGTCGCCTCCCACGGTCTGTACGCCTGGGGATCCGACCTCAAGAAGGCCAGGCACGTGACGGAGTGCGTCGAGTGGCTGCTCTCCTACGCCCTGGCCGTCGGCTGATCAGGACTCGCCGGCGAGTGCGTCTCCCACCCGGTCGAAGAGCGCGCCGGGGCCTTCCGTGGCCGCGCCTTCGACCAGCAGGAGCCTGGCCGCCCTGAGCACGCCGCGGATGGCCGTCACCCGGAGGTCCTCCGGGAGGGTCTCGATGTCGGCGACCCGGGAGAAGCCGATGACCCTGCGCGCGGCCTTCGCCGCGCCCGCCGCCACGGCGTCGCCGTACACGCCGGACAGGAAGCCCTCGAGGACGCCGTCGCCGTACACCCGGGGATCGGCGCGGCCCGGCCACAACGCCGCGAACTCCGCGCGGAACGCCGCCCAGGCCTCCTCCGCCAGGCCGAGGACCCACGTGGCGTGCTCGTCGTCGCCGAGCGCGCGCGCCCGGGCGGCGGCCAGCACGAAGTTGCCCCACAGCGCCCCGATGTCGAAGCCGACGGGACCGTAGAAGGCGAACTCGACGTCGAACGCCCGCGTCGAGCGGGCCCTGCCCGGCTCCTCGGCGCGGACGAGCACGGAACCGGTGTGGAGGTCGCCGTGGATGAGCGCCTCGGCGTGCGTCATGAACGCCAGCTTGGCCATGCCGATGGCGGTCCTGACGCGGGGATCGCCCGCGTAGTCGGCGACGTCCTGCGCGTTCGCGGGAAGGATCTTGTTGTGCTCGTGCCGGATGTACGGCTCGGTGAAGACGAGGTCCTCGGTGATCTCGCAGAGCTCGGGGTTGACGGACGCGGCCACGGCCGCCTTGTGCGCCTCGGCGCCCAGCCCGAAGACCGACGTGCCGAACGCCACCCGCGCCACGTAGTGACCGAGGTCGGTGGCCGCCCCCTCGTGCCGCAGCCCCTCGTTGAGCGCGCCGCGCCACACCCGGTGATCGGACAGGTCCTCGATCGCCACCACGTGCCGGGCGTCGTCGGCGTCGTAGATCGCCGGGACGAGCCCGGGCGCGGCGGAACCGTGCGCCCGCAGCGCCTGGGCCTCGAACCGGTTGCGCTCGGGAGTGATCGGCCAGGTCGGGTCGATCCGCACCCACGGCAGGGCCTGCTTGAGCACGAGGTTCCCGCCGGACGACTCCACGACGAACACCAGGTTCATGTTGCCGTCGCCGACGTCGCGGACCCGGGTGATCTGCGCGGGATCGATCAGGCCGCGCAGCGCGGGACGCTCCGCGATGTAGCGGGGGACGGTCTCGACCGTGAGGATCTCGTAGGCCTGCTCGGCCTCGACGGCGGCGGTCACCTGTCGCTCCTTTCCCGACGTCCGGTGTAGCTCAGCACGAGCGCGCCGACGAGCAGCGCCCCCTGGACGAAGGTCTGCGTGTAGTAGGGCGCGTTGAGCATGGTCAGGCCGTTGATCAGGACACCGATGAACAGGGCGCCGACGACGGTCCCGAGTGCGTTGGGCCGGTTGGCCCCGAGGACGGCGAAGCCGATGAGGGCCGCCGCCACGCTCTGCAGCAGGTACGGGTCGCCCGCGCCGACGTCCCCCCTGCCGAGTCTGGCCGACAGCAGGATGCCGCCGAGGGCGGCGCACAGCCCGGAGATCGCGTAGGCCAGGGCGCGGTAGCGGGCGACCCGCACGCCGGCGAGCCGCGCCGCCTCGGCGTTGCCGCCGATGGCGTACAGCGCCCGACCCCATCGGGTGTGGTTGAGGAACACGTACACCGCCGCGGCGAGCACGGCGAAGACGATGACGGGTACGGGCACGGACGCGACCGTGCCGCCGCCGAGCCAGACGAAGCCCTCCGTGTAGCGGCCGGGGGCGGGCGCCCCGGCGACCGTCATGCCCGCGGAGACCGACTGGCCCGAGGTGACGATGAGGGCCAGGCCCTGGAACAGGAACATGGTCCCGAGGGTGGCGACCAGGTCGGGCACCTTCGCCACCACGGTGAGCAGCACGTTGACCGCCGCGACGACCAGGCCGGCGGCCAGGCCCACGGCGATCGCCGTCCCGCCGGTGAGGTTGAAGCGCACCATCGTCAGGGCGGTCACCATGACGACGAAGCCGACGCACGCCCCCGCGGACAGGTCGAACCCGCCCGTGGTCATCGAGACGGTCACCCCGAGCGCGACCACGCCGACGACCGCCACCGACTGCAACACGATCATGCTGTTGCCGTACGTGGCGAAGGCCGGGTTGAGGGCGGCGAAGACGGGCAGCAGCACGATGAGCAGGACGACCAGCCCGAACCGGCGGGCCGCGGCTGCGACCCGCTCCGGCACGCGCGCGGCGACGGGCGCCTCCTGGGGCCCGGCGGACGGGGAGGGCACGGAGGTCTCCTGGGCCGTCATGCCGTCCTCCCGCGCGTCCGGGCACCACGCGCGGTCATGCCGCCGCTCCCGACATCAGCGTGGCGAGCCGTCCGGCGGTGGCGTCCCCTGCGCGGATCTCTCCGGCCAGGTTCCCCTCGTGCAGCACCAGGATCCGCCCGGCGAGTTCGACGACCTCCTGCGGGTCGGACGACGCGACGATCACGCCCATTCCGGCCGAGTGCTCCGCGAGGGTGCGGCCGATGTCGGCGCGTGCCCCCACGTCCACGCCCCGGAACGGCTCATCAAGGATCAGCAGCCGGGGCGACGCCTCCAGCCAGCGCCCGACGACGACCTTCTGCTGGTTGCCACCGGACAGGGTCTCGATGGGCGCGTCGACACCGGGCCCCCGGACCCCGAACCGCTCGATCACCGCCGCGGCCGAGCCGTACTCCGAACGCCGGGAAAGCAGGCCCGAGCGGCTGTGCTGCCGGAGCCGGGGAAGCGTGACATGGGCCCTGACCGACCAGCCCGGCACGATCGCCTGGGCGGACCGCTCCTCGGCCGCGAACGCGACCCCCGCCTTCACCGCCGCGTGCGGATCACGCGGCCGGTACGGCAGGCCGTCGAGCAGCAGGCCGCCCGACTGGAGCGGGCGGGCTCCGTAGAACTGCTCGAGCAACTCGGTCTTGCCCGAGCCGACGAGCCCGACCACGCCCAGGATCTCCCCGGGGCGGACCTCGACGTCGAAGGGCTCGCCACCTGGCCTGGTCCGGACTCCGGCCGCCACGAGCACCGGGGTCGCGGCCTGATCCGCGACGGCACGGGAGCCGGCGCCGTCCACCGGGCCGGCGTGCGCGAGGTCGCCCAGCATCGCCTCGACGACGGCCGTCCGGTCGACGGGAGCGGCGAACGTCCTTCGCACCCGCCCGTCGCGGAGCACGACGACCCGATGGCACAGGTCCTCGATCTCGGCCAGCCGGTGGGAGACGTACAGCACGGCGACTCCGGCCGCGGCCATCTCCTTGACGATGTCCAGCAGCAGGCCGGCCTCCACCGTCGAGAGCGTCGAGGTCGGCTCGTCGAGGATGAGCAGCCGGGGCCGTCTCGACACCGCGCGGGCGATGACGATCCGCTGGCGGTCGCTCGCGGACAACGTCTCCACCGGGGCGTCGAGCGGCGCGTCCAGCCGTACGGCGGCGGCCACCTCGCGGGCCTCGGCGTTGGTCCTGGCCCGGGTGGTGAACCAGCCCGCGCCCTTGCGGCTCAGCGAGTCGAGGGTGAGGTTCTCCGCCACGGTCGTGCCGAAGACCACCCCGTCGTCGATGTTCTGGTGCACCGTCTGCACACCGGCGGCGAGCGCGTCGAGCGGGCCCGCGTGCCGGACGGCCCGGCCGTCGAGCCGCATCGTGCCCGAGGTGGGCTGGGCGGCTCCCGACAGCACCTTGATCAGCGTTGACTTGCCCGCGCCGTTCGTGCCGATCAGCCCGACGATCTCGCCCGGGCCGATCTCGAGGGTCACCTCCCGCAGTGCCCATGTCGCGCCGTACCTCTTGGACACCCCCGACACCGACACGACCGGCTCGGCGGCCTCGGTCACGACGCGGCCCAGGGCACCCGCGCCACGTCGGGGGTCAGCAGGTCGGGGACGGCCGTGACGAGCTGCTGGATGTTGCCGATCCCGCCGTCGCGCAGCTGCTTTTGAGTGATGAGCGCGGGAGGCACCTCGAGCGTGTGGTCCACCTGCTGACCGGCGACCAGGAGGGCCGCGGCGCGCACGGCGATGCGTCCCACGTTCGAGGCGTCGGCCGCGGAGGTGGCGACCCACGGGCTGCCCGGCTCCGTCATGACGCCGATGTCGGCCGTGGAGACGTCGGCGCCGTAGACCTTGACCTTGTCCTGCAGGCCCAGCTCCTTGACGGCCAAAGTGGCGCCCTTGGCGAACTCGTCGTACGGCGCGAAGATCGCCTTCACTCCCGGGTTGGCGGTCAGCGCGGCCTTGGCCTGGTCGGCCACGGCCGCGGCCGTGGAGTTGTTCACCACGCCGATCTGGGCGACCTGCTTGATCCCGGGGTTGTCCTTCTTGAACTGGGTCCACGTCTCGTTGCGGTGGTCGAGCGCGGCGTAGCCCGCGACGTACACGTAGATGACGTCGCCGGAACCTCCCGTGTCCGCCTTGAGCACGCCGAGCCCCTGCTCGGCGATCGCGTGGTCGTCCTGCGAGATCGCGACGGCGTCCGGCGATCCGGGGTCGACGTCGTAGGCCACGAGCGGGATGCCCGCGGACACGGCCTTCTTGATCGTCGGCTGGACCGTCTCGGCGAACCCGTGGTCGACGATGATCGCGTCAGGCTTGCGGCCGATCGCCTGCTCCAGGTTGAGCGCCTGCTTGTCGTTGTTGCCGTCGCCGCTGGAGACGTCCAGCTTCACGTTCAGGGCCTCGGCCTCGGCCTGGGCTCCGGCGAGCCACTGCTCGAAGTAGTCCCCGGAGGAGAGCTGCCGTACAAGGGATATCTCGACCCCGCCGGAGGCGAACTTCGCGGGGACCGGCGCCGCCGGGCTCGCCGCGGCGGAGGAGGTCGCGCTGGGGACGGCCGTCGTGGCCGTGGAGGAGGTTCCCTGGGAGCAACCGGCGAGCACGAGGACGCCGGCGACCGCTCCGAGGACTCTTACGGGGATCACATCGGGGAGGATATGCAGCTAGAAGCCGATTGTCCACTATTCATACATGTATACCCGGATTTGTGGAGAACGACACTGTCGGCGCAGAATCGGGGCATGACATTTCTGACGGTGTACACCGAGGACGACGTCCCCCAGACGGTGCTCGAGACCGAGGACGCGAGCGAGATCGCCGCGGCGCTGAAGGAGATCGACGTACGGCTGCGCCATTGGGGGGTCGTCGAGGACCTGGTGGCGGGAGCCGACCAGGAGCGGATCCTCGACGCCTACCGCGCCGAGGTGGAGCGGGTGGTGGCCGAGGAGGGCTACACCTTCGTCGACGTCTCGCAGTTGCACCCCGAGGACGACCCGCAATGGCCGGAGAAGGCCGCCGCGGCCCGGGGGAAGTTCCTCTCCGAGCACACCCACGACGACGACGAGGTCCGTTTCTTCGTCGGCGGCTCCGGCATCTTCTACCTACGCGCGGCGGGCAGGGTGCACGCGGTGTTGTGCGAGGCCGGCGACCTGCTCAACGTGCCGAAGAACACCACCCACTGGTTCGACATGGGAACCGCGCCGGACTTCACCGCCATCCGGTTCTTCCACGACGACGACGGCTGGGTCGGCAACTTCACCGGCGACCCCATCGCCGCCAGGATCCCCGACTACGACGCCATCGCCGCCCGCCGCGCCGCCGTCCGGGGCTGACGCGGCGCCCGCCCCGGTCAGCTGTACGGCCCGGGCTTCGGCAGCGTGCCGTTGAGCGCGTGGTCACCCACTTCGCGCAACTTGTAGGCGATCGGGTCGTGCAGGGTGTGCGTACGGGCGTCCCGCCAGTAGCGGTCGAATCCCGCACCCGAGCCTGTGGCCCGCGCCCCCATCAGATCGTAGATCCGGGTGGTCACGTCGAGGACGGCACGCTGGGCGACGACCTTGGCCGTCGAGATCGCGAGCGCCGTCTCCCCCCGCTCATCAGGCGTCAGTTCCGCGCCCCTGCCCACGGCCCGGTCGAAGGCCGTGCGCGCCCGCTCCGCGAGGGCGTCGGCCGCCGCGGTCTGGGCGGCGAGGTCTCCGTAGGCCTCCAGGATGTAGGGGTCCTGGGCCGCGGACTCGACGCCGCTTCCCGTCCACGGCCGTGACTTCGTCCGGGTGTAACCGGCCGCGGCGGCGAGCGCGCCCTGGGCGATGCCGACGTAGAGGTGCACGAAGACGATCTGGAAGCCCGGCACGACCAGGCTCTGGTACGGCGCCGCCGACTCCTCGCTCGACGGCACCCGCCCGACCACCCAGTCCGCGGGGACCCGGGCCCCGTCGAACTCGACGCTGCCGCTGGCGGACCTGCGGACCCCGAGCGCGTTCCAGTCGTCGGCGTGCCGCACCCCGTCCGCCCGGCCGTCGACGACCACCATGACCTTGCCGCCGGTCTCCGCCGCACCCTGCGCCGCCGACCCGGTGCCACCCTCCACAGTGCCGCTGACCACGATCCGGTCGGCGACCTGCGCGCCCGTGGCGAACCCCTTCCGCCCTCGCACCAGGAAACCGTCTTCATGCGGAGACAGGACGAGCCCGGGATCGCGCGGATTGCTCGCTCCGCCCCAGAACCATCCCTCGCCGGTGGTGCCGCGCTGCGCCCGCTCGGCGAGCGCCGGGTTGTCGTAGTGGGACAACCGCCACAGATGGAGGTGGTGGTAGCCGAGGAGCATCGCGGCCGACGCGTCGGCCCTCGCGAGGATCCGCACGGCCTCGAGCACGGTGCTCCACGGCTCGCCCGCGCCGCCGCGCTCCTCGGGGACCAGCAGGCCCAGCAGGCCGGACTCCTTGAGCAGCGCGATCTCGGAAGCGGGAGCGGAGCCGGCCGCGTCACGGCCGGCGACGTCGTCCGCCAGCGCCGCCGCGAGGTCGTCCGCCACGGCGAGCCGGCGGGCCGTGCCCGCGGACCGCTCGGTGAAAGTGGGCGTCATCGTCAGAGATCTTCCGTAAAGTTCCTAATTCCTACCTGAATGCCGTAAATATACCGGTGTCGCATTCCCGGGGCCTGCCGCGCCTCCCCAGGCGGTGCGGGCGCGCCAATTGTCGGTCGGACTCCCTAAGGTCATGGCCGTGGACGCGGTACAGGGCACCCTGGACGAGCTCGGCACTCCCCTGCGAGAGGTCACGTTCGTGGTCTTCGACCTGGAGACCACAGGCGGATCGGCCGCCGAGCACGCGATCACCGAGATCGGCGCGGTCAAGGTGCGCGGCGGCGAGGTGGTGGGCGAGTTCGCGACCCTCGTCGACCCGGGCGGCCCGATCCCCCCGTTCATCTCCGTGCTCACGGGCATCACCGACGCGATGGTGCTGGCCGCCCCGCCGTTCTCCCAGGTCCTGCCGAGCTTTCTGGAGTTCGTCAAAGGGGCGGCGCTGGTCGCCCACAACGCGCCCTTCGACATGTCGTTCATCCGGGCCGCCTGCGCGGCCAACGGATACCCGCCGCCGGCCAACCCGATCGTCGACACCGCCGACCTCGCGCGGCGCGTGCTGACCCGCGACGAGACGCCCAACTGCAAGCTGGGCACGCTGGCCCGGCTGTTCCGCAGCACCACCGAGCCGTGTCACCGGGCGCTCGCCGACGCCAAGGCCACCGTCGACGTCCTGCACGGGCTCATCGCCCGGGTCGGCTCGCTCGGCGTCCACACGCTGGAGGAGCTGCGGAGCTTCGCCAGGACCCCCACGCCCGAGCAACAACGCAAGCGCCACCTCGCCGAGGGGGTTCCCAGCGCCCCGGGCGTGTACGTCTTCGAGGACACGAGGGGCGAGGCCCTCTACATCGGCAAGAGCTCCAACCTGCGCAACCGCGTCCGCAGCTACTTCACGGCGAGCGAGACGCGTTCCCGGATCCGCGAGATGGTCGGCATCGCCGAGCGGGTCAGGACGATCGTGTGCGCCACGGGGCTGGAGGCCGAGATCCGCGAGCTCAGGATGATCGGCTCCACCAAGCCCCGCTACAACAAGAGATCCCGCTTCCCCGAGCGCGCGGTGTGGCTCAAGCTCACCAACGAGCCGTTCCCCCGGCTCAGCATCGTGCGGGAGGTGAAGGACGACGGCGCCACCTATCTCGGGCCGTTCGGGAGCAGCCGCGCCGCCGACGACGCCAGAACGGCCATGCACGAGGCCCTGCCGCTGCGCCAGTGCACCGAGCGGCTCTCCTCCCGGACCCGGCGGAGCGCCTGCACGCTCGCCGAGCTCGGCCGGTGCGGAGCCCCGTGCGAGGGCCGCGAGAGCGAGGACGCCTACGCGCGGCACGTCCGCGGCGCCAAGAGGGCCATGGAGCACGACTCGGAGGCGGTCTTCTCCGCGCTGGAGGCCCGCATGCGGCGGCTGTCCACCGAGCAGCGATACGAGGAGGCCGCCGTCGACCGGGACCGGCTCGCGGTCTACATCAGGACGGCGGCCCGCATGCAGCGGCTGAGGTCGCTCACGGCCATCTCCCAGATGGTGGCGGCGAGCCCGGCCTTCGACGGCGGCTGGGACATCCACGTGGTCCGGTACGGCAGGCTCGCCGCCGCCGGGGTGATGCCACGGGGCGCGCATCCCACGCCCTATGTGGACGCGCTGGTGGCCACCGCGGAGACGGTCACGCCCGGGCCGGGGCCCACCCCCGCCGCCAGCGCGGAGGAGACCGAGTGCGTCCTGCGCTGGCTGGACTCCCCCGGAGTCCGGCTGGTCCAGGTCGACGGCACCTGGAGCGTCCCCGCGTACGGCGCGGGCCGGCTCAGGGACCGGATCGAGCGCGCCTACCAGGGACTGCATCCACACCAGCCACGTGAGGGCAGGCCGCTGCGATGACGCTAGGGTCGGGGGCATAGCCGTACTCGCCACAAAGCAGGAGAGACCCGAATGGTCACCGCGATCGTGCACATCAAGGCCGATGTCCACCGGATCCCCGAGGTCGCCCAGACCATCGCCGAGATCGAGGGTGTCAGCGAGGTCTACTCGATCACCGGCGAGTTCGACCTGCTGGCCATGGTCCGGGTCGAGCGGTACGAGGAGATCGCCGAAGTGATCCCCGGCCGGGTCAACAAGGTGCCCGGCGTGACGCACACCGAGACGCACATCGCCTTCCGGACGTACTCCCGTCACGACCTGGAGGCCGCCTTCGCCATCGGCCTAGGCGAATCCGACTGATCTCCCCCCAAAAAACCCTCCAGCGTGATCATGCACAGATTCGGCGGCAGCCCCGCCGACCTGCGCCTCCCCATGTCGTGATCATGCACAGGTTCGGCGGCAGCCCCGCCGACCTGCGCCTTCTCACGGCGTGATCATGCACAGATTCGGCCGTAAGCCCTCCGGCCTGCGCGGACATCGTTCGTGATCATGCACAGGTTCAGCCAAAGGCCTCCCGGCCTGCGTGAACGCCTTTCGTGATCATGCACGTCCAGATCACACGAAGGCGGCGAGCCGGACGGCGCAGCCCCGGCCGCAGCCCGGACGACCCGGAATACGGCCCACGGGGAGGGATCAGGGACCCTGGAACCTCAGACGATCTAGCGGGCCAGGGACCGGCTGACCTCGACCCACCGGTCGAGCGTCGTCGCGGCCCGGCCGGAGTCGACCGCGTCGGCGGCGCGCGCGAAGGCGGCGCTGAGAGCGGGCGCCAGGTCGCCGTCCGGTTGGTCCAGCGCGACCAGCGCGGCCGCGGCGTTCAGGAGCACCGCGTCACGCACGGGCCCGGTCTTCCCATTTACCAGGTCACGTACGGCCGCCGCGTTGAACTCCACGTCACCGCCCCGGAGATCTCCCGGCTGCGAGCGCGGGACGCCGATCTCGGCGGGGTCGAACAGGGTCTGGGTGGCGGTGCCGTCCCTGACCACGAAGACGGTGGACGGCGCCGCGGTCGACAACTCGTCGAGGCCGTCCTCCCCGCGGAACACCAGAGCGGAGACCCCGCGCTCGGCGAACACACCGGCGATCACCGGCAGCATCCGCGCGTCGTAGACGCCGATCGCCTGGGCCGACGGCCTGGCCGGGTTGGTCAGCGGCCCGAGGAAGTTGAAGATCGTCGGGACGCCGAGCTCCTTGCGGGCCGGGCCGGCGAACCGCAGGGCGGGGTGGTAGACCGGCGCGAAGCAGAACGCGATGCCTGCCTCCACGGCGACCCGTGCCGTCACCTCCGGGGGCAGATCGAGGATGATCCCCAGATGCTCCAGCACGTCGGCCGCGCCGCACAGGGACGAGGCGGCCCGGTTTCCGTGCTTGACCACACGAGCCCCGGCGGCCGCCGCGACGATCGCCGCCATGGTGGACACGTTGACGGTGTGCGCCCGGTCACCGCCCGTGCCGACGACGTCGACGACCGGCCCCTCCACCGTGAGCGGGGTGGCCCGGTCGAGCATCGTCCGCGCCAGGCCGGTCACCTCGGCCACCGTCTCGCCCTTGGCACGCAGCGCGACCACGAAGGCGGCGATCTGCACCGAGGTCGCCTTCCCCGAAAAGATCTCCCCCATGGCCCACGACGTCTCGTCCGACGTCAGGTTCTCGCCGGAGAGCAGGGCGGTCAACAACGAGGGCCAAGTGGTGCGCGTGTCCATGGCGGGCTCCGCGGGCTCAGGTGTCAGACGGAATGATTGGAATTGCCGGAGAGGCTGAGGCGGCTGCGCATGAGGCCGGCGACCGTCTCCGCGAGGATCACGGGATCGATCGGCTGGGCGACCACGGCGTCGGCCCGGGACCAGTTCGCGAGCCAGCGGTCGTCGCGGCGCGCGATGAGCAGCAGGATCGGCGGGCAGTTGTGGACCTCGTCCTTCGCCTGCCTGCTGACGCCCATCCCTCCGGCGGGTACGGCCTCGCCGTCGAGGATCGCCACGCCGATGTCCCCGGCGTCAAGCAACTTGATCACGGCCGGCTGCGTCGCGCACTCGACGATCTCGACCAGCGGAACGTCCGCGGCAGGACGCCGCCCGATGGCCAGTCGCACCTTCTCACGGGTGCCGGCGTCGTCGCTGTAGACGAGAACCCTCATGTCACGCTCACTGTCGAATCGCGGGGTATGGTCATCGTGATGCTACCGGCGTGGCCGCCAGGCGCGTAGCCCCGGGGTTATTGCTGTGCAATGCCCGTTTTAGACGCCGGATGAGCCCCTAACGGGGGGTCGTGCGGCGACCCGGCCCGAAGAACCGCAATAATGGCGCCCGTGGCGACAGCATCCGCAACTACTACGACGACGAGACCACACTCGTACAACCGGCCGAACCTGGTTCAGGTCGGAACGATCGTGTGGCTGTCCTCTGAGCTCATGTTCTTCGCGGCGCTGTTCGCGATGTACTTCACCATCCGGTCGGTCAGCCTCGGGGAGCACAGTCCCTGGCCTGAGGCGCACCTCAACATCCCGTTCGCGACGTTCAACACGACCGTCCTGGTCCTGTCGAGCGTGACCTGCCAGCTTGGCGTGTGGGCAGTGGAGCGGGGTGACGTCAAGAAGCTGCGTTTCTGGTACCTCATCAGCTTCCTGATGGGCGCCTTCTTCGTGGGCGGTCAGCTGTACGAGTACGCGAACCTCGCGCGGGAGCACCACACGCTTTCGCACTCGCCGTACGACTCGGTGTTCTACCTGACCACGGGTTTCCACGGCCTGCACGTGACGGGTGGCCTGATCGCGTTCCTGTTCCTGCTGGGACGCACGTACGCCGCGAAGCGCCTGACCACTGAGCAGAAGACCGCCGCGATCGTCGTGTCCTACTACTGGCACTTCGTGGACGTGGTCTGGATCGGCCTTTTCGCGACCATCTACATCATCAAATGATCGGAACGGGAAATTCGGTGAACTCCATCACCGCCCGACGGCGCCATCCTCTCGCACGATATGCCGTCGTGGCGCTCGCACTCGGCCTGCTCGGCGGCGGTTACGCCGTGGCCGCGCCGGGAGGCAGCAGCGCGGACGCGGCGATCGCGTCGGGCAAGGCCGACGACGTGGCGCAGGGCAAGAGCCTGTTCGTGGCCCATTGCGCCAGCTGCCACGGCATGAACGCCGAGGGCACCGCCAAGGCTCCCACCTTGGTGGGCGTGGGCGCGGCCGCCGTGGACTTCCAGGTCAGCACCGGCCGGATGCCGGCCGCGGACGCGGGCCCCCAGGCCCCCCGCAAGCCTCTCGGCGAGTGGGTCACCCCGCAGGCCATCGACGACCTCGCGGCGTACGTCCAGTCGCTGGGCGGCGGTCCGGCCAGGCCCGCGGCGGAGCAGGTCGACCCCGCCAAGGGCGACCCCGCGAAGGGCGGTGAGCTGTTCCGGGCGAACTGCATCCAGTGTCACAACTTCGTCGGCGCGGGCGGCGCGCTGACCTACGGCAAGTACGCTCCGCCGCTGAACCCGGCCACGCCGACGCAGATCTACGAGGCGATGGCCACGGGCCCGCAGGCGATGCCGGTCTTCAACGACTCGACGATCACTCCCGACCAGAAGCGGGACATGATCGCCTACATCACCCACGTGCGCCAGCAGGTCGACCCGGGAGGCTCCGGTCTCGGCCGGATCGGCCCCGTGACCGAAGGCCTTGTAGCGTGGATCGTTGGTCTCAGCCTTCTCATCCTGGCCGCCATCTGGATCACGGCGAAGAAGCGACGGACGCACGCATGACAGACAACATCAACGAGCAGCCTGAGGGTCGCGCGCCGGCGCGCGTCATCGGCACCCCGCCCTCCAACGGCCCCATCCTCGGGGACGAGATCGTCCACGAGGCGAAGGGCGTGCCCGGCGTCATTCCCGCCGATCCGGCCGTCGCCAAGCGGGCGGAGCGGATCGTCGCACTGCTGTTCACGATCACCTTCCTGGCGGGCGTGGCGTTCATCGCGTCCTACGTGATCTTCCAGGTCGGCACGATCGACAGGACGGCCGCCTCCAACTACGCGCTGGGCAGCTCGCTCAGCATCGCGCTGCTCTCGCTGGCGGCCGGCATCGTGGTGTGGGTCCGCCAGATCATGCCGAAGTACAACCTCGTGCAGGAGCGCCACCCGATGGCCTCCGACGCCGACACCAAGGAGTACGTCGAGGAGACGTTCCTCCAGGGTGCGAACGAGAGCGGCTTCGTCAAGCACAAGATGCTGCGCAGGACGCTGCTGCTGGCCGCGGCGCCGCTGGGCCTGGCCCCGCTGGTGCTGCTCAAGGACATGGGCCCGCTGCCCGGCACCGCGCTGCGGCACACGGTGTGGGGCACCCCGACCAAGGACGGCAAGCCCCGCCGCCTCGTGGTCGAGGGCACGGGCCAGCCGATCCGCGCGGCCGACTTCAACTCTCCCGGCGGCATCCTCTCGGTGATCCCCGAGGGCTACGAGGAGGATCTGAACGCGCTGGCCAAGGCCACGCTGATCCTGCTCAAGTTCCGCCCGGACGAGATCAAGTCCGGCACCAACCTGAACTGGACGCACGACGGCATCGTCGCGTACTCCAAGATCTGCACCCACGTGGGCTGCCCCGCCGCCCTCTACGAGCAGACGACGCACCACATCCTCTGCCCGTGCCACCAGTCGACTTTCGACGCGGCCGACGGCGCGAAGGTCATCTTCGGTCCCGCGGCCAGGCCGCTGCCTCAGCTGCCCATCGCGATCGACAGCGAGGGCTACCTCGTCGCCAAGTCCGACTTCAACGTCCCCGTCGGCCCCAGCTTCTGGGAGCGCGGCGACGCCGAGGCGGAAGCAAGGGAGCAGAAGGCGTGATGGACACTACTCCCAAGGCCATCGCAGGAGTCTCCACCTTCCTCGACGACCGCATCGGTGCCGGCAGCTTCCTCAAGCGCAACATGAGGAAGATCTTCCCCGACCACTGGTCGTTCCTGCTGGGCGAGATCGCGCTGTACTCGTTCATCATCCTGCTGCTGACCGGCACGTTCCTGACGTTCTGGTTCAAGCCGAGCATGGGCGAAGTCGTGTACTCCGGCTCCTACCAGCCTCTGGTGGGCGTGAAGATGTCCGAGGCCTACGCCTCGGCGCTGAACATCAGCTTCGACGTCCGCGGCGGTCTGCTGATCCGGCAGATCCACCACTGGGCGGCGCTGCTGTTCATCGCGGGCATGATGGTCCACATGCTGCGGGTGTTCTTCACCGGCGCGTACCGCAAGCCGCGTGAGCTGAACTGGCTCATCGGCGTCGGACTGCTCTCGCTCGCTCTGCTGGAGGGCCTGACCGGCTACTCCCTCCCCGACGACCTGCTCTCCGGCGCCGGTCTGCGGATCACCGAGGGTGTCATGCTGGGCATCCCCGTGGTGGGCACCTATCTCACGTTCCTGCTGTTCGGGGGCGAGTACCCCGGGCACGATGTGATCTCGCGGTTCTTCACGATTCACATCCTGCTGATCCCGGGCATCCTGCTGGCGCTGATCTCGGCTCACATGGTCCTCATGTGGGTCCAGAAGCACACGCAGATGCCGGGCACCGGCCGGACCAACAAGAACGTGGTGGGCGCACCGTTCTACCCGACCTTCATGGCCAAGGCGGGCGCGTTCACCCTGTTCACCTTCGGCGTCATCGCCCTGCTGGGGACCTTCGCCCAGATCAACCCGATCTGGCTGTTCGGCCCCTACACGCCGGCGGACATCTCGGCAGGCAGCCAGCCCGACTTCTACATGGGATTCCTGGAGGGCTCACTGCGCCTGATGCCCTCCTGGGAGATCAACTTCCTGGATCACACGGTGTCGCTGAGCGTGCTGATCCCTGCACTGGTGCCGCTGGGCGTCGTCATGACCGGTCTGGCGTTGTATCCGTTCATCGAGCAGTGGGTCACGGGCGACCGGCGGGAGCACCACACCGCCGACCGTCCCCGCAACAACCCTCACCGCACCGCGATCGGCTTCACCGGGATCGCGTTCTACGGCGTGTTGTGGCTGCTCGGAGCGAACGACGAGATCTCTGCCAACTTCCACATCAGCCTGTACGAGACGACGATCTTCGGGCGCTTCGCGATCTTCCTGGTCCCGGCGCTCGCCTACTTCGTCGCGTACCGGATCTGCATCGGCCTCCAGCGCAAGGACGCCGAGGTGCTGTCCCACGGCGTGGAGTCGGGCGTCATCAAGCGCCTGCCGAACGGTGAGTACATCGAGGTCCACACCCCGGCGGCGCAGGACATCGCCGACCACATCCGGGGCAAGGAAGAGATCCCGATCATCGAGAGCGGCGTGGACGGCGACGGCATCCCGCCGAAGGGAGCCCGCACCGCCCTCGGGCGTCTGCGCGCGAAGGCCAGCGAGGCCTACGGCACGGACCACATCCCGCTCGACGAGGGACACGGCCACGACGAGCACGCGGCCATCGGCGCCGGGGACCACTCCGACGGTCACCGCGACGGGCACTGAGAACAGAGGCGGTCGGCACGATCGCCGGCACGTGAAACGGCCCGGGTGGGGATTCCCCACCCGGGCCGTTTCACGTTTCCGGAGGCCGCCCTACGAACTCAGCGGGCTCGTCATGTCGGCCCGCAGGCGGCTCCACTTGAGCCAGTCGCCCCAGGACTCCTGCCAGTGGCCCCAGCCGTTGGTCGCCTCGAGCTTCCGCGGCGTGCCCTCGACCACGACGGGATCCCCGATCAGGGTGTTCTTGATGAACCACTTCGCGTTCTCCGGGCTGACGTTGATGCAGCCGTGGCTGACGTTGGAGTTGCCCTGGTCCCCCACCGACCACGGAGCCGAGTGGACGTACTCGCCGCTGTTGGAGATCCGGACGGTGTCGTAGACGGTCGTCTGGTAGTAGCCGGCCTGGCCGGGACCGGCGTCCGGCGAGGTCATCACGGTGACGTCCTCGCGGGACATCGCCAGGTGGATGCCGCTGGTCGTGTAGTGCCTCATGGCGCCGCCCATGCCCGCGCTGATGGGGAAGTTCTTGATCTGCTTCCCGTCGCGGTCGATCTTCATGTGGTGCGTCTGGGTGTTGGCGACGCTGATCTGGGACCTGCCGATGGTGAAGTCCCTGGAGTAGTCCTGCTTGCCGTACATCCCGTCGGCCCCGCGCACGCCCTGGAGGCGGGCGACGAACCGCACCTTGGTGTGGGCCGGCCAGTATTGCTTGGGCCGGAAGACGACGTTCTTGTTGTCGAACCAGTGCCAGGCCCCCTCGACGGGGTTGGACGCCTGCACGAAGAGGTTGCGCTCGATCGACACCCGGTCGGTGATCGGCTTGTCGAAGGTGAGCATGATCGGCATGCCGACGCCGACGGTGAGTCCCGTGTCGCTCTTGCTCGGGAGCAGCGTCTGGATCCCGAAGGTCGTGGCCGCCTTGGCCGTGGAGAACGAGCTGGTCCGCTCGACGGTCCCGCCGCCGGGATCCGCGGCCACCGCGGTGACGCTGTAGGAGAGCCCAGGAGACATCGGGCGCTCGCTGCGCCACTGAGTCCTGTCGGCGCTGTACACGCCCGCCACAGGCTGCCCTCCGGCCCGTACGGTGACGTTCTTCAACGATCCGGCGGTGGTGCCCACCATGATGGGCAGTTCCGGAGCCAGTCCCTGCATCCCGTTGAGCGGGGTGATGCTGATCGCCGTCTTCGGTGCGGACGACGCACCATCCTGAACCGCGGCGGAACAGCCGGTCGCCATCAGTAGGGCCAGCGCCCCTGCACCAGCGCGCACGTCGATCTCCCCCCGGCCGTGATCAGTTTCCCGGGGGTTATTCCCTGAGCAGGTTCAGGACGTGCACCGGGCAGTCCTGATTCCCGGCAAAAAAGACGTCGCGGCCGGTCGACGCGATGGTCGACCGGCCGCGACGTGTGGCCTCACCCGGGTCAGTGGGAGAAGTTGCCCCGGTAGTACTGGAACACGAAACCGATGGTGCTCATGATCGTCGCGAACACGCCGATGAAGAACAGCCACCAGCCGATCGCGAAGCCGAAGAACGTCAGCGCGGCCGAGAGGCACACGAACAGCGGCCACCAGCTGTGCGGGCTGAAGAAGCCCAACTCGCCAGCGCCGTCGCTGATCTCGGCCTCCTTGTTGTCCTCCGGCTGGTCGCCGATGCGGCGAGCCGTGAACAGCAGGTAGTACCCGATCATGAAGGCGAGCCCGACGGAGATCGCCATGGCCGTGGTGCCTGTCGGCTCCTTGGACCAGAACCAGTACACGACGTCGGCCGCGGCGAAGAAGACGCCGCAGAGCAGGAACATCCAGCCCTGGATCTTCATCGGACATCCTCCAGCTCAGACTTGTTCGCCGCGAGGTGCGGGTACTTGAGGTCGAACGCGGGACGCTCGGACCTGATCCGCGGCAGCGAGGTGAAGTTGTGCCGCGGCGGCGGGCATGAGGTGGCCCACTCCAGCGAGCCGCCGAAGCCCCACGGGTCGTCGACCATGACCTTGGGCGCGGTCTTCCAGGTACGCCACACGTTGTAGAGGAACGGCAGCGTCGAGGCGCCCAGCAGGAACGCGCCCACCGAGGAGATCATGTTCAGGTCGGTGAAGCCGTCGGCCGCCGAGTAGTCGGCGTACCGCCGCGGGAAGCCGATGACGCCCAGCCAGTGCTGCACCAGGAACGTCAGGTGGAAGCCGAAGAACAGCGTCCAGAAGTGGAACTTGCCCAGCTTGTCGTTGAGCATCTTGCCGGTGAACTTGGGCCACCAGAAGTAGAAGCCCGAGAACATCGCGAACACGACGGTGCCGAAGACCACGTAGTGGAAGTGGGCGACGACGAAGTAGCTGTCGCTGATCTGGAAGTCCAGCGGCGGCGAGGCGAGGATGACGCCGGTCAGCCCGCCGAACAGGAAGGTGACCAGGAAGCCGACGGCGAACAACATCGGTGTGTGGAAGACCAGATGGCCTCGCCACATCGTGCCGATCCAGTTGAAGAACTTCACCCCGGTGGGCACCGCGATGAGGAACGTCATGAAGGAGAAGAACGGCAGCAGCACCTGTCCGGTGACGAACATGTGGTGCGCCCAGACCGTGACGGACAGGCCGGCGATCGCGATCGTCGCACCGACAAGGCCGACGTAGCCGAAGACGGGCTTGCGGCTGAAGACCGGCAAAACCTCGGTGATGATGCCGAAGAACGGCAACGCGATGATGTACACCTCGGGATGGCCGAAGAACCAGAACAGGTGCTGCCACAACATCGGACCGCCGGTCGGCGAGTCGAAGATGTGCGCGCCGAGCTTCCTGTCGGCCTCCAGCGCGAGCAGCGCGGCGGCCAGGACCGGGAAGGCCAGCAGCACCAGGATGCTGGTGAGCAGGATGTTCCAGGTGAAGATCGGCATCCGGAACATCGTCATGCCGGGAGCCCGCATGGTGATGATCGTCGTGATGAAGTTGACGGCGCCGAGGATCGTGCCGAGACCCGACAGGGCCAGGCCGAGGACCCAGAGGTCACCGCCGAGGCCGGGCGAGGTCACCGCGTTCGACAGCGGCGCGTACGCCGTCCAGCCGAAGGCCGCCGCGCCACCCGGGGTGAAGAAACCGCTCACCGCGATCGTGCTGCCGAACAGGTAGAGCCAGTAGCTCACCATGTTCAGGCGCGGGAACGCCACGTCGGGCGCGCCGATCTGCAGCGGCATGAGCTCGTTGGCGAAGCCCGCGAACAGCGGCGTCGCGAACATCAGCAGCATGATCGTGCCGTGCATCGTGAACAGCTGGTTGAACTGCTCGTTCGACACGAACTGCAGGCCCGGCTGGGCGAGCTCGGCTCGCATGACCAGCGCCATGACGCCGCCGATCAGGAAGAACACGAACGATGTGATCAGGTAGAGGTGCCCGATCACCTTGTGGTCCGTCGAGGACAGCCACTTGGCGACGACCGTGCCCTTGGTGTACGGCCTCGCGGCGACGCGAACCGGTTCCTGAATGGCGGTCACTGCGCACTCCCCGCCTGGGTCTTGATGTACTGGGCGAATTCGGCCTGCGGCACGAGCTTCACGGAGAACAGCATCCTGCTGTGATCGACACCGCAGAGCTCGGCGCATCGGCCGAAGAAGACGCCCGTTCGGTTGAGCGTCGTGATTTCGAACTTGTTGTGCACGTTCCCCGGGAACACGTCCTGCTTGAAGAGGAAGGCCGGCACCCAGAAGGAGTGGATGACGTCCGGCGAGTGCAGGTCGAACTGGATCTTGGTGTCGACCGGCAGCACGAGCTGCGGCCCCTGCGGGGTCTGCAGGCTCTGCTTGCTCAGGTCCACGGGGACACCGGCGGTGACCGCCTTCTGGCCCTGGAAGTCCGTGGTGAAGCGCCAGCTCCACTGGTAGCCCTCGACGGCCACCTTGACCGGGGCGTCACCGTCGACCTTGGTGATCGCCGTCTCGTCGCGCGCCGTGAAGAAGAAGAACACCGCGACCATGATCACCGGCACGACGGTGTAAAGGATCTCGATCGGCAGGTTGTACCGCACCTGCGGGGGCAGCTGATCGATCGAGTTCTTCTTCTTACGGTGGAACGCCGCCGCCCACAGGATCAGGCCCCAGACGACGATGCCGGTGGCGAGTGCCGCGATCCAGGCGCCGTTCCACAACGTCTGGACGATGGTCGCCTGCTTGGTGATGCCCTCCGGCATCCCTCCGCGGCTCCACTGGTCAACGGCATCACTGCTGCACGCCGTAGCGGTCGCCAGAAGCAGCGCCACGGCGACGCCGCCGGTCAACCGGCGGCGGGCCAACGGTCGCCGTGTCGTACGGCGGGTCGGACTCACGGATCGCCTACCCCACAAATGAAGCCCAAGAGTCCTTCTCCTGGGCGATTTTTCACATTTTGCGCTTCAAGGACGACCGGCACTGTCCTGTCGCCGGTCCCCCCTTTACTTGGTCACTTCACGCTGGGGACACATTAGCGCGGACCGGCCATGCCCCTCCGAGCAGCCCCCGTTAGTGTCCTAACCGTGGCCTATCTGGACGCGGCTTCCACCGAACCCCTGCACCCGGCGGCCCGTGAGGCGCTGATGACCGCCCTGGACGCCGGCTGGGCGGACCCCGCCCGTCTGTACGGCACGGCCCGCCGGGCCCAGATGTTACTGGATCAGGCGAGGGCCGAGGTGGCCGAGATCATCGGCGCCCGAGCCGACGAGGTCTCGTTCACGTCCTCGGGAACCCAGGCCGTTCATTCGGGCGTCCTCGGGACCCTGCGTGGCCGCCGCCGGTCGGGCCATCGGCTGGTGGTGAACGCCGTCGAGCATTCCAGCGTCCTGAACGCCGCCTCGGTGCACGAGCGCGACGGCGGCGAGGTCGAGACCGTCGGCGTGGACCTCACCGGCCGGGCCGACACCGCCGCCTTCGCCGAGGCGGTCTCCCGCCCCGGCACGGCACTGGCCTGTCTCCAGACCGCCAACCACGAGGTCGGCACCCTCCAGCCGGTCGAGGAGGTGGCCGACGCGTGTGCGGCGGCGGGCGTGCCGCTCCTTGTGGACGCCGCACAGTCGGCGGGCCGGCTCCCGATCCCCCCGGGCTGGTCCGTGCTGGCGGCCAGCGCGCACAAGTGGGGAGGCCCGGCCGGCGTCGGCGTGCTGGCGGTCCGCAAGGGCACCCGCTGGCGCTCGCCGTACCCGGAGGACGAGCGGGAGCGCCGCAGGTTCCCCGGGTTCGAGAACGTCCCCGCGATCGTCGCCGCGGCCGCCGCGCTGCGCGCCAGGGCCGCCGAGGAGGCCGCGGAGGGGCCCCGCCTGTCCGCGCTGGTGGACAGGATCCGCCGCGAGGTCCCCCGCCTCGTGCCCGATGTGGAGGTCATCGGCGACCCGGTCGCGCGCCTGCCCCACATCGTGACGTTCTCCTGCCTCTATGTGGAGGGTGAGGCGCTCCTGACAGAGCTGGACAAGTCAGGGTTCGCGATCTCGTCCGGAAGTTCTTGTACGGCGAGTACGCTTCGCCCATCGCATGTTCTGGAGGCAATGGGAGTGCTTACACACGGGAACGTCCGGGTATCGCTGCCCCGTGGCGTGTCCGAAGGCGACGTCGATCGCTTTCTCGCCGTGCTTCCGGACATCGTGCGGCGGATCCGGGCGAGCTTGGGGGTTCACTGATGTGGCGCAGGCGGTCGAGTGGCGGCGCGAGCGCCGAGACCCGTGAGGCCCCCGAGGCCCGGGAGACGCAGCAGACGCCGGCGGAGCCCCAGTCGGACCTGACGATCGACGCGCTGGGCCGCAAGTGCCCCATCCCGATCATCATGCTGGCCGAGCAGATCAACGTCGTGCCACTGGGCGGCGTGGTCGCCGTGCACGCCGACGACCCCGCCGCGTTCACCGACATCCCGGCCTGGTGCCGGCTCAAGTCACACGGCCACGTGGCCACCTACGACCTGCCGCGCGGCGGATGGTCGATCCACGTGCGGCGCAACTACTGATCGAGCCGCCCGACCGGGCGCTGCCCCTGAACGGGGGCGCGCCCGACCTGCGGACTCCTGTCAGGCGTAGTGGTAGCGGGCGTGAGCGGCGACCTCGTCGGCCGCGGCCTGGCCGTACGCCGCCGAGAGGCGCTCGATGAAGACCTTCTGCCCGAGCTCGTACTCCTGGCCGCCGACCTGCTCCAGGACGTGTGTGGCCGTCAGGTTGCCGACCTGGCCGCAGCGCTCCAGCGACAGACCCCAGGCGAGGGCCGACAGGAACCCCGCGCGGAAGGCGTCGCCGACGCCCGTCGGGTCGGCCTTGCCCAGCTCGGGGGCCGGCGAGATGTGCAGGGACGGCTCGCCCTTGCGGTCGATCCTGACGCCCTTGGGGCCGAGGGTGGTGACGCGGACGCCGACCCGCTCGAGGATCTCCTCGTCCGACCAGCCGGTCTTCTGCGCGATCAGCCCGAGCTCGTAGTCGTTGCTGAACAGGTAGGCCGCGCCGTCGACCAGCCGGCGGATCTCCTCACCAGGCATCCGCGCGAGCTGCTGCGACGGGTCGGCCGCGAAGGGGATCCCCCGCGTGCGGGCCTCGTCGGTGTGCCGGAGCATCGCGGCCGGGTCGTTGGGGCTCACCAGGACCAGGTCGAGCTCACCGACACGATCGGCGATCGGGCGGAGCTCGATCTCGCGGGCCTCCGCCATCGCTCCCGTGTAGAACGACGCGATCTGGTTGTGGTCCTCATCGGTCGTGCAGAGGAAGCGGGCCGTGTGGTGCACCTCGGAGATGTGCACGGATTCACAGTCGACGCCGTGCCGCTCCAGCCAGGACCGGTAGTCGGCGAAGTCGGTGCCCACGGCACCCACGAGGATCGGGGTCAGGCCGAGACAGCCCATTCCGAAGGCGATGTTCGCGGCGCACCCGCCACGTCGGATCTGCAACTCGTCCACGAGGAACGACAGCGAAACCCGGTCGAGCTGCTCGGCGATGAGCTGGTCGCCGAAACGCCCGGGAAAGGTCATCAGATGGTCGGTAGCGATGGAGCCGGTGATGGCGATGCGCACGGGGTCGTTCTCCTCGTTGTCAGCATCTTGGGGATAGGTGGGCAATCTTGCCGAACCTGTCGAGCGTACCCTGTCGCAATGATGACGGCCCCGTACGGGAAGCCGTACGAGGCCGGTCATGCGAGCTCAGGTGCGCTCTGCCGAGCTCCCTCGCTCCAGTAAGTCTCTCTTGTCGTCCAGGCGATGCGCTCTAGCTGAACGAGTCGCCGCAGGCGCAGGAGCCCGTCGCGTTGGGGTTGTCGATCGTGAAGCCCTGCTTCTCGATCGTGTCGACGAAGTCGACCTTCGCGCCGATGAGGTACGGCGCGCTCATGCGGTCGGTCACGACGCCCACGCCGCCGAAGTCCGAGACGACGTCTCCGTCCATGGACCGGTCGTCGAAGAAGAGCTGGTAGCGGAGGCCGGAACAGCCGCCCGGCTGGACCGCGACGCGCAGCTGCAGCCCTTCCTCGCCCTGCTGCTCCAGCAGGCTCTTGACCTTGGCGGCGGCCGCGTCAGTCAGGAGGATGCCCTGCTGCGTGGTCTCGCTGCTCTCAATCGTCATGTGCTGACTCCCGCGTCTGCGCCAACCGCCCACCCGGAGCGGTCGATTGATTCCGACGTCCTACTTAGACGCTACCAACACCCGCCGATCGATACACATTCCTGCCTGGGCCCCCGGACTTCTCCAGCCCCCTTCCTCCACCCCGGATCGAGGCTGCCTGAGGCATGTGAAATGCTTAGTCGTCAGTTCGACGATAAGTCCCCGAAGGGGGTGTTGTCCGTGACGATCGCTGAGACCGGACTTCCGCTGTTCGTCCTGGGCCAGGGCACCGACCCGCACAGCGAGCGTGGCGTGGACTGCCCGGGAGATCTCCCGTCCGCCTCCGATCCGGCTCTGGTGGAACGCGCTCGCGTGGCCAGGGAACGGCTCGGCGACCGCGTGTTCGTGCTCGGGCACCATTACCAGCGCGACGAGGTCATCCAGTTCGCGGATGTGACCGGAGACTCGTTCAAGCTTGCCCGCGACGCGGCCGCACGCCCCGGCGCGGAGTACATCGTGTTCTGCGGCGTGCATTTCATGGCCGAGTCGGCGGACATCCTGACCGGTGACGCCCAGAAGGTCGTCCTCCCGGATCTGGCCGCCGGCTGCTCGATGGCCGACATGGCGACCTTCACCCAGGTCGAGGACTGCTGGGACGCGCTGGAGGACGCCGGGATCGCCGAGCGGGTGGTCCCGATCACCTACATGAACTCCAGCGCGGACATCAAGGCCTTCTGCGGACGGCACGAGGGCGCCGTGTGCACCTCCTCCAACGCCAGGCGGGCGCTGGAATGGGCCTTCGAACAGGGCGAGAAGGTCCTCTTCCTGCCCGACCAGCATCTCGGGCGCAACACCGCCGTGCTGGAGATGGGGCTCTCCCTGGACGACTGCGTCGTCTACAACCCCCACCGCCCCAACGGCGGGCTCACCCAGGAGCAACTCGAGAACGCCAAGATGATCCTGTGGAAGGGCCACTGCTCGGTCCACGGCAGGTTCACGGCCGACTGCGTCGACGAGGTGCGTGCCCGCATCCCGGGCGTCAACGTGCTCGTGCACCCCGAGTGCCGTCACGAGGTCGTGACGAAGGCCGACTACGTGGGATCGACGGAGTACATCATCAAGACCCTGCAGGAGGCCCCGGCCGGATCCTCATGGGCCGTCGGCACCGAACTGAACCTGGTCAAGCGCCTCGGCCAGATGTTCCCGGACAAGACGGTCACCTTCCTCGACCGGACCGTGTGCTACTGCTCGACCATGAACCGGATCGACCTGCCTCACCTGGTCTGGGCGCTGGAGTCGCTCGCCGCCGGGGAGGTCGTCAACCAGATCACCGTCGACCCCGACACCACGCACTGGGCGAAGGTCGCGCTCGACCGGATGCTGGCACTGCCGTAAGGATCGGCCGGCCTCGCCGTACGGGGTCGTCCCCGTACGGCGGGGCGGGTCACAGGCCGGGGGCGCCCCAGACGGGGAACCAGCGGGACAGGTCGGACTCGATCTTGAGCTCGCCGGCCAGGACGCCGCGCACCTGCAACTCCAGGGCGTTGTCGCGCTGCGTGCCACGCGCCGGGGCGAAGGGGTAGAAGGTGCCCTGCTTGTAGAGGTACACGATCGCGAGCGTGCGGTCCGACGGGTCGGAGAACGTCACGATCGAGCACAACAACGACGGCCCGAAGCCCGCGGACTCCAGCGACGAGTTGACGCCGTGAAGGTCGGTGACCAGGGCGGAGACGTCGAGGTTGCGCACCAGGAGCCAGGTGTATCCGTAGGTGTCCTGGGACACCTCGACCTTTCCCAGCAGGGTCTCGACGTCCTTTTCCAGCTGCGCGAACGCGCCGCCCTCCGCGGCGCGGAACGCCACGGAACCGGCCCCCGTGGGTCTGAAGCCCGTGGCGGCCTCCAGTGTCACGGCGGCCGACGGAAGCGCGAACAGGGCGTCGAGATCCGGCTTGGCGGGCTTGGAGCGTCCGAGCAGCGTGTCGAGCCAGCCCATCAGCGACCCAGAGCGGCGGAGATCTTCGCCAGCTGGTCCAGCCGGCGCTCCAGCGACGGGTGGGTGGAGAACAGCGACGCGACGCTCTGACCGGACAGCGCGGGGGTGAAGTAGAACGCGTTGAACGGCTGGGCCTCACGCAGGTCCCGCGTGGGGATGCGGGCGATGTCCCCGCTGACCTTCACCAGGGCGCTCGCGAGGGCCGACGGACGCTGGGTGAGGAACGCCCCGGCGCGGTCGGCGGCGAGCTCGCGGTAACGGGACAGGGCTCGCGTCAGCAGGAAGCTGACGGCGTAGACCAGCGCGGACACCAGGAAGATGATCAGCCCGATGGGCGGCCCGTTGTTGCTGTCCCGGCGACCCCCGAGGCCGGCGTACAGCGCGAATCGCGTCATGAGCCCGGCCACGATGCCGAGGAACGAGGCGATGGTCATCACCGCGACGTCACGGTGGGCGACGTGCGACATCTCGTGGGCGAGAACGCCTTCGAGCTCCTGCGCGTCCAGCCTGCGCATGATCCCCGTGGTCACGCAGACGACCGCGTTCTTCTGGTTGCGCCCGGTGGCGAAGGCGTTCGGCATGTCGGAGTCCGCGATCGCCACCCGGGGCTTGGGCATGTCGGCCATCGCCGTGAGCCGGTCGATGATGCCGTGGAGCTCGGGCGCCTCCTGCGGGGAGACCTCCCGCCCGTGCATCGCGAACAAGGCGATCTTGTCCGAGAAGAAGTACTGCACGAGCAGGAAGCCCGCGGCGATCACCAGGACCACCACAGCCTGAACGCCGACGGCGATCAGGATGGCCATGAACGCCACGTAGAGCAGGCCGAGCAGGAACATCGTCACGGTCATCCGCACGGACAGACCGCGGTCAGGCGCGAATCTGGTGCCGGCCATCAGCCAGGGATGAGCCCGGTGTCACCGAGCATCTCCCGCACCTCCTCGATCGAAGCGTCGGCGGGAGGCAGGATCAGCTCGGACGGCTCGAGCGACTCGTCGGGGAGGGCCTTGCCCACCTGACGGACCTTCTCCAGCAGCGCGTGCAGCTTGGTGCGGAAGACTTCCTCGTCATCGGACTCGATGGCCGCCTCGAGCTCCACGTCAAGGGTGTTCAGGACGTCGATGTCGGCCGCGCCGATCTCGACCTGTCCCTCCCCCATGATGCGAACGATCACAGCCCCTCCCCCTGCTTGTACTGCTGGGTCGGCTGCTGCGCCGGCTGCCCGGCCTGACCCGGCTGGCCGGCCTCGATGGCGCTCTTCGGCGCCGGGCCCTGGCCGAGCTCGGCCTTCATCTTGGCGATCTCGAGCTCGACGTCGGAGCCGCCGCCCATGCGGTCGAGCTCGGCCTGGATGTCGTCGCGCTGGCCGGTGAAGTCCTCGAGGGCTCCGCTGGCGAGCAGTTCGTCGATCGCGCCCGCGCGCGCCTGCATCTGAGCGGTCTTGTCCTCGGCACGCTGGATCGCGAGACCGACGTCGCCCATCTCCTCGGAGATGCCGGAGAACGCCTCGTTGATCCGCGTCTGCGCCTCGGCCGCCGTGTAGGTGGCCTTGATGGTCTCCTTCTTCGTGCGGAAGGAGTCCACCTTGGTCTGCAGACGCTGGCTGGCGAGGGTGAGCTTCTCCTCCTCGCCCTGGAGGTTGCCGTACTGGATGCGGAGATCGGCGATCTGCGTGTTCACGCCGTTGCGGCGGTTGAGCGCCTCGCGCGCCAGGTCCTCGCGGCCGGCCGACAGCGCCTGCCTGCCCTGGTTCTCCAGCTTGGTGGCCTGACCTTCCAGCTGGTTGATCTGCAATTCCACCCGCTTGCGGCTGGTGGCGACGTCCGCTACGCCCCGACGCACCTTCTGGAGCAACTCCAGCTGCCGCTGGTAGGAATAGTCAAGGGTTTCCCGCGGATCTTCCATCTTGTCCAAAGCCTTATTGGCCTTGGACTTGAAGATCATGGAAAGTCTCTTCATCACGCTCATGCGCGTCGGCCGTCCCCTTCTCAAGGTTGTGCGTGGGTGACCCCAGCCGTTCCAGCCATCCGATAAGCGGTCCAACCGCCTGGGTTCACCCTACGCATAACGCGCGAGGGCGTCACTAAGTTGCACTCCCGGTAGGCTGGGCGGCGTGTTCCGACGCCGTATCCAGATGCCTACGGACGACTCCCCCGTCCCTGTAGCTGATCCTAAACCCCACACGACTCCGAGCAAGGGGCGTCCCACCCCCAAGCGGAGCGAGTCACAGGGCCGACGCCGCATGCCCATGACGGCCCCGACCAACCGCAAGGAGGCCTACCGCCTCCAGCGTGATCGGGACAAGACGGCACGCGTCCGCGAGCGGGAGGGCCGGCTGCGTGGGGACGAGCGGTACCTTCAGCCCCGCGACCGCGGTCCGGTGCGGAAGTTCGCCCGCGACTGGGTGGATTCGCGCCGGGTCCCCTGGGCGTACGCCCTGCCGGCGATCCTCGCCCTGCTGATCCTGACGGTGATCCCGTTCCCCACGCCGATCAGGGCCTTCTTCTTCTACATCTACAACTACTCGGTTCCCGTGATGATCCTCCTGCTGCCGCTGTCGTACTTCATGGCGCTGCGGGTCAAGAAGGCGGCCGCCGAGAAGTTCCCCGACGAGAACCTCAAGGGCATCGGCTTCTACGCCGCCATGCGGGCGCTCCAGATGCGCCCCCTGCGGTACCCGAAGCCCACCGTCCGTCCCGGCGGCGCCCCCGTCCCACCCAAGGCCTGATTCCGTACGGCGGAGCACGCACTTTCTGCCACGGCTTTTCTGATCACGGCACGGCGCCGGCGGCCTCCACGGCCACCGGCGCCGTTGTCGTATGCGGGGCGAACCGGACCAGGCGTGCCCGGGCGCCTCCGTTCACCGCAAGGTGGACGTCCACTCCCGAACCCCATCGGACCGGCCGGGCCCTCTCGAACCCCATCGGACCGACCGGGTTCCCTCGGCCCGAACCCCCGGTCGGGCCAAGGTGCGATCAAGTTCAGCCCTCACCCGTGGCGTTTCACGATGATCTTCGAAGCCCCCGCCACTACGCTCCAGGATTTGCCGTCGGATCGCTGGGGGGCGAAACGATCTCGACAAGGGGCTGAACCATTGGACACCAGCAGGCGGAAGTTCTTCGGGCTCGCGACGGCCGTCGCCGTGGCGGGCGCCACGGCGCCGACGACGGCCGCGAACGCGGAGCGGGCCACAGGAGTCCCCGGGACACCGGTCCCGTCCGGGACACCGGAGCCGCCCGTCGCATCCGGGACGCCAGGAGAGCCGGGAGCCGGTGAGGGGCGGGCCGGACCGGGCGGAGGGGGCCGGGACCTCGCGGGCGCGGACGGGCCGGTGACGGCCACGCTGACGCCGTTCGCCGACGCCCTGTACATCCCTCCCATGATCAGACCGGCCGGCGGGGAACTGTCGATCGAGATGCGGGCCGTGACCAAGCGCCTGCACTCGCAGCTTCCGCCGACCCGGCTGTGGACGTACGAGGGCTGCTTCCCCGGCCCGACGATCGAGGTGCGCCGCGAGCAGCGTCTGCGGGTCGCCTGGACGAACCGGATCGAGAACGAGACCGTCCCGGTGACGGCGGTGCAGGCGTTCGCCGAGGTCGGCAAGCCCACGCTGCCGAACACGCTGCCCGGGAGCGGCGGCGCCGTGCCGCGGGACGACGTCGCGGGGATCCCGCCCTGGCTGGTGGTCCACCTGCACGGCGCGATCACCGGGGGCGGCCAGGACGGCTGGTCGGAGAACGGGCACCTGGCGGGCGAGGTGCAGTACTCGGAGTACCTGAACAAGCAGCCCTCCGCGGCCCTGTGGTACCACGACCACGCGATGCACACCTCGACCTGGACCCTGTTCGCCGGCCTGTTCGGCATGTACTGGATCAGGGACGAGGAGGAGGACGCGCTCGGGCTGCCGAGGGACGGGTACGAGATGCCTCTCGTCCTGTGTGACCGGAACCTGGAGACCGACTCCTCGGGCCTGCTCACCGGCCGGCTCCTGCACAAGGTGACGTTCAGGAACGAGATCCAGCGGGTCACCCGGCCGTTCGAGGGGCCGTACACGCTGGTGAACGGGATCATCTGGCCCCATCTGGACGTCGAGCCCCGCTGGTACCGGTTCCGCGTGCTGAACGCGGCCAACTCCAGAACCTTCCGGCTGGCGCTGATCGACGAGACGACCGGCAAGCCCGTCACCGGCGCGATCAAGCAGATCGGCACCGACGGCGGCCTGCTTCACTCGCCCGTGCCGATCGAGCCCTTCCTGTCACTCGCCTCGGGCGAGCGCGCCGACGTGCTGATCGACTTCAGCGCGTACCAGGGGAAGCGCCTGCGCCTGGTCAACACCCTCGCCGGCACCACACCGGGCGAACCGGCGGCGGGCATCCCGTACCCGGAGGTCATGCAGTTCCGGGTCGGCCGGCCGGCCGCGGGGCGCAACCGTGAACAGGAGGGCGGACACCGCGGCGGCGACACCTTCGAACTGCCGCGGGTCGTCTCCCCCGGCTTCGTCCGGACCACCCACGACAGCCTCCCGGTGGACCGTACGCACCGGATCGTGCTCACCAAGGTGGGCGGGGGCAAGCACTCGGAGATGTGGGAGATGGAGAAGGTGAACGCCGACTCCGTCAAGCTCGGGACCGACGGGATCGTCCAGCTCAAGACCGCGGACGGCAACGTCCTCACCTACCGGCGCATCGCCAACGGGCCGGACGACGTCGTCAACTACTTCGCGATGGAGGGCGCCTGGGAGCTCTGGACGTTCATCAACGCCACCGATTTCCCGCACCCGATGCACATCCACCTGATGCGCTTCCAAGCCCTTTCTCGGGATATTTACGACATCAGTGGATTCGACGCGACGATGGGCGCCACGACCAAGCCCATCGCGTACAAGCAGGCCGGGGTGCTGGAGGAGGGCGAGAAGGGCCTCAAGGACGTCATCCAGGTCGGCGTGAACGAGGTCGTCACCATCGCCGGCCGGTTCGAGGGGGCGACCGGGCGCTTCGCCTACCACTGCCACCTGCTGGAACACCAGGATGAGGGCATGATGCGCCCGCTCGTGGTCTTCCCGCACGCGGTCATGGCGATGCGTGCGGGACACGGTCACATGTGACGGCATTTGATCTAATGTGTCGGATCATGGAACACCGCCATCTCGGCCGCAGCGGTCTCATGGTCAGCGAGATCAGCTACGGCAACTGGATCACCCACGGCTCTCAGGTCGAGGAGGACGCGGCGCGCGCGTGCGTGCAGGCGGCGCTCGACGAGGGCATCACCACGTTCGACACCGCCGACGTCTACGCGGGGACGAAGGCCGAGGAGGTTCTCGGGCGGGCGCTGAAGGGCGTGCGCCGCGAGTCGCTGGAGATCTTCACCAAGGTCTACTGGCCGACCGGTCCCGGCCGCAACGACCGGGGTCTGTCCCGCAAGCACATCACCGAGTCGATCCACGGATCGCTCCGGCGGCTGCAGACCGACTACGTGGACCTCTACCAGGCCCACCGCTACGACGTCGAGACGCCTCTCGAGGAGACCCTCAAGACCTTCGACGATCTCGTACGGCAGGGCAAGGTCCTGTACGTCGGGGTCAGCGAGTGGTCGGCCGAGCAGATCGCCCGGGCCGTCAAGATCGCCGATGACATGGGCTTCGACCGGCTCGTCTCCAACCAGCCGCAGTACTCCATGTTGTGGCGGGTCATCGAGGCCGAGGTCGTCCCCCTGTCGGAGAAGGAGGGCATCGGCCAGGTCGTCTTCTCTCCGATCGCGCAGGGCGTGCTCACGGGCAAGTACCTGCCCGGTCAGCCGCCGCCCTCGGGATCGCGCGCGACGGACGAGTCCGGCGGGGCCAACTTCATCAGCCGCCTCCTCCACGACGACGTGCTCCAGCGCGTGCAGGACCTCAAGCCCATCGCTGCGGACCACGGCCTCACGATGGCCCAGCTCGCCGTCGCCTGGGTGCTGCAGAACCCCAACGTCTCGTCGGCCATCGTGGGCGCGAGCCGTCCCGAGCAGGTCCGGGACAACGTCAAGGCGTCCGGCGTCACGCTCGACGCGGACGCCATGAAGAAGATCGACGAGGTGCTCGGCTCCGTGGTGGAACGCGATCCCGCCAAAACCGTGAGCCCCGCCCGGCGTCCGTAACCCCGTCAGGCCTGGCGCAAACCCCGTCAGGCCTGGCGCAAACCCCGTCAGGCCTGGCGCAGGGACATCCCCGCGTATTCGACGCGCTCGTCCTCCATGAGCGTGACCTGCTCGACACCGGTCTCGAGCAGGTCGCGCCAGGTCTCTCCCAGCCACGACTCGGCGTCGGCCTGGCTGGAGAAGATCTCACGCGGCAGCGGGCGGTCCGTCAGCTCGCCGCCCTTAGCGTCCTCGTAACGCCAGCGCCATGTCATGCCCGCACGCCCTTTCCGAACCGTCCTCACCACGTGGGTCTCCCCCCGTGGGATGCAGCCGACCCTATATCGGCGTGGGCTCGGCGGGGGGCGAGGCGCGTGCCGGGAACGTCGGTGCGCGGCGCTAGGGTCGGGCACCTCGTGAAGAACCGGAGGTCGCGTGGAGGTCTACCTGGAGGGCACGGCCGGGCCAGAGGGCTGGCCCGCCCCCGGCTGCGGATGCGCGTCCTGCGGACGCCTGGCCCCCGGGCACCGCAGACCGGCGTCGATCCTCCTCGACGGTCATCCGTGGCTTCCCGGTCAGGCACTGCCCGAGGGATACGAGGTGAGGCGGGGGCCCGACGGCGACGAGGTCATCGCGCCTGACGGAGGGCGCCTCCTCCACTCCGCCGCCTCCCGGCGGCCCGGCTCGCGGCCGCACGCGCCGGAACCCTTCGATCTGGTGCTCATCGACCTCCTCGACCGGCCGGAACGCCTCGGCGACCTGCGCCGTCGCGGGCTGGTGTCCCCTCAGACACAGGTGGTCGCCGTGGGCGTCGACCATCGCGTCACCTCGGAGGCCGAGCTGGCCAGGAGGCTCGCGTTCTGGGACGCGAGAGCCGTACCCGACGGGACCTCGTTCGGCGTCGTCGTCCATGGCCCGCCGGACGAGGCTCCTCCCCGGCCCCGGGGCCGCACGCTGCTGCTCGGCGGCTCCCGTTCGGGCAAGTCGGCGGAGGCCGAGTTACGCGTGGCCGCCGACCCCGACGTGACCTATGTGGCGACGGGGCCGTCGGGCGGCGACGACCCGTCCTGGCTGGCCCGGGTGAAGGCCCATCGGGACCGCCGCCCTGCGCACTGGCGGACGGTGGAGACCACCGACCTCGCTCCCCTGCTCGCGGACCCACCGGGCACGCTCCTGATCGACGGGCTCGGGACCTGGCTGGCGGCGGTCTTCGACGAGTGCGGCGCGTGGCCCGGACAGCCCGGCTCCGCGGACGAGTCCGAGGTTCCCGCGGCCGACCAGGTCGCCCGGCGTTGCGACGATCTCGTGGCGGCCTGGCGGCGGGCGCCCGGCCGGGTCGTGGCGGTGAGCGACGAGGTCGGGCTCGGGGTGATCCCCGCCACCGCGAGCGGACGGCTGTTCCGCGACGCGCTCGGCAGGCTCAACCAGCGGCTCGCGCAGGAATCGGAGGACGCGGCTCTGGTCGTCGCGGGACGGGTGCTGCCGCTGCCGCTCTGAGCCGGGCCGTCCCCGGTCAGTACGATCGTCGGTTGTGTCCGGAACGCCGCAACAGCCTGGCCTTCTTTCCGCATGGCGGTTCACGGTCGGCATGCTGACCGTGTTCCCGGTGCGCATCGGGACCGTCGACCGCGCGGTCGCCGGCCGTGGCATGGCACTGGCGCCCTTCGCCGGCATGTCGCTGGGGCTCGTGGCAGCGGGGGTCCTCCTCATCGTGCAGTACCTGTCGGGGTCCGCGCCTCTGGCCGCGACGCTCGCCGTCGGCACGCTGGCCTGGCTGACCCGCGGGCTCCATCTGGACGGGCTGGCCGACCTCGCCGACGGGCTGGGCAGCCGCGCGCCGTCGCAGCGGGCGCTCGACATCATGAAGCAGTCGGACATCGGGCCGTTCGGCGTCGTCACACTGATCTTCACGCTCCTCGTCCAGATCGTCTCGATCGCACGGGTCCAGACCGCCGCGCCGCATCCGGCGCCCCTGTACGGAGCACTCGCCCTCGTGGCCGCCTGCACCACGGGCAGACTCGCCGCGACCTGGGCCTGCCGTGAAGGCGTGCCCCCCGCGCGCCCCGACGGCCTCGGGGCCCTCGTCGCCGGCGCCGTACGGCGGAGCCAGGCGATCACGACGACGGCGGTGTCGGCGGCCGTCCTCGCCCTGGCGGCACTCTCGATCCACCTCTGGACGGGACCCGCTCACTTCTGGACGGGATCCGCCTGCCCGGCCGTCCCCGACCTCTGGTCGGCAGGCAAGGCTTCCGTGGCCGTGGGCCCGGCCCGCCTCTGCGAGGCGATCGGCGTCCCCGCAAGCATGTTGCTCGTCCTCGTGCTCTCGCTGACGGCGGGGCTCGCCGCCGCCGCCCTGCTGCGCCGGCGGGCCGTACGACGGCTAGGCGGCATCACGGGCGACGTGCTCGGCGCGCTGGTCGAGACCGCCACGACCGTGAGCCTGCTCGTCTGGGTCCTGCTTTGACGGCCGGTTTCCCGGCGATTTCCCGGCGAAACGGCCTTCCCGCGAACTCGCGCATGATCACAAATCGTGACGTCGCCGGTCAGGCACGTGATCATCGAATCCGCGCATGATCACGCCTGAAATCAGGGCTGGTCGGGCGGCATATCACCGAGCCTGTGCATGATCACCCCACTGCCTGTTGGGGGCCCGGCCCGACGCGGTCATTCGTAGGACGAACCCTCGTTTATGCGTGGGGGAGTAAGCAGGGCTAGCATCGGCTCACGTGACCACAGTGCGCCTCAACGCCTCTCAATCGGTCTCCATCGAGACCGATGCATTGATCGTCGGCATCCATGCCTCTCCGGAAGGACCCCGGACGGCCCCAGGTGCGGACGGACTCGACCAGGCCTTCGACGGCCGGTTCGCCGAAATCCTCACCACAGTGGGATTCGCGGGCAAGGCCGAGGAAATCGCCAAGATCCCGACGCTCGGGGCGTTGCCCGCACCGGTCGTCATCGCCGTCGGACTGGGCGCCGCCCCCGAGGGTGACTACGAGCTGGAGACCCTGCGCCGCGCCGCGGGCGCCGCAGCGAGGACCCTCGCCGGCACGGCCTCCGCCGTCCTGGCCCTGCCCGCCGCCACGGCCGAGCAGGCCGAGGCCATCGCGACCGGCGGCCTGCTGGGCGCATACGGCTTCTCGAAATATCGCACCAACGGGGACAAGAAGGCCCCGGTCGGCGAGCTGGTCGTGTCGTCCGCCGCCGCGGGCGCCGAGGAGGCGCTCCAGCGCGCCACCACGGTGGCCGGCGTCGTCGACCTGGTCCGCGACCTCGTCAACACGCCCCCGTCCGACCTGTGGCCGGGCAAGTTCGCGGAGATCGCGCAGGAGGTCGGCGGCGAGGCCGGACTGTCCGTCGACGTGCTCGACGACTCCGAGCTGCGCAAGCAGGGCTTCGGCGGCATCGTCGGCGTCGGCCAGGGCTCGGTCAACCCGCCCCGCCTCGTCCGGCTCGGCTACCGGCACCCTGACGCCACGCGGACGGTCGCCTTCGTCGGCAAGGGCATCACGTTCGACTCCGGCGGCCTCTCGCTCAAGCCCGCCGCCTCGATGGACTGGATGAAGTCCGACATGGGCGGCGCGGCCGCCGTGCTCGGCGCGCTCCTGGCGGTCTCCCGGCTCGGCCTCGCCGTCAACGCCGTCGGTTATCTCTGCATCGCGGAGAACATGCCGTCCGGTTCCGCCCAGCGCCCCTCCGACGTGCTCCACACCTACAGCGGCAAGACGGTCGAGGTGCTCGACACCGACGCCGAGGGCCGCCTGGTTCTGGTCGACGGCATCGCCCGCGCCGCGGAGGACTCCCCCGACCTGATCGTGGACGTCGCCACCCTGACCGGCGCGCAGATCGTCTCCCTCGGATGGCGCACGGCCGCCGTCATGTCCAACGACGACGCCCTGCGCGAGGAGGTCGTGGAGATCGCCGGCGGCGTGGGCGAGAGCGCCTGGGGCATGCCCCTCCCCGAGGAGCTGCGCAAGGGCCTCGACTCCCCGGTGGCCGACATCGCCAACCTCCAGCCCGAGCGCTGGGGCAGCATGCTCGCCGCGGGCATCTTCCTGCGGGAATTCGTGCCGGACGGCATTCGTTGGGCTCATGTCGACATGGCGGGCCCCGCGTTCAACAAGGGTGAGCCGCACGGCTACACGCCCAAGGGCGGCACCGGCGCGATCACTCGCACGCTGATCGGCATCGCCGAGCGCTACGCCGGCAACTGAACCCCGATCTTCACAGACAAATGAAAAGATGCTGTCGGATCGATCCGGCGGTGCGTGAATCCAGCGAGGAGCATTCCAGTGGCTGATGGCAGCGGCCCCTTCGACATAGTGATCCTGGGTGGCGGCAGCGGTGGTTACGCCTGCGCCCTGCGAGCGGCGGAGCTCGGCCTGAACGTCGTCCTCATCGAGAAGGACAAGGTCGGCGGCACCTGTCTGCACCGGGGCTGTATCCCCACCAAGGCCCTGCTGCACGCGGCGGAACTGGCCGACCAGGCCCGCGAAGGCGAGGCCTTCGGCGTCCGCACCAAGCTCGAGGGCATCGACGTCCCCGGGGTCCACTCCTACAAGGACAAGGTGGTCAGCGGGCTCTACAAGGGCCTCGCCGGCCTCATCAAGAGCAAGAAGATCACCGTGGTCGAGGGCGAGGGCCGTCTGGCCGGCCCGAACCGCGTCGTGGTCGGTGACCAGATCTTCGAAGGCCGCCATGTGGTGCTGGCGACCGGATCGGTGCCGAAGTCGCTGCCCGGCCTCGACATCGACGGTGACAAGGTCATCTCCAGCGAGCACGCGCTGGTCCTCGACCGCGTGCCGTCCTCGGTCGTCGTCCTCGGCGGCGGTGTGATCGGCGTCGAGTTCGCCAGCGTGTGGCGCTCCTTCGGCGCAGAGGTCACGATCGTCGAGGCGCTCCCCCACCTGCTCCCGCTCGAGGACGAGTCCAACTCCAAGCTGCTCGAGCGGGCCTTCCGCCGCCGCGGCATCAAGTCGGAGCTGGGCGCCCGGTTCGAGAGCGTCAAGACCACCGACACCGGCGTGGTCGTCACCCTGCAGAACGGCAAGACCCTCGACGCGGAGCTCATGCTCGTCGCCGTCGGGCGCGGACCGGTCTCCGCCGGCCTCGGTTACGAGGAGGCGGGCGTCGCGGTCGACCGCGGTTACGTCCTGGTCAACGAGTACTGCCAGACCAACGTGCCGGGCGTGTACGCGGTGGGCGACCTCATCCCCACCCTGCAGCTTGCCCACGTCGGATTCGCCGAGGGCATCCTGGTCGCCGAGCACATCGCCGGCCTGAACCCGGTGCCGATCGACTACGACGGCGTGCCGCGCATCACCTACTCCGAGCCCGAGGTGGCGTCGGTGGGCATCAGCACGGCCGTCGCCCGGGAACGGGGTCACGACGTCGTCGAGCTCGCCTACAACCTCGCGGGGAACGGACGGAGCAAGATCCTCCAGACTCAGGGCGAGGTCAAGGTCGTCTCCGAGCGCGACGGCCGGGTCCTGGGCGTGCACATGGTGGGCAGCCGTGTCGGCGAGCTCATCGCGGAGGCTCAGCTGATCTTCAACTGGGAGGCCACGACCACCGACGTCGCCCAGCTGATCCACCCGCACCCCACCCAGTCCGAGGCTCTCGGCGAGGCGATGCTGGCCCTGGCCGGCAAGCCGCTGCACGTACACAACTAAGCCCTCTAGGAAACGCGAGAGAGAAGGACCATGCCGGTCTCCGTAACAATGCCCCAGCTCGGTGAGAGCGTTACCGAGGGCACCGTCACCCGCTGGCTGAAGAGCGAAGGCGACCACGTCGAGGCGGACGAGCCGCTTCTTGAGGTGTCGACCGACAAGGTCGACACCGAGATCCCCTCGCCCTCGGCGGGTTATCTCACCAAGATCATTGTTGCTGAGGACGAGACCGTCGAGGTCGGCGCCGAACTCGCTCTGATCGACTCCAACGGCGCGGCCGCCGCTCCGGCTCCCGCCGCGGCGCCGGCTCCGGTCGCCGAGCCCGAGCCCGCCCCCGAGCCCGAGCCGGCTCCCGCCCCGGTCCAGGCCGCGCCGCCCGCGCCGGCCCAGCCCCCGGTGCAGCCGATCTCCTCGATCCCGCAGCCCGCGCCCGCCGTCGTGACGCCGCCCGCACCGGCTCCCGCGCCGAGCCCGGCTCCGGCCCCCGTCACGCCGATCGCGACCACGCCCGCCGTCGAGCCGGCCCCGCTCCCCTCGTCGAGCGAGAGCCCGTACGTCACGCCGCTGGTCCGCAAGCTCGCGGCCGAGCACGGCGTCGACCTGGACGCCCTGACCGGCACCGGCGTGGGCGGCCGCATCCGCAAGCAGGACGTCATCGAGGCGGCCCGCGTGCAGCGCGAGCAGGCCGCCGCCGCGGCTCCCGCGCCCGCACCGCAGGCCGCCGCCGCTCCGGCTCCCGTTCAGGCCGTGGCGGCCACCCCGGCCGCCGCTCCCGAGCCGGTCAAGGTGGACACCACGCTGCGGGGCACCACGCAGAAGATGACGCGCCTGCGCAAGGTCATCGCCGACCGGATGCTGGAGTCGCTCCAGACCTCCGCGCAGCTCACCACGGTCGTCGAGGTCGACGTGACGCGCGTGGCCACGCTGCGCTCGCGCGCCAAGGCGGCCTTCGAGGCCCGCGAGGGCGTGAAGCTGTCGTTCATGCCGTTCTTCGCCCTGGCCGCGGTCGAGGCGCTGAAGGTTCACCCCAAGCTCAACGCCGTGATCAACGACGAGACGAGCGAGGTGACCTACCACGACGTCGAGAACCTCGGCATCGCGGTCGACACCGAGCGCGGCCTCATCGTCCCGGTCGCCAAGAACGCCGGTGACCTGAACATCGCCGGGCTGGCTCGCAAGATCGCCGACCTGGCCGAGCGCACCCGCACCAACAAGATCGGCCCGGACGAGCTGGGCGGCGGGACGTTCACGCTGACCAACACCGGCAGCCGCGGCGCGCTGTTCGACACGCCGATCCTGAACAAGCCGCAGGTCGGCATGCTCGGCACCGGCTCGGTCGTCAAGCGCCCCGTCGTCGTGGACACCCCCGACGGCGAGGTCATCGCGGTCCGCTCGATGGTGTACCTGGCGCTGACCTACGACCACCGCCTGGTCGACGGCGCCGACGCCGCGCGCTTCCTCACCACGATCAAGCGCCGCCTCGAGGAGGGCCGTTTCGAGGGCCAGCTCGGGCTCGCCTGACACGGTCGCGCCCGCCCGGCACCCGGGCGGTCGCCGTCCGGAAGCCGCCTCGCCGTCGCGCGGGGCGGCTTCCGCCGTTTCACGGGCTCCTCACCGTCCCGGGAGGCCCACCGAGCGGCGTCCTTTCGCGGGAGCGCCCGCATCGGCGGGCGGGGTGGGGTAGAAGCCCTAACGTGGATGAAATGACGATCGCGGTGACCGGCTCGTCCGGCCTGCTCGGCTCGGCCCTGATCGAGTCTCTGCGGGGAGCCGGAGCCCAGATCCTCAGACTCGTACGGCACTGCCCGCAAAACCCGGATGAGGCCTTCTGGGACCCGGCAGGAGGGGTCCTGGCCCCCGCAGTCCTGGAGGGCGTGGACGCGGTCGTCCATCTCGCCGGCGCGAGCGTCGGCGACCACAGATGGACGCCCGAGTACAAGCGCAAGCTCCTCGCCAGCCGGGTGCCGGGCACCCGGACCCTCGCGAAGGCCATGGCCGCACTGGACCGCAAGCCGCGCGTCCTGCTGTCCGGCTCCGCGGTGGGGTTCTACGGCGACACCGGGGACCGCGTCGTGGACGAGTCCGCGCCGGCGGGCAAGGGGTTCCTCGCCGGCCTCGCGCGTGAGTGGGAACATGCGGCCGCGCCCGCGGAGAACGCCGGAATCAGGGTCGTGCGCCTGCGGACGGGCTTCGTGGTCAGCGGGCACGGCGGAGCGCTCGGCCGGATGCTGCCGATCTTCAAGATCGGAGCGGGCGCGGCGCTGGGAAGCGGCAGGCAGTACATGTCGTGGATCTCCCTGCCCGACTGGGTGGCGGCCACCTGCTTCCTGCTGGCGAACGAGGGGATGTCGGGGCCGGTCAACCTGACGGCGCCGGAGCCGGTCACGAACGCCGAGTTCACCAGGGAACTCGCCAAGGCGCTCCACAGGCCGACCATGCCCGTCCCCGCCCCGGCCTTCGCACTGCGGCTCGCACTCGGGGAGTTCGCACAGGAGGGACTCCTCATCGGCCAGCGCGCCGTCCCCCGGCGCCTGCTCGACGCGGGCTACCGGTTCACCCATCCCACCCTCGGAGAGGCACTGGCGGCCGTACTCTAGTGAGTCCTTCTTCTGACACTGGAGTGAACAATGAGCCGGATCGGGCAGTCGCACATCGTCGCGATCGGCGGGGGGTCGTTCCGGCAGACGGAACGGTACGGATTCATCGAGCCGACGGGTCTGATGCGCTACGTGCTGGACCTCACCGGCGAGGACCGTCCGAAGCTGGGCATCCTCGCGACCGCCACCGGTGACGACGCCGACTGGCTGCTCAAGATGTACGGCGCGTTCAGCCACTGGGACGTCGAGGTCAGCCACCTCACCGTCTTCCCGATGCCCAACGTCGCCGACGCGCGTGAGTGGATCCTCGAGCAGGACGCCATCTACGTCAGCGGCGGAAGCGTCGCCAACCTCGCCGCCCTGTGGCGGCTCCACGGCCTCGACGAGGCATTCGCCGAGGCCTGGCGGTCCGGCATCGTGCTGTCCGGCCAGAGCGCGGGCGCCCTGTGCTGGCACGTCGGCGGCAACACCGACTCCTTCGGTCCCGAACTGCGGCCCTGGTCCGAGGGTCTCGGCCTCCTGCCGTACTCCTGCGGCGTGCACTACAACTCCGACGCGCAGCGCCGCAAACTGCTGCACGAGTCCGTGGCGTCCGGCGAGTTGCCCGAGGGATACGCCGCCGACGAGGGCGTCGCACTCCACTACGTCGGCACCGAATTCATCCAGGCGGTCACCGTCGATCCCAGCGGTTACGCCTACCGCATCGAGCGTGACGGCGCGGGAGTCAAGGAGTTCCGTATCGAACCTCGTCAGCTGGCCTCTACCCTTTAGGACGTGAAGGGCTTGGCCATCGTTCGGATGGGTGTCGACGTTCCGTACGAGCAGGCGTGGAGCACGCAGCGGCGTGCACACGACCGGCGGGTGGCCGGCGAGGTCTCCGATCTGTGCCTCATGCTGGAGCACGCACCCGTCTACACGGCGGGCAAGCGGACGCGTCCGGACGAAAGGCCCACCGACGGCACGCCGGTCATCGACGTCGACCGCGGCGGGAACATGACCTGGCACGGCCCCGGCCAACTCGTCGGCTATCCCATCATCCGGATCGACGACGTCTCCGCCTACGTCCACCTCCTCGAGGAGGTGCTGATCCAGGTCTGCGACGACTTCGGGGTCGCGGCGAGCCGGGTGAAGGGCCGGGGCGGGGTGTGGGTGCCCGGCGATCCCCTGCGGGGTCTGGACGACCGCCGCCTGGGCAGCATCGGCATCCGGGTGTCCCGCGGCGTGACCATGCACGGCTTCGCGCTCAACTGCGTCAACGACCTGAGCTGGTACGACCGCATCCGGCCCGCGGCGGCGGGCGACGGCGGCGTCACCTCCCTGTCGGCGGAGACCGGACGTCGCATCACCGTCGAGCAGGTCATCCCCTCCGCGGGAAAACGCCTGGCGGAGGCCCTCGGCGCCGAGGCGTACGACCTGTACGAGGAAGATTTGGCCGAGGTAATAAGCTGAACGCGTGACGGTTGCACCAGAAGGCCGCAAGCTCCTCCGCCTGGAGGTGCGCAACAGCCAGACCCCCATAGAGAAGAAGCCGCCGTGGATCAAGACGCGGCTGCACAACGGCCCCAATTTCAACGAGATCAAATCCTTGGTGCAGGGCGCGGGACTGCACACGGTCTGCCAGGAAGCCGGATGTCCCAACATCTCGGAGTGCTGGGAGGACCGGGAGGCCACCTTCCTCATCGGCGGTGACCAGTGCACCCGGCGCTGCGACTTCTGCCAGATCGACACCGGCAAGCCGGCCGAGTACGACAGGGACGAGCCGCGCCGCGTGGCCGAGTCGGTGACCCAGATGGGCCTCCGCTACGCCACGGTGACCGGTGTCGCCCGTGACGACCTGCCCGACGGCGGCTCCTGGCTGTACGCGGAGACCGCGCGGCAGATCCACGCGATGGTCCCCGGCTGCGGCGTCGAATTGCTCGTGCCGGACTTCAACGGCGACCGCGGGCAGCTCGAGGAGGTCTTCTCCTCCCGGCCCGAGGTCTTCGCCCACAACATCGAGACCGTGCCGCGGATCTTCAAGCGGATCAGGCCCGCCTTCCGCTACGACCGGTCCATGCAGGTCATCACCATGGCCCGCGAGGCCGGTCTGGTCACCAAGTCGAACCTCATCCTCGGCATGGGCGAGGAGCGCGAGGAGATCACCCAGGCCCTCCGCGACCTGCACGACGCCGGATGCGACCTGGTAACGATCACGCAGTACCTCCGGCCCACTCCGCGCCACCACCCGGTGGACCGATGGGTGAAGCCGGAAGAGTTCGTCGAGCTGCAGCGGGAGGCCGAGGAGATCGGCTTCGCCGGCGTCATGTCCGGGCCGCTCGTCCGCTCGTCCTACCGCGCCGGGCGTCTGTACCAGCAGGCGATCGCCGCGCGGCAGACCCTCTGATCGGTCTCGTTTTCATTAATCCACCCTGAGATTTGTATCCTTCAGACCATGGCGAAAGACCCTGCGGCTCCCGGACGGCTCAAGCAGATCCGGATGCTGGTCCAGATCACCAAGCAAGGCGATCCCAAGGCCATGCCGATCGTGTACGCGTCGGCCCTCGGGACGCTCGTCGTGTTCGTGGTGCTGGGCCTGTTCTTCGGCTGGACCTGGTACGTCACCGGCGTGTTCGCCGCCGTCCTGGTCGGCATGTTCCTGTTCGGCCGGAGGTCTCAGCGCGCGCAGTACTCGATGATGGACGGTCAGCCCGGCGCGAGCCTCGCCGTCATGAAGAACATGCGCGGCAACTGGTACGTCGATGAGAAGCCGGCGGCGTTCAACCGCGACCAGGACGTGGTGTTCCGCGTCGTCGGCTATCCCGGCATCGTCCTGGTCTCCGAGGGGCCGGGGACCCGGGTGCAGAAGATGCTCGTCGCGGAGAAGAAGCGCGTCCAGCGGGTCGCCATCGACGTCCCGGTGTACGACATCCAGTGCGGCAACGGTGAGGGCCAGGTGCCGCTGGCCAAGCTTCAGCGGCACCTGATGAAGCTCCCCCGCAACCTGAAGAAGCCGGTCGTCTCCGAGGTCAACAACCGCATGCGCGCGCTGACCCCGGCGATGCCGATTCCAAAGGGCCCGATGCCGCGCTCGCAGCAGCGGCCCCGTTGATCCGCACGGATCTCGTGGATCCCGCTCAGGCGGGCCGGCAGAAGGTTCTCGGGGGGTTCCAGGATGGACGTCGGCAGGAGGGCGGTCTCGCGCGCGGAGGCCTCCACGGCCAACCGCGGCTGGTGGGACGGCGAGGCCGACGACTACCAGGCGGAGCACGGCGAGTTCCTGCGTGACGACGGTTTCATCTGGTGCCCTGAGGGACTGGACGAGGCCGACGCGCACCTCCTGGGCGAGGTGGCGGGCAGGAACGTCCTGGAGGTGGGCTGCGGGGCCGGGCAGTGCGGCCGGTGGCTGGCCGCCCGGGGCGCCTCGGTCGCCGGGTTCGATCTCTCCCACCGGCAGTTGCAACACTCCCGCCGCATCGACCTGTCGACCGGCGGGGCGCTGCCCGTCGTCCAGGCCGACGCCGAGGTCCTGCCGTTCGCGGACGGCTCGTTCGATCTCGCCTGCTCGGCCTTCGGGGCGCTGCCGTTCGTGGCGGACGCCGGGGCGGTGCTGTCCGAGATCCGCCGGGTGTTGCGCCCGGGCGGAAGGTTCGTGTTCTCGGTCAGCCATCCGATCCGGTGGGCGTTCCCCGACGACCCCGGGCCGGGGGGTCTCACGGCCGACCGCTCGTATTTCGACCGGACGCCGTACGTCGAGTTCTCCGACGACGGTGTGCCGTCCTACGTGGAGCACCACCGGACGATGAGCGACTGGGTGGCCCTGATCGTGTCCTCGGGCCTCACTCTGACCGGGCTGGTCGAACCGGAGTGGCCGGAGGAACACGAGCAGATCTGGGGCGGCTGGAGCCCTCTTCGCGGCCGGCTCTTCCCCGGGACCGCGATCTTCCAGTGCCGCCGGCCGTGAGGCACGTCCGCGGCCGTGCCGTACGAGCCTGCTAGATCTTGACCACGACCGTGCCGGCGGCACGGTCGTGCAGGCCGCGGCGGTCCCTGTCCCAGATCAGCGCCGGTACGGCGAGGCACAGCAGGAACGTGCGGATCAGCACGGGCAGGAACGCGGGGCGGCCGCCGCCCTCGATCGCGGCCACCCGGATCCCGAACAGCCGCATGCCCAAGGTCATCCCCAGGGTGCCGACGAGCAGGATGTACTCCGCGGCGAAGACGGCGAGACCGATCCAGCCCTGATCCCGGGGATCGGCGTGCAGCAGGCCCCGGGCGATCGCCACCGTGCACACCAGCCAGTCGACCGCGATCGCGGCGAGCCTCCTGCCGAAGCCCGAGACGGAGCCGGACCCCTCCTCGGGCAGGTCCAGCCGCTGTCCCGGGTAGCCGAAGTCGGCTCCGGCCGCCCGCACGCCTCCGAGCCAGGTCTGTGTCCATCGGGGCTGCCGGTCACTCATGGTCCCCCAGCGTATCGGGGCCGGTGATCGGTCTTCCGCTCGGAGGCTAAGCCGTTCATCATGGGCACGGCGATCGGCTTTTTTCCGCCTGTTTCATCCATGGGAGGGAACGATGCGGCCGAGGGATCCCGACGACATCGACGCGCGCTTCGAAGCGCTGATCGCCCAGTTCGACAAGGACGAGATCAGGCGTCTCACCGAGGAGGCCGAGGGCCTCGCCGACGACCCGGCCGAAGATCCCGATGAGTCTCCTGTGGTCGCTCCCCGCCGGCGCTTCGACCGCCGGGGGGCACTCCCGATCGTGGTGATCGTGTTGTCCGGGCTGGTCGTGCTCATCGGCCTCATCATCAGCCTCAGCCCTGACATGCTCGGCGATCCCGGCCAGGGCGACACTCCCAGCCCCCGGTACGGCGACGCCCCCACTGTCGCGAGGGCCGATCCGATCCTCACTCCCATCGCGGACGACGACGCCGGGCAGGAGTTGCCGCGCCTCGCAGATCCCTTCGCCGGCTCCCCGGCGGCCGCGTTCGCCGATGGGAAGGCCGGTCTCGTCATGCCCACGGCCGAGGCTCTGGGCGGGCTGACCGAAGAGGAGGTCGGGGCCGCGCTCTCCCGCGTCCGGAGCCTGCTCGCCGCCGCCTATCTCGACCCGGCCGCCCTTCGCGGGAAGAGTCCTGACGCCTTCGTCAAGCTGCTCGACCCCGGGCAGCGCAAGTGGTTCACCCGTCATCTCGACAAGGCGGGCACACCCGACACCCGGACATGGGTGTTCAGTCTTGATCCCCGTACGGCGGAGCCGAACGGGGACACCGTCAAGGTCGACGGCGAGACGACGATCGCCGCGACCCGGAGCGGTGACAGGCGGGACCGCGCCGGGACGGCCGCGAAGGGGCGGAAGGGCGTCACGATCAAATCGGACTATCTGTTCGTCTACGCGGTCCGCCCGCACGGTGATCAGGTGACGACGATGCGGGTGGTGGCCCACTACGTGGTGAGGATCTCCGCCTACCGGGAGGGCGGCCGGCTCGTGATCTGGGTGGACGGCATCGCACGGAGCACCTTCGGCACCAGATGCGACCTTCGCGGCGCCGCCGGGGACGGGTTCGTCCATCCCGATCTTCCCGGTCATCCCGGGAGTCCCGGGACTCCCGGCCAGCCGAGGGAGGCCGGGCCCTCGGGCCCACAGGTCGACCCGTACGATCGGAGGGAGAACCAGGCCGGACGCCACCGGTGCCTGCCCACCATGGGCACGTGACCTGCGCGGAGAGTCCTAGCGGGCCGGGACAAGAGTGGGTCAACCGGCGCGGGTCAGCAGGCCTTCGCCCGACCGCCGGGGATAGCGTCAAGGGACGCTCCCCTTAACACCCACGAAACAATCGAGACACCGAGCGGAAACGGCCTCGGCCTATTTTCGGGTCTGCTAGCACATGCCCTTGGGAGGTTCAAGAGTGTTTAACTCTGCCGATGACGTCCTCAAGTTCATCCGTGAGGAGGGTGTGCAGTTCGTCGACGTCAGGTTCACGGACCTGCCGGGTACGACGCACCACTTCACTTTCCCGGTTGAGAACTTTGGTCCGAACGTCTTCACCGACGGCCTCATGTTCGACGGTTCGTCAATTCGCGGTTTCCAGGCAATTCACGAGTCGGACATGCTGTTGCTGCCCGACCCGACGACCGCGGTGCTTGACTCGTTCCGTCAGCACAAGACGCTGATCATCAACTTCTTCGTGCACGACCCGCTGACCGGCGAGGCCTACAGCCGCGACCCGCGCAACGTCGCCCGCAAGGCTGAGGAGTACCTCAAGGGGACCGGCATCGCGGACACCGTGTACTTCGGCCCCGAGGCCGAGTTCTACATCTTCGACGACGTCCGCTTCGAGACGAAGTCCAACGCGGGCTACTACTACATCGACTCGGTCGAGGGCGCCTGGAACACGGGCAAGGCCTCCGAGGGCGGCAACCTCGGGTACAAGCCTCGTTACAAGGGCGGTTACTTCCCGGTTCCGCCGATGGACCACTTCACCGACCTGCGCTCGCAGATGGTCCGCAACCTGATCGACGCCGGCATCGAGACCGAGATGCAGCACCACGAGGTGGGCACCGCGGGCCAGGCCGAGATCGACTTCCGGTTCGGCACGCTGCTGAAGACGGCCGACAACCTGATGCTGTACAAGTACATCATCAAGAGCACGGCGATCGAGGCCGGTCACACGGTCACCTTCATGCCGAAGCCGCTCTTCGGTGACAATGGCTCGGGCATGCACTGCCACCAGTCGCTCTGGAAGGACGGCGAGCCGCTCTTCTACGACGAGGTGGGCTACGCGGGCCTGTCGGACACCGCCCGCTACTACATCGGCGGTCTGCTCAAGCACGCGCCCGCGCTGCTGGCCTTCACCAACCCGACGGTGAACTCCTACCACCGTCTGGTGCCGGGCTACGAGGCGCCGGTCAACCTGGTCTACTCCCAGCGCAACCGCTCCGCCTGCATCCGCATCCCGATCACGGGATCGAACCCGAAGGCCAAGCGCATCGAGTTCCGCGTGCCGGACCCGTCGTGCAACCCGTACTTCGCGTTCGCCGCGCAGCTCATGGCCGGCATCGACGGCATCCGTAACAAGATCGAGCCGCCGCAGCCGGTCGACAAGGACCTGTACGAGCTTCCTCCGGAGGAGGCCGGCCAGGTTCCGCAGGTTCCCGGCTCGCTGCCTGAGGTCCTCGCGGCTCTCGAGGCCGACCACGAGTTCCTGCTCGAGGGCGGCGTCTTCACGCCCGACCTGATCGAGACGTGGATCGCGTACAAGCGCGAGAACGAGATCGACCCGATCCGGCTGCGCCCGCACCCGCACGAGTTCGAGCTCTACTACGACGTGTGACCGGTTACCGCGCGGTGACCTGCAAGTTCATCGCGCGGTGTCCGTCTGGTTCTGCCTCAGTTCTGTCCGAGCGACAAGCACCGCATCGATCGCGGCCCGCGTCGACTCGTCGGAATCCGGCCACAAGTGGCCGTAGGTGTCGGCGCTCGCATGTCGTAGGCGGGCCTGAACTACCTTCACGTCTGCGCCTGAGGCAATCAGGAGTGACGCGAGGTAGTGCCGCAAGTCGTGGAACCGGAAGCCCGTGGGAAGGTCCTGCACCTTGCCACGGGCTTTTCGCATTGCGCGTTCGAGCTTCCACGGGCCGACCGGGGCGCAGACGGGATGGACAGTCAGGTGGTCTGGCGTGCGTCGACGCCCGACCATGTAGCTGCCGACGTTCAAGGGGCACCGCAACGTGGCGGCGATCTGCCTTAACCCTCCACGCGCTTTTGCGTCCAGTCTCTTTCGCTGAAGTACTTGATCCGCCACCTCGGTAGTGGGCGACGAGCTTCATTCGTTATGAAGTGCATCATGTCGATCAGCATGCGCCGGACGTCGGAGATGGGCACTGTTATGTCCTCCCACTGGTTGTAGTGGGCATGGAAGAGGATCTCATCATCGGAGATGCGTTCCAGAACGCAGCTTTCTACTCCCAGCCGACGTTCGTCTCCTGCCTCGATCCTGAGCCACTGTAAGAGGATCGCTGAGGCTACCCACTCGGGTCCGCACTGGGCGACGATCTCCTCTGCCGCCCATTGCACTGTCTGCGGGGTGCCCACGGGAGTCCTGATCACCGTCCGACCGAAGGAGGAGGCGACGCGGTAGATCTCGCCGTCCTCGCCCTTGTCGGACGCCGGAATCTCCTCGAGGCCGAAGACCCATCGGTCGCTGGCATGGACCTGCTCGTCGTGCACGGGGTTCATCGGCCAAGTATGGCAATAGGGATGTCGGGTCCCACAGTTACGCGTTCAGACAACCAGATCGATGTGACCACCACTTTCGGTCGAGGTGTCTCCGTTGCAGTTCCCGTTGCGTTCCGCTGGCGGAGCAGCTCGCTAGGTATCTAAAAAGTCCCGCTACCAGCAGCCCGCAGGGGCACGTACGGGGCACAATTCACTGTGAAACGTCGGCAACGAACAACTACCGACGTGACGCCCGGAAGGCCGCTCGACCAGCGCAGAGAGCGAAACGCCCACGTCGGTGGAGTGACGATCAGAGTTCCGCTTCAACATCCGAATCGGCGCGCGAAGGTGCAGGGCTCACTCCCAGCCGTGGCTTCTGCCGACGGATCGAGCCGTGTGACGAACTTTCCGGTAGTTCTCTCCGTCGATGCTTTGGACCTGGGCGGCGGGCAGCACACCCGCTCACCTATCCGATCAGGGAAGCGATGATGTTGACTGTCTGGCATGTCGTCCCCGGAGACCCTTGTACCGCAGCCGTCACCGCCTCAGCCGCAGGCAACGACCACGAAACCCCGGGTCGGCAATGGCCTGCTAGCCACCGCGATCCTGTTCGCCGGTATCGGTGGAGGCCTGCTGGCGTGGCACCCATGGGATAAGGACCCTGTGCAAGAGGCCCCCAAGAACCCGCAGAACATCACAATCCAGAAAGTCGGCGAGCAGCGCAACGCGGGCGACTTCGACACGTCACGGCCGGTCTACTGCATGACCAACGAGACCGGCGGCCTGTACTGCATGGTCATGCCCGGTCGCTACACCGATATCCAGCAAGAACCGGGCTGAGCGGATGCAGGGCTCATTCCGGTGCGCCAGCCGTGGCTCCCGTCGATGGATCGAGCCATGTGCGACGCACTTCCCGGTAGCTCTCTCCGTCGATGTGATCTCCTGAGCCGTTGACCTGGACGGAAAGCCGTACGGCTTCCGTCCAAGGCACATCAAGGGCACTCACGTCCAAAGGAAGGCCATCGGCCGGCGCCGCATCGAAGGCGCGGTCGGTGGCCTTTCGCGTTGTGGCGCTCAGTGTCGCTTGGAGAGCCGGTGCTAGCGTTTAGAAAGTCGGACGACTTTGAAAATCGTATTCGCTGCACTTCACCAGCAGACAACCGGTCGAGGGGTGGATGCAATGCCGTTTTCGCAGCCCACACAGGGATTCCGGCTCCACTACGAGCGCTCCGGTAGCGGGACGCCCGTCGTGCTCGTGCACGGCAATCCCGGGGACCACAAGGAATACTCTCGCCTGGTACCTCTCTTGGGGGACGGTGTCGAGGTCGTCGTCCCCGACCTGCGCGGTTACGGGCAATCCGACAACCATCTGGAGAACGTCGGCAATGCCTACGCTCTCAGCGGCCAGGTCGACGGCGTCATCGCGCTCCTTGACGAACTGGGCATCAGCGACGCCGTTCTGTGCGGCTACGACGTGGGCAGTTTCACCGTCCAAACCATCGCCATGAAGCGGCCCGACCTCGCGCACTCCCTGGTCATCGCCCCGCCCACCATGGGGGTGGGGCGACGGGTCCTGGAGGAAGATGCCGTCAACGCCTTCCTGAACGCCATTTTGTACAAAACCAGACTCGTCGAGGATCTCATCGACGGGAAGCCTGACGCGGTCCGGGCGGCGCTGAAGGAGAACCTGCAGAACTGGTCGGCCCCCGGATCCTCCGTCGTCGACGAACTCCTCGACCACCTCACCGAGAACCACTCCGCACCGGGCGCCTTCCTGGCCAGCGTGATGTGGTTCCGGCACCCCGAAGGCAACCCGATCACCTACTACGCCAATGAGACCAAGCCGGCTCCGTCCGACCGGTTCTTCAAGAACATCACCATCCTGTGGCCGGACAGCGACCCGCTCTTCCCCACGGAATGGAGCGACACCCTGGACGACTACTACAGCGACTACAGCCTGCACATCATGAAGAACGTCGGGCACTTCAGCCCGTTGGAGGCACCGGAGACGTGGGCGACACACGTCCTTGAACACGTGGCGGCGGCCGCGAAGGAGTGAGGGGCGGCATTCGAACGACGCCTCCTTGTCCATGCTCGGCTGCGACGAGGTGCGACAGCGGTATCGGCGCCCGATGCGGAGCCGGACGCCGATACCGCTGTCGTGTCAGGTCAGGCCGGTGACGTGCCGGTCCGGCCGAGATGCCGGACCAGGAAGTCGTTGTCGAGCCCGAACCAGCGGATGGTGCGGTGATCTCCCGGGTTGGCGTGCAACGTCTTCTCCTTTGAGGCGAAGGCATCGAACAACGCGAGAGCGGATTGGCGGTCGACGTGCTCGTCGTCCCACGGGAGCAGGAACTGGACCGGAACGGTGATTCGCCTCGCCGCCTCGATCAGGGCCTCCTTGACGACGAACCCGCCGCCGAAGATCGCGGCGGTGATCCTGGGTTCGGTCGCCGTCAGCGGTATCCCGATCCCGGTACCCAACGTGATGCCACCGCCGTAGCCGATCGGCGCCTCGGTGCCGATCTCCGGCAGTCGCTGAAGGGCGTCCAGGGTCGCCTGCCATTCCGGCACGGCACGCTCCGCCAGTGAGGTGCCGTACCGGACGCTGACCGACTCGACGCGCTCGGTCTCGCCCGCCGCCATGGCCTGCCGGAGGTCGGCGCGGGCCTGCTCGTCCTCCACCGTGCGCGGGCGGTCGCCGTGTCCGGGTGCGTCGATGGCGGCCACGGTGAAACCGTGGGTGGTCACGATGTCGTGAGCGCGGGCCATGAGTGCCGGCGTCTTCTTGTGCAGGCCGCCGCCGTGACCCATCAGCACCAGCGGGGCGTGATCGGAGCCGGATACGGGCGACCAGAGCACGCCGGGGACTTCGCCCACCATGAAGTCGCGTTCGAGGACACCGTTCGACGATGTCTCCGTGGTGAAACGCACAGAATGCATAGGTTTGCTGCCTTTCGGGAGTGCCTTGTTGGTGCGGCGCTCCCGGCGACACCTACGTCAATCGCCCGACCGTAACGAAGTGAGGGAGCACCCACGTGCGTACAGCGTTCATGGGTCTCACCTCCTCGGGCGGTGTCACGGCTCCGGAACGCTATCAACCCGGACGCGGCCCCGCCAAACAGTTTTTCTGTCGACCAACGCCGTCACGGCGCACGCCGCCGCCGGGACTGTAAGACGAACGGCTCTGTCTCTCTTTCAATGGACAGACCCGCATCAGTGCGTGCCCCTGTTGTCGCGAGGCGACGCGGCGTCCGATCCGTTCAAGACGGCCGCCCCCTGACCAGCCCATGCTTGGGGGATGGAACAACGGATCCACTTCATCACCTTGTCGACGCCCGACCTCGACGCTGCGCGCGCCTTCTACTGCGAGGGGCTGGGCTGGACGGCGCTCCTGGACGTTCCGGGCGAGATCGTCTTCTTCCAGGTGGGCCCCGGCGTGGTCCTCGGCCTCTTCGACAGGGCGCAGTTCGTCGCCGACATGCGGGGAACGACGGCCGACGGCGAACTCGGAGGTCTCACCCTGTCGCACAACGTGCCGACCCCCGACGACGTCGACGCCACCGTACGTCGCGCGGTCGAGGCGGGCGGCACGCTCGTCAAGAGTCCCCAGATCGCGGCTTTCGGGGGCTACCACGGCCATGTCGCCGACCCGAACGGCGTGATCTGGGAGATCGCCCACAACCCCGGCTGGCGGGTCGACGAGAGCGGCCGGGTGCACCTCGGGCTGGTCGAGGAGGGGTAGACACATAGACCCGGCGAGGCCTGAATCGGCCTGCTCACCGCTGCTCGGCCGGCGTCGCTTCCGCTCGGCACGACGGCCGGGCTCCCGCCGCACTGGCGGG
>NZ_BOOO01000002.1 GCF_016863275.1 Planotetraspora mira
CCCCCGCCGCACTGGCGGGCGGCGCCCGCCACGTGGCACCGCGGCGGGTCACCCCCCGGCTTCGGCGGCTCGCATGCGGCCGACGGGCGGCGGGTCATCCTGGATGAGCGCGGACTCCGGAGCGGGGAGCCCGTACATGTCATGCACGCGGCGGCGCACGCGTTCCAGGGGGTACTGGTCCTGGTAGACGGCGGCTTTGAAGATCACGCCTTCCAGGACGCTGCGGAACAGCACTTCCTCCAGGGCCGGGTCGTCCGCACCCCGGGCGGCGAAGATTCCGCGCAGGCCGTCCTCCAGGCCGGCGACCTGGTCTTCCTTCCTGGCCTCCGCGCGGGCGAAGAGCGGATGCGTGGAAGGGTGGATCACCAGACTGAGTGTCATCCGCTGTATGGGGAGGGTCTGGGCGACGGTGAGCAGGACACCGTCGATGATCGCCGCCAGACGCTCGTCGGGCGTGCCCGTCACATCCAGGATGGCGGTCACACTGTCGATGTAACGGTCGAGGAGATTGTCCACGAGATTCTGCTTGCCTGGGAAGTAGTAGGTGATCAGGCCACGTGAGACCCCGGCACGGGCGGTGATGTCCGAGATCGTGGCGTTGTGGTAGCCCTTCTCGGTGAAGACCTCCAGTGCGGCGGCGAGGATCCTTTCCCGCGATTGCTCGCGCATCTCTTCGTTGGCCTGTGCCGATCGTGGCGACACCCTTGTCCACCTCACTGGCTCGCGTCATGGCTCATCTGAGGCGGTGGCCGCCCCGAAGCCATTCTCGCGCGAGCCGCCCTGTCGGCGGCTCGGTGGCTTGTGATCGCGCATGTACCTTCGTTCGCCGCGCTGACGGAAAGTCAGAGGGTGTCTCGTTACGACGTTGACTGTACATACATCCAATGAAAAATGATCAACCGCGGGGTGAACATCACAGCGGGGTCCCGTACGGCACGGCGAAACGGCCGCCCTCCCCCTCTCGAGGGAAGACGGCCGTCAGGCGGCATGACCTACTGCTTGGTGGAGCCGGTGACGCGGGACTTGAGGCCGGTGACGCGCCGGAACATGTCCCACCAGAAGGGGGCTCCGAACAACACGGCCACCAGGGTGAGGAGGAACCCGGGCCAGTGACCCGGCGACGAGAGACGGTCCCACCAGCCGCCGCCGTGCCACTCCCACTGCGGGCCGGCGTCGCCGCTGCTCATGGTCACGCTCACCGGAGCGTTCGTGAAGATCTTGACGAAGGCCGGGGTGCTCAGCACATCGGTCACGCACGTGTAGGTGTCCTGGCCCGGCGCGCACTGGTCCTGGAAGGGCTTGAGGGCATCCTCACCCGACTGGCCGAAGGCCGTCACCGCGCTCCGGTAGGCGTTGTCGTTGAGCAGCGTCTTGCCGTACTCGAGGGCGTCCATGCTGAACACGAGCGTCACGATCAGCGAGAGCAGCGCGACGACCCAGCGGACGTAACGCTTGTAGAGCATGGAGAGCCGCTGCATCTCGCCGTCGAACCACTCCTCGACGCCGCGGCGGAAGGCCTCCATGTCCTCGTTCGCCTTGTCCCACACGGCCTTGAGCGGCCGGTAGAGGGGGCTCTTGAGCTGGTCGAGGTCGCGCATCAGCGGCTCGACGCCGCCGTGCTCTGTGGCGATCTCCATGAGCGCCACGGCGAAGCGCGCCGGCGGGATGTCGGCGATGCTGGTCTTGCCACGCCTGGAGTGGTCGATCTCCTGGAGCCGCTCGTGGAGCAACTCGGCCATCGACTTGCCCTCGCCGGGTGGCGCCACCTCGGAGATCGCCTCGGCGGTCGCGGCGACGTCCTCCTGCCCCGGCTCCGTCACCGACGCCCGCTCCTCGTCGTCGGCCTGGTCGGCCCCGTGCGCAGGATCCGCCGGGTCGATCTCGGCGGTGACGCCGCCGTCGCCCACACCGTCCGCCGGCACGGCCTGCGCGGGGCCGGCCGCGGGCGGGGCCGCACCCGCCGGTGCGCCCGCGGGAGCGGGATCCGGCTGGACGGCCTGACCGGCGTCCGCGGCGGGAGCGGCCTGCTCGGCGGCGACCGAGTCAGGGGCGGCGGCGAGCGGCGGACTCACGGAAGGGGCGGGCAACGGGCTGAAGGCGGGCCTCGGGTCCGCGCCGAAGGGCAGCTTGGCGAACACGCCGAGCACCGTCGCGGGCAGCCGGGAACGTCCCTCGCTCGACGGCGGCAGCAGGTCGATCAGCGGGGCCCGCAGCCTGCGCCCGAGGCCCTTCAGCATGTCGAGCAGCCGCTCCAGCATCCGGATGAAGAGCGAGGCCTTCTCCCCGGTCTCGGCACCGTCGAGCGTGTCGCGAAGGTAGGCCCATAAGAACTTGCTGCGAATTCCGAGCAGCCTGACGATGCCCTCGTTGAGTCCGCTGACCAGTAGCGACAACAACAGGAAGGCGAGAATGAGACCGATTGCCAGGTCTACGTAATACGAGATCAATGAGATCACCCGCACCGTTGATACACCGTGGCAACCGCTGGGCGCAACGCTTCAGATAATCACGATCTGGCCCATGAAGCCCTACGGCCACAGGGGTTCGCCGCACATATGACGATTCGTCCGGCGGGCGCGCGAACGCCTCGTGACAATTTCCCGAAAAATGCGTATTGAAGAAAGACTTATGTGGCGGATCGCGGCTAATCAGTCCTCGTACAGCAGGCGTTCGGCGACGGCCCTCGCCCTGCGGGTGACGCGGCGATAGTCGTCGATGAAGTCCTCGGATCCGTCCGGCGGGTATCCGAGCGCCCGGGAGATCAGGGCACGCTCCTTGACCAGCCCGGGGATGCTGTCGGCCGCCCGCCCGCGCACCAGCATGATGGCGTCGCGGACGCGCGAGGCGAAGCGCCACGCCTCGCCGAGCACGGCCTCGTCCGCCTGCTCCAGCAGGCCCTCCGCGACCGCCGCCCGCAGCGCGCCGACGGTCCGTGTCGTCCGCAGGGCCGGTACGGCTCCCGCGTGCCTGAGCTGGATGAGCTGGGCCACCCACTCGACATCGGTGAGCCCGCCCCTGCCGAGCTTGGTGTGGAGGGTCGGGTCGGCGCCCCTGGGCAGCCGCTCGGCCTCCATCCGGGCCTTGAGCTTGCGCATCTCCCTGACCGCCTCCGGGGAGATGCCCTCCGGCGAGTACCGCAGCGGGTCGATGAGATCCATGAACTCGGCTCCGAGGTCGGCGTCCCCGGCGCAGAACCTGGCCCGCATGAGGGCCTGCGCCTCCCAATGGGACGACCAGCGCTCGTAGTAGGCCCGGTAGGAGGCGATCGTGCGGACCAGCGGCCCCTGCCGTCCCTCCGGCCGGAGGCCCGCGTCGATCTGGAGCGGCGGATCGGGGGCGGGCTGGGCGAGCAGCCTGCGCATCTCCTCGGCCACCGTCTGGGCCGCGATCGTGGCGTCGCGTTCCGAGACCCCCGGTCGCGGCGCGTGGACGAACATCACGTCGGCGTCGCTGGCGTACGAGCTCTCCATCCCGCCCAGCCGGCCCATCGCGATCACCGAGAGCCGGGTGGGGAAGTCTTCCCGCCTCCCCCGGCAGATCTTGTTGATGGTCGCGTCCAGGGCGGCCTGCACGGTCACGTCGTTCAGGGACGACAGCGCCCGGCCGACCTCCTCGATGTCGATCAGCCCGAACAGGTCGGCGCACGCCGTACGCAACAGTTCCTTGCGGCGCAGCGCGCGGATGGCGGTGACGGCGGTCTCGGCCTCGGCGCCGTGGCGGTTGACCGCGGCCGCCGCCTCCCCCGCCAGCGTCGACGCGGGCCGTACGGCGAGCTCGCTCGTCTCGCCGAGCATCCCGACCGCTTCGGGGGCGTGGAGCAGCAGCCCGGTGACGTAGCGGCTGGTCCCGAGGACCCGGGCGAGCCGCTCCGCCACGGCGGTCTCGTCCCGGAGCAGCCGCAGGTACCAGGGCGTGCTCCCGAGCTTGTCGCTGACCTGACGGAAGCCGAGGAGGCCGGCGTCCGGGTCGGGGGCGTCGGCGAACCAGCCGAGCATGACCGGCAACAACGTGCGCTGGATTGCCGCTCGCCGTGAGACGCCGCTGGTCAGGCCGGCGATGTGGCGCAGCGCGCCGTCCGGATCGGCGTAGCCGAGGGCTTCGAGCCGGGCCTTCGCCGCCGTGGTCGACAGGCGGGCCTCGGATTCGGGCAGGCGGGCGACGGCCTGAAGCAGCGGCCGGTAGAACAGCTTCTCGTGCAGCCGCCGCACCTCGAGCGCGTGCCGCTTCCAGGTCGTGGTGAACTCCCCGACCGGGTCGGTGGTCATGCCGAGGCCCCGGCCGATTCTGCGGAGGTCGGCGGTGTCGGAGGGCACCACGTGTGTACGGCGCAGCCGATAGAGCTGGATCATGTGCTCGACCTGGCGGAGGAAGGTGTACGCCTCGGCCAGGGCCTTGGCGTCGTCGCGTCCGACGAATCCGCCTCTGGACAGGGCGGCCAGGGCGGAGAGCGTCGCACGGCGCCGGAGCAGGGGCTCGGAACGGCCGTGCACGAGCTGGAGCAGCTGCACGGCGAACTCGATGTCCCGCAGGCCTCCCGGCCCGAGCTTGATCTGCCGCTCCGCCTCGCTCGCCCGGACGTGGGCCTCGACACGTCGGCGCATCGCCTGGACGTCCTCGACGAAGTGGGGACGGGCTGCGGCCTGCCACACCATCTCGTTGACGGCCGCGACGTACTCCTGTCCGAGCTCCAGATCACCCGCGATCGGCCTGGCCTTCAGCAGAGCCTGGAACTCCCAGGTCTTGGCCCATCGGCGGTAGTACACGAGGTGGCTGTCGAGGGTGCGCACGAGGGGACCCAGCTTCCCCTCGGGGCGCAGACCCGCGTCCACCTCCCAGAGGGATCCCTCCGGCGTGCTGGTCGAACAGGCCTTCATCATCGCCTGAGCCAGCCGGGTGGCGGTCTGCAGCGCCTTGGTCTCGTCGACGCCCTCCCTGGGCTCCGCCACGAAGACGACGTCCACGTCGGAGATGTAGTTCAGCTCACGCGCGCCGCACTTGCCCATCCCGACCACGGCCAGCCGTACGTCGCCGGACTCCGGCGTCTCCGCCCTCGCGATGGCGAGGGCCGCGTCGAGGGCCGCACCCGCCAGGTCGGCCAGCGCGGCGGCGGTCTCCGCGAGCGTCGCGTCCCCCGCCACGTCCCGTCCGGCGATGTGCAGAAGCCTGCTCCGATAGGCCACGCGCAGCGCGTCCAGGGCCGCTCCCCTGTCACCGGGGCCGGCCCCGGAGGCCCAGGGAACCGGGCCGTCGGCGATCGGTTCCGCGGCATCCGGGTCGGCGCCGACGGCGAGCAGCAGTTCCTCCCTGAGCTCCTGGTCGGTCGGCCGTCCCTGCGCCTGGATGAACGGCAGGCAGCCGGGATGCCGGACGACATGGTCGCCGAGGGCGGCGCTCAGCCCGAACACGCCGAACAGTCTGCGGCGCAGCACAGGGTCGTCCCTGAACGCGCCGAGCACACTGGGGTCGCGCTCGACGAGACGGGACAGCGAACTCAGCGCGAGATCGGGGTCGGCCGCGGCGGCGAGGTCGTCGAGCAGGTCGAAGTCGCCGACGACCTCGGGACCGAGCGCGTCGAGCAGCCGCTCGGCGCGCGCACCGTCGGCGAAGCCGAGGGCGGCCAGGCGGCCGGCTGTGGTCTGGATCCGGGGCGCCGTGTTCACCGTTCCTTCCTCGACACCGACGTCGATCACGTCGGCCTCCCGCGGTGGGCCTTTCCCGTAACGGTACACATGGGACGAAGGCCTCCCGCCTGGATCAGCCGCACTGGCACCGCGCACACGGTAACCCGTGAGCTTGTGCGTCGTCCTTAGCGGTTTCTCAGCGTAATCAGCCCATCACGCGGATTGCACGCGCACTCGGAGCGTGTCCGCGTCGACGCACTGAGCTCATGGCGAGGAGATGGCGGCGGCGGCGCGCTCCCCCGCGGCTGAGCGCCGGAGCACCCGCGCGGCGAACGCTTCGGCGAGTGGGCGCCAGGTCGCGCGCAACTCCTCCTCGCCCTCTCCCACCTGGTCGTTCAGCTCGGCAACCTGGGACGGCGGCAGGCCGCCGCCGTTGGTCCAGGATTCGAATATGGCGGCCGTGGCCTCGGGGTGGAACTGCACTGCCCACGCGCTCGCCCCCAGCCGGTAGGCCTGGTTGGCGTACCGTCCGCCGGTCGCCAGCCGTACGGCGCCGGGGGGCAGGGCGGTCATCGCGTCGTAGTGGTACTGCACCGCGCGCAGGGGCCGGGCGGGCAGCGCGGAGAACAGGGGATCGTCCGCGGCCTCGGGAAGCGGCACCACGTCGCACAGGCCGATCTCGAGGCCGGCGCCGCCGCGCTCGACCGTGCCGCCGCAGGCGATGGTCATGAGCTGGGCGCCCAGGCAGATGCCGAGCGTCGGCACGCCGTCCGCGACCGACCGGGCGAGCAGAGCCCTCGTCGCCGGCAGCCAGCCGTACCCCTCGTCGTCCCACGCTGACGCCTCGCCGCCGAGGACCACCAGCCCGCGCTCGGCGGTCTCCGGAACGGGGTCCCCCTTGTACGGCCGGACCACCGCGCAGTCGACTCCCGCGTCCCGCAACCACCCGGCGAAGAAACCGAGGCCGGCCTCGGCCTCGTGTTCGATGACAGTGACTCGTTCCCGCATGAGGAGAGCTTAGAGACACGGCTCACGGCACGACACTCCGGGAACGGCGTACCGTAAAGTCCGAATCATGGAATTTGATGATGTAGCCGTTCCGGGGGGTCACCTGCGGATCGCCAGGTTCGGCGCGGGACCGCGCCTGATCATCGCCGCGCACGGCATCACCGCATCCCTCATGGCCTGGCGCACGGTGGCCGACGCGCTCCCCCCCGGCTGGTCCCTCATCGCTCCCGACCTGCGCGGGCGTGGTCACAGCGCGGACGTCTCCGGCCCGTACGGCCTGCCCAGGCACGCCGAGGACCTCGAACTGATCGCCCGGCACGTGGGGGCGGACGAGACGAGCGTGCTCACCGGCCACTCGATGGGGGCGTACATCGCGGCTCTGCATGGCGCGAAGCGCCGCTACGCCCGGGTCGTGCTGGTCGACGGAGGGCTGCCGCTGCCCTTTCCCCCGGGTGCGGATCCTGACGCGGTGCTGGAGGCCACCCTTGGCCCGGCGCTCGCGCGGCTCAGCCAGACCTACCCGAGTGTCGACGCCTATCTGGACTTCTTCCGCGCCCATCCCGCCTTTGTCGGCCACTGGACGCCTGACGTGGAGGAGTACGTCCGCTATGACGCCGACGGCGAAGGACTCGGCGGCGCCGTCCGATCGCGGGCGCGTGAGGAGGCGGTGCGGCAGGACGGGCGCTGGCTCCGGGTCGAGACCGAGGCGATCGGGGCTGCCCTGGAGGAGATCAAGTCGCCGCTGTCCCTCCTGCGCGCACCCCGCGGCCTGCTGAACGAGGAGGTCGGACTGCTTCCCGGCGACGTCACCGCCACGTGGCTCGCCCGGCTGCCCGAGATGCGGCATGAGCTGATCGAGGACTGCAACCACTACACGATCGTCTTCGAGCAGCGGTGCGCGGCGGTGGTGGCCGGCCACCTCACCGCCGGCTGAGCCGCACCCTCCTGCATGATCACGCACAGCGAAGGCGCAGGTCGGACGGCCTGTGCCTGAATCCGTGCATGATCACGCACAGCTAAGGCGCAGGTCGCACACCCCGTGACCGAACCCGTGCATGATCACGGTGAGCGGAGGCGCAGGTCACACCACGTGCGGCCGAACCTGTGCATGATCACGAACCAGAAGGGCGCAGGCCGGATGGCCTGCGCCCGAAGGTGTGCATGATCACGCGGGGGTTTTTCAGGCGGGGCGGGGGGTGATCCAGGTGGCCTTGGCGGCGGCGACCAAGGTGCCGTCGACCTCGTACACCGCGCTCACCCCGTGGAGCTTGCGGCCCTCGCGGCCGATCGCCCGCGCCACGACGGAGTAGCTGCCGAGGGGATACACCCGGCGGAACACCTGCCCGGTCAACCTGCCGAGCAGCGCCGAACCCACCGGCTGCACGGAACCGGCCCCGGGCTCCTCGGAGGATCCGTACTGGACCCAGCCCGTGGCGCAGTCGAGAGCCGCCCAGATGATCGAGTCGGGAACGATCCCGTGCTCGTCGGTCACCCCCACGGGGACACGCCATCCGGCCGCCACGAGATCCGTGCCCTCCACCGGGCCCGGGAAGATCCGCAGCCCGTCACCTGGCTCGCGCAGGCCGCACGCGAAGCACCCCGCGATGGGGTGCCGGTGCCGTCCGAGGAACCCGTCCTCCGCCCTCGCGGCGTCGTTGAAGGGCACGAACGGCGGCGGCGTCAGCGCCTCGGCCGAGCCGTCCCCCACCTGCCGATGCAGCGCGACCGGTATGGCCTCCGCCAGATGCTGGTCACCGAGGTTCAGCGTGACGGCGTTGCCGACATGCTCGATCGTGACGTCGGTCCCCAGGGGGACCGGTTTGTGCAGGGTGACCTCCACCGCCGAGTCATGCCCACCACCCGTGAGCGAACTCGCCAGCGTCCCCGCGATCCATCCGCCGTTGGCGGTGCCCTCGGGTCCTCGGAAGCGCTCCGGCACGGACAACACTGTCCGCAGCCCCGCAGCTGCCGTCATTTAGCCGCACTCTCCCCACGTAAGTCTCATTACGGTCCATCCGTATCACGCATAACAAACGACCACGTTTTACTCTTCCACCCGAAGACATCGAAACAGCCACGAATGTCACAGCCGTTAGCGGGCTGTGACGCCCCGATGACAGTTCGGCACCACGGGCCGGCCGCGGCGCGGAACGACAGCGCGGCGGAACGCCCGGAGAACGGCCGTGCGTGCCCTGCGATCTCCCGGCACGACCCTCGCCACGGTTAGTTGGTCAGGCTGGGGGCCACCCCGAACGCCTTGATCAGCAACTCGGCACCTTCCTTGTCGAACGTCGGATACTTGAGCAGCAGCCCCTTGTCCTCACCACTGATGGACAGCGTCACCGACGTCGTGACGGCACGCTTGACGTCCTCGATCGACAAGAGCGGCCGGGGGATGTCGCCGAGGACCTTTGCGGTGGGGCGGGAGGTCAGCCAGTGCGGCTCGAGCAGCAACAGCCGCTCGCTGGTCAACAGGACGTAGTAAGCCTTATTCACGGCATACATGCCGATCGTGCCGCCGGAGAGCACCATCGAGGCGGCGGCCAGGGCGGCGTTGCGGGCAATCGAGACCTTGCCCACCCGGGCCCTACCGGTCGCGGCCGGCGTCTCACCGAGGGTGAGCAATGGGGTGGCGACAGTGATCAGGGCATCGTGCAGCTTCTGCTTCATATGTTCTTCCGTGGCGGCCGAGTCCGCCGGATCGGCGGTGGCAGTGAAATTTCGCATCGGCATGCTACGGGCAACGATCACAGCCAACCACTGACGATTGGGATGACCGGGATGAAGTATTTGGATCGATACATAAGGGGCGCCTTGGCTGTGCGTGATCATGCAGGAGGGCGTATGCACGCCTGCTTCAACGACGGCGCGTGTGCCCTGGATGTGCCTTGATCTTCGACACCTGGGGGATCGCCCCTTCCGGCGAGCCTTCCCCGGTCACCGGGGAACGCTCGCCGACAACGCGTTTCGGCGGCTCAGAGCACCGGCAGGTAGCGGCCGAGCTCGAACTCGGTCACCTGACGGCGGTACTCCGACCACTCGGCCCGCTTGTTGCGGAGGAAGAAGTCGAAGACGTGCTCCCCCAGCGTCTCGGCGACCAGTTCGCTGTGCTCCATCACCGAGATCGCCTCGTCGAGCGACTGCGGCAGCGGCTGGATGCCCAGGGCGCGCCGCTCTCCGCTGGTCAGCGCCCAGACGTCGTCCTCGGCTCCGGGAGGCATCTCATAGCCCTCCTCGATGCCCTTCAGCCCGGCCGCCAGGATCACGGCGAACGCCAGGTAGGGGTTGCACGAGGAGTCGAGCGAGCGGAACTCGATCCGGGTCGAGCCCCCCTTGTGGGGCTTGTACATCGGCACCCGGACCAGCGCCGAGCGGTTGTTGTGTCCCCAGCAGACGTATGAGGGGGCCTCGCCGCCCGCTCCCGCGATGGCCTCCGCGCCGCCCCAGAGCCTCTTGTAGGAGTTGACCCACTGGTTGCAGACGGCCGTGACCTCGGGGGCGTGCCTCAGCAGCCCTCCGATGAAGGAGCGGCCGATCTTGGAGAGCTGGTAGTCGGCACCCGGCTCGTAGAAGGCGTTGCGGTCGCCTTCGAACAGCGACATGTGCGTGTGCATGCCGGAGCCGGGGAACTCCGTGAACGGCTTGGGCATGAACGAGGCCCACACGCCCTGCTCCAGCGCGACCTCCTTCATGACCAGACGGAAGGTCATGATGTTGTCGGCGGTCGTCAGCGCGTCGGCATAGCGGAGGTCGATCTCCTGCTGGCCGGGGGCGCCCTCGTGGTGGCTGAACTCCACCGAGATCCCCATCGACTCCAGCATCATGATCGCGTGGCGGCGGAAGTCGTGCCCGGCGCTGTGCGGTGTGTGGTCGAAGTAGCCGCCCTCGTCGATCGGCTGCGGCTTGTCGCCCTTCTCCGGCCGCTGACGGAGGAGGAAGAACTCCACCTCGGGGTGCGTGTAGAAGGTGAAGCCCATGTCCGCCGCCTTGGCCAGCGTGCGCTTGAGCACCCAGCGGGGGTCGGCGTGCGACGGCGAGCCGTCCGGCATGAGGATGTCGCAGAACATCCGCGCCGTGCCCGGCGACTCGCTCCGCCACGGCAGGACCTGGAACGTCGACGGATCGGGCTTGGCCAGCATGTCCGACTCGTAGACCCGGGAGAAGCCCTCGATCGACGAGCCGTCGAACCCGATGCCCTCGGCGAAGGCGCCCTCGAGTTCGGCCGGAGCGATCGCGACCGATTTCAGGAAGCCGAGCACATCCGAGAACCACAGCCGAATGAATCGGATATCGCGCTCTTCGAGCGTGCGGAGGACGAACTCCTGCTGGCGGTCCAAGGCATACCTCTCGAAACACAGGTCGGGTCGACTACCAGTGTGCCTCTTGTGTGTTTCACAGGCGTTACGCGGGATTGTGAGCGGGCCTTCCGTCCAAGTGCGCCGGGCACGGCAGGCCGTCCTCATTCGGGGCGGGCGGACCGGGCCCCCGAGTACGGCGAGGAGCTACGGGCCGTACGCGAGGGTGTCGCCCACGGGCGTGCGGCGGTAGAGCACCTCGCGCCCCAGCCGCTGCCGGGTCACCAGGCCGCCGTCGGACAGGACGGTCAGGTGCTGGCTCACGGCGCCGGGGGTGAGGTCGAGCCGCCGGGCGAGGGCGGTGGTGGAGGCCGGATCCTCCAGCGCCACCAGCACCCGGGCCCGGGACCGGCCGATGAGGGCGGACAACGCGTTCGGCGTGCAGGGGGCGCCGGCCGACCAGAGCGTGCCGACCCCCCGCGCCGGATAGCTCAGCATCGGCTGGTACGGCTCGTACATGATCGAGACGGCCCGCCAGTTGAACGCGCTGGGGACGAGCACCAGGCCGTCTCCGGTGATGTCTTCCGAGTAGTCGTGGTTGCGGTTGTCGGTGACCAGCCGATCACCGTGCCAGACGACCGACGGGTGGAGGTCCTCGAACAGCTCGCGCACTCCCCCTACGGCAAGCCTGCGCGACCGCCACATCACGTCGCCCTCCAGCACGCCGTGGATCGCCGGCCAGAACTCTTCGAACGCGACCTTCCAGTACTCGTGCAGCCGGTCCGCCACCCGCTGGACGCCTGCGGCGGGATCCTCCCGGAACCGGGCGGCAGCCTCCGGATCGGGGCTCTGCACCCAGGCCACCTCGTCGGCCGCCATGTCCGGAGGGGTGGCCCTGACGCGGCCGAGTTCGGCCATGAAGTCCGGCAGCGGCGTGTCCGGCGGCGGCGTGAGGAAATCGGGCATGTAGCCGGTGAGCGGCACCAGCGCGAACAGCTCCGACAGGTCCACTCGGCGCAGGCGGGGCAGGACGGCCCGCAGCCACGGCAGGTGCAGCGAGTGGCGCGCGGGGGCCCGCAGCACGCGCAGGCTCGTGACCAGCTCCCACATCGGGGAGAACGCGAACCGCAGCCGGGCCACGTCATCCGGCGCGAACCGCCACTCGATCACCACGACCGACCCCCACCCCATCGGACCTTTTAGCCAGCGCTAAAAGATTGGCATGTCCCCGGGCCGATGGCAAAGGCTTGACCTGTGACTACTGTTACCGGAAGACCCGGGTTCCTCCAGTCCGCGACGGGCGGACTGCCGCGGCCGTTCTGGGTGCTCTTCGCCGGGACGCTCGTGAACCGTCTCGGCACGATGGTGGAGCCGTTCATCGGCATCTACCTGACGCAGGCCCGCGGCATGTCGCTCGCCGCCGCCGGCCTGGTGATGACGGTGTTCGGCGTCGGGTCGCTGCTGTCGCAGCCCTTCGCGGGCTGGCTGGCCGACCACTTCGGCCGGCGGGTGACGCTGAGCGGCTCCATGATCGCCACTGCCGTCACGTTCATCGCCCTCGGGTACACCACCAGCCTCCAGGGCATCACGGCGGCGATGCTGGTGCTCGGCCTCGTCGTCGACGCCTACCGGCCCGCGTCGCAGGCCCTGGTCGCCGACCTCGTCTCCCCGGAGGACCGGCCGCGCGCGTTCGGGCTGCTGTTCTGGGCCGTCAACCTCGGCTTCTCGATCGCGATGATCGCGGGTGGCTGGCTCGCCCAGACGGGGTTCACCACGCTCTTCTGGATCGACGCCGTCACCTGCCTGATCTTCGGGGTGCTGGTGTGGCGCGCGATCCCCGAGACGCGGCCCGACCGGTCGGAGGACACGCCCGGCCGGTTCGCCGACGTGCTGCGCGACCGCGTGATGGTGACCTACGTCGTCATCTCGCTGACCTTCACGTTCGTCTACCTGCAGGCCTACACGACCCTGCCGCTCGCCATGACCGGCGTGGGCCTGCCCACCAGCGCGTACGGCATGGCGATGGCGGTCAACGGGGCGCTGATCGTCGTCGTCCAGCCGCTGACGAACCGATGGATGTCGCGGCGGGACCCCAGCGCCGTGCTGGCCTCCGGGTTCGCCGTCGTCGGGGTCGGCCTCGCGCTCACCGCGGTCGTCTCCTCCACGCTCGGCTATGCCGTGACCGTCGCGGTCTGGACGCTGGGCGAGGTCATCACCGCGGGCGTGGCCGGCTCGATCGTCGCCTCGCTCGCCCCCGCTCACCTGCGCGGCCGCTACTCGGGCCTGTACGGCCTGGCCTGGTCGGCCGGGGGCATGCTGGCGCCGCTCGCCGGAACCCGTCTGCTCGCGGTGAGTCCGACGCTCCTCTGGCTGGTCATCGGGGGGCTGGGGCTGCTCGCCGCGGTGGGTCAGCTCGCGCTCGGCCCGGCCATCCGGCGCCGGTCCCGCACCCAGGAGACCGCCCCGGCGGGGTGACCCTCGCATCGGCGGATAAATCCACTTATCGTCGCTTTGACGACAATAAACGGGACGTTCTAGGCTGGTCACCGTGGCTCAACTCCGTATCGCCCTCGCCCAGACCAACCCCGTTGTCGGCGATCTCTCCGGCAACGCGGACAAGCTCCTCGAGTGGACCCGGCGGGCCTCCGATCGGGGCGCCCATCTCGTGGTCTTCACGGAGCTGTTCGTGACCGGGTATCCGGCGGAGGACCTGACGTTGCGCTCGTCGTTCGTCGAGGCGTCGGTCGCGACGTTGTCCTCGGTGGCGGAGCGGCTCGCCGGCGAGGGCCTCGGCGAGCTTCCCGTGGTGGTGGGCTACCTCGACCGGGCCGGCGTCGCCCCCCGGGCGGGCCAGCCCAAGGGCGCGCCGCTCGACGCCGCGGCCGTGCTGTACCAGGGCAGGGTCGTCATCAAGTCCGCCAAGCACCACCTGCCCAACTACGGCGTCTTCGACGAGTACCGCTACTTCGTGCGCGGCGACCGCATGCCCGTCATCCGGCTGCACGGAGTCGACGTCGCCATCGCCATCTGCGAGGACCTCTGGCAGGAGGGCGGCCCGGTGTCGGTCGTGGCCGAGACGGGCGCGGGGCTGCTCGTGGTCCCCAACGGCTCGCCGTACGAGATGGACAAGGACGACGTGCGGCTGGAACTGTGCGCGCGCCGCGCCCGCGAGGCCGGTTGCGCCCTCGCCTACGTCAACATGGTCGGCGGGCAGGACGAGCTGGTCTTCGACGGCGACTCCCTCATCGTGGACGCCTCGGGCGAGCTCGTCGCCCGCGCCGCGCAGTTCACCGAGGAACTCCTGGTGACCGACCTCGAGCTCCCCGCCGCCACCGCCGAGCTCGGCGAGCTGCGGGTCGACGCCCACGACGGCACGATCATCACCGTGGACCGCCTGCTGCTGTCGGACACGCCCGTCGAGCCGTACGAGCCGGAGCCGCCGATGATCGCGGAGCGGCTGGACGACCTGGCCGAGGTCTACAACGCACTCGTCCTCGGCGTGCGCGACTACGTCACGAAGAACGGGTTCCGGTCGGTCATCCTCGGCCTGTCCGGCGGCATCGACTCCGCGCTGACGGCGACGATCGCCGCCGACGCCATCGGCGCCTCGCGCGTGCACGTGGTGCTGATGCCCTCGCGCTACTCCTCGGACCACTCGATCACCGACGCCGAGGAACTGGTGCGCCGCCAGGGACTGAACGCGCAGGTCGTGCCCATCGCCGACGTCGTCACCGCCTTCGAGAAGGAGGTCGAGCTCCATGGCCTCGCGGCGGAGAACCTGCAGGCGCGCGTGCGCGGCATGTTGCTGATGAGCCTGTCGAACGAGCACGGCCATCTGGTGCTGACGACCGGCAACAAGAGCGAACTGGCCACCGGCTACTCCACGCTCTACGGCGACTCCGCCGGCGGGTACGCGCCGATCAAGGACCTGCTCAAGACGATGGTGTGGAGGCTGTCGGAGTGGCGCAACGCCCAGCCGGGGCCGCCGCCGATCCCGGAGAACTCCATCACCAAGGAACCCAGCGCCGAGCTGCGCCCGGACCAGCGGGACACCGACTCGCTTCCGGAGTACGACGTGCTCGACCGGCTGCTGAGCGACTACGTGGAGAAGGACATGGGCCGGGACGAGCTGATCGCCGCCGGACACGACCCCGAACTGGTCACGCGGATCATCCGGCTGGTCGACCTGGCCGAGTACAAGCGCAGGCAGTATCCGCCGGGCCCGAAGATCACGCCCAAGAACTTCGGGCGCGACCGCCGTCTCCCGATCACCAACCGCTGGCGCGAGACCCTGGGCTGAACCCGGGCCAGAAGCCTCCGGCCCGGCGTACGCCGCGGGCCCGGCCGCGTGGAGCGGACCGGGCCCGGAGAGTCGTGTCAGGCGTCGAGCCTCACATCAGGTGGCGCTCACATCAGCCGGGCCTCAGCCAGGGCGGAAGCCGCGGAGGGCCTCGTCGACGATCCGCTCGGCGAGGTCCGCCGGCAGGTCGTCGTCCGACGACCACTTCGTCCGCCACATCATCGTGCCGGACAGGATGGCCATCGCCATCTCGACGTCGAGATCGGCGCGCAGTTCGCCGTTCGCCATGCCCCGCTCCAGGACGGCGCGCACGGCGGCCTGGCGTGGCTTGATGGCGATCTCGTGGAACCTCTCGGCCACACGGGGGTGCCGGTCCGACTGGCTCATCGCGATGTTCATGATGCAGCGGGTGCGTACGTGGATGGACTCCGACCGGACCACCTGCAGATAGGCGACCAGGTCGTCGCGCACGGACGCGCCCTTGAGCGGAGGGATCGGCGGCTTGAGCGACGCCAGCGCGTCGACCACCAGATCCTCCTTGTTGGTCCAGCGCCGGTAGATCGTCGTCTTGCCGACGCCCGCCCTGGCGGCGATCGCCTCGATGGAGAGCTCGGACACGCCGCTGCCCTCACCGAGGATGTCGAGGGCGGCCTCGATGATCGCCTTCTCCGCCTTCTCGCTGCGGGGGCGGCCTGCCGGACGGGCCGCCCCTTCCATCTGCTGCATCGTCATCGCCCGCTCACACTACTGCCGCTTCCTTCTTCTCCGGCTCGCCCGCCGTAACCGGAGCGGCCTCAGCGGAGCGGCCTGGCATCCACAGTCCTACAACGATCACCCCCACGAGCGCCACCACTGCCGACCCGAGAGCCGCCCAGTGCATGCCGGTGACGAAGGCGGCGTCGGCCGCCTTCATGAGGCCCGCGCCCTGCGCGCCCAGGTGCTCGGCCACACCGGCCGCGCCGGAGATCGACTCGCTGACCGGGCCGCGGAGCTGCTCGGGCAGGGCCGAGACCTTGTCCTCCATGTCGCCGCGGTAGCTGGCCGACAGGGCCGCGCCGAGGACGGCGATGCCCAGCGTGCCGCCGACCTGCCGCACGACGTTGCTCATCGAGGAGCCGACGCCGGCCTTCTCCCTGGGGAGGGAGTTCATGATCGCGGTGGTCGCCGGAGGAAGGATGTTCGCCATCGCGGCGCCCTGGACGAAGCCGAGGATGAGGATGAGCCAGACCGGGGTGTCCACGTCGACCAGCGCGTAGCAGGCGAGCGCGGCGGCGATGACGAGCATCGCCGTGGTCCCGACCGCCTTGGAGCCGTACTTCTGCACCATCTTCGCGCTCTGCGGGGCGAAGATCAGCTGCGCGGCCGCGAACGGCAGCACCAGCGCGCCGGACTGCAGCGGGGTGTATCCCCGGACGATCTGCCAGTAGAAGGCGAGGAAGAACATCACGCCCATGGCGGCGAAGAAGACCAGGCCGACACTGGCGATCGCGGTGGAGAAGCCCGCGTTCCGGAAGTTCCGCACGTCGAAGGCGGGGTGGGTGATCTTCTTCTCGTACCAGACGAAGCCGGCGAGGATCGCGACGCCCACCAGGGTCGGCACGATGACCGAGACGTCGGCGACGGTGCCGAGGTCGCTGATCCTGACGATGCCGTAGACGAGGGCGATGAGGCCCACGATCGACAGCAGGACGCCGACGGGGTCGAGGCCGCTCCTGTTCGGGTCCTTGGAGTCCGGGACGAGCATGGTGTTGAGCACCAGGGCGATCAACACGATCGGGACGTTGACCAGGAAGACCGAGCCCCACCAGAAGTGCGCGAGGAGGATGCCGCCGGTGATCGGGCCGATCGCGACGGCGATGCCGACGCCGCCCGCCCAGATGCCGATCGCCTTGCCGCGCTCATGGATGGGGAAGACGTTCGAGATGATCGCCAAGGTCGCCGGCATGATCGCGGCGCCGCCGAGACCCATCAGCGCCCTCGCGGCGATCAGCTGCGTCGGGTCCTGCGAGTACGCGCTGGCGAGCGACGCCAGGCCGAACAGCACCATGCCGATCAGCAACATCTTCTTGCGGCCGAACCGGTCACCGAGCACCCCGAAGGTGAACAGCAGCCCGGCGAAGACCAGGGTGTAGGAGTTCATCGCCCATTCCAGCTGGCTCTGGGTCGCGCCCAGGCCCTGGACCGGGTCGGCGATCGTCTTGATCGCCACGTTGAGAATGGTGTTGTCCAGAACCACGGCCAGAAGGCTGAAGACCATCACGCCGAGGATCTGCCAGCGGCGTGGATGGCCCGCGTGTGCGTCCACTGATCCCCCAATTAGGTTTCGATACGCTAGTGTTTCGCAACGGCAGCGTAGCGTTGTTTATTTCGATACGCAACGGTCGCGTTTCATAATATGACCCCAGAAGGGCCGGCCCTCTCGGGATCCCCTGATCAGGCGGGCATCGGCTCCGTGGCGGTGTGGCCGGAATCACGCCAGAACGGCAGAGCGGCCAGGACCAGCACGACTCCCACCACGCCGGAGGCGGCGAAGGCCCAGCCCGGGCCGTAGGAGTCGACGATGGCTCCCGCGATCGGCCCCGCGCAGGCGACGCCGATGGTCAGCGCGGTGCTGTGGAGGCCCATCGCCTCGCCTCGGGCCGCGGCGGGCACGCGCTGGTTGACCGCGTCGACGCTGGCGGACAGGGCCGGCGCGCACAGGAACCCGGCCGGGACCAGCGCGAGGCACAACCACCACCAACCGCCGCCCACGAGCCCGAGGGGCGCGGTCAGCGCGCACAGGCCGCCGATCAGCCCCAGTGGCGAGAACCCCCGTGAGAGCCCGCCGTAGACGAAGCCGCCGACCAGGGAGTAGGCGCACCACAGGGCGATCACGAGCCCGGTCCACGACGTGGCGTCGCTTTCCTGCATCGTCGCGACCAGCGACAACTCGGTCGAGGTGAGGACGAAGGTCAGCGCGGACACCATGACCAGCAGCGTGATCAGGCCGGGTCCGACCCACTGCCGGTAGGGGACCGACTCCCTCGTCTCCCGGTCCGCTTCCTCGGGCGACCGCGTCGGCGGATCGAGCAGGAACAGCGCGACCCCGGAGCCGACCAGCCCGACGCCCACCGCGTACATCGTGGCGGTGCTGGAGAAGGCCGTCACCGCGGCCGCCGCGACGGCGGGGCCCACCATGAAGGACAACTCCACGGCCATCGAGTCCAGGGCGAAACCGGTCCTGTGGTCCTCCGCCGGGACCATCGCCGCCACGCACTGCCGGATCGCCCCGAAGACCGGCTGGCTGAACACCCCCGCGATCGCCGCTCCCGCGAGCAGCGCGTGATAGGGCAACGAGGGGGCGACGCACCAAAAGCACAACTGGATGACGGTGGTGACGGCGATGACCGGCCGCAGCCCCCGCCTGTCGACGATCCGCCCCGCGAGCGGGGAGCCGAGCGCGGCCCCGACCATGCTGGCCGCGCCAACGAGTCCCGCCTCGAGGAAACCGAGCTTCAGGCTGTTGACCACGTGCAGCGTCAGCGTGATTCCCGTGCCGGTCAACGGGATCCTGGCCACCAGGCCCACCAGCATCAACGCGCGCACGCCCGGCAGTGCGAGCACCCGCCGGTAAGGTTCAATGGCCATCTTGGTTACTTACCTCCGGATGGCATTGTGCACTGCGCCTCCGACATTTCCGACACCGGATCCCTGACCGGACACCCGGGCGGCCACCGGACTCGCAGGCGGCCCCCCACCCGTCCCGGACCGAACCGGAACGGCCGGGATTACAGGGCACTGCCGGGGGTGTTCCAGGCAATGGCGACATGCGATGATCTGACTGTCCGGGGACGCCATAGGGGCGCCACGAGGCCTTGGAGGTAGCCATGTCCTCTGTTTCCGCTGTACCCAACCCATCCACGTCCGGCTCGGCCGCCATGCTCTACGGCGGCGCGTCCGGCAGAAGAGTCACCGTCCGCGACATCGCGGCCGCCAAGGAGCGGCACGAGAAGTGGCCGATGGTCACCGCGTACGACGCGATGACCGCCCGGGTCTTCGACGAGGCGGGCATCCCGGTGATGCTCGTCGGCGACTCGGCCGCCATGGTCGTGTACGGCTACGACTCGACGTTGCCCGTCACGGTCGACGACCTGCTCCCGCTCACCGCCGCCGTGGTCCGCGGGTCGTCGCGGGCGATGGTGGTCGCCGATCTCCCGTTCGGCTCCTATCAGGCCTCGCCGCAGCAGGCCCTGGAGACGGCCGCCCGCTTCATGAAGGAGGCGGGGGCGCACGCCGTGAAGCTCGAGGGCGGCCACCGGGTGCTCCCCCAGGTGGAGATGCTCGTGTCGGCCGGGATCCCGGTCATGGCCCACCTCGGCCTGACGCCGCAGTCGGTCAACGTGCTCGGCGGCTACCGCGTCCAGGGCCGCGGCCAGTCGGGCGACGAACTGATGGCCGACGCCAAGGCGCTGGAGCACGCGGGAGCGTTCTCTGTGGTGCTGGAGTGCGTGCCGAGCGAGCTGGCCCAGCGGGTCACCGCCTCACTGAGCGTTCCGACGATCGGCATCGGGGCCGGCCCCGACACCGACGCGCAGGTCCTCGTCTGGCAGGACCTCATGGGCCTCACGCCCCACCCGGCCAAGTTCGTCAAGAAGTACTTCGACCTGGCCGGTGAGATGGACCGCGCGGTGCGCAGCTTCGCCGACGAGGTGGCCGCAGGAGTCTTCCCCGCGCCCGAGCACAGCTACCGCTGAACCACATCCGTGCCGCGGTCGCACGTCTGACCCGCGGCACGGGCCGCTCCCCCGCCCCCGGGCATCCCGCCCGGGGCGCGGTCAGCCGGCCAGCGTCGCCGGATCGGTGTTGGCTCCGCACACGATGACCGCGACCCTCTCGTCCGCCGCCGGCACGTACACACCGGACCTCAGCGCGGCGAGCGCCGCTGCTCCGGCGTGTTCTGCGGCGACCCGGAACTCCCGCCACAGCGCGTGGCGCGCCTCGACGATGGCGTCGTCGGACACCAGCACGCTGGAGACCCGCCCGGCCACGGTGTCGAAGGCCACCTGCCCGATCCGGCTCGCCCCGAGGGCGTCGGCGCCCACACCGCTCACGCCCACGCGGACCGGCTCACCCGCCTCCAGTGCGGCGTGCAGCGTGGGGATGCGCTCGGGCTCGACCGCCACGACCCCGGCCCGGCCGTCCAGCGCCGCCACGACTCCCGCGACCAGGCCTCCCCCGCCGACCGCCACGAGGACGGTGTCGACGTCGGCCTGCTCGAGCAGTTCCACGGCGACGGTGCCCTGCCCGGCCACCACCTCAGGCTGGTCGTACGCGTGGATCTCCAGCGCGCCGGTCTCGGCCGCACGCTCCCGCGACGCCTCGTACGCCTCGGAGTAGATCTCCCCCACCTGGGTGACGTGGGCGCCCAGCAGGCGCAGACCCTCCACCTTCACCGGGGCGCACACCTCCGGCACGAAGATGTCCGCCCGCACACCGAGCGCGCGGGCGGCGTACGCCACGGCCAGGCCGTGGTTGCCTCCGCTCGCCGCGATGACGCCGGCGGCGGGAAGGGGACCGGCCTCCCTGGCCGTGAGGATGCGGTTGAAGCCGCCACGCGCCTTGAAGGAGCCCGAGTGCTGCAGCGCCTCGAGCTTCAGGACGAGGCGGGGCTGCGCCGGGAGGAGGGGCGTCCTGCGGATGTACGGAGCGATCCGCACGGCGGCCTTCTCGACGTCCTCTCGCGCGACGACCATCGGTGTCTCCTCACCTCTCACGATCCCCCGGCGGAGTGCGGGCACCGCGGTGCGCTCCCCGGTAGGCCTGTCAGTGAAGCATCAGGCCGACGGGCACCGCCACCCGGCCCCGGCCGGGTGGCGGTGCCCGACGTCCCCTCAGGTCACTGCGGCAGGCCGTCGAGAGCCTGCTCGAAGTCGGCCCACAGGTCCTCGTGGTGCTCGATGCCGACCGCCACCCGGACGGTGCCCTCGCCGATGCCGGCCGCGGCCAGCCCCGCCGCGTCGAGGCCCCGGTGCGAGGTGGTGGCCGGGTGCAGGATCAGCGTCTCCACGCCCCCGAGCGACGGCGCGAGCAGCGCCAGCTTCACGGCCTTCATGAAGGTCTCTCCGGCGGGGCGGCCCCCCTTCAGGTCGAAGGAGAAGACGCCGCCGAACTCGGGCATCAGCTTGGCCGCGACGTCGTAGGAGGGGTGCGACGGCAGCCCCGGCCAGTGCACGGCGGCTACGGCGGGGTGCTCGGCGAGCCTGGTCGCGAGCAGCCGGGTGTTGGAGCAGTGGCGCTCCATCCGCAGCGGCAGCGTCTGGATGCCGCGCAGCGTCAGCCACGCGGCGAACGGGTCGGCGGTCGCGCCCAGTTCGATCGCGTACGTCCAGATCCTGCGGTGCAGTTCGTCGGTGGCGGAGACGGCGATCCCGCCCAGCACGTCGGTGTGGCCGGACAGGTACTTGGTGGTGGAGTGCACGACGACGTCCGCGCCGAGCTCGATCGGGCGGCACAACACGGGCGAGGCGAAGGTGTTGTCCACGACGGTGACCAGCCCGGCCTCGCGCGCGGCCGCGCTCATCCCCGGAAGGTCGGCGACCTGCGTCATCGGGTTGGCGATCGTCTCCAGATAGAGCAGCTTCGTCTCGGGCCGCACCGCCGCGCGCACCGCGGCGGGGTCGGCTTCGGGCACATAGGTGACCGCGATGCCGTACCTCTCCTCCAGGTCCTTGAACACGGTGGCGGTGCCGCCGTACAGAGCCGTCTGGGCGATCACGTGGTCACCCGACCGGAGCAGCCCCAGCAGCACCGTGTTGATGGCGCCCATCCCGGAGCCGGTCGCCACCGCGCCCACACCGCCCTCGAGCCCGGCGACGGCCTCCTCGAGCGAGCGGACGGTCGGGTTCGACAGCCGCCCGTACACGAAGGCACCGTCGGGGCGGCCCATCCCATCGGCGAAGACGGCAGGGTCGTCGAAGACGAACCCGGAGGTCTGGTAGATCGGCACAGCGATCGGCCTGCTGCCGTTCAGTTCCGGCTGGGGAAGGTGGACCACTCGCGTTTCCGGGTGAAGTGAGCTCATAGCGACCAGAATGACCCAGGAGGGAGGAAATTGTCAGATCCAACCCGGTGGGATCGGCCACGTGGAGACGCCCGCCGGCATGGCCGGGCCGCGCGCCCCTCAGCCCTCCCGAGGGCGCCCGGACCGCGGGCCGCGGGCTGATCACGGCTCTGGATCAAGGATTACGCCCGCAGCACAGCGGGGGCCGCGCACCGGCGACGGTGGCGAGGATGAGGTGATGGACATCACCTTCCTGCTCGTGCACAGCCCCTCCGTCGGCCCTTCGACATGGATGCCCGTGGCCGGGGTGCTGCGCTCGCGGGGCCACAGGGCCGTCGTGCCCTCACTCGTCGACGTCACCGCCGGGCCGGGGCCGTACTGGCCGCGCGTGGTGGACCGGGTGACCGCCGCGGCGCCGCCCGACGGGCCCGTCGCGGTCGTCGCGCACAGCAACGCGGGGCTGTTCGTGCCGCTCATCGCGCAGGCGCTGGGCGTGCGGGTCTCCCGCTGCCTGTTCGTCGACGCCGCCCTGCCGCCACGGCGGGGATCGACCACGGCGGCCGAGCCGGAGTTCCTCCCGTTCCTGCGGTCGATCGCCGACGAATCGGGCGTCCTCCCCCGCTGGACGGACTGGTGGGACGAGGACGACGTGGCCGCGCTCTTCCCCGACGACGCCACCCGGCGGGTCGTCGTGGCCGAACAGGCCCGGCTGCCGCTCGCCTACTACCAGGAGGAGATCCCGGTGCCCGAGGGCTGGGACCACGCCGGAGGCGCCTACCTGTGGTTCGCGGAGGCCTACGCCGCCACGTCGGACGAGGCCGGAGAACGCGGCTGGCAGGTCGCCCGCATCCCCGGCGAGCACCTGCACCAGGTGTGCGCCCCCGACGCCGTGGCGGACTGGCTGGTGGCCTCCGCCGGATGAGGAACGCGGGCGGCCGCCGGGCCCGTCCGGTACCCGGCGGCCGACCGCGGATCAGTGCAGGTCGAGCGGCTTGGCGAGCTTGACGGTGACGAGCCTGCTGGGCACGCCCGTGTCGATCAGCTTGCCGTCGGGGCCGAAGTCGCCCAGGCCGAAGTCGTTGTCGTTGGCCAGCGCGACGGTCCACCGGTCGAGCACCGCGAGGCCCTCGAGCTTGCCGGGGAGCGACGGGATCAGCGCGTTCGGCTCCAGGACGAGCGACTTGGCCGGGAGCCTGACGGCGGACAGGTCGGTCAGCGCCTCGAGCGAGGGCGTGGTCTTCGGGTCGTCGAACCGGCCCTTGAGCAGGTTGCTCGCCCGGGACAGGTCGATCTGGTAGATCCGCGTGACGTTGTCCGTACGCTCGTCGACCAGCAGGCGGTCACGTCCCGCGTAGGCCAGACCGGAGATCTTCATCTGGCTCTGGTCGCCGTTCACCTTCGGGTCGAAGGTGGTGACGTCCTCGAACTTGTAGGCGTACTCGCCCGTCACCGTGCGGGAGCGCAGGTCGAAGGTGAGGATGCGGGAGATCCGCGAGGTCTTGGCCACCGCCTGCGGGTTGGCGAGCGGGCTCTGCACGGCGAGGTACAGCGTGCGCTCGTCGGAGGACATGGCGAGGCCCTCGAAGCCGCGGTTCTGCTGGCGCGAGGCCAGGATCGCGGGCAGCGTGTCCTTGACGGGGTAGTCCGCCCCCTTGAGGCCGAGGCCCTTGGGGACGTAACGCTCCAGGACCCGGCCGGTCCGCGACACCCGCAGCAGCGAGGGGCTGTACTCGTCGACGAGCCAGAAGTCGCCGCCACGAGTGCGGACCAGGTCCTCGGTGTCGAGCCCGCTGGGGTTGAACGGCAGTTGCGTCAGGCCGTCCCAGGTGAACGGGGTCTCGTCGTGGACGTTCTGGTTGGACATCCCCGTCACGGGCTTGCCGTGCGTGCCCACGATCGGGATGTAGCTCTTGATCGAGGCCTTGCCGTGCTTGACGGTGACGTTCAGGATCGCCGGGTCGAACTCGGGCGCCGGGAACGTGCGGACCTTCACTCCGTTGACGGTCGGCTGGCCGTTCGGGCCGCGGTCGGTGACCATCCAGAACTCGCCGGGCCGGTCACCGGGGAACAGCCCGCTGCCGACGCCGCCGAGCCTGATGCCGTGGTCGTCGGCGATGGAGCGCTGGACCTGCTTGAGAGCGGGAGCGGGGATCGTCACGTCGGAGACGACGACCGGACCCTTGGGGCCCTTCGGGGGGTGGTGATACGCCGAGGCGGCCGCCCCGGTGGCGGGGATGACGAGTGCCGCGGCGAGGGCCAGACCGGCAGATACGTGACGTAGCACTGGATGCCTTTCAGACTGGGCAACAGGGCCTGAAAGTAATGAACGCCGACGTCTCCCCGGTGAAGATCGGGTGAATGCCGGATGCCCCGCCGGGGGGCATCTCGCGCGGGCTACACGTCCGTGACCCGCAGCCCGGCGTGGGACTTGTAACGGCGGTTGATCGAGATCAGGTTGGCCGTCAGCGACTCGACCTGGCCCGCGTTGCGGAGCCGGCCCGCGTAGACGCCCCGTGCGCCGGAGATGCGGGAGGCCAGCGCCTGGACGACGTCGGTGGCCTCGCGGTCGTCACCGAGCACGAACACGTCGAGGTCGATCGACTCCACCGAAGGGTCGAGCAGGAGCACAGCCGACACGTGGTGGAAGGCGGCGACGACGCGGCTCCCCGTGAGGACGGCCGCCGCCTGCTGGGCGGCGCTCCCCTCCTCCACCGGCAGGGCGTAGGCGCCCTGCTTGTCGAAGCCGAGCGGGTTCACGCAGTCCACGACGATCTTGCCGTCGAGGTGCTCCTTGAGCGACTCGAGCAGATCCTTGTGACCCTCCCACGGCACCGCGACGATCACGATGTCGGCCTCCGCGGCGACCACGGCGTTCTCCGCGCCCCGCACGCCGATGTCCTCGGCGGCCTCCTGCGCGCGCTGGGCGCTGCGGGAGCCGATCAGCACGGTGTGCCCGGCGAGGGCGAACCGGCGGGCCAGGCCTCTGCCCTGGTCTCCCGTGCCGCCCAGGATGCCGATGGACAGCGCGGAGACCTCGAGAACCTGCGGAGAATCGGTGTGCTCAGCCATGAGACAGATCATGCCAGCCCGCCGATCCCGCCGGATCCCCCGGGTCCGTGTCCCCGGGCCGGTGCCGTACGGGACGCGCACGGCACCGGACGCGGCTCAGCAGTTGGTCACGACGGGGAGTCCGACGACGCGGCCGGCCAGCCACGCGACGGCGAGTGGGCCGCCCTCGACCGCGCCGACGACGTGGCTGCCCGCGGGAAGCCCGGTCCAGAGCACCCGGACGCCTCGTGCGCAGTACTCCTTCCTGAGCGTGCCGCCGACGCCGTACGGGATGATCTCGTCGCCCTTCGCGTGATACAGGAACATCGGCACCCGGGGCGCGGTCCCGCCGAGGCGGTTCTCCTGGAGCCGGGCCTGCCAGTCCGGCCGGTGCATCACGTCGGTCGTGGTGAGCTCGCTCAGGCGTCTTCCGGCGAGCGCGGACCGCAACTCCGCGACGCAGTCGTCACGGGCGCCGGCGAACAGCGCCGCGCCCTCGGGCGTCAGATAGCTCGCCAGCGACAACTCCGGGTAGGCCGCGTCCAGGCCCAGCCCCGCGGCCGCCGCCAGACCGAAGTCGGGGGTCCCGTCGAGGTTGTCGGCGACCGCCTGCAGGTCGGCGGGCACGCCGCCGGCCGCGACCCCCTTGAGCCGGAGTTCGGGCGCGTACGACGGCTGGAGTTGCGCCGCCCAGGCGGCCGACGAGCCGCCCTGTGAGTAACCCATCACCACGACGGGCGCGTCGCCGGACAGTCCCGCCTCGCCCACGCGCGTGGCGGCCCTGATCGAGTCCAGTACGGCATGGCCCTGCGAGATGCCGGCCATGTACGTGTGGTCGCCCGGCGTGCCGAGGCCCTCGTAGTCCGTCACGGCGACGGCCCAGCCCTTGAGCAACATCAGGCTCATGATCGCCAACTCGGCCTCGGTGCCCTTGGCCATCGCGTTCGAGGGGGCGCACTGGTCGCCCATGCCATGGGAGCCCACGGCGTATCCGGCGATGGGCCGCCTGCCGAGCAGATAGGGGGTCCTGGGGACGAGCAACGTCCCCGACACCACGTTGGCCGCGCCCGTGGCCGACGTCGACCGGTAGCGGAGGTGCCACGCCTTGACCGGCACTTTCAGGAGCTTGCCCGGTGCGAGGTAGACCGTCGTCGGACTCGCCTCGACGACCTCACCGGCCGCGGTCGACCGGGCGGTCCCGCCCAGCACGGGCAGCAGGAGAAGAGCCCCGATCACGGACATGGTGGCACGAACACGCAAGTTCATTGAGCCGCCCTTCGCCTATTGGATCAGTTTCCAAGAACGGCGCCGTGGGCAGATCGTTACCCGCGAGTAACGGACTGTCAAGGACCTGAATCACGGGACTTCACCGGCGGGTGTCAGGCACCATTGCGGAATGGACAGCGCGTCGGTGGGCCTGCTCCGCGAGATGCTCGCCTCGACGGGGTGGCTCGAGCAGACCCGGCAGCTCGGCATGGCCCTCAGGACCACCCGCTCCCCCGGCGGGCTGCTCGTCGTCGGCACCCCCGACGACGAGCCGTGGCACGTGACGGCCCATCTGTCCGATGAGGCGCGGCAGTCGGGGCTCGCCCAGCTGGCCCCCACCCTGCTCCGCTGGGCTCCTCCGGAGACCGCGCCCGCCCATCTGCGGGTGGGGATGGACCGGCTCCTCGAGGCGGGCCGCGGCGAGACCCTGTTCGTCGTCGCGGAGCAGCGGGCGCCCGACACGTTGCTGGAACGCGTCGACGACGCCCGGCGCACCGGTGTCACCATCCTCGCCGTCGACGGCGGCGACCCCGAACTCGAGTCGCTGGCCCACGACGCGATAGCCGTACGGCCCGATGACGCGCTCGTCAGCTTCGACGCGGCGCAACATCTGGTGAGCGCGGCGGCCGGCGACATCCGGCGCCCCGGGCTGCGGGAGCGGCTCGCCCGCTTCGCCGAGCGGGTGACCGGCCCCCGGGTGAGCGACTGACTGTGCGACCGTCCGCCTCCGGGTGAGCGACCGGCCCGGGTCGGCGACTAGCTGAGCGCCTGACCCGCGTGCGGCTCCTGGCTCCGGCTGAGCTCTCCGACGCGCTGGGCCACCTCGCCTGCGGCCTCGCGCAGGACCTCGATGACGGCGCCCTGCACCGGGTCGGGCTCTCCCGACGTCGTACGGCTCACGCGGGTGAGCGCCTCGATCCGGCGTGACCCCACCCCGTGGATCTCGGTGACCACGACCTCGCCGGGAGGCACGTCGAGCAGGGCGAGGGACGGCACAATCGCCACCCCGTGCCCGGCCGACACGAGCCCGAGGGTCGGGGGGAACTCGGCGATGACGTGGACCCGGCGGGGCTCGAACCCGTGCAGCTGGGCCAGCCGCTCCAGCGCCTGCCCGCAGGCCTGGTCCGGCACGCCCGCGACCCAGGGCAGGCCGGCCAGGTCGTCGACGGTCTCCGGTATCGCGGACCAGCCGGGCGGGGCGACGATCCGGTACTCGTCGTCGTACAGCCGGTGCCGTGACATCGAGGGCAGCGACGCGGCCGGCTGGCTCATGTCCCGCTCGGTGACGACGAGGTCGACGCCGCCCAGGCGGAGCTCCTGCACGGCGACCGGCCCGAACAGCTCATGGATGATCGGGGTGATGCGCGGATGCCGTACGGCCAGCGTGCGCAGGGCGGAGATGAGCAGGTGGCGGATCACCGTGGGGAAGGCGGCGATCGTCACGGGACCCGACAGGCGTTCGGTGAAGCGGTTGAGCTCCTGCCTGGCCTCGACGAGCTGCTCCTCGATCCGCTCGGCGTAGGCCGCGAGCACCCGGCCCGCCGGGGTCAGCGTCACCCGGCGCTGTGACCGGTCGACGAGCGCGAGGCCGACCTCCCGCTCGAGCTGGGCGAGTTGCTGGGAGACCGCGGAAGGCGTGAGGTGGAGCGCCTCCGCCGCCTTCATGACACCCCCTCTGCGGGACACCTCATGCAGGATCCGCAGACGCCGGGGGTCGATTTCCATACAGCAGAGCTTACGCCCCACTTAAGATTTCTTCACTTGAACTTCATTGCCCACAAACGGGATTATTGACGCATGAACCACCTTGCTGATGGCGAGTAGCACGATATGTCCACCTTCATCACCATCATCGGCACCATCGGTGCCGTCGCCCTGTTGTACGGCTATGCCATGGTGTCGGCCGGGAAGATGTCCGGCGACGGCCTGCCGTACCAGGCCCTGAACTTCGGCGGCGCCGCGACCTTGATGATCAACAGCGGCTTCCACTCGGCGTGGCCGTCCGCCATTCTCAACATGGTCTGGAGCGGCATCGGCGTCGTGACACTCGGCCGGCTCGTCGCCGCCCGGGCGGTGGCCCGCCGGAAGGGGTCCGCCGAAGCTGAGCCGGCCGCGGAGCCCGGGCGCCCGCTGCTGGAGCCGGCGCCCTGACCGCGGTCGGCCCGGCGGGTCAGTCGTCCTCCCACTCCTTGTCCTGCTTCCTCCAGGCCTCGTTCCGGTCGGACGCGGTCTGGAGGGCGTGCTCAGCGGCCTCCTTGGACTCGTAGGGGCCGAGCCGGTCCTTGTTCGGACAGCCCTTCTCCCCCTCGACGCGCATGTGCTTGAGACAGAACCACCATTGATCGCTCACGCCGCTAATGGTGCCCCGTCGAAGCGCAACTAGACTTGCCGCCATGACGACGCTGCTCCGGCCCGGGCGTATCTCGCCCACGCGCAAGGTTCCCGCCCACATCAAGCGCCCGGAGTACGTGGGAAGATCCGAGCCCAAGAAGGGCGGCTCCGACGTCCAGACCCCCGAGACCATCGAGAAGATGCGGATCGCGGGGCGGATCGCCGCCCAGGCCCTGGAAGAGGTCGGCAAGCACGTCGCGCCCGGCGTGACCACCGACGAACTGGACCGCATCGGCCACGAGTTCCTCTGCGACCACGACGCCTACCCGTCCACCCTCGGCTACCGGGGTTACCCCAAGTCGTTGTGCACCTCGATCAACGAGGTCATCTGCCACGGCATCCCCGACGACACGCTCCTGCGGGACGGCGACATCGTCAACGTCGACATCACCGCCTTCATCGGCGGGGTGCACGGGGACACCGACGCGACGTACCTGGTGGGCGACGTCGACGAGGAGTCCCGTCTGCTGGTCGAGCGCACCCACGAGGCCACCATGCGGGCCATCAAGGCGGTCGCCCCCGGCAGGCAGCTCAACATCGTCGGCCGCGTGATCGAGGCCTACGCCCGTCGATTCGGCTACGGCGTGGTCCGCGACTTCACAGGCCACGGCATCTCGACGTCGTTCCACTCGGGCCTGATCGTCCCCCACTACGACGACCCGTCGCTGTCGGTCACCCTGGTGCCCGGCATGACGTTCACGATCGAGCCGATGCTCACCCTCGGCACGATCGACTACGACATCTGGCCCGACGGCTGGACCGCGGTGACCAAGGACCGCAAGCGGACCGCTCAGTTCGAGCACACGATCGTGGTCACCGACTCGGGCCACGAGATCCTCACGCTCCCCTGACCCGTCCCCGGAACGGCTACTCGGCGGCCGCGTCCCGCTTGTTCAGCTTGGCGAGGTAGTCGTTGTAGGCGTCCAGTTCGGCGTTGCCGGTGCCGCCGGTCTTCGCCGCGGCGACATCGGCCCGCCTGTCGTCGCGGCGGGCCTTGCGGTCGTCGTCCCGCCACCACTGGATCGCAAGCGCGAGCAGCACGATGAGCGTCGGGACCTCGCCGAAGGACCAGGCGATCCCTCCGCCGGTCACCTGGTCGGCGAGCGACGACGCCCCCCACGTACGGCCCAGCTGGTCGTACCACTCGGAGGCGAGCACCGTGCCCATGCTCATCAGCGCGACCCCGAAGAAGGCGTGGAACGGCATGGTCACCAGGAGCAGCACCAGGCGCGCGACATAGGGCAGCCGGTGCGGCCCGGGATCGACCCCGATGATCACGTAGAAGAACAGGCAGCCGCTGAGCAGGAAGTGCAGCGTCATCGCGATGTGCCCGATGTGCTCCTCCATCGCGGAGGCGAACAGGGGCGTGAAGTACAGGGCGTACGTCGACGCGATGAAGATCGCCGTGGCGATCGCCGGGTGGGCGACGACCTTCATGACCCGGCTGTGCAGGATCACCGTGATCCACTCACGCGGCCCGCGGTCACCTCGCCGTACGGCCGGCTTGAGCGCGCGCAGCGCGAGCGTGACCGGGGCGCCCAGCACCAGGAAGATCGGCACCAGCATGGAGAGGATCATGTGCTCGGTCATGTGGACGCTGAACAGGACCGGCGCGTACCGCGCGACCCCGCTCTGCGTCGCCAGGACCAGGATCACGATGCCCGTGAACCACAGGACCGTGCGCCCCCACGGCCACGAGTCGCCGCGGCGGCGCAGACGGACCACGCCGACGGCGTAGAGCCCGGCCAGCGTGACGGCGATCGCGGCGAAGAACAGGTCGAACCACCACAGCGTGAGCAGATTCGCCAGCGAGACCGGGGGCGGCATCAGATAGCCGAGCAGGTCGAAGGCCCGGTCGACCGGGACGTTCGCCGGCGGCGGCGCCGTGCGGGACAGCGCGACGGCGATCCCGACGGTCGCCGACATGAGGACGATCTCGCCGAGGGCCAGGCGCAGGAACGAGCGCGACTCCCCCGAGGCGAGCCTGGGCAGCGTGCGCTCGCGGTGGCGCCAGCCGATCACGCCGAGAACGACGAAGGCGGCGGTCTTGGCGAGCAGCATGAGCCCGTAGGCCGAGGTGTACAGCTCGTCGACGGACGACAGGCGGGCCAGCACGCTCGCGACGCCCGAGATCCCCACTCCGACGAAGCACCACACCGCCATACGGGAGAACCGTGCGGCGGCGACGTCGAGCTGGCGCTCGCCGCGCACGGCGTGGACGCAGAGCATGCCGAGCCCGCCGACCCACAAGGCCAGGAAGAGCAGGTGGAAGGCCACCGAGGTCGTCGCCAGGCCGTGGTTGGGCGAGGAGGAGGAGTGGCCGGTCAGAGCGGGCGGCAGCAGCGTCGCCAGGGAGAAGACCAGGAGCCCCGCCGCGGTTCCCGAGGTGATCGCGCCACGGGCGAAAAGGGCGATCGCGACGGCGAAGAGCACCACCAGCGTCAGCGCGATGCCCTGGGGCACCTGGCTCGCGTAACTGGTCAGCTCGTTGCCGCCGAGGATCTCGCTCACCGGCGCGCCCAGCGTCTCCGACAGGCTGAAGATCAGCGCGGAGGCCGCGGCGACGGCCCAGGCGAGGGCGGACCAGGAGGCGGCCTTCACATATCCCTGCGCGGACTTGCCGAGCAGCCCCTTGTCACTGGGCAGGAGGGCCGCGCCGATGGCCAGCAGGCCCACGGTCAGCACGCCGGCGACGTCCATCCCCAGCTTCGAGAAGGGGAGCATCCAGCGCGTCAGCGTGCCCTGGTCGGGCAGGCCCGGGATGAGACGGGGGGTGGCCGCGCCTCCGGCGACCATCCCGATGACGAGGGCTCCGGCCGCCGCGCAGAGGGCGGCGACGGTCAGGCGCAGTGTCCTGTTCACGGCTTCTTCCGCATGCTGATGACCATGCCGATGCCGATCCCTCCGACGCCGAAGACCACGACCCAGAGCCAGCCGGGGATCTTCGGCTCGTCCTGCTGGGTGTCTGCGGCGGGGGTGGCGGCGACGGCCGTGGGGGTGGCGGACGGGGTCGCGGTGGCGGGCGCGGCGGCGGTCGGCGTCGCGGCCTGTGTGGTGGGCGCGTCGCCCGTGGGGGTCGGGGACGGCTTGTCGATCACGGTGAAGGGGATCTCCCCGGTCAGCGGGTGGCCGTCCTCGGAGACGACCCGCCAGGCGACGGTGTAGCCGCCGGTGGGGATCGCCGCGTCGACGGCCACGCTCACCTTCAGCCCGTTGACCACGGGCTGACCGTTCTCATAGCGCTTGCCGTCCGCGCCGCGCACCAGCAAGGTCGGGAACCGCACCGACTCGGAGAACTCGAGGGTCACCTTACGGAGGCTCTCGACCTTGGCGTTCTTCTCCGGTGTGCTGCTCTTCAGTGTGGTGTGCGCCTGAGCGGGAGCGGCGAGGCCCAGACCCAGCACGAAGGTCACGAGCAGCGCGGCCATTCCGGCGATCGGGGATTTTTTCATGGCAACACCAAGGCTACCGACGCGGGGTGCCGGTCCACACCCCGCTCCACCAAGGCGGCCGCCGGGCCGGAGCCCGGCGCCCCGTCGTGTCAGAGGCCGGCGCAGGCGAGCGCCCGCTTGTAGGCGTCCACGCTCAGATCCTGATCGCCCGCGCGGTCACGGAGTTCGGCGACGGCCATCCACTTGTCCGCCAGCTTCCTCGTCTGCGGAGCGCTCTCAAGCCAGGAGCTCACCTTGCTCAGCTCCGCGCCCGACTCCTCGTCCCGGTGGAGGAGGTGGTGGGCCTGGCTGAGCAGCAGGTAGGCGTCCATGTGCAGGCCGCCGCTGCTCTCGCCGATCAGGTCCCGCGCCGCGCCCGCGTGCTCGGCCGCGTCCTCCGGGTGATCCATGGTCAGCTCCGCATAGGCGAGCGCCAGGGAGCAGCGGGCCCTGTCCGACGTGCTGGTGGCGGTCTCGTCGGAGTCACGCGCGGCACGGAGCAGGAGGTCCCGGGCCTTCTCCACATCGCTCGGGCGCACCCGGAGCATCGTGAAGGCGTAGGCCTGGTGCAAGCGGGCCAGGTTGCGCTGGTCGCCGGTCTCGGAATGAATGGCCAGCGCCCGCTCGATCAGCGACATGGCCTCTTCTCCGCGGCCCGCCTTCTCCGCCACGAGCGCGGCGTTCCAGCACGAGGCGACGGTCGCCCGCGGGCTGCCCAGCCCCTCGGCGGCGACGAGCAGCTCGTTCGCGAAGTGCCCGGCCCGCAGCAGGTCGCCGCGTACCAGGTAGGCCAGCAGAAGAGTGGCGCCGAGTTCGACCAGGCCGTCGGTCCAGGCACCGGTGCCGACGTTGGCGAGCACGGCCTCACCGACCTCCACCGCGGCGGAGAAGTCGCCCCGCTCTCGGTGACACCGGCACATCGCGAGCGCCACGGCGATCTTCCGCTCGGCCGTCACGGCCTCGGACTCGCTGAGCTCGGACAGCACGGCGATCGCCTCACCCAGCTCGCCACAGGCCTCGAGGGCCAGGGCGTAGCCGTACTGGGCGTCCTGGCGGAGCGACGCGAGTCCGGCGAGGCTGTTGTCGGCCAGGAGCTCCGCGTAACGCCGTCTGGCCTCGGCGACCTCGCCGTTCTCGAGAGCCATGCGTGCGAAGCTCAGGCCGACCTCGAGCTCCTGCATCTGCTCGGCGGTCACGCCGTTGACGAGATAGGTCAGCGAGCAGTCCAGCTTCTGCGCGAGCAGCTCCAGGACGGCCGGGGTCGGCGTCCGCTTGCCGCTCTCGATCAGGGACACGTAGCTATCCGAAAGTTCCGGGTGTGCTAGTTGTGCCTGGGAAAGACCACGCTGACGGCGTATCGCCTTGATTCGCTGACCAACGAGATCTTGCGCAACCATGGGCACCTCTTGAGACAATGTGGGCCTACAGCCGAACCGAACGGAGAACCCCCGTGCGACGCCGCCGCCTTGCCCTATCCGTACTTGCCGTAATCATTTCGACCACAGTGGTCGTAGTCGGCAATGGTACGACGACCACTGCTAGTTCGTCTCCTATGCGCTCTTACGAGTTTGCGTCCGGATGCTGCTGATCTCCGACCGCCGCCCGTGCCCGTCCGCGTCCGCGTCCGGGCCCAGGGGGCTCGGGCTCGGCCGCCGGTCTGAGATCTGAATCAGCCGGCGCGCAGCGCAAGGAAGAGGTCGACTCGGTCGGCCATGGATGACAGGTCCTTACCGGTCAGCTCTTCGATCCGGCGGATCCGGTAACGGACAGTGTTCACGTGGACGTGCAGGCGCTCGGCGCAGCCGTTCCACGAACCCGCGCAATCCAGGAAGGTCCCCAGCGTCCGCACCAGTTCGGCCTGGTGCTCACGGTCGTAGTCGGACAGCGGCCCGAGCAGCCGGTCGGCGAAGGACCTGCGGACATCTCCTGGCACCGTCGCCAGCACGAGCGCGTGAGTGTAGATCTCGTCGCTGGTGACCACCCCCCCACCACGAGCGTCGGCCATCCGCCGCGCATGTCCCGCCTCCTCCACGCCGCCGCGTATGGCCGTGGCGCCGGTGAGCGCCCCGCTCACGCCGATGGAGACCCGGGTGCCCGGCAGGCCCGCCGCGAGCAGTTCCGTCCGAGCCCTCAGCCGCGCGGCGACGGCATCGGCCGTCTCCTCACGGAGCGGGACCAGGGACACCGCCCCGTCCGCGCCCGCGGCGGCGACCACGCGGCGGTCGAGCAGCTCCTCCAGCACCTGGCCGCCGAGTGCGGCAAGGTCCGGGCCGTCGGCGGCCCCCCGTCTCGCCGCCGTCGCCGTCACCACGGTGTACGGCTCGGCGGTGTCGATCCCGCAGGTCCGCAGGCGTGCCGACAGCTCGGACGGGTCCGCTCCCCCCGAGCAGGCGAGGGCGACGAGCTGCTCGGCCAGTCGCCGCTCGACCCGGCGTCCCCCCTCCGCCCGGGTTCGCTCCATGGCGACGCACGAGGCCAGCTCGAAGCCGGTCTCGGCCTCGATCTCCCCACGGCACACCAGGGCCCAGCCGGACGCGCGGTGGGAGCGGTCCACCGTGAAGATCGTGAAGACCTCCTCCCCCGGTTCCGTGACCAGCGTGGGCAGCCGGACGGCGCCGAGATACTCGCGCGCGAGCCGTACGGCATGGGCCTCGGCGAGGTCGCCGGCGACGACGGACCCGGCGGCGTTGATCACGGCGGCCGAGATGCCCAGCTCTGCCGAGGTGAGGGCGAGCAACTCGTCCAGGCCCGCCCCCTCGGCGACGGCGGCCACGATGCGGCGGCGGCGGCCGAGCGCTCCGCGCAGGTCCCGCGCCTGGGCGGCGGCCAGGCCCCTGCCCACGATCTCCATCACCGCTCCGAAGGACACCTCCACCGGCACCTTGAACAGGGGAAGTCCCCTGTCACGGCAGGCGGTCACGAGATCATCCGGAATGTGGCCGAGACGGGCGTCACCCGCGCCCAGGGCGGAGACCTCCGCTCTCACCAGGGCGTCGACGAACCCCTGGGAGTCCGCGGGGTCCTGGCGCCACATCAGGCCGGTGAGCACGAGTTCGCCGCCGTCCAGATACCGGCCCGGATCGGGCAGGTCGGTGACGAGGGCGCCCGAGATCTCCCTGTCGAGACTCGACTCGCCCGCAAGGAGGCCGAGCCGGAGCTCTGGCATGGCGAGCAGATCCCTCAGCAGCATGCGAAACAGCGTATTTGGAGAAACCTACAATCATCGTCACCTGTAGCCCTCCGGTTTCATCTCACCGCCCCTTGGATGCGTTGACCTGGGTTGATGTACTTCCTTTTGTGACCGGCATCAGGACAGGATCTCGCTCGGGAGTCGGCGAGAGCGTGCTGCGGCCCGATGGGACGCTCAAGGTGACCGGGGAGTTCGCGTACTCCTCGGACCTCTGGCTGGACGGCATGCTCTGGGGAGCGACCCTCCGCAGCCCGCATCCGTCGGCGTGGATCCGCTCCGTCGACGTGGGCCCCGCCCTGGCCATGCCGGGGGTGTTCGCGGTGCTGACCCATGAGGACGTGCCGGGCGAGAAGTTCTACGGCCTGGAGCACAAGGACCAGCCCGTGCTGGCGATCGACCAGGTCCGCTACCAGGGCGAGGCGGTGGCACTCGTCGCGGCCGACCATCCGGAGACCGCCCGCCGCGCGGCCGCGGCCATCGTCGTCGACTACGAGGTCCGGGAGGCGGTCGTCGACGCCCGCAGGGCCGCCTTCGACCCCTCCTGCCCGCCCGTCCACGCCCACGGCAATCTCGTCCGGCACCAGCCCGTCAGAGTCGGGTCGACCTTCGACGCTCCGGTCGTCGTGACGGGCGAGTACGAGGTGGGCATGCAGGACCAGGCCTTCCTGGGCCCCGAGTCCGGTCTGGCCGTGCCCGCCGAGGACGGCGGTGTGGACCTCTACGTCGCCACCCAGTGGCTGCACGTCGACCAGGGCCAGGTCGCCCCCTGCCTCGCGCTGCCCAAGGAGAAGGTGCGCCTCTCGCTCGCCGGGGTCGGCGGCGCGTTCGGCGCCCGCGAGGACCTGTCGATGCAGATCCACGCGTCGATGCTGGCGCTCAGGACCGGAAAGCCCGTCAAGATCGTTTATGGCCGCGAGGAGTCGTTCTTCGGGCACGTGCACCGCCATCCCGCGCGGATGCGGTACGAGCACGGCGCGACGGCCGACGGCCGGCTCGTCTACGTCAGGGCCGAGATCGTCCTCGACGGCGGCGCGTACTGCTCGTCGTCTCCCGCCGTCGTCGGCAACGCCGCCTCCTTGGGGGTGGGACCGTACGAGGTCGGCAACGTCTGGATCGACGCGTACGGCGTGTACACGAACAACCCGCCCTGCGGCGCGATGCGCGGGTTCGGCGCCGTGCAGGCCTGCTACGCCTACGAATCCCAGATGGACCGGCTGGCCGAGGCCTGCGGCCTGTCCCCCGTCGAGGTCAGGATCCGCAACGCCGTGTCGCAGGGATCGACGCTGGCCACCGGCCAGATCGTCGACACCCCCGCGCCCCTGGCCGACATGCTGAAGGAACTCGAGGCCATGCCGGTCCCTGGGGAGCCCTCGGCGGCCAGGGACCTGCGGTCGCTCCCCGGCGGCGTCGCCCAGACCACGCACGGCGAGGGCGTGCGCCGCGGCGTGGGCTACGGCGTCGGAATCAAGAACATCTGCTTCTCCGAGGGCTTCGACGACTACTCCACGGCCCGGGTGCGCGTGGAACTCCTCGGCGGTGAGCCCCACGTGCTCGTGCACACCGCGGCCGCCGAGGTGGGCCAGGGCCTCATCACGATCAAGGCGCAGATCGCCAGGACCGAGCTCGGCATCGACAAGGTCACCATCGCCCCTGCCGACACCTCCGTGGGATCGGCGGGCTCCTCGTCGGCGTCCCGGCAGTCCTACGTCACGGGCGGCGCGGTCAAGGTCACCTGCGAAGCCGTACGGGAGCGGCTCGACCGGATGCGGGCGGGCGACCCCGGCCTGTCCCTCGAGGAGCTCCTGGAGCTGTACGGCCCGGTCGAGGAGACACGGGAGTACCGCCACCGGCCCACCACCCCGATGGACCCGCTCACCGGGCAGGGGAACTCACACGTGCAGCTCGCGCTGTGCGTCCACCGCGCCGTCGTCGACGTGGACGTGGAGCTGGGCCTGGTCAAGGTCGTCGAGCTCGCGGCCGTCCAGGACGTCGGGAGGATCCTCAACCCCCTGGCCCTCGAGGGCCAGATCCACGGCGGCACCGCACAGGGCCTCGGCCTGGCGCTCATGGAGGAGATCCAGGTCAGGGATGGCAAGGTGCTCAACCCCTCGTTCACCGACTACCTGATCCCGACCATTCTTGACATGCCCCCGATGCGCTTGTCGATCCTGGAGAACGCCGACCCGCACGCTCCCTACGGTCTGCGCGGGGCCGGCGAGCCGCCGACGTTGTCCTCGACGCCGGCGGTGGCGGCGGCCGTACGGGCGGCGACAGGGCTGGACCTCCCCCGCGTCCCGATCCGGCCGGAGGACATCGCGCTCGTTCCCACGGCCGGCTGAGGATCCGCCGGCCAGGGGTCCGGCCCGGTCCGGCCTCGGTTCAGCCGGGTCCGGCCGGGATCAGCCTCGGTTCAGCCGGGTCCGGCCTCGATTCAGCCGAGGTCGCCCGGGTCGCAGGCGACGCCGTCGTTGTCGGCGTCGACGTACCAGTAGTACTCCGGGTGGACGCCCTTGGTGTACGGGCCGTAGCCGTTGTCGTTGGCCTGCTTGCAGTCCGCGAAGCGCGGGGCCCCCGCCGTGGGCGTGCCGCCGCCCGACGTCCCGAACGCCGGCTGCGTGGTGAAGCTCTGCGGGGTCCCCGGCGGCGTGGCGAAGCTGGTCGGGGTCGCGGGCGGGAAGGTGCCCGTCTGGCCGGGGAACGGCGCTCCGGGGGTCGCCAGGCCCGGCTGAACCGGCTGACCTGGTTGGCCCGTCTGACCCGGCTGGCCCGGCGGCGGGGACGGAGATGGGGCGCCGGATCCCTGGCCGGACGCGGGTCCCGACAACAGCGCCATGATCGCGTCGGCCTGCGCCTTGTCGAAGCCGGCGATGCTGAGGCTGTCCTGGGTGATCGCCTGCGCGACGCGGGGAGCCGCGATCACCTGATCCCCCACGACGATCGCCAGTTGCTGCCTCACGGTCTCGCGGGTGAGCTCGGCGATCTGCTGACGGCTGGCCGGGGACAGCACCAGGCGGATCGAGTAGGTGCCGTCCTTCTCCGTCACGGACTCGATCTTCTGCACCGTCGTGACGGTCACGCCGGGGTCGAGTTGGTAACACGTAGTGCCGCTGTTGTCGGGCACGGCCTCCAGGCCCTCGCAGGGCGCCGCGTGCACTCCGGTGACCGGGGCGAAGTGCATCGGGGACCGCAGGCTCTTCACGGGCGTGTCGGACAACGGCGGGGCGTCGGGGTTCTGCGTGCTCAGGACCGCGATCGCACCCAGAACGGTGCTCAGCGCGAGGACCACGATGAGGGCGGCGACGAGGATGACCGTCGTCCGGCGGGTCGCGTGGGGGGGCGGCTGCGGCGGCTGGACGGGCACCGGATGCATGAGGCCCGGCGGCATGGGCACCGGCGCCATCGGACTGGTCGGCGCGGGAGAGGCGGTGGCCGCCTCGCCCGTCGCGATCTCACCGGGCACGGCTGCGGGGGTCACGGCACCCGATACCGCAGCTCCGGCACCTGAGGTCGCAGCTCCGGCGGCCGCGGCTGCGGGTGTCCCGGGTTCGGCACCAGACGAAGAGTCCTTTGACCTGCGCCGCTTCGATTTCTTCTTATCTAATTTGTCCGGAATTGAGCCGTTATCGCCGGATTTATCGAGACCGGATCCGCGGCGGCCACGCCACCTGCCGCGCCTCCTGCCACCGCTCTCTCCCCCGGCCGGTTCACCATTCCCGCCGGCGCCATCACCCGCGCCGAGTTCGCGACTGGCGCCGGATTCACCGCTCACGCCGGGCTCACCGCTTACCCGGGGTTCACCATTTGCGCCGGGCTCACCGCTTGCGCGGGGCTCACCATTTGCGCCGGGGCGACCGTCATCGGGGGTGGTGTCGTCCTTCACCCCTTCGCGAGCCGTCTCGCGGGAATTCGCGCCCTCAGGGCGTCCGGCATCAGGCCCGTCCGAAGCGGAGGCCGCCGCCGTCTTTCCTTGCGCCACGCCGTTCCGGCCGTGGCGCACCGACTCCTCGGCCCCGCCTCCTCGACCGCCGGACCCGGCGGGCGATGTGGACCCGGAGGGCGGGGATCCGGATCCGCCCGGCGCCTCGAACGATCCGGCGCCGCCTGCCGGCGGACCGGCCCGCCCGTCATCCGGTACGGCCGCGTTCTGCATCCCTACCTCGATCCCAGCCATCGATCGCAGAGCCTACCCACCTATGCCAATGCCAGGTAATCGGACAACCATGCGCAGGCAAGCTGGAGACCCGATTGACAATTTGTCGTGAATGTCCGCCAAATGCTTGCGCGTTGCCGCCTGACGTAGACGTTTGCGGACAACCAGAGTGAAGGAATGAAGGTCGGAGTTCCCCGCGAGATCAAGACCCACGAGTACCGGGTCGCGCTCACACCGGCGGGGGTTCACGAGTTCGCGCGTAAAGGCCACCAGGTCCTCGTCGAGCACGACGCCGGCAAGGGGTCTTCCGTACCCGACGACGACTTCGCCGCCGCGGGCGCCACGATCATCGACTCGGCCGACGACGTATGGGCGGAAGGCGACCTGATCCTGAAGGTCAAGGAGCCCGTGCCCGCCGAGTATCACCGCATGCGCAAGGGCCAGGTGCTGTTCACCTACCTACACCTGGCGGCGTCGGAGGCGTGCACGAGGGCGTTGCTGGACTCAGGGGTCACCGGAATCGCCTACGAGACCGTGCAGACGGCCGACGGGGCCCTGCCCCTGCTGGCGCCCATGTCCGAGGTCGCGGGCCGGTTGGCCCCACAGGTCGGGGCGTACCACCTGATGCGACAGGGCGGCGGCCGCGGAGTCCTGATGGGCGGCGTGCCCGGGGTCTATCCCGCGAAGGTGGTGGTCATCGGCGCGGGCGTGTCCGGGATGAACGCCGCGGCGATCGCCGCCGGCATGCAGGCACAGGTGCTGCTGCTCGACCTGAACGTCGACCGGCTCCGCCAGGCGGACATGGTCTATCAGGGGAAGGTCGGGACCGTGGCGTCCAACGCGTACGAGATCGAGCGGGCCGTCACGGACGCCGACCTCGTGGTCGGCGCGGTGCTCGTGCCGGGCGCGAAGGCGCCGACGCTCGTCAGCAACGCGCTCGTCGCGCGGATGAAGACGGGCTCGGTGCTGGTCGACATCTCGATCGACCAGGGCGGCTGCTTCGAGGACTCACGTCCGACGACCCACGCCGACCCGGTCTACCGCGTGCACGACTCGGTGTTCTACTGCGTCGCCAACATGCCGGGGGCCGTGCCGCACACCTCGACGTACGCGTTGACGAACGTGACCCTGCCGTACGCCCTGGCCATCGCCGATCGTGGCTGGCGGGAGGCCCTCACGGCCGATCCCGCGCTCGCGCTCGGGCTCAACACCCATGAGGGCCATCTGACCAGCCGGCCCGTCGCCGAGGCCCACGGGCTGGAGGCGGTGCCGGTCACGCGGGTGCTCGTCCCCTGAGGTCCTCGAGAACCCGCAGGAGACGGTACGGCCCGGCGGGCGCTGTCGCACCGCCGGGCCGTACGCCGTCCTAGGTCGGTCGCCGGGTCAGGAGGCCGCCGGAGTCGGGGTCGGCTCCGTGGAGGCGCCGGCGCTGGGGCTGGCCGTGGGGGTCGGCTCGGACGGCAGCGGCTGGTCGGCCGTCGTGCTGACGCCCTGGTCGCAGGCCGCGCCGAACTCCGGGGTGTAGGTGGGGTTCTGCTTGTACTTCTTGATGAACTCGGGAAGCCGGGGGTCGGACGCCCCGTCGAGGACGATCTGGTGGTTCCAGGAACTGGCGACCACCTTGCCCGGGAGCCCCGGGTAGGGGCTGAGCAGCATGTAGTCGGAGGAGGCCAGCGTCTTCAGCTTGTCGACGTCGGCGGCGGGCAGATCGGGGCTGTAGGTGATCCAAACGGCGCCGTGCTCCAGCGAGTGGACGCCGTGTTCGTTGTGGATCGGCTTGTCGTAGATCCCGCAGTTCTGCCAGTAGTAGTTGTGCTGGCCGCCCACCGGGGGGTTCTCCTTGTAGGAGATCTTGGTCCAGGCGTGGTCGGAACCCTTGTAGTCGTAGGTCTTCACCGCGGACAGCGACTTCTCAGACCGGTCGTTGACGACGTAGAAGCCCACCAGGCCCACCACCGCGAGGACGACCAGGCCGCCGACCCCCCACATGAGCAGGGCAGTACGCCGCTCCTTGCGCCTCTGCTCGGCACGCATGCGCTCGAGATGCTCACGTCTCGACTGCGTCTTGCCCTTCGCCATCAAGCCCTCCACCAACCGGTCGCTGACATCCCCGCTGCGGTATGGAGGATAGTGGGTGAGATGCGCCTTTGGCTCGGCCCGGTCGGACAGCAGAGGTAGCCTGTGGGGCGATGACCACCGAGACGAGCGTCATGCTCGACACCACGCCGCAGCCCAAGAGGCGGTTTCCCCTCGTGGGGCTGGTCGCCCTCATCGTCGCGGCAGCCGTACTGGTGCTGTTCGCGACCAGATCAGGAGCTCCGGGAGACACCTCGCCCGAGGCGGGCTTCGCCAGGGACATGGCGGTCCACCACTCTCAGGCGGTCGAGATGGCCTTCGTCGTGCGGGACAAGACGACCGACGGACCGCTGCGGACGTTGTCGTACGACATCATCACCACCCAGACGGCCCAGCGTGGAATGTTCATGGGGTGGCTCCAGCAGTGGGACCTCGACCAGTCCTCGTCCCAGCCGCCGATGGCGTGGATGTCCGGCCACAGCCACGGTGGCGCGACCCCCGGACTGACCCCCGGCGTCATGCCGGGCATGGCCTCGACAGAGGAGCTGAACCGGCTGCGGGCGGCGCAGGGCAGGGACGCCGAGATCCTCTTCCTCCAGCTCATGATCCGCCATCACGAGGGCGGCGTGGAGATGGCGCAGGGCTTGCTCAAGGTGTCGGACCGCCCCGAGGTGCGATCGCTGGCCCAGCACATCGTCGACGGGCAGACGGCGGAGATCAGGCTGATGAAGGGCCTGCTGGCGGAGCGCGGGGCCCAGCCGTTGCCGACCATCCTCCAGAGTCCGGCGGGATAGGCGCGCACAAGGTCCCCGGCCGGGGCACGATGGAGGTGCCGTGGCCAGAGGAGAGAAGAGATTGAACGACGAGCCGGAAAGCCGCCTCGAGGTGAGCATCACACCGGAGGTCGAGGCGGGGCAGTACGCCGACTTCACCTCGGTCTGGCACACCCAAGATGGATTCGTCCTGGACTTCGCCGTGATCACGCGGCCGCCGGCGCTCGCCGACGATCCTCTTTCAGGGGACAGTTACGTCAGCGTGCCGACCCGGATCGTCAGCCGAGTGCGGCTCCCTCCGGCCCAGGTCTTCGAGCTGATGAAGGCCCTGGAACAGCAGCTCACCGCCTACGAGAAAGAAACCGGCCAAAAAGTCTGACCCCCTCGTGCACGCGCCCCCTCTTATGCGCGTGATCCCCCCTTGTGCGTGATCATGCACAAGTTCGGCGACGTGCCGTGTGACCTGCCACGACACCGATCGTGATCATGCACAGGTTCGGCGATGTGCCGCGTGACCAGCACCAATACCCGGCGTGATCATGCACGGATTCGGTGAATGCCTAGCTGATCAGGCCTTTCACGATCGGTGATCATGCACACTTTCCGTCACACGCTCCGCGACCTCGGGGTACACGCCTAGCGATCATGCACGTCTGCCACAACTGCATGATCACGCAGCGGGTCGCACCTGCTCAGGCCGTACACCCCCGAACCCACGCATGATCACGAAGCGTGTTCGAGCACGTCAGAGGATGCACGGGCGAACCTGTGCATGATCACGCCAGGGATCGGCGCTGGTCACGGGCCATTTCACCGAACCCGTGCATGATCACGCCGAGCATTGGTGCTGGTCACGTGGCACATCGCCGAACCTGTGCATGATCACGCGGGATGGTCACGCGGGGGAAAGGGGTCAGGCTTGGAGTTCTTGGGTTAGGGCGGTGACGAAGGCGTCGACGTCGGCTTCTGTGGTGTCGAAGGCGCACATCCAGCGGACCTCGACCTCGCCGCCGCCGATCCGGTCGTTCCAGTTGTAGAACCGGAACCGCTTGCGCAGCCGGTCGGCCACGTCTCCCGGCAGGATCGCGAAGACCGCGTTGGCCTCCACTTCGCGCGCCACCCTGACCCCGGGGATGTCCCGTACGGCTGCCGCCAGCCGCCTGGCCATGCCGTTCGCCTGACGGGCGTTGCGCAGCCACAGGTCGCCGCCGAGCAGCGCCTCGAACTGCACGGACACGAACCGCATCTTCGAGGCGAGCTGCATGCCGGTCTTTCGCAGGTACGGCAGGCCCTTCGCGGCCGCGGGGTTGAGGACCACCACGACCTCGCCCAGCATGAGCCCGATCTTGGTGCCGCCGAAGGACAGCACGTCGACGCCCGCGTCCGTGGTCATCGCGCGGAGGGGCACGTCGAGGGCCGCCGCCGCGTTGGTGATCCGCGAGCCGTCCAGGTGGACGAACATGCCCAGCTCGTGGGCGTGGTCGCAGACGGCCTTGATCTCGGCCGGGGTGTACAGCGTGCCGAGCTCTGTGGCGTTGGAGATCGAGACCACCCGGGGCTGGGCACGGTGCACGTCCCCGAAACCCCATGCCTGCTGGTCGATCAGGTCGGGCGTGAGCTTGCCGTCCGGGGTCGCCACCGGAAGCAGCTTCAGGCTTCCGGTGATCTCCGGGGCGCCGCCCTCGTCGGTGTTGATGTGCGCGGTGTCGGGGCAGACCACCGCCTCCCACGGGGCGCACATCGAACGCAACGAGAGCACGTTCGCGGCGGTGCCGTTGAACACCGGCAGGGCTTCGGCCTGGTCGCCGAAGTGCCGCCGGAAGATGCCCTGCAGGGCTCCGGTGTAGGCGTCGTCTCCGTAGCTGACCTGGTGCCCGCCGTTCGCCAGGGCGATGGCCTCGAGCACCTCCGGGTGCACTCCGGCGTAGTTGTCGCTGGCGAAGGTCTTGATCTCCGGCTCGTGCCGCCGCACGGCATCCGTTGTCACGAAATATCTCCGTCTAATCGTTAAAGGAAAACTTCAGGCGGTGAGGTCGATCCGCTGCCCGTTGACCGCGGCGGGATCCTCGTCCCAGAGCGCGGTGACGGCACGCGCGAGATCGTCCACATCGGTGAACCCCTTGTACTGCTTGTCGGGGTTCGCCGCCCTCATCCCATCGTGCACCAACGCGGTGATCACCAGGATCGCGGCCGCGGACGACGTGCCCTTCAGGGCGTCGGCCAGGGACAACGTCCACGCCTCCGCGGCCGCCTTGGCCGCCGCGTAGGCCGCATTCGTCCGGGTGGGCGCCTGGGCCGCCTTCGCGGAGACGATGACGAACCGGCCGTTCTCGCTGGCCCGCAGCAGCGGCTCGAACGCCAGCGAGACGTTCTGCAGAGTCCTGACCAGCAGGCCGTGCAGCAGTTCCCAGTCCTCCAGCGAGGTCTCGGCGAAGGTCTTGGACCCGCGCCACCCGCCGACGAGGTGCACGATCCCGTCGACGCGGCCGTGCTCGGCGCCGACCCGCTCGGCCAGTTCCCGTACGGCTGTCGCGTCCTGGAGGTCGACGGCCAGGGCCCCGTCGCCTCCCGACCTGCTCACGGCGACGACGGTGTCACCGAGCTCGGTGAACCGCCGGACGACGGCCCGCCCCGCCGGGCTGCCCGTGCCCGCGACCAGAATGACCCTGCTCAACGATGCCCCACCTTTCGACCGGGCCAGGGGCTCACGCCCTGATGCCCCGCGTGGACTCGACCACGTCGGTGAGCTTACGGCGCAGCGCCTCGTAGAACATGCTCAGGGGGAACTCATCGGGCAGGACGGCGTTGACCATGGCCTTCTGCTCCTCCGGCAGCGCCTGGACGCCCTGGTTCCACACCGAGGCCGGATGCGGCTCGACGTAGGCGGCCACGAGCTGGTGGGCGGCGAGCCAGTGGGCCAGCTTGGACCTGTCGATGCCGTCCCGGTAGAGCTTCTCGACCTCTCCGCGCAGGTCGGCCACGCCGTCGGCGACACGGGCCCAGTCGACGAACAGCCGGTTGTCCGTCCAGCGGACGATGCCGCGCCGGTGCAGGTAGGCGAACAGGAGCTGCCCGCCGAGCCCGTCGTAGTTGCGCACCCGCTCGCCGGTGATCGGGAAGCGGAACAGCCGGTCGAACAGGATCGCGAACTGCACGTACCGCGCGTGCGGCACGCCGTCCACCTCGAGCTTCACCGCCTCCCCGAAGGCGGTCAGGTCGCAGCGCAGCTCTTCGAGCGTGTAGAGCCAGTACGGCATGCGCTGCTTGATCATGAATGGGTCGAACGGCAGGTCGCCGTGGCTGTGGGTGCGGTCGTGGACCAGGTCCCACAGGACGAAGGTGTCCTGGGCCAGTTCCTGCGACGCGAGCAGGCGGGCAGCGTCCGGCGGCAGGGCCAGCTTGAGCGTGGCGGCGGCCGCCTCACTGACGGCCCGGAACCTCGCGGCCTCCCGGTCGCAGAAGATGCCGCCCCAGGTGAACCGCGGCGGCGTCTCGCGGACGGCGACGGTCTCGGGGAACAGCACGGCCGAGTTGGTGTCGTAGCCGGAGGTGAAGTCCTTGAAGGCGATCGGCACGAACATCGGGTTGTCGTAGCCGTTCTGCTCCAGTTCGGCCAGCCAGGCGGGCCAGACGACGCGGATCCAGACCGCCTCGACGTTCCGGTTCGGGTTCCCGTTCTGCGTGTACATCGGGAAGACGACCAGGTGCTCCAGCCCGTCCACCCGCTGGGCGTCCGGGTGGAAGGCGTTCAGCGAGTCGAGGAAGTCGGGCACGCCCAGCCCGTCGGCCACCCACTTGCGGAAGTCGGCCACGACCGCGTCGAGATAGTCGCGGTCGTGCGGGAAGCGGGGCGCGAGCCGTACGACCTGGTCGCTGATCTCGGCGATCAGCTCCACGGCCCGGTCGCGGTCGCCGGCGATGGAGCCGTCCTTGGCCTGGAGCGGCCGCAGCGCCTCGACGGCCTCCTTGAGCCCGGCCCAGGCGTCGCCCAGGTCTCCGGCGACCTCCGAGCCGTCCGCGCCGCCGTCCGGGATCCGGGCGGCCCAGGTGACGAGATTGGTCCAGAGTTGCGCGTGGTCGAAGTCGCTGATCGAGTCGTCGCCGAACAGGTCCGAGTCGGCGAGCGCCACGACCCGCCCACGCCCATGCCGTACGGCCAGGGCCAGCGGACGGCGGGCGGGGTCGGCGGTCCCCGACGTCTCGAACAGGACGGTCGCGCCCTTGGGGGCCACGAGCGTGCCGGCCCGGTAGAAGCATGCCTGGCGGACACCGGCGAGCAGGTCCTGCCGCACGCCCGGCGCGTCGGCCGGGCTCGCACCGCGTACGCCGAGGACCCACGTGGCGACCTTGTTGTGGGATCCGGAGGGGTCCTGGACGGTGGTGTGCTCGATGCCGACGCCGAAGCGGCCGAGCAGGTCGGCGAGGTTGCTTCCGTACTTGTCCTGCTCACACTCGGCGAGCACGATGAGCCCGCCCCCGGCGGCGACGTAGGCCTCGATGGCGTCGAGTTCGGCGGCCGTGAAGACGGGGCTGCCCGCGCCGGTCGTCCGCTCCCAGTGATCCCCTGAGGGGTGCGCGATCACGAACACGTCGTGGGGGTCCAGTACGGACGCGTCCAGCGGGCCCTGGGTGTGCGCGGCGACCGTCTGGCCGAGCCGCCGCAGGATGCCGGCGGCCGTCGAATAGCCGCTGTCGTCGGGATGCGCGGGATTCATGGCTTCGGCGACCTCCCGCCGGATGCTCCATGCCTCGCTGTGCGCCTCATCGAACAGGACCGACGGGAATGCCCTCATGTAAGATCTCCTGAACTTTGCGCCATCTGCACAAAAATATACACAAAGACTACGCGTGCACCGATAAGTCACCCGTGAGAGTGAGCCCCGTCACCCCCACGGTGGACGTGCCGCGGCCCGCCCCTCGCCTACCGTCCTCGGCTGTCAGATCCGACCCGAGGAGACCCCGATGTTGAAACTGTCCGATGCCCGCGCCTTCCGGCGGGCGGCGATCGGCGCGGCGCTGATCGTCTCGCCGCTCTTCCAGCTCACCGCCACCCTCGTCGACCCCGGCACCTGGGGGGACGACCGCGAGTCCGTCTTGATCGCACCGACGAGCCGCTCAGGCGGCGAGACCTTGAGCAGGAACCCGCTCGTCCCGGCCCGCAGCGCGGCGTAGAGGCTCTCGTCGGCGCCGAACGTGGTCAGCATGATGATCTTCGGGGGGCCGCGGGGCGTCGAGGAGCCGCAACCCCGCCCGGGCCATCGCCTCGTCGTCCGCGATGACGACGCGGATCACCATCGAGGCGCCGCATCGGTCAGCAGGACGCCTCCCGGGAGCAGCTCCCTGGCGATCCGGTTCCGCTCCGCGGCGACGGCCTCGGCAACCTCGGCGGCCCGCCGTTCGCGCTCCAGCTCCATGCGCGCGGCCTGTTCGGCCATCCGGCGGACCCGGACCAGGTATCCGTACAGGGCGATCCCGGTCACCTAGGCCAGGCCGAAGGTCACCGTGAGGAAGATACCTCGTCGAACGGCAGGAAACGGTGGTCGACGGCTCCGAAGTCGAAGGCCAGGATGCCGGCGAGCGCCCACGCCGCCCCGCGCCTGACCGGCAGGTGGGCCCCGACCGTGTGGAAGACGATGACCAGCGCGGCGACCTGGCAGGCCTCGTTGCCGTGCCGGTGCCAGCCCAGGCCGTCAGCCGAGCTGCCCCTCGATGTCCGTGATGATCTCCTGGATCCTGAGCCCGTGACGGGCGTCGAGCGGATGCCCGCCGCCACGGCGGACGGTCCTGGCGAACTCCCTGGCCACGGCGGGGAAGACGTCGTCGCCGATCTCGGATCCGAGCAGCGTCGCGCTTCCTTCGGCCCCGTAGACGTCCGCCCGGGCGGGGGGCAGGTCGCCGCCCGCGGCCATGGTGAGCGAGACCTCGCTCACCGCCCCGCCCGTGTGCTCGAGCAGCAGGCCCACCCAGCCGAGCGGGTCGCCGTGCGCCCTGATGGAGCCGATCGGCCCGAGCGCGGCGTCCATGAGGTCGATCACGTGCGGCCCGATGTCGAGGACGGCCCCTCGTTCCAGCCGCCACGGCGTGGCGAACGACCCGCCGTGCAGCACTCCCGAGACGTTGGAGGCGTGGCCGCCGTACGGCCGCAGCGCGCGGGCCCTGTCCAGGAAGGCCGTCGTCGCCGGCGAGTAGCGGAAGGTGAAGACCATCTGGGAGGCGACCCCGGCCTCGCCGATCGCGTCGGCGAGACGCCTGGCGCCGTCGAGGTCGGCCGCGAGGGGCTTTTCCAGCAGCAGGGCCTTGCCCGCCTTCGCCGCGAGGACGCCGAGTTCGGCCTGCACCGCCGGCGGCACGCAGAACGCGACCGCCTCACACAGGTCGAACAGGTCCTCCAGCCGCTCGAACGAGGGAACGCGGTGCCTGCCCGCGAGCTCGTCGGCCGCCTGGGGCCTGCGCGCCCACACACCCGCGAGCCTCGTGTGCGGCCCGGCAGCGAGTGTCGGGGCGTGCACCATCTCCGCCCACGGTCCCGCACCGACCAAACCTACTGAAACCGGCTCCATCTCACCCTCCGCGGTGACCCTACTGCAGCGTGCGGGCCCCGGGTCGACGCGGGACCCGGGCCACCCCGCGAAAGCCTTACCGGCATGATGGTCGTCCTATGGACGTCATTCTGCTGAGGCACGGCGAGACCGAGTGGAGCAGGGCGGGACGGCACACGGGCCGGACCGACCTGCCGTTGACCGACCGGGGCGAGGAGCAGGCCCGCGCCCTGGCCAGGGTGATCAAGGGCAGGCAGTTCGCGCTGGTCCTCGTCAGCCCCGCGCAGCGGGCACGCCGTACGGCGGAGCTCGCCGGGGCCGCCTCCTACGACGTGGACCCGGACCTGTGGGAATGGGACTACGGCGGCTACGAGGGGATCACCACCCCGCAGATCCGCGAGAGCCGTCCCGGCTGGTACCTGTGGCGAGACGGGATCATCCCCGGAGACGCGGACCACCCGGGCGAGGCTGTCGGCCATGTCGGGGAGCGCGCGGACCGGGTCATCGCCCGCGTCCGGCAGGCTGAGGGCGACGTGCTGATCGTCGCGCACGGACACTTCCTGCGCGTGCTCGCCGCCCGCTGGCTGGGGCTGCCGGCCGACGAGGGCCGGCATCTGCGGCTCGACACCGGCACGTACTCGGTTCTGGGCTACGAGCACGAGGAGCCCGTCCTGCTCCACTGGAACGCGCCCGTTCAGGACCCCGCCTGAGACGGGCGCGACGCGGAGTCAGGCCGTCGGACCCTCAGGCCCCCTAGGGTCAGACGGCGACGGGCTGGGGCTGCGGGCCTCGGCCGGTCAGCCACTCCAGGACCCTGTGGTGGCCTCGCCTGGCGTCCTCGAAGTGGCCCCACCGCCAGCACCTAGGCTGGTCGCGGACTCCGGTGACCCACGTCCGATAGGCCACGCTCCGTGTCTCCCCGTCCTCGGAGCCGGCCGGGGAGGCGACGCCGTACGTGCGGATCACCACGCGGCCGCCAGGTGCGAACAGCACGTCGTCGGCCACCGGGTAGAGATTCATCTGGTCCAGCACGGCGGGTCCCCCTCGATACTTCAACTTTCTCAGGGTCCAAATCTGCCGCACCGTTGTTACGCCGCCTGCGCGCGACTGTTACGCGCGTGCGCGGCGTGTAAACAAGGGGTTAAACCAGCAGGCCGTCGAACTCGCCGTCCTTGACTCCCAGCACGAGGGCCCGGATCTCATCGCGCGTGTAGATGAGGGCCGGCCCGTCGGGGAAACGCGAGTTGCGGACGGCCACGCCCCCGTCGGGGAGCTCGGCCAACTCCACGCAGTTGCCGGTCGAGTTGCTGTGGACGCTCTTCCGCCAGGTGACCCCGGTCAGGCTGTTTGCGGGCATCCCGTTATAAGTCTGCATCATGTCTCTCTGAGAAATTCGCCGAGAATCTCGGCGGTGCCCCCGGGCGTGGTGCTCTCCACGCACAACTGCTCCATGGCCGTGAGGTAAGGATCGATGTCCTCACGCTTGTCCAGGTATAGGGCGCCCCACAACTGTTCGACGTAGACGACGTCGGACAGGTCGGACTCCGGGAAACGAAGGATCGTGAACGCTCCCCCCTCGGCCGCGTGCATGCCGAACCGGAAGGGCATCACCTGCAGGGTGATGTTGGGCAGCGTGGCGACCTCCAGCAGGTGCTGAAGCTGCTCACGCATGATCCCTCCGCCTCCGATGGGACGTTTGAGCGCCGCCTCGTCCACAACGGCCCAGAGCCGAGGACCGTCGGGGCGCGTCAGCCGTTCCTGTCGCTGCATGCGCAGATGCACGCGCTGTTCGATCTCTCCGTCCGGAGCGTCGGGGTAGCCCAGCTGGATCACCGCCCGCGCGTACGCCGCCGTCTGCAGCAGACCCGGCACGAACTGCACCTCGTAGGTGCGGATCACGCTGGCCGCCTCTTCGAGACCGACGTAGGTGATGAACCAGTTCGGCAGTACCTCGCCGTACTTGTGCCACCAACCCGGCGTGTTCGCCTCGCGGACCATCTCCAGCAGCCCGCGCCGTTCCGCGTCGTCGCTGACGCCGTACAGCGTGAGGAGGTCCTCGACATCACGTGTCTTGAACCCGACCCGGCCGAGCTCCATCCTGCTGATCTTCGATTCCGAGGCGCGGATGTGGAATCCGGCGACCTCGCGCGTGAGCCCCTGCGCCTCGCGCAACCGGCGAAGGCTGGCACCGAGCATGATTCGCCGAACGGTGGATCCTGATCCCGGCGGATCTATCGACACGTGCTATTCCTCCGCTTTGTGGACTGGTTCACAGTCTGTCAAAGATCGCCCCCTTCGTCCCGAGATTGTTTCGGGTAACCGTAGCGGGTGCAACAGCCACTTGCACGTGCATTCGCTCTTGCACATGCACAGGAGTGTCCACCATCATGATCTCGTGCAGTCCACGAACGTGTCTCGTGGCCGAAATCAGTGGTCGGGCCTCGATTGGTGGCCTCCGATCGGCTGGTGGCCGGAGCCCGCACGCGATCTCCTCGAACCCGGATCGACCACCACAAGCGCCACCTTCGCCCTTCCCCCGAAGGCGGAGTCGGTCCATTCGGCGCGCAGTTTCGCCGCGGGGACCCTCTCCGGCTGGAACATGGGCCAGTTGCACGACAGCATGGAACTGGTCGTCTCCGAACTGGCGACGAACGCCCTGCGGCACGGGCTGATCCTCAGCGCGGCCCGTGACAGGGAGGTCATCCGGCTGTCGCTGATCCGCAGGGGCGCCCTGGTGACCTGCGCGATCACCGACCCGGGAGCCGAGGCCCCGGTGATGCGGGACCCGGCCCCCTTCGAACCGGGCGGCCTGGGGTTGCACATCGTCGAATCGCTGAGCGTGCGCTGGGGCTGGTGCCCCCTCGCCCCGCAGGGCAAGGCGGTCTGGGCCGTCCTGTCCGGCTGACCCCCGTTCCCGACCCTCTCCGATGATCGTCCGGCTTCGATTCACACTCCGCGGAGCCCTGCGAACTGTCCCGGCAGCGAACCCGGCGCCTGTCCTGACAGTCACACCTCAGTGGCGCCGGACGCGGTCCGCCGGCCGCGGAGCGCTCCCGTGCAGCCCGGAATGTACGGGAGCGCCCCCCGGCCGACGGCCCGATGGCACGAATGCTCGGCACGGCAGCACCAGATGTGCTGAGATCGAACCGTAATAGGCGAACGGCATGGCCGTTTCGCAGCGATCGATGGAGAAATGTCGTGATCTCGGGGCTCGTGACCGCGCGCTGTATCCTGGCTCGCGACCCCCGTCAAGAGTGTGATCCGCATTACGGTGGCTTCCTGAGACTTCCGAGAGATCTGTGATGGACGATCACCTAGTCGGCTGGCTGACCGCTCTCGATGAAGACCGGCTCGCCCGCGTCCTGGCCAACCGCCCGGACGCCATCGCCGCGCCGTGGCCCCGCAGGATCGACGCGCTCGCGCACCGGCTGACGAACGGCTTCGCCCTCATGGAGGTCATGCGCGGCCTTCCCCTGCCGCCCCTGGAGATCCTGCAGGGGTGCCTGGTCATCGGCGGGCGTCCCACGGAGGACGAACTGGCCCGTTTCCTCGGGGTGAGCACCTCCGAGGTCATCCCGTGGCTGGACCGCCTCTACGACCACGTCCTCGCCTGGCCGGCCCCCGACGGCAGGATCGACCTCGCGGAGGCCGTCGCACAGTGGTGGACGGCGCCGTGCGGGCTGGGCGAACCGCTGGCCGCCTACCTGGACTCCTGGATGCTCAACACCGAGGCGCTGCGCCGGCTGTGCCGCATCCTCGACCTGCCGTACCAGGGCGGCAAGCGGCAGGTGGCCGTGCGGATCATCGGGCTGCTGAGCGACTCGGAACGGCTCGCCGAGCTGGTCCGGCAGGCGCCGGACGGCACGATGGAGATGCTCGACGACTTCGCGTGGGACGGGCCGGTCCGGAGCGTCGACGGCAACCGCTTCGTCACTCCGGGGACGCCAGAGAAGTGGGCGGCCGAACACGGCCTGCTGTTCCGTACCCAGTGGGACGTGGCGGAGATGCCGCGCGAGGTGGCGCTCGCCCTGCGCGGGCCCGACTACCGCGGTCCCTTCACGCCCGACCCGCCCGATCTGGGCACCACGCGGATCGACCCCGAGGCCGTCGAGCACGCGATGTGCCTCGCCGCTCCGCACATCGTCGATCGCGTCACCGCGTTGCTGGAGAACACCGACAAGACCCCGCTGCCGCTGCTGAAGAACGGCGGCGTCGGCGTGCGCGAGGTGAAGCGGGTGGCCCGCGAGACGGGCTGCACCGAGGAGGAGACCCGGCTGCTGCTGGAGATCTCCGCCGTGGCCCGGCTGATCGCCCTCGACGAAGGCGCCGGCGGTTTGGTGCCCACCGACAGGTTCGACGCATGGCGGCTGGAGGACGCCCCGGTCCGGTTACGGGTGCTGCTCGCGGCGTGGTGGCGCATGGAGCGCTCGTCACTGCGGCGGACGGAGAACCGCTACCCGACCGTCCTCGGCGACGACCCCGCAGGAGAGACGATCGCGCGAATCCGGTGGGCCGTGCTCGGCGCGCTCGCGATGGTCCCCGAGGGCAGGGGGTTCGCCACGCTCCCCGAGCTCGTGCAGTCGGTCCACTGGCGGGCGCCGCTGCTCGACAGGCAACTCCTCGCCGACTGCGCACCGGCGATCATCGAGGAGTCCCGGCTGCTCGGCCTGTGCGCGCACGACACGCTCACCGACCTCGGCCGGGCACTGGCCGCCCTCGGCACGATCGCCGGGAACGAGGGCGACGAGACCGCGCCCCAGATCGAGCACGATCCGGTCCTCGCGAAGTGCTCGGTGACGGCCCTCGCCGGAGCGCAGCGCACCGCGCTCTTCGGCGCCGATCTGACGGCCGTGGTCACCGGGCCGCCGTCGGTGGAGCTGGCGTCGCTGCTCGACCGGGCCGCCGACCGCGAGTCCCGGGGCGCGGCGTCGGTGTGGCGGTTCAGCCCCGCGAGCGTACGGCGGGCGCTGGACTCCGGGGGCACCGCCGACTCCCTGCTGTCCGACCTGTCCATGGCAGGAACGCTTCCCCAGCCGCTCACGTATCTGGTCCACGACGTGGCCAGGCGGCACGGCGAGGTCACGGTGTCGTCGGTCGGCTGCATCATCCAGGGATCCGATCCGGCGCTGCTGGCGGAGCTCGTCGCGCACCGGAGGCTGGCCAAGCTCGGGCTGAGGTTGCTCGCGCCGACCGTGCTCGCCGGATCCGCGCCCGCGGCGACGGCGCTGGCGACGCTGCGCGAGGCGGGCTACGCCCCGGTGCCCGTCGACGACGGCGCGGAGATCACGATCCGGCGTGCGCCCAACGCGGGCCGGTTGACGCTGCTCCCCGGCGGCCGGGTGGCCGAGCTCGATCCTCCCCCCTCGCTGCTCGAGCCGCCGCCCGATCCGCGCGAGCATGCCAGGCGCCTGCTCGTGAACGGCGGTTCCGCCGGACCCGGCGGCCAGACCTGGGCCGTCATCGGCCGGATGGCGACGCGGCTGCCGACCGCGCAGCAGTCGCTGCTCGGTTTCGTGGTGGACCGCGACGTCCGCGCGCTGATCACGTTGTCCGACGGCGTCACCGCGACGATCAGCCATGGCGAGCTGCGCAGCGGCGTGCTGGACGCGTGGTGTGAGGAGGCGGGCGACTACCTCGAGTTCCCCCTCAACGAGATCGCCTCCGTCACCAGCACATACTGACCGTCACGCGCGCGACGCCTCACAGCGTGCCGCGTCGCTCACCGGCACTCCCGTGGACGGCCTCACAACGTGCCGCAGCGGCGCAGCACCAGCAGGGCGAGCGCCCGCGTGACCTCGTGCATCTCGCGCAGGTCGACCTGCTCGCGCGGCGCGTGGGCGAAACGCACGTCGCCCGGGCCGTAGTGAAGCGTGGGGACGCCGCCCGCCACGTACAGCCGCAGGTCGCTCCCGTACGGCGCGGCCGTGGTCCCCGGCCTGTCCCCCGTCACGTCGGCGACCGCCCGGCCGAGTTCACCGAGCAGGGGGTGCCCCTCGGGAAGCCGGCCGCTCGCGAACTGCCCGCCCGGCCAGGTGACCGCGACGGGGTTGGCCCGCAACCACGGGTCGTCGAGGTCGGCCAGCGCGCCCTCCAGCGCGGCTCGGGCGTCGGCGGGGTCCTCGTCGAGCCGGACGCCGAGACGGCCTTCCGCCACCAGCAGGTCGGGCACGCTGCTCGCCCAGTCACCCGCCCGCATGGTGCCGATCTCGATCGGATAGGGCAGGGGGTTCCCGGCGAACAGCGGATCGACGTCGCGGTTGCGGTCCGCCTCCAGACGGCGGACCGCCTGGAAGACCGGCCAGAACGCCTCGATCGCGTTGACGCCCTCGTATCGGGTCGCGCCGTGGGCGGCCCGGCCGGCCACTTCGAGGCGGAAGGTGAGCGCCCCGGCGTTGGCCGTGATGATCTTTCCGCTCGTGGGCTCGGTGATCACGGCCGCCTCGCCGCCGTGCCCGCGGGCGAGTGTGGCGAACGCGCCGAGCCCGCCGTCCTCCTCGCTCACCACGCAGTGCAGGGCGAGCGGCCGCGCGAGCCGTACACCGGCCCGGCGGATCGCCCGGACGACGGCGAGGTTGGCCGCGAGGCCCGCCTTCATGTCGCAGGCGCCCCGGCCGTGCAGGGTGGTGCCCGTGAGGCGGGCGCCGAACGGGTCCTGCCCCTCCCATTTGGCCGGGTCACCGATCGGCACGACGTCGGCGTGTCCCTGGAGGATCAGGCCGGGCTCGCCCTCGCCCTCGGTGACGCCGACGACGCCGTACCCCTCGGTCCGCTCCGCCTCGGTGCCGGGGAATCCCTCCCTGGACTTGAGGTCGCCGAGATCGAGCTTCCACATGTCGACGTCGAGGTCGCATTCGGTGAGCATGCGGGCGAACCGGTCCTGGAGGTCGGACTCGGCGTCGGTGCCGGTCACGCTCGGCACCCGCACCAGATCGGCGAGCAGGCGGACGGTGCCCGCCTCGTCGACGGCGTCCAGGACCGCCGCCTCGACGCTCGTCGGGCTTCCGGGTGCGTTGTCGTTCATGTCGTGACTGTACGGCTTTCGCCTCAGCGTCGCGGAGCCGCGGTCAGACGACGGACAGGCGGGTGAACCGGACCTCGAATCCGCCGCCTCTCGGCGCGGCGCACATCGCTCCCGCGAGCGCCCGGACCTCTGGGGGGAAGTAGGCCAGGCGGAGCATGTGCACCGGCTCGGCCCCGTCGAGGCCGTACCGGACGATGACGGTGTCGCCCTCGCGCGCGATGTCGATGGTCACCGACTCCGGCGTGCCCGGCGCGGGGACGACCGACCAGTCGGAGTAGCCCCGGGTGACGACCACGCTGAGCTGGTAGGCCCCGTCGACGAACTCGACGCCGGCCTTGACCCAGTTCTCCTCGTCGATCCGCAGGATGGCGCCGGCCTGGTCGTACTGGTCGGCGTAGTCGGCGGAGAACGTCGCCCTGATGCGCGTGTCCCCCTCGACCTCGCGGACGAACATGGGGGCGTTGTCGAAGGAGTAGCCGTAGTGGGCCTTCTGCCACAGGTCGGTGTCGGGATCCGCGACCACGCGCAACCCGTCCTCCGCGGCCCACTCACGAGGTTCGTTGATCCACTTGTAGGCGTCGAATGACATTCTGCGATCTTGTCACGGGGCGGCCCGGCAATGCCAGACCGGGGCAAAGGGCCAAATAAGATCTACCATCCCATTTGAGCATTTTGCCCTCTTTACTGTCTCTTTGATTATAGTTGAGGCAGAAGTCATGCTTCGGTAACGCAAATCCCCCATATCGCAAAGCTGTCGTGTTCCTGGCCCCACGGGAACGTGTCCGCCCCCGCAAGAACCCCGCCCGCGCGGGGCCGTTCGCCGACCCAGGCGTACGCAGCGCTCGCCGAACACTCGCCGATCCTCCCGGAGGCCTTCCTCGACGGTCGCCCGCTCCCCCGCGGGCTCCTGCGATCGAAGCGAAAGGCCCCCCGATGCAGAAGCGAACCTCTCAGGCGATCGCCACGATCACGTGCTGCGCGGCCCTCACCGCCGGCACGGCCTCGGCCGCACACGCCGCGACTCCCCAGGCGCCGACGGCGTCCTCGCCCCGCGCCGCCACCGCGACACCCGCCGCGCTGCCGTCCGGTACGGCGACCGCCACCTCGTTCTGGGACGGCGTGACCGCGTCCGGCAAGCCGATGCGGTACCAGACGATCGCGAGCCCGTACTGGCCGCTCGGCACCACCGTCAAGATCACCTACGGAGGCAGGAGCGCGGTCGGGGTCGTCGAGGACTTCGGCCCGGCGGAATGGGCCGTCGCGCAGCACGACATCCCGGCCATCGTCGACCTGTCCGAGGAGATGATGGCGGGCCTCACCGGCGTGCGCTCCAACAGCGTGCACATCCGGTTCCAGGTGCTCAGTTGGGGAACCGGCCGCGTCTTCCGCAGCGCCGGCACCGGCTACGACCTGGCCATGGGGCGCGGCTGACACCCTGCCGCGGCGACTCCCCGGCGGCCGCGCCGCCATGACGGACGGCCTGCCCGTCGCGCGTACACTTCCACCGTGGCCGACCCGAAGTTCGAAATCCAGATGCTGCACGACCGCGTGATGGTCATGGTGGAGCCGGAGACCGAGGAGCGGCGCAGCAGCGCGGGCATCGTCATCCCCGCCACCGTCAAACTGGCCAACCGGCTCGTCTGGGGTGAGGTCTGCGGCGCCGGTTCGAGCGTCCGGGCCGTCAAGGCCGGCGACAAGGTCCTGTTCAACCCCGAGGAGCAGTTCGAGGTTGAGGTGCAAGGCCGGCTCTACCTCGTGATGCGCGAGCGCGACCTGCACGCCGTCGCCACTCAGCAGACCGACCACGGCACCGGTCTCTACCTGTAGACGCGTCCGCCGGGCCGTACACACCTGGGGACCCGCACAGCTCAGCCCCGCGTTCGCCGGGCCGTACACACCTGGGGTCCACACAACCCGGCCCCGCGTTCGCCGGGCCGTACACACCTGGGGTTCACTTCACCCACGGTCGCGGCCGTTCGCGGGTCGGGCGCGCGCCGATGTCACCCGCCTGTGCGCTCCTCCGCCTGCCTGCCCACTGTCTGTCCTGGACTGTTTTCCAAGTGGAATTCGAATCTGTTTCTAGACTGCCGACGCGTGCCGCACCAGGGCTCCGGTATAGCGCTTTCCCGTATTCATAGGCCTTTTCGCACCCGGACCCGTGGATCACGCGGGTATTGCCGGCGCATATCGGATGTCGGGCTACTCGCCAGTAACACAGCTCGAATGAGCAGGCCCCTCCCTCTTCAATGACGAGGACCGGCCCGTGCATCACAACCGCGTGGGATATCCGGAGAGTGCCCTCGCGACCTGCGACGACCACGAACCCCTGCTCAGACGGGGGTTTCAGGCCTTCGGACCCCGGCTCCCGCGAATACCCGGCACGAAATTACCGAGCTTGTTGTGGACACCTTTTGATGCTCGCTTTGTTGCACCGCCGCTAAACCTGCCATCGGGTACAGGCCCGGCGGTTTCTCCGGCCGACCGGAAGCGCCTTAAGGAATGAACGGATAAAAACAGCCGTCAAGTGGCGTTCATCCGGCGATTTGCGCCGTTATTGGGGGTATTGTCCGAATCGTCACAGTTAGAGAAACTGCCACAGGGAGGGATCGATGAGCATAAGCAACGTCTTCCCGTCGGGGGCTCGCACCCCCAGTAGTTGGGGCAGCTGGGGCGGCGGCTGGCGACGGTGCGGGTGCCGGCGACGCTGGCGCTGCAGGCGGCGCCGGTGCTGGTGGTGAGTTCCCTGCCACAAGAGGATGGGAGCCGGCGGGTCACCCGCCGGCTCCCCCACTTCCCAGCCTCGGGGCGGACGAGCGCATCGGCCGATGTCGCGCCGTTCGTCTCCATCAGGTCGAGCTTCCGGCGCTTCTGGCCCTACACCCGGGGCCTGCGCCGGCTGTTCGCCGTGGGCGTGGTCGCGGCGATGGTGGGCACGGCATGCGAGGTCGCGGCCATCGCGTTGTTCGGCCGAATCACGGACGAGGTCCTCAGCAGTGGGAACCTGTCCGCGTTCTGGACGCCCGCGGCGGCCTGGATCGGCCTGACCGCGCTCGCCGCCGGCGCGGCGTTCGCCAGCGCCTACACCGCGGCCCTCGGCGGAGAACGTTTCCTGCTACGCGTGCGTGACGGCGTGTTCGAGCATTTGCAGACGCTGACGCCCGACTATTTCGAGAACCGCAAGCTCGGCGACCTCATGGCGAGGCTGACCGACGACATCGAGGCCATCGAGGAACTGGTGGTCTCCGGATTGATCAAGCTGATCACGGCGCTGATAAGCGTGGTCTTCTTCGCGACGGCCGCCGTCTTCATCCGGTGGGACCTGGCGCTGGTGACGTTCGCGCTCATTCCGGCGTTCGTCCTGGTGTCCAAGGGCTTCGCCGGGCGCTTCCGGCATGCCGCCGCGCGCGAGCGCCTCAACAACGGCGCCATGAACAGCGCAATCGAGGAGGCGCTGTCCAACCAGACGCTGGTCCAGGCGTACAACCGGCAGGAGACGGAGGCCGAGCGGCTGCACGCCGCGGGGCAGGGCTGGCTGCGTGCCAACCTCTCCCAGGCGCGGCTGTCCGCTCTGTACGGCCCCGCCGTACAGGTCATCGAGACCGGCTGCCTGCTCACCATCATCGGGGTGGGCGCGTGGGAGATCGCCTCGGGACGGCTCACGCTGGGCGGCCTGCTCGCCTTCGCCGCCTACCTGGCCTACCTCTATCCGCAGGTGCGCGGGCTCGGGGAGACCGCGCTCACCGTCTCAGAGGCGGCCGCGGGCTCCGACCGCATCCTCGAGGTGCTCGACGCCCGGCCGGCCGTCACCGACAGTTCGGGCGCGGCCACCAACGCCGACACCGACACCGACACCGACACCGACACCGACACCATCGCTACCGGGACCATCGCTACCGGGACCATCGCGACCGGCGCCGTCGCCGGTCGGCACGGATCGGTCGCCGAGAGGACCCGGCAGGTCGCCGCGGCCCGGGGCGGTGGCCGCATCGAGTTCACCGGCGTGCACTTCACCTATCCCAACCGGACCCGGCCGACACTGGCCGGCCTGTCGTTCACCGCCCGGCCCGGCGACCTGATCGTGTGCACCGGCCCGAGCGGTGCGGGGAAGTCGACGGTCGCCAAGCTGCTGCTGCGGTTCTACGACCCCTCGGGCGGGCGCATCCTGCTCGACGGAGTGGACATCCGCGACCTGCCGCACCGGGACCTGCGCGATCGCGTCACCCTGCTCACCCAGGAGAACATGTTGTTCTCGGGGACCGTGCGCGACAACATCGCGTACGGCAGGCCGGGATCGGACCAGTCCGACATCGTGCGGGCCGCGGTCGCGGCCGGCGCGCACGACTTCATCCGCAGGCTCCCGGAGGGGTACGACACACCCGTCGGCCAGAAGGGACGGCTGCTGTCCGGCGGCCAGCGGCAGCGGATCGCCATCGCGCGCGCCATCCTCCGCGACACTCCCGTGCTGATCCTGGACGAGCCGATGACGGGGCTCGACGAGGTGACGGCGGCCCGCATCATGGAGCCGCTGGGCCGGCTCATGTCCGGGCGGACCACGATCCTCATCACCCATGACCTCCGTCTCGTGCCGGACGCGGCCGAGAAGGTGGTGCTCGGCCTCGCACCCGTGACGGGGCGGGGACGATCGCTCCGGCTGACGCGGCGGCGCCTCGGCACGGCGCTGCGCGTCACCTGAGCGAGCCGGCGGCCGCGCACGGGAGAGCCGGCTACGGGAGGGCGGGCGACACGGTGATGTCGCCCGCCCTTCGCCGAGCCGGCTACGGGAGGGCGGGCGACACGGTGATGTCGCCCGCCCTTCGCCGAGCGGCCACGTGCGATTTCTCCGTGGTACACGGCGCATTAGGGTGACGATGGCGACAAGGTCGTCTCCCGCTCCGGATGAGGATGTGCCATGACTTTTCAGGATGAGTTGGTCGAGCTCCGCCACGCTTTACACCGTGAGCCCGAAGTGGGCCTGGACCTCCCGCGCACCCAGGAGAAGATCCTTTCCGCGCTCGACGGCCTTCCTCTGGAGATCACCACGGGTGAGCGCCTGTCGTCGGTGACCGCCGTGTTGCGGGGCTCGCGCCCCGGTCCGACCGTGCTGCTCAGGGCCGACATGGACGCGCTTCCCGTGCACGAGAACGCCGATGTGCCGTACCGGTCGGTGCACGACGGCCGCATGCACGCGTGCGGCCACGACCTGCACATGACGATGCTGACCGGAGCGGCCCGCCTGCTCTCCGGGAGGCGCGCGGACCTCGCCGGAGACGTGGTCTTCATGTTCCAGCCGGGCGAGGAGGGCCAGGAAGGCGCCAAGCTCATGATCGAGGAGGGCGTGCTCGACGCGTCCGGGTCACGACCCGTCGCGGCGTACGGCATGCACGTCTTCTCCATGACGATCCCCCGCGGGCTGATCCTCACCAAGGGCGGGCCGATCATGGCGGCTGCCGACACCCTCTTCGTCACCGTGCGGGGGCGGGGCGGCCACGGTTCGAGCCCGCACGCCGCGCTCGACCCCATCCCCGCGGCCTGCGAGATCGTGACGGCCATGCAGACCCACGTGACGCGGACGTTCGACGTGTACGACCCCGTGGTGGTCACCGTGGGCAGCTTCCACGCCGGGACGGCCGACAACGTCATCCCCGACGAGGCGACGTTCTCGACGACCATCCGTACCTTCTCCACTGATTCCCGCGACCGGATCAGAGACGGCCTGGTACGGCTCGCGCGAGGCATCGGCGAGGCACACGGGCTGACCGTCGAGTGCGAGTTCGGCATCGGATACCCCGTGACGGTGAACGACCACACCGAAGCCGACTTCGCGGCGGAGACCGTGCGGGAGACGCTGGGCCAGGGCAGTTACTTCCCGCTGCCGCACGCGACGCCCGGCTCGGAGGACTTCTCCTTCGTGCTCCAGGAGGTGCCGGGCGCCTTCCTGCTCGTCGGCGCCTGCCCGCCCGAACGCGACCCGTCGTCGGCGCCCGCCAACCACTCCCCCGACGCGATGTTCGACGACTCCGTCCTGTCGGACGGCGCCACCCTGTTCACCGAACTCGCCGTACGGCGCCTGGCTCTCGCCGGTAGCTGAAGCCAGCCACCGCGAGTCGCCCTCACCCTCGCGCTCGCGCTCGCCCTCACCCTCACCCTCGCCCGAGGAGGTCGCGCGCCTTCTCGATCAGGTCGATCCCCAGGGTGAACTTGACCGTCGCCCACACGATGGCGGCCGCCACGATCAGGGTCAGCACCCCTGCCACGATGCGGACGACCCAGTTCTGCCGCTTCAGCCAGTCGGTGGCCGCCATCACCTTCTCCTTGGCGATCTGCAGCAGCCTCGACGCCCAGGCGAACTCCGTGGCGAGCACGGCGAGGCCCGCGAAGACCACGAGCCAGCCCGGTCCGGGGAACGGCACCATGATGAGCCCGGTGACGATGATGGCCGTGCCGAGCACTCCCACGACGATCTTGAGCGTCAGCCGGCCGGCCGGAGTGGCACGAATGCGATCGAGAAAGCCCATCTCCTCCGCCAGAACGACCTTCCCCGTGTCGCCGTGCTCCTCGGTCGTCGCCATACGGCCCACCCCCCACAAATAAGAATAATGACCACCCCCACCCCCTGCGCGTGATCATGCACAGGTTCGGAGAAGTAGGCCCTGACCTGCGCAATCCCCCATCGTGATCATGCACGGATTCGGAGAAACCGGCTCCGACATGCACCGATCCCCGCCGTGATCATGCGCAAGTTCGTGAACCACTCACCCGACCTGGGCGTACAACAGTCGTGATCATGCACGAGAAGCACGCCGGGCGTCCACGTCTCACTCGTTCATTCCCCATCAGGTACACCACAACGGCCCGGCTGCATGATCACGCATATCGAATGCGCAGGTCAGCCGGGCCGTCCACGAAGGTGCGCATGATCACGATGGGGGATCGCGCAGGTCGGGGCTTACTTGTCCGAACCTGCGCATGATCACGACCGGGGTTTGCGCAGGTCAGGGCCCACTTCTCCGAACCTGCGCATGATCACGACCGGGGTTTGGGCACGTCGGACGGGCCGGACCCGAACCTGTGCATGATCACGGCGGAGGGGTTGCGCAAAGGTTGGCGGTGGGGGTGGATTTGTCGGATTCGGGTGAGGCAGCATGCCTTACATGTTCGACCGGAAACGCCTCCACGCCCTGCTCGAACGCGAGCGCCGGAACTACGAAGCGCGACTGCCGCGCAGCCGCGCGGCCTACGACGGCGCCGGATCCCTTCTCGGTCGCGTGCCGATGACCTGGATGAACAAGGCCGCCGGGCGGTTCCCCGCCTACCTCGACGAGGCACGTGGCGCGCGCGTCCGCGACATCGACGGCTTCGAGTACGTCGACTTCTGCCTCGGCGACACCGGCGCGATGGCCGGCCACTCCCCCGAGCCCGTCATGCGTGCCGTACGGAACCGTCTGGGGTTCACCGCCATGCTCCCAAGCGAGGACGCCCAACTCGTCGGCGCCGAGCTGACCCGCCGGTTCAAGGTCGGCCTGTGGAGCTTCAGCCTGACCGCGACCGACGCCAACCGGTGGGCCCTCCGCCTGGCGCGCCAGATCACCCGCAGGCCGAAGATCCTGGTGTTCAACTACTGCTATCACGGCACCGTCGACGAGACCGTGGTCACGCTCGGCCCGGACGGCACCCTGCCCCGCCCCGGCAACGTCGGTCCTCCCGTCGACCCCGCGGAGACCACCCGGGTGGTCGAGTTCAACGACCTGGAGGCGCTGGAGCGGGAGCTCTCCCACGGCGACGTCGCCTGTGTGCTGATGGAGCCCGCGCTGACCAACATCGGCATCGTGCTGCCGGCCCCCGGGTTCCTGCCCGCCGTACGGGAACTGACCCGGCGGCACGGGACCCTGCTGATCAACGACGAGACCCACACCTTCTCGGCCGGCCCCGGAGGGTGCACCCGGGCCTGGGACCTCGACCCGGACATCGTGACCATCGGCAAGGCGATCGCCGGCGGCGTCCCGATCGGCGCGTACGGCGTCACGCAGGAGGTGGCCGACCGGATCCTCGCCGAGGAGGGGGCCGACCTCGTCGACGTGGGCGGGGTCGGCGGCACGCTCGCGGGCAACGCCCTGTCGATCGCCGCCGCGCGCGCCACCCTCGAGGAGGTGCTCACGGACGACGCCTTCGCGTACATGACCACGCTGGCGTCCCGCTTCACCGACGGCGTGGCCAAGGCGATCGAGGGCCTGCCGTGGTCGATCACCCAACTCGGCGCCCGTACGGAATACCGCTTCGGCACCCCGGCGAACGGGGGCGAGTCCGCGGCGCTGTCGGACGACGATCTGGACGACTACTTCCATCTCTTCATGCACAACCGCGGTGTGCTGATGACGCCGTTCCACAACATGGCCCTGATGTGCCCGTCGACCACCACCGAGGACGTCGACCTGCACACCGAGCTGTTCACGGCGGCCGTCCGGGAACTCACAGGTTGAGCCCTCCTGTTTTCGGCGATCACGTCCCACATAATCGGGATATGACAAGTGCATTGGTGCTCGGCGGCGGAGGAGTCGCCGGGATCGCCTGGGAAGCCGGGATCGTCGCGGGCCTGCGCGAGCGTGGAATCGACCTCGGCACGGCCGACCGGATCATCGGGACGTCCGCGGGCTCGGTCACGGGCACGCTCATCGCCACGGGCGCCGACCTCGAGGCCGCCGTCACCCGCCAGGTGTCCACCGACACCGGCCCGGTCCAGACGGTGGCCTCCGAGGCCGTCATGGAGGCCTTCGGCATCCTGTTCGACCCGAACCTCGAGCCTCAGGAGGCGCGGCGGAGGGTGGGGCAGATGGCCCTCGCGGCTCCCACCGGTCCGGCCACGGCCCGGATCGAGAGAATCGGCGACCGGCTCCCGATCAAGGAGTGGCCCGACCGTGAGCTCCTGATCACCTCCGTGAACGCCGCGACCGGCGAGTTCGTCGTCTGGGACAAGGACTCCGGCGTCCCGCTGGTGCTCGCCGTGGCGTCCAGTTGCGCGGTCCCCATGGTCTACCCGCCCGTCGAGATCGCGGGTGAGCGCTACATCGACGGCGGAGTGCGTTCCCCCACGTCCGCGGACCTGGCCTCAGGGGCCGACCCCGTGGTGGTGCTGGAGCCACTGGGCCACATGTCTCCCCACGCCACGCTGGAGGCTGAGTTGCTCGCCGTCGGCACGGCCTCGACTCTGGTGATCCGGCCGGACGAGGCGACGATGGCCGTGTTCGGCGAGAACGTCCTCGACCCGGCCCTGTGGGGTCCGGCGTACAAGGCGGGAGTGGCCCAGACCGACGCGCTCGCCGAGTCCGTCGCGGCGGTGTGGAACGCGTAAAACAGGCCCCTACCTGACACATGGCGGCAGGAATTCAGGTCAGTATGCCCTCATGGACGACATCCGTGAGATCAACCGGAAGACGATCGACGACTTCCGCGCCCATGAGGGCGGCGGGCCCTTCGAGGGGCGGCCGATCCTCCTGCTGACCACGCGCGGCCGCAGGACCGGCAAACCGCACACCACCCCGATGATGTACATGAGGGACGGCGACACGCTCGTGGTGTTCGCCTCCAACGCGGGCGGTGCCGCCCACACGGACTGGTACCACAACCTCCTCGCCGAGCCCAAGGTCACCGTCGAGATCGGGCCGGAGGTGTACATCGCGATCGCCACGGCCACGTCGGGCGCGGAGCGGGAGCGCCTCTGGACGGCCGCCAAGCGGGACTACTCCTTCTTCTCCGATCACGAGAAGTCGGCCGCGCCACGTGAGATCCCCGTGATCACCCTGGAGAGGATTCCGGAGATCTGATCCGTTGAGTACCTGCCCGCCGTAATTCGACGGGGTACGCGTGTGAGAGGAGGGCGGTCAGGGGTAGCCGACCTCCCGTGCCCGATCATCTCTTACTCGCCGCGCAGGATCTGCGGCTGGACGTCAACGTCCTCGACTACGCGATCCTGGCGCTGTACTTCCTCGTCGTCCTCGGCATCGGCCTGGCCGCGCGCCGTGCCGTACGCACCAGCCTGGACTTCTTTCTGTCCGGCCGGTCCCTCCCGGCCTGGATCACCGGTCTGGCCTTCATGTCGGCCAACTCGGCGCCATCGAGATCCTCGGCATGGCCGCCAACGGCGCCCAGTACGGCCTGATGACCGTCCACTACTACTGGATCGGCGCGGTCCCCGCGATGGTGTTCCTCGGCGTCGTCATGATGCCGTTCTACTACCGGTCGAAGGTGCACAGCGTCCCGGAGTTCCTGCGCAGGCGGTTCAACGGGCCGACGCAGCTGTTCAACGCGGCGACGTTCGCGATCGCGCAGATCCTCATCGCCGGCATCAACCTCTACGCCCTGGCGCTGGTCATGGACGCCCTGCTCGGCTGGCCGCTCTGGTCGTCGATCGTCGTCTCGGCGGCGATCGTGCTGGCGTACATCACACTCGGCGGCCTCTCCTCGGCGATCTACAACGAGGTCATGCAGTTCTTCGTCATCGTCGCCGGGCTCGTCCCCGTCGTGGTCATCGGGCTGATCCGCGTCGGCGGGTTCTCCGGCCTCGGCGAGAAGGTACGGCAGAGCGTGCTGGGCGACGGCGGACTGCACACCTGGGCGCAGACGGCGACATCCGGCAACCCCCTCGGCGCGAACTGGATCGGCATCGTCTTCGGCCTCGTGCTCTCCTTCGGCTACTGGACGACGAACTTCGCCGAGGTCCAGCGCGCCCTGTCCGCGCGCAACACCAACGCGGCACGGCTCACCCCTATCGTGGCGGCCTATCCGAAGCTGGTCATCCCCATCGTCACGGTGATCCCCGGCCTGATCGCGCTCGTGCTGTTCAGCGACATCGGGAAGGACGGCGGCCCCGAGTACAACGACGCCATCCCGCTGCTGATGGACCAGTTCCTGCCCAACGGCGTGCTCGGCATCGCCGTGACCGGCCTGCTCGCCTCGTTCATGGCCGGGATGGCGGCCAACATCAGCGGCTTCAACACGGTCTTCACCTACGACATCTGGAAGTCGCACATCCAGGGCGACCGGCCCGACGGCTGGTACGTCCGGCTGGGCCGCCTGGCCACCGTAGGCGGCGTGCTCGGAGGCATCGGCACCGCGTTCATCGCCGCCGGGTTCAGCAACATCATGAACTACCTCCAGTACATGCATTCACGCAACTCTTATGCGTGAGGCCGTACGAGGTTTGCACAAGGCATCAGCACGAAGATCGGCAGTCCGCAGATCAGGCACTAGCAGGCCAATCACCGACAGGCGCACCGACCAGGATGCGCACGGCACGTGATCATAGCGGCCGCTCAGGGCATGATTGGCGAGAACCTTCTCTACAAGGTCAAGGCGGCCCTAACCGGGCCGCACGCGCCGCCGGCACGGCGCACGCCGCCGCAGAGAGAGCGCCGGCCCGCAGGCCACGTGTAGCGGACTGGGGACCATCTGGTGACCACACGTCATGCGCGTAGCCGAACAACCTGCACGTCACCAAACGTCGTGCATGACTGCCTGAAGGCTGTTGAGCTGCAAAAACGCCTACCCCCACTTCCTGGGGGTCAAGGGGTCGCAGGTTCAAATCCTGTCGTCCCGACGCAGCTCAGAGGGCTGATCCGATTGATCGGGTCGGCCCTTTCGGCGTCTTGGGGACCACGATCATCTTGCGGCTGGCCTGCTAACGCTACTTGACCTGCGTCAAGGGGAGTCCGGCTGGTCAGGTCCCAAGCGTTCTCGATACATCAACTACTGCATCAAGGACCGAGCCTCCATCGAAGCCGGAGCGACTCAGTTCCTTCGTTTGGCTTGTTCGTGGGCGATCAGGGCTTCGACCGCCGCGATGAAACCGGGTTCGAAGTCGCCGTAGGAGTGGTTTTTGACGATTTCCCAGCGGGCTGCGTTCTCGGGGATGGCCAGCATCCGGCATAGCGAGTCGCCGTCGCGTTTCATCTCGCGGAGCATGCGGTCGAAGTCGCCGCCCGTTCGCAGGTCATGAGCCACGAGGTAGCCGTCGAGGAGGACGCTCAGATAGACCAGGGCGCGTGCTTCCCGCTCGGACGTCTCCGGAGGGATTCCGTGGACATCCATCCACAACTCCGGGTGATCCAACGCCGCCTGGTTGGCGAGGAAGAGATTCTGGATGTGCCCGGCACGACTGCTGAGCCGGGCCGTTCGCGCGCTCGACCACGCGATGAAAGCGCTGACGATCGCAACCACCAACGCCGCGACCGTCACCGAAATCGACAGAGCGTCGTTCACACATTCTCCTTACGCGCTCACCTGTGAACCGCCTCACCATGAGACCCGATCCTTTACGCCCGTGTAGGGGCGGTCAACGGCCGATATCTTGAGGTGTGGATGTGCATCGGTCAGATCTGATCCATACGGGGTGGATCTGGGAGGAGAACACGAGAGTTCTCTGTGAAGTTCTCGCGTGGCTGGTCGGCTATACATTCGATGATCTTGACTGGATGGCGATCGGTGCCGCCCTGCCGGATACGGATGATGAGAATGAGGGACGTTGGTACAGCTACCCCTTGGTGGGTGGCAAGGCCACACTCGAATTGCGACTGGCACAGGCGGTAGGCGGTTGTGAGTTGTCCTTTGAGGTCTTCGGATCTGCCGATGAGGTTCTCTCTGCGCAGATCAGGCTCGCGGGGGACATGGCCGCTCAGTATGTGATCATGAGCCGGAGGGCACAGCAAGGGCACATGACACTGTGATCAGCTGCGAAATGCCGAGAACCACCGAGACGGCCGTTGCAGGTCAGCCCGGTGCTTCAGGGTCTTGTGGCAGGTCGCGGCGAGGGTCGATTACTTCAACCGCAAGTGACCGTGCGGAGCCGATCCGCTGCCCTCACCGCATCCGATCCACGGCCAAGTCTTCTCATGCCAACTCCCGGAATGCCGGCAGAGCGTCCTGGCATCGAGCAGTTCCCCGCCACCGCCGCCGGGTATGCCACCCTTCTTCGCCCACCTCCTAGTGGTCCCTGGCCAGGGGCATCCGGAGGACGAAACATGCGCCACCCGAAGCGGAGTCTTCGACGTGGAGGCTGCCATTGTGGGCGGAGGCGATGTCGTGGGCGATGGCCAGGCCGAGGCCGGTGCCTCCGCAGTCACGGCTGCGGGCCGAGTCCAGCCGGACGAAGCGATGGAAGATCCGCTCGCGGTCGGCTTGGGCGATGCCTTCTCCGTCGTCGGCGATGGCCAGTTCGGCGCCGTCGCCTGCGGAGCGCAGGCTGATCCGTATCGTCTGTGCAGCGTGACGGTGGGCATTGTCGAGCAGATTGGTGAGCATTCGGTTGATATGAGATGGGACGGCATACACGGTCACCTCGGGGTCGAGGTGAAGCTGTATCTCCTGCCGCCCCGCGTCGCGGGCGACCACCTCACGGACCAATGCCGCGAGGTCCACCTCCTTCATCGTCGTCTCGTTGCCCGTACCCAGCCTGGCCAGCAGAAGAAGATCGGCGATGATGCTCTGCACCCGGCAAAGGTCACCGAGTGCCTCATCGAGGAGATCCGTCAGATCGATGTCATCCGGATACATCTGGGCGTCTTCCAGTCGCACGCGCAGCCCTGCGAGAGGAGTACGCAATTCATGTGAGGCGTCCAGAGCGAATTGCCGTTGCTGGTCGAGCGCTCGTTCCACGCGCCTGTCCGCCTCTTCCAGTCGCCCAAGGACCGTGTTGATCGTCCGGGCGAGCCGAACGATCTCGCCGTTCCCATGCACTTCCGGCAAGCGGTGGGACAAGTCGCCGACGTCGATGGCCGCCAGTTCGACACAAATGGCCGCGATGGCATCAATACATCCGGCCTCGGGCCCGCCACGAAAGACCTTTCTCATGTCCGCGCTCCCCTCCGCCACGCACAGAGGTTGATTACGTGGCTGACGGGTGATCGACCGACGCTCGGCTGCACAACACCACAGTGATGGTGACCTCTCGGGCCGATCAGGTCGCGGCCAGCTTCCACCTGGAATGCTGGCACGCAGGCACCGCTGCCGTCAGATGGACGATTTCGTCCAGCTTGGTCTTGTGGGTTGATGTTGTCAAGACCTTCCGACGCGACGATCCGAAACGGCCGAACCCAGACGTGATCCGGCCGCGATGCAGGATGAAAAGCTCTTGGCGTTCGCTCCCGACATGGCGCTGAACTGGGTCAAAGGTCACATTAGGAAAGATCGCTAGAAACGATCAGCGACAGCCTGCGATCCGTCTCGCCCGCATCGCGCCGAGTCATAGTAGCTTCGAGATCTTGACATTGCGAGTTGACAAGCTCGGGCAACTGTGGGTTACATGGACTAAATCGTCCAATATAAGTCAGTGCGGCGACTGCTCGACCAGGCGCGCGAGCGCTGCCGGTGGCCGGTCATCATGCCAACCTCGAACCATGGCACCGCCCCACTGCACTGAGACTCCAGGGCTATGCGGCCCGCAGGTGGTGCCCGCCCAGGAAAGGGAACGGCGGCCACCCGAGAAGCAAATCGCGGATGGCTGAGGCTGTTCCTGAGCCACTCGACGTCCGTGTGGATCAGCGATCAGCTTGAAAGACACAGCAGCGATGAAACAACCAACCGAGATCGCCAATGACTTGCGGGCAGTGGCCCGCTCAGAAGAACTGGTCGGACACCCAGGAAAACGGTGAAGCGATGCCGCCACTGTGTCCCATTCAGGTGCGCTACACGACGGTAGCCACGCTGCTTGCCCTCGTGACCGCAGTCATGATCGGCGTGAGCATGGATCTGGCGGTCCGCCACCGGGTTCGAGACGAGGCGTTCCTCAACGCCGAGAAGACCACCCTCTGGTGGAGCGCGCATGTGCGGGTCGGGCAATTGCCACACCCCATCCCCACCTCCGCCGGCATCGATCTCATCCAAGTGGTGGACGCCGGGGGCAGGATTGTGAACGCCAGCCCTCAGACGGGCCGGGCGCCCCTCAGCATGTTCAGACCGGAGCCCGGCAACCGCGTGCAGCGGCGGACCGAGTGCCTCCCGGACGAGCGGTGTGTCCTGCTCGTGGCCGACAGGATCTCACTGGATGCGGATTCCCCTGTCGTGTACGCCGGCGCGGTGGAGCCGTCGATTCTGTCGACGCACGACCTCGAGTACGCCATCGCGGCGTCCACGCTGCTGATGACGGTGCTGTCGGGATGGCTGACGTGGCGGATGACGGGCCGCTCACTGCGCCCGCTGAAGCTGCAGTGCCAACTGGCCTCCACTACGTCCCACGAACTCCGCAATCCGATCGCCGGCCTGCGGGTGCAACTGGAGGAGGCACTGCTCTACCCCGATCAGATCAATCCGCGTGACACGATTCAGGGAGCCCTGTCGACCATCGACCGGCTCGAGGCGATTGTCGAGGACCTGTTGCTGCTGGCCCGACTGTGCGACGGTGAACCGGCGCCGTCCGAGCCGATCGACCTCGGAGCGCTGGTGACGGCGGAGGCGGGGACGCCCTCCCACACCATGCCGGTGCATGCTCAGGTGACCGGGGATGTGTGGGTGCACGGCTCACGAACCCAGCTGATCCGGCTGCTGAACAACCTGGTGAGCAACGCGCGGCGGCACGCCGAGACCGGCGTCACGGTATCCGTCACGTCCGCTGACGGCCAAGCGGTCATGGCGGTGACCGATGACGGAGCCGGCATCGAACCGGCCGACCGTGAGCGAGTTTTCGAGCGGTTCGTACGTCTGGAAGACGGACGCCGCCGTGACGCCACCGGTAGCGGGCTCGGCCTTGCGATCTCCCGCGACATCGCCCATGCCCATCGCGGAAGTCTGCGAATCGAGGACTCCCCCCGCGGCGCCCGGTTCGTTCTCCGGCTGCCGTTGATGGGGGAAAAATGAACCGCCGGCCCAGCAGCCCGTTCTAACCGACCAACTCCAGCCCTTCGGCGCGGGCCTGGTCGACCAGCTTGGCCACCAGCTCCCGGTCCGACGCTTCATGCTCTTCCGCGTCACCGCGGCGTTCTCCAGGTCCATCGCTTCGGATGCCTGGATCAACGTACTCGTCACAGGTGTCTCCTTGATCAGGAGTTACACCGTTCGTCTTACAGTCCCGGAGCAAGAAGTCACAACCGTTGAGCCCGCCAGGCCGCAGCCCCGGAGGGACGAGCACCCGGGTTCGCGGCTACGTCCCAACAGGTCCCCAGTTCCGTTCCAGTTCCGTCCGAGGGCGTAAAACGTCAGAAGTCGACGGGAGACGTTGAGAGCTGTATTGCCTGGTCAGTGCACTACTCGACGTGATCGGCGCAGGTGACGGAGTAGCAGGTGAGAGTTCGACTGGTGCTCAGGGAAACACGCGGGGCTGTGCATGTCAGAATCGCCGACGTCGTTCAGGAGGTTTCCCCATGGCCGCACCACGACGGCTCTTCGACATCCGCCGCGTGATCGGCGGGCTGTTCGCCGTGTACGGAGTGATCCTCACGGTGACCGGTTTCCTCGACGGCTCCTCCGCCATCCACAAGGCGGAGGGCGTCCGCATCAATCTGTGGACGGGACTCGCCATGCTCGTGGTGGCCGCCGCCTTCCTGGTCTGGGAACGGCTGCGCCCGGCCGACACGCCCGATTCCCCGGATGAGGAGCCGGACGGCTCGCTCAATGCGTGACGCTCATGGACGGCCTCGCCGGCCCTGCGGGACGGCGGACGACTTCGCCGGGAGTCAGGAGCCCGTCCTTGACCACGGTCGCGATGACGTTGGCGCTCGTGACCACGACCGGCGGCGTGATCATCGCCGGGATCGCCACCGTGGTCCCGTTGACCACGGTGGCCGTGCCGTACACGATCCGGCCTGAGCCGAGGTCGACGGCGAGCCTGGCCGCGTTGCCCGCCTCCGGCGCGACGGGCTTGTACACGGTCATCGTCTGAGCGCCGTTCAGGATTCGCTGGATGGCCGAGACCTCGGCGCCCTCGCCGGTCAGCGGGGTTCCGGGGCTCAGACGGGCACGCACCATGATCGCGGCCACCCCGGCCGCCATGCGGTCGTCGGCCACGTAGACACCGACGACCTTCTGCGCGCCGAGGACGGTGAACGCGTTCGCGGCGGCCGCGGCGGCCGTCTCCGGGCTGCGGGACGGGATGTCGTACTCCCTGCCGATGGTCACCTGGCCGTCCAGGACCGCGTGCGCGCCCGCCTTGACGTCGGCCGCGGCTCGGTCGGCCGGCGACCCGTTGATCATCACGATCGGACCGCGCCGGAGGTCGCCTCCGGCCCTGATCGCCTCGAGCAGCGCCTGCCCCTGCATCCGGCCGATCTGGTGGTCGTCGTAGGAGACGTAGGCGTCGATCGGCCCGTTCGCCAGCCGGTCGTACGCGACGACCTTGGCTCCGTGGAACTTGGCCCTGGCGACCGCCGACGCGATCGCCTTCACGTCCACGGCGCCGAGGATGAACACCTTGATCCCCTCGGACAACATCGCGTCCATCTGCCGTTCCTGACGGATGTGGTCACGCTCAGCGTTGGCGTAGACGACCTCACACCGGGGGCACAGAGCGGCCAGGGCCTTGGTGATGGACGGCCTGTCGTACTTGTCGTAGCGGCTGTCGCCCTTCTCCGGAAGCAACAGGCCGATCCTGAAGCCTTCGCGGACCGTGCCGACCGCGCCGAGCGGGCGTGGAGCACCACATGCCGCGAGGCCGATGAGGGAGATGAGGAAGACGCCGGCCACCGCGAAGCGAAAACCCTGTCTCCCCACAGCAAAACCCCCAGGTAGCCGCAAGAGCCATCAACCCAGGCCGTACCCGAGCATTTGCCGCATGATGCCCACGTATACCTCGTGCGGGCCGCACGCTGGGCTGTTCTTGGCGCTGATCACCCGAGTCGCGGCGCAATCCCGGCATCGGGGCGGCCAGAGAGAGGGGGAATCCCGGTGATCGCCACGATCAGCGGGCGTCAGGGCTGACGGGAGCCCGGTGTCCACCGGTCCGGGGTCCGGCTCCCGGCGATCTCCCGCCCGATTGCCCATACCGCCCCCGAGGCCGTACGTCTTCCCAGGCCTCGACCTCGGCTCGGGCTGATAACGATCAGCACGACTCCTCCGTTGGGACGATCCACACACGGACTAAGTTGTGAGAGACTCCTTCACTGCGGGGCGGTAGCTCAGCCGGTCAGAGCATCGGACTCATAATCCGTGGGTCGTGGGTTCAAGTCCCACCCGCCCTACCAAGTTTGATCAGGGATTCGCGGCCTGAGCTGCGGAAACTACGATGATCGCCATCGCGGGGACATGCAGCCGAAGGCCGCCAAAAGCAGCCGTATGCCAGTGGTCGCGGAACATACGCGGAATGCTCGCGGAGCCGTTTTCCCAGGTGAGCATGGCGGTTTCGGCGCCTCGTTTGGCAATTTCTCGCCCATACGCTGAGGGACCCCAAGGGATCTCTCGAGGTCCTGTCGGATGGGTTTCAGCGCCTCATACGGCGAGCGCTTCCAAGATCCGGCGGTTAGCCAGCTCGCGTTGACCTTCAATGCACTTGGCGTAGACCCGCAGCATCACGTCGACGCCATGCCCCGCCCGTTCCGCGGCTTCCGGTGCATGGACTCCCGCGTTGAGCCACAGGGAGGCGGCCGCGTGTCGCTGATCGTATGGCCGGGCCGCCAGGGCGAGGCGACCAGTTCGGGGGGCAGTGCGTAGCCCCGAACCTCTTTCCAGATCTTCGAGACGGTCGAGCCGGAGAACGCCTTACCACTCTCGGTGCGGAACAGTCGTCCGTCATCGGCGACGCCGTGCCCCGCGATGTGGTCGCGCGGGATCGCCACGAGTTCCGGCGGGATAGGTACCGCTCGCGTCTCCTTGGCCCCGCGATGCTTGAGCCCTCGTTCGTCGTGGGTCTCCCCCGAGTCGGTGTATCGCTTGCTGCTCTCCGGCCGGGTCTTGGCCAAGGTGAGCAGTCCCCAGCCCTCTTGAGGCGCCCTGACTCACGCGGACATATTGGCCTTCACCTCAGACGCGGCAAAACGCTGCCTGATGCAGCACTAGATTTCCAACGACCTCACGGAATGATGCGGACCTCGGATCAGGCCGGATCGCTATGACGCCCCACCCTCATCAACCGGGTCTATATTCGATGCCTCCGGCAGATCGCCGCCGCAGAAGACACACACGAAGTCACCCTCGCGCACGATGTTGAGCTCCTGGCAGTGGGGACAGCACCGGAACAACACCGCCTGTGTGAAGCCAGACGGGTGCCTCAGCCCGGCTCTGTCCAATGCCTCCGCGACGACCGACCACGAGCTGATGTCCGGGCAATAGCCGGTCGATTGGTTGCTGACCTCTCCAACCACCCAGCGACCGGCCTCACGACTGACACTCATCTCGCCCGCGCTCAGGACCCGGGCGCCGCCAGCGCACGCCACATGCTCGCTGCGACGCGGCGCCAACCGCAGCACCCCGTCCATGTCGATGACGAAGGTAAATGGTTCAGCCAGTTCGGCCGACGGTAGCTCAGAAGCCCAGCCATCAAAGTCGGCTATCGAAACGATCATTCGGCCTTCACTGCCTGGCCGGGCCAAGGCCCTCAGGTCAGCAGGCCCCACGTACCGGTAACTCCGCCTCCCCATGTTCACGCAGGTCAACCTGGACCATCAAAACAGACCCTGAGCATCCTCTATTCGCCGATTCGCGATCTCGCGTTGCCCTTCGATGCATTCGGCGTTGACCCTGAGCATGACGTCCACACCGTGGCTGGCACGCTGCCGCTCGGCGGTGGGTCAGGCCTACGGGACGATCAGTCGGCGAAGGCCTACTTCGAGTTGGCGATGTCGCGTAGCCCGAGCGCTTCTGCGTCGGTCAGTCCTTCGCGAGCTGCCACCCGGAGCCGTGCCCGAACCTGCGCACTCGTGCGCGGGCGGTATTTCGGGTCTCTCGAGCAACCACAGGTCTCGAATCCCTCATAGCGCAGGCCGGCCCCCAGAACGGCCGCGACTGCCGCCCACTGGCTGTCGTCGGTTTTGCGTGGTGCGGCGAAGTCGTGGCCGGCGAAGACCATCGGAGTCCGGCAGCGCGTGCAAAGGTGCCCTGCGCTGTCCCATAGCAATTTGTGACTCTGGCGGCAGGGAACGCACACGTAGTGGACCTTGTAGACGACCTCCGCATAGGTACACACGGAGACAGGATATGCGCGTCACGTACGCGTCCGTTGATCGCGATCTTTAACACGCTGACCACGCGCCATGTAGGTGGTGGGCAGCGGAGCGCCCGGTTCACCTAGCTCTTATGATCAAGCGGTACGTCTCGTAGCCTGGCTGGCGCGAAGTCGACCATGGCATTGCGCAGCAGGGAGCGGATACGTGGGTACCAGCTACGAGTACTACCGGGCTGCGGATAGCGATGCCGCGCTAGTGGACCCGGAGACGCCAAGGGTCATCGAGCCAGGGGTCACACGCGGCTTCGATGCCGTCGACGCCGGGAAAATCGACCCTGAGAGCGAGTTCTGCGATCTGGTCGCGCTCGTCCTCGATGCCCCCCGCTCGCAGGGTCTTCTCGGCCTTACCTACTTGTATCCGCCGCCCGAAGGAGCTCCGCGGAGCCTTGAAGAGGCAGACGCCCTCCCCGAAGACTCCCCGTACTTGATAGGGCCAGGCATCGCTGAGTTTGCGGTGCACGTCCGGGATGCCCTCGCCGGGATCGACGATGAACGTCTCTCCGCTCTGGCGATCCAATGGTCGGAGACCGAGCAGTTCACTCAATATCGCGGTGTGGATTCGCAGGACCTGTTGCTGTTGATCGAAGATTTCGTGGGCCTCGCCCGCCGAGCCAAGGACAACGACCAGATGCTCTACTGCTGGATGGGCGGATGGTAGTGCGGGACGTGAATCGCCGACATGGATGACGCCCCACACTGCACAGACGAGTCCTCAGCCTGCCCGGCGTGCGGTGCTGGACCCGAGCAGTCCAGCGACCCCGAACGCATGTGGACAAGCATCTGCTACTGCGGCCATCCCCGCTACTACGACTACAAGCACCGCGACGGCACCTGCCCATGCCTGACCGTCCGTTGACGGAGAGCCCTACATGGGGCACTCGGCTCCGGGATGATCGCCACGCCGCCGCCCACTGGCTAGTTGCCAAGCGCAGCACCGTGATCGTCGGGCCATTAGCGGGCCATTAGCCAGGGTGATGAGGGGTCAACCACGGTCACTCAGGACCGGCCCGAAGCCCAGCTCAGCGCCACCACAAGGCGTGATCCATACGCTTCCCAAGCTGACAGCCCGGATTCGGAGTCCCGTCGTCGTCGTTCAAGGACCCCATCCGTGCAGGCCAGAGCTAAGGAAGGCTCGCACAAGTGCACCTACGGGGCTAGTCTCCCGGCTATGAAGCGATCTCCACTGATCACTCACATCTCTTGGGGCCGCATGGTCGTCGAGGGGGTGGGTGAAGGAAAGGACTTCAAGCTGTACCCCGGCGGTGGTCGAGCCTGGGACTGGAACGAGACGGGTACGCGTCACGCTCCAGGCATCCAGCCCGCCGACGTTAGCGAACTACTCGACCACGGCAGCCAGGTGGTCGTCCTCTCCCAAGGGATGGACTTGGTCCTTCAGACGTGCCCGGAAACCCTGGACTTGCTGAAGCAGAAGGGCATCGAGGTCTTCGTAGAGGAGACGAGGGCAGCGGTTGAGCGCTACAACGCTTTAGCTGAGACCACCCCAGTGGGGGGCCTGTTCCACTCGACATGCTGACCGCGCAAAGCTACATGCACTGATCTGGCAGCACGAACGACCCAAAGGAGCCGCCGCGTGACCGGCCGGAACGACACCGGAGGGCTGCCGGCCGACGACGAGCATCAGCGATTTGCTCGTTATCTGCAGGACCTGGCACAGGTTCGCGAGGAGAACGAGGCCGACCTAGTGAGTGTCGTCCTCCGCGATCCGGATGCGACGATGGCGCAGTCCGCGGTGGTCCGCCACCTGGATAACCGGGCAGCACGGTTGCTTACCTACGCGGGGTTCCCCGACTGGGCCCAGGGCATGGCGACGGTGATCGGAGAGCGGGAGTTCCTCATCCGCCGCCTGCGCGAATGGACCCTACTGAGGTCGATCACCATGGGCGATCCATGGACTCCGGAGGATCTCGCCACTTCCTCCGATTGGTTCCAGCGCAACGCTGTGGAGACCCTGACCTCACCCGCCGCCCTCACCCTGCTAGCTAGCGAGGGAAGGACACGACGCGTTCGCGCCGCTGCCAGCCACCGGATCGCTCAACGACAGCAATAGCCAGGCTCATTTGATCCACAGGTATTGACGATTCTCCGACGTGCCCGCTGCGTGCCCGTCAGGGTAGTGAATCGAGAGGAGTCACGGTGACTCCGGAGCAAAGTTTCACCCGATCTGAGCTGCTGCGGAGCATGTCAGCCAGTCGCGCGCCGAAATCTTCCAAACTGGTTGATCACGGAGCGTCTTGGCTGTTCTCCGTACGGATAAGGCTCGCCAGCCAGCCCGACAGCATCTGACTCTCGCGCTGCTGAGCCTCAGCGTCGCCCTCGATGTAGACGAGAAGCGGAGGGTCGTCGCCCTCGTCGACCATGACGAACTCGAACATGTAGCCCTGCCACGTGGACACCACCAGAGCATCCGCCGGCAACTCGTAGGAGGTGGGCATGCTGGACACGATGGTTCTTGCCGCCAGACGATTTTCGAGAGCCTCGGGCATGTATGCGACACCACCTTGCCTGTGAAAGACCGGGTCGTGCCCTGGGCCGCGGCCGTACCGCCGAAGCCAGTCCTGATAGGCATGCGGTAGATGACTTACCTCGTGGGTCTGGAGGATGGCATTGATATCCATGTCGGTGCATCCTTCCCAGATCAACATTCCACGATGGTACGGGTCGGCGGCACCATCGTCCGGTTCTTGGGACCCACCCTGGGAGCCACCGGAACGGACAATGCCGAATCGAGCCGTACTGGTCTGAACAGCCGCGGTGTCGACGACCAGCACCGCGAACTGATTTGGACGCGCTCGGAGATCGTTTGGGAACCTTGTAAATAGAAAGTCCTGGCTCGATGGCCTGATGCACACGAGCCAGGATCGACCACAATCAGATGGTGGATTCCCAGGATTCCCTTCTCCTCCAGGCCGCCCGGATGTGTCCCGCCGACGTTAGGACCGAGGAGGCCGGCCTCAGCGTGGCCGACGTGCTGGATTACCTGAAGTATGACGAGTGGGAGATGGCTCTCCTGCTTCTCGAAGACCTGGGGGATGCGCATCCTCAGCCGCCCGAGTTCTGGAGTCTGCTGGCCGAGGCCGCTCGCCTGATGTGGCTGCAGAGAGATGTCGCCTGGTGCGAATGGCGGGCGAGTGAGGCCCGCGTTGGTGCCGTTCTGGCGGAGCTCTGCCTGGCGCGCAGGGAGGATGGAGGTCGTGCGCTGTCCGTGCCTCCCGGCCACGTCCTCAAGCCGTTGTGGGACGTCGGCCTTCGCACACCCGAAGGAGATCCTCTGTTCTGCGTCGCTGGGCTCTGGGTCGAAGGACGTGATCCTCTGCAGCCGGGTGGGTGTGCGTCGGTGAGACTGGCACCGTTCACTTTCGAGCACTGGCAGCTCTTCAAGCCGGGCGACGAGGTCACCATGCACGAGGGAGTGCCTCTCGTCGGCACGGCGCTCATCATCGAGGTCATCCCTCCTGTGGCCTCTGCTCCGTAGTTGCAGTTCTACTTGCAGTTCGCCGCCGTACCACCCCGTTCCAGGACGAGCGCCGAGCGGTGTTGGTCCAGGTGCGACTGATCTGGACGGTCATGATCCGAGCTGCTAATGCGGTTTGGTTTGCGGCGCTGCGGTGAGCCGATCGCCGTGGCGCTCCCTGGCCCGCTTCCAGCGGTTCGGGCCGGCGGATCATTCCGGTCCGCATTAGTACGAGGGCCAGTATTCAAGATCCGGAACATATGCGGAACGCCGTCGACAAGACGGGATCGAAGCCGTGTCGCACTGCAGGTCAGCCGCCCCTTCCCCTAACAAGATCCATTCCACTCATAACCCGTGGGTCGGGGTTCAAGTCCCACCCGCCCTACCAAGTTTGATCAGGGAAACACCGCCTGAACTGCGAAGCTCTCCTGATCACCATCGCAAGGGCATGCAGCAGAAACCCCGCCGTATGCCCCTGCTCCCGGCACATACGGGGGATGATGTTGGTCGCGTTTCCGCAGGTCGTATCACGGGGTTCCGGCGCCTCTCGTCCCGCCATCAGGATTGTGCGGCGACCTCTCGCTCTGCGAGAAATTGGTCGAGCAGCCCAAAGAGCACTCTGATCCCATCTTTACTGGTTCAAGGGCTCGCTGCGCTCGCCCCCGCCCGCGACCAGCGGTTCACAAGCACTAAACGCTCGAAGAACCCGTTGCCGGGAAAGCGCTGCGCTTCCCGGCTGCCAGATGTTCACGGTCCCGAGACAACGTTCGCGACTCCGGGCAGACCCTCTACGGCCCTGGCGACGGCTGCCAGGCCGGCCGCGGACTTGACCTTGACCCGGAAAGACGCAGGCACCTCCTCGGGTCTCACCGAGGCCAGGAATTCCCGCTCCTGCGGATCGGCCGAGGCCACGATTTTGGCGCGGAAGTTTCGGTAGGCCTCCCCCTGATCCTCGAATTTGAACGATGCGACCTGAGGGAGCGACCTCAGGACCTGCTCGATCCTCCGGCGCTCGTCGATGGTTGCCTCCCTACGTCCCTTACACCGGGGAAAGGCGTCGTTCTTCAGGCACAGGAAGGCCGAGAGCCGAGGGGGTGGGCCGCTCGTCGCCGCTTCCATCGGGGGAGGCGTGAGCCGTACGAGAACAAGGACGCCGATCGCGATCGCCGTGGGGACGGCGACCAGGAGAAAGACCCTCGGCCTGGGGCGCTTCGACGGGGTGCGGAGTGGCTGGATCGAGTGGAGGCGGGCCGTCTGGGCCGCCTCTGAGAGGGCCTCGCGTAGCCGCTGGTCGATCATGTGTCCTCACCGAGTTGACGGCCGAGGGCGGCAAGCCCACGGGTGATGGCTGAGCGCACGGAGCTGTCACCGACACCCATCGCGGCGGCGATCTCCTGATGAGAGAGGTCGAAGTAGTAGCGCAACACGATCGCCTCGCGCTGCCTGCGGGGAAGGCCGCTGAGCGCGAGCAACACCTCGCGCCGGTCTTCGCTCAGCATCGCGGCGCTCTCGGCGGACCAGATCGGCGCTTCGTACGGCAGAGGCCGCCGGAACGCGACGGATCTTCGGCGCAACACCGATCGGCAGCCGTTCAGCACTGCCGACCGCACGTAGGCGAGAGCCCGATCGGGATCACGTAATCGCCGCCGTCCGGCGTGGGTCCGGGCGAACGCGTCCTGCACCACGTCTTCCGCCGTCGACAGGTCCCCGACCATGAGGAGCGCCAGCCGCACCAGGCCCAGATGGTGATCGGCGAACAACACCGCGACGTCGACCCGATCCCGGGCTGAAGGCTCTCCGTGGGAGAGCAGTTCGACTTCCACATGACAGAGACGCGCCGAAGCCTCGTCCGCTGCTCTGGTCACTCGGAAATCTTTCAGGATCAGCCGGTCGCTCCGTCGTTGAGGCGCTCCTGCGTCCGATGCACGCGGCGTAGACCCCGGAGCATCACGTCCAGGCCGTGACCGGCTCGTTCGCAGTGCCAGACCTGCATCGAACTGTGTGGAACCGGCGTGCTCGCCATGCTCCATCTAGAGGGCGTGGACCGGTTCGAGAGCTGATACACGGCTGATACGCGGCCGAGCGTTCGCGAACGCACGCCCTCGACGGCATGGACACCTGCACCGCACAGGGTGGCTGACGTGCGCGATTTCGGCGCACCGGTCTCCTGGAGGTGCTTTGCCATGTGCTCTACCCGTCCGCTCGGCGGATCCAGTTCGCCCGGCCGGGAGGGTCGCCGGCTCCGTACCGCCATGCGCACCACGGCACGGGTCTTGGCCGTCGCCGCGCTCGCCGTCGCCGTTTCCGGCTGCGTCGGCCAGGGCTCCAGCGAGGTGGAGGGCGCGGTCGTCGCGATGTCACTGCCGTGGCCGGCGGAGGGGCAGTCGAGTGTGGAGGTCGAAGGCCTCGGCAGCCTCGGCAGGCAAGGCGAGCGGGAGCCGGTGCCCATCGCGAGCGTCACCAAGGTGATGACCGCGTACGTGATCCTGAAGAACCACCCGCTGCGGGGAACCCAATCCGGCCCGGTCATCAAGGTCGACGAAGCCGCCGCCGAGGAGTCGCTTTCGCTCGAGGAATCCAGCGCGCCGGTCAGGGAAGGTCTGGAGCTCACCGAGCGGCAGTTGCTCGAACTGATGCTGATCCCCTCGGGCAACAACATCGCCCGGTTGCTGGCTCGATGGGACGCCGGCAGCCAGGAAGCCTTCGTGGCGAAGATGAATCGGGCCGCCGTCAGCCTCGGCATGACTCACACCACCTACACCGGCGCGAGCGGCATCGAGCCGACGACCACGAGCACCGCCGTGGACCAGTTGAAGCTGGCCCGGCAGGTGATGAAGGACCAGGTCTTCCGCTCGATCGTCGCCAAGCCCAGCATCACGGTCCCCGGAGTTCCGGGCACGATCATCAATACCAACACGCTGCTGGGCACGTCCGGCGTGATCGGCCTCAAGACCGGCTCAAGCACCCCGGCGGGCGGCGCCCTGATGTGGGCGGCGGAGACCGAGGCCGGCGGCAGGACCCGGCTGATCCTCGGCGTCGTCCTCCACCAGCGCGCGAACACCACCCCCGCGGAAGGGCTCCAGGCCGCTCTCGACAACAGCCGGAAGCTGGTCGTCGCGATCCAGCAGGCACTGCCTCAGTCCCTCTCGGCAGAGCACAACACCGAGTGAGCAGCCGGGCCGAGGTGATCACGAAAGGGCCGCGCACCAGAAACCCATTGTCAGGAAACCTGAAGGTACGGGATATTTACGCCCGTTCTGTCCTGATAGAGGAGTATCTCGTGTACCCCGCACCACCCCCCATCGCTCTGCGCCCCATTCATGGGCGAGCCGTCGCGGCCTCCGTCGCCCTGGCCCTGAACGCCCTTGTCGCATTGACGGCATCTGTCGTGGGCGTGCAGCGCGTCGCCCTCATCAGCGAATACTCCGCCGACCCGGAATCGGTGGACATCGCCGATATCGAGGCCGGGGACTCGATCGCCGAAGCAGTGGCGATGGTCCAGTACGTCGCCTACATCCTCGCCATTTCCGCGTTCCTGGTCTGGCTCTACCGCGCGAGGAAGAACGCCGAACCGCTGGCCCTGTGGCCGCACCGGCTGTCTACACCGTGGCTGTTCTTCGGCTGGGTCGTCCCGGTGGTCAGCTTCTGGTTCCCGAAGCAGATCATGGATGACATCTGGGCCTCGTCCAGGCCGGGCGGCCTGCACCTGGCGCCCAGCTTCGCGGCAGCGCGGCGCTCGGGCCTCATCTGGGCGTGGTGGCTGGCCTGGTTGGGGGCGGTCTGGGCGTCGAAGGTGGTGTCCAACGGTTTCCATAATCCTGACGACCTCGAGTCGATCAGGCAGGCGGTGCTGGTCGGCGTCGTCACCGACGCCCTGTTCGTCATCGCGGCCGTCCTGGCCGCCATGGTCGTCCTGCAGATCAGCCGTTTCCAAGAGGCGCGTCGGAGCATCGCGGCGCAGCAAGTCGCCGCCGCCTGATCCGGTCGGCTTCCGCGGCCCCGTGTCGTAGGTGACACGGGGCACTCAGTTGAATCTGAGCAGCGAAAAAGGGCGGCCTGGCGGCACGGACATCGTCCGGTGCTCCTCTCCGGGAGTGTTCGACCACCGGAAGGCCGGACCTGTCAACGAGATCGAGTCGAGAGCCAGTTCCTCGTGCGTAAGGGTGGCGTTTCGGGTACGCGCGCACGTTCGTTTGACGCGGCGTTCTGATTCACTTCCCGCTCGCAGGAGAACGAGGTCGACTCTGGTCAGTTGAAGCCCCGGGAAGGGCCGTGGAAAACGCCAGTGCCACATGGACGCCACGACGGGGATGTGGTGACAGGCGATCTGGCCCCTCATCGGCCCTCGGGCACCCATGCCGACACGAGTATTGGAAAGGGGAATGGCGAACAGCGAGAATCCGTCCCGCAGTCTCGCTCTTCCGGTGAAGGTCACCTTGGTCATCTCACCCTGTGTGGCGATGTACAGCCGGGGATAGGCGAGGACGTCGAGTGAGCTGCCATCCTCCCTGAACACCTCTTTGAGCGCCGGCAGATCCCCCAGGATGTTCTCCGCCAGGGTGAGGCAGGAGACCAGCAGCGCCAGAAAGGCCACGGTGTTTCCCTGACCCCGCGGAATCACTCGGCGAAGCCCCGACACCTTCGGTTCTCTGTCGGCCAGCGCCGCGACCGCCTCCTCCACGCCGGCCTGGCTCTCTCGAAGCGCGTCGATCGCCGCCGCGAGCCTCGCGGTCTCCTCACGCCGCAGAGCGGCGGTGCGGACGGTGTAGATGATCGCAAGGGTGTCCCGTATCGCTTCTGAACCGTTCAGGAATCCACAGATCGGGCACGGTTCGCCCGCCCTGGGAATGCCACCCAATGGCATCTTGCGAGGATCGAACTCGAAAAGCGAAGAGGTGGGCGGTATATCCGTTCCTGACTGGAAATGTGTCCCACAGCGGGCGCACAAAATCGGTAACTCCACGAAATCTTCTTATCATCTGCCTATCTGGCAGAAAGAGCCTCCGAGCAGCCTGACCACGCGCATACGCCACGGGTCCGGCTGCTCGGGCCGGTGATCACCGGGAACCGGTGTCAGAAGTACTGCGAGGTGAGGTCGGTCGTCGGCCAGGTGGTGACCTTCCCGAAGGCCTCGTTCATGCGTGCGCTCAGCACGTCGTAGTCGAGAGTGCCGGTCTCCTCGCGCCGGTTGAAGAGCGCGGCGTAGGTGATGCCGTTCTGGAGCCTCGCCAGATAGGTGTAGGTCCCCGGCATCGAGCCGCTGTGCCAGGTGTTGAGGTGGCCGGTCACCTGGCGCACGTACCAGCCGCAGCCGTACCACGAACCGTCGGCGCTCATCCCGATCTCCGGCTTGGCGACCATCGTCGCGATCGACGCGGAGTTGAGCACCGGCCCCGCCGCGTCGAAGACGCCGGAGAACTTCACCAGGTCGACGGCGGACGCGAGCCAGCCGCCGTTGGCACCCTGGTTGGGCATGTTGAACCCGCCGTACGGGTACGGCACCACGGTCCGGGAATCGTCCATGACGGTGGTGTTCGTGTACTGGGAGTAGTAGCCCACCTCGCTCGCCGAGGCCTCCGCTCTCAGGCTGTGTCCGATGCTCATACGGCTGATGCCGACGGGCGTCAGAAGCTTCTGCTTCACGTACGACTCGTAGCTCATGCCCGACACCTTCTCGATGATCTGGCCGAGCAGGAGGTAGCCGTAATTGCTGTAGACCATCTTCGAGCCGGGCGCGAAGTCGAGGGGTCGCGGCGTGGCGTACGCGACGATGTCGGACTGGCTGATCGGAAGCGGGACGCCCAGCACGGCCGAGATCGTGTGGTCCAGCCAGAGTTGGTCGCCGCTCACGTTCCTGTCCCAGCCCCCGAGGTGCTGCATCAGGCGGAGCACGGTCACGTCCTTCAACCGGGAGTCGCCGGCCGTGGACAGGCCCAGCAGCGTGGTGACCGGGGCCGAGAGGCTGAGCTTGCCTTCCTGGACGAGCCGCAGGATCGCGGTCGCAGTGATGTGCTTGCTCAGGCTGGCGATCCGGAACAGGCTGGTCGGCTGGACGCGCGCGAGGAACTGCTGTTCACCGGGCGGCGCGGGCGTGGTGTAGGTGCCGTACCCGCGGGCCAGCACGAGCTTGCCGTTCTTGGCGACCGCGAGTTGTGCACAGGTGATGCCGCGTTCGGCGATGTACGTCTTCACCACGGTGTCGAGTCCGGCGAGAGCCGTGGGGACGACGCCGGTGACCAGCACGTCGGCCGACCGGTCGGGAAGGGTGCCGGCCACGAGGACGGGCACCGTCCCCGCAGCCGCTTTGAGCAGGCTCCTTCGGCTGAGCAATACCACCCTTAACCCCCTATTTGATGATCTGTCAGGTAGATCAGCATCTTAGGGAGACTTCGCGATCATGCGATGCCTGATCCACATCACCGATCCGAGCGAATCGGGAATGGTGACAGGCGGGCGTCCCGACCAGGCCACACCCCGTGAAGCTGGGGCCCCATCCTCTTCGCCGGCGTTTCGAGTCCACGCGCAACGAGACGGGAATATCCCATTTGACCGTTTCGGGTTGACCGCGCCGTCGGCGAAGACGTGGCCCCGATCGGGAGGAGGCGCCCATGCGCAGCAAGCCTCGATTCCTGCTTCTCGGCACGGCATTGCTCACGGCCCTCACGCTCACGCCCGTCGAGGCGTCGCCGGCTTCCGTGCCCTGCTCCGGGGCCGCGGCCGCGGTGAGCGCTCCGACGGGCACCTCCGCCACCGCGCGACGCTGCTGGTGGACAGGCCCCTACCGGTGCTGCACGTACGCCGTCGGCAAGCACCAGTTCGTCAAGCGGTGCATGCGCGCCAGGACCCGCTACTAGCCCTGGGGGGGGATCCAGAATGAGACGAATCATCGTCCTGCCGGCAGCCCTGGCGATCGCGCTCGCGGGCGGGACCGCAGGCCTCGCCGCCGCTCCCGACGTCAACGACCAGGACAGGTCGTTCCTCGTCGCGGTGCACGAGGGGAACCTCGCGGAGATCCAGTCGGGACGTCATGTCGAGACGCAGGCGGCCGGCAAGGCCGTCCGCGACGCCGGGACGACGCTCGTCGACGACCACACCAAGCTCGACGAGCACGTACGGAGGGTCGCGGACGAGGTGGGGGTCCGATTGCCCGGCGAACCCGGCGACACCCAGCGGGCGGACCTCCGGAGGTTCTCCGCCATGAGGGGCACCCAACTCGACACGGCCTGGGTGGCCGCCGAGATCACCGAACACAAGGAGGACCTGGCGGCCATCGCGAAGGAGCAGACCGACGGCTCCTCGGACAAGGTCATGCAACTCGCCCGCGACGCCGAGCCGGTCGTCGAGTCGCACCTCAAGCTGCTGGAGCACATCCGGACCGGCTGACCCCGATCAGCGAGACCAGAATGTGACATAGCGGTAAAGATCCTGGTCAGAGGCATATTGCAGGCATCCCGCGCGCTCGCCGGGTCGACTGCAAAGAATATTTTCCACAGAGATATCCCCAGCATGTCCGCCTATTTATTGGGAGGTCCCCAGACGTTGCCCACAACGTTGTCCACAGGCTGAGCCACAGCACTGTGGATGCCTGGGACGAGTCCGGGATGACAGCCTGCATAGGAGTATCAGGGCCACTTTCACGAACCGGCCGCCGCGTACCCTGGTCAAGGTGGACACGGACAGGCTCCTTGGAGACTTCCTCCGTGCTCGACGTCAGACCACCACCCTCGATCAAGTAGGTCTCTCACACGGCGATCATCGTCGCCGGACACCGGGATTGCGCCGTGAAGAGGTGGCCATGCTGGCCGGCGTCAGCACGGACTACTACATCCGGCTGGAACAGGGCAGAGAGCGCCACCCGTCGGATCAGGTGCTCGACGCCCTCGCGCAGGTGCTCCAGCTCGACGCCTGGGCCACCGACCATCTCCACGAACTCGCGCGCCCGAAGGTGATCAAGCGCACGACGGAGGGGCGGACGGACCGGGTGAGCCCGACCCTGGAACGGCTGATGCTGGGCTGGCGGAACACGCCCGCGGTCGTGGTGAACCGCAGGCTGGACGTGCTCGGCGGCAACTCCCTGGGCGAAGCCCTCTACGAAGGGCTCGATTACAGGGACAACCTGCTGCGGCTGACCTTCCTCAATCCCGACGCACGCGTCTTCTACCGGGACTGGGAGAAGGACGCCGCCTCGAAGACGGCCCAGTTGCACGCCGCCGCGGCGGCCGACCACGACGATCCCCTCCTGATCGAGCTCATCGAGGAACTCTCCCGCGAGAGCTCGGATTTCCGGCGCATGTGGGCCCGCCACGACGTTCGGGCCAAGACGACCGACTCCGTGCGTTTCCATCACTACCTGGCCGGCGACCTGACCCTCTCCTACGAGGCCTTCACCGTGAACAGCTGCCCCGGCCAGGACCTGTTCATCTTCCAGGCGGAGCCGGGCAGCCCCTCAGAGGAAGCCCTGACCAGGCTGAAGAGCCGGGTCGCCATCGCCGGGTGATCTTCAGCTCACCCTCGCGACGGTGAGCATGTGCCCGAATCCGAGAAGCTCCGGCTCGTTCTCCGTACGGCGGGCGACGTCGAGCAGCAGGGCCCTGCGTCCGGGATCGTCCAGCCACTCCTCCGCGTAGAGGGCGAACACGCCTTCCAGCGCGTATCGCTCGGCTCCGGGCAGACCGGCGTCGGCGAACTCCGTGAGGACCTCGCCGGGGTCGTGTAAATAGGCGGTGGTGAAGCCCACGCTCGCGTCTCCGTCGAGCGTCCCGGTGCGGGCGGACTCGTCGACCGCGCTCCGCACATGCTCCTCCGCATACCGACCCAGGCGGATCATGTCGTGCACCGCGGCCCACCGGGCGATCGTCGCCGCCACGACCAGCCCGCCGGGCCTGGTGACACGGCGCGCCTGCGCCAGCGCCCGAACCCGGTCCGCCCGCTCGGTCAGGTGGTAGAGCGGGCCGAGAAGCAGGACTGCGTCGGCGGAGCCGTCCGGCTCGTCCAGGTGCCGCGCGTCGCCCACGCGGGCGATCACGCCGGGCAGACCTGACGCCTGCTCGACGTGCGCGGGCACCGGGTCGACGAGCTCCACCCGGTGCCCGTCGGCGGCCAGCCACTCGGCGTGCACACCGCTGCCGCCGCCGACGTCCAGGATGCGCGCCGGTACGGCCGGCAGCAGGCGGCGCAGCACGTCCTGGGTTCGCCAGAACTCCAGCCGGCCGCGCCCCGACCGCAGCCGGCCGTCCTCCTTGCCCTGGAGGTAGTAGTCCATGATCTTCGGTGCGAGCTGCCGCGACTCCGTCATGACGCCGAGCATGCCGAACCGTCGCCGCCCGATTCAACCGAGTTCGGGCGGCGACGTCCGCTGCGGCGAGGGCCTCGCGATCTCCGTGGAAAACCCGTTGCCGCCGCCGGTGGCGGGGCGGCATGCTCGAACTCGACACCGCCTGAGCCTTCGGAAGGAGCGGGTCATGCTGCGCCACCATCACTGCCGTCGCCGTGGTCACCGCGTCCATCGCCGAATGCGCATGCGCTTCGACACCCACATGTGATGCCCGCCGCGGCGAGGCCGGCTCGGACCACCCGGTCCTGAGCGGCTCCTCGATCACCCGGCGGGTTCCCGGCGGGTGAGGGCGCTGGTGTGCCCGGCGGTTTCATAAGCCGCTCCGGGCGGGTTCGATTCCCGCACCCGCTACTCCTTTCACGCCTCTGTGGCGCAGTGGAAAGCGCGCCTGCTTGCGGAGCAGGAGGTCGCTGGTTCGATTCCAGCCAGAGGCACTGTGACCGATCCCGAAGTGGACGAGGGGCCGGGTCGTGATCCCGGTTCAAGTGGGTTCGAGTCCCACCGGTCACCCTTTATTCAACCGGCGTGCTAGTGCGACGGTCCGATGATGCCGACAGCTCTGGCTGCTGACGGCGGCGGCCGGAGCTTGCGGTTCACCTGATCAGCAGCAGAGCTGGTTGCAATTGGTGACGGAGGCGCAGGTCTCGCGGCGTCCACTCCCCCAGGTCGACACCGTCCCCGACGATCCGTTCATGCGCATTCCACTGCTAGCTGGTCAGCCACTTGAAGGTCGTTAAGCCACGTAAGGCAAGTAGGCTGGCCGCGACTGCCGCGCCGGTGAAGGAGCAGTTCATGGTCACCGATCCAACGATGGCCCGGATCGGCCAGGGTGTGGAGTTGCATCACCACCGAGGTCAGCGTGAAGCCGCTCGCGACTTGTTTGAGCAGATCTGGGATGACATCGGTGGCGAGCAAGGCGACCCGTTGCATGTTTGCGTCCTTGCCCATTCGATGGCCGACGTGCAGGACGACATGCACCAGGAGTTGATGTGGGATCTGCGCGCGCTCGCCGCCGCCGATCTGGTCACCGATGAGCGGGTGGGCCAAGCTGGGGTGACGCTTTCAGTGGCTGGCTTATATCCGTCGCTGCACCTCAATGTGAGCGAGTGCTATCGCAAGCTGGGCGATCTCGGCCGCGCCCGTGAGCACCTCCGGCAGGCGCGGGCCCAGATCGGCGCACTTGGCGACGACGAGTATGGGCAGCTCATCAGAGGTGGCCTGGACCGGCTGGCCGAACAGTTGGATGAGGCCACCTGAGTGTCGAACTGAGTGACTTCCGGGTTGCCCAGCCCAGCAGCACAGTGCAGTGCAGTGCACATCCGTGCATTGCACATGTGCCTTGCGTGCCTCGGGTACGGCGGCCAGCCGTTGTCAGTCCAGGATCGACGCGGCCCTTGCGTATGCCTGACTGGCTAGGTCGGTAAGCATGGCCCGCTCGCCGGCGAGGTCGTCGGGATCGTCTGCTGAAAAGGGGAGCACGATGAGGCGCACCTCGATGAGGTAGTCACCGTGACGGACCAGGGCAGCCCAAGTCGTCGGATTGGCTCCGGATGGGTCCCACAACCGGTACGCCTTCGCGCCCGCAGGGCGCGGTAGCGCGACCTGCTCGTAGCGGTGCGTCCACGACTTCTGCCCGTCGGTCAAGCGCACGGTTGCACATGAATCGGGTGGGCCGGCCGCCAGGTGATCCAGGGCGGGTCCGGAGGCGTACACGATCGACTCGCTCAGCACCGGCCCACCGAAGGCGCCCTTGGTGGAGTCGACGAGGAAGGCAGCGCCAAGCACTCCGTCGGGCTCTTTCTTCAGCGAGGTGACGGTGCTCCAAACGCCCTGGGTCCACTGCCGGCACTCCGGGTGGTCGACAGGCGGGGCGCCGATCTGCGTCTGGCCCATGTCCGCGATCCGCTCGCTGGTGTACGGCAGCGCCTCGGCTGGCACCCCGTCCAGGACCCCCGCGTCGTGGAATCGCCTCAGCAGGGCCCGCCGAACGAGGTCGCCCCGGCTTCCCGCAGGCCAGTCCCATGCGGAGGGCTGCGGGGCTATCGGGATCGTCGCGTGGATCTCGAAGTCGCTCGGCCACACGCGGGGCGATGAGCCTGCAGGTGAAGGCGTCGCAGGGGTGCCTGGCGAGAGCGGGGTCATGCCCGCTTGCCCTGATCCCGTAGCCGCGGCGCAGGCCGACGTAGCCGCACCGGCCAGGCACAGAGCCAGCAGGACTGCCATTGCGCCCCACCAACGTCGCCGCCCCTTGCTCGGCTCTTCCACATGCATACGCAGCTTGATCATCCCGCCGGAGGCTACTGAATGCACCAGAGAAAGTCGAGAGGCCGCATGTCGCCAACTGCTTTGCAGGAGGTCGCCGGTTCGAGTCCAGCCAGAGGCATTGTGACCGATCCCGAAGTGGACGAGGGGCCGGGTCGTGATCCCGGTTCAAGTGGGTTCGAGTCCCCCCGGTCACCCTTCATTCGGACAGGTCTCAGCCGGCCAGTCGAGGTTGAGGCCGGTCAGGCGACGACCTCCGGCACGCGTAGGCCAAGCTGACTCAGCAGCTCCAGCTGATCGTAGTATTCCCGGTCGCTGATGATCAGCCCGTTCTCGATGGTGCACATCCCGGCTGCGCGAACCGCGATGCGACGCCCAGTCGCCTTCAGCGCCGACCCTCCGGGCAGCAGGAACGGCCCGAGATGCGTCCCCGTCATGACGTACTCCGAGACAGCCGAAACAGCCGGATCGCAAACGGGAACTTTGCACCACGGTGTGAGCTGTAGATCTGGAAAGGCTTCGAGCAGATGCTCGAAATACCAGCCGATCTGTTCGCGCCCTTCAGCCGTGCCCACCGGGCCGACGTAGACAGCGTCCGGGGCGAAGCACTGCTTGGTTGCTTCGAGATCGTGATCGTTTAGAGCGCCGATCACTCGATCTTTCAATTCTCGAGCGGTGATCATCATCTTCGCTCCCCCCGATGCGAGCGTCACCAGCTCATATGACAACCAGGCTAACGCGGTACTCCAGGTTCAGCCCACGCCCATCAGCCGGAAGGCGGATGAACATGGGTGATTTCTGGCGCTGCCCACGTCTTCCCTTTGAACGTCGCGCTCGATGTAGCGCCGCCTCCAGCAGGTTCAGGGTGGTGTTCACGATGCAGACCAGGTCGCGGATCACTTCAGCGCCGGCGCCAGACCAGTGTGTAGCGCCAGAACAGCCGTCGGCGCAGCCGTGCGCCGGGCAGTACACGGCGAGACTCGCGAACGATGTCGGGGAAGATCATGGTCGCCGGCCGGGTCGGGGCGGTCATCGAGGCCGGCCACGGCGCGTTGCGGCCCTTGTTCTTGATCCAGGCCATGGCGACATTCGACGGAATGGCGGCGGCGCCGAGCAGGTGATCGCCGGGAGACTGAGCGCGGGCGAGGCCGACGACGACCAGGGTCCCACCCGGCGCCAGGTGCTGACGGAATCTGGTGAGAGCGTCGCTGAACGGCAGGTGGTGGATGGTGGCGACACAGGTGATGACGTCGTGGGGGCCGGGCGGCATCTCGCGCAGCGCGTCCGCGACGGTGAAGGTCACCGGGACAGCCGGGGGCGTGAGTTCCCGTGCCCGGGCGACGATTGCGGGGTCCACGTCGATGCCGTGCACTGCCCTGGCCCGCGAGGTCAGGAGTCTGGCCAGGTCACCGCTGCCGCATCCGACGTCCAGAGCGCTGTCGAAGCTTCTGGGGAGCTGCCGCAGGATCCACCGGTGGTAGTGGGCGTTGTGGTCCCAGGGGTGGGCGGCATGGAACCGGTCAAGTGCTCGAAGGATGCGGGGCGACAGTGTCGTCATGGCGTGAGTCCACCAGGTCTTCGGTCGCCTGCGATAGTGCCGGCCTCTTTCCACGGCGGCGTGAGTCGGTGACGGTCAGCCCGGAAACCAGCCCGGACAACCCCCGGTGCGACCTCGGCAGGGCGAGCAACAGACAGGCCGGCAGCAGCAGATTCGACAACCCTCCCGCCGCCGGGACGAAGGGGTCGAGCCCGACGAGAACGAAATAGCCGAAACCTCCGAACAGCAGCGCAGGGACGATCCGGGCACCGGCCCGGGTTCCGTCCGCGCGGGTCCGGCGCAGCCGTACGGCATGCTGCCCCAGCGTGGCGCCGTCCGCGCCGAGCGAGGGGAGGGCGAGCAGGAGCACCGCAGGCAACCAGGGGTTCAGCGCGGAGTCCGCCAGAGCGCCCCACGGCTGCGCTGCCAACTGGGCGCCGAGGCCGTACCGGACGGCCAGATGGAGGGCGGTGGCGAGGACTCCACCGAGCAGGAAGACCGCGACGAGGTCCACCAGCATCCCCAGCAGTCGCCGCCTCGCGGTGAGCGGACGGGCGGCGTTCGCGGGAAGGACGGCATGCCGTCCGTAGACCAGGTGCAGCAGCGGCGCGAACATGACGCCGACCGCCGCGCCGAGGCTGTTGGCGACCAGGTCGTCCACGTCGAACAGCCGGTAGGGGCACGAGAAGAGGAACCAGTTCCCGGTGAACTGGGTGACCTCGATCAGCAGCGACACCGCGGCCCCCGCCACCACCGCGGTGACCACACCGCGCCGGAAGTAGTGGCGGACGTACGCGCCGAGCGGGACGAACAACGCCACATTGAACACGACCTGCTGCACCGCCGGATTCGCCGGCAGCCCCCGCAGTCCCGGCGTCCGCCGCTCCCGCGCGATGTCGTCGAGGAAACGCAGCGGGTCGAGTTGCGGATGACTCATCGCCGTGTTCGCCGCACACCAGGTGCCGTCGATCCGCGGCACGGGGAACAGCGTGTAGGCGACGAGCGCGAGCCCGTAAACGAGGAGGCCGAACGCGAGCAGTGCCGCCCCGAGCCCCATCTCCCCGCGCCGCCGATAGCTGAGGAAGACGAACGGCACGAACAGGATGACGGCGAGCAGTGCGCCGCCGAACAGCGCCGGCACGGCGGGCAACAGCCGGTCGGACAACAACGGTCGACTCCGTTCCACTCATTCTCGGTCTGCCCGATCAGACCAGAGCGTCCGGCCGTATCGATCATTGGAAATCTAGTTCATCCGGTTTCGCGGCTTTGACGCGAGGTTCCGGAAGTCCGTGCCGACGGTAGCGACGGGGATCAGTCGCCGGACATCGGTGAAGATCCGCTCGTGCGCGGCCGCGGCGTCGGAACTGGTCAGATCCATGCCCTGGATGAATCCATGGACGAGGCCAGGTTCACAGCGGTGGGTGACCTGGACTCCGGCCTCGGCCAGGCGGTGGGCGTAGACGTCGCCCTCGTCGCGCAGCGCGTCGTGTTCGGCGGTCACCACCAAGGCGGTCGGCAGGCCGGACAGGTCGGGGTGATGCAGCGGGCTCGCCGCACGGCGCCCCGCCGAGTCGGGCATCCACTGGGCGGCGAACCAGGCGAGCATCTCGGCGTCGAGCCCGTAGCCCGTGCCCTTCTCGGTGATGCTCGGCCGGGACAGCGTGAGGTCGGTGTTGGGGCATATCAAGATCTGTACGGCAGGCGACGGCCCGCCCTCGTCCCGCAGTCGCAGGCAGGCCATGGTGGCGAGATACCCGCCGGCACTGTCCCCCGCGACGGCCACCGGCCTGGCCCACCGGAGCACCTCGACGGCGTCGTCGATCGCGGCCGGGTACGGATGCTCCGGTGCCAGCCGGTAGTCGACGGCCAGCACCTCGACGTCGCACTCCTGGGCAAGACGGCGACAGGTCCTGTCATGAGTCTCCAGATCGCAGAAGACCCACCCGCCACCGTGCAGGAACACCACCAGCGGGCGCGGCTCGGCGGAAGGGCGGTAGTGGCGTAGCGGCAGCCCCGAAGGGCTGGTCAGGTCCTCGACGTGCGGCAGGTCGGGCCCCTTCGGGCGGGTACCGTTTCGCTTGCGCGCATCTTCACGCAGTTCGCTGACGAGATCTCGTGACATGCCTGCGAATGATAGGTGGCATCCGGCTGGAGCCATGCCGGGCCGCCTTGTGGCGTGGCTGGTGGAGCCCAAGGGACAGGCGTTGTTTCGGGCCGGCTCCGCGTTTCGATCACACGGAGGCAATCGTCCAGCGGCAACCGTTTTGCCGGTGTTGACACCCGGCTTGAGCGGACGAGAGACCACGACACGCCCCATGGTGCGCGCACGATACAACCGTGACCGGCGACCGACTTCTCACTGAGTAACTTGGAGATATTGGTTCGATTAGGCCCGATTCGCCTGGGGGCGTCCGTGCTTACTTACTGGGACCTCAAACATCGGCTGACCGACGCGATCAACGCGCACGACCTGCAGGGAGTGCTCGACTGCTACAGTCCGGACGCCGTCTACGTCGCACCGTCAGGCGTGGCGGAAGGACATGAGCAGATCGCCTGGCTCTACGAGCAATTCTTCAGGGGATTCCCGGACTTCCACGGGACCGCCTGGTTCGAGATCGCCGAATGCGACAACCCGGCCGTGACGGAATGGACCTATACCGGCACGCATACGGGACCCTTCCTTCTGCCGAATGGGCAGGAGATACAAGGAACGGGCCGCCGCATCACCATCCGCGCCACATGCGCCGCCCACGCCGAGAACGGCAAGATCGTCACACACCGTGAATACTTCGACCAGTTGGAGCTGTACAGCCAACTCGGCTTCGGCTTGGAGAAGCTCGAACCGGGGTCGACGGCGAACGAAGAAGGCGACGACCTGACAGCGTCGACGCCTGACGGAGGCGACGACCTGACATCGAAGTCCGCGCATCCTCAGCTCCGTTCTGATGCCGTCCGGCATCACAGGCCGCTGGGGATCTTCGGGAGACGTTGAGCGCCATATCACCTGGCCGGAGCGCCGATCGACGCTCCTGACCAGGTCGCCGATCCCCCTTCACTCGTCGACGTGTTCGCCTTCGCCGGGCTCGCCGAGCATGCTGTCGAGCTGCCTCCGGGTCTCCGCGAGTTCAGCCATGACCTCCTCCGACGGACCGCCCTCCGCGAGCGACTCCAGTTCGGTCAGCACCGCGCGCATCGCGACCACCGCGGGCCACTCCGCCGCGTCCGAGGTCGCTCCGGCGTCTTCCGGGTCCGCGTCGTCCATCGCGTTCAGCAACAACCACGCGGCGGAGCGCAGGCAGCGCACGCGCGGCGTCACCTCGCCGAGCTCGCCCCAGAGCAGGGCCGCCTTCTGGTAGGCCGCCAGGGCCTCGTCGCTCTGCCCGGCGTCCCTGAGCGCCTCCGCCGCCGCCCAGGCCAGCCGGGCATGCGGGACCCGGTTGTCCGGGTCGTCCTGAAGCAGCCGTGCGGCCTCGAGGTACTGCTCGGCGGCCTCCCTCGGCCGTCCGATCTCCGCCAGCGAGTCGCCGTACTGCTTACGCGTCATCGCGATGCCGTGCGGGTCGTAGGGGATCTCCACCCGCGGCATGGCCTCCTCGAACAGCGCCGCGGCCTCGGCATGCCGGTCGAGGAAGTGGTAGGCGCGCGCCGCCACGAAGGTGTTGTGGAGGGTGTCGGGCTCGGACAGGCCGTCCCAGCGGGTGGCCGCGGTGAGCGCCGCGGTGACGAGGCCGAGTTCGCGGCCCTCCTGACGTGAGATGGTCTCGACGAGCAGGGAGCTGAGGTGCGCCGCCCGCTCGCGCTCGATGAGGCCGCCGCCGTACTCGAGCGCCCGGGAGGCGAGGTCCTCGGCCGCCTTCGCGTCCCCGTCCTCAAGGGCGAACTGCGCCAGCATGGCCGCCGGGTTCACGGCGTACCAAGGCTGCCCGGCGTCGACGTAATTCGTCAGCGCGGACGACAGGTGGGCGCGGGCGGCGTTCACGTCCTCCAGCTGAAAACAGAGCTGGACGAGCATGTCGTGGTACTGGCCGGCGCGGTCGACGACCCCGAGTTCCCCGGCCAGGGCGAGCTCGGTCTCCAGCAGCGCGCGCGCCGCCGTGACCTCGGCGGCGGGCGGGTCCTCCTGCCGTGCGAGACCGTTCATCGCGCAGAACGGCGCGCCCTTGCGCACGGCCAGATATTCGGCGGGTGTGAGCGTGCCGCCCGCGTACTCGCGGTCCGCCTCCGCGAGCAGGGCAGCCAGTGGCGCCTCCACGGCCGCCCGCCCCTTCGCCAGGAGCAGGGCCACGGTCGCGGCCGCCCGCGCCTCCAGCGCCTTGGCCGGCGCACCGAGCTCCGCGAACCGCTCCGCGGTCGCCGACAACAGGTCGTGGGCCCGGCCGGGATCGGAGTCCATCAGTGTGGTCGCCCTGCTGCGCTCGACCTCGGCGGCCACGAACTCCGGCAGTGCCTCGCCGCTTTCCGCGACCCGGGCCCAGGCCTCTTCCGCGAGAGGGTGCCGGGCCGTGGTCAGCCGCCGCGCCTCGGCGATCAGCTCATCCAGCGTCGCGCCGGTTCGCCGTGCGGGCGCGGGCACGTCCGACGGCCGCGGCGCCGCCGGCAACGTCACCGGCACGCCGAGCGGCAGCCGATCGAGCAACGGTTCACGGGCGAGCCGCCGGGCGACGCGCTCGCTGTAGGCGGTGGTGCCGTGCCGGGCGTCGTACCGGGCGCACAGGTCCCCGACCTCCAGTTCCAGCGCGGCGAGCGTCGTCTCGACCGTCCCGGCGCCGACCGGCAGGTCACCATGACCGAGCGCGTTCAGGCGGCGCAGCAGGACGATGACCCCGCTCAGGAAATCGGCCCGCTGCGACAGGTCGTGCGGCTGCTCGGCCACCCATGACGCGTGCTCGGTGAGAATCTCGAGCCCACGTGCCTCGTTGCCGGTCAGGGCGCAGAACTCGATGTGGTTGCCGACCGACGCGCGCAGGCTCACGTTGTGGCGGACCAGTTGATACCCCTTGAGGAAGGCGCTGCGGGCCTCCTCGAGGCGCCCGGTCCGCACAAGGGGAAGCAGGGCCTGGGACAACGCCCGATGCGGCTCCTCCGCGCAGACCAGTTCGCCGCCGATCAGCGGCGTCCAGAACTCGAGCGCCCCCTCGTCGTCGCCGGCCGTCTCCCGCCACCAGCCCCAGGTGTTGCGCTCGCAGGCGTCGCAGTCGGCCATCTCGTCACGGGGAGCGGCGATGGACGACTCCATCGCGGCGGCGGCCGCCTCGTCGTCACCGACGAAGTGCGCCAGCTCCGCGCGCAGCGCGAGCACCGGGCGGGCGCTGTAGCCCCGTTGCCGGTAGCGGCTGTGGAGCTCGTCGAGCCAGCGGTACGTCGTCGCCAGCGGCACGGAGGGATTGTTCACCAGGTTGTGGGTCATCCACTTGAGCTCCCAGTGGATGGACTGCGACAACCTTCCCAGCTCCGCCGGGTGGTCGTCGAAGATGCGCAGCAGCCGTCCGAAGGCGACCGGCATGCGGTCCCGCTCGCCGCCGTAGGCGTAGGCCTCGATCAAGGTGAGCAGCACCTCGCCTTCGAGGCCCCGGTCCTCGGCCGCCTTGGCCGCCGCGGCGAGCGTCTCGAGGCGTTCGGCTTTCAGCCGTCCATTGGGGATCGTGTGGCTTTCGTGGAGCCCGGCGCGGATCTCTGCGGCGTTCATGCCTGGCCATCCTCTTCGGCGAGTTCGGTCACGTTCTGGGAGGCCCAGCCGAGCAGCTCGTCGAAGGCCCGGTTGAGCAGCGCGGTGTCGACCGGCCGCAGCGGACGGTGGGTCATCAGCAGGGCCTGGCCGTACAGGGCCTCGACGGCGGAGACGAGCAGCGCCTGGTCACCGATGGCGGCGAGCCGGCGGACGACCGGACTGCGGTGGTTGAGCACGAGCTGCGCGCGCGGCTCCGCGGACTTGAGGGCGCCGAGGATCTCCGCCCACAGGTCGTCCGCTTCCGCCGCCGTCTCCTCCCGGGTGCGTTCGTTGCGCGCCTCGCGGGTGTCCAGGTGCAGGGCGGACACCGACGCGGGGAAGAAGGCGCGCAGGATCACGTCGCACCCCAGCGGGTCGAGCGTGGAGCGGGCCGTGGCGAGGAATCCGGCCATCGCGAGCTCGTCCGCACCCTCAACGGGGTCGAGCGCGGCGGTGACCACGTCGGTGCCGAGCTCCTCCACGGTCACCCCGGGCACGACCTCCGGGAGAAGGGCGACCAGCTCGCTCTCGTAGGTGTAGCCGCCGTTGACGACCCCGATGCCCTGGGCGGACGCGATCGTCGCGATCTGGCGGAACTCCTCGACGGTGGAGGTGACCCGCACGACGGGGTGTTTCCTGGCGAACTCCGCGAGTGTGACCCGCCCGTCGGTCGTCTCGAACGCGAGATACGGCAACATGATCCGGAACAGGTCCCTGTCGTGCCTGGCCAGCGCCTTGACCCCGAGACTGTGCACGGACAGGAACGCGGCCAGGCGTCCCGGCTCCTGTGCGGCCAGCCCGGTGAGCCAGTCGCGCACCCGGACGCCGAGGGCCTCGCGGACCGCCGCCAGCGTCTCGTCCTCGTACAGTCCCTCGCGTGAGGCGGTCGGACGGAGCGTGTCCGTGTCGATCACACAGCGGACGAAGAACGCCCAGTCCGGCAGCAGGCCGGTCGTCACGTCGCTGAGCAGCATGCCCTTGAGGTACACGCGATGGCGGCCGCTGCCCGCCGGATTGGCGGCCTGCGGGAGCACGTAGGCGGCGCCGCGAACCCCCGCCAGCTCGACGTCGAACTCGATGACGTCGAGCGCGGTGAAGCCGAGCACCCGCTCGCCGTACTCCATCAGCGCGGACCTGCGGGCGCCGGCGGAGGAATACGTGCGGTCCCACACCGAAGGGCTGTCGGTCGTCCTGGTGGTCCGCCCGTCCGCCTCCACCGTCACCTCGTAGGGCAGCAACGAGCCGAAATCACGGGCGAGGCCGGCCACGAGGTCGGGCGCGAACCAGCGCCCCGCCCCGGCCCTCGGCGTCAGGCGCACCGTCGTCCCCGGCTCCGCACGCTCGCCGGGTTCGAGACGGCGGACCGAGTACGTCCCGTCGGAGGCGGCCAGCCATTCGACGCCCGGCTCCTCCGGATCCGTGGCCGAACGCGTCAGGACCTGGATCCGCTCGGCGACGGTGAAGCAGGCGAGCAGGCCGATGCCGAACTGCCCGAGGAACTCCCTGCGGGCCCCCTCGAGGTCGTCGCGCTTGGACGAGCGGCCGATGGTCGCGAGGAACCGGTGCACGTCGGCCTCGGTCAGGCCGATTCCCGGATCGTCGATGCGCAGTCCCGCCTGGTCCACGGCGATCCGGATGGCCGTCGGCGCGGAGGGGTCGATCCGCCGGCGCGCTGTGACCGCGTCGACCGCGTTCTGCAGCAGCTCTCGCACGTAGACCCGGGGGCTGGAGTACAGATGATGCGAAAGGAGATCGACGAGACCTCGCAGGTCAACCTGGAACGAGTGGGACTTCGCCGACTTATCGTCCAACATGGCGACGATCGTAGCGGTGGTCGGCGAAGCGATTCGATCAATATCGCAGGGTTCAGTGCCGACCGACGGACCGGCGGCGTGCGGGCCGCCGGTCCGCGTCTCCGGTCCCCCGGTTAGGCGACCTCGACGCTCTCGAGGACGCCGAGGGCGTCCGGCACCAGGACCGCGGCCGAGTAGTACGTGGTGACCAGGTAGGCCGAGATCGCCCGCTCGTCGATGCCCATGAAACGGACGGAGACTCCCGGCTGGTACTCGTCGGGCAGGCCCGTGCGGCGCAGCCCGACGACGCCCTGGTCGTCCTCCCCCGTGCGCATGACCATGATCGAGCTGAGCCCCTCACGGCTGACCGGGATCTTGTCGCACGGCAGGATCGGCACCCCGCGCCAGCCCATCACCCTGGAGCCCCCGAAGTCCACGGTGTCGGGATAGACGCCCCGGCAGTTGCACTGCCGGGCGAAGGCGGCGATGGCCGCCGGATGCGCCACGAAGAACTGCGACTTTCTCCGCCGGCAGAGCAACTCGTCGAGGTCGTCGGGGGTGGGCGGGCCGGTCCGGGTGTGGATCCGCTGCCCCAGATCCGCGTTGTGCAACAGACCGAACTCACGGTTGTTCACCAACTCGTGCTCCTGCCGCTCCCGCAACGCCTCAATCGTCAACCGCAACTGCTGCTCGGTCTGATTCATCGGCTCGTTGTACAGATCAGCCACCCGCGAATGCACCCGCAAAATCGTCTGAGCCACACTCAGCTCATACTCCCGAGGCGACACCTCGTAATCCACGAACGTCCCCGGCAACGTCACCTCCCCCACATGACCCGCCGCCAACTCGATCCCGGCCTCGCCGTGCTTGTTCTGGGGTGCATGAGCGCCGGCCGCGGCCCGCCGGAGATGGGCCTGAAGTGCCTCCGACCGTTCGCGCACCTCCTGGAACTCCCCCAGCGAGAGGATCAGGACGGTGCAGGGGGTGATGGCCGTCGCGGTGAATCCCCACCTCATGGCCGGCCCGGTCAGCGCCTGCTGCCCGAGGTGGTCGCCGTCGGCCAGGACCCGCAGGTCCCTGCTCCGCCCGTACTCCCCCGCCGCCGTCGCGTCGGCCCTGCCGTGCGCGAGGAGGACCACCCCGTCCACCGGGGTGTCCGCGGAGACGATCCGCTCGCCGGGCTGGAACTCGTGCTGGACGAACCGCTCCGCGAGATCGCCCAGGACGCCGTCGTCGGGGAACCCCCGCAGCGCGGGCAACTCCCCCAGCGACGCGGGGACGACGTCGATCCGCGACCCGGTGGAGAAGAACGCCACACGCCCGGATCCGGGCCGATGGGTCAGCCGGCGGTTGACCCGGTAGGCGCCGCCGCTCACCTCCACCCAGGGCAGCGCGCGCAGCAGATGCCGTGAGGTGATCTCCTGCATCTGCGGCGCCGACTTGGCCGTCGAGGCCAGATTGCGCGCGGCGGCGGTGCCGAGACTCAAGGCGGGGCTCGCCTCGGGACTCTCCGTGTCGGGCACGCTCATGTGCACACCACCGATCCGGCCACGGAACGCGCGGCGCCGATGAGGGAGGCCAGCCGCGCCGTCGCCGTCCCGAGCCCGCTCGGGACCCCGACCGGCCGCGGCGCCGCCGGTCCGTACGCCAACTCCGACTCGACGTATCGGCTGGTCTTCTGATGCCACAGGAGGATCGCGGCCATCCAGTCCTTCAACTCCTCCGCGTACGCCGTGATGACCTGTCTCGCCTCGCCGTCCAGGTCGTAGTCGTCGTACAGGACGGGCAACTCGGCCGTGACGAGGTGCTCGAACTGCCGTATCCGCGACGTCATCAGGTCGGCCACGATGTCGGCCGCCCGTCCCGCGTCGCAGCCGAAGAAGCTCTGCACGACCAGGACGCAGTTGTGCAGCTCACCTTCGAACTGGATCTCCTTCTGGTAGGAGAACAGGTCGTTCAGCAGGCAGGCGTAGTCGGCGGTCGCGTTCTCGAGCCCGAGGATCGTGCGGGTCTCGTAGATCTCCCGGGGGACGTGCCGGCCGTGCGCCAGGCGCGCCAGCGCCCTGGTGAGGTCCGACCCGAAGGTCCTGCGCCGCATCTCCACGTAGTCGATCGGATCGGGGATCCTGTTCTGGATGTGGTTGGCCAGTTCCCACAGCCAACTCCCGGTCATCCGCTCGATCGCGATGCGGAACATGCTCCGCGCCTCGGACGTCATGGGCGAGGCGGTGCGGCCCCACAGGTCCGCGAGGGCACGCTCCACGGGGTTCACCGGCTCGGGGGTGACGCCGAGGTCCAGCGGCATGAACAGCGACAGCCGTCCGTTGAACACCCGCGCGCCCGCCATGTCCCTGGACGATCCGAAGACCGCGGGGAAGTAGTCGTCGGAGTAGGTCCCCCAGGTGAGCCATTCGGCCGACAGGGTCAGCTCCTCACCGGGCGCGTCCGGATCTATCCCGGCGGCGCACAGGGCGAAGTCGAACCCCTCGTTCTTTCCGATGGTCCACAGTCCGGCGCCCGGGAGCTCAGGCACGGGATTGTAGAAACCCATCCGCCCCGCCCACTCCCAGCTCTCACGCCGCGCCGCGTTCAGGTGCGGGTTCAGCCTGACGCCGTACGGCATGACGATCTCGGGCAGCGGCAACGGACCCACGTCCTGGTAGGGGACGTGGGTGTGGTTCCGGGGACCGCCGGCTCCGGTCACGCCCGCCGCCAGGCTGATCCGGGCCGCCGAGGTCCCCAGCCCTGTGGGCCCGCCGAGCACGGGCCCCGAGGCGTCTTCCGCGGCGCCGTTCATGTAGCGGCTGGAGCGCAGGTGCCACTCGTGGCCGCCGGACTGCCAGTCCTGCAGTCCCTTGACATAGGCGAGCACGGCCATGCGCTCGGCGGGATCGAGCGCGTGCTCGTCGAAGAGCGGGGACAGCTCGGTGAGGGTCGTGTTCTCGAACTGGTGCAGTCGCGAGGTGAGCAGGTCGTTGACGGCGTCGGCGGCCTGCTGCGTGTCGAGCCCGAGGAACCGCTCGAACACCAGGACGCCGTTGCTCAGCTCACCCTCCTCCTCGACCTCCCGCTGGTAGGAGAACAGGTCGTTGCGCAGGTGCACCGCGTCGGAGAAGGCGTCTCTGAGCACGCACAGCGGCCGGGTCCGCGCGACGCGGGCCGGGATCTGGGCACCGACGGCGTGCTCGACGAGGTTCGCCGACCAGGGCGCCCCGCCGACCCGCCGCCGCATCTCGATGTACTCCATCGGGTTGGCGACCCGCCCCGCGTTGATGTTGGACAACTCCCACAGGGACTCGTCCAGCAGGTTCTTCGTGCTCTCGACGAACCGCAGCCGCCAGTCCGCGGACATGCCGGGGACCGTCCTGGTCCACAGATCGGCGAGGCCGCGCTCCACGGGGTTCACCGTCTCGGGCATGTCCGTCCCCGGGTCGGCGGGCATGAAGGCCGGGAGCCTGTCCAGGTACTCCTTCGCACCGTCGGTGTCCCCGCTGCGCTTGAACAGCTCCAGGAAGTGGTCGTCGAAGAAGAACACCCACACGTACCAGTCGGTGATGAGGTCGAGTTCGGAGGCCGGGGCGTCCGGATGGGTGTAGGCGCACATCAGCCCGTAGTCCATGGCGTCGAGCTGCTCCTCCGTCCAGACGCCGAGCTCGGCGTCGAGCATGCCCATGCCGTCGGCCCATCGCTTCGTGTGCGCGCGAGCCGTCTCCAGGTGAGGATTCAGCCTGGCCGGATACGGCACGTAGAAGTCGGGAAGCGTGAAGGGTTGCATCCGCTAGCCGATCTCGACGCTCTCGAGGATGCCGAGAGCGTCCGGCACCAGGACCGCGGCCGAGTAGTACGTGGTGACCAGGTAGGAGATGATCGCCTTGTCGCTGATGCCCATGAAGCGGACCGACAACCCGGGCTGGTACTCGTCGGGCAGGCCCGTGCGGTGCAGGCCGATGACGCCCTGCTCGGCCTCGCCCACGCGCATCGCCATGATCGAGCTCAGCCCGCGGTCGCTGACGGGGATCTTGTTGCACGGCAGGATCGGCACGCCCCGCCAGGCCGGGACCCTGTTCCCGTGCAGCTCGGTGCTCTGCGGGTACAGGCCCCTGCTGTTGCACTCCCGTGCGAAGGCGGCGATCGCCTTGGGGTGGGCGAGGATGAAGGCCGGTTCCTTCCAGACCTTGGCGAGCAGGCCGTCCATGTCGTCGGGGGTGGGCGGGCCGGTCCGGGTGTGGATCCGCTGCCCCAGATCCGCGTTGTGCAACAGACCGAACTCACGGTTGTTCACCAACTCGTGCTCCTGCCGCTCCCGCAACGCCTCAATCGTCAACCGCAACTGCTGCTCGGTCTGATTCATCGGCTCGTTGTACAGATCAGCCACCCGCGAATGCACCCGCAAAATCGTCTGAGCCACACTCAGCTCATACTCCCGAGGCGACACCTCGTAATCCACGAACGTCCCCGGCAACGTCACCTCCCCCACATGACCCGCCGCCAACTCGATCTCCGCCTCGCCGTGGGCGTTCGCGGCCCGGTGCGTGCCCGAACGGAGATCCGCGAGATGGGCGCGCAGCTCGGGCGACTGGGCGGCGACGTCCTGGAACGCCTCACGCGTCATGATCAGCACCGTGCACGGGGTGATGGCCTTCGCGGTGAAGTCCCAGACCTCCGCTTCCTCGGTCAGGAGTTGCTCGCCGAAGTGGTCGCCGTCCGCCAGGACCGCCAGGGTCGTCTCGTGCCCGTACGCACCCGCCCCCAGCTTGTTCACCTTCCCGTGCGCGATCAGGACGACCTGGTCCACCGGGCCGCCGGCGGAGACGATCACCTCGTCCGGCTCGATCTCCCGCTGGACGAACCGGCGGGCCAGCGCCGACAGCGCGTCGGTGTCGTCGAAACGCCGCAGGGCCGGCAACTCGCAGAGCTCGGCCGGGATGACCCTGACCTCCGCACCCGTGGAGACGAACGTGATCCGCCCGTCCCCCACGTCGTAGCTGAGCCGACGGTTCACCCGGTACGCCCCGCCGACCACCTGCACCCAGGGGAGTACGCGCAGCAGATGCCGTGAGGTGATCTCCTGCATCTGCGGCGCCGACTTGGTCGTCGTCGCCAGGTTCCGCGCGGCGGCCGTGCCCAGGCTCAGCTGCGACTGCTCGTTCGTGGGAGCTGTTTCGGTCATGACGAAATCACCTTTTCTGTCGTGGTTGGAACTACCGGGGGCCTGAGCGTGGCCCCGGCGTGAACTACCGGCTCCGGTCGCGGAGCCCAGGGGGAAGGGAGAACGTCAGGGTTTCCTCGGCGAGGGTGACCGGGGTGGTGTCGGCGTATCCGTGGCCGGCGAGCCAGTCGAGCAGCTCGCCGACGAGGTGCTCGGGGACCGAGGCGCCGGAGCTGACGCCGACGGTCTCCACACCGTCGAGCCAGCGCTCGTCGGCGTCGCCGACCCGGTCGACGAGGTGGGCGGCGCCGGCGCCCGCGCCGAGGGCGACGTCGACCAGCCGCTGGGAGTTGGAGGAGTTCGCCGAGCCGACCACGATGACGAGCTCGCATCGGGGAGCGATGGCGGCCACCGCCTCCTGCCGGTTCTGGCTCGCGTAACAGATGTCGTCGCTGGGCGGGTCTATCAGGCCGGGGAACCGTTCACGCAGGCGGGCGACCGCGCCCATCGTCTCGTCGACCGACAGGGTCGTCTGGGACAACCAGCTCACCGGCACGCCCTCGGGCAGGCGGACGTCGTCGGGCCGCGCGGGATCGACGACGTGGATGCGGCCGGGGGCCTCGCCGAGGGTCCCCTCCACCTCTTCGTGCTCCGCGTGGCCGATGAGCAGGATCCGATGGCCCGCCTCCGCGAACCGGACGGCCTCCTTGTGCACCTTGGTGACGAGCGGGCAGGTGGCGTCGACGGCCCGCAGCCCTCGCCGTTCGGCGTCCTGCCTGACGGCCGGGGAGACGCCGTGCGCGGAGAAGATGACCAGCCCGCCGTCGGGCACCTCGCCGAGTTCCTCGACGAACACGGCGCCCCGACGGGTCAGGTCGCCCACGACGAAGGTGTTGTGCACGATCTGCCGTCGCACGTAGACCGGCGGGCCGTACCGCCGTAAGGCCTCCTCCACGGTGACGATGGCTCGTTCGACGCCCGCGCAGTATCCACGCGGGGCGGCCAGCAGTACACGCCCCATGAACTGGTTTCCCCTTTATCCGGTTTATCGGGCTTACCTGGGCTAACCGGTCTTACGGATCTCCGCTTCTCAAGGTCATCGGGTGCGGTTGATCAGACCGTCCGCCAGGACCGCCAGCCCGCCTCTGGCCTCGGGGCCGATCGGCGCGGCGTGGAGGACGCCGAGGGCGTCGCGGGCACGTTCGCCGATCATCGCCTCGACCCGCGCCAGGGCTCCGGTGGTCACCACGATCTCCCGCAGTTCCGCAGCCCGTTGCTCGGTCAACTCGGTGTTGCCGTGCCAGGCCCGGAGGTGGTCCGCCTCGCCCGGCGACGCGTGCTGGAAGGCATGGGCGATGAGAATCGTGTGCTTGCCCTCTCTCAGGTCGTCGAGGACCGACTTGCCGGTCACCGCCGGGTCGCCGAACATGCCGAGCACGTCGTCGCGGAGCTGGAAGGCCTCGCCCAGCGGGAGGCCGATCTGGGAGTACGTCTCGAGAAGATCCGGCCGCGCGCCGGCCAGCGCCCCGCCGATCTGCAGCGGGCGCTCCACGGTGTACTTGGCCGTCTTGTAGCGGATCACCGTCAGCGCCTGCTCGACCGTGGACAGGTCGCGGACCTGGGCGAGGATGTCGAGGTACTGCCCCGTGATCACCTCCGTGCGCAGCCGGTCGAACAGCCCGCGGGCGGTCCGCAGGCGAGCCGGTTCGACATCGCCGGCGGACAGCAGTTCGTCGGACCACGCCAGCGTGAGGACGCCCATCAAGATGGCCGCCGCCCGCCCGAACGACGCGACCCCCGGCCCCTCGTGCATGCCCGCCAGGCTGCGGTGCATCGTGGGGCTGCCGCGGCGCAACTCGCTGCCGTCCATGATGTCGTCGTGGATGAGCAGGCCCGCGTGGCACAACTCCAGCGCGGAGGCCGCCGAGATGATCTCGTCGCACTCCTCCCCGCCGGCTCCCCGCCATCCCCAGTAGCACAGGAGAGGCCGGATCCTCTTGCCGCCGCCCAGGATGAAGTGACGCAGGAGCCGATAGGCCCGGGCCACCTCCGGATCGGCGACCGGGGCGGCATGCTCGTCGAGGAAGCCCTCCAGGTGGTGGTCGACCAGCGCCCTCACCCGCTCGGCGGTCTGCACGATCGACGCCTGCTCGGTACCCACCGTCATGGCACGTCCCCCTCGAAGAAGATCCGATGCACACAGCAAGCTATTGACTGGCTACGGAAAGTTGAAGGTTCCATTCCGAAGAACGGAACGTGTCATGGCGTCCCGCCACTACCGAGAGTGGTGTTACGTTGCCGGGGGTAGTCATGCTTTGCTTTGCTGATCCATGGGACTGATCCGCACCGGGAGCATGACTTCTCATCACCGGATGGGTGCCGAGCGAAGACCGCGGAGCATAGTCGACGAGGAATCACCACTGTCACGACATCTGACGCCTGACCAGCCGAGCAGTCTGGAGAAGGCCATAACGATCATCACTTCACTGAGCACGGCCCTCCAGCCGATGAGCCTGGCGGAGTTGTCGAGGAGGACCGGGTTGCCGAAGACGACCGCTCATCGCCTGCTCGGCGTGCTGTGCAGGAAGGGGTTCGCCAGGCGGATCGGCATCGACTACGCCATCGGTGACCAGCTGATCAGCCTGGCCGGTCCCGGGCCGAGGACCATTCCCGGCACCCGGCGCATCGTCTTGCCGTACATGATCCGCTTATACGAGCTGACACGTCAGACGGTCAACTTAGCCGTCTCCCGAGGACTGGAGGTGACCTACATCGAGCGCGTCTACGGCCACACCCGCGTGAACTCGCCCTCGGACGACGTCGACCGCGCGCCTCTCCACTGCACCGCCACGGGCAAGGTGCTCCTCGCGTTCAACAACGAGCTCAACGCGAGCTTCCGCGAGACCGGCGCCATGCAGAAGATGACCCGCAGGACGCTCGCCGGGCCGGCCGCCCTCGACCGTGAGCTCCAGATGGTCCGGCGCAACGGCCTCGCCTATTCGCGGGAGGAGTTCGCCGAAGGAGTGGCCTGCGCCGCCGCCCCCGTTTTCGGGCCCGACGGCAGGATCTGCATGGCGGTGGGCGTGGCCGGCCCCTCGGCGAACTCGGTCACGCCGGAGGTCGCGGGGATGGTCAGGAAAACGGCGCACGCCATATCCGCGACCATCGCCAAATCGATCGCCGGAATGGCGGGCAGGCAGAAGGCGGACGGTCCGGGCGTCTCCCTGCTTTGAGGGTCCTGCCGAGATCACCGTCTCCCGCCGGCGGCAGAGGGCAATTTTCCGGGCTCGTTGCGCAACTTCCGGAAAGAAGCGGACCGGCACGACCGGACATCCTGCTGTTGTGCCTTCTCGCACCGCATACCGCGGCACCGCTCCGCTGCCCGCGCACCCAGCGCTGAGTGCGCCGGAGACGGGTTCCGCCCGCGCGGCCGGGGCGGACCGCGCCCAGCCGGTGCTCGGCCTGGCGGGGCTGACGTTCGTGATCCCGCTCGCCTTCCTTGTCGCCTTCGGCGCGGGCGGAGCGGAGGCGTCGCTGCGTGTGCTCGGGCCGCTGACCACGTTCGCGCTGCCGGCCGTCGCCATGATCGCGTTCTGGTGGGAGGACTGGCCGGGCAGCGCGCTGCGCGCCGGCTGGTCGGGGCTCACCGACACGCTCATCGTGGCGGCGGCCGGGGTGGCGCTCGCCGTCACCGGCCAGGCCGTCGTGAGCCGGATCGATCTGCGGGCTCTCGTCGACGCCCAGCCGGGCACCGGGCACGTCCCGACGTTCCCGAGCACGATGCCGCTGGCCGTCGGCGCGTTCACGGCGATCCTGCAGCTGACCCTGGTGTCCGAGGGCTGGCCGCTTCGCGGTCTCGGCCGTTTCCGGTCCGGGCTGGCGGCTGTGGCGCTCTCCTACGCGGCCGGCGCGGCCGGATACCTGCTCCTCGTCGACGTGGACGACGCCACGGCGGCGGGGACGCACCTTCACGACCCCGGCGGGCCGTTCCCCGCAGGGGTCTACGGCGCCTGGCTGGCGGCGCTCGGCGTCTGGCAGATGGTGTTCTTCGTCGCCCTGCGCGGCCGGCCGTTCTCCGGCATCCGGCGGCGCGGGCATCGGCTGGCCGCCGGCAACATGGCGGTGATCGTCCTCGGCTGGGCGACCTACGCGGTCCTGCGTCACGCGCTCGGCTGGGAGACCGACCGGATAACAGCGGTCTGCGGTACGGTGATCACCGCTGTCCTGATTGTGGGGATGCTCTTCGAGGCGTGGCCGGCGACCCGGCTGCGGCCCGTGCCCGGCCGCACCTGCGCCCTGGTTCTCATGGGGGCCGTCGCGGCTCTGCTGTACTGGACGCTGTCCGCCTACGCGCGGAGCGTCGTCTGGCTGCACGCGACGCCCGACGAATGGGTGACGTTCACGGCGCTGAACGCCATCGGCTCGGGAGTCATCCTCCATGTGGCGATCTGGCGGCGCTGGCCGGTGATCGCCGGAGAGGCGGGGCGCCCGGACGGGGCCAGGCCGGCCGCCGACAGGCAATCCGACAGAGACGGGGAACCGACATGACGTACGAGATCGACCCGGCGGTCCAGGCATTGCTGGACGCCGCGAACGCGGGTGACCTCGCCGCGTTCCTCGCGGGGTTCACCGACGACGGCGTCGTCGACGACTGGGGCCGCGAGTTCCGCGGCGCGAGCCGGATCACGGCGTGGAGCGACGCCGAGTTCATCGGCAAGCGGGTCACCCTGGCCGTGGAGGGGGTCAAGCGGTTCGGCGACGACACCGTGGTCGCCGCACAGGTCGGCGGCGACGGCTTCAACGGCCCGAGTCACTTCACCTTCCGCGTCGCGGGCGACCGCGTGTCCCGCATGACGATCCGGGCGTAGCGGAACCCGGCGTGCGCCTCCCGCGATTCCTCCTGGCCGGAGTCCTGCTGCTCGCCGCGGTCTTCCTGCTGACCTCACTGTTCGCCCAGCCCCCCTTTCACGGGGTGGGCGTGACGGCCGCCGCGGTCTTCCTTCCTGTCTGGTGCGTCATCTCGGTGGTCAACGCCCGGCTCGGAGTCGTGTCGGCGGGCTACCGCCCGGCGGAGGAGGCACTGGTCCTGCTGCCCGTGTTCGGCGTCCCCGCCGTCCTCGCCGGTCTCGGCTGGCTCGCGTCCTCCACACTCTGGGACGGCGGGCCGGTCATCCAGACCGGACGGGCCCCGGCCCTGTTCGCCGCGGGACTGGCACTGTGGGGCGCCATTCTTCTCATCGCCGGGCTCCTGACGCGCAAGCCGTCCCCGGCGCGGAGCGCGGCGACCGCGGCGGCCGTCCTCGTCCCGCTATGGGTGCTGCTGTGCCTCGTCAACCTGACGATCGGGGTGCTGGCCGCGGGTTACACGGTGGCCGAGGAGATCCCCGTCTTCCTCCTCAACGTGGCCGTGCCGGCGGCCGTGGCCGTGGCGGCCTGGGGACTCGCCAGGCGCACCGCCTCCTGACCCGCATCAGGGTCGTGCACGCACGGCCGCATGGCCGTACGGCGGCGCACGGCGGACGGCACATCCGCCGTCCCGGTCTGGCATGGCGTCGTGATCCTTGAGCGGAGGAACGACGCGCGACGCCCGAATGGCTCACGACCGCCAGGGACGTCATGGACGAACTGTGGGTCTGCGAACGCCTGATCCACGTCCTGTTCGGCACCGTCATGCACGAGCGCGCCCGCGCCTACGTCGTCGCGATCGACGACGTCCTGTGGGGGGAGTCCGCCGGCGTCTCCATGGGGGATCACCTGAGGGGCCCCAAGATCGCCTTCCTCGACGCCGCCCGAGCCGAGCTCGCCTGAGTTCCCGCGGAAGCGCTCGAAACGATCAGCCAGTGGAGAGCGCACCTCCGCACGCGTAGCGTTTCCCCCATGACGCCCACCCAGCTCCGCGCATTCGCCGCCGTGGTCAGACTCGGATCGGTCAAGCACGCGGCGGCGGAGCTCGAGGTGTCGGAGGCCGCCGTCTCCCTGCACGTCAGCCAGTTACGCAAGGAGCTGGGCGACCAGCTCTTCACGCGGACGGCGTCCGGGCTGGCCTTCACCCCCGGCGGCCTGCGGCTCGCGAGCCGCGCCGCCGAGATGCTCAGCCTCCAGGAACGCACGATCATCGAGGTCGGCCAGGCGGCACGCGGCCGGCGACTGCTGCGCATCGGCGCGTCGAGCCTGTTCGCCGAGCACGCGGCGCCCGGGCTGATCGGGCTGTTCGCCGGCCGGGCGGCCGACCTCGACGTCGAGCTGAGCGTGCACGATCCGCGGACCTTCGGCACCCTGCTGAGCTCGCGGGCCGTGGACGTGGCCATCGGCCCTCACATCGGGAACGTCGACGACTCGCTGGTCCGGCGGCCGTTCCTCAACTACCAGGTGATCGTCGTGTCCAGCCCCGACCATCCCCTCGCCAAGGCCGACGTCACCGCCCGCCAGTTGCGCGACCAGACGTGGCTGCTCGGCCCGTCGGCCGCGGTGGACATCGGCGTCATCCCCGCCGTCCTGCGCCGGATCAACGTCCCCGAGTCCCGGCAGCAGATCTTCCAGAGCCACGCGGCGGCCCTGGAGGAGGTCATGCGCGGCAACGGCGTCGCGCCGACGGTCTCCTTCGCGGTGTCCCGCGATCTGGCGAACGGCCGCCTCGTCCGGCTCGCCGGACCGTCACTCCGCTTCGACGGCTCCTGGGCCACGCTGACGCTCGACGAGCGCGGCACTCCCACGACGGCCGACGAGCTGGTCCGGTTCGTCACCACCCCGCGTGCCACCCAGGCGATGTTGCGCGGCCCCGGGGTCAACATCAGCCGGTTCCGCCCGTCGATCCACGTCACCCTCTGGAGCTGAGTCCGGCGAGCCGCGAAGCTCGGACGGGGCACCGGGGTCAGCGGATGCGGGAGACCTCGTCGATCACCTGCCGCAACGACCGGAAGGTGTCGGCGGGCAACAGCCGGTCGCAGTACGGCAGGGCGGCGGCCATGCCCGCGACGCTCGGTTCGAAGCCCGGAGCGGACGCCCGGGGGTTCATCCAGATCACGCGGTGGGCACGCCGGCGAAGCCGCGCCATCCCGGCCGCCAGGGACTCCGGCTCATCGCTGTCCCATCCATCCGACCCGATGATCACGATGGCGCCTCGCAGCTTGCCCCCGTGGTGGGAGGCCAGCAGCGCGTGGACGTTCGCGGCGATCCGCGTCCCGCCGAAGCGGTCGGCGACCTTCTCCGTGGCCTGCTCGACGGCGACGGCCGCCGACCTGTGCGTCAACACCGGGGTCAGGCGCGTCAGCGACGTCGCGAACGCGAACACCTCCGCACCCGCGACCAGGGCGAGGGCACGCATCATGTGGAGATAGCCCGCCGCCTGCGCCTGCATCGACTGGCTGACGTCGCACAACATGACCACACGCCGCGGTTTGTCGACGGGCCGCTCCCGCACCAGGTGGAACGGCTCCCATCCGGTGCGGCGGGACCGCTCGGCCGTGGCGCGCACCGAGATGCGGCGCCCCCGGGGACCCGCCGCCAGCCGCCGGGTGCGCCGGGTGGGCCAGGCCGCGACGGCCGCCCTCAGCCACTCGCCGAGCACCTCCATCGCCCGGTCGTCGAGTTGCTCGAACGGCACGTCGGCGAGCCCCGCGACATCGCTGGGGAGCCGCTCGGGGACGGCCTGCGCGGCGCCGGACGTCTCGGCCTCGGCGACCACCGGAGGCAACGTCACCCACGGCAGGCCGCCCCCGCCCTCGGTCTCGGCGGACGGCGCCGGGAGAGGGGCGAAGGCGTCGTCACCGTGGGGTTCGGGGGCTCTGCGCCGCCGCGCGTTCGGATCGAGCGCCGTGACCACCCCGCCGAACACGGCCGCGAACACGGCGTCGAACGCCTCCACCTCCGTGTGCCGCCGGACGAACGTGATGCGCGCCGTCCAGTACAGGCGCGACACGGAGTCCAGCGGGGAGACCGCCAGCGCGCGGACGAAGTCCTCCGTCGCCGTGAAACCGACCGGCACACCCCGCTGCCGGAGCCGGGCCGCCAGCGCGACGGCGAGCGCCGCGCGATCGACGCCGGGCAACAGCACGGCCGGGCGGTCAGCGGGCATGACGCGCGGGTGCGCGGACCGCCCGCACCGGCATGCCGTACGGCTCAGCCCCTGGCCGGCTCACGAGACGAGGAGATAGACGGCGACGCCCACGACGACGATGAGCACCACGAGCACGGGAATCGCCCGTTTGTAGACCGAGCCGCCCGCCATGCTCATCACGTCGAGCGGCTCAGGCTCCGGCGCGACGACCCGCCTGGCGGTGGGCTCGGGCTTCGCAGCGGATTCCTCCGTCATGGGGGCCGGAGCGGCGGCCGCGCCCGTTCCTCCCGGCGCCCCGGGCGCGGCGGCGATCGGCGTGGCCGTACCGTCGCCGGTCTCCCCGGCCCCGTGCTGCCCGGCTTCCACGGAGACGGCCTCCGCTTCCCCTGACGAGAGGCTCGCCGCGCCGGCCATGTCGGTGGCCAGCTTCTCCTCCAGGCGCTCGACGAACTGGCCGAGCAGCTTCTGCGAGACCTCCTTGATCATCCCGCTGCCGAACTGGGCGATCCTGCCGGAGATCTTCAGGTCCGTGTCGACGGTGACGACCGTCCGATCGCCCTCGGGCGTGAGGTGGGCGGTGATGACCGCGGCCGCCGTTCCCGCCCCCCGCGAGTCGCGCCCCTTGGCGTCGATCACCGCGTGATGGTTCACGTCGTCCTTCTCCGCGAAGCGGACGGTCCCGGCGTACTCGGACACGACCGGGCCGACCTTCACCTTCACCTTGCCGGAGTAGACCCCGCCCTCCACGCCGGTCAGCTGGGCTCCGGGCATGCAGGGCGCGACGGCCTCCAGGTCGGTGAGCACCGCCCAGGCCCGCTCGGCCGGAACGCTGACGGTGAAGTCATGGGTGATCTTCATGGGCTCTTCTCCCTGTGCCTTCTCCCGACGTGCCTTCTCCGGATGTGCCGCCGCTCAGGCGGTCGCTCCACGGGCGCCTCCCACCAACTGGTCGAGTGCGCCGGTGATCGTCTCCCGGTCGTCCGGTGTCTTGGCGATGGTGCTGAGCGTCCGGACGACGTCCGCCCTGACCAGGTCGGCGGCCCCAAGCGCGGACAGTGCCGAGACCCAGTCGATGGCCTCCGCCATGCCCGGCGCCTTGTCGAGGTCGAAGCCGCGTACCCGGCCGACGAACTCGGCGGCCGACCGGATCAGCGGCTCGTTCGCCGCGGGGACGGAACGCCGGAGGATCTCCACCGTCCGCTCGGCGGACGGGAAGTCGATCCAGTGGTAGAGGCAGCGCCGCCGGAGCGCGTCGTGCAGGTCCCTGCTGCGGTTGGAGGTCAGGACGACGATCGGCGGGCGTTTCGCGGTGAACGTGCCCAGCTCTGGGATCGTGATCGCGGACTCGCCGAGGAACTCGAACAGCAGGGCCTCGAACTCGTCATCCGCCCGATCGATCTCGTCGATGAGCAACACCGGCGGGACGGGCCCGTCGTGCCGGATCGCCCGCAGGATCGGCCGCTCCTGGAGGAACTCCGCGGTGAACAGGTCGGCATCCCGCAGCCTGTCCTGCCGCGACTCCGCCAGCCGGATGGCGAGGAGCTGGCGCTGGTGGTTCCACTCGTACAGCGCCTCGCTCACCGTCAGCCCCTCATAACACTGCAGCCGGATCAGCGGCGTCCTCAGCGCACGGGCCAGGGCCTTGGCCGCGGTCGTCTTCCCGACGCCCGGTTCGCCCTCGAGCAGGAGCGGACGGCCGAGCGTGAGCGCGAGGAACAGGGCCGACGCCGTGCCCTCGTCGACCAGGTAGTCGACCTCGTCCAGCCGCCGCCTGATGTCAGCGGTGTCGGTCACGACGCGATCCCCCACGCCCCTACCGCCCGCCGCCGGCCGCGTACCGGTCGCGGCAACCGGTGCCGCAGAACCACACGTGCTCGCCGCCCGCGACCAGATGCGGCGTGTCCGGGGACACGGTCACGGTCATGCCGCAGACCGGGTCGACCACCTGCGTGCCGAAGGCGACCCCGGGAGCCTTCTCGGGATCGGCTGCGGGATCGGCTGCGGGATCGGCTGCGGCCCCCACGGGAGCCGGGGCGAGCCCCTGGGTGCGGACTGCGGCGACGATCTCCGCCAGGACCGACAGCGCGATCTCCTGCGACGTGCGGGCGCCGATCCTGAGCCCGACGGGCGTGTGGACCCGCCGGAGCTCGGCCTCACTCAGCCCCATCTCGGCGAGCACGGCCGTACCGCGTCTGCTGCTTGCCACGAGCCCGACGAAGCCGACTCCGGCGTCGAGCGCGGCGCGGATGGACGGGATCTCGTCGCGCCCGTGGCTCGACACCACGACCGCGGTCGCGCCCGCGGGCCCCCGTTCGTCGCGCGTCCGCCGTACCGAGAAGTCCAGTGAGCGCGCGAGCCCGGCCAGCGCCTCGGCGATGGGCGAGTCGCCGACGATCCACAGCACCGGTGGCGGCAACAGCGGCTGCAGGAAGATCTCCAGAGCGCCTCCGGAGAGGCAGGGGTTCACCACGACCCGGGCCCCCGGGGACTCGGGAAAGTCCAGCTCACCCTCGGGAAGCACCCTGAGCAGCACGGACCGGCCGTCCTGGAGTGCGCCGAGAGCCGCCGTGCGTACGGAACTCTCGGCGCACTGGCCGCCGACGAAACCCTCGATGGACCCGTCGGGCAGGACGATCGCGTCGTCGCCGGCGCTCACGGCGGTCGGGAACTGGGCGCGGACCACGACCGCGTGGACGAAGGGAACCCGGTCGTCGGCCAGTTCCTTCATCCGTGCCGAGATGGTGGGGGCCATGGGCGCTCCGCCCCGGTCAGACCGGCGGCCGCGGCACGCCGCGCATGGCGTCCCACACCCGGGAGGGCGTGAGCGGCATGTCGGCGTGGCGGATGCCGAAGGGTCTGAGCGCGTCGACGACCGCGTTGACGATCGCCGGTGGAGAGCCGACCGTGGCGGACTCCCCGACGCCCTTCGCGCCGATCGGGTGATGCGGCGACGGTGTCACGGTGAAGCCGGTCTCCCAGTCGGGAACCTCGAGCGCCGTCGGGATGAGGTAGTCCATCAGGGATCCGCCCAGGCAGTTGCCGTCCTCGTCGAACGCGATCATCTCCATGAGCGCCATGCCCACGCCGTCGGTCAGGCCGCGGTGCACCTGCCCCTCGATGATCATCGGGTTGATGCGGGTGCCGCAGTCGTCGACCGCGACGAATCGTCGGACCTTGACCTGGGCGGTGCCCGGATCGATGTCGACGACGCAGATGTAGGCCCCGTGGGGGTAGGTGAGGTTCTCGGGGTTGTAGCAGATCTGCGCCTCGAGCCCGCCCTCGATCCCTTCCGGCAGGTCGCCCGCACCATGCGCTCTCATCGCGATGTCCTGGATGGTGACGGACTTCTCCGGGTCGCCCTTGACGTGGAAGGCGCCCTTCACCCACTCGAGGTCGGCGACCGACACCTCCAGCATGCCCGAGGCGATGATGCGCGCCTTGTCGCGCACCTTGCGGGCCACCAGGGCGGCCGCCGCGCCGGACACCGGGGTCGAGCGGCTGCCGTAGGTGCCGAGCCCGAAGGGCGTCTGGTCGGTGTCGCCGTGCACGACGTCGATGTCGGCGGGCGGGATGCCGATCTCCTCCGCGACGATCTGCGCGAACGTCGTCTCGTGCCCCTGGCCCTGCGACTGCACCGAGAGCCGGACGACCGCCTTGCCGGTCGGATGCACCCGGAGCTCGCATCCGTCGGCCATGCCGAGGCCGAGGATGTCCATGTCCTTGCGGGGGCCTGCCCCGACCGCCTCGGTGAAGAAGGCGACGCCGATCCCCATCAGCTCGCCGCGGGCACGCCGTTCCGCCTGCTCCTTGCGCAGGTCGTCGTAGCCCGCGATCTCCAGCGCCTTGCGCATGGTCGGCTCGTAGTCGCCGGAGTCGTACAGCCAGCCGGTCTTCGTCCGGTACGGGAACTGCTCGGGCTGGATGAAGTTCTTGATGCGAAGCTCGACCGGGTCCATCTTCAGCTCGTACGCCAGGCAGTCGACGATGCGCTCGACGAGGTAGACCGCCTCGGTGATGCGGAACGAGCACGCATAGGCCACGCCGCCCGGCGCCTTGTTGGTGTAGACCGCCGTCATCTTGCAGTAGGCGGCCTGCAGGTCGTAGCTGCCGGTGAACACGCCGAAGAACCCGGCGGGGTACTTGACCGGCGCCGCGACGCCGTTGAACGCGCCGTGGTCGGCCAGCACGTTGGTGCGGACGGCCAGGATCCTGCCGTCCCTGGTGGCCGCGATCTCGCCCCGCATGATGTAGTCACGGGCGAAGCCCGTGCTCGTGAGGTTCTCCGAGCGGTCCTCCATCCACTTCACCGGCTTGCCCGTGACGATCGATCCCACGATCGCGCAGACGTAGCCGGGATAGATCGGGACCTTGCCGCCGAAGCCGCCGCCGATGTCGGGTGAGATGACCCTGATCTTGTGCTCGGGCAGGCCGGCGACGATCGCGTACAACGTCCGGTGGGCGTGGGGCGCCTGGCTCGTGGACCACAACGTCAGCCTGCTGTCGATCCGGTCGTAGTCGGCGACGCATCCGCACGTCTCCATGGGGGCCGGGTGCACACGGGGATAGACGATGTCCTCGCTCACGACGACGTCCGCGCTCGCGAACACCGCCTCGGTGGCCGCCTCGTCGCCGGTCTCCCAGTCGAAGATGTGGTTGTTCCGCTTGCCGTCCAGGTCGTCGCGGATGACGGGCGCGCTCGGATCGAGGGCCTTGCGCACGTCGATCACCGGATCGAGCACGTCGTACTCGACGTCGATCAACTCGAGCGCGTCGCGCGCCGCGTAGCGGTCCTCCGCCACGACGAACGCGACCTCCTGCCCCTGGAAACGCACCTTGTCCGTCGCGAGCACGGCCTGCACGTCGCCCGACAACGTCGGCATCCACGCCAGCCCCAGGCCCGTCAGCGTGGCTCCGGTGACGACCGCCTTGACCTTCGGATGCGCCTCGGCCGCACTGGTGTCGATGCTCACGATCCTCGCGTGTGCGACGGGGGCCCGCAGGATCGCGCAGTGCAGCATGCCCGGCAGTTGCACGTCGTCGACATAGCGGCCCTTGCCCCGGATGAACCTCGGATCCTCCTTGCGGAGCATCCGGCCGTGGCCGACCGGCTTGTGGTCGTTCTTCTCGAATCCGGCCGGCCGTTCGTCGGTGGTGGTCATGAGGCACCTCCAGCGGGTGTGCTCGCCTCGTGCGCGGCGGCCCATCTCACCGAGCGGACGATGGTGGCGTAGCCGGTGCACCGGCAGATCTGACCGGAGATCGCCTCGCGGATCTCCCCCTCCGACGGGTCAGGATTGCGGTCCAGCAGGGCCCGGGCCGTCATCATCATGCCGGGGGTGCAGAATCCGCACTGCAGGCCGTGGCACTCCATGAACCCGCGCTGCACCGGATCGAGTTCGCCGCCCTGCTCGAGGTCCTCGACCGTGCGCACCTCGTGGCCGCCGGCCATCGCGGCGAGCACGGTGCACGACTTGACCGGCTCCCCGTCGAGCCACACCACGCACGTGCCGCAGTTGCTCGTGTCGCATCCCCAGTGGGTGCCGGTCAGGCCGAGATCGTCGCGCAGGAAGTGCACGAGGAGCAGCCGGCCCTCGATCTCCCTGGTGACTTCCTCGCCGTTGACGATCATGGATACCTGCATGTCAGCCCCTCTCGTTGATCCGGGCGACGGATCGGCGCAGGGCGCGCCTGGTGAGTTCCTTGGCGAGGTGCCGCTTGTACTCGGCGCTGCCGCGCATGTCGGTGACCGGGCTGCAGGAGTCGGCGGCCAGAGCTCCCGCCTGTTCGTAGAGCTCCTCCGAGGGCTCCCTGCCGCGCAGCGCGTCCGACACCGCCGTCAGCCCGGTCGTGTTCGGCCCGACCGCCGCGAGGCCCACCCGCGCGTCGGCGATCAGCCCGCCGTCGAGCCACACCGCGGCGCCCGCGGACACGATCGCCCAGTCCCCCGCGCGGCGCTCGACCTTCTCGTACGCGCTGGACCCGCTGGGCCGTACCGGGACGCGGATCTCGACGAGCATCTCGGCGTCCTCGACCGCGGTCTCATACGGCCCGCGGTAGAACTCCTCCATCGTCACGACCCGCTCCCCCGAGCCGCCCCGGATGACGCAGCTCGCCCCGAGGGTGGTGCACACGGCCGACAGGTCCTCGGACGGGTCGGCCTGGCACAGCGAACCGCCCAGGGTGCCGCGGTTGCGGACGACCGGATCGGCGATGACGCGCTCGGCGTCACGGAAGATGGGGAAGACCTCGGCCAGTTCGCCGGACTCCAGCAGTTCCCTGTGCCGGGTCATCGCTCCGATACGGACCTCCGCCGGCTCCACCCGGATGTATCCGAGTTCGCCGTGAAGGTCGTTGATGTCGATCAGGTACTCCGGGCTCGCCAGCCGGAGCTTCATCATGGGGAGCAGGCTGTGGCCGCCCGCGACGAGCCGGGCCGAGCCTCCCAGCCGCTCCAGCAGGCCGATGGCGTGATCGACACTGGTCGCGCGCTCGTACTCCACCGGCGCGGGAACCTGCATGGCGGACCCCCTTGACTTGTGGGTGGTCGGCCAAGTGGACCCCTGCACGGCGGCACTGTCAACGGCCACCTAAGGATTCACTTAATCCACTGCTCCACCGTGAGCCGCCCGTTTTGTCGGTGGCCGCGGCCATGATCTGCTCCATGGGACTGGACGTGTTCGTCGGCATCCTCACGGCTCTGGACGACGAGGAGGGAGTCGCGCACTATCGGGGCGAGCTCGCGATGGTCACCGCGACCCTGAAGGCGGCCGGCCTTCCCACCTGGCACGAGCCGGACGTCGACCCTGATGAGGCCTACGACGAGCAGATGTACGGGTACTACGTTCCCGTCGACTTCCAGCCGGTGATCATCGATGAGCGGGTCTCCGGCGGTTACCTCGGCTCGTCCCATCGGCTGCTGGACGAATGTCTCCGGCTCGCCCGCTTACTCGAGCTTCCCGACGATCTGGACCCGTGGTCGGACGCCGTGTGCGACGCCGCGGAAGGCGCCATCAGCGACCCCTCGGCACTGTGGCAGCAGTACAGGGTGGAGTCGTTCAGCTGTCTGCGGTTGATCGCCGCCGCCCGTACGTCGATCAGCACAGGGGCCGCGATCACTTTCGCGTAGGCGTCATCCCGCCCGATCGGGCACGTCGACCACACCGACGACGTCCGCAACCGAGATCGTCCCCTTATCCGAGTCGGCTAGATGAGCCCGCGAATCCATGGACACGTCGCGGCTGTCCCCCATGACCCACAGGCGCCCCGGAGGGACGACGACGTCGAAATCGACCGCGGACGCGGCGCGCGTGGCGAGATAGGGCTCGCTGAGCGGCTTGCCGTCCAGATCGAGATGTCCGGCGTCGTCGCAGCATCGCACGTCGACCTCCGGCGTGCCGATCACTCGGGAGATGCGAAGCGCACTCTGATTCCCGTTGCTCCAGGACGGCGGGGCCTTGTACACGATGACGTCGCCCTCGTGCGGCGCGTAGTCCCCATCCGTCAGATGGGCGACGACGCGTTCCCCCTTCTTGATCGTCGGCTCCATGGAAATGCCGGGGATGTCGAACGCCTCCCTCCCCGTCAATCGGTACGCGACACCACAGCCGGTGGCCGAAAAAGTGATCAATCCGACGATAAGGGCACTCAGCCCACGAGAGTTCACCCAGGCATTATCGGGCTAGTACCCCACATCGGTGGATACGGCTCCGGGCAACCTGATCGGAATCGATGTCGCCCTCCGCCAGGCGGAGGCACAGGTCGGAATACCAGTCGAGAGCAAAGCGCCGCACCTGCTGGACGTCGTCGGCGTTCAGGCCGTAGTCCGTGAAGACGGGGTCGTCCAGGGACAGCCCCGTTTCCAGGCGGAACACCAGATTCTCCAGCTGAAAGCCGTCCTCGAACAGGCCCCTTCATCAGGTCTACCGCGCAAGACTGCTCGATCACTGGATCGGTGACGATCAGCCGGCCGAGCCGGGGCGTGCCACGCACGTTGTGAACGTCGAACCCATGCCGCCGGTAGGCGCTCGCCATGCCCTCAGTGGCGTCCGTCAGCGACGCAGCGGTCACGGTAGCGAAATCGAGGTCCTGACTTGGACGCCCTGCGCCAGGGCTTCAGTCCCAGCGCGCCCGTTCATGCATGATCACGAACGGTATCGCCGCAGGTCAACGGCCATTTTCCCGAAAGTATGCATGATCACGGCAGAGAAAGGCCTGGTCGGGGGACGTTCCCACGAACCTGTGCATGATCACGCGGGGGTGGCGGGCGGGGGGTGGTGGTGGCGGTGGGGAATGGCGGGTGGGGGGATAAATCGGTAATGGACCGACGGTAATGGTTTTGGTGCTTACGAGATAGGCGCATACGGGATAGGTCACTACGAGGCAGCAGCCCGAGTGACGGATCGTACATAAAGACATAATTCAGTCGCACGGAGGAATTCGGCCCGCCATGCGCGCGATTCGACAAGAAACCTTCTGAATACACACGTCTGCCCAGCTCAACCAGCTCGTACGGCAACGCCTGCCACACCTCTCTCCTCCCGTCGATTAGCCCCACACCCAAAGGGTTGACATGACCTATTTCGGGTGTAACCATCGCGAAAATAGTGCAGAAATATGAAAATGGATTCGAGTTACTCGAATGAAGAGCGGGCGGAAATCCTCAAGTGTCGACAAGGCCTTCGAGCTCATCAATGCCGTGTCGGAAGCCGGCCAGGCCGGCGTCTCGCTGGGTGAGCTCGCGGGCCAGGCCGGCATCGCGGTCAGCACGGCGCACCGGTACGTGACGTCGCTACTCGAGCTGGGCGTGCTCGACCGCGACGCGGCGGGCTCGTACCGCCTGGGCGTCACCCTGATCACGCTGGCCGGTCAGTACCTCGAGGAGGACGGCCTGCGCGCGGCGGCCCGGCCGTACCTGGTCGAGCTGGTCGAGCTGAGCGGCGAGACCGTCCATCTGGGTGTGCCAGTCGGCAACCAGATCGTCTACGTCGACAAGGTCGAGAGCGCCAAGTCGGTCCGGCTGGTCTCCCGGATCGGCAGCCGGTCCCCCCTGCACTGCACCGCGATGGGCAAGGCCGTCCTCTCGCTGGACGACCGGCGGGCCGAGGAGATCCTGGCCGGCCCCCTGGACCGGCGCACCCCGAAAACGTTCACGGGCGACGCGCTGCTCGCCGAGCTCCGCGTCGTGCGGGACCGCGGCTACGCGATCGACGACGAGGAGAACGAGGAGGGCGTGCGCTGCGTGGGGCTGCCCATCATGAACGCCTCCGGCCAGCCCGTCGGCGCCTTCAGCGTCTCCGCGCCCGCCAACCGGTTCAGCCTCGACGACTGCCACCGCCTGGCGCCGACCGCGCTCGCCATGGCCGCCGACATCAGCCGCCGGATCGGTTACGTGATCCCCCGGCGCGCCAGAGCAGACGCCAGAACACCCAACGGACGCGACAACACACGAATCTGAGGAGTCGACCAGGATGTCCCAATCGTCAGCGGGACCGGCCATGACCGTCCGCAATCCCGGCACGGGAAGAGCACTCGGGGAAGTGGAGGCCATGACCCCGGAGGCGGTGGCCGGGGTCGTCGACGACGCCCAGGAGGGGCAGCGTGCGATGGCCGCCATGCCCGCCCACCAGCGAGCCGGCCTGTTGCGCCGGGTGGCCGACCTGATCGAGGCCGAGCAGGAGGGCCTCGCCACGTTGCTCGCCGAGGAGAACGGCAAGCCCGTACAGCAGACGAGGGGCGAGGTCGAGGCCGCGATCCGGATCTTCCGGGGATACGCGGGAGAGGCCACCCGGCTGTTCGGCCGCCAGATCCCGCTCGACGCCGTTCCGGGCCTGGAACGACACCTGGCGGTGACCATGCGGGAGCCGCTGGGGGTCGTGGCGGCCCTCGTGCCGTTCAACTACCCCGTCGAGCTCTACGCGCACAAGGCGGCCGCGGCGCTCGCCGCCGGGAACGCCGTCGTCGTCCAGCCCCCCGCGCACTGCCCGCTCGCGCTGATCCGGGTGGCCGAGCTCGTGGAGCAGGCGGGCGCGCCTCGCTACGCCCACCAGCTCGTCACCGGCCGGGTGGAGGTGTCCCAGACATTGGCGGATCTGCCCGGCATCGCGGCGGTGAGCCTCACCGGCAGCACCAACGCGGGTCGCGAGATCGCCCGCAGGGCGGCGGGCACGCTGAAGAAGGTCCTCCTCGAGCTCGGCGGCAACGACGCGCTCATCGTCTGCGACGACGCCGACGTGGACGAGGCCGCCCAGGCGGTGGTGCTCGGCCGGCTCGCCCGCGGCAACGGCCAGATCTGCTGCGCGGTCAAGCGGGTCTACGCGCAGGACGGCGTGCACGACGCCTTCGTCGCCTCGCTGCTCGCGCAGACGGCGAAGCTCACGGTGGGCGACCAGTTGCTGGAGTCGACCGACGTCGGCCCGCTGATCACCGAGGAGGCGGCCGAGCGCGTGGAGGCCGCCGTGGGCAGGCTCGTCGAGGACGGCGCCCGCCTGGTCGCGGGAGGCACCAGGCGCGGGGCGTTCGTCGACCCCTCCGTGCTGGTGGACGTCCCGGTGTCCAGTCCCGCGTTCGCCGAGGAGATCTTCGGCCCGGTCGCGCCGATCGCCAGGTTCGGTGACCCCGCCGATGCGGTGCGGATGGCCAACGAGTCGCCGTACGGCCTGCACGCCGCGGTGTTCACGCGGGACGTCTCCCGGGCGTTCACCCTGGCCAGGAACCTCGACGTCGGCGGCGTGGTCATCAACGGCTCGACCGCGCTGCGCGCGGAGAACCTGCCGTTCGGCGGCACCAAGGACACCGGGGGTTACCGCGAGGGCCTGCACGAGACGGTCCTCGACTTCACCCGCCAGAAGACGGTGCTCGTGATGGAGGCGTTCGGATGACCCTCGAGCTCCGCGGCGTGCGCAAGGACTACGGCGGCGTCGAGGTGCTCCACGGGGTCGACCTCGTGGGGCGTCCCGGTGAGGTGCTCGCCGTGGTCGGCGCGAACGGAGCCGGCAAGTCCACCCTCATCAAGATCCTTTCCGGCGCGCAGTCCATGAGCGCCGGCGAGATGCGGATGGACGGCGAGGCGGTGGAGTTCCGGTCTCCGCACGACGCGCACGCGCGCGGCATCCGCACCGTCTACCAGGAGCTCTCCATCGTCCCCGGTCTCTCGGTCACCGAGAACCTGCTGATGGGGAACTTCCCGAAGCGGCGGGGGCTCATCGACTGGGCGGCGGCGCACGCCCGCGCGAAGGAACTACTGGAGAGCATCGGGTTCGGCGCGATCGACCCGCGCACCCTCGCGGGCCGGTTGTCGGTGGCCAGGCAGCAGATGGTGGAGATCGCGAAGGCGCTGGTCAGCGAGCCCAGAGTGTTGGTGCTCGACGAGCCCTCCGCCGTCCTCGCGGGAAGCGACCTCGCGTCGCTGTTCGCGCTCATCCGGCGGCTTCGCGAGCGCGGAGTGCTCGTGATCTACGTCTCCCACCGGCTCGCCGAGGTGATGGAGCTGGCCACGTCCATCGTCGTCGTCAAGGACGGCCGCGTGATCGCGACGACCGAGCCCGCGCGGACCAGCGAGAGCGAGCTCATCGGTCTCATGGCCGGGCGGCGTCTGGAGCAAATCTACCCCGACCGCCGCACCGAGCCGGGCGAGGTGAGGCTGAGCGTCCACGGTCTCACCCGCCGGGGCGAGTTCGAGGACGTCTCCTTCACCCTGCGCGCCGGGGAGATCGTGGGACTGTTCGGCCTGGTCGGCTCCGGCCGCAGTGAGCTGGCCAGGTGCGTGTTCGGCGCCGAGCCCGCGACGTCCGGGCAGGTCAAGATCGCGGGTGGAGACGTGCGGTTCCGCGCGCCGTCCGACGCGATCGCGGCCGGGCTCGCGCTGGTGACCGAGGACCGCAAGCGCACGGGCCTGGTCGGCGGCATGAGCGTGCTGGACAACATCGGCCTCACCACGATGTACGGCATGCGGCGCGGCCCGCTGATCGACGCCGCGCGGCGGCGCGAGCGGGTCGAGGAGATGATCGATCGGCTGAGCATCCAGCCGGCCCACTGCGCCTCGATGCGCGTCGTCAACCTCAGCGGCGGCAACCAGCAGAAGGCCGTCCTGGCCAAGTGGCTGCTGGCCGAGCCGCGGGTGCTCATCCTCGACGAGCCGACGCGGGGCGTGGACATGTCGACGCGGATCGCGATCTACCGCATGATCGACGATCTCGCCCGCGACGGCCTCGCCGTCCTGCTCATCTCCTCCGACCTCACCGAGGTGCTGGGCGCCACCGACCGGATCCTCGTGATGAACCAGGGCCGTGTCACCGGCGAGCTGCGCTCGGACCGGACCACCGAGGACGAGATCCTCGCGCACGCGATTGGACAGGCCGCATGACCGGGCAGCTCACCGAGCCGGCGCCGACCACGACCGATCCCCGGGGGCGCAGGGTCCCCCGGCTGGTCGTGGGCGGACGGGACGTCACGATGGCGGCGGCGTTCGTCACGCTCATCGCCGCGCTCGTCCTGGTGGCGGCGCTCACCGCCGACACCTTCCTCACCCCGACCAACATCACCAACCTGCTCAAGCAGATGGTCACCACCGGCCTGCTGTCGTTCGGCATGCTCGTCGTCATCCTCACCGGCGGCATCGACCTGTCGGTGGGCTCGATCGTGGCGTTCTCCGGCATCGTCACCGCCGGCCTCGTCTCCGGCCTGCCGATCCCGGTGGCCATGGCGGTGGGCGTCGTGTCCGGCATCGGCTTCGGCCTGGTCAACGGTGCGCTGATCGCCAGGTTCGAGCTGGCGCCGTTCGTCGTCACGCTGGCCGCGCTGACCACGATCCGGGGGCTCGCCTTCGTCTACTCCGAGGTGCCCATCGCCCCCGAGGACCCGGGATTCTTCACGCTCGGATCGGCGACGCTGGGGCCCGTTCCGGTGAGCACCCTCATCATGCTCGCCGTCTTCCTGGTCGGGGGCGTCTTCCTGACCCGCACTCCCCCGGGGCGCTCCATCGTGGCGATCGGCGGCAACGCCGAGACCGTACGGCTCGCCGGCATCAACGTGCGCAGGCACGTGGTGCTGGCCTACACCATCAGCGGCGCGTGCGCCGGGCTCGCGGGCGTGGTCCTGGCGAGCCGGGTGGGGATCGCCCAGCCGAGCGTCGGGGTGGCGTTCGAGCTCGACGCGATCGCCGCCTGCGTCATCGGCGGCGCGAGCCTGGCGGGAGGGCGCGGCTCGGTGCGTGCCACGTTCGGCGGGGTGCTCGTCCTCGTTCTGATCAACAACCTGCTCAACCTGTACGGCGTGCAGAGCTTCTGGCAACAGGTGCTCAAGGGACTGATCATCATCGCCGTCATCCTCGTCCAGCGCACCAACCGGGTGCGCTCCTGATAAGTCACCACCAATGGGAGGCCCCTACATGAATGGGAAGAAACTCAGCGGTCTACTGGCCGCCGGCGTCCTCGCCGCCGGGCTGGCCGGCTGCTCATCCGGGTCCGGCGACACCGCCACGGCGGGCGGCGACGGCTCCTACACGATCGGCGTGGCCAACTTCACGCTGGGCGGGCCCTACTTCAGCGGCATGGACAAGGCGATCGCCGCGGAGGCCAAGAAGAAGGGCAAGATCGAGGTCATCAGCACCGACGCCAACGGGGACGCGGCCAAGCTCGCCTCCAACGTCGAGGACCTGCTGAGCAAGAACGTCGACGCGGTGATCATCTCCGGCGGCCCGCTGGAGTCGGCGCCCGCGGCGCTCAACGCGATCAAGACGGCGGGCAAGCCGGTGGTCCTGGTGGACCGCAAGTTCCAGACCGGCGAGTACACGAGCTGGATCGGCCCGGACAACGAGGCGATCGGACGGCAGAACGGGGAGTTCCTCTCACAGAAGCTGCCCGACGGCGGCAAGGTGGCCATCATCAAGGGCGGCCCCGCCGACAACAGCATCGGCCTGGCCCGCACGAACGGCGTCAAGTCGGTGCTCCAGAGCAAGGCGGGCATCACCCTGGTCGAGGCCCCCGACTTCGGCAACTGGGGATCCGACGGCGGGCTGACCGTGATGGAGAGCCTGCTGGCGACCGACTCCGACCTCAAGGCCGTGTTCTGCGAGAACGACGCTATGTGCCTGGGCGCCCAGCGCGCGATCGCGGACGCCGGCAAGGCCGACCAGATCATCATCGCCGGCGTGGACGGGCAGGCAGAGGCGCTCAAGGCGATCCTCGACGGCACCAACTACCTGGTGACCGGCCTCAACGACGCCGACGTCATCGGCGCGATGGGACTCGACCGCGCGGTCGAGATCCTCGGCGGCGCCCAGGTCGAGAAGGACACCGTGGTGCCCTCTCCGATGATCACCAAGGAGAACGCGGCCAAGTACCAGAACCCCGACGGAAGTTTCTGACAGTCAGCCCGCGGTCAGGTGGCGTGCGGCGACGCCACCCCCGACCGGCCACACGACGCCTCCGGCGTCACGCGGAGCGACGCTCCCCGACCGAAGGGCAGCACCATGCGAAGCAAAGCCAGGAGGGTCGTGCGCGCGACGACCTTCGCCGCGATCGCCTCCACCGCCATCAGCCTCGCGACGTTCGCCGCGGGCGTCCCCGCCTCGGCCGACGACCCCACCCGCCCGGGATGGACCCTCCTCTACTCGGAGGACTTCTCCGCACCGCTCACCGGCGCGAACGCCCCGTGGGTCAAGGAGACCTACAGCCAGCCGTTCGACACGATCATGGACGACTCGGGGCTGTGGTACCAGAACGACTACGGCCCGGCGTGGAACACCGCCTTCAACTCCTTCGCGACCTACCGCAAGGAGTTCACCGTCGGCCAGAACGGCTGGCTGACGGCCTCGTTGTCGGCCCGCGACTTCAACAAGGACGGCGTGCTCGAGTCGCCGCCGTCGATCACCACCCAGACCCTGGGCGCCGAACACGTCGCGGTGCTCAACGTGCCGGAGTCCACCGGCGGCGCCATCTTCCGGCCGACCAACAAGCTGCCCGAGCAGTACCGCATCGAGTACAAGCTCAAGACCCTCGACTTCGGCGGCAAGCGCAACGGCACCATCAACTACGGCGGCCGGATCAACGGGTATTCCACCGCGGGATGCAAGACCCAGCACCCCTGGGGTGAGGGATCGCGGTCACCCGGCTGGACCGGCGACGCGTCCGTGCCCTACTGCGAATGGCAGAACGTCAGGGAGGGGAACTACGGCTACAACGGCTACCACTTCCTGTCGATCGTCGACTTCGCCAACCCCGCCCCGCGGAACAACCACTTCTGGCACTACCACCGCAAGGTGCTGATGGACGCCTTCTCCCAGCACCCCGACCGGGTGGGAACCGGCACCGGCGGCCGGGTCTGCAACTCGGCGAACAACACGTACTACAACTACCGCGACAGCAGCTTCAACACCGTCAACATGTGGATCAGCGGGCTGCCCAACTGGACCCCCGGCCCCGGCGGCCTGGCCGGCAACTCCCAGTGGTTCATGACGAGCTGTTCGGGCGGCGTCGCCGAGCAGCAACTGTCGTCGGCCGCCGAACTGCAGCCCGAGCTCATGCCGAACCAGTTCTACACGTTCGCGATCGAGCGGGACGCCACCGGCTACACGCTGGAGGCCAGCGGGAACTTCGCCCGCGCGGGGCAGAAGACGTTGCGCTTCCACCGCAACTTCATCGTCGGCAACGACCCGATCTGGCACTACAACGTCAAGCCGGGCGAGTACGACGGCAGGTACAACGCGAGCCTCGTGCAGAACGACGCCCACGGCAGCACGACGTGGCCGAACCAGTGGCCGGCCGGGTCGCAGTACCCCGACTACTTCGTCATCGGCGACCTGTACACCAACGTCTACGAGGGCAGCGCGAGCCTCACCGACATCCGGCTCTACGTCCCCCAGCAGACGAGCACCACGAACCTGGCGCTGAACAGGCCCGCCACCGCGGACAGCCAGTGCGCGGCCGCCGAGAGCCCGGCCAAGGCGGTCAACGGCAGCTGGACGGGCGGCACGTCCGACAAGTGGTGCTCGCTGGGGGCGAGCAAGTGGCTGCGGGTCGACCTGCAGTCCACCACCAAGGTGGGCCGGCTGGTCGTGCGCCACTCGGGTGCGGGCGGTGAGAAGACGAGCTGGAACACCCGTGATTTCGACCTTCAGACCAGTGTCAACGGCACGACCTGGACGACGGTGGCGACGGTGCGCGGCAACACGGCCAATGTCACCACCCACACGTTCACGCCACTCGACGCCCGGTACGTGCGCGTCAACGTGATCACGCCGACCAGCGACTCCGACAAGGCCGCCCGGATCTTCGAACTGGAGGCCTACGCCTCCTGACGGCCGTACGGCGCAGAAGAAGGGCACCGGCGCATCGCACCGGTGCCCTTCCTCTTGTCCTCCCGTGACGGCCGCACGTCCTCCGGAGCCCGTACGGCCGGCCGTTCAATCTTGCGCCTTGCCTCCGGCAAGACGGCTGATCATGAGAGCGACCAGGATGATGGCGCCGTAGACGAGGTTCCTCCACTCGCCGGGGACGCCCTTGAGGGTCAGGATGTTCTCGACCAGGCCGATGACGAGGACACCGGTGAGGGCGCCGAGGATGGTGCCCTTGCCGCCGTCCATGCTGACTCCGCCGATGACGGCGGCGGCGAAGACCATGAAGATCCAGCCGTCGCCCTGGTTGGCGCTGATGCCGCCGAGCCTGCCGGTCTCGAGCATTCCCGCCACCGCCGCAAGGGTGCCGGAGATCACGAAGACCACCCAGGTCACCCGCTCGACCCGGATGCCCGCCGCCCGTGCCGCGTCGGCGTTGCCGCCGATGGCGTACAGCGCCCGGCCGGTACGGAAGAAGCGGAGCACGACGATGCCGGCCGCGAACAGGACCGCGGTGATCCAGATGGCCGCGGGGATGCCCAGCCAGGTGGCGCTGCCGAGGTAGAGGAACGACGGGGGCAGGGCGAACAGGCTCTTGCCTCCGGTGATGCCGGTCTGGAGGCCTCGGACGACGATCAGCATCGCCAGCGTGACGATGAACGCCGACAGCTGGAAACGCAGGATGAGGAAACCGTTGAACGCGCCGACCGCGGCCCCGATCAGCAGGCACAGCGGGATCGCCAGCGCGACGGGCACCCCCAGGCCGAAGCCGCCCGCCGACGTCGGGATGACCAGCATCACCGCGAGGGCCGGAGCCAGGCCGACGGTCGACTCCAGCGACAGGTCGAACTTACCCGCGATGAGGACCAGCGCCTCGGCGAGCACGACCAGCGCGAGCGCCGACTGCTGCTGGAGCACGTTGGTCAGGTTGCCCGTGGTCATGAAGACCGGGTCGGCGAAGGAGCCGACGATCAGCAGCAAGATGATAACCGGGACCAGCGTGAGGTCCCTGAACCTGCCGAGCTTCAGACCCGTCCCGCGTGACCTGACGGCCAGGGAGTCGGGCACGGCCGATTCGGTCATGAGTCGATACCTTCCATTGCCGCCACGAGATCGTTCTCACTCCAGCCTCGTGGCACGTCCTTGACCACCTTGCCGTGGAACATGACCAGCACCCGGTCACAGATCCGAAGGTCGTCCAGCTCGTCGGAGACCAGCAGGACGCCCGTTCCCCTGGCCGTCGCGTCCTCGACCGCGCCGAGCAGCGACTGCTTGGCCTTGACGTCGACGCCGGCGGTGGGGTTGATCACCACGAGCGCCGCCGGGCTGTCGGCCAGCGCGCGGGCGAGCACGACCTTCTGGGCGTTGCCGCCGGACAGGTCGCCGACCGGCTGGTCCGGCCCGGTGGTCTTGATGTCCAGATCCTGGATCATCGTCGTGGCGCGGGCCTTGCGGCGCTCTCCGGAGATCATGCCGAACCTGCCCAGCTTGTGGGCGATGGGCATGGTCGCGTTCTCCGCGATCGACAGCAGCGGCACGAACCCCTCGTGGTGGCGGTCCTGCGGGACGAACCCGAGGCCCGCCTTCAGCGCGGCGGTCACGTCTCCGGGGCGGATCGCCGTCCCGTTGACCGTGACGTCGCCGCCGTCCGGCTTGCGGAGCCCGACCAGCGACTCCGCCAGGCCGACCTTTCCGCTGCTGCCGGAGCCCGCCAGCCCGACGATCTCCCCCGAGCGCACGGCGAGGTCGACGTCCTCATAGCGGTCCTTCAACCGCAGGCCGGACGCCGAGAGCACGACCTTCGCCCCGCCGTCGATCTCCCGGGCCTTGGACTCGTACGCCTGGGTCTCCTCGCCGGTCATCGCCTTGACCAGCTCGTCGTGCGGGAGATCGGCCACCGGGGCGGTGACGACGTGCCGGGCGTCGCGGAAGACCGTGACGCTCTGGCAGACCTGGTAGACCTCCTCCAGGTGGTGCGAGATGAACATCATCGTCACGCCCTGGTTCCGCAGGTCGCGCATCCGCTCGAAGAGCCGCTCGATGGCCGGGCCGTCGAGCTGGGCCGTGGGCTCGTCGAGGATGATGAACCGCGCGCCGAAGGACAACGCTCTGGCGATCTCCACCAGTTGCCGTTCCTCGACGTTGAGGTCGCCCGCGAGGGAGTCGGCGTCCACCGCCACGCCGTACTGGTCGAGCAGTTGCCGGGCGCGGGCGCGCAGGGCGCGCCAGTTGATCGGGCCGCGCTCGGTCTGCCGGTTGATGAAGAGGTTCTCGGCGACGGTCAGGGAGGGGATGATCGTCGACTTCTGGTACACACACGCCACGCGGCGACGCCAGGCGTCCCTGTCGGTCAGCGGCGGCGACGGCTCACCGGCGAAGAGCACTTCGCCGAGGTCGGGGCGCTGGAGCCCGGTCAGGATGGAGACAAGGGTCGACTTGCCTGCGCCGTTCCGGCCGACCAGCGCGTGGGTCTCACCGGGGGTGATCACGATTCCGGCGTCGTTGAGGGCGACGGTGGGGCCGAAGCGCTTGGTGATGCCACGCGCTTCGACCGCCGCCGTTTCAGTAACTGTCATTACTTGACCTGGTTGCCCCAGAGCGCGGGGTCGTCCACGTTGTCCTTGGTCACGAGCGGAGCCGGAAGCTGGTCCTCCAGGCCGTTGGGCAGCTGGATGATCGTGCTGTCGTGGTCCGTCGGGCCGGGCTGGAAGGTCTTGCCCTCGACCGCGGCCTTGGCGTAGAAGAGCGCGTACTTGGCGTACAGGTCGGCCGGCTGCGAGACGGTGGCGTCGATCGAGCCGTCACGGATCGCGGCGAACTCCTGCGGGATGCCGTCATTGGAGATGACGAAGATGTGCTTGGGGTCCGTCGGCGGGACGATCAGGTTCTTGGCCTTCAGCACCTGCAGGGTCGGGGCCAGGTGCACACCGCCCGCGTGCATGTAGATGCCCTTGATGTCGGGGTTCTGCTCGAGGCGGGTCTGGAGCATGGACGCGGCCTTGGTGCCGTCCCACTCCGTCGGCTCCTCGAAGACGGTGATTCCGGGGAACTTGGTCTTCATGCACTCGCGGAACGCCTCGGCGCGGTCACGGCCGTTGATGGAGGACAGCGCGCCCATGAGCTCGACGATCTTGCCCTTGCCGCCGAGCTTGTCGCCGAGGAACTCGCACGCCTTCTGGCCGTACGCGCGGTTGTCGGCGCGGACGACCATGTAGACCTTGCCGGTGTCCGGGCGGGTGTCCACCGAGACGACGGGGATCTTCTTGGCCTCGAGCGACTGCAGCGTCGAGGCGATCGCGCCGGTGTCCTGCGGAGCCATCACGATGGCCTTGGCGCCCTGGCTGACGAGCGCCTGGGTGTTCGCCACGACCTTGGCGATGTCGTTCTGCGAGTTGGTCGGCGGCATCAGGTCGACGCCGAGCTCCTTGCCCATCTCCGGAACGTACTTGTTGTAGGAGTTCCAGAAGTCGGAGTCGGCTCGGGGGAAGTCGACACCGACCTTTCCACCGGCGGCCGCGGTCGAGCCGCCACCCGACGCCGTCGAGGTGTCCGAGGTGGAACCGCAGGCGGCGAGCGCGAGCGCGAGGGCGGCGACGCCCGCGGCGCTGAGGAAATGTTTCATGCCATTTGGCCTTTCATGACGTGGGGGGTAGAAGGCGAGGACACGAGGTGTCCCCGCCCGCGGCCGGTCAGGTGCCTGGGTGGCACCGACAAGCGGACCGGCCAGCGCGACGGTGTGGGACCGCATCTGGCCGGAGAACACGACTCACCGAACTCAACCATTCGCGCCCCTCCAGACGGGACCGTCGGGGTAGGAGAATTCGGCGATCGACTCGGGGCGCATCGTGGAGCCGAAACCGGGCGCGCCGGGCGCGGCGTACCTGCCGCCCTCGACCACGACCGGATCGAGGAAGTGCTCGTGCAGATGGTCGACGTACTCGATGACCCGGCCTTCCATGGACCCGCTCACCGCGACGTAGTCGAACATCGCCAGATGCTGGACCAGCTCGCACAGCCCGACTCCCCCGGCGTGCGGGCAGACCGGCACGCCGAACTTGGCGGCGAGCAGCAGGATCGCGAGGTTCTCGTTCACCCCGCCGACCCTGGCCGCGTCGAGCTGCAGGTAGGAGACCGCACCCGCCTGGAGCAGTTGCTTGAAGACCATGCGGTTCTGCACATGCTCACCGGTGGCGACCGGGATGGGCGCGATCCTGCGCGCGATGGCGGCGTGGCCGAGCACGTCGTCGGGGCTGGTCGGCTCCTCGACCCACCACGGGTCGAACTCGGCCAGCGCCTCGACCCACTGGACCGCCGTGTCCACGTCCCAGCGCTGGTTGGCGTCGACGGCGATGGGGAACCCGGGGCCGCAGACCTCACGGGCGACCCGCATGCGGCGGATGTCGTCGTCGAGGTCGGCGCCGACCTTCAGCTTGATCTGCGTGAAGCCGTCGGCCAGGGCCTCCTTGCAGAGGCGGCGCAGCTTGTCGTCGTCGTAGCCGAGCCAGCCGGGCGAGGTCGCGTAGGCGGGATAGCCGTTCGCCTGGAGGTTCGCGATCCTCTCCTGCCGGCCCGGCTGGGCCTTACGGAGGATCTCCAGCGCCTCGTCGGGCGTGAGGGCGTCGGTGATGTAGCGGAAGTCGACGAGGCCGACGATCTCCTCGGGTGACATCTCGCTCAGCAGCAACCAGACCGGCTTGCCCTCCCGCTTGGCCTTGAGGTCCCACAGGGCGTTGACCACGGCGGAGATCGCCATGTGCATGACGCCCTTCTCCGGGCCGAGCCAGCGCAACTGCGAGTCCCCCACCATGCCGCGCGACAGCGCGCCGATGTCGGAGCAGTCACGCCCCACCACGTAGGGCTCGAGGGCCCTGATCGCGGCCGTCTGCACGTCGTTGCCGCGGCCGATCGTGAAGGCGAACCCGTGGCCCTCCTGACCGTCCTCGGTCCTGAGCACCACGTAGGCGGCGGAGTAGTCGGGATCGGGGTTCATGGCGTCGGAGCCGTCCCGCTCCCGCGACGTGGGGAAGCGGATGTCATGCGTCTCCAGGGAGGTGATCTTCACGCCTGCCCCGCCGTCCGGCCTGCCCCGGCCTCGTGGGAGCGATCCATCCGACCAATGGACGCCGTCATCCTCATCTCAAAGAACGCCTTTGGGTTATTCTCCCCGAAAGAGGCACCCGCGAGAGCACGGGAGGCCGGTTCCACCGGTGCCGGGAAAGTCGCCGCACCGCGGTGATCCAGCTGCGAGAAGCCGATGGACGTGGCCGAGCGTGGATGAGCGACGCCACTCGGACCAACCCGCAGCAGCTTCACAACGCCTCCAATACATCCGATGTTTCGCCAAGAATGTCCGCTGGTTGCGTGCAAGTCAAGAGGTTTCCGGCAGGAATACATCGGATAACTTGGCTTCCAGAGGCCGTGTTAGGCGTGAGAGTCAAAAGAACATCGGATCTCCCGGACGGACAGGGCCGGGCCGGGTCCGCGAGGGACTCCGGCCCGGCCGTCGCTCAGGTGCCGTAGACCTCGAACTCCCACAGCGAGTAGCCGTACTGCGTCAGCGCCCGCTGCGTGCCGTACATCCGGACGTAACGCCCGGTCCCCGAGACGACGAGATCGTCCACGCCGCCGTCGCTCGTGGTGGTGGCGTACACGTTCGTCCAGTTGGCGTTATCAGGAGATGTCTGGATCTGATACGCCTTGCCGTACGCCGCCTCCCAGTTCAACCGCACCCGGCTGATCGAGCGGGACGAACCCAGATCCACCGAGATCCACTGCGGATCGGCATACAGGCTCCCCCAGCGGGTCGCCGCGTTGCCGTCCACCGCATTGGCCCCGACCAGCACGTTCCCGGTCTCGACACTGGAGGTGGCCGTCGGACGCCCCTGCGACAACAACGTCCCGCCACCCGCTACCGGGGTGCCGTAGACGTTGAGGTCCCACAACGAGTACCCGTACTGCGTCAGCGCCCGCTGCGTGCCGTAAACCCGCACATACCGGCCGGTCCCCGACACGGTGACGTCATCGACGCCACCATCACTCGTGGTGGTGGAGTACACATTCGTCCAGTTCGCGTTATCCGCAGACGTCTGGATCTGGTATGCCTTGCCGTACGCCGCCTCCCAGTTCAACCGCACCCGGCTCAGCGCATAGGACGCCCCGAGATCGACCGAGATCCACTGCGGATCCGCGTAGTCACTGCTCCACCGCGTGGCGGCGTTGCCGTCCACCGCCATGGAACCCACACGGCCGTTGTTCGGCTCGACGCTGGACGTCGCCGTCGGGCGCCCCTGGGCGAGGTCGCTCGTGGTGGTCGGCGGCGTGCTGACGCCGGGGCCGGTGAAGGTGTAGCTGTCGAGGTCGAACAGCGCGTTCGTGCCGGTGTTGTTCCCGGTGAACACGAGATAGAGGTCGTGGGTGCCGTCGTCGGGCCTGGTGACCGGCGCGGTCACCTCGGCGTAGTTGTCCCAGCCTCCCGTGCCGGAGACCGCGACGCGCGCGACCTCGGGACCCGTGGGCGAGTCGTAGCGGAACGAAAGGGTGCCGCCGGCGTTGGCCGACGACACGCGGGCCTTCACCCCGGTGATGCCCTTCAGGCTCACCGCGTGGTGCCTCACCCACTCGCCGCTCTGGATGTCGCCGAGGCGCTTGCCGCCCTCGGCCGCGGCCTGGTCGACGACCCTGAGACCGTTGAACTGGACGAAGTGCTCGGCCTGCCACTGCTTCGGCCAGACCGAGATCTCCTTCTCCCCGGTCAGCGCCACCGTGCCGGAGGCGCCTCGGTCGGTGTAGGAGGCGCGCAGGACGAAGAACTGCACGGCGTCGGGGCCGGCGTGCACCGGACCGGTGTTGACGGTGAACCCACAGCCGGTGCCCTGCCCCTCCTCGTGGGCGTGCTCCTGGTGTCCGAGCGCCGCCCGGATCACGACGTCGGCGCAGTTGATCGTGCCGTCCTGCGGATCGGTCGCGCTCGCGGTCGAGGTGAGGTTCTCCCCCCAGCTCCACATGCCGCCCGCGGGGATGCCCGCCAGGGTGACCGCGGGCCGGTTGTTGCCGACCACGACGGGGAGCACCGTCGTGCCCGTGTGACCCGCGGGATCCCGTACGGTCAGACGCGCCCGCTTGTCGCCGTTGGTGGTGTAGGTGAACGACGGGTTGGCGGCCGTGGAGTCGGTGGTGCCGTTGTCGTCGAAGTCCCAGGCGTAGGTGATCGGATCACCGTCGGGATCGGACGAGCCCGCGCTGGAGAACGTCACCGCGAGCGGCGTCAGGCCGTTGTCCTTGTCGGCCGCGGCCGACGCGACGGGCGAGCGGCCGCCCTGGACATAGTTGATCTTGTACAGCCCGGCGTCCGCGGCGCCGGAGAAGTAGCCGCTGCCGTACTCCAGCAGGTACAGCGACCCGTCGGGCCCGAACTCCATGTCGATCGGGTGGACGAGGTTCATCCCAGCCAGGACGGGCTCGATCACGGTCGGGTTCCCCGTGGCCGGGTTGCCGTTGTCGAACTGAACCTCCTTGATCCAGTTGCGGCAGTACTCGGAGATGAGCCACTTGTTGTCGTAGTACGCGGGCCACTTCGCGTCCGAGACCAGGTTCGGGTCGTAGTGGTAGACCTCGGCGTGGTTGGGTGCTCCGCAACCGCCCGGGTTGTCCAGGGCGGGCCACTCCTTGCTGCCACCGTGCTGCTCCCACACCAGGGAGGGCTTGGCGGGGGGAAGCTGCTGGAGGCCGGTGTTGCGCGGCGAGTTGTTCACCGGGCCGGTCGTGCCTCCGCAGGGGAACCAGCCGCGCGGGGCGTTGGCCGCGAAGTCCCAGTCGTTGTAGGCCACGTTCGGACCGCCGCAGTACGGCCAGCCGTAGTTGCCCGGGCCCGTCGCCCGATTGAACTCGTCGTAGGCCGCCGGTCCGCGGTTGGCGACGGTCGCGCCCGCGTCAGGCCCGACCTCGCCCCAGTAGAGGGTGTTGTTCGCCTTCTTGTCGACCCAGATCCGGTACGGGTTGCGGTCCCCCATGATGTAGATCTCGGGACGGGTCTTCGCGGTGCCCGGTGCGAAGAGGTTGCCTGCCGGGATCGTGTAGGTGCCGTTGTTCTCCGGGTGGATCCGGTTGATCTTCCCGCGCAGGTCGTTGGTGTTGCCCGCCGTGCGCTGGGCGTCGTACTGGGGGTTGCTGGTCGGCCGCTCGTCGACGGGCGCCATGCCCGCCGAGTCGCCGCCGGAGTTGGTGTTGTCACCCACCGCGAAGTACAGGTTCTCGTTGGAATCCCAGGCCATGGACCCGGCCGAGTGGCAGCACAGGTCACGCTCGGTCGGCCACTCGATGATCATGTCCTCGCTGGCGGGGTCGAGGACGCCTGCCGAGGTGTTGAAGGTGAACCGGGAGATCCGGTTGACCAGCGGCGTCGCCTTCGGCGAATAGAAGAGGTACACCCAGTGGTTGGCGGCGAACTGCGGGTGGATCGTGATGCCGATCAGACCGTCCTCGAACCGGGCGTCGAGTTGCACGGTCAGCGCCACCGTCGTGGCCTTGGTGACGGGGTTGTACAGGCGGACCTGGCCGCCGCCGGTGGTGCTGCCCCGGTTGATGTAGAGGACCTTGCCGTCGGGGAGGACCGACAACTCGATGGGCTCACCCATCGAGAGCCCGCCGTCCAGCTTGACCTTCTCGAACCCGCTCGTGGGAGGCGGGGCGAGGGCGGCCGTGGCCGCCAGGGGCAGGGCCGGGACCGCGGCGGCGGCGGGAACGGGCGCTCCCGCGACGGCGGTCCCCGCGAGCGCGAGGATGAGGGCGCCGACGGCTGTCCGAAGGCGCGCGAAACCGAACACGAAGTCTCCTGGGGGGTGCGGAGGCGGATGTGCGTCGTGGTTCCGGGGAGCTTCAGGTCCGCGGCGGACCTGAAGCTCCCTGACGGTCACGTCGTGGTTCCGAGAGGCTCAGGTGCCGTAGACCTGCAGTTCCCAGAGCGAGTAGCCGTAGGGGGTCAGCGCCCGCTGCGTGCCGTAGACCCGCACATAGCGACCGGTGCCCGACACGGTGACGTCGTCGACGCCGCCGTCACTCGTGGTGGTGGAGTACACGTTCGTCCAGTTGGCGTTATCCGGAGATGTCTGGATCTGATACGCCTTGCCGTACGCCGCCTCCCAGTTCAACCGCACCCGGCTGATCGAGCGGGACGAACCCAGATCCACCGAGATCCACTGCGGATCGGCATACAGGCTCCCCCAGCGGGTCGCCGCGTTGCCGTCCACCGCATTGGCCCCGACCAGCACGTTCCCGGTCTCGACACTGGAGGTGGCCGTCGGACGCCCCTGCGACAACAACGTCCCGCCACCCGCTACCGGGGTGCCGTAGACGTTGAGGTCCCACAACGAGTACCCGTACTGCGTCAGCGCCCGCTGCGTGCCGTAGACCCGCACATAACGACCGGTGCCCGACACGGTGACGTCATCGACGCCACCATCACTCGTGGTGGTGGCGTACACGTTCGTCCAGTTCGCGTTATCCGCAGACGTCTGGATCTGGTACGCCTTGCCGTACGCCGCCTCCCAGTTCAACCGCACCCGGTTGATCGCGTAGGACGCCCCGAGATCGACCGAGATCCACTGCGGATCCGCGTACGCGCTGCCCCAGCGGGTGGCGGCGTCGCCGTCCACCGCGAGCGACCCGGTCAGGGTGCTGCCGCTCTGCACGCTGGAGGTCGCCGTCGGGCGGCCCTGCGCCAGGTCGGTCGCCGGCGGCGGGCCGCCGTCCTGCTTGATCCGGATGTTGCGGTAGTTGATGTCGGCGCCGTCGCCGTCGTTCTGCACGCCGATGTAGCCGGCCGCGATGTTCCTGGTGCTCACGTAGTCGTTGATCTTGACGCCGTTCAGGAAGATCTCGACGTGCTGGCCGTGCAGGGCGATCTCGTAGGTGTTCCACGAACCCGGCGGGTTGAGCGCCGCGGCGCGCAGCGCCGTGTCGGGCGCCTTGAAGCTGTACACGCTGCCGGTGGTGCGGGTGGGATCCGCGTCGCTGGCGTCGATCTGGATCTCGTGGCCCGCGTCGACCGGCTTCCACGGGTCGCCCTGCGGGTCGGGGAAGCCGATGAAGACGCCGCCGTTGTCGTCGCCCGGCATCATCCAGTCGAGCTTGAGGGAGTAGTTCGAGAACGTGCTGACCGGATACCACAGCAGGCCCATGCCGCCGAAGGAGGTCAGTGTGCCGTCGGCCAGGGTGAAGCCGCCGGGACCCGCCATGCGCCACCGGCTGAAACTCGCCTGGGTGCCGTCGAACAGCGGGGTGTAGCCGGTCTCGGGACGGCAGTCGGCCGGCTTGGCACGAGAAGCGATCTGGATGCCGCCGAGCAACATCTTCGTGAAGTTGGGGTCGGCGTAGGACTCCTCGGTGTGGCCGAGACCGGTGTACCAGGAGCGGCCGCCCATGTAGTCCTGGCACCACGTGATCGGGTGGTCGCCCATGGCCCCGCCTGAGTACGACGACTCGTCGAGGCTGGCCAGCACCTTCACATTCGCCCGAGGATTGGTGCGGTAGTTGTACCACTCGTCGGTGCGCGTCCAGGTCTGCGGCAGGTGCGAGGTGGAGACGTTGGCCCGGTCCTCGACCCGGACGACCGCCTGCTGGGTCGCCGGATGCGAGTTGAACCAGGCGCCGACGAGGCCGCCGTACCAGGGCCAGTCGTACTCGGTGTCCGCCGCCGCGTGGACGCCGACGTATCCGCCGCCCGACGCGATGTAGGACTGGAACGCCGTCTGCTGGGCGGCGTTGAGCACGTCACCGGTCGTCGACAACCAGACGACGGCCTGGTACTGCGCCAGATTCGCGGTGGTGAACGCCGCCGCGTCCTCGGTGGCGACCACCGTGAACCCGTTGGCGGCGCCCAACTGCTGGATGGCCGCGATGCCGTTCGGGATGGAGGAGTGCCGGAAGCCCGCCGTCTTGGAGAAGACGAGGATCTTGGTCAGCGGGGCGGAGAGAGCGGCGGCCTGCACGGTCAGGACGGCCGCGGCGGCGACGACGAGCGCGAGAACGGTCCGGATGATCGCACGCATGAGCCGGCCCCTCTCAACCGGTGGACGCGAGACGGGGCGTCACCGGCACGGGCCGGGACACCGAGAGAGGGACGAAGGCGGGCACACATGGGCACATGCGGTACTCCTTCTGGAGAAAGAGGAGCGCGCCGCCGCACCTAGTGAAAAAGAATCAACGACTACAGGGGAACTTTTGTCGCCGTCGACGAAAGATTGGCACATCAAAACGAAAGCGTCAATATTCGTCGGATCGGTCAGACGGGTAACACCCGACAGTGATCCAGATCGGCATTATTGATCTTCATACATCGGATGTGTCGGAGATCAAGATCTTTGAATTTCGAATTCGAAACGACAAAACTCTTGCCTGATCGACGGCACGGGCGGGTTTCTGGGACGGTCCCGCTGACACAGTGACCCGTGAGACGTCTATTGACTGGTCAATACATCCAATGTTAACTGCGCCTGACAGTCCTGATTCGGGGCAAGTGCGATGGTGTGCCGGGCCGACGGCCGCCGTCCGCTCGCGCCGGATCTGTGCTGTGGAGGGGCCCGGTGAGCAGGCACGTCAGCCGGTCGCCGATCGCCGAGCTTACGGCGGCTCACCGGCCCCTCTGCCCCCTTTGCCCATCGCCGTACGGCCGATCCGCCGCGCCGTGCGGGCTCTCCGGGCACGTGCGGCGGAACCGCCGGAGTCAGGCCGCCGGGCCCGCCTCGTGCTCGGGCTTCTTGCGGCGGCCCAACAGGGCCGCCCCTCCGGCGACGACGAGCAGCGCGAGCCCGCCCCACAGCAGCAGAGGGTTGTTCGAGCCCTTGTCGTCGGCCACGGACGTGGAAGGAGCCGTCGCCGTCAGAGACGCGGGAGTCGAGGGCGTACCGGCCGCCGCCGCACCGGCGGCGGCCTTCACGGTGAAGGGGATCTCCCCCTCGACGGGATGTCCGTCCGAGGAGACGACCCGCCACGCGACGACGTAGTTCCCGGACGGGAGCGGACCGGCCACGCCCTGGACCACCTTCGGCCCGTCGGCGCGCGGGGTGCCCGACTCGAAACGGCGCCCGGCGGCGTCGTGGAGGATCACGACCGGATAGGTCACGTGCGCGCTGAACTCCAACTCGATCTGGTCGAGGGTGGAGACGACGGCGTTCCTGGCGGGTGAGCTGCTCTTCAGGCTGTCATGGGCGAGAGCGGGTGCTGCGAGTGCCGCCACGAGCACGCCCCCCAGAAGGAGGACGAGCGTCGCCTTGATGGCGGAGAACTTCATGGGACCAACTCCGAACGCGTGAAGAAGGCGTGAGCCGCCACACTTTCCGCGAGCCATAAGGGGCAGATAGGCGCGCATGACGCGACAAATTCTGTCACAGAGCACCCTCGGTCCCCGGACGGCCACGCCGCCCGGGGGCCGACCTGCGGCGGAGAACCACCAGGTCAATAGGATGCGGCTCCCGGGCGTCCACGGGCGGGAGGACCCCGTCCGACCCGTTGGGAGAGGGCAGATGACGATCGAGCACGCGCAGGAGTTCCGTCTGGTCGCGCCGGGGGACGCCGCGCTCCGCCCGCTCCTCGACGACCTCGCGATCGAGTATCACCGCCGCTACGGGGCCAACAACGAACTGGCCCGCTTCCCCGAGTCGGACTTCGCGCCACCGGACGGCGGCTTCCTGATCCTCGTCGAGAACGGGGAGACCACGGCGGGCGGCGCCTTCCGCCGCTACGACGCGACCACGGCCGAGCTGAAGCGCATCTGGACGCATCCCGGTCACCGCCGCCGCGGGCTCGGCCGCCTCGTCATGCGGGAACTGGAACGCGAGACGGCCGGGCGCGGATACCTGCGGGTCGTCCTGACCACGGGTCCGCGCCAGCCGGAAGCGACCGCCCTCTATCTCGCGACCGGCTACCGCCCGCTGTACGACGTGACCGCCGACCCCGAGACGGTCGGCGAGCACTCGTTCGAGAAGTCCCTCGTCTAGCACCCCGCCGGGCGGCTCTCCGCCCGGCGGAGCCCTCAGCGCAGGATGAACAGCACGCTGTCGCCCATGTCACGCCGCTCCACCTCGAGCCCGTCCACCGACCGTTCGACGGCGTTCTGGAACGCGGTCCCGGCGGCACGCTCGCGGGGGACGCCTCTCCGCCCGATGCCGTTGCCCCTGAGCAGGAGCGCGATCGACAGCGGGATGGCGCCGCTGACGAGGATGTTGAGGTGGATCGCGTGGGACAGGCGCCACGGGCAGAAGGCGAAGGCCGCGCCCGCCACGAGGGCGCCGATCCGGCCGCTGCCGAGCTGGCGGGCGAGCAGGTACGCGCCCGCGAAGTTGAACGCCGAGGCCAGGACGTACGCCACGTTGTAGCGGACGAGGGCGTCCCCCATGTCGGACACGCCGATGCCGAACGGGGCCAGGCCGAGCAGGGTGTCGCTGAACACGCCGGTGTGCGGCAGCGGCCAGTAGGCGTTCGCGTCGAACGGGTGGCCGATCTGGCTCAGCAGCGCGTGGCCGTACCAGGAGATCTCCCACGCGAAGAACAACGGGTCGCCGAAGTCCCCCGGGATGGTGCGGGACGGGTGGGCCAGTGCGGGCCACGTCATGAGCACGGCGAGGGCCAGCGCCAGCACCCCGAGGGCGCCGACCTCCACGGGCATCCGGTCGCGGAGACGGCGCCCGGTCCCGGTGCCCGGACGTGAGTCGGTCATTGTGACGGGCATCGCCCTTCCTTTCATCGGCGGTCGCAGAGTGGGTTCATGACGTGCTCAGCCGACGGCCTCGCGCGCCCGGCGCGGGTTGAACACCCACGCGCGCAGCAGCAGGAAACGGACCAGCGTGGCCAGTCCGTTGGCGACGACCACGGCGCTGAGCTCCGCGTGGGTCGACGGCGCGGGCGCGAGCAGATGGAGCATCGCGAGGCCGCCCGTGCTGAGCACCAGGCCGACCAGGAAGGCGATCCCGCCTTCCAGCTGATGCCGTACGGCTCTGGCCCGGCCGGTCACCAGGAACGTGAAGCGCCGGTTCGCGGCGGTGTTGGCGATCGCGGTGGCGGCGAGGGCGAGGCCGTTGGCGGCGAACGCGGCCATGACGGTCCGCAGGCCCATGTAGAGCGCGAGATGGACGAGCGTGCTGATCAGGCCGACGATCGCGAAGCTCGACAACTGCCGCGCCATGCCGGCGGGCAGCCTGGCCTGCTGCACCTTCGCGGGGATCGGCAGGCGCGCCGCGCCGGAAAGGGTCTTGCGGGCGACCCGGACCATTCCGCGCAGGTCGTCGCGGGCCGTCCTGAGGATGTCCACACGGCTGTCGGGATCGTCGACCCAGTCCACGGGCACCTCGTGGATGCGCAGCCCGTGCTGCTCGGCCAGGAGCAGCAGTTCGGTGTCGAAGAACCACTCCTCGTCCTCGACCGCCGGCAGCAGCACCTGGGCGACGTCGGCGCGCACGGCCTTGAAGCCGCACTGGGCGTCGGAGAATCGCACGCCCAGGGTCGACCGCAGAAGCAGGTTGTAGCCCCGCGAGATGAACTCACGCTTGGCACCACGCGTCACGTTCGACCCACGGGACAACCGGGTGCCGATCGCCAGGTCGCTGTGCCCGGACAGCAGAGGCGCGACCAGTGGCAGGAAGGCGTTCAAGTCGGTGGACAGGTCGACGTCCATGTAGGCGACCACGTCCGCCTCGCTGTCGGCCCACACTCTGCGTAGAGCCCGGCCCCGCCCCTTCTTCTCCAGGCGCACGGCCCGGACGTTGGGCAGGTCGCCCGCGAGGTCCATGGCGAGCGGCCACGTCCCGTCGGTGCTGTCATTGTCGGCAATCGTTATGAGGTATCCGTACGGAAATGTCGTCGCCAAGTAGTCGTGGAGGCGGCGAATGCTGTCATCCAGCACGCGCTGTTCGTTGTAAACAGGAACGACCACCTCGACGACCGGATTAATGCTTCTAGCTGCGGTCATCTGACTCATGCCGCACGTCCTACCCGAGCACCGATCCGTCTTTAACCGGCCTGAGTGGATTATCGATGAAGTATTCCCAATAACAGGAAGACATCGCGCGGAGCGTCATCGAATCCACTTAATACGCATTAATCCGAAAACGGATATATCCTCGTAAATTGAAATCCCCGCTCGGGCTCCGGCCGGCGGGGTTCCCGGTCCCGGGTGTCGGGGCTTCCCCGGTCCTGGGTGTGACAGGGCCAGGTGACCCCGCCTTCACGCACGTATGGTCGAAGACGTGGAGACGGAGAGCCGGATCGGTGAATACCTCCGCGCCCGGCGAGAGCTGATGCGCCCGGAGGCCGTCGGGCTCTCCGATCTCGGGCGCGGGCGGACGCTCGGGCTCCGGCGCGAGGAGCTCGCCATGCTGGCGGGCATCAGCACCGACTACTACCTGCGGCTGGAGCAGGGGCGCGACCAGCATCCCTCCGAGCATGTCCTCGAAGCCCTGGCCCGGGCGCTTCAACTCGACGAGGACGCCACCGCGCACCTCCATCAGCTCGCGCGGCCCAAGCGGCGCCGCCGCCGCTTCCCCGACCACTCGGAGCGGGTGCAGCCCGGCATCCGGCAACTGCTCGCGACGTGGTCGGACACCCCGGCGTACGTCCAGAGCCGCTTCCTCGACGTGCTCGCCGCCAACCCGCTGGCCTGCGCCCTGTCGCCGGTCTACCGGCCCGGTGTCAACGTCCTGCGCGCCCTGTTCCTCGACCCGGGCGTCCGCGAGTACTACCGCGACTGGGAGAAGATCACCTCGGGGACCGTGGGGACACTGCGCGAGCTCGCCGGGCCCGACGTCGACGACCCCAGGCTCACCGATCTCGTCGGCGAGCTCTCCGTGCGCAGCGAGATCTTCCGCCGTCTGTGGGCGCGCCAAGACGTCCGGGCCCGGCGGTGCGGGTCCAGCGTCATCGATCACCCTCAGGTCGGCCCGCTGGAGCTCCGTTTCGAGAAACTCTTGATCAGCGGCACGAACGGCCAGCTTCTGGTCATCAAGCACGCCGAGCCGGGAAGCCCCACCGCCCAGAGTCTGGCGCTGCTCGCCAGCATGATCGCCAAAACGGACGACCTGGGCGAACGAGCGCGTGAATCCCTGGAGCGATCGGCCGAGCAGGGCCACGTCTCCGACGAGGAATCCGGCGAGTAGCACGCCCCAAGCGGCCCGTACCGCTACATAGCACCGTGAACTGCCGATTCTCTGTGAGCCGCGACCGCCCCCTGCCATGCTGACCGTCATGTCTGACACGGGTGAGGTGCGTGAGGCGTTCCGCCGGGCGTCCGCGCTCGTCGCCGACCACCGCGCCGACCTCGACCAGGCCGTGCATCTGATGGCCGCCCACGCGTGGGTCGGCGGCGGCGCGCCCCGCTTCGCCGCCGAGCTGGCCAGGCACCGCGCGATACTGCAGTCGTGTCTGGAGACCGCTCTGGCGGAGGTCTCCCGCCTGGTCGTACGGCACGGCATGCTCCCGCCGGGGATGCCCTCCGCCCAGACGTCGGTGACGAGCATGGCCGCCACCTCGAGCGCCTTCCGCGGCGTGAACGTCGAGACGATGAACGGCCTGGTCTGCTCGCTCGAACGGGCCGCGGAGCGGATGTCCGATCTTTCTGTGCGGCTGCACGCCGAGCTCGCCGTGCTCTGTCTGCCGACCAACGCGGGCTGGGACGTGGCGCACAGCGCCGACTGGGCCCGCGGGCAGGCTCGCGACCTGAAGCGGCGCCTGTCCTGGATCCAGCGGGCCGAGCCGGACAGCTGGACCCCGTGGGACAGCGGCGTGGTGCCGTCCGGCGTGATCGGCTTCGGGCTCTTCGAGGCGTTCGCCCCCGACCCCGGCATGGCGGCGGCACTGCTGCGCAGGATCGCCGCCGGAGACCACACGGCGCTCATGGCCGTGGTCGCGCTCCAGGAGCAGGGCCAGGACCCGGGCCTGGCGGCCCGCGTCCACACGTGGTGGCGCGGACTCCCCCGCGGGTTGCGCGAGCAACTGGTCTCCGCCATGCCGCAGGGGGTCGGGTCGCTCAACGGCCTGCCCGCCTCGATCCGCGACCGGGCCAACCGGCTGTTCCTCGCCATGGAGAAGGCCCGCCTGCGGGCCGAGTCCGCCCGTCTCACCCGCCAGATAGCGGAGTCGGGCGAGCCCACCATGTTCCTGCCGCTTGACGCCGTCCTGAGCGCGCTCAAGAGGATCGAGATGATCGAGCGGACGCTGGCGCTCGGCGGCGCCGACGGCCATCCGCCCGTCTTCCTGCTCTCCTTCAACCACGCGGGGCTCGGCCGGCTCGTCGTGTCCTGGGGCGATCCCGACACGGCGGACACGACCGTCACCTACGTCCCCGGGCTGGGGACGCGGCTGGATACCTTCGACGGCGGCGTCGAGCGTGCCCGGCGCCTCTGGCAGCAGTGCCAGACGACCGCCGGCGACAGGCAGGTCGCCTCGATCGCCTGGCTGGGTTATGACGCTCCCCAACTCGATCCGGGGATCGTGTCGCCCAGCCGCTCGGTCGCCATGGGAGGCGCCGCCGACAGGGGCGCGGGCGCGCTGGCCGCCTTCGTCGACGGCCTGCACGCCGCCCATCAGACTGTCGCCTCCGCCAGGAACGTGCTGCTCGGACACAGTTACGGCTCCCTGGTCACAGGAAAGGCCGCCGTTCTGCGTCCCGGGCTCCTCGCCGACGACATCATCTTCGTGGGCAGCCCCGGCGTCGGGGTCGAGCACGCGAGCGATCTGGGGCTCGCGCCCGGCCACGTCTGGGTCGGCGAGGCAGGCAACGATCCGGTCGCCTACCTCGGCAGGTTCGCGGCCGATCCGGGCGACACCGGCTTCGGGGCCCAGCGATTCCTCGTCGAGCGCAGCGTGATCACCGAAGCCCACTCCAACTACTGGAAACCCTATTCGGCATCTCTGCGCAACATGGCAATGATCGTCAACAGCCAGTACGGCCACCTGATCAAGGCCGAGCCTCTGTCGCAGCCGCAGTTGCTGATGCCCGAACTCGCTCCCCCGGCGGTGAGAGAGCTCAACAGATGACATCCCTCCGGCATCACGCCTCAACAGGCGCTCTCCTGCTGGTCATGCTGGCCGGCTGCACGGAACCAAGGTCTTCCATGCCCCAAACGATCACCCAGGCGCAGGCCCTGACGCGCGTGGAGCAGCTCCTGACGAGCACCGCTTCCGTCCTTGATCCCGGACCACGACTGGAGCTCAACACCATCTTTCCGACCACCTCCTCATGCCTCGATCCCGGCCCGGCGGAATCCTCGAAGCAGGTGGTGGTGAGCCGCGCGTACTGGCTGCGTGACGTCCCGGCCTCAGCCAACATGGCCATCGCCCGCCAGGTCATGGATCACTGGAAACAGCAGCGGCACATCATCACCGGCACAGGCGGGCTGGAGACCGGGCATCCTCATATCGCAGGCGAGAGTCGGCCGGATGGGTTCATCCTGGCGCTGGGCTGGGCCGAAGGGGATCGCCTCTACCTCGCCGCCACCTCCCCCTGCGTCTGGCCTGACGGGACGCCCGAGCCGTAGGGGACGTCTCGCCAAGTGGGTTGTCGAGCCGGGACTCGGTAACCTACGAAAGGTCGAAAATGTTCAGGAGTGTGGGATTGTGCGCGTTGTTGATGCTTTCCGGCAGACCTATGGCGGCGAGCCCGCAGGAGTGTGGCACGCACCGGGCCGGGTCAACCTGATCGGGGAGCACACCGACTACAACGACGGATTCGTGTTGCCGTTCGCGGTTCCCTGGGGCGTCACGGCCGCGGTGCGCCCGCGCGAGGACGACACCGTCCGACTCATGTCACTCCAGGCGTCCGCCGAACCCCAGGTCCTCGAGCAGATCGACCAGGCCGAGGGATGGGCGCGTTATGCGGCCGGGGTCTTCTGGGTCATGCGCCAGGAGGGCCTCCCCATCCGCGGCGCCGACATCGTGATCGACGGCGACGTGCCCCAGGGCGCAGGACTGTCGTCCAGCGCGGCCCTCGAGGTCGCCGTCGCGGTCGCCCTCGACGACCTGTACGGCCTGGGCCGGCCCAAGATCGAGCTGGCCAGGATCGCGCAGAAGGCCGAGAACGACTTCGTCGGCATGCCGTGCGGGATCATGGACCAGGCGGCGTCCGTCCTCAGCGAGGAGGGCCATGCGCTGTTCCTCGACTGCCGATCGCTGGCCTCCCGCACCGTCCCGCTCGACCTGGCCGCGCACGGACTGCAGCTGCTGATCATCAACACCGGCGTGCATCACGAGCTGGCCGACGGCCAGTACGCCCGCCGCCGACAGGACTGCGAGAACGCCGCCAAGCACCTGGGCGTCGCCTCGCTGCGAGACGTCACCGACCTCGCGGGCGCCCTCCAGAAGCTGACGGGCGACGAGCGCAAGAGGACGCAGCACGTCGTGACGGAGAACCACCGCGTCGAAGCCCTCATCGGGCTGCTGCGTGCGGGAGCCGTACAGGAGATCGGGGCCCTGCTCATCGCCTCCCACCTCTCACTCCGCGATCAGTTCGAGGTCTCCTGCGCGGAGTTGGACGTGGCGGTCGAGGCGGCCGTCAAGGGCGGAGCGAGGGGTGCCAGGATGACGGGCGGCGGCTTCGGCGGCTCGGCCATCGCCCTCGTCGCCGAAGAGAAGGCGGATCGGGTGCGGGAGGAGGTCCTGCGCGCCTACGACGAGCGCGGCTGGGCCGCTCCGACGATCTTCCTGGCGACGGCGGCGGCCGGCGCGCGCAGGCTCGCCTAGGCACGACCGAGATCCCGGCGGGAACGGGTCCATCGGGCCCGTTCACGCCGCTCAGCCGAGCGGTGGAAAGTCCGGCGGGCGGTGTTCGAGGAAGCTGGCCACGCCCTCGGCGAAGTCGGCCCGTTCGAACGACTCCCGCATCAGGCCCTCCGCCGCCTCCCTCGACTCGTCGAGAGACCCGTTCCAGTCGCCCCACACCTGCCGTTTCATGACCGCCATCGACGCGGGCGAGCACCACGTGGCCAGCTCCCCCGCGTAGGCCAGGGTCTCGTCCATGAGCCGGTCACGCGGTATGGCCCTGCCTGCCAGGCCCAGCTCGTACGCCTCCGAACCCGTGAACACGCGGCCGGACAGCAGCAGGTCCATCGCTCTTGCCTGCCCGGCGAGCTTGGGCAGGATCCAGGCCAGGCCGTACTCGGCGACCAGGCCCCTGCGCGAGAAGGCGGTCGTCCACTTGGCGTCGTCGGCGGTGAACACGATGTCGCACACCAGGGCGTGGACCATGCCCAGCCCGGCGCAGGCGCCGTTCACCGCGGCGATCACCGGCTTGCGGATCGTCACGGGAAAGGTGTTGGGCCGGGTGTCCGGTTTGCCGTCGTAGTCCCCCGTCTGTATGGCGGTCAGGGTCGCGAAGTCGGCGCCGGCGCAGAAACCCCTCCCCGCGCCGGTGACCACGATGACCCTGACCGACGGATCCCGCTCGGCCTCCTCGAGGAGGTCGAAGTAGCGCCGTCCCATCTCGTCGGTCCACGCGTTCAGCCGTTCCGGCCGGTTGAACGTGAGGATCCGCACACTGCCGTCGTCCTCGGACAGCACCACCATGTCGACCTCCCCTACCGAATTATGTTCTACCCCGGGAGGGGCCCTTCCGTGAACCTCCCGGGTCACTACTGCCGCTGGCGGCGGGTGAACGCCGGGGTCAGCTGCACGTCGTCGTAGTAACGGTGGAACACGGGGGTGGCCGCCCCCGACAGGGGTGGCACGATCCAGGACCAGTCCGCCGGGCAGACGCGACCGCTGCGCTCCTCCTTCTCCAGATGGATCATGAAGCGCCTGGCCTCGGTGTGGTGATCGGTCACGGCGACTCCGTCCTCCTCGAAGGAGTGCAGGACGGCCAGGTTCAGTTCGACGAGGGCCTGGTCGCGCCAGAGCGTACGGTCGTGCGACATGTCCAGGCCGAGCCGCTCGGCGACCACTCCGAGCTGGTCGTACCGGTCCGCGTCCGCAAGGTTGCGGGCGCCGATCTCGGTGCCCATGTACCAGCCGTTGAAGGGCGCGCATGGATAGCGGATGCCGCCGATCTCCAGGCACATGTTCGAGATGACAGGTACGGCATGCCACTTCAGCCCGAGCTCGGCGAACCACCGAAACGTCGGGTGCCGGAGGGGGACTTCGAGGACGACCTCGGGGGGCAGTCCTCGCAGGGCAGGTGTGCCCTTGGCCTCGATGATGAGTGGGAGGACGTCGAACCTGGTGCCGCGCCCGCGCCAGCCCAGCCGTATGGCGGCCTCGGTAAGCTCGGCGTTCGCGGGGTCGCCGACGACCGATCCGTCGAGCTGCGTGTACCCGGCGTACCGGATGAGCTGGTCGTTCCAGATCACCGGGGCCTGCTCGCCGGGCCTGTCCGGCGCGAACACGGTGATCGTCGGCCGGATCTTGCCCTTGTTGGTGGCCACCCGGAGGTGTTCCACGGACTCCTCTGCGACGCCGTCGGCCGTGTCGACGTGCCGGCGATCTCGGACGCGGAGGGATTTCCAGTAGAGCCGGCCGATGCACTTGTTGCTGTTGCGCCACGCCACCCGAGCCCCGAAGGCGAGCTCTCCTGGCGTGTGCGTGTAGGTGCCTGTCTGGGAGATCTCTCGGGCGATCTCGCGAAGCCTGGGCTTGACCGACCCCACGGACGGGTTCTCCGCGTGGTAGAGCCGGATGAAATCCTCAGCCTCCTCCTTGTCGATGCCCTCCTCGCATCCTGGTTCCTGTACGGCTTCCGTAACCTGCTTGGACCTGAACCATGTCAGCACGACCGCCACACACTTCGTACTCACGGACATCACGCCGGTTCCGGGGTGGCGATGACGCCCTCTGCCGCAGTGGCCCTCACCCCACTGCGCGTTTGTGGTCCGCGGCAGCCACGACCTCTCAGAAAAGGCGCAGCGCCTCACATTTTCGGCGAAGTCCCGTGATTTGTCCCCCGCATTTGGATACAAGGGGGCAATCTTCGGGAGAAACGTCCGGAGCTCCCCGTGACGCCGCCGGAGTCCGAACGGGAAACGATCAGTGCCCGTCGACGCCAGAAGGTGTCGTTCCGTGAAGGGCTGACCGGGTACGTCGCAGCTCAGGGACCGTCTAGCCATGTCCGGCCGATCATGCTCCTGCGTCGCCGGCGGAGGATGGCATCGCCGACGTGTCGGCAGCCCCAGGAGAGCTCGAACTCTCGGAGGGGCTACACGGGGGCCGGCTCGTCCCTTGACAGGTGCAAGCCGAGCTGTGTGTACAGCTCCAATTGGTCGAAGTACTCCCGGTGCGTGACGATCTTTCCGTTCTCGACGAACGAGGCGCAGGTGCCGCGCAGAGTGATGCGGCGGCCTGTCGCTTCCAGTTCCTGACCGTCGGGCAGCAGAACCGGTCCGGTGTGCGTGCCGGTCCCCGTCCATTCGACCATCATGGGGTTGTCGGTATCGGTGGCCTCGAACCACACCGCCAGGTGGAGGTCAGGGAATCCCTTGAAGAATTGCTCAAAGAACCACGCGATCTGTTCGTGTCCCTCCGCCACTCCGACGGGAGAGACGAAGACGGCATCCTCGGTGAAGAAATCGAGCATCCGACGCACGTCGTGGTCGTTGATAGCGTCGGCCAGCCCGCGCTTGATTTCCCACTTCTCGACCATGGCCATGCCCCTCCGTGGTCGGGATATCAACCCATATATGACACTACCCACGGGTAGGCCGACCATGGACCACGAGGCCGTCGCGGGCACGCCAGGGAATGCCTGGCAACATCCCCGCCGGGGCAAATCCGTGTAGACCCTCCCACACGTGTGCTGCGTGGCCTGCGAGTGATCACGAGAAGGCGGGATTCGGAACCGCTGGAAGGTACGGGAGCCACGACGCTCCTTCGTCTCGATCCTGAGTGACGGAGACGTCTCGGTGGAAACGCATCGTCGATCTTGTCGGGCACTCGACACCCGACACCACGCGAACCGTCTATCGGCACCAGATCAGGCCCGTGATCGCCCACGGGGGCCGAGACCATGGACGCTGTCTTCGGCAACGGAGCCCCAGTCGGGTAGTCACTCCCGAAACGACTCAGGCCCCCTTCCTGGATCAAGGAAAGGGGCCCGAGCTGAATGTTCCTCAGTTCTACTGAAGCTCCCGCAAAAGGACACGAATCAGACTCTCTCCGTGTCGATCAGTACACGCTGATCCGGATGCGAGGTCAGGCTGGTCAACTGGGTCCAGACCCGTTCACACTGGTTCACCGCGTGTGGCTCTCGACTTGAGTCGCTCCGGCTTCGATGGAGGCTCGGCCCTTGGTGTAGTAGTTGGTGTATCGAGAACGCTTGGGACCTGACCAGCCGGACTACCCTTGACGCAGGTCAAGTCACGTCTTGGCCTGCGGGCCGGGCGTTCTCCTGGCACTCCGGCAAGGCGCACGAGCACGCCGGCAACGTCCAGGCCCCGTCCGCCCCGAACGGCCTGCCCACACTGGCCGACAGCGGTTACGACGGCGCCGGAGTCTGCGTCCTCAATCCGATCAAAACCCCCGCCGACGGACAGACTCTCAGCACCGACAACCGCACCTACAACCGGCCATCAGGCAGCATTTCTCTCTCGAAGGAATCGCGTCCCGACGTGTCGAACCGCGCGCAAAGTTCCTGTACCTCGTCCTTGAGAAGTACGATCTGGGACAAGCCGACAAATTCGCCTTCGATCCGGATCGGTGAGACCGTGACCAGGATTGTCGTCTTCCCATAGGGCCTGGCGACGTAGCGCACCGGCTCAACGCGGCCGTCTTCGAACAGCTTGAGCATGGCGTCGAAACGGGGATTGGTCACCGCTCGGCGATGCCGCCTCCGGACGTCGTCGTCGATGTATTCGGGCATCCGGTCGAGATGCTCCGATGCCCACTTGTTGTAATACATCACCGTTCCGTGGCGGTCCACGATGGTGACTCCGACTCCGGCCTGCTCGACAAGCCGGTCCGCCCACTCGTCTAGACCCCAGTCCGTGGCGATGCGTTTCTCGGCGACTTCGGCTAGCTCGGCCCGAGATGTCGTCATTGGTGCCTCCGGGAAGGATTGGCTGGATACCCGTCGTACTCGACAGACGGTGTCTGGTGTCCTGTATTCAGCTTGGACGTCTGACATCGAGTTCACAATGAGTCTTTTTGTGAGTAAGCCTTCGGCTGAGTCGAAGGCTTCTCGGATGGGCCGGTGCGGGTAGCGTCTTGACCCATGACGTACGACCTGACCGATCTTCAGCTGTTCCTGCAGGTGGTCGACCAGGGCAGCATCACCCAGGGGGCGGATCGGTCACACCTGTCGCTGGCCTCGGCCAGTGCAAGGATCAAGGCGATGGAGAAGGCTCTGGGGGCGCCGCTGTTGATCCGGCATCGCCGTGGCGTTGTGCCATCACCGGCAGGATGGCTGCTGGTGGCCCATGCCCGTGAAGTCGTTGGGCAGATCGCCCGAATGCGTTCAGATTTGGCCCGGTATTCCGACGGCCTGCGGTCCACTTTAGTGATCTTGGCCAACACTTCGGCAACCGAAACGCTCGTGCCGTCGATGATGGTCGACTTCATGGCCGGCAACCCCGACATCGACCTGGAGTTGGAGGAACGGCCAAGCCATGAGATCGTCGCCGCCGTCACCGACGGCCGGGTGGAACTGGGGATCATCGCCGACACCGTGGACTCGGGCCGGCTGGAACGCGCGGTACTGCGTCCCGACCCGCTGGTTGTCATCGTGCGGCCAGGCCATGCTCTGGCCGGGCGTGCTGATGTCGCGTTCAGCGAGTGCCTCGGCCACCCATTCGTCGGCTTCACCGAGGGGAACCCGTTGCAGGAGCATCTGAGCGGGCAGACCCAGCCGCTCGGGCTCCGGCCTCGCTACCGAGCGCGTCTGCCGACCACGGAGGCGATCTGCAGTGCGGTGGCGGCTGGGGTCGGCATCGCCGTCGTTCCCGCGGTTGCGGCCGCCCGTTGGCAGCGTGCCTACGACCTGCGGGCCGTGGGCCTGACGAATTCCTGGGCGAAACGCAATCTGCTGCTGTGCAGCCGAGGCTGGTCCGGGCTCTCCGAAGCCGCAGCAGCGCTCGCCGCACACCTCAAAACGCCGTGATCGCGTTCACGCTCGACAGTCTCGTGATCACTCGCGACGACGGAACCCTGTTTGATCTCATGCGTGTGCTGCATGGCCTGCGAGTGATCAATGGACGCTGCCTTCGGCAACGGTGACCAAGACCGGTAGTCGCTCCCGAAACGACTCAGGCCCCCTTCCTGGATCGAGGAAAGGGGCCCGAGCTGGATGTTCCTCAGTTCTACTGAAGCTCCCGCGATAGGACTCGAACCAGCTGCCCGCCGTTTGGATCAGTTCACGCCGGTCCGGACGCGATGTCGGCCCAGCCACCCGAGCCCAGATCCGTTAAGGAGCGGCCATCCGTAGCGGTTGTCCCGCAGGTTGTCCCTCAGTCCCGCGAGTCTGCGCTTCAGCAGGTCGCCACTTGTAGCGCCCAGCGCGCTCACGGGAGCACATCCGTGCGCAGGCGGGTCTGGACGAACTTCTCTATCCGCCAGGAGCCATCGACCTTGGCGAACTCGCCGTGATAATGGCCGTAGCCGCGCACCTTGAGGGTGCTGCCGTCGATCCAGTCCTCCATGTTGATGGTCGAGGACGCAGCCACCGGCGAGTGGACCTCGGTAGTGAAGGAGAACAGGTGGTGGATCGCGGTGGCGTCGCCGACGCTGGTGGTGATGACGTCCTCGATCTCCTTCGGGCCGGTCATCTGCATAACCTGGACGCCTTGCGGGTCATAGATCGTGAAGGTCGCCTCCGGTGCGAACAGCCGCGCGAGCTGGTCGAACTGTTTGTGGTCGGCGTAGTAGGCGTACCGGGCCATGAACTGGCGGATCTCGTCGACGATGACCAGCCGCTCAGTATCGGACACCGCGAAGAATCGGCGGAATCGCTCGGCGGTGGCCTGCGGGTTGTCGAACGCGTACGCGTGGGAAGCCTGCGCAATGACATCGGTTTCGATGTTCTCGGCGACCTGCCGGGCGCCGGCCAGCAGCTGGCCGCGATAGTAGCCGTGGTCGCCGTTGAGCACCAGGACCGGCATCGGGAGCCGGGTCGTGAACTCGGCCCGGTTGGCCTTGCCGTCCTCGATCATGGCGCCGTAGTGCTGGAAGCCGCCGCGGATGCCGTTCGGGCCGGTGAAATGCGGCAGATAGTGGGCGACGCCGTATTCCTCGGCGTCCGGCCGCACCGAGGTCAGCCGGTAGAACGGTGTGAGGTATTCGGTTTCCTTGCCCTGGGTGAGGAACGTGGCCAGGTCGACCTGGCCGCTGAACCCGAAGGCGTAGGTACCGCCCTCGACGGAAGGGTTCATCATCTCTTCAAGGCCGAAGCCGGGGATCAGCGTCTCGGAGAGCACCAGCCGGCGGACCTCGTCAGGGTGCCGTGACGCGTACGCGTAGACCACCATGCCGCCCACGTCCATGCCGACCAGGTTGATCGGTCCGAGACCCAGCCCGAGCACGATCTGCCGGATGTCCTCGGCGACGTTGGTCTTGGCGAAGGTGTCGCTCTCGGCTGGGTCGGAATCGCCCATGCCGCGCAGGTCGGGGGCTAGCACGGTGTAGCCCTGGGCCGCCAGCATCGGCATCAGCTCACGCCATACCGCCCAGGTGAACGGGAAGCCATGTACCAGCACGACCGCCGGGCCGGCGCCGCCGATCACGTAGTGGATGCGGGTGCCGTTCCCTTCGGCGTAGCGGTGATGGAAGCCGGGCAGGCCGTCTACCGCAGTTCCCGGTTCGGGATGAATCACAGTCATCGGAGCCTCCTTGATTGTCGGTCGGCTCAAACGTAAACCTTGGAGTATGCTCCAAGGTCCAGAGTGATCCGCGCCTCACTCCACTCCGCTCGGATCGACAGGGAGGCTCAGCGCATGTTGATCGGCGAATTCGCTAAACGCGTCGGCGTCAGCACCGACACGATCCGCTTCTACGGGAAGGTGGGCTTCTTCTCCAGCAGCCGCAGCGAGAACGGCTATCGGCATTACACCGAGAAGGACATCGAAACGGCCGACCTCATCGCCTCCGGGAAATCGATAGGTTTCTCCCTGCGCGAGATCCTGGCCTTCTCCCAGGAGATGACCGAAGGCGTGCTAGATCACGCGCGAGCACAAGAGAGCCTGCAGTCGAAGATCAACCTCATCGACGAGCGGATCGCATCACTGAACCGAGTCCGGAAGCTGGCGCAGCAGCAACTCGACTATTGCCGGGCGGTGGAGGCGCAAGAGCTCTCTGTGAGAGACGCCACTCTGGGCAGATGACGAAGTCCATACTCCTTCGTCTCGATCTTGAGTGACGGGGATGTCTCGGTGGAACGCATCGTCGATCTTGTCGGGCACCCGACACCCGACACCACGCGAACCGTCTATCGACACCAGATCAGGCCCGTGAGCGCCCATGGGGCCGAGACCATGGACGCTGTCTCCGGCGACGGAGACCAAGTCGGGTAGTCACTCCCGAAACGACTCAGGCCCCCTTCCTGGATCAAGGAAAGGGGCCCGAGCTGAATGTTCCTCAGTTCTACTGAAGCTCCCGCGATAGGACTCGAACCTATAACCTGCCGGTTAACAGCCGGCTGCTCTGCCGATTGAGCTACACGGGATTGCGGTGACACCGCCTGATCGGGCCTTGCGGTCCATCTTGCGGCGCGGAACTAGATTAGCGCACTCCTGGGGGAGTCTGTCACGTCCATTCCGCTTGGATAGATGCAGGCCTCCGGGGTAGAAGGGGCGGAGAGCACGAGCGCGGAGGTGGAAGATGCGGTACAAGGCGATGTTCGCCGCCGGGCTGGCCATCGGTTACGTCCTGGGAACCCGAGCCGGGCGTGAGCGCTACGAGCAGATCAAGCGGGCCGCACAGCGAGTGGCGGACAGCCCCAGTGTCCAGGAGGCGGCGGGACTGGTCGGCGCTCAGGCTTCCAAGGTGGCGGGCAAGGCGAAGGATCTGGCCGGCGACAAGTTCGGCGGCAAGTTCCTGAAGAGGCAGGACGCCTGGGAGGACGAGAGGGTGGGCGTGGCGACCGGCTGGCCGCACACCGACCCCGACCGGATCACCTGAGCGACCCGCACAGCACCACGAGCCCCTGGCCCAGGCCGGGGGCTTCCGCTCCTCCAGACCCGCGTTCTCAGACCCCGAGGCTCCGCCGTACCTCTTCCAGGGCCTGCTCCGCGAGAGCCCTCAGCCCGGGGTCGGACGGATCAAGGCCCGGATCGAAGATGAACTCCCACCGGGGGGTGTCGTATCCCGGCACCCTCCGGGCGACCAGCCGCACTCCCCCGCGCGCGTCGAGCTGGACCCGCCTGCTGGCCACGATCGAGGCGGTGACCCGCTCACGGACCGTTTCAGGCAGCAGGCCGGGCTCGGGCAGCAGAACCCGGTGGGAGACGCCGTCGGTCATCGTGACGGTCACGCCCTCCTCGTCCCAGACCGCCTTGTCCATGAGGTGCCACGGGAGCCGCTGACCGTCAGGCAGGTGCAGCGCGTGCGTGGTGGCCACAACATGGTCGCCTTCGGCTACCAATGCGTGACTGATCACCCGCTCGTGCGGATCCAGGGCGAGAGCCGTACGGACCTCGGAGGGCAGACGGCGAGACCCGAACCGTCCCCCGGATAGGCCGAACAGAGACAACTTCGAACCAGCCAACGAGCACCGCCACTGAGCACGACCATTGATACCGGCAGGCTATCCGGCGCGCGGCCCGTGGCCGAATCCGCCCGGCGGCGCCGAGCCCCGCCGGAGGACCCGGAGGCGCGGGGCCCCGCCTGAGCCAGGCGAGACCCCGCACCAGGGGTCAGTCGAGGTAGTCCCTCAGCATCTGCGCCCGGGTCGGGTGGCGCAGCTTGGCCAGCGTCTTGGACTCGATCTGCCGGATCCGCTCGCGCGTGACGCCGAACTCGCGGCCGACCTCCTCCAGCGTCCGCGGATGGCCGTCGGCCAGGCCGAACCGGAGCTGGATGATCCGCTGCTCACGTTCGGACAGCGTCGCCAGGATGTCGTCGAGCTGGTCCTGCAGCATGATGAACGCCGCCGCCTCGATCGGCACCACGGCGTCGGCGTCCTCGATGAAGTCGCCGAGGTCGGAGTCCTCCTCACCGATCGGCGACTGGAGCGAGACCGGCTCCTGAGCGATCCGCTGGATCTCCACCACACGGTCGATGGGCAGACCCATCTCCCCCGCGATCTCCTCGGGAGCGGGCTCCCTGCCGAGATCCTGGTGGAGCTGGCGTTGCACCCGTACCAATTTGTTGATCGTTTCGACCATGTGGACCGGAATTCGGATCGTGCGCGCCTGATCCGCTATCGCCCGGGTGATCGCTTGACGAATCCACCAGGTGGCGTACGTCGAGAACTTATAACCCTTGGTGTAGTCGAATTTCTCGACGGCGCGGATGAGCCCGAGATTGCCCTCCTGGATGAGATCGAGAAAGAGCATTCCACGGCCCACGTATCGCTTGGCGATCGAGACCACCAGCCTGAGGTTCGCCTCGATGAGCCGTTGCTTGGCCCGGACGCCCTCCCAGACGAGATCCTCGAACTCCGGACGGGCGAGTCGGAGCGCGGTGTTCTCGCAGAGCTTGTCCTCGGCGAACAGCCCGGCCTCGATGGCCTTGGCGAGCTCCACCTCCTCCTCAGCCGTCAGCAGCGGAACTCGGCCGATCTCCCTCAGGTAGATCCTGACCAGGTCACTCGTTGGAGCTCGTTTGGCAACGTCCTCCTCGTCGGGCTTGCTGGGCTCCTCATCCCCTTGCGGTTCAAGGACCTCAACCCCGTTCTCAGCGAGCATGCGCACGACGCGCTCAAGCGCGTCGGCAGGCAGCTCGGACCGGTCGAGCGCGGAGGCCACGTCATCTATCGTGACGCTTCCGCGTTCCCTTCCCTTAGCGACGAGCTCCGCCACCTGGTCTACCGATGGCGGCCTGCTTGGCAGCACCGATGCACCCACGGAACACAGTCTGCAATATAGATACGGGAAAATGGCAGGCCTATTTTTGGCACTCAAGGTAAGACAGAATCCAACACCGTATTGAGATCAAAAATAATGTTTGACCGTCACGAGATGCGGAAAGGAAGGTTTATTCAGGCCCCGGCGGCGCGTTCTCTCAACACACGGTGCTGCTGCTCGAGAGCCACCAGTTCGCCGAAGAGCCGCTTGTACTCCTGCTGCTCCTCGACCGGATTGAGCCGTTGCAATCGTGACTTCACCTGGGTCAGCGCCCGGCCCACCGCGGTCTCGTGGAGCTTCGCCAGCATCGCCGAGGCGTACCGCTCCTCCACGGCGGTGTCGGCGCGCAGCGCCTCGACGGCGAACCGGGTCGTCATCGACCGGAGGTCCGCCCCCTGTTCGCCCGTCGCCGAGGCCGAGCCGGCCTGCTCGAGCAGCCGGTCGACCCATTCGCGGCCGCCGGACCCTCCCATGGCGGTCCCGCCGACGGCCATGATGATCGCGTACAGGCCGACGTGCTCCGGCAACGTGAACGTCTCCGCGCCGAGCGCGTCGAACTCCGGCCCGAGGAGGGCCGGCCGCTGGACCGCGAGTTTGAGCACCTCGACCTCCAGCCGCACCGCCGGGTCGACCGCCTCCTGCCTCGGCGCGCGCGCCTGGCCGGGGCCCCGGTCCTTCCCGATGACCTGCTGGATTCTCCGGATGACGAAACCCTCGTCCATGAAGCCGAGCCAGCGGTCCAGGTCGACGACGTAGGTCTTCCGCAGGCCCGGGTCCTTGATGGCGGCCACCACGGGGGCGACCGCGTCGAGCGCGCCCAGGCGCCCCTCATTGGTGTTGAGGTCGTACCGGGACAGGACACTGCGGATGGCGAACGCGAACAGGGGCTCGCGGCTGGCCACGAGGTCCCGCACGGCCGCGTCGCCCTGCTTGACCCTCAGGTCACACGGGTCGAGCCCGTCCGGCTGGACGGCGACGAAGGTCTGGGTGACGAACTTCTGCTCGTCCTGGAACGCCCGCAGGGCCGCCTTCTGCCCGGCGGAGTCACCGTCGAAGGTGAAGATCACCTCACCGCGGAACTCCGCCTGGTCGAGCAGGAGCCGCCGCAGGACCTTGATGTGCTCCTCACCGAACGACGTGCCGCAGGTGGCCACCGCCGTCGGCACGCCGGCGAGATGGCAGGCCATCACGTCGGTGTAGCCCTCGACGATGACCGCCTGGGACCGCTTGGCGATCTCCCGTTTGGCCAGGTCGACGCCGTAGAGGACGGAGCTCTTGTGGTAGATCGGGCTCTCGGGGGTGTTCAGGTATTTCGGGCCGTCGTCGGACTCGAGCAGCTTGCGCGCTCCGAAGCCGATGACGTCGCCGGTGATGTCCCTGATGGGCCACACGAGCCTGCCGCGGAACCGGTCGATCGGTCCCCTGCGGCCCTCCCGGGCGAGGCCGCCCCGGATCAGCTCCTGCGCGGTGAAACCACGGCCCATGAGGTGCCGCGACAACGCCTCCCACTCGGCGGGCGCGTGGCCGACGCCGAAGCGTTCGGCGTCGACGCGCTCGAAGCCGCGCTCGGACAGGAAGCGCCGTCCCGGCGCGGCGTCCGGCGTCGCGAGACGCTCGGCGTAGAATTCGGCGGCCGCCCGGTGCGCCTCGATGAGCCTGGTCCGTTCCCCCTGCTCGCGGCCGGGAACGTAACCGCCCTGCTCGTAGCGGAGCTGGATCCCGCCGCGCTGCGCGAGCCGCTCGACGGCCTCGGTGAACGTCAGGTTCTCGATCTTGCGGACGAACGTGATCACGTCGCCGCCCTCGGCACAGCCGAAGCAGTAGTAGTAACCGCGGGCCGGGGTGACGTTGAAGGAGGGCGACTTCTCGTCGTGGAAGGGGCACAGACCCTTCAGGTTGCCGCCGCCCGCGTTGCGCAGCTGGATGTGCTCACCGACCACATCGGCGATCGGTGATCGCTCGCGAACGATCGCGATGTCCTCGTCACTGATCCGCCCTGCCACTCTGGCGAGTTTAGGCCCTGCCGGCGGTACCGTGGGCTCCCCGCCCCACACGGTTCCGGTCGGTATGGCCGCGGGCGACGTGGCGATCTCCGCCCGAGACGGGGCAGGGTGACTTCATCGAACGGGTCGTGACGAATGCGGCGGTCCGTTACAAAGGAGAAGTTCAGTAAGGTCAACCAGGTGGAGATCATGCGATCGGGGAAATTGGCCCTCCTCGCGGGTGCCGGATGTCTTGTCGCGGCCTGCAGCGGCCCCGCCGGGGACGCCGGTGCGACTGCGGCGCGACCGTCGTCGGCCACATCCACAGGCGGCACGTCCACAGGCGCCACATCCTCAGGCGGCACGTCGTCGAACGGCACGCCCACGAAAGCCACCGCCACACCGCGGCCGGCGGCCGGGATCGTCTCCGCCGGGGGCGCCCCGGTACGGGTCCTCCCCCCCAAGGTGTCGCCTTTCACCTACGCGTTCCCGGTCAAGGGATGCCGGGTGACCTATGCCCGCAAGTTGCTGGCCGGCCTGCCCAAGAGCACGATCTGGGCGGCCAAGGGATGCGCCTTCGTTTCGCCGGTCGACGGCGTCGTGCGCGAGGTGAACACCAAGAGCACGTGGAAGCCCGAGACCGACGTCGGCGCGGACCGCGAAGGCCGCTTCGTGACGATCCTCGGCAAGGACGGCGTGCTCTACCTGGGCGGCCACCTCGCCTCCGTCACGCCGGGCCTGAAGCCGGGCCTGAAGGTCCGCGCCGGGCAGCGGCTGGGATCGATCGGCAACTCCGGCAACGCGGTCGACACGGCGAGCAACCTCTACTTCGGCATGTCGTGGCCGACCGACCCCAAGTACTGGTGGGTCCGCCGGGGCATGGTCGAGCCGTGGACCTTCCTCGACGCGTGGCGCAACGGGAACCATACGTTGTCCCCCAAGCAGGCCACGCTCAACGAGCGCAAGCGCGTCGGCGCGCTCCCCAAGTGCACGGTGCTCTGCGTGCCCAAGCCCGCGGACAAGCCCGACCCGCAGAACTCGCAGGGCGACGGCGCCGCCACCACCTAGCCCGTACGGCGACGGCGGGCGGGTCAGGTCAGCTCAGGTCAGTTCAGGAGGTCGCCGAGAGGGATCTTGGGGTCGGCGAGCCGGCCGAGATCCACGGCCCGGCCCGCCTGTCCCGCCCGTACGAGGGCCTGGATCTCCTCCGTGACGTCCCACACGTTGACGTTCATCCCGGCGAGCACGCGGCCCTGCTCGACCCAGAAGACCAGGAACTCGGGCGTGACCGCCGCGTGGATCGCCGGGTCGCCGCGGTATACGACCTGGTCATGACCGGCGACGTCCCCGGAGAACTCCATGCCGAGGTCGAACTGGTCGGTGAAGAAGTACGGCACGCGGTCGTAGACGACGGCCTGCCCCAGCATCGCGCGGGCCGCGGCGGGGCCTCCGTTGAGCGCGTTGGCCCAGTGCTCCACCCGGATCCGGCGGCCGAGCAAAGGGTTGACCGCCTCCGCCACGTCGCCGGCCGCGTAGATATCCGGGTCCGAGGTGCGCAGCGACGCGTCCACGACGATCCCGTCCGCGATCTCCAGCCCGGCAGTCCTGCCGATCTCGACGTTGGGCGAGGCGCCGATGCCGACCACGACGTCCGTCGCCGGCAGCACCTCACCCTCCGAGGTCACCACCTCCCGGACATCTGACGTGCCGCGCAGCGCCTGGACCGAGGCGCGCAGCCGGAACTCGACCCCGTGCGCCCGGTGCAGCGACGCGAAGATCTCACCGACGGCCGGCCCGAAGGTCCGGTGCAACGGCGTGGGATCGGGCTCGACGACCGTGACCGCGCACCCCGCCTGACGTGCGGCGGCCGCCGTCTCCAGGCCGATCCACCCCGCCCCGACGATCACCACGTCGCCACCGCGTGCGAAGGTGTTCCGCAACGCCTGGCTGTCGGCGACGGTCCTGAGATAGTGCACGCCGCCGAGATCGGCGCCCTCCACGCGGAGCGGCCGCGGGCTCGCGCCGGTCGCGATCAGCAGCTTGTCGTACGGCTGCGGCGCGACGACGTCCTGCCCCTCCCCCGTGGTCAGGGTCACCATCCGCGCCCGCGGGTCGATGCTCGTGGCCGTGGTCCCCAGCCGCAGGTCGACCCCCTGGGCGTCGTACCACTCGGGATCGTGGACGTAGACCTTGGTCAGCTCGGTCGATCCCTGGAGGTAGCCCTTGGAGAGCGGCGGGCGCTCGTACGGACGTTCCCGCTCGCTTCCCACGAGCACGATGTCCCCGGTGAAGCCCTCGGCACGAAGCGTCTCAGCGGCCTTCGCCCCGGCCAGCCCCGCGCCGATGATCACGAAAATGGGCATGGATCCTCCTCGACCGGTCCTCGTGCGCCCGCCACGGGCCACACGCCGTCGAAACTATCTCAGGCCGTCCGGCGCCCACGGTGCTTCCGTCAAGCGACCGAATCGCCGCGATCAGGCACGGGCCGACAACCGGCGGTGCCAGGCCAGCGCCGAGGCGTCGGTGAGCGAGGCGATCTGGTCGACGACCGCGCGCAACCGCCCCGCGTCGTCGGCGGCCTCCTCGAACCGGGGGCGCAGGGCGGGCTCGAGCGTCGCGGGAGCGCCCAGCATGATCAGCGACCCGAGCTCCGCGATCAGGTCGCGCTGCCTGGCCTGGGTGGCGTGGTGGTCGTCCCTGGACATCACGTAGTAGGCCGTCACCCCCTTGAGGAGCGCGCACTCCAGCCGCGTCGCCGCCGGCACGACGAGGTCCGCCGAATGGCGACCGGCCGGCTCTCCCCCGGCCCGTGCCCCGCGTACGGCGCTGGAGCCGTACACGTCGCGGGTGGCGACCTGCGCGGATGTGCAGAAGCGCCCGATCAGCCCGCTGGTGAGGCGCTTGAGCCCCGCCAGGTCGACCAGGCCGGCGTCGAAACGGCCCGGCCAGAGCGGGTCCGCGACCAGCCTCGCGAAGATCTCGGCCAGCTCGTTCAGGTCGGCGTCGGGCACGTACCAGTCGCGCGTCAGACGGCAGACGGCCGCCCTCTCCTCGGGGTCCCGCAGCGCCTCGAGGGTGACGTGGCCGGAGGTCAGGGCGTCCTCCAGGTCGTGGACGGAGTAGGCGACGTCGTCGGCCCAGTCCATGATCTGCGCCTCGAAGCTGATCGAGTCGCCGGGCGCTCCCTCCCGGATCCACCGGAAGACCGCGAGGTCGTCGGGATAGACGCAGTACGGCCGGCCCTCACGGGCGTGGGGCACTCCGGGGGCCTGGAAGGCGTGGCTGGTCCAGGGGTACTTGCACACCGCGTCGAGGGTCGCGCGGGTCAGGTTGAGCCCGGCGCTGCGGCCGTCCTCGGTCATGACCTTGGCCTCCAGGCGGGTGAGCAGGCGCAGGTTCTGCGCGTTGCCCTGGAAGCCGCCGCACCGGGCGGCCATGCGGTCGAGCGCCATCTCGCCGTTGTGGCCGAAGGGCGGGTGGCCGAGGTCGTGGGCGAGACAGGCCGTCTCGACGAGATCGGGGTCGCGGCCGAGGGCCTTGCCCATCTCGCGGCCGATCTGGGCGCACTCGAGCGAGTGCGTGAGCCGGGTGCGCGGGCTGTGCATGCTGGCGTAGTCGGTGGGGGTCACCACCTGGGTCTTGGCCGCGAGCCGGCGCAGCGAGGCACTGTGCAGCACCCGCGCCCTGTCCCGCTCGAACGCGCTCCGCTCGGGGTTGCCCGGCGGCTCGGGCGCCCATCGCGCCTGGTCGTGTTCGTCGTAACGGGTCATCCGTCCTCCCCCTTCCCCTCCCCGGCCCCGTACCTCTCCCGCGGCTCCGGAGACGGGGAGAGAACCGTACCCCTCGAATCCCGACCTCACGACGAACACCCTGGGAACACTTCGGGGCGCTCGGCCCCGCTCACCGACGAATGTCGGTCTGAATGTTGGTCGACTAACACATATTTCGACATTGATGACTTTGGTCGGGTCAAGCACCATGAGTGGAACTCGGGGAAAGTCGGGGATTCCGTCACGCCTGAGAAGGAGCTTCGGTGGCCGATCGTGAGCTCGTGGAGGTTCTCCGTTCCGGACCCTTCGAGCACGCCCTGCGGGTGGCGATCCGGGCGCGGGGGCTGAGTCTCGACCGCATCCACGCCCGTCTGCGCGAGCGGGGCGTCCACATCAGCCTGTCGAGCCTGAGCTACTGGCAGCGGGGCCGGTCACGTCCCGAGCGTGCCGCCTCTCTCGTGGCTCTGCGCGAACTCGAGACCATCCTGGCGCTTCCCGCGTACTCGCTGATCGGCCTGCTGGGACCGCCCCGCCCGCGCGGACGCCGTACGGACCCGTCTCCTGGCGTGATCACGGTCCTCAGCCAGCACGAGCAGGTGGTCGTGGGGGCGGACCGGAGACGGCGGCTGGCCCGTGCCCGGCTGGTCCTACGGGCGACGGCGGCGGGCGCCGACCGTTGCGTCGTCGCGCACCCGACGGGCATCCGCCTGCTCCGCACCGACTGCTGCAGGCCGGGACGCAGCGGCGTGGACGAGACGGGGACCACCACACTCGACGAGCTGATCTTCGACCGGCCGCTGGCCGCCGGGGAGACGCGGATATTGGAGTACTCGACCGGGTTCTCCGGAGGCGCGCTCGACGCGGACCACCACGTCCGCCTCCTGCACGTCCCGGTCCAGCAGCACGTCGTGCAGATCCGCTTCGAAGGCCCCACGCTGCCGGTCCGCTGCTTCCACACCTGGTCCCCCGACCCGTGGGGGGAGCCGGGGGACGCGGGCGAGTTGCACGTCGACGCGTACGGGACGGTCCACCTCATCGACGCGGACGCCCGTCCGGGCGCCCGCGGGATCCGATGGGAGTGGGTCTGACAGGGACAGGGACAGGGGTCAGGACTGGGTGATCTTCACCTCGTCCACGCCGGCCTCCACGAGGCTGGCACCGGAGGCGTCGGCCGCGTCGACGAGGATCCGCACGCTCTGCCCCGCGAAGCCGGTGATCGTCGCGGTCGCCGTGCTCCAGGCGGCGTCCCGGTCCGTCGCGGCGCCGAGTTGCTGGAAGACGGTGCTCGTCGTGTTGCCCACGACGCGTACGCGCAGGTAGTCGGCGCTGGAGGCGTTGGAACCGTGCCCGAGGTACCACGCGAACGACAGGGTGAGGGTGCCCGACGACGGAAGCGTGATCACCGGGGACCGGATCGAGGTCACGCCGCCGTCCACGTCGAAGTCGCCGGCGCTCGCTCCGGCCGCGGCGCCGGTGACCAGGTCGAAGCTTCCGCCGGCCGTCGTCCCCAGTTGCTTGGCGCCGCTGGAGTTGGTGTCGGCCGGGTTGGCCCGCTCCCAGGCCCCGGAGGTCGCGGTGTCGGTGGCGGAGGGGTTGACGGTCCAGCCGGTCGCGGTCTCGAACGTGTCGGAGTAGACGGTCGTGGGCGCGGGCCCGCCTCCACCGCCGCAGTACGTCGACTCCTTCCCGATGACGCGGTAGACGCAGTCCGAGTACTCCAGCAGCATGAGCACGGCCGCCTTGTTCCGCGCGGTCTGCGTCGCGATCTGCTCGTCACCCGGGTAGAAGCCGGGATTGCTCGCGACGGGATACATCTCGAACGTGTAGCTGAAGATCTTCTGGGTGGCCCACAACCAGTCGTCGATGGAACCGTCGGTGATGTAGAGGTCGCTCGCCTGCTCGGCGGTGTAGCCGTTGGTCGCCGCCATGTTCCGGCCGAGCGTGGCGAAGGCGTTCCTGTCGTCGACCGTCAGGCCGGGACCGGTGTCGGCGGTGGTGTACCCGTAGGGCCACAACACGAGCTCGCCGTAGGTGTGGAAGTCGATGTTGGTCTTGATCTGCTGGACGCCGCCGACGACCCGGCTGCGCACCCAGTTCGCGGTGGCCTTGACCTCGGGAGCGGACTCTCCCGCCGAGCCGCGGTAGGTCTCACTGGAGGTGCTGCCCGACGAGCCGCCGCAGCAGCCCCAGTTGTAGGCCCAGTTGCGGTTGAGGTCGGTGCCGACGCCGGTGGAGCCGGAGTTGGGCTGGCGGTTCTTGCGCCAGGACCGGTACGACCCGGTCGCGACGTCGTACTCGCCGCCGTCGGGGTTGAGGTCGGGCAGGATCCAGACCTCCCGCGTGTTCACGAGGTTGGTGATCTGACTGTCGCTGCCGTAGGAGTCGGTCAGCAGGTTCATCAGGTAGATCGCCATCTCGACGGTGAGATGCTCACGGGCGTGCTGGTGGGCGGTGAACAGGACCTCGGGCTCGCCCTCGTCCGTCCCCACGTTGTCGCTGATCTTGACGCCGATGAGGGCCCTGCCCTCGTACGACGTGCCGTAGGTGAACTTGCTCGCGATGGTCGGGTGATCGGCCACGAGCTGGTTCACCACGGCCGTCAGCTCGGCGTAGTTGTGATAGCCGGAGTCGGCCGGCGGGAAGTCCAGGGTGTGGACCTGCCCGTCGCCCGTCTCCGCCGGGAGCTCGGTCGCCGTGAACCCGAGCCTGCGGATGGCCTTGACCTCCTCGAGGTTGGCCGTGACCACGAGGTTCCGGCCGTGGACCTCGTCGATCGCCGCACCCGTGCGCGCCACCGCGGAACGCTGCGTGACGTTCGACGGGCCGTCGACCTGGTACTGCTTCGACGGGGGCGGCTCAGAGGCCGACGATGCCGGGGGGCCGGCCACGAGGACGGCCGCCAGGACCGTCAGGATGCCTAATAAAGGTAGGAACAGGCCTCTTCTCACTCCACGCCCTCCCTGAAGGTAGGTACGTAGAGTGATCAAACGGATTCAGGCCATCAAGAGCCGCCGGATCCACGGCCCCACTCCGTCAACCTTCCTGTCTTCCGACCAGGGCCTTCCACAATGAATCCGGCGGATCTGTGGAACTTCACAATCAGCGGGTGTCACTCTCCGACGAGACGAGGGCCGCCCGCCCGGCCTCTAACCGCGCGACGGGCACGCGGAAGGGTGAGCAGGAAACGTAGTCCAGCCCGATCTCGTGGCAGAAGTGCACGCTGTCCGGATCGCCGCCGTGCTCTCCGCAGATGCCGAGCTTGAGCCCGGGCCGGGTGCGCCGCCCCTCCTCCGCCGCGATCCGCATGAGCCGCCCGACCCCGTCCCTGTCGATCGACTCGAACGGCGAGACGCCGAAGATCCCCAGGTCGAGGTACTTGCCGAAGAACGCGCTCTCGACGTCGTCGCGGGAGAACCCCCAGGTCATCTGGGTCAGGTCGTTGGTGCCGAAGGAGAAGAACTGGGCCGCCTCAGCGATCTGGCCGGCGGTCATGGCCGCCCGGGGAACCTCGATCATCGTGCCGATGAGCGCGTCGACGCCCATCCCGGCGAGGATCGCCTGGGCCTCCTCACGGACGATCTCCAGCTCCTGCACGGCCCCGACCAGCGGGATCATGATCTCCGCGTGCCGGGCGCCCGTCCGCCCCGCGGCCGTGGCGATCGCGCGCACCTGCATGGCGAACAGGCCCGGGATGGCGAGGCCGAGCCGTACGCCGCGGAGGCCGAGCATCGGGTTCTGCTCGTGGAGCCGCTTGACCGCCTCCAGGAGCCTCCGGTCCTTGTCGGCCGCCGCGTCACCCGCCCTGTCACCCGCCAGGGCCACCCGGACCGACAGGTCCGTGAGGTCCGGCAGGAACTCGTGCAGGGGCGGGTCGATCAGCCGGATGGTCACCGGAAGCCCGTCCATGGCCTCGAACAGCCCGGTGAAGTCGGCCGTCTGGAGGGGTTCGAGCGCGTCGAGCGCGGCCTGCCGCTCCTCGGGTGTGGTGGCCAGGATGAGGTCTTCGACGAGACGCCTCCGGTCGCCGAGGAACATGTGCTCGGTACGGCACAGCCCGATGCCCTGCGCTCCGAACCTCCTGGCCCTGGCGGCGTCCTCCGGCGTGTCCGCGTTGGCCCGCACGGCGAGGGCGCGGACGGAGTCGGCGTGGGCCATGATCCGGTCCACCGCGGCGACCAGCTCGTCGTCCGGCCGCCTTCCCTCGAAGTACTCGACGACGGGAGACGCGACGACGGGGACCTCGCCCAGGTAGACGGCGCCGTTGCTGCCGTCGATGGAGACCACGTCGCCCTCCTCGACGACCGTGCCGTCCGGAGTGGTGAACCGCCGGGCGCTGACGTCGACCTCGAGCTCCTCGGCCCCGCACACGCAGGTCTTGCCCATGCCCCGGGCGACGACGGCGGCGTGCGACGTCTTGCCTCCGCGCGAGGTGAGGACGCCCTTAGCCGCGATCATGCCGGAGAGGTCGTCGGGATTGGTCTCCCGCCGCACGAGGATGGTGTCCTCACCGCGCGCGGCGAGCTCCACGGCCCTGGCGGAGGTGAACACGGCCTTGCCCACCGCGGCCCCCGGGGAGGCGTTCATGCCCGTCGTCAGCCGGCGGTTGTCCTCTCCGGTCGCGAATCGGGGGAACATGAGCTGCGCGAGCTGGCCCCCGGTCACCCGCGTGACGGCCTCGGCCATGTCGATCAGGCCCTCGTCGACGAGCTGGATCGCGATCCGGAACGCCGCCTCCGCGGTCCGCTTGCCCACCCGGGTCTGCAACATCCACAACTTGCCGCGCTCGACGGTGAACTCGATGTCGCACAGGTCGCGGTAGTGGCCCTCCAGAGTCGCCATGATCTCGAGCAGCTCGCGGTAGGCGGCCGTGTCGATCTTCTCCAGCTCCTGCAGGGGCACGGTGTTACGGATCCCCGCGACGACGTCCTCACCCTGGGCGTTCTGCAGGTAGTCGCCGTAGACGCCCCGCTGCCCCGACCCGGGATCCCGGGTGAACGCGACGCCGGTGCCCGAGTCCGCCCCGAGGTTGCCGAAGACCATCGCGACCACGTTGACGGCGGTGCCGAGCCCTGCGGGGATGCGCTCCTGACGCCGGTAGAGCACGGCCCTGGGCGCGTTCCACGAGTCGAAGACCGCCCTGATCGCGAGGTCCATCTGCTCGCGCGGGTCGGCGGGGAAGTCACGGCCGCTCTCCGCGCGGACGATGCCCTTGTACGTCTCGACGAGCCGCTGGAGGTCGGCCGCCTCGAGGTCGGTGTCCTCCCTGTCGCCCTTGAGCTCGTCGATCGCCCTCTCGAACAGGTCACCCTCGATGCCCAGCACGGTCCTGCCGAACATCTGGATCAGCCTGCGGTAGGAGTCCCACGCGAACCGCTCGTTGCCCGACTGCTTGGCCAGGCCGAGCACGGAGTCGTCGTTGAGGCCGATGTTGAGGACCGTCTCCATCATGCCGGGCATGGAGAACTTCGCCCCGGATCGGACGCTGACGAGCAGGGGGTCGTCGGAGTCGCCCAGCCGCTTGCGCATCCGGGATTCGAGACCCGCGAGATGGGCGGCCACCTCGCCGTCGAGCCCGTCCGGCATGCCGCCGTGACCCAGGTAGTGGCGGCACGCCTCTGTCGTGATCGTGAAGCCGGGAGGCACAGGGAGATCGAGATTGGTCATTTCCGCCAGATTGGCGCCCTTACCACCGAGCAGATCCTTGAGGTCCTTGTTGCCCTCGGTGAAGTCGTAAACGTACTTGGGCACGTGAGCTCCTTCGCGACTTCAAAATCCAACGCGCAGATGCCCGGACTCTACCGACAAATAACAGGGTGAAACGTCACACCTCCAGTGATAGGGCATATGCCCAGGTAGGAGGGTATGCATAGGTCTAATCCACTGCATAGTCACGTAAAAGTCGATCATTTTTCCGCTGCACCACAAGTGGTATAAACCAATTTCACGACATCGCCGGTGATTCACCTCACGTTTCGACCGGGTTAATTGGTGTAGACCATTTCTTCGACCGGTGCCGCTTTCCGGTGAGTCCGCTCACATCGTGCGGGACCGTGCGATATAAAGGAGCAACCCTCCCGATACAACCGATTACGGAGGGTACTCGTGTCGCGAAGGCTGTGGCGTGCCACGCTGGCGGGGATCGTGAGCTTCGGCGCGGCAGGGCTGGGCGCGGCGGCCTGCGGATCCCGGGAGGTCGCCACGGCCGGGGCCACCCGCCTGGACCCTCTGGCATGGACGCAGTGCGAGCAGGTCTCCACGTCGTCAGGGTTCGAGTGCGCGAGGTTGCAGGTGCCGCTCGACTACGCGAAGCCCGACGGTGAGAAGATCGGCATCGCCCTGATCCGGCTCAAGGCGGCCGACCCCGGCAGACGACTCGGCTCGCTCGTGTTCAACTTCGGCGGCCCGGGCGGCTCAGGCGTCTCCACGCTGCTCAACGCGGCCTCCGCCTTCTCCGTCCTCGGCCGCCGCTACGACCTCGTCAGCTTCGACCCCCGCGGCGTGGATCGCAGCAGCGGGGTCAAGTGCCTCGACGACCGGCGGATGGACCAGTTCCTCGCCGAGGAACCCAGCATGAACGTCGACACCGAGCGCGCCCTCGACGTCGAGTTCGCCAACGCCTGCTACAAGAACTCGGGCAAGATCCTTCCGTACATCGGCACGGTCAACGCCGCACGGGACATCGACGCGCTCCGTGCGGCGCTGGGCGACTCCCACCTCAACTACTTCGGCTTCTCCTACGGCACCCATCTCGGCGCCGTGTACGCCACGCTCTATCCCAAGAACGTCGGCCGGATGGTGCTGGACTCCGCGCTGGACCCCTCGGTGAGCATGCTCGAGATGTCCAAGACCCAGGCACTGGGCTTTCAACTGGCCTATGAGGACTACCTGGCCGACTGCGCGAAGACCGGTCAGAGCTGCCCACTGGGCCCGGACAAGGCCGCGGCCAACGGCGCGGTCCTCGCCCTCCTCGACGACCTGGAGCGCCGCCCCGTGAAGGTCGGGGACCGCGAGGTCACCGCGACGCTCGCCAGGACCGGCATCACGCAGGCCCTCTACAGCAGGCTGACCTGGCCCCTGCTCACCGACGCGCTGGTCGACGCGAGGAAGGGCGATCCGAGCGGCCTGCTCGCGCTCGCCGACCAGTACGCGGGCCGCCAGCCGAACGGGACCTTCTCGACGCTGCAGTCGTCCCTCCCCGCGATCCTCTGCGCGGACACGACGGATCGCCCGACCGTCGCCCAGGCGGGCGCGCTGGCACGGCAACTGCTGAAGCCCACTCCGATCTTCGCCTCCACCGCGGCCAGCGCGGGCATGTGCAGCGTCTGGCGGACGCCGGGTGAGGACACCAACAAGCACGTCGACGCCACGGGGTCGAACCCCATCGTCGTCGTCGGCGTCACCCACGACCCGGCCACGCCGTACCAGTGGGCGCCCAGGCTCGCCAACCAGCTCCGCACCGCCGTGCTGCTCACCCTGAACGGCGAGGGTCACGGCGCGTACGGCCAGAGCCCGTGCATCGACACCGCTGTGAACGCCTACCTGAACGACGGCAAGGTCCCCGCCAACGGCCTCACCTGCTGACCCCGGGGTCAGGTCGCGCGGGCGGCGGCGAGACTGGCCACGACGTGGTCGACGAATCCGTAGTCCTTGGCCTCCTCGGCCGTGAACCAGCGGTCGCGGTCGGAGTCCGCCTCGATCCGCTCCAACGGCTGCCCCGTGTGGGTGGCGATGCGCTCGGCCATCAGCTTCTTGGTGTAGCGCATCTGCTCCGCCTGGATCGCGATGTCGGCCGCCGTGCCGCCGATGCCGCCGAGGGGCTGGTGCATCACGATCCGGGCGTGCGGCAGGGCGTACCGCTTGCCCTTGGCGCCGGCGCAGAGAAGGAACTGACCCATCGACGCGGCGAATCCCATCGCCACGGTGACGACGTCGTTCGGCACGTATTGCATCACGTCGTAAATGGCCATCCCCGCCGACACCGATCCGCCCGGAGAATTGATGTAGAGGCTGATGTCGCGCTGTGAATCCTCCGCCGTCAGCAGAAGCAGCTCCGAGCAGATCTTGTTGGCGATCTCGTCGTTGACCTCCTGGCCGAGAATGATGATGCGCTGGCCCAGCAGGCGGTCTCCGAGTTGCTCCCTGCGCTCGCCCCGGCGTCCCTGATCCGTCATGTGGTCTCCCTCGTAGCAGCAGATCGTTCAAGCGACATTAACTCCGCGCATCGGGGGAAAGCCCGGTCTTTTCGCCGTCGGCACATTTCACTCTCAGCGCATACGCTTTAAGCAAATCCACTTCTCCCGGCCCGCTCAACGTGATCCGAGAACACGGGCCGCAATGGTCCGCAAACGCGGAAAGGCGCCTTCCCGGAATTCGGGAAGGCGCCTTTCGCGCTCTGTGAGACTCAGCGGCCGCTCAGTGTCCGGCTCGGTGTCCGCTCAGTCGTTGAGGTGCTGGCGGAGGTAGGACTCCACCTGGTCGAGGGACACCCGCTGCTGGGCCATGGTGTCGCGCTCGCGGATCGTCACGGCCTGGTCCTCCAGGGTGTCGAAGTCGACCGTGATCGCGAACGGCGTACCGATCTCGTCCTGGCGGCGGTAACGACGGCCGATGGCGCCGGCGTCGTCGAAGTCCACGTTCCACCGGCGGCGCAACTGCGCGGCCAGATCGCGGGCCATGGGCGACAGGTCCGCGTTGCGCGACAGCGGCAGCACGGCCACCTTGACCGGCGCGAGCCGGTGGTCGAGGCGCATGACCGTGCGCTGCTCCATGACGCCCTTCGCGTTCGGCGCCTCGTCGACGGTGTAGGCGTCGAGGAGGAACGTCAGCGTGGCCCGGTCGACACCGGCCGCCGGCTCGATGACGTACGGCACGTAACGGTCGCCGGACTCCTGGTCGAAGAAGGACAACTCCGTGCCTGAGGCCGCGGCGTGCGTGGTGAGGTCGAAGTCGGTGCGGTTGGCGATGCCCTCGAGCTCGCCCCACTCGGTGCCGGTGAAGTTGAACCGGTACTCGATGTCGACGGTCCTCTTGGAGTAGTGCGCGAGCTTGGTGTGCTCGAAGAGGCGGAGGTTGTCCTTGCTGATGCCCAGGTCGACGTACCACCGCAGGCGCTCGTCGATCCAGTACTGGTGCCACTCCTCGTCGGTGCCCGGCTTGACGAAGAACTCCATCTCCATCTGCTCGAACTCGCGGGTGCGGAAGATGAAGTTGCCCGGCGTGATCTCGTTGCGGAACGACTTGCCGATCTGGCCGATGCCGAACGGGATCTTCTTACGCGCCGACTGCTGCACGTTGAGGTAGTTGATGAAGATGCCCTGCGCGGTCTCCGGGCGCAGGTAGGCCAGGCCGGACTCGTCCTCGACCGGGCCGAGGTAGGTCTTCAGCAGGCCGCTGAACTGGCGGGGATCGGTGAACGCGCCCTTGGTGCCGCAGTTCGCACAGGTGATGTCGGCCAGGCCGTTCTCCGGCTCCTTGCCGCCGTGCTTCTCGGCGTACGCCTCGATCAGATGGTCGGCGCGGTACCGCTTGTGGCAGGACTGGCATTCGGTCAGCGGGTCGGTGAACTCCTTGACGTGGCCGCTGGCCTCCCAGACCTCGCGGGCGAGGATCACCGAGGAGTCCAGGCCGACGACGTCGTCGCGGCCCTGCACGACGGACTTCCACCACTCGCGCTTGACGTTGTTCTTGAGCTCGACACCCAGGGGACCGTAGTCCCACGACGCCTTCAGACCCCCGTAGATCTCGCTCGACGGGAAGACCAGCCCGCGCCGCTTGGCGAGGCTGACGATCGTTTCCAAGACGTCGGTGCGACGTGCCATCAGTGGAGCTCCATCCGGCTGGGTGTCGGCCCTGAGATCGGGTTCGGTAGATCGGGCGCTCCGGCGGGATCTCACGCCGGAGGCGGCCGGAGACTCCGGCCCCTGCCCTGATCCGTCATCAAGCTTAGGGGAATCCCCCGGCGGCTCGCTCAGGCGTTGCCCACAGTCCCTTCACGACTACGGTCGGAAACGCCAGGCCGGCCGTCCACGATCTCGAAGGCGCTCGGCTCGTTGATCATGAGGATCATGAGCGGGTACATGGCCATGCGGGCGGCCGACAGCGCCCTGCGGTAGAAGCCGGCGCCCTCCCACTCGGTGACCAGCGCCCACAGCACCGGCTCGTCCACGGACCTGCAGACCTGCCCGCGCACGTAACCGGGCTGGGCCGCCAGCACGTCGAGGATCTCCCGTGCGTGGGCGGCGAACTCCTCGGTCTGGGCGTCGGGAACCGAGTAGCGGATCAGGGCGAGCATGCCGCCCAGGATGCCATCCCCACGTGGCGGCGCGCGGAGCCGGGCCGGGAATGGCTAGGCTCGGGCACGTGGGAAGCGAATCCGATCCGACGCGCGGCACCCCGGCTCCGGGCCGCAGGGTGCCGAGCCATCCCCTGGCGCGCAAGCCCGCTCCGGGAACCGGGCCGGCGCGACCGGTGAAGCGCCCGCTGCCGGCGGGCGAGCAGTTCTTCACGCCGGGCGCGACCGGCCTCAGGCGCGCGATCGAGCTCAAGAGCGCGACTCCGCTGGTGTTCCTGTTCCAGTTGCCGCGCTGGCTCATGCCTGTGGTGCTGGTGGTGCTGTTGCTGGTGGGCCTGGCGGTGGCCGACTGGCGCGGCGGCGTCGCCCTGATCCCCGTGCTGGCCTTCGTGGCCTGGCTCGGCTACATGTCCTGGCCGTCGCTGGAGTTGCGCGGCCGCCTGCTGCGCGTGGCGGTCCTGGTCTTCCTCGTCCTGTTCGCCGTCACCCGGTTCGGCCTCCTCTGAGCCCGGCGCAGGCGTGTACGTGCGGCTTCGGCACGGGCGGATCATGTATGGTTCGCGATCGGCTCCAGGGTCGGTAGATTCGAAGTGCAAGCCGTACACAGGAGTCCCTCATGAGTAAGAGCCGCGACGCCGTTCACGAGATCCTCCGCCAGAACACGGGGTTCCGGAGCGCTCAGGACGTGTTCACCGAGATGCGGGCCGACGGCGCCAAGATCGGCCTGACCACGGTGTACCGGGCCCTCCAATCGCTCTGCGACGACGGGCGCGTCGACGTCCTGCGCAACGACGACGGCGAGTCCGTCTACCGGGCATGCCAGAGCCAGGTCCACCACCACCATCTCGTCTGCCGCCACTGCGGGCGCACCGTCGAGGTCGCGGGGCCCGACGTCGAGCGCTGGGCCGAGGTGGTCGGGGCAGAGCACGGCTTCACCCAGATCACCCACACCGTCGAGGTCTTCGGCACCTGCGCCTCGTGCACGGCGGCCATGAGCGATTGATCGCAATGCACAGTCGCGACCACAGAAGGAGGTGCCGTGCCGTTCAGCCATGACATGGTGTACTCGCTGTCCACCGTGGTCGACCTGATCAACACCTCGCCCGAGGCGGGTGAGCACGACGGGCTGGCCGACCTCGCGGACCTGGAGACCTTCGTACGGCTCCGCCAGGTCAGCGGGGTGGCGGCTCTGACCCGGCAGGACCTCACCGAGGTGCTGGAGTTGCGGCAGGCCTTCCACAACGTCTTCACGGCCCCGGACCGCACGACGGCGGTCTCCCGGCTCAACACGCTGCTCGGCCGTACGAGGATCACACCGAGCCTCACCGAGCACGACGGCTTCCCGCTGCACGTCCACTACTTCGCGCCCGGCGCCTCGGTCGCCGAACACCTGGCCGCCGACTGCGGCGTGGCCCTCGCCCACGTGCTGGTCGAGGACGAGTGGGAGCGGCTGCGCACCTGCGCCGCCCCCGACTGCTCCCACGTGTTCGTCGACGAGTCGCGCAACCGGTCCCGGGTCTACTGCGACAGCCGGACCTGCGGCAACCGCATCCACGTCGCCGCCTACCGGGCGCGCAGGCGGGCCTGACCCCGGCGGTCTCCGCTCAGACTCCGCTCAGTGCTCCTCAGAGTTCCTCAGACGGCGTTCGGTACGGCCCCGCCGTACCTTCTGTCGCGCTTGGCGTAGACCTCGCACGCCTGCCACAGGTCCCGGCGGTCGAAGTCGGGCCACAACTGGTTGAGGAAGACCATCTCGGCATAGGCGGACTGCCACAACATGAAGTTCGACGTGCGCTGCTCTCCCGACGACCGCAGGAAGAGGTCGACCTCGGGGATCTCGGGCTCGTCGAGGTAGCGGGCGAAGGTCTTCTCCGACACCTTGGCGGGGTTGACCCTGCCCGCGGCGATGTCCTGCGCGAGCTTCACGGCCGCATCGACGATCTCGGCCCGGCCGCCGTAGTTGACGCAGAACTGCAGGGTCAGCGTGGAGTTGCCCACGGTCATCCGCTCGGCGTCCTCAAGCTCCTTGATCACGCTCTTCCAGAGCCGCCCCGGACGCCCGGCCCACCGGACCCGGACCCCCATCTCGTTGAGCTGGTCGCGCCGGCGGCGGATCACGTCGCGGTTGAAGCCCATGAGGAAGCGGACCTCGTCGGGCGAGCGCTTCCAGTTCTCCGTGGAGAAGGCGTACGTCGACAGGTAGGGGATGCCCAGTTCGATCGCACCCTCGATGACGTCGAACAGCGACGCCTCGCCCATCTTGTGGCCCTCTGTCCTCGGCAACCCGCGCGCCTTGGCCCATCGGCCGTTGCCGTCCATGACGATCGCGACATGGCGCGGCACAAGATCACGCGGGATGGGAGGCGGAGTGGCACCTGACGGGTGCTGGGCAGGAGGACGAGCCATGTCACGAGCGTATTGGGTGTCAGGCGGTCCTCATGCGCGTGAGATGTGCGGATTCTGTGCTGATTCCCACACCTCTCGCTCGCCTCGCTCCGCGTCGATCCGCGCCCTGTCCACCTGGTCTCTCTCCACGTGGCGGAGGGACCGGATCCCGTGTTCCAGGTGCCACTGGAGGTAGGCGGCGACCAGGCCGCTGCACTCGGTGCGGTTGCGGTGCTCGGAGGCGTCCGCCGTCTGCCAGTCGCCGCGCAGCAGCGCGATCATCAGTGCGATCGTCTCGGCTGACGGCACGGCCGCTCCCGCGGGCCGGCACGCGCCGCACACCACCCCGCCCGCCGCGATCGCGAAGGCGCGGACGGCCTCCGCCCCGCACCGGGCGCACTCCGACAGCGCGGGGGCGTACCCGGCGACCGCGAGCGAGCGAAGGAAGTAGGCGTCGAGCACCAGGCGTGCCTCGTGCCCGCCCTCGACGAGCGTGCGCAGTCCTCCCACGAGCAGCAGGAACTGGCGCAGGGCCGGCTCCTTCTCCCCCACGGTCAGCCGGTCGGCCGTCTCCAGCATCGCCGTGCCGGCGGTGTAACGGGGATAGTCGGAGACGAGCGCCTCGCCGTACGGGCGGAGGGTCTCGACCTGGGTGATCACATCGAGCGACCTGCCGGTGTGCAGTTGCAGGTCGATGTGGGAGAACGGCTCAAGCCTGGCGCCGAACCGGGACATCGTCTTGCGCACGCCCTTGGCCACGCCCCGGACCTTGCCTGTCCGTTTGGTGAGGATCGTGATGATGCGGTCGGCCTCACCCAGCTTCTGGGTCCGCAGCACGACGCCTTCATCCCGATAGAGGCTCACCCCGCAATCGTAGGAGAGCCAGGGCGTATCCGGGCGTTCACCGACCGGTAAGGCCATCACAGAGACCAAAAATGGTGAAATTTCGGTAAGGATCCGGCGACGACAACCGGGTGAATAGCCTTGTCAAGCTGGACATCAGGTGTACATACGGTAAACCTGGGACGCGACGGCTTCACCGAAAGGTCACTAAGCTTTGACCTCCGGCGGACTCCCCCGCGCCGGACAAGCCGCCCACGGCCTGATCCCCCCGCCATGTGAAAGGGTGCCATGACCCGCGTGGTCCTGCTGGGCTCGCCGCCCGGCCCGATCGGTTCTCCCCTGCCAGGCGGCCAGCACGTCCCCGCCACGGACATCTCGCTGGCGTCCCAGCCCGGAGCGCCCACGGTGTACGGCAGGCTCCTGGAACAGCTCACCTCGCTGGACCCGCAGCCGACGACGATCGCCCGGCCCGGCGACGCCCCGGCGTACCGGGCGCACGCGGGGCAGGTCGTGGAGAGCCAGGATCTGGCCGGGGACCTGCGCGCGCTGGCCGACGTGGCCGAGGGCGCCACGGAGAACATGCTGATCATGCCGGCCGACTCCCTGGCCCACGACGAGCTGATCTACCAGCTGACCAAGGCGAAGCGCGCCGCCATCGCCCTGATCGTCCGGGACCCCGAGAGCGCCGCGGAGGAGCCGTCCCCCGGCGAGGCCCGCCCCGAGATCGGCGGCGAGACCCTGGAGGGCCTGCCGATGCGCACGCGCGTCGGCCTCGGCCGGGTCATCTCCGTCGGCACGGCCTATCACGCCGTCACCCGGCCGAACGCCGCGCTGCTCGGCCCGCTGCACCTGCACCTGCGGCACACCGCGCTCCTCGCCGAGACCGCCCGCGAACTCGCCGACCTGGCCCACCTGTTCGGGCCCGAGGACGACGTCACCGAACTGCTCGTGCTCGGCCTGGTCCGCAAGGGCGTCTCCGTCGGCCTCTACGAGCGGGCCGGCGAGTTCTACGCCCGCGTCCGCGACCAGCGGGAGGCCGACGAGGCCCAGGTGGCCATGTCCGGCTACGACGAGGACCGGGTCCGCCTCGACAACGCGGTGAAGGGCGCCGACGGCTTCTTCACCACGTTCTTCGTCAGCACCTACTCCCGGTTCATCGCCCGATGGGCGGCCCGCAGGGGGATGACTCCCAACCAGGTCACCCTGATCTCGATCGCCCTTGGGCTGTTGTCGGCGGGCGCCTTCGCCACCGGCACCCGATGGGGCGCGGTCGCCGGCGCGGTGCTGATCTACTTCGCGTTCGTCTTCGACTGCGTCGACGGCCAGGTCGCCAGATACGCCCGGAGATTCGGCGTCCTCGGCGCCTGGCTGGACGCCACCTTCGACCGGTTCAAGGAGTACGCCGTCTTCGTCGGCCTCGCGGCCGGAGCCACCGTGTCGGGCAGGTTCGGCGACGGCGAGGGCGTGTGGACGCTGGCGCTGGTCGCGCTCGCCCTGCAGTCCGGACGGCACCTGCTCGACTTCTCCTTCGGCGCGGCGAACCGGCGCAAGCCTCCGGCGCCGCTGCCCACCCTCGAGCTGAAGGTCGTCGACGACGTCAAGCTGCGCGAGGAGCTGGAACGGCGCAGGACCGTCAAGCGCGGCGGCGTCAGCGGCCTGCTCAAGTTCTGGACCGACGCCGGCCGGTTCAGGTCCGTGCACTGGGCCAGAAAGATGATCGTGTTCCCCATCGGCGAGCGCTTCGCCGCCATCGCGATCACCGCCGCCTTGTTCGACCCCCGCGTCACCTTCCTCACGTTGCTCATCTGGGGCGGCGTGGCGGCCATCTACACCCTCACCGGACGTCTCCTGAGGTCACTCGCATGATCACCCAGCCGCGTGTTCCCGCCATCGCCGCCGATCCCGAGGAGGAGCAGCGCCGCGTGCAGACCGAGCGGCTGCTCGCCTACCGCGACGACGGCCCCCTCGTCGGCGTGCTCAAGGGACGGGTCGGCCGCGGTCTGCCTCCCATCCCGTCGCTCCTCGTGGCGTTGCTCGCCATCGTGGCGCTGGCGGTCACGGGAACGCTGAGCGACGGCCCGATCCTGCTCGCCCCCGTGCTGGTGCTCGTCGTCCTGGTCGTGACGACCGGTTCACGCGACCACCTGGGCCGGTTCGACTGGCTGGCTCCGCCGCTGCTCCGCGCGGCGGAGTTCGTCACGATCATCCTTCTCGGGCTGGCCGAGGACACCCCCAAGTGGCTGCTCTTCGTGCTCATCTACATCGTCGGCTACCACACCTACGACACCGTCTACCGGACCCGGCAGGGCATCTGGCCCCCGGCGTGGCTCTTCATGGCGGGGCTCGGCTGGGAGGTCCGCCTGCTCATCCTGGGCGTGGGCGCGGCCGTCGGGCAGCTCACCGTCGTGGCCGCGATCCTGACCGCGTACCTCCTCGTGCTGTTCTCGGTCGAGAGCGTGCTCAGCTGGGTGCGCCTCGACAAGGCCTCCGCCCAGGCCAGGGCGGAGCAGGACCTCGAGCAGTCCCCTGAGGAAGCGGCGGAGGAGCTCACCGGCCGAGCCGACCGCAACTGAAGGGGCGGCACCGAGTCCGAAGAGGAGAGATGACTGTGGAAGAGCGCTTGCCCGTCGTAGGAGTGGTACTCGCGGGAGGCATCGGGCAGCGCGTCGGCCTGCGCACGCCCAAGCAGCTGCTGAAGATCGCCGGGAAGCCGATCCTCGAGCACACGCTCGCCCTGTTCGACGGCGCGCCCGAGATCGACGAGATCCTCGTCGTCATGGCTCCGGGCCACACCGCCGAGGCCGAGAAGATGGTCGCCCGCCTCGCCAAGGGCGGCAAGGTCATCGAGGGCGGCGCCAGCCGTACGGAATCGACCTGGCGGGCCCTGCAGGAGCTCGGCGAGCGCGAGTGCAACGTCCTGCTGCACGACGCCGTGCGTCCGTTGCTCGAGCAGCGGATCGTCACCGAGTGCGTCCGCGCGCTGGAGACCTACTCCGGCGTGGACGTCGCGATCCCGAGCGCCGACACGGTGGTGGTGGCGGAACCGACGCCGGACGGCGAGATCATCCGCGAGATCCCGGATCGGGCGTTCCTGCGGCGCGGCCAGACGCCGCAGTGCTTCCGGCTGTCGGCGATCCGCGAGGCGTACCAGCGGGCCTTCGCCGACCCCGAGTTCCTGCTCCACCCGCCGACGGACGACTGCGGCGTGATGTTGCGTTACCTGCCGGACGTGCCGATCGCCATCGTGCCCGGCAGCGAGCACAACATGAAGGTGACGCACCCGCTCGACGTCTACCTAGCCGACAAGCTCTTCCAACTGGGCAGCGCCGGGGCTCCGGCCGCCTCGCCGGAGGCGCTGCGCGCCGGGCTCGACGGCAAGACGGTGGTCGTGTTCGGGGGCAGCTCCGGCATCGGCGCCGACGTCGCCGCGCTCGCCCGGGATCACGGGGCGAACGTCCACTGCTTCTCCCGCACGCTGAACGGCGTCCGCGTCGAGGACGCCTCCTCGGTCGAGGCGGCGTTCGAGAAGGTGGGCGAGCCGATCGACTACGTCGTGAACACGGCGGGCGTGCTGCACACCGGCCGCCTCGCGGAACTCGACGACGCGACGGTGGCCGAGGCGATGAACATCAACTACCTCGGTCCGATCAACGTGGCGCGCGCCGCGATCCGCTATCTCAGCGCGAGCCGCGGGCAACTGCTGCTCTACACCTCCTCCTCCTACACACGGGGCCGGGCGACCTACAGCCTGTACTCCTCGGCCAAGGCCGCCGTGGTCAACCTGACCCAGGCCCTGGCGGACGAGTGGACCGAGTTCGGGGTGCGCGTCAACTGCATCAATCCCGAGCGGACCAGCACCCCCATGCGCCTGCGCGCGTTCGGCGAGGAGCCGGAGGGCTCCCTGCTGACGTCGCAGGCCGTCGCCGAGACATCCCTCGACGTGCTGGTCTCCGATCTCACAGGCCAGGTAATCGACGTCCGGATCCGCAGATAAGGGCCTTAATGCAAGCAAGATCGTGGCGCGGCCGCGCAACCATCGCCGCGTTATTCCTCTCCTACCCGTTGCTGATGGTCACCGCGCTGTGGCCGCTACCCTGGGCGTTCGTCGTCGTCGCGGCCGTCTCCTACGCCGCGGACAACCAGACTCCGCGGGTGGCGCCGGCGCTCAACGACATCCTCAGCAAGGTGCACCTGGGGACCACCCTCCGCTTCGTGATCCGGGAGACCGCGACGCTCCTGCTGGCGGTGCGGGTCCTGGGTGCCGACTCCTCGTGGTTCATCGCGCTCGCGGCCGGGATGTTCCTCCTGCACGGGGCGCGTTCGGTGCAGACCACGCTCGCGTTCCACCTCAACCGCTGGGTCAACGTGCTGCCGGCGGTCACCCGCAACGTGGACCTGACGGCCCTGCGGATCCCGCCGCCGCCTCCCGCCGCACTCATCAGCTACAGGGGTGCGCGGCTGCTCTACCTGGACATCCTGCCGGTGGGCGGCGCGGCCGTCGGCGTCGCGGCCGGCGTCTCCTGGCTCGGCGTCGCCGGCGCGGCGCTCGCGCTCGCCGTCTGCGCCGCGGCCATCGTGGTCCTGCTCCCCCACTTCAGGCGGGCCGCGGTGCTCCGCGACCGGGACCGGGTCATCGCGCATGTGGACGAGCAGGTCCGCGCCTACGACCCGGAGGTGGCACTCTACTTCTCCGGGTCGCTCGACTCCGCCTACCAGGCCTCGATGTGGCTGAACACGCTGGCGCGCATCGACCGCCGGGCCATCATCGTCCTGCGTGAGCGCGGAATGGTCGACAAGCTCGGCCCGACGACGCTGCCGGTGATCTGCATCCCCTCCGGCACCGACCTGATGAACTTCCGCGGCCTCGACTCCGTCCGCGTGACGTTGTTCGCCTCCAACGTCGGCAAGAACATCCACATGTTGCGCCTCCCCGGCCACCTCAGTGTGTTCATCGGGCACGGCGACAGCGACAAGGAAGCCTCGTTCAACCCCTTCACCAAGGTGTACGACAAGGTCTGGGTGGCGGGGCAGGCGGGCCGCGACCGCTACATCAAGGCGCAGGTCGGTGTGCGCGACGAGGACGTCGACGAGGTCGGCCGTCCGCAGTTGGCCGGGATCTCCACCACCCGTCCCGGCGGGCAGCAGCAGACCGTCCTGTACGCGCCCACCTGGGAGGGCTGGCAGGACGACCTGTTCCACACCTCGATCATCACGATGGGCCCCAAGATCGTGAAGGCGCTGCTGAAGTCTGGCGTACGGGTGATCTACAAGCCCCATCCGCTGACCGGGCACCGCGACCCCGCCGCCGCGTCGGGCCACAGGAAGATCATGTCGATGCTCGCCTCGGCCGGCGGGGAGCACAAGAGCGTCACGGGCCCGGAACCGCACCTCTACGAGTGCTTCAACGAGGCCGATCTGCTGATCAGCGACATCTCCAGCGTGGTCGCCGACTTCCTCGCCAGCGGCAAGCCGTACGTCGTCACGAACGTCGCCGGGCGTCCGGAGGAGGAGTTCAAGGAGCGCTATCCCAGCGCGGACGCCGCGTACCTGCTGGGGCCCGCCCTGCGCGAGCTGCCTGAGATCATCGCCGAGTTGGAGCGGCCCGAGGACACGATGGCGGGGGCGCGGCGCAAGCTGAAGACCTACCTGCTCGGCCCCGACCAGCCGGACGCGATGACCCGTTTCAACGCGGCCGTCAACGCCCTGTACGACCAGGCGGCCGCGAAGGCCTCGGGCCAGGACTGAGGACATCCGCCGGGGTGGCCACGCGCCATCCCGGCACCGGCCTCATGGGGGATCGATCGCTCAGGAGGCGCGGGCCTCGAACAGGGCCCAGACGACCTTGCCGCCGCCTCCCCCGCCTCCGCTGCTTCCGTCGCCGATGAGGATCCATCCCCAGGTGGCGGTCAGCGCTTCGACCAGGTGGAGGCCGCGCCCTGTCTCGGACAGGTCGCCGCCCGCGGCCGGCGCCGGGACGCGCTCACTCGAATCGCGGACGGCACAGCCGATATGAAACCGGTGGTTCACCAGCCGGAGCTGGATGGGCGGCCCCGGCGCCACATCGACGCGGGCGTGCCGGAGGGCGTTGGTGACCAGTTCGGAGACCACGAGTTGCGCGTCGTCGATGAGGCAGGGAAATCCCCACTCGTCCAGCGTCACCGCGGTGAAGTCACGGGCGGCGGCCGCCGAGGTCACCCTCCCCTGGAGGGTGCACGTGGCCGACAGCGGAACCGGAGGCGGGACGGGCAGGTCGGCGACGTCGTCCCGTTCGAACATCGAGGTCAACCATGGAGGCGCCGCCGCGGCTCCAGGGCCTGCCAGGTCTGCGGTCATCGCCAATCCCTCAGGTCGTCACCTACTACATGATGTGATTAACCCTGTCGCGCTGTATCTTGCCCTGTACCTTGCGTGTGCAAGCACGCGTGCACGTGCAAATGTTGCCAGTCGGCGATTTTCCCCTGAGCCGCCCGAAACCCCTCCAGCCAGACCTGGATCAGGTGTCAGCGAGGGCGGTGAAGAACGCCTGACAGGTTTCGGTGAAGGCGCTCGCCCTGGCGGTCGGCCGGACCCCGCGCACGGACGCCAGCACGACGTCGAGCGGCGGCACGTCATCGCTGATCGGCACGCTGACGACGTGTCCCCCGTCGTAGGTCTGGTCGGTCAAGGCCCGCTGGTTGAGTATCGAGTAGCCGTGCCCGCCCGCCACCAGCGAACGCGCCGTCTCATAACTCGAGGTGCGGAACCGAACCCGCGGCTCGGCGGTGTACAGCGCGCGGAAGTAGTCGCGGCTGCGCGGCAGATCGAGCAGGATCATGGGCTCGGCCGCCAGGTCGGCGAGCGACACCGCGTCAGCTCCGGCGAGCCGATGGCCCGGCGCCAGCAGCACGTACGGCCTGGCCTGCGTCAGCGGCTGGACATCGAGGTCCAGAGCGAGATCGATCGCGTAGACGAGGGCCACCTCGCAGCGGCCGTCGAGCAGGGCGCTCTCCATCGCGGAGACCTCTCCCTCGGCCACGGTGACCCGCACCCCCGGATGACGCACGGAGAACTCCCGCAACAACCGTGACAGGTAGAAGGGCGCGAGGGTCGTGACGCACCCGATGGCGAGCTCGCCCGTGAGCGAGCCCGCCAGCCCTCGGGCGGACGCGGCGAGCGCCGCCGCGTGGGAGAGGAACTCACGCGCCTCGACGAGGAACCGCTCGCCGGAGCGGGTCAGCGACAGCCCTCTGGCGTGATGGCGGATCAGGAGCTGCACGCCGAGCTCGCGCTCGACCTGGGCGATGGCGGCGGAGATCGCCGACTGCGCCACCATGAGCTCCCTGCTGGCAGCGGTCATGCTGCCGAGCTCGGCCGCCGTTACGAAGTAACGCAGCTGGACGAGGGTGAAGTTGACGTCCGCCACGCAACCCATTGTGACCGCCGCGGACCTTCCCGACTCCGGAACCCCCAGGTGCGCGGCTACGAATTGCCTGAACCGTTCCAGCCTTTGATCAGGTGTTTTCCCTTTGGAACACCTTCGTGCCGATCGTGAACCCCCCGCCGACGAACACCAGCGTCACCAGGACTCCCCACAGCACCGTGGGTGACGCGTACGAGCCGGCGAACAACTCGCGGAGCGCCTCGACGGCGTAACGGAAGGGAGTGAACCTGGAGACCACGTCGAGCCACGCCGGGGCGAGGGACATGGGAAGCAGCGCGCCGGAGAGCAACATCAACGGGATCATCAGCGTCGACATGACGGGGGCGAAGAGCTCCTGCCTGATCGTCAGCGCGGCCGCGTACGACAGCGCGGCCATCCCGACGGAGAGCACGGTGAGCAGCAGCAGGCCGAGCAGCACACCCGTCAGCCGCGCGTGCAGCCCGAGCGCGTAGCCGAGCGCGATGATCACCACGGCTTGGATCAGCAGGACGAGGCTGTCCTTGAGCACCCGCCCGAACAGCAGCGTCGATCGGCGGGCCGGAGTGACCCGCAGACGTTCGAGGACCCCGAACCGCTGGTCGAAGACGATGCCGAAGCCGACCAGCCCCGAACTCATCAGGCCGAGCTGGATGAGCAGACCGGGCACGAGCGTGTCCCAGGAGCCGACGCCGCTGCGGGAGAACAACGGGCCGAAGATCACGAGATAGAACACCGGCTGGACCGCGCCGAAGACGACGGCGAACTTGCTCTTGAAGCTCGCACGCAGGTAATAGCCCGTGAGGGCGGCGAGAGCGGTCACGCTGCGACCCCCTCGCGAAGCTCGTGGCCGGTGACCGAGAGGAAGACCTCGTCGAGCGTGCCCGCGTCGTGGGCGGCCTTGAGCTCGGCCGGTGTGCCCGACGCCACGATCCGACCCTGGTCGATGATGAGGATCCGATCGCACAGGGCGTCGGCCTCCTCCAGGTAGTGCGTCGTCAGGAAGACCGTCATCCCGGCCTCCTCGCGCAACCGCCGGACGTGGCCCCACAGGTTCGTACGGCTCTGCGGATCGAGCCCGGTGGTCGGCTCGTCGAGGAAGAGCAACTCGGGCCGGTGAAGCAGTCCCATGGCGATGTCCACCCGGCGCTTCTGACCGCCCGAGAGCGATCCGGCGAGCCGCTTGTCCACGCCCGTCAGGTCGAGTTCGGCCAGGAGCCGGGTCACCCGGTCACGGGCGTCGGCCCGGCTCAGGCCGTACAGGCGGGCCTGGAGCACGAGTTCCTCTCCCACCTCGGAGAACGGGCCGACGGTGCCGCCCTGGGCGACGTAGCCGATCCGCCGCCGGACGCCCGCGGGGTCGGCGAACAGGTCGTGGCCCGCCACGGTGGCGGTGCCCGACGTGGGGCGCAGCAGTGTGGTGAGCATGCGAAGCGTCGTGGTCTTGCCGGCGCCGTTGGGGCCGACGAAACCGACGATCTCCCCCTTGGAGACGTCGATGTCGACGCCCTGGACCGCTTCGACGGAATCGAAGGATCTGGTGAGCCCTCTGACATGAATCATGTTTCTTAGAGTAACGCCAATTTTGGTGTCACTTAAAAATTGGATGGCATACTAGAATCGGTCGCATGGAAGAGGGACTGCGGGAGCGGAAGAAGCGGGAGACCCGCCAGCGGATCGCCGACATCGCGATGGGCCTGTTCCTGCAACGCGGGTTCGACAACGTCACGGTCGCCGAGGTGGCCAGGGCCGCCGACGTGTCCGTGAACACCGTCTTCAACTACTTCCAGACGAAGGAGGACCTGTTCCTCGACCGCAGTGACGAGGTCGAGAGCCTGCCGAGACGGATCATCGAGGAGCGACGCCTCGGAGAGTCGGCGGTCCAGGCCGTGCGACGCGACTTCTTCGACGCCCTCGACACCGGCGACTGGCGATACGGGATCCACGAGGGCAGCGACCTGTTCGCGCGGCGGGTCCGGGAGAGCCAGTCCCTGGTCGCCCGCCTCACCGTCCTGGACTACAACCGGGAGGAGCAGTTCGCCCGGGCGCTCGCCGACGCGGTGGACGCCGACCCGGACGACCTGACCCCGTGGCTGGTGGCGGCCCAGATCAATTCCGTCCTCCGTACGCTGACCCGGCGTTTCACGATCCGGCGGATGGCCGGCGAGGACATGGACCGGGTCGTGGAGGGCATCCGGCTGGACGCCACACTGGCCTTCGACCAACTGGAGTTCGGCGTGGGCGACTACGCCCTGCGACAGGCCGATCCCGGCACGCCGGTCGCCGGGGACCGGGTCCAGACCTGAGCCGTACCCCACGGCCGCGAGCACGGGACAGGACGTAGAAATCAGGACACGGGAATCGGGGACCCACGCGATCGCCGTGCCGGGCTCGGCGCCCGGTATACAGGTCCACGTGAAGTTGGACGAGCTGGATCGCACCATCATCCGGGCCCTGGTCGAGGATGCCCGTTCTACATATGCCGAAATAGGCGCTCAAGTTGGGTTGTCCGCTCCGGCGGTCAAGCGGCGGGTCGACCGGCTCGTCGCCACCGGCGCGATCACGGGATTCAGCGCGAGGATCGAGCCGTCGGCCCTCGGCTGGACGACAGAGGCCTACGTCGAGTTGTTCTGCCGGGGGAAGACCTCTCCCGCCGAGATCGGGGCCGCCGTCGCCGTGCATCCGGAGGTCATCTCGGCCTGCACGGTGACCGGCGAGGCCGACGCCCTTCTGCACATCCGCGCGACCGATGTGCGGGACGTGGAACGCATCATCGAGCGCCTGGCCGCCGAACCGTTCGTCGTGCGGACCAAGAGCGCCATCGTGCTTTCCCGGCTGGTTAACGGATCACCGCAAACAGGCTGAAGGACGCAACCAATCCACGCCAAGGCGCAACGCGCACTGATTGGCCTGGTCTTTCGGCGTTCTTACGCTAAGGGGACCGTTGACCGGTTTTCCGCATGGAGTCCTGAATGACCACACCTTTGGCCGTGACGACGCGTAGTGAACGAGCCGGTACGGCACGGCACTACCTGATGTGCCGACCCGAGTTCTTCGCCGTCTCGTACGCCATCAACCCGTGGATGGACCCGCTGGCCGGGGCCGACACCGCGACCGCCGTACGGCAGTGGGAGGGCCTCCGAGAGGCCTACGAGAGCCTGGGGCACACGGTCAGCCTGATCGACCCGATCCCGGGCCTGCCCGACATGGTGTTCGCCGCCAACGGGGCCCTGGTCGTCGACGGACGCGTCTACGGCGCCAGGTTCACCCACCCGGAGCGGGCGGCGGAGGGTCCCGCCTACCTGCGGTGGTTCGCGGACCGCGGCTACGAGTCGATGGAAGCGTCGTTCACCAACGAGGGTGAGGGCGACTACCTGACGCTCGACGAGATGATCCTGGCCGGGACCGGCTTCCGCACCGACGTGGCCGCGCACATGGAGGCCCAGGAGTTCCTCGGCCGCCCGGTGGTCACGCTCCGGCTGGTCGACCCGCGGTTCTACCACCTCGACACGGCGCTGTTCCCGCTCGACGGACACAACGTGGCCTACTACCCCGAGGCGTTCTCCTCTGGCAGCCAGAGGGTGCTCCAGCGGCTGTTCCCCGACGCCGTCATCGCCACGGCCGCCGACGCGGAGGTCCTCGGTCTCAACGCGGTCAGCGACGGACGGCACATCGTCGTGAACGCCGAGGCCAAGGAGCTGTCGCTGGAACTCGAGAACCGGGGCTACGAGGTCGTCCCCGTCGATCTGAGCGAGCTGCGCAAGGCCGGCGGCGGCCCGAAGTGCTGCACCCTGGAGATCCGCCGATGAGCGCGCCGACGAACGTGCCCCTGAGCACCGAGGACCTCATCCGGCTCGGCGAGAGCCGCAGTGCGCACAACTACCACCCGCTGCCCGTCGTCATCCGGTCGGCGGAGGGCGCCTGGGTGACCGACGTGGAGGGGAAGCGCTATCTCGACTGCCTTGCCGGCTACTCGTCGCTGAACTTCGGCCACGGCAACCCGGCGATCATCGCCGCCGCCCGTGAGCAGCTCGACCGGCTGACGCTCACCAGCCGGGCCTTCCTGCACGACCAGTTCGCGACGTTCGTCTCGGGCCTCGCCGACCTGTGCGGCAAGGACATGGTCCTGCCCATGAACACCGGCGCCGAGGCCGTGGAGACCGCGGTCAAGGTCGCCCGCAAGTGGGGCTACGAGGTCAAGGGCGTACCCGCCGACCAGGCGAACATCATCGTCATGGAGGACAACTTCCACGGCCGTACGACGACGATCGTCGGCTTCTCCACCGACCCGGACGCGCGAGGCGGTTTCGGCCCCTTCACGCCCGGCTTCCGGATCGTGAAGTACGGCTCGGCCGAAGCGATCAGGGAGGCCGTCGACGAGAACACGGTGGCCGTCCTCATCGAGCCGATCCAGGGTGAGGCGGGCGTGCTCGTGCCGCCGGACGGCTACCTGACGGCGGTCCGCGAGATCTGCTCGGAGAACGACGTCCTGTTCATCGCCGACGAGATCCAGTCGGGCCTCGGCCGCACAGGCGACACCTTCGCCTGTGACCACGAAGGGGTCGTCCCGGACATGTACGTCCTGGGGAAGGCTCTGGGCGGCGGAGTCGTCCCCGTCTCGGCGGTCGCGGCGAACGCCGACATCCTGGGGGTGCTCAAGCCGGGTCAGCACGGCTCGACGTTCGGCGGCAACCCCCTGGCATGCGCGGTCGGCAACGCCGTCATCGCGCTGCTGAACACCGGCGAGTACCAGACCAGGGCCCGCGATCTCGGTGCGTTCCTCCACACGCGGCTGCGTGCGCTGATCGCCCCGGATGCGGCCGGACGCACGCCCGTGGTGGCCGTGCGCGGTCGTGGGCTGTGGGCGGGTGTCGACATCGACCCCTCTCTCGCCACCGGCCGCGAGGTCAGCGAGGCGCTCATGCGCCGGGGCGTGCTCGCCAAGGACACCCATGGCTCCACGATCCGGCTCGCTCCGCCCATCGTCGTCACGGAAGAGGACCTCGGCTGGGCCGTCGATCAGCTCGCCGCTGTACTGTCCGAGTTCGCGAGTCGCTAGGCCCCTCAGAGCCTGAGACGTCAGGCATCGGACCGTCGCGATCTGGCCGGATGTCGGGTTTGATCAACCCGCCGTCCGGCCGGTCGCGATGAGACGTTGGCCCGTCGACGTAGCCCGGTCGGCGTGCCTGGTCGCACGGACCCGGTTGCGGGCGACGTTCAGCCTCCCCCGTCGGCTTCGGCCGGACGGGTGGAGAACGGTCAGTGGCCACGGCGCAGCTGACTGCTGACCGGGCACCGCGACCCCGCCGCCGCGTCGGGCCACAGGCTGCTGACCGGCCAGGGAGGGCCGAGGAGCGGTCGTTGCCCCGGCGGTCTGGTCAGGGTGCGTTCGGCCCCCTCCCACCCGCTGACGCACTGTCTTGGGTGTCGCGTGGTCTGCTCTCGGGCGAAGAAGGCGATCTGCGGGTGGTGCAGCGGCGGCCGGTGTAGGTGTAGGCCCAGCGGTCTTTGCCTTCGCGGCGGCGTTGGTACCGGTCGGGGTGGCGGTAGCGGTCGCGGTTGTGGAACTGGCAGGCCGGTCCGAGCAGGCGCAGGTCGGTCAGGCCGCCGTCGGCCCAGTTGTCGGCGTGGTCGATCTGGCACAGCGTCGCCGGGAGCGGACAGCCGTCGATCCAGCAGGTGGCGTAGCGGGCGAAGACCGCCCTTCTCTGCGCTCCGGTTGCCAACCGTACAGCGCGTCCCATATCGAGGACCTGGCCATCGGCGTCCATCACCAGCCGCACCAGGGTCGAGGTGCGGGCGAGACGGCTTATGTCGTCGTGGGACAGGAGTTGGCCGGTGGCCAGCAACAATCCCGGCATCACACACCCCAGCCCGGACAGGCCAGGCACACTCCCCCAAGGTCCCCTGGAATCGGTCTGACCTCGAGCGGACTGACCACCCTTGGCCTGAGCGTCCGCAGCGTGTCCAGCCCCCTGACTGCCACTCCTGGCATGACCACCTGCGGCCTGGTCGCCTTCACCGGCCTCATCTGCGTCATCGTGGGCGGTGTGGTCTTTGGGGAGGGACTCGGCGTTGACCAGGACGAGCAACTCAGTAGTGATCTTGTTTTCCAACAGCGTGATCAACGCATCGGCATTGCGGACCCGCAGCGGCCGCTCATCACCCTCAACCCTGGGCTTGGCATAGGCGTCCAGCCAAGTCCGCAACCGGGCCGCCGCCTCACGGGGAAGCCGGAACTCGCCCTCCACCCCACCAGAACCAGTCGGGCGAACCACCATGAACCGCTGCGCGTAATCAGCATCCCTGTCCTTGCCCGCCTGACCGGGATCCAGCAACTCCCGCAGATACCGGCCCGCCTTGGCCACCTCGGCCGGACTCGCCCGATCCGCCAACCCCACCAAGATCGGCTCAGCGAGCCTGGCCTGCTCATCAGTGAGCCCACTCGTCGCCGCGCAGATCGCACTCACCTGCCCCTCCGACAAACTCCCCTCAGCGAACCGCACCCGCACCACACCAAGACGCGCCAACTCCGTCGCCAACACGACAAGCCGCGACGCCGACCCCGCACTTGTCCCACACCCGCCCCGCAACCACATCCGGGTGCTGGCATGCCCCTGGGACCTGGCCGCACCCGCCCGATGCACCCATTCCACCCGGGCGGCGATCGCCGAGGTCAACCGATCCCGCGCGAACACCAACTCCTGAACCTGCTCCACACACACCGCCACCGAACCCGGCAACCCCGCGAGCGCCAGCCCCGAGGCCGTCTCGACGATCGCGGCCACCAGCGCATCCGACTCGGCTGACGAACCACCCGAGCCGGCCCAACCGGCTGTGCTGGTTGTGCCGTGCCCATCAGCGGATCCGGCCGAATCCGAGCGGGCCGAGCCTGCGCCCGCCGAACCCGACATCGACGTCCCGGAGGTCGGTGCGCCCGAGCCCGCTCTTGAGTCCGAGTCCGAGGAAGGGGAGGAGGAGGAGGCCGGGTCTGTGCACGGGTTCGAGCCCCGGGCAGGCGACGGCGCTTCAGACGACCCCGCGCTGGACGACCCCGCGCTGGACGACCCCGCGTTGGACGACCCCGCGTTGGACGACCCCGCGTTGGACGACCCCGCGTTGGACGACTCCGGGCTGGGCGACTCTGGGTCGGGTGACTCTGCACTGGATGATTCCGGCCAGTCGGCATCCGGCCATGTCGCGTATGGCCGTGACGGCCTCGGCTCGGTGAAGTCGGGCCACACGTCCTCCAACGGCGGGCGGCTCAAGGCCGAACTGCCGTCGGACGACCACGTCTGGGCCCGTGCCGTGACCTCCGCCCACCATCTCGGGCCACACGGCATCTCCTCGACACCGGGATCGGCCACAGAAGAACCCGAGACGTGCCGCCCGTGTGAATTGACCACGTCCCTCTCCCTTCCGGTCACCCTAATCGAAAACCTGTACGAATAATCTCACACTCCGTGACCGGTCAGCTACAAATCTCGAACAGGATTTCCATCCGTTCGCTCGCGGCGAGCAACCCCGCATAGATCGGCAGAGCTAAGCCCGGGACCGGGACCTAATGGTCAAGGGAGGGCTGCGGGCTGACTGGGCGGATACGACCACATGGCGAGGTTCAGGACGAGCCAAGCGGAGCCGGGCAGCAACAGTTGGGCAGGCAAGGGCGGACCAAGGCGGGCCAGCCAGGCGGGCCAGCCATGCAGGCCGGCCGCCAAACGGCCCCAGGCAGCCCCTCTCTGCGGCCTTCACGCCGTTCGCGGTCGCCCCCGGCGAAGCGCGGCAGCCCCCGTTGCAGCCCCGTACCACCCCGTACCGCCCCCATGCCGCCCCCATGCCGCCCCGCGCCTCATGCCCGCGCCCCACGCCCCCCGCGCCTCATGCCCGCGCCCCACGCCCCCCCCGCGCCTCATGCCCGCGCCCAACGGCCCCATGCCGCCGCATGCCACCTCACGGCGCCTCGTGCCAGCGCGTCCCAACCCAGCGTCCCGACCCGGCGTCCCAACCCGGCCTTTCCGACCGGTAGATCATTAACGACGACGCAACATGCCGTAACACGCACCGGCAATCCAGGAATGATCTTATTCGGGCTGTAATGCACCAAACCCTGGCAAAAGTCCCTCGTCGGACCGGTACCAGGGCCATGCACCCGAAGGGGAAGACATGCGCTCACCCGCGCAGGCCTGGAAGCGGACGGTCCTCGCCCTGGCGACCGCCACGACAATCTCCACAACCTTCTTCGCAGGACCCGCTCTCGCCGCCCCGGAGCCCGTCGGCGGCGACGGCCGCTGGTCGGTCGAACCCGTGGACGGCGGCCACCGGATCACCCTCCACCTGGACGAGCCGCTGCCCGTCCGCGACGCCGTTCCGGAACTCGCGGTCGACGGCACGTCACTCGGCCCCGCCGAGGAGTCGCCGGATGGCACGGCCCTGACCATCATCACCTCCGACCCGAGCGCCGCGGACCCGTCGTCCGTCGAGGTGGCCTGGAACGGCGAGGTGCCCTCCGGCGACACCGGGGTGAACTCCCGGACGACCGCTCATGCTCCGGAAACTCCGAAAACCACTGCCTCTCCATCGACCGCTCCCGCTCCGCAGCAAACGACCAGTCCCACCAAGAGTCCCGTCGACCCCGCCACACCCGGGCCCTACCACGTCACGCACGGCGAATACGACCTCGGCGACACCGCGATCACGCTCGAAGGCCTCGGCGGCCGCCCCGCGGAGATCCGTGCCGCCGTCTACCTCCCCGACCACGCACGCGGCAAGCGGCCGTTGGTGGTCTTCCTCCACGGCCGCCACTCTGCGTGCTACAACCCCACGACCCCGGCCACGTCGAACTCCCAGTGGCCGTGCCCCGCCGGCCAGGTGCCCATCCCCAGCTACAAGGGCTACGACGGCGCGGCCGACGTGCTCGCGAGCCACGGATACGTCGTCGTGTCCGTCAGCGCCAACGGCGTCAACGCGGCCGACAACCCCTTCAGCGACGACCGGGGAGCCCTCGCCCGCGGCGAAGTCGTCATGCGGCACCTCGACCTGCTGGCCGACGCCGCCAAGGGACGCGGCGACGCCACCATGGTCAAGCTCTTCAAGAACCGTCTCGACATGGACGACATCGGCCTGATGGGCCACTCACGCGGCGGCGAGGGCGTGGTCAAGGCGGCGCTGCTCAACGCCGGGCGGGCCAAGCCGTACGGGATCAAGGCGGTGTTGCCGCTCGCGCCGACCGACTTCGCCCGTGCGACGTTGCCCGACGTCCCGATGGCCGTGATCCTCCCCTACTGCGACGGGGACGTCTCCAACCAGCAGGGCCAGCACTTCTACGACGACTCCCTGTACGCCGATCCGGACGACTCCGCCTTCCGCTCCTCGCTGATGGTCATGGGCGCCGACCACAACTTCTTCAACACCGAGTGGACCCCCGGCGTGGCCGTCGCCCCCGCCTCGGACGACTGGAGCAACAGGAACGACCCGGTCTGCGGAAGCACCGCCCCGACCCGGCTGACCGCGGCCGAGCAGTACGCCGTCGGCACCGCCTACATCGCGGGTTTCTTCCGCCTCGTCCAGGGCCACGAGAAGGGACTGCTGCCGCTCTTCGACGGCAGTGGCGCCACGGCCGCGTCCGCCGGCCGGGCCGTCGTGCACGCCGTGGCACAGGCTCCGGCACGTGATCGCCTGGACGTGGCGCCGTTCACCTCGGTCTCACCGTCCGTGCGGATCACCGGTGCGGCGACCGCGACGATCTGCGCGAGCATGCTGGACCGTTCGCCGCAGAGCGGCCTCCCGTCCTGCGCCGCCGCGCTGACCACCTCGCAGGCGCCGTCGTGGACGCCCGCGACGTACGCGGGGAACGTCACCGCGACGCCGGTCCTCCGGTTCGCCTGGACCGACGCCACCGGCCAGGTGCGGATCGCTCTGCCCAAGTCGTCGCGGAACGTCTCCCGCTACGACGCGCTGACCTTCCGCGCGGCGCTGGACGAGAACGTCAAGACGAGCACGGACCTGACGGTCGGTGTCGTCGACGGACGGGGCCGGTCGAAGTCGGTCCCGCTGTCCAGCGTGAGCTCGGCGCTCACGCCGTTCCCCGGCACGACCTCGCCGCTGCCGAAGACCTGGCTGCGGACGGTCCGCGTCCCGGCGAAGTCGCTCGCCGGCGTCGACCTGCGGGACGTGCGTGAGATCCGCCTCATGGGCGCCGGTACGGCCGGCGGCGTCTATCTCGGCGACCTCGCGTTCTCCACGTCCAAGGTCGGTGAGACCGATCTGGCCGACCTGCCGCAGGTCTCGGTCCAGGGCCTCACCGTTCCGGAGGGCGACGGGCCGGGCACCGCGACGATGACGCTGACGTTGTCGGAGCGGAGCAAGGTGCCGGTCACGGTCAACATCCAGTCGATCACCAGTGGTGCCACCCCGGTGATCACCCAGCTGGCCGAGAAGGTGGTGATCCCCGCCAGGAGGACGTCGGCCACCTTCCAGGTGCCGCTCGCCGGAGACACGACACCCGCGGCCGCCGCCCAGTCCTACCAGGTGGTCGCGTCCGTGCCGACCAACGCGACGATCGGCGCGGGCTTCACACGGCTGATCGTCACCGACGACGACCTTCTCCCCTGACCGGGCCCCTCAAGAAAACCCTCCGAAAGCCCTCTGAGAAGACCCTGAGAAGACTCTGAGACGGGTACGGCCTGGCGCGCTCACGGCGCCAGCCGTACCCGGACTGTCTCCCCGAAGTCGGGACGCGCCGCATACCAGCGGACGACGGCCGAACGGCCGTCGAGGTCGAGAGCGGCCAGCGCGTTGGGGAACCACGGGCCATCGGTGATCTTCCAGCGGAAGGAGCGGCGGGGCAGCCGCGCCAGACGCGCCAGGATCGCGCCCGCGACACCCGCGACGCCGAACGAGGCGACCACGTTGGCGAACCGCAGCGTACGGCTCAGCGGGTTGCGGATCGGCGAGCACACCGCCTGGTAGATGCGGGCCGCGTCCAGGTCGGCGGACGCGGGTCCCGCCGCCGCCAGATACGAGTAGTGCACGTCACCGGAGAGCAGCACGATCGTGGCGGGCGCCCGCCCGCGCCGGCCCGCGGCGACGTCGACGAGCAGGCGGCCGAGGTCGTCGAAGGACCTGCGGAACGCGCCCCAGTGCTCGAGGTCGAGCCCTTGCCGGACCTTCTCCCCCCAGACGGCCGCGCGGCGGCCCCACACCCCGCCGGCGACGGCCTCGCTCCAGCTCTCCACGTCGAAGATGCCGCTCGGCAGGAACACCGGCACCGAGGATCCGATGAGCAGGTGGTCCACGCCGCCCGTGGCCAGATCGGTGAACCAGGACCATTCCTCGTCGTCGATCATCCTGCGGCGCCCGGGTTCGAGGCTCCTCGCGCACCGCGTGTCCAGCATGATCAGGCGCGTGCCGCCGATGTCGCGCGCGTAGCTCCACCGCGTCGAGGGGGGATCCTCGTCGGCCCGCTTCGCGAACGCGTCGAGGATCACCGCGCCATCGGCGTCGGCCGCCCGGATCGCCGCGAGCGTGGGATCGGCCTTGCGCTCGGACGGCGAGAGGTTCCCGAGATGCTGGTAGATCCAGTACGCGCCGAGCGCCGACACCACCCGGGACGGCCACCACTGCACCGCGGCCATCTGGCGCCGCCACACGTCGGAGGTGTTCCAGTCGTCGCGCACGTCGTGGTCATCGAAGATCATCGCTGTGGGCACGGTGGACAACACCCAGCGGACCACCGGTTCGGTCCAGGCCTGCCGGTACAGCTCGGCGTACTCCTCGAAGTCGACGATCTCGTCCGGCCCGTCCCGCCGTCGGGCCCGGATGAAGTCGATCATCTCCGGCGAGGGCTCGTCGGCGTAGACCTGGTCGCCGAGGAACAGCAGCAGGCTCGGCGGGTCCTCCCCCGCCATCAGGCGTAAGCCGTACCCCCTGAGCACGTCGGGGCCGTGGACGCTCTCGTGCGCGTCGTCGTGCGGGACGCTCGTACGGCAGGAGCCGAAGACGACCGTGCCCAGCTCCGCGAGAGGGCGTACCCGGCTCGGCGGGAAACCCTCGACCGGCCACACGGGCCGTCCGTCCAACTCGACGGTGTACTCGCCCGCACCCTCGGCGTCGACGATCGCGTAGTGATGGCCGTGCACGGTGAAGGTGCGCTCCGTGCTGCGTCCGCCGCCCAGGCCGACGGTGACCTCGCACGGCTCGCTCGTCTCCACCCAGACGGAGGCGCTCGTATCGTCGACGTGGCGCAACATCGGCCCCACCAGCAAGTCGGGCACGTAGCCTCCTCGGAGATCGGGGATCGGGGGTCTCGGGATCGGGGGTAAGACCGGGGACACCAGGACCCGCCGCGGTCAGCCTTCCAATGACCGCACGAGGACCTCCAGTTCACGCATGAGCTCCCCGGTCCTGGCCGTGCCGTACATCGCGAGGATCGCCCGGTGGTGCTCGGCGATCCCCGCTTCGAGACGGCCCAGGAGGTCACTGCCCCGATCCGCCAGGAATACCGCCACCTTCCGGCGATCGGCGGGATCGTGTCCCCGGTAGACGACGGCACGCTCGACGAGCCGGTCGACCGCCTTGGTCAGCGTGGGATGCGGCATCAGCGCGGCCTCGGCGAGGTCGCCCATCGAATGCCCGCGCCCGTCCGCGAGCGCCTGGAGGATGCGCCACTGCTCGACGGACACGTCCTCGGAGGCGAGTGCGGCGGCCAGCGCCCGGTTGACGCTCCGCTCGGCCCGGCTCAGCAGGTAGGCGAGTGAGGAACCGAGCCCGGTGACCGCCGGAGGGGGCTCCGTACGCACAGGGGGAAGGGGGGTCTCACGCCCCCCGTCGGGTCCCGCCGTCACCACAGAGGGCTCCCTTCGTTCGCGAGCGCGCAAGCGCCATACTCGTGCACGTGGCCGATCCTGTCACGGTGGTCATCGACCCCCTCGAAGCGCATCTGCTGCGTGCCGAGACGCTCCGCGTCGGCCTGGTGGTGCCCGTCTCCGGCGTGCTCGGGTTGCTCGGGCCGTGCGCGATCAACTGCGCGATGCTCGGCGCCGCCGAGGTCAACGCCGCGGGCGGGGTGCTGGGCAGGCCGGTGGAACTGGTGCTGGTCGACGGCGGAAAGCGCCCGGCGGAGGTCGCCCGCGAGGTCTCGGAACTGGTGCGCGCAGGGGTCGTGCAGGCGGTCGTCGGCACGCACGCCAGTGACGTGCGGGTCGCCGTCGAGCGTTCGCTGTCGGGCTCGGCGCCCTTCGTCTACACGCCGCCCTACGAGGGAGGCGCCCGCAAACCAGGGGTGTACTTCCTCGGCGAGCCGGCCTCCCTCCAGGTGGGACCGGGACTCGACTGGCTGGTCGAGCATCGCAGGGCCCGGCGGTGGTTCCTGCTCGGCAACGACTACGTCTGGCCCCGGCTGGTGCACGCGTCGGCCCGGCGGCACCTGCGCGCGCGGTCCGCCACGATCGTCGGGGAAAGGCTCGTCCCCTCCGGCACGACGGCGATGGACGCGCTGATCGAGGAGCTCGCCGCGGCACGGCCTGACGCGGTGCTGCTCAACCTCATCGGGAGCGATCTGGTCATGTTCAACCGCGCCTTCGCGCTGAGCGGCCTGCGCTGCGCGCGCCTGTGCGGGGCGCTGGAGGAGCACGGCCTGCTCGCCATCGGGGGCGACACCACAGGCGAGCTCTACGCGGCCATGGGCTACTTCGGCAGCCTCGCCACCGACGCCAACCTCGGCCTGGGCGAGCGTTACGCCCGGATGTTCGGGCCGGACGCCCCGTCGCTCAACGGGCACGGGCACGGCTGCTATGAGGGGGTCCTCATGCTGGCGGCCCTGGCGGGCCGGGCGGGCACCCTGGTCGTGCCGGCCGTCGAGGCGGTGGCCGACGGCGTCACCGTCACCACGGGCCGCGGGCGGCTGACCCTCCGCGACCGCCACGTGCTGCAACGCGTTTACGTCGGGCGCGCCGACGGGCTCGACTTCTCTCTCGTCACGTCCGCCTAGATCATCTCGGTGCGCCCGCGGTGGGGAGCCGCTGCCGGGCGCATTGGGGCCGTTATGTCCGTCGCGTAAAACTTTCAAACGAAACCTTTTCGTCTTAAAGGGTTCGCTCTATCGTACGGCTCCGTACCCGCGTGTTAAGGAGCCGTCAATGTCCTCTCCCTCTGAGGCCTCCCCATCGCCCGCATCACCACCAGCCGCCGGAGTCGAGCAGTTCGGCTACAAGCAGGAACTCCGGCGCTCACTCAGCTTCACCGACCTGCTGATCTACGGCCTGATCTTCATGGTCCCGATCGCGCCGTTCGGCATCTTCGGCAGCGTCTTCCAGGCGTCCGGCGGGATGGTGGCGCTCGTCTACATCATCGGCATGGTGGCGATGGCCTTCACCGCCCTGTCGTACTCGGAGATGGCCAAGGCCTTCCCGATGGCGGGCTCCGTCTACACCTACGCGGGCCGCGGCATCGCCGCCCCGGTCGGATTCCTCGCCGGCTGGGTCATCCTGCTCGACTACGTGCTCGTGCCCTCGCTGCTGTACTTGATCGCCAGCGCCGCGATGGCGTCGTTCGTCCCCGCCATCCCGATCTGGGCATGGCTGATCGGCTTCATCGTGCTCAACACGGTGGTCAACTACCTCGGCATCGAGATGACCGCCCGGCTGAACAAGATCATGCTGGTGGCGGAGCTCATCGTGCTCGCGATCTTCCTGGTCATCGGCGTCGTCGCCCTCGCCCATGGCAAGGGTCACGGCGGCGGGCTGACCCCGCTGTTCGACTCCTCGACGTTCTCCTGGTCGCTGGTGTTCGGAGCGGTGTCCGTGGCGGTCCTCTCGTTCCTCGGCTTCGACGGCATCTCGATGCTCGCCGAGGAGACCCGGGAGAACACCCGCCGCCTCGGTCGCTCCATGATCGCCGCCCTCGGGCTCGCGGGTGTGCTGTTCGTCGTGCAGACCTGGGTCGCGGCGCTGCTCGTGCCGAACCGCGCCGACCTGATCGCGAACGGCGACCCGGCGGGTTCGGCGTTCTACGACACCGCCGAATACGCCGGCGGACACTGGCTGAGCGTGCTCACCGCCGTCGCGACCGCCATCGCGTGGGGCTTCGCCAACTCCCTCGTCGCCCAGGCCGCGACCTCCCGTCTGCTGTTCGCCATGGCCCGCGACAAGCAACTCCCGAGCTTCCTCGGCAAGATCCACCCCACGCGCAAGGTGCCGGTCAACGCCACCTTCCTCGTGGCGGCGGTGTCGCTGGCCCTCGGCCTGTACATGAACTCGCGCGACGACGGCATCTCCCTGCTCACCACACTGGTGAACTTCGGCGCGATGACCGCCTTCCTCGCACTGCACGTCTCCGTCGTCGTCCACTACCTCGTACGGCAGCGCAGCCGCGACTGGTGGCGCCACCTCGTCGCGCCTGTGATCGGGTTCCTGATCCTGCTCTACGTCGTGATCAACGCCAACATCGCCGCCCAGGCAGTCGGCCTGAGCTGGCTGGCCGTCGGCGTCGTCATCCTCATCGGCTCCTACCTGCTGGGCCGGCGTCCCACCCTTTCCGGAATCAACACGGAGGTCAACGAGTGAACGTCTTCTCCTACCGGCCGGCGCCAGAGGAGCTGTCCTACACCTTCGGCGGCCGACCGGCGGTGGCGAGGATCACCCCGGGCACGGTGGTGGAAATGTTCACCGAGGACTGCTTCGGCGGCCGGGTCCGCGGGCTGGACGACCTTCCCTCGAAGGTGTGCGAGTTCCCGTACCTGAACCCGGTCACCGGCCCCTTCCACGTCGAGGGCGCCGAGCCGGGCGACACCCTCGCGCTGCACTTCGTCTCCATCGAGCCGGCCCGCGACTGGGCGGTCTCGACCACGTTCCCGCACTTCGGAGCGTTGACCGCCACGCACACCACGGCGATGTTGCACCCGCCGCTCGACGAGGTCGTGTGGTTGTACGAGGTCGACGCCGAGAAGCGGACCGTGCGCTACCGCGCACGCCGGGGCGACTTCACCGTGGAGATGCCGCTCGACCCGATGCACGGGACGGTGGGCGTCGCGCCCGCCGCGTCCGAGGCGCGGATGACGATCACCCCGGACGCCCACGGCGGCAACATGGACACCCCCGAGTTGCGTGCGGGTGTCACGGTCTACCTCGGGGTCAACGTGGAGGGCGGCCTGTTCTCCATCGGGGACGGCCACTGCCGCCAGGGGCACGGCGAGGTCTGCGGCACCGCGGTCGAGGCCGCGATGAACACCGTCGTGGCCGTGGAACTCGTCAAGGGCGTCTCGACGCCGTGGCCGCGGCTGGAGGACGACGGCCATCTGATGTCGACGGGCTCGGCCCGCCCGCTCGAGGACGCCTACCGCATCAGCCAGCACGACCTGGTCACCTGGGCCTCCTCGCTCACCGGCCTCGACGAGCTGGACGCCTACCAGCTGGTCAGCCAGGGCGGCGAGGCCCCCGTGGGCAACGTGTGCGACACCAACTACACGATGGTCGCCAAGCTGCCCAAGGCGTACCTCGGCGGTCCCGAGATCTACGAGTCGGCACACAGCCGTCTCCGGACGCTCGGCGAGGAGTACCTCTCCTCCCGCTGAGCACCCGGCGGCATCGAGACATCGGGGACACGGCCCACTCTTGTCGGCGCTCAGCCGTACGAGGGTGGGCCGTCACCTTCTAAGTCGCTGCGGCCACGATCTCCTCGCACAGGGCGTGGGTTCGCAGCGCGTCGTCGGCGGTGATCAGACGGCCTTCGCGCACCGACGACAGGAACTCCTGACAGGCCTGCTCGATGCCGCGCTGGCGGGCCACCGGCACCCAGTCGCCCCGGTGGCTGACCGCCTCCGTGCCCGAGTAGTCGACCACGCCCGCCAGGTTGACGACCCGGCGCTTGGCGCCGCCGCCGATGACCTCGCAGGTCTCCTCGTTCGCACCGCTGACCCTGCTCATGATGCCGATCGCGGTGAAGTCCGCGTTCCCCGATTCCCCGGTCGCGGCGGCGCCGCGCAGGTGGAGGACGACGTGCTCCAGCAGCCCGCCACGGACCCGTACGTCGATCGACACGTCGGAGACGTCGCCTGGGGCGAGGAAGCGCAGTGTGTCCACCACATGGATGAAGTCGTCGAACACGACGCGGCGCGGGTCGTCCGCCTGGCCCGCGCGGTTCTTCTGCATGACCACGAGGTCACGCGGCAGGTCCCGCAGGGCGGCGTACCCCGGCGCGTATCTCCGGTTGAACCCGACCATGAGCGACCGCCGGTGCTCCCCCGCCAGCCGTACGAGCCTGTCCGCGTCGGGGAGGCGGTCCGCGAGCGGCTTGTCCACATAGACGTGGACTCCCGCCTCGATCAACGCCGCCACGATGTCCACATGGGCACGCGTCGCCGCGTGGACGAACGCGGCCTCGACCCCCGCGGCGACGACCTCGTCGACCGAGGTGCACCTCGCGGGGACGCGGTAGGCGTCTGCCAGCCGGTCCAGCGTCGGCCTGTCCCGCGTGCAGAGGAGGAGGTCGATGCCCGGCGTCGCCGCGAGCACCGGGAGGTAGGCCTTCTGCGCGATGTCCCCGAGCCCGATCATCGCCACGCGCATGGGGGGCCGGCTCGCGCCGTCCTGCGGCGACGTCACTGGTCGTCCACGAGCAGCCGCGCGGAGTCCGCGTCGTCCGGCGTTGCTGTCACTCGTTCAGTCACGCGGATCACCCTGTCATAGTTTCGCCCTACTCTTCGTCTTTGCGGTGCTCTGTGATCACTGCTCACGCCACCAGGCGATGGTGGCCTTCAGCGCGTCGTCCGTGGGCGTGGGGGCGAGGCCGAGCACGGCCTCCGAGGCCGTGGAGTCGAGGACGAACGGCCGGTCGAACTGGTAGCGCGTCTCCCTCATCTCCTTGAGCATCGGGACGGCGAGTCCCGCGGCGTTGAGGACCCACTCGGGGATGCGCCGCAGGCGCGGCGCGGGGGCTCCGCCGAGCGCCGCCAGGCTCCCGGCGATCTCCCGCAGAGTGAGGGGCGCGTTCGTCGGCACGTGCCACGCACGGCCCCAGGCCTTCTCTTCGGCGGCCGCGGCGATCAGCGCACGGGACACGTCCGGGAGGTAGGTCCAGCTGTGCGGGATGTCCGGGTCGCTCAGCACCATCGCCGGCTTTCCGCTCAGGACCGGTCCGAGGAACCGCCCACCCAGGTACGACTGGTCGGACGAACGCGGGCCGAAGTAGTCGGAGCCCCTGACCTCGGTGACGCGCACTCGACCCGCCTGGTGGGCGGCCAGGGCCTGCGCCCACATCCCGGCGCGCACGCGGCCCTTCGTGCCGGTCGACGCCAGCGGCAGGTCCTCGGTCATCGGGCCGTCGACGGGGCCGTAGCCGTACAGGTTGCCGATCGTGGCCAGGACGGCGCCGGCGCCCTCCGCCGCCTCCAGGAGCGCGGTGGCGACGGGCGGCCAGTCCCGGACCCACTCGTGGTACTTCGGGTTCATGCAGTTGTAGAGCGCGTCGGCCCCTTCCGAGAGACGGCGCATCGCGGCCGCGTCCGCGGCGTGCCCGGCGACCAGGCTGATCCCCGGATGCTTCGGGCCGGAGCCCGACCGGGTGACGACGACCACCTCGTGGCCCTGCTCCGCCAGCGACTTCGCGACGTGTCCGCCGACCTGTCCTGCCCCGACGATGACGTGCTTCCCCATGATGACCTTCTCCTTCAGACCTGGTGCCAGACGAGCCGCAGCACGGCGTTGACGATGTAGACGGCGGCGAAGACGGCGCCGGCGGTGACCAGGCCGGAGGCGATCAGAGCCGCGGCCCCTCCCCCGAACCAGAGGATCTCCAGCACGGCGCGCGCGGCGCCCTTGAGCGGAACAGGCGGGTTGTTGGCGGCCCCGAAGACCGCCCACACCGCGATGAACAGGGCGAGAGCCCCGATGCCGGCCAGGAGTCGCAGGGCCAGGCTCTCGCTCACCGTGAATCCCCAGTAGCCGACCGAGAACAGGACTCCGATCTCCAGGAAGAACATCAGTGCGGCATTCGCTGCCTTGGCCATTTCCGCCTCCGTCGTGCTCACCACTTCGTTATGAGAGCAATGCTCTCGCTTGAGAGCACGGATCGTCAAGAGCAGTGCTCTCTTTTTTTCTCACTGCTCTGATAGCCTGCGAACATGAACGCGAGCCGTACCGCCAGAGAGCGGGTCAGAGCGGAGTTGATCCGGGAGATCACGGATATCGCGCGCCGCCACCTGGCGACGGACGGAGCCGGAGGCCTGTCGCTCCGCGCCGTGGCGAGGGACATGGGGATGGTCTCGTCGGCGATCTATCGGTACTTCCCGAGCCGCGACGACCTGCTGACGGCACTGATCATCGATGGATACAACGCCATCGGCGAGTCCGTGGAGATCGCCGACGCGGGATGCGCGCGGGACGACTTCACCGGGCGCTGGCTGGCCGTCTGCCATGCCGTACGGACCTGGGCCCTGGACCACCCCCACGAGTACGCCCTGCTGTACGGCTCGCCGGTACCGGGCTACCAGGCGCCCGAGGACACGATCGGACCGGCCGCCCGGGACGTCGTGGTCTACGGGCGGATCATCTCGGACGCACAGGCGGCGGGCCGGCTGACTCCGCCCGACATGTGTCCGGCGCCCCCCGAGGTGTTGTCGTCCGACGCTGAAGCGGTGCGGCAACTCATGCCCGGCGTCTCGGACGACGTGGTGGCGCGCGGGATCGTCGCCTGGACCGGACTGTTCGGGATGGTGAACTTCGAGCTGTTCGGCCAGTTCAACAATGTGATCACCCACCGGCGAGAGCTCTTCGAGCACAACATGCTCAGCCTGGCCTCCCTGATCGGCCTACCCCCCACCCCCCGGGCGTGATCATGCACAAGTTCGAGATCATGCCCCCTGACCAGCCCGAACACCGGCCGTGATCATGCACAGGTTCGTGAGGGTGGTGCCTGACCAGCGCACACACCGTTCGTGATCATGCACACTTTCGACGAAACATGGTCCCACCTGCGCATACGCAAGTCGTGATCATGCACGGATTCGGCGGCACACCGCCTCGCCTGCCTAAACGCGAGCCGTGATCATGCAGTGAAGGCGGCACCCCAATACGGGGTGCCGCCTCCTGCCGCTCCATCACCACATCTCACGCGCCTGGTGTGCGCCCGACTCCGCGAATCACCCTTGCTGAATGATCACGGACGCCGAACACGCTGGTCAGCGCGCATCTCCACGAATTCGCGCATGATCACGCCAGATATCAACACTGGTCAGCGCACACATCTCCGAAAGCATGCATGATCACGAACAGTGTGTGCGCTGGTCAGGCCCCACTCTCACGAACCTGTGCATGATCACGGCCGGTGTTCGGGCTGGTCAAGGGCCATGATCCCGAACCTGTGCATGATCACGCGGGAGGGGGGGTCAGGGGCGGGTGGCGCGGTTGGCTGCGGAGATGATGGCCTTGAGTGAGGCGGTCGTCGTGTTGGCGTCGATGCCCACTCCCCACAGCACGACGGCGCCGTTCGGCCCCATGACCTCGCACTCCACGTAGGACGCGGCCTTCGCGTCGGCGCCCGCGCTCATCGCGTGCTCGGTGTAGTCGAGCACCCGCACCTCGACGCCCACGCCCTCCAGCGCGTCGCAGAAGGCCGAGATCGGGCCGTTTCCGACGCCCTCGATCTCGCGGATCTGACCGGAGATCCGCACGTCGGCGCTGATCATGTCCTTGTCGTCAACCGTCGAGGAGTGGCGGTGGGCCAGCAGGCCGAGACGGCCCCACGGCTTGTCCGGGTTGGGCAGGTACTCGTCGGCGAACGCCTCCCACATCGCGGCCGCCGTGACCTCGCCGCCCTCGGCGTCCGTGTGGGCCTGGACGACGCGGGAGAACTCGATCTGCAGTCGCCTGGGCAGATCGAGCTGGTGGTCGGCCTTCATGATGTAGGCCACGCCGCCCTTGCCCGACTGGCTGTTGACGCGGATCACGGCCTCGTACGAACGGCCGATGTCCTTGGGGTCGATCGGCAGGTACGGCACGGCCCAGGTGAACTCGTCCACCGGGACTCCTGCGGCCGCCGCGTCACGCTCGAGATGGTCGAAGCCCTTCTTGATGGCGTCCTGGTGGGAGCCGGAGAAGGCCGTGTAGACGAGCTCGCCGCCCCAGGGGTGGCGGGGGTGGACGGGCAGCTGGTTGCAGTACTCGACGACGCGCCGGATCTCGTCCATGTCCGAGATGTCGACCTCAGGGTCGATGCCCTGGGAGAAGAGGTTCATCCCCAGGGTGACCAGGCAGACGTTGCCGGTCCGCTCGCCGTTGCCGAACAGGCAGCCCTCGATGCGGTCGGCTCCCGCCATGTACCCGAACTCGGCGGCGGCGACGGCCGTGCCCCGGTCGTTGTGGGGGTGCAGGGACAGCACCACGGAGTCCCGGTAGGCCAGGTGGCGGTTCATCCACTCGATCTGGTCCGCGTAGACGTTGGGCGTGGCCATCTCGACGGTCGCCGGCAGGTTGATGATCACCTTGCGGTCGGGCGTCGGCTGCCAGACGTCGTTGACGGCGTTGCAGACCTCGACCGCGTATTCCAGCTCGGTGCCGGTGAACGACTCCGGCGAGTACTCGAAGAAGATCTCGGTGCCGTCCATCTGAGCGGCCAGCTTCTTGCACAGCTTGGCGCCCTCGACGGCGATGGCGGTGATGCCGTCCTTGTCCTGGCCGAAGACGACCCGCCGCTGGAGCGTCGAGGTCGAGTTGTACAGGTGGACGATGGCCTGCCGGGCTCCGCGCAGCGACTCATAGGTGCGCTCGATCAGCTCGGGCCTGGCCTGCGTGAGGACCTGGATGACGACATCGGAGGGGATGCGGTCCTCTTCGATGATCTGGCGGACGAAGTCGTAGTCGGTCTGCGACGCGGCGGGGAAGCCGACCTCGATCTCCTTGTATCCCATCCGTACCAGCAGCTCGAACATCTTGAGCTTCCGGTCGGCGTCCATGGGGTCGATCAGCGCCTGGTTGCCGTCGCGGAGGTCGACGGCGCACCACCGGGGCGCCTTGGTGATGACCTTGTCCGGCCAGGTGCGGTCGGTCAGCCGGATCGGCTCGAACGGCGTATAGCGGTGGAAAGGCATGGGGCTGGGCTGCTGCGAATTCATCATGCTCCTCGTCGGGCACACGGCGACGCGGGAAACGAAGTCCCGATCAGATGAGAGAGGCGTCGCCAGTGAGAGAGATCATTGACGGCCGACGCGCGTGAGCCTCACCGCGACGAGGGAGCCGACCTCTTACAGGCCCTCGACGCGGCGGATAAGAAGGAGCCCGCGCAGCATGCCAGCGAGACTAGCAGACATCCGAACGCCGTCTGGACCGGGACCCCGCCCCGCATCCTCGCCCGTCCCACCACTCACAGAACCACCTCCACGAATACTTATATACGGCCAAATGTTCTGATTACCTCGCACGCTAGGGTGACTCACAACGAAGGGGGTTGCGCCATGAAGGACAACGAGATCCTTGATCAGATCGGTGAGCTCATCGACGAGGAGCACACCCTGCGCCGCCGCCTGGCGGCAGGTGAGCTGAACTCCGACGAGGAGCACACCAGGATTCGCGATCTCGAGGAGTCGCTCGACCGCTGCTGGGACCTGCTGCGTCAGCGCCGGGCCCGTCGCGGCGCAGGCGAGGACCCCGACGACGCCGCCGCCCGCCCGGTCGGCGAGGTCGAGAACTACCTGCAGTAACTCTAAGCCGCCTCGAATCCTCCGCCGTCTCACCAGCCGAAAAGCATTCGCGCCCGCGGACGGCGGTGCGATTGTCTTGATGGCATGCAGATCGAGCGCCTCGACTTCGCCGTCCCCGACGATCGCATGTCCGGCCTCTACGCCGTCTACCGCGCCGATCTGAGGCGGGGGCCGGGAATGTCGTTGCGCCATTTCCAGGTCATGACCGAGCGCGGCTGGTCCGAGGAGCGCAGCGAGGCCTGGGTGGCTCGCGTGGCAGGCGAGATCGTCGGCGGGTACGCCCTCCACTATCCGCAGTCGGACAACACGCATCTGGCGCTGATCAGCACGCTGGCCGTCCATCCCGGCCACAGGCGCAACGGCGTGGGCAGTTCCCTGGTCACCCACGCGATCGGCCGGGTCAGAGCCGAGGGTCGGCGGGTGATCGTCGCGGAGGCTGCCGTCGACCGGCCGGGCGCGCCCTTCGCCAAGGCCCACGGATTCTCCCCCGCCACAACGGAGGCGCGGCGGGTCCTCGACCTGCGCACGGCCGACTGGTCCGGCTTCGAGCTCATGCGAGGCGACGCGGTACGGCACGCGCGTGACTACGTGATTGAACGCTGGGCCGGCCCGGTGGGCGAAGAGCAACTCGGCGACATGGCGACACTCATGATCGGCATGAACGACGAGCCGCTCGGCGACCTGGACATCGAGGACCAGCGCTGGGATCCCGCCAGGGTCCGAGCGCACGACCAGGTGATGGCTGCGGCGGGACTCAGGGCGTACACGATGGTCGCGCGGCACGCGGCGACCGGCGAGCCCGCCGGATTCACCCGGATCGCCGTCGACGCCCACGAGCCGGAGGGGTGGGCCCGGCAACACGACACAGGGGTGTTGCGTCCCCATCGGGGCCGGCGGCTCGGCCTCATCCTGAAACTCGCCAACATCGCCTGGTTCCATGCCTGCGAGCCGTCCGTCGAGCAGGTGGTGACGTGGAACTCGACGTCGAACAGCCACATGCTCGCCATCAACGAGAAGATGGGCTACCAGGTGCTCGACGTGTGGAACGAGTGGCAGTTGCACATCTGAGCCCGGATGAGCCCGGACACGGCCCGGCGGCGATGAGGAAGCGAATCGGCCATGCTCAAGGCCAGGTCCACAGGACTTCCTGATCGATCAGTCCCGGCGAGGCCGAAGGCGTTCAGGCATACGATCGCTTCCTCCTTTCGACCATAACCCGGACGACGCCCCGGACCGCCGACCACCCCGTACGGCCGGCATCGGCCGGGCTTCGATTCAGACCGCGAGCAGGCGGTGGACGTCCAGACCCTTGAGCTCTTCCGCGGCGCCGGAACGGACCACCCGCCCGGCGTCGAGGATCACGAAGTCGTCGGCCAGGCGCAGCGCGAGGTCGAGGTACTGCTCCACAAGCAACATGGTGAGCCCGGAGGCGTGCAGCCGCTCGATGGCCTCCTCGATCTCGATGATGATCGACGGCTGGATGCCCTCGGTCGGCTCGTCCAGGATCAGCAGCCGGGGCCGTGTCACCAGGACCCTGGCCATCGCGAGTTGACGCCGCCGCCCGCCCGCGAGGAAGCCGGCCGGCCTGTTCAGCAGGGGCTTGAGCCCGGGGAACACCTCCAGCGCGTCGTCGACCGCCGTCGCGTCCTTGTGCGGCGAGGCCTCCAGCGTGACCATCAGGTTCCCCATCACGCTGAGCTGGGGGAAGGTGTCGTGGCCCTGGGGCACGTAGCCCATGCCGAGCCGTACGCGCTCGTCCGGGCTGAGGCCGGTCACCGGCCTGCCCTCGAAGACCACCGACCCGCCCGTCGCGGGGACGACGCCCATGATGGTGTTGAGCAGGGTCGTCTTGCCCACGCCGTTGCGGCCCATCACGCAGGTCAGCCGGCCTTCGCCGACCTTCACGCAGACCCCGAAGAGCACCCGCGCCCTGCCGTACCCGGCCTCGAGTCCCTCAACGGACAACATCATCGGCCTCCTCGCGCGCCCGTCCCAGATGAATCTCCTGTACCCGCGGATCCGGCCTGACCTGCTCGACCGTCCCGGTACAGCGAGCAAAGCCGTCCGAACCCGTTGCGCGGGAGTTGCCGCGCCCCGATATGGAGGGATGATTTCGCCCGCCGTTCCGGGGAAGCGCTGCCGGCCGGAGAACAGTTTCTTATTTCCCCGTTCCTTGACATAGTCGAGGCCCGGCACGATCCGCGGGAGTTCGGTCGCGCACGGGGAGAATGCCAGCTCCGTGGGTGGTGGCCGATTCCCCTTCACCGGCGGCGAACGCCATCGCCGGAATCACGGCGGCACCCCGGCCCGCCAGGCTGAAGTGCGTAATTGCCCCTCCTTGCCGATATGGTCCCCGCGCCGATCCGTCTACGACCAAGGTGATACCGTGAGATTTCTCGAAAACCTCCGGAAAGTTAACAACTCATTAGCCTGCGCTCACGCCGATCTCGATACACGCTGGAAATGAATAGGTAACGCGGGGGAAACGGCGATTATCTATCGTCCCGCCATGCGGCTCACTCCACACGAACAGGAACGCCTGCTCATTCACGTCGCGGCCGGCGTGGCCCGCGACCGCAGGGAACGGGGTCTGCGCCTCAACCACCCCGAGGCGACCGCGATGATCGCGTCCTTCCTGTTGGAGGGCGCACGCGACGGCAGGAGCGTGGCCGACCTCATGGACGCGGGCCGCAAGGTGCTCCGCCGCGACGACGTCATGGACGGTGTGCCCGAGATGCTCGACTCCGTCCAGATCGAGGCCACTTTCCCCGACGGCACCAAGCTCGTCACCGTTCACAACCCGATCACATGAGCACGGGCGCCGCACGCGGCAGCACGGTCCCGGGGCACACCGCCACAGGCCGGGGCCGCGTGGCGAGAGCCGTACCGCACCGAGAGGGAGGCGGCCGATGAGCAGCCCGAGCACACCCGGCGTGCCCGGCGAGATCGTGTACGGCGACGCGCCCGTCCCGCTGAACCCGGGCAGGGAACGCGTGACCGTCCGGGTGGTCAACACGGCCGACCGGCCCATCCAGGTCGGCTCCCACTATCACTTCGCGGCGGCCAACCCGGGCCTGGAGTTCGACCGGCAGGCGGCGTGGGGCACGCGCCTGGACGTCCCCGCCGGCACCGCGATCAGGTTCGAGCCGGGCGTCGAGCGCGACGTCACGCTGGTGCCGATCGCCGGGAACCGCATCGTTCCCGGGCTGCGCTCCGAGTGGGCCGGCCCGCTGGACGGCGGCGCCCGTGCCTGACATCGAACGGTCGCGTTACGCGGCCCTGTACGGCCCGACCACGGGCGATCGGGTGAGGCTGGCCGACACCGACCTGTTCATCGAGGTCACAGAAGATCTGTCGATGGGCCCCTCGGGGGCGGGCGACGAGGTGGTCTTCGGCGGCGGCAAGGTCATCCGCGAGTCGATGGGCCAGGCCCGCACGACCCGGGCGGACGGCGCGGCCGACCTCGTGATCACCGGGGCGGTGATCCTCGACCACTGGGGCGTCATCAAGGCCGACATCGGCGTGCGCGACGGGCGGATCGTCGCCATCGGCAAGGCCGGAAATCCCGACACGATGGACGGCGTGCACCCCGGCCTGGTCATCGGGCCGTCGACCGAGATCCTCGCGGGCAACGGGAAGATCATCACGGCTGGGGCCGTGGACTCCCACGTCCATCTCATCGCCCCGCAGATCCTCGACGAGGCCCTCGCCTCCGGCATCACCACGATCATCGGTGGCGGCACCGGTCCGGCCGAGGGCACCAAGGCGACCACGGTGACGGGGACGTGGTACCTCGCCCGGATGCTGGAGTCCCTGGACTCGTATCCGATCAACGTGGCGCTGCTCGGCAAGGGCAACACGGTCAGCACCGAGGGCCTGCTGGAACAACTGCGCGCCGGCGCCTCCGGGTTCAAGCTGCACGAGGACTGGGGCACCACTCCGGCGGCGATCGACGCCTGCCTGAGCGTCTGCGACGCCACCGGCGTGCAGGCGGCCATCCACACGGACACCCTGAACGAGGCGGGGTTCGTCGAGTCGACGCTGAAGGCCATCGCCGGCCGGGCCGTCCACGCCTACCACACCGAGGGCGCGGGAGGCGGGCACGCCCCGGACATCATCAAGGTCGCCTCCCACGCCAACGTGCTGCCCTCCTCCACCAACCCCACGCGGCCGCACACGGTCAACACCCACCACGAGCATCTCGACATGCTCATGGTCTGCCACCACCTGAACCCGTCGATCCCCGAGGACCTGGCCTTCGCCGAGTCGCGCATCCGGCCCACCACGATGGCGGCCGAGGACGTGCTCCACGACATCGGCGCGATCTCCATGATCGGCTCGGACTCGCAGGCGATGGGCCGGGTCGGCGAGACGATCATCCGTACCTGGCAGACCGCGCACGTCATGAAGGCCCGGCGTGGCACGCTGGGCGGCGAACCGGGCAATCCGGCGGACAATCTCCGCGCTCGCCGCTACATCGCGAAATATACGATCAATCCGGCTATCGCCCATGGGCTGGACGCCGAGGTCGGCTCGGTCGAGGTCGGCAAGCTGGCGGATCTCGTGCTCTGGAGCCCCGCCTTCTTCGGGGTCAAGCCCGATCTGGTCGTCAAGGGCGGCGTGATCGCCTACGCCCAGATGGGCGACGCGAACGCCTCCATCCCGACCCCGCAGCCGGTCCTCCCCCGGCCGATGTTCGGGGCGGCCCCGGCCACGGCGGCTGCGACGTCCCTGCACTTCGTGGCGCCACTGGCCATCGAGGACGGTCTGGCCGACCGCCTGGCCGTACGACGTCGGCTGGTGCCGGTGGCCGACGTGCGGAGCCGGCACAAGGACTCCATGCCCCTCAACGGCGCCCTGCCGGCGATCGAGGTCGATCCCGACACGTTCACCGTCCGCATCGACGGAGAGCTGATCGAGCCCGCCCCCGCGGAACGGCTGCCGATGGCGCAGCTCTACTTCCTCTTCTGAGCCGGAGGGGCCGGGATGCGCCAGGACATCGGGGAAGGAAGGGGAGCCGGGATGCGCGACAGGCCGAGCGGCGACGCGGCGCTGCTGCTGCTGGCCGACTCCCGGCTTCCCGCGGGCGGCCACGCCCACTCGGGCGGCGCCGAAGAGGCGGTGCGGCTCGGCACGATCACCGGCCCGGAGGACCTGGCGCGGTTCCTCCGTGGCCGGCTGGCCACCGCGGGGCTGGTCACCGCGGCACTGGCCGCCGCCGCCTGCGAACTCGCCGCCGCCACCGCGGACCACCCCGCCGAGCCGTACGGCCAAGCAGACGGCGACGGGAACACACCGGACGCGGGAACGGACGCCGATCCGGCCCGCCCCTGGCGGCGACTCGACGCCGAGGCCGACGCGAGGACCGCCTCACCCGCCCAGCGCGAGGCGAGCCGGGTCCAGGGACGGCTGCTCATCCGCACCGCCCGCAGGATCTGGCCGTCGGCCGTGCTCGACACGCTGGCGAAGGCCGTACCGGAAGGTGCACACCATCCCATCGCCCTGGGAGCGGCGGCGGCCTCGGCGGGCTGCGACCCCTACCAGGCGGCCATGGCGGCGGCGTACAACTCGGTGACGGGCCCGGCAACGGCCGCGGTGCGGCTGCTCGGGCTCGACCCGGTGACCGTGCACCGGCTGCTCGCCGACCTCGCCCCGGCGCTGAACGACGCCGCCCACGCCGCCTGCGCGTCGCTCATCGACGACGTCGTGCCGGACGGCGCACCTCAGAACGGCCCCGCCCATAACGCCGCAACACAGAACGGCGCGGCCGCGAAGACCCGGGGATCGGGATGGCCCGCTCTGCCCGGCCACACCGCCCCGGCCCTGGACCTGCTCGCCGAAGGCCATCTCAACAACCCGATGAAGCTCTTCGTCTCCTGACGAGGTCATCCCAGCCGAGAAACGACACCCCACCCGCATCGGATCGAAAAGCCAGAAGGACGGGCCACATATGGGCGCTCAGCACGACGACCTCCACGACGCGGCCGACCCGCACGGGCGCGCGCTGCGCCTCGGCATCGGAGGGCCCGTAGGAAGCGGCAAGACCGCCCTGGTGGCGGCACTGTGCAGGAGTCTTGGTCCGTCGATGCGCCTGGGGGTGGTGACCAACGACATCTACACGACCGAGGACGCCGAGTTCCTGCGCCGTGCGGGGGTCCTCGACCCCGAGCGGATCCTCGCCGTGCAGACCGGCTGCTGCCCGCACACGGCGATCCGCGACGACATCGCCGCCAACCTCGACGCGGTGGAGACGCTGGAGGAGCGCTTCGGCCCCCTCGACCTCGTGATCGTCGAGAGCGGCGGCGACAACCTGACGGCGACCTTCAGCCGGGGCCTGGCCGACCGGCAGATCTTCGTGCTCGACGTCTCCGGCGGCGACAAGGTGCCCCGCAAGGGCGGCCCCGGCGTCACCACGGCCGACCTCCTGGTGGTCAACAAGACCGACCTCGCTCCGCTCGTCGGGGCCGACCTGACCGTGATGTCCCGCGACGCCGCGGCCGTGCGGGACGGCAGGCCGGTGTTGTTCACCTCGCTCAGGGAGGACCGCAGCGCCCATTCCGTCGCCGAATGGGTCACCAGCCTGGTGAACACCTGGAAGCACGCCAACGACCACGTCCACGAGCACACGACCCCGACGACGGCCGCCTGAGCGCCATGACGACACCGCCCAGCGGCCCCGCGGCGTCCCGGGCTTCGGTGACGGCACGAGCGGTCATCACGACGGAGGCCGCGGGGGGCCGGACGCGTCTGGAGACGTTGCGGTCCGATCCGCCGCTGACACTGCGCCAGACGGGTCCCGGCCTGGTCCATCTGGTCTCGACCGCGGCGGGCCCGCTCGGCGGCGACCACCTGCTGCTCGTGATCGACGTCGCCCCCGGCACCGAACTGGAGGTGCGCTCGGTGGCGTCCACGCTGGTGCTGCCCGGCTCCTCCCCCGGCGACTCGGTCATGGTGGTCGACGCCCGCGTCGGCGCGGGCGCGTCGTTGCGCTTCTCGCCGGAGCCGACCGTGCTCGCCGCCGGGTGCTCGCACCGCATGGCCGTACGGCTCTCGCTCGCAGAGGACGCCAACGTCGTGTGGCGCGAGGAGATCGTCTTCGGACGGCACGGCGAACGGCCCGGCCGCTGCCGTACCAGGTTCGACGCCACCGTCGCCGGACGGCCGCTGCTGCGGCAGGAGCTTCTCATCGGGGATCCGGCGGTCGACGCGAGCCCCGCCGTGTACGGCGACGCCCGATGCGTCGGCTCCACCCTCATCGCGGGCCCGGCGTGGGATGCCGTACGTGACCAGAAGGGGGAACGCCGGGCCACGATCGGCGACGGGTGGGCCACATTGCCCCTGGCGGGGCCGGGAGTGCTCGCCTCCGCCCTCGCCCAGGACACCGTGGAGTTGCGCTCCCGCCTCGAACGCGCCGAGAGCATGGCCGATGTCTACGCCGGCCACATGGCAGGAGAAAACGGAGCTTGCCGTGCCGCAACGGACACCAGCGGTGGACGCCGGGCCGTAGCCTGGTGATCGTGTCGGAACCCACCCTGCCGGGCTACGGAATGCCGGGCCGGAGCACCCCCAGTCTGCTGCTCGCCATCGGTGTGATCGTCGCCGGACTCGCGCTGGCCGTTACGGCGCTGCTGCCATGGGCGGGGGTGACGGCGCGGTTCAGCGTGCTGGACACCGAGGTCAACCATGTGGTGCGGGGCGTGGGCGACGGGGCGGGCTGGGCCGTCATGGTCGCCGGGCTCGTGGCGATGCTGCTCGGAGTGCTCGGCGTCGTGCGGAGTTGGCTGTTCACCGGGTTCGCGATCCTGCCGGGCGCGGTGGCCGCGTTCTCCCTGGCGATGTTCCTCATGGACCCCCAGGACCTGGCCGACCGGCTGAACTTCCGCGTCCCCGGGCTGATCGACGTGCATCCCACGATCGAGTACGGCTGGTTCGCGGGACTGCTCGCCTCCGTCGTCGTCGCCGTGCTGGCCGCCGCCTCCCTCCTCCGCCGCCGCTGAACACCGCCGCTGAACACCGCCGCTGAACACCGCCGCTGAACACCGCCGCTGAACACTGCGGCCGAGAGCCGGCCCCCGGAAGCAGCCGGCGCGGCGGGAGCGAATCCCCACCGCGCCGGCCGAAATCAGGAACGTCGACCCGTCGGGTCAGGAGCCCTGCCGCTGCGCGATCTCCGTCTCGGAGACCACTCCGTCGTAGAGGCGGACCTCGTCGATGTCGCCGGAGAAGTACCGTCCCGGCGCCGAGTCCGGGCCGCCGCTGCCCACGGTGATGGGTCCGTCGGCGTCGATCGGGTCGGAGACGGGCACCGGCGCGCACCCGGCGACAGTCCCGACGCCGGGGATCGCTTCCGAGCACTGGCCGTTCACATACAGGCGAGCCGTGTGGTTCGCCGCGTCGTAGACGGCGGTGATGTGCGTCCAGTCGCCCCACTGACTCACCGGGTCATCCGACCAGATCAGGACCTGCCCGTCGGCGGCGCCGCCGGAGCGCACCAGCGCCCACCTCGGGATGGGGAACGGATCATCGGGGCTGACCCGCTCCTCGATGCTGAAGCCGGAGGTCGCGCCCCCGAACCGGCTGACCACGGTCATGCGGTCATCCGGCGTCTGCGGCAGGACTGTCTGCCTGGCCCAGGCCATGACCGAGAACGACCCGTCAGTGGACACGACTCCACCTGGCGCGTCGGCATATCCGCCCGACTGCGCGTCGACCACCAGGTTGGATGAGCCCATCCACCCGCCCGGGCCGCCGTCCTCAGGCGACGGCTGCCAGGTTGCTCCGGATCGCAGTGTCATGGAGGGACCGCCGGGCACGGCGTTCGCCGCGCTCGATCCGGAGCCCTCGTCGAACGGCCAGTAGGAGCTCAGCGTGGCCTCGTCGCCGCCTCCGCCGGTCCCGCCGTCCGCCGCCACACTGAACCTGTAGCTGACTCGCGAACTCCAACGGCCGGCCACGTTCCTGTTGCGCACCTCCAGGGTCTGCGTCCCGACGCTCGTGGGAGCCCACGTGATCGTCAGCGGGTCTCCGGGCGCGACGCTCGCGGTCACCGGCGCCTGGCCGACGAAGGTGTACTCGTAGGCGACCACGTTCGGGCTGCCCGCGGTGAAGGTGAAGTCTCCCGGACGGCCGACGCCGCCGTGGGCCTGCCCGTCATCCGGGTAGTCGGCCGACGAGACCGTCGGCGGTTGCGGCGTCGCGGTGGCGACCTTCAGATAGCACCAGCCGGACCAGTCCGACGTCGCGTTCTCGTCCGACGACCGGGCCCGCCACGCGATCGTCCGCCCGTCGGTGAACGCTCCGGAGGGAACCGTCGCGGAGAACGGCAGCCCGGAAGAGACGCCGGAGTTCGTGATGGGCGCGAAATCCCTGCCGCCCTTGCGGGTCTGGCCGTCCCACCATTCGATCGTCCCCCCGACCCGGTTGTCGGGATCCCGCAAAACCGCGGTCAGGTTGGGCGTGGCCGTGCTCGACAGCGCCGGAGCGGACGAGTCGGTCGCGCACGCCCCGCCCGGGTCGGACGACAGATCGGCGGCGCCGGGGGCCGAGGGCGGGTCGTTGTAGGTGATGATCAGCCGGGGTTCGCGTTCGTCCGCGCCCGAATACTCGTCCGCCGAGTAGAACTTGGTCCACGAGTCGGGGTCGCTCTCGTCGGCCGCGGCGACCCGCAGGCCGTACCCGATGCCCAGGCCGAGACGATCGAGTCGATGTCCCAGCTCATGTAGGCGGCCGGGCAGGCCGCGGAGTGCCCGTGCCGTTCCCGGTTGGTCACCGCGTCCGCGGTGGTGGCCGGGGGCTGCGTGGACCAGGTCAACGCGGCCGCATCCCATTCGCCGGTCACCCGGCTGACCTGCAGGCCCGTGCCCTCGGCGCAACTGGAGGCCCCCCAGGAGTAGAGCCACAGATCGGCGTCCAGGATCTGCTTGCCCACGATCGAGGAATCAGCGAATTTCAGGTACGACCGGGCGGTGCACCCCTCCGGGCACTTCGGCGCATGAGCCTTGTGCCCGACCTTGAGCACGTCCGACTCCTGCCGGGCGGCGGAAGCGGCACTGGACGTCCAGACGTCGGTCGCCGCCTGGAGCGACGTCGGCCCGCTGGTCACCTCCAGCCGGAACGAGCCGTCCGGCAGTGCGACGGTCCGCGACGAGGGCGTCGTCGCACCGTCGACGGGCACCTCCTTGCCCGAGGTGCGGGCCAGCGTCGAAGCGGACGCCTTGTCCACCACGGACAGGCCCACGCCCTTCGACGGCCCGCTCGACGTCGCCGAGGCGGATGGAACGAGCGCGATCGTCGACGACGTGGTGACGAGGACGAACGCCGCGAAAGTTGCAGCCGCCCTCCGGACCGCTGGGTGACTCCGGGAGGACGGACGATCTCGATGTGACGTCAAATCGGGGGAACTAGGCCTTAGCCAGGATGAACGCACTCAAACCCCGTTACAAGATCAGGAGCGACAAAACGCACTGATCGTATGGAAGGTGACTAACAGCGGTAAAGCCGCTTTTAGTGACCCCACGAGTAAGCGTGTAACGGATCGAGCGGGCCAGCCGATAGCCACGGCCACTCGGCGGTAAGCGTACGGTTAACTCCCAGCTCGACAATGGCGGCACCTCTCGAGGGGCGGCCCCGAGCCGTTCTTTCGACCGTCCCTCCGGGCTCGATGTGACCTTGATCACACAGTGAACGGTCGTCGACCCCGGAGTTGCCCTTCAGCGTCATCGAGATGACCGGGCGCGCAGGAAACGCGTCAGTCGTAGAAGCCCAGGCGGCGCAGTTGCTTGGGATCGCGCTGCCACTCCTTGGCGATCTTGATCCGCAGGTCCAGGTAGACGCGGCTGCCGAGCAGCGCCTCGATCTGCTGCCGAGCGCGGGTGCCGACGTCCTTCAGCCGGGCGCCGCCGGGCCCGATCACGATCGCCTTCTGCGACTGGCGCTCGACGTACATGAACGCGTAGATGTCCAGGAGGTCGTCGCGGCCCTCTCGTGGGCCCATCTCCTCCACCACGACCGCGATGGAGTGCGGCAACTCGTCGCGGACGCCCTCGAGCGCCGCCTCCCTGATCAGCTCCGCGACCAGGATCGCCTCCGGCTCGTCGGTCAGCTCTCCCCCGGCGTACAGCGGAGGCGACTCCGGCAGCCGGGCGATGAGCTGCTCGGCGAGCACGTCGAGCTGTTCCCCGCTCTCGGCCGACACCGGGACGATCTCCGCGAAGTCGGCCAGCTCCGACACCGCCAGCAACTGGCGGGCGATCTGCTCGCGCGAGGCGAGGTCGCATTTGGTCACGACGGCGACCACCGGGGTCTTCTTCACGGCGGCGAGCTTCTCGGTGATGAACTTGTCGCCCTTGCCGATCGGCTCGTTGGCCGGCACGCAGAAACCGATCACGTCGACCTCGGTCAGGGTGGACAACACGAGGCTGTCCAGCCGTTCGCCGAGAAGCGTGCGGGGCCGGTGGAAGCCGGGCGTGTCCACGATCACGAGCTGCGCCTCGGGCCGGTGCACGATGCCGCGGATGGCCCGCCGGGTCGTCTGCGGCTTCGACGAGGTGATGGCCACCTTGGTGCCGACGAGGGCGTTCATCAGGGTGGACTTGCCGACGTTCGGCCTGCCGACGAAGCAGGCGAACCCGGCGTGGAAGTCATCAGGGAAGTCGGCGCGGAAATCGCTCACGTCAGATGTACCGGCCCTTCAGGGAACCGTCGGGATCCGCCAGAAAGAGCGTGCCGTTGCCGAGGTCCTGCATGACCGACAGGTCCTGCTCCTCGGGGTCCTCCGCCTCGGAGACGAGCGCGACGGCCTCCAGGGCCTTCGCGCCGCTCGACACCGCCATCGCGACCGCGACCTGGACAGCCGACAGCTGGAGCGAGGGCAGATCGACACCGCTCGCGGCATACGTCCGCCCCGTCTCGTCACGCACCGCGGCTCCCTCGGCGGAGCCGTTACGGGCGCGGATCGAACGCGCCAGCGTGATGATCTTCGAGTCCTCGGGGTCCAGCGTCTCTGTCACGGGTCAAGGCTACCGACCTCCCGGACCAGTGACCGGGCCAGTTCCTCCGTACGGCCCGCATCGGGCGGCGCCAGACCGGCGTGGACGAGGGCGACGAGGGTGTGCCGGACGTTGGCGACGACCAGATGCATCTCGTACGGGTATCCCCCGACGCGGCCGGTCAGCCGGCGGGCCTCGACGTCGTCGCCGACGTCCTCGATCGGGAACGGGGAGACCACGAGCCGGTCTCCGCGCCCCGCGCCACCACTTTGGGCGGTGACACACTCGCCCATGGCCTCGCGCAATTCCTCCAGGTGGTCCTCGGCCTCATCTCCGAGGTAGACCGCCAGACCGACACCGGCCAGTTCCCCGATGCGGTCGCCTTCATAGGTGACCGTGGCCGTGCCGCCGAGCCCGTCCGGAGGCGGCTTGCCCGCCACGGCGTCGAAGAGCACGCGGCACGCCTTCTTCTTCGGCCGGAAGGGAGGTTGCCACCCGTCTCTGGCTTGATCGGAGAAACCGGCCGGCAGGTCGTCCATGGTGCCGAGCGCGGCACGCAGTCGAACGGTCTCGGCCGTGGATCTCGCGCGTGCGTGGATCATGTCCTCGGTGCCGCACGCCCCCGTCATCGCGATAAGTCCGCATACGAGGGCCGCCTGGATGATCCGCATACCCGTCGTCTCCTCCGCCGACCCGTTCCTTCCCCGGACGGAAATCGACAACCACCAGGAGTGACGAGCGACGACGTATGGGGCGCTCCCACCCGATCCGGCCGGGTGAGAGCCCCCACGAGCCCCCGAGCGAGGGTGCCGGTGCGCCGCGAACCCCTTCCGGCGCGCCGGGCTCCCCCCTCCGGCGTCCCGAACCCCTCCCGGACGCCTTGCAAGAACTGTGGCCCAACCCACTTGCAGAACGCTTAACGGACGCTTGCCGCCCAAGCCACATGAGGCACAAACCCGAACAATCGGGGTGGATCAGTCCCGCTCGGCCGAGGCCCTGACGACGTCGTCCCCCGGGGCGGGCTCGACCGGGCGGACGACCACGGTGCTGATGCGGTTGCGGCGCCCGGCCAGGGTCTCCGCCGTCAGCCGGAGACCGCCGACCGTGGTCTCGGAGCCCGCGATGGGCACGCGTCCCAGCGCGTGCGCCAGCAGCCCGCCCACGGTGTCGACGTCCTCCACCTCGATCTCGGTGTCGAACAGCTCCGCCAACTCGTCGATCGGAAGCCGCGCGGTCACCCGTACGGCTCCGCCGTCGAGCCACTCGACCCGGGGGGCCTCCTGGTCGTACTCGTCGGCGATCTCGCCCACGATCTCCTCGAGCACGTCCTCGATCGTGACCAGGCCGGCGGTGCCGCCGTACTCGTCGATCACGATCGCCAGGTGGATCTGCCGGGCCTGCATCTCGCGCAGCAGTTCGTCGATCGGCTTGCTGTCCGGCACGTAGGTGGCCGGGCGCATGAACCCGTCGATCCGGGCTCCCGAGTCGCCGTTGTCCTGCATCCGCCTGACGATGTCCTTGAGATACGCGATGCCGACGACGTCGTCCTCGTTCTCGCCGACCACGGGGATGCGGGAGAAGCCGCTGCGCAGGGCCAGCGAGAGCGCCTGGCTCAGGGTCTTGCCGCGCTCGATGAAGATGATGTCGGTGCGCGGCACCATGACCTCGCGCACGAGCGTGTCGCCCAGTTCGAACACCGAGTGGATCATTTCCCGCTCGTCGGGCTCGATCACCCGGCGCTGTTCGGCCAGATCGACCAGGTCGCGCAGCTCGGCCTCGGAGGTGAACGGGCCCTCCCGGAACCCCCGGCCGGGCGTGAGCGCGTTGCCCAGCAGGATCAGCAGCTTCGGCAGCGGGCCGAAGATCCTGGTCAGGCCGTACACGATGGGGGCGCCGGCCAGCGCGACCGGCTCGGCGTGCTGCCGGCCGAGGGTACGCGGGGAGACGCCGACGATGACGTAGCTCACCACGATCATGATGGCGGCCGCCACCGCGTACGCCTGTCCCTGGTCGCCGAGCCAGTCGACGGTCAGCAGGGTGGCGATGACGGTGGCCACCAACTCACAGCTCAGCCGGAGCAGGAGCAGCAGGTTGAGATAGCGCGGCGGGTCGGCGACGATCGCCCGGAGGCGCACCGCGCCGCGGCGGCCCTCCTTGACGAACTCCTCAGCGCGCACCCTGGAGATGCGCGTGAGGGCCGTTTCCGCACTCGCCAGCAGGCCGCCGATCACGATCAGGATGACGGCCGAAATCAGCCAGCCGTTGTTCACGGCTTCCGCCGCACCTCCCGCCACGCCTCGAGCAGCTCGCCCTGAAGGCCGAACATCTCGGCGTGTTCCTCTGGTTCCGCGTGGTCATAGCCCAGCAGGTGAAGGATGCCGTGGGTGCAGAGCATCTCCAGCTCGTCCTGGGCGCCGTGCCCGGCCTCCGCGGCCTGCTTGGCGGCGACCTGGGGGCAGAGCACCACGTCGCCGAGCAGCGCGGGGTCGGTGGAGGAGTCGTCCTCGCGGCCGCCGCCGGAATTGGGCCGCAGCTCGTCCATGGGGAAGGCCAGGACGTCGGTCGGCCCCGGCTCCCCCATCCACTGCTCGTGCAGGACGGCCATCGCCGCCTCGTCGATGATCAGAATCGACAGCTCGGCCAGTGGGTGGATGCCCATGCGGCCGAGCACGTGTCCGGCCAGCTCGACGAGCGCCGACTCGTCGACCTCGACGCCGGACTCGTTGGCCACCTCGATGCTCACCGGATCTCCTTCGTGCGCGTGCTCGTCATCGTCTGCCCCTGGACCGCTTGGCGATCTCACGGGGCTCGGACGCGACCGCCGCGTCGTAGCGTCCGTAGGCGTCCACGATGTCGCTGACCAGCCGGTGACGCACCACGTCGGCGCTGGTCAGCCTGCTGAAGTGAATGTCCTCGATGCCCTCGAGGATGGTCTGCACGACCTTGAGGCCGCTCTCCTGCCCGCCGGGCAGGTCGATCTGCGTCACGTCACCCGTGACCACGATCTTGGAGTTGAACCCGAGACGGGTCAGGAACATCTTCATCTGCTCGGGCGAGGTGTTCTGCGCCTCGTCGAGGATGATGAAGGCGTCGTTGAGGGTGCGCCCGCGCATGTAGGCCAGCGGCGCGACCTCGATCGTGCCCGCGGCCATCAGACGCGGGATCGAGTCGGGGTCGAGCATGTCGTGCAGGGCGTCGTAGAGCGGCCGCAGATACGGGTCGATCTTCTCGTAGAGCGTCCCCGGCAGGAACCCCAGCCGCTCACCCGCCTCCACGGCGGGCCGGGTCAGGATGATCCGGTTCACGTGCTTGTTCTGCAGGGCCTTCACTGCCTTGGCCATCGCCAGGTAGGTCTTGCCCGTGCCGGCGGGGCCGATGCCGAAGACGACCGTGTGCTTGTCGATCGCGTCGACGTACCGCTTCTGATTGACCGTCTTGGGACGGATCGTCCGTCCGCGAGAGGAGAGGATGTCGAGCGACAGCACCTCGGCCGGACGGTCGGTGGTCATCCGCAACATCGCGATGCTGCGCTCCACGGAGTCGGGCGTCAGCACCGCGCCCGAGGTGACCAGCTCTACCAGCTCCTCGAACAGGCGCACGACGACGCCGCTCTCCTCGGGGCTGCCGGTGACGGTGATCTCGTTGCCGCGCACGTGGATGTCGGCGCGGAAGGCCTTCTCAATGACCCGCAGCAGCTCGTCGCGCGAGCCGAGGAGGCTGACCATCGGCTGCCCATCGGGGATGACCACCTTGGCCTGGGTTTTGTTGAATTCCTGTGATTCGGACATGGGCGGCCCTACGGCCTGCTCGCCTCCCTAGTTTCCTACCGTCATGCTAGCCGCTCACCCCGGTGGCCACAGGAGACTCCTGCCTCCGAGGACGTGCGCGTGGACGTGGAAGACGGTCTGCCCGGCTCCGAGACCGGTGTTGAGGACCACGCGGTATCCGGATTCGGCCACGCCTTCCAGCACGGCCACGGCGTGACATGCCTGGAGCAGATCGTCGGCCAGGCCGTCGTCGGCCGCCGCCAGCGCCGCCGCGTTCTCGTGGTGGGCCTTGGGGATCACCAGGACGTGCGTGGGCGCCTGCGGGTTGATGTCGCGGAACGCGAGCGCCCGGTCGGTTTCCAGGACGATTTCCGCGGGAATCTCCTTGGCCGCTATGTTGCAGAACAGGCAGTCGGTCACGAGCGAAAGAGTAGCCGTTGCCAATCAGTGATGCCGTGGAAAGATCCGCGTAGATAGTCTGTGTGTGCGACACTGCACCGAAAAAACACCCCTAGTGTCGGGCGAGGACACCACTGGGTCATGCCCCCTAATGATTCGGAAGAACGTAAACTTCCCGGGAGTGACGAGCGTCCTACTGACGTGACCACCGAAACCCTCGTGGCCGACAGGTCGCTGGGGGCGGTGCCCGTCGGGTGGGATGCCGACATGGCCGTGACGGCGCTTTACAGCGCCCACTATCGGTCATTGGTGCGTCTCGCGGTGTTACTGGTCCGTGATGTGGCCAGTGCGGAAGAAGTCGTGCAGGACGCCTTCGTCGCCATCCATGGCGCGTGGCGGCGGCTTCGTGACACCGACAAGGCACTCGCCTACCTCCGCCAGTCGGTCGTCAACCGATCACGATCCGTGCTGCGCCATCGTGCCGTCGTCGAGAGATACGCGCCCAAGGGCCTTCCCGACGCGCCGAGCGCGGAGAACGGCGCTATCGGAGAGCTGGAGCGCACTGCGGTGATCGAGGCACTCCGTGGCCTGCCCACCAGGCAGCGGGAGGCGCTCGTGCTCCGCTACTACGGCGACCTGTCCGAGGCTGAGATCGCCAACGCGATGGGAATCAGCAAGGGCGCGGTGAAAAGTCACACGGCCCGCGGCATGGCCGCACTACGGATGGCACTGGAGCAGTTCTCATGACCTTCCCCGACGACGACTTCGAGGAGTTGCTCCGCGCTTCCATGCGCGCGGAGGCGGACTCCATCGTGCCGTCTCCCGAGGGACTGAACATCATCCGCGGCCGGATCGAGAAGCGCGGCCTGCGGGGCACGTTTTGGTGGCGAGCCGGAGTCTCCGTAGCCGGAGCCGTCCTCGTGGCCGGAACGGTCGTCATGCTGGTCCCCGACCTGCGCACTCAGGTGAGCCAGAGCACGGGCATCTCGGTCGCGGGAGCGGACGGCTCCGAGCTTCCCGACACCTCCTCGACGGGACGTCCCCCCGCCGGAACGGTTCCCACCCCCGTGATCTCCCCCAGTGGGACGCCGCACTCTCAGGTGACGCCGACTCCCTCGCACAAGCCGACCACGAGCATGCGGCCCTCACCTCCCAAGGCGACGGTCTGCGCCACGCACCCGCCCGGCAAGATCCCCCCGTCTCCGTCATGCCCTCCGGAGAAGGAGACGCCGTCTCCTCCGGTGCCCACGCCGACGCCGACACCCACCCCGACGCCGTCGGTCACCCCCACGCCCACGCCGACACCCACCCCGACGGAGACGGCCACGCTCGACGCGGGCGACGAAGTCGCGGTGGCCTCCTGACCTCGACCGTCTGAGGTCCGTCTGAGGTCTCCGTCACCAGCGCCCGCACCGGGACAGCAGCACGGCCGCGGCGGCGACCCCCGCCGTCGAGGTCCGCAACACCGTCGGCCCCAGCAGGGCCGGTACGGCTCCCGCCTGCGCGAACCTGTCGAGTTCTTCGCCGGCGATGCCGCCCTCAGGGCCGACCACGATCACGATGTCGCCCTTCTCGGGAAGCGTGACGCCGGACAGCGAGGCCGTGGCCTCCTCATGCAGGACGATCCCGAGGGCCGCCTGCGAGATCAGCTCCGCGACCTGGCCGGTCGTGGCCTGCTCCGTGACCTCGGGGAGATGGAAACGGCGGGCCTGCTTACCCGCCTCGCGGGCGGTGCTCCGCCAGCGGGCCGTCCCCTTGGCCGCCCGGTCGCCCTTCCACTGGGTCACGCAGCGGGCGGCCGACCAGGGCACGATGACGTCCACGCCCGCCTCGGTCATCATCTCGACCGACAGCTCACCCCGGTCGCCCTTCGGGAGGCCCTGGACCACGACCAGGCGCGGCGCCGGCGCCTCGACGCGGCGGCGTCCGACCACCTCGGCGGTGAGCGAATCCTTGCCCACCTCGAGGACCACGCACTCGGCGAGGAGGCCGGCGCCGTCGGTGAGGTCGATCCGCTCGCCCGCGCGCATCCGGCGGACGGCGGCCGCGTGCCGTCCCTCCGCGCCGTCGAGCACGACGTGGTCCGCCTCGAGGTCGGCTGCGTCGGCCAGGAAGACGGGAACGCTCATGCGCCGCTCACAACGGACCTCAGCGGCCGTTGAAGGCGTCTCGCAGCCGGGAGAAGAAGCCCTGCTGCCCGGGCGTGAACTTGCCCGGGGGCCGCTCCTCGCCCCGCAGCTTCGACAACTCCTTGAGCAACTCCTCCTGCTGGGGATCGAGCTTGGTGGGGGTCTCCACGGTGACGTGGATCAGCAGGTCGCCGCGGCCCGTCTCGTTGAGACGCTGCACGCCCCTGCCGTACAGGGGGATGACCTGGCCCGCCTGTGTGCCGGGCCGTACATCGATGTCCTCGGCGCCGTCGAGGGTCTCGACGGTGAGCGACGTGCCGAGGGCGGCGGCCGTCATCGGAATCTGGACCGTGCAGTGGAGGTCGTCGCCGCGCCGCTCGAAGATCTGGTGCGGGCGCTCGACGATCTCCAGGAAGAGGTCGCCGGCGGGGCCGCCACCGGGGCCGACCTCGCCCTCACCCGCGAGCTGGATGTGGGTGCCGTCCTCGACACCGGCGGGGATGCGCACCTTGATGGTCCGGCGCGTGCGGACCCGGCCCTCGCCGGAGCACTCCATGCACGGGTGGCGGATCACACTTCCGAAGCCGCCGCACTGCGGGCACGGGCGCGAGGTCATGACCTGGCCGAGGAACGACCGGGTGACCTGCGAGACCTCTCCGCGGCCGTGGCACATGTCACAGGTGTCCGGGTGGGTGCCCGCCGCCGCGCCGGATCCCTGGCAGACCTCGCACAACACGGCCGTGTCGACGACCAGCTCACGCGTGGTGCCGAACCCCGATTCCGCGAGGTCGAGTTCGACCCGGATCGTCGCGTTGCGGCCGCGCCTGGCGCGCGATCGCGGCCCTCGAGAGGTCCCCGAGGACCCGAAGAAGGCGTCCATGATGTCGCTGAACGGGAACCCGGCTCCGAAACCGCCCGCCCCGGCGCCCGCGCCGCTGCTGAACGGGTCGCCGCCGAGGTCGTACATCTGGCGCTTGCTCGTGTCCGAGAGGACCTCGTACGCCTGGGTGACCTCCTTGAACCGCTCCTGGGTCTCCGGATCCGGATTCACATCTGGGTGCAGCGCCCGGGCGAGACGGCGGTACGCCTTCTTGATCTCTTCCTGGCTGGCGTCACGGCGTACCCCGAGGGTCGCGTAGTAGTCCTGGGCCACTTATGACCCCGCCAGGATCTGGCCCACGTAGCGCGCCACGGCGCGCACCGCACCCATCGTCACGGGATAGTCCATTCGAGTCGGGCCCAGCACTCCGAGCCGGGCCAGTTCCTTGTCGCCCGAACCGTATCCCGCGGCCACGATAGAGGTGCCGCGAAGTCCGGTGTACGGGTTCTCCGAGCCGATCCGGACGGTCAGCTCGGACAGTCCGCCTGTCTCTCCGAGGAGACGCATCAGGACGACCTGTTCCTCCAGCGCCTCCAGCACGTCGCGCAGGCCGACGCTGAAGTCGGCCGCCGCGAGGTTGGCGGTCCCTGCGAAGACGAGTTTCTCCTCGTGCCGCTCGACGAGCGTCTCGAGGAGCACGGACAGGATGGTCGCCGCCACCGACCTGTCCTCCTGCGGAAGCCGTTCCGGCAACTCGGCGACGGTCTCCGGGACGTTGGACAGGCCGCAGCCGTCGAGGCACGTGTTGAGGACGGCCCGCAGATTCGCGATCCGGTCCTCCGCCACGTCCTCGACCAGATCGATCACGCGCTGCTCGACCCGGCCGGTGTTGGTGATCAGCACGAGCATCACCCGTCGCTCGCCGACGGGCACGATCTCCACATGCCGGACCGTCGACCTGGTCAGCGACGGATACTGCACCACCGCGACCTGGCGGGTGAGCTGGGCGAGCAGGCGGACCGTCCGCATGACGATCTCGTCGAGGTCGACCGCTCCCGCGAGGAACGTCTCGATGGCGCGGCGTTCGGCTCCCGAGAGTGGTTTCACCTGTGAGAGACGGTCGACGAACAGGCGATATCCCTTGTCGGTCGGCACCCTGCCCGCGCTCGTGTGGGGCTGGTGGATGTACCCCTGCTCCTCGAGCGCGGCCATGTCGTTGCGGATCGTCGCAGGTGAGACGCCGAGATTGTGCCTGTCGGCAAGGGCCTTGGAGCCCACCGGCTCGTTGGTGGACACGTAGTCCTCGACGATGGCACGCAGCACGGCCAGCTTGCGGTCGTCGAGCAAAGTGTCACCTCCCTGTGCGGGGAACACGGGCTCTGGCACTCTGTGTTCCCGAGTGCCAAGTGTACGGCTACCGCCCACGGGGTGCGATAACACAGACGATGCCGCGGACAAACCATCCACGAATCACTCTCAAGCCACATAACAGGAATACCCCTTCCGGAGAAGGTCCGAGCCCGATCCCCCGCGTCCTCTCGCCGGACTCTCGCCGGACTTCGTCGGACCCGAGATCCCGTGATCAGCACTCCGACCTCACGCCGCGCCTGTCCGCGATTTGCTAGCGTTCCCGGCATGTACGGGCAGGACGTGCTTTCCGGAGACTGGCGGCGCCCCAAGCGGGGGCAGATCCCCAAGATTCCGGCCGAACCGGACCTCGTGGTCGAGGACGCGGAAGGCCGCTTCTGCGGCGCCGTGGTGGCCTGCGACAAGGAGGCCGTCACCCTGGAGGACCGGTTCGGGCGACGGCGGATCTTCCCCCTGGTGCCCGCCGGATTCCTCCTGGACGGCAAGCCCGTGACGCTGGTACGGCCGGCCGCCGCGCCGCAGGGCGCCAAGCGGAGCGCCTCGGGATCCGTCGCGGTGGAGGGCCTGCGCGCCCGGGTGGCGAGGGAGAGCCGAATCTACGTCGAGGGCGTCCACGACGCCTCCCTCGTGGAGAAGATCTGGGGCCACGACCTGCGCGTGGAAGGCGTGGTGGTCGAGTTCCTCGAAGGCGTCGACGATCTGCCGGCCATCGTGGCGGAGTTCGCCCCCGAGCCGGGCAGGCGCCTCGGGGTGCTGGTCGACCATCTCGTCCCGGGCTCCAAGGAGAGCAGGATCGCGGCCCAGGTGACCGGGGACCACGTGTTGATCGTGGGACACCCGTACGTGGACATCTGGCAGGCGGTCAAGCCGTCGGCGCTCGGCATCGCCGGGTGGCCGGACGTCCCTCGCGGGCTCCCGTGGAAGGAGGGCGTGATCGCCGCTCTCGGCTGGCGGATGGACCCCCAGGAGGCGTGGCGGCACATCCTCGGCCGGGTCGAGACGTTCGCCGACCTCGAGCCCGAACTCCTCGGACGCGTCGAAGAACTGATCGACTTCGTCACCGCCCAACCCCCCGCGTGATCATGCACACCTTCGGCGACAGGCCGCCCGACCAGCACAACCATCAACCGTGATCATGCACGAAATCGCTACGGCGTCAGATCACGCACCAGAGCGTCGGCGAGCAGGCGCCCGCGCAGGGTGAGCACGGCCCTCCCCCGCTTGAACGGCTCGACCTCGAGCAGGCCGTCCCCCAGCGCCCTGGCACACGCCGTACGCGCCTGAGGGGGCAGGTCGGACAGCGGGAACCCGGAGACGAGGCGGAGCTCCAGCATGATCCGCTCGACGGCCCGGTCCTCGGCGGTCAGTTCCTCCCTGGCGTGCCCGGGCGAGGCGCCCGACGCCAGGCGGGACGCGTAGGCCGCCGGATGCTTGACGTTCCACCACCGGGTGCCCCCGACATGGCTGTGCGCCCCGGGGCCGACGCCCCACCAGTCCCCACCGGTCCAATAGAGCAGGTTGTGGCGGCAGCGCGCCTCGTCGGCGGCAGCCCAGTTGGAGACCTCGTACCACTCGAGCCCCGCGGCCGAGAGCATCTCCTCCGCGATGAGGTAGCGGTCGGCGGCCACGTCGTCGTCCGGCATCGGCAGCTCACCCCGGCGGATGCGCGCGGCGAGCCGGGTGCCGTCCTCGACGATCAGCGAGTAGGCCGACACGTGGTCGGGCCCGGCGGCGAGGGCGGCCGCCAGCGAGTCGCGCCAGTCGTCGTCGGTCTCCCCCGGAGTGCTGTAGATCAGATCCAGGTTGACGTGCTCGAAGCCGGCCTTCCTCGCCTCCTGTACGGCCTGCTCGGGCCGCCCTCGGCTGTGCCTGCGGTCGAGCACCTTCAGCACGTGCTCGCTGGCGCTCTGCATGCCGAAGCTCATCCGGTTGAAGCCGCCCTCCCGCAACGCCTCCAGGTAGGCCTGGTCGACGGACTCGGGGTTGGCCTCGGTGGTCACCTCCGCGCCCGGCGCCAGGCCGAACTCGTCGTCGATCGCGCCGAGCACCCGCACCAGGTCGGCCGCGGGCAGCAGGGTCGGCGTGCCTCCCCCGAAGAACACGGTCTCCACGGGCAGGGCGGCCGCTCCGAGCACACGCCGCGCCAGCCGTACCTCTTCGATCGCCGTGGCGGCGTAGTCCCGCTGCGACGCCCCCGGGCCCAACTCGGCGGCGGTGTAGGTGTTGAAGTCGCAGTAGCCGCAGCGCGTGGCGCAGAACGGGACATGCACATAAAAACCGAACGGGCGTGAACCAAGCCCGTCGAGCGCGGTCTGCGGCAGGTCGCCGGACGCGGGAACGGGATCACCGTCGGGAAGGGCGGAAGGCACACCCCCAGTCTGCCGCCAGTCCCCCTATGCCATCGACGCCGTGCCATTGACGGCCCGATCGCCCCGGTCTACGATCGGCGACAATTTACAAGAAAGTTTCCTAATAGTTGTCCCAACGACAGCAGGAGACACAAACGTGCGCCGATTCCTGAAGCACCTCCTCGTCGCGGCGGTCGCCGTCGGCCTCGCGGCCGTCGCCGTGCCTCCCGCGGCCCAGGCCCAGACAGGCAAGAACGACCGCTTCAAGCGCGTCGCCTACTTCATCCAGTGGGGCATCTACGCGCGGAACTACCACGTCAAGGACCTCGAGACCAGCGGCGCCGCCGCCAAGCTCACCCACATCAACTACGCGTTCGGGTTCGTGGGCCCCGAGGGCACGTGCTACTCCGCCGACCCGTGGGCCGACTGGCAGCGCGGCGTCCCCGCCGAGGAGAGCGTGGACGGCGTCGCCGACGCAGACGCCCAGCCGCTCAAGGGCAACCTCAACCAGCTGAAGAAGCTCAAGGCCAAGCACCCCGGCCTGAAGGTGCTGATCTCGCTCGGCGGCTGGACCGGCTCGAAGTACTTCTCCGACGCCGTCCTCACCCCCGCGGCGCGGTCCACGCTGGCCGCGTCCTGCGTCGACCTGTGGCTGAAGGGCAACCTGCCCGGGCTGCCCGCGGGCGCGGGCGCGGGCGTCTTCGACGGCATCGACCTCGACTGGGAGTGGCCCGGCTCCTCCGGCAACGACGGCAACGTCATCCGCCCGGAGGACAAGCAGAACTTCACGCTGTTCCTCGCCGATCTGCGCCGCCAGATGAAGGCGGCCGACCGGAAGTCGGAGCTCACCGCCTTCCTCCCCGCCGCGGCCACCAAGATCGACGCCGGCTTCGAGGTCAAGAAGGTCTTCAGCCAGCTCGACTTCGCCACCGTCCAGGGGTACGACCTGCACGGCCCGTGGGAGCTCCAGACCGGCCACAACGGCAACCTGTTCACCGACCGGCGCGACCCCAACCCCGTGCGGTACAGCGTCGACCAGACGGTCCGCGACTACATCAGCCGCGGAGCTCCCGCCCAGAAGATCGTCGTGGGAGTCCCCGCGTACGGCCAGGGCTGGACAGGCGTGACGTCCAAGGGCAACGGCCTCTACGCCCCGGCCACCGGACCCGCTCCGGGCACCTGGGCCCCCGGCAGTGACGACTACAAGAACCTCGTCGCCAAGCCGGGCAAGCGCTACCGCGACCTGCTGACCGGAACGCTCTGGCTCTACGACGGCAACGAGTTCTGGTCCTACGACGACCCGGCCGTGATGGTGGAGAAGGCCGCCTACATCAGGCTCAAGGGCCTCGGCGGATCCATGTTGTGGTCCATCGACCAGGACGACGCCAAGGCGTCACTCACCTCGGCGCTGTACTCCGTACTGCGCTGATCCCGAACCCACCTGTGGGGGTGGGCCCGCCCGCCGCAGCACGGGCGGGCGGCACGAGGGGGCCGGGGCTCCTGGGTCGGGCTCCGGTCCCCTTCGTGATCCACGACGGTCAGCTCTTCAGCACTCTTTCCGCGATCGCGTCCCATTTCTCGCCGTGGCCGGGGTAGGCGAGGATCTTGCGCATCAGGTCCTTGTCCCCGTGATACGCGGCGAACGCCTCACGGATCGTCGCGCCGTCCCGCGGCCGGACCAGCACCTCGATCTCGTCGCCCGCGCCCAGCTCACCCTGTTCGACGACCCGGAGGTACGCGCCCGGGCGGGCGGCCAGGGTGAAGCGCCTGACCCAGCCGGGCTCCCCCATCCACCCGCGGAACGTCACGCAGGGGATCCGGGGCGCCGTCACCTCGAGGAGGGCGGTCCCGATCCGCCACCGCTCCCCGATGAGCGCCTCCGTCACGTCGGCTCCCGACGTGGTGAGGTTCTCCCCGAACGCGCCGTCGCCGAGTTCCCGGCCCAGTCGCGCCTCCCACCAGTCGTGGTCCTCCCGCGCGTACGCGTAGACCGCCTGGTCAGGATGGCCGTGGTGGACGAGGTCGGCCCGCTCGTCCCCCGCCAGGCCGTTTTCGTGTACGGCGACGCGCCCCTCGGCCGCCCTCTTGTCGATGGCGGTCCGGCGAAGCGTCCCGGCCCACTCGGCGGCTACGGCACGGCCCACGTTCACCGAAAGGATGCGCATGAGCCGACGCTAATGAATCCGCATCGCCGCGGGCATCCGGTTTTCCGGCGGGCACGTCGAGGATCCACCCGGGGGGTGGAGAACTGGATCTCCACCCGTGCTCCGATCCTCTCGCCGCCCGGCTTGCCTAATTTCAAGTCCATGAACGAACAGCTCGCCATCCTCCTGGCCCTCGCCGTCCTCGCCCTGTCGATCTACCGCCAGATGCGCACCCGCCCCGTCGGGGAAGGCCGCGCCCTCGTCCTGCCGCTCGTCCTCATCGCCCTGGGGGCGGCCCAGGGACACCTCGTCGACGGCGACCACTTCGCCCTGAGCGTCTGGCTGCTCGCCGGAGAACTGGTCGTCGGAGTCGCGCTCGGCCTCGTGCGGGCCTACACCATGCGGATCTGGCGCGATGAGAGCGGCAGGCTCTGGCGCAGGGGCACGGCCTGGACGATCGCCGCGTGGCTCGTCGCGATCGCCGCCCGCGCCGGGTTCGTCGCCGCAGGAATCGCGGCAGGCGTGGCCATGGAGGCGGGAAGCATCCTGATCTTCTTCGGCCTCTCGCTGGTCGTCCAGGCCGTGGCGGTCACCACACGGGCGCGCTCGACCGCCCCGCCGGCGGCCGCTACCGTCAAGGCGTGAACAGGGAGCGGACCATCAGGCTCGCCATACGAATCGCAGTAGTGGTGGTGTTCCTGATCGCCCTGCTGCAGTCCGACCCGGGGCCACGGCTCTCCGGTGCGAGCCTGGCGAACTCCCTGCTGTCCGTCTGCTTCGTCACGGCGGCCTTCTTCGCCGTCCAACGGCGCGACCGGATGACGCCCCGCGTAATCGTCGCGTCGTACGCGATGGTCGCCAGCGCGCTCCTGCTCCATCTCCTGCGGCCGGAAGGCCCCGCGATCTCCGCCGTCTTCGTCGCGATCGGCGTCATCGCGTTGCGGCTGTCGCCCGCCTTCTCCCTGCCCGCCGCCGTCACGGCCCTGGCCGGACTGGCGGTGGGCACCCTCGAAGAGGGGAAGGGCCCGTCGTGGGACGTGATCGCCATCGGCGGAGTGATCTACCTGCTCGCCTACGTCCGGCGGACCACCCTGGCCGCGCGGGCGGCGGAGGACCGCGAGGCGGTCCTGGCGGAGCGGGCGCGCATCGCGCGGGACATCCACGACATCCTCGCCCACTCCCTCTCCGCCCAGATCGTCCATCTCGAAGGGGCCCGGCTCCTGCTGCGGGCGGACAGGTCGGACGAGGCGCTGGAGCGGGTCGAGCTCGCGAGGGACATGGCCAAGCAGGGCCTGGAGGAGACCCGCAGGGCGATCACCGCGCTGCGGGAGGACATGCCGCCGCTCGTCGACGCCGTCTCCACGCTCACCGGGGAGTTCGAGACCGCCACCGGTGTGGGCTGCGAGCTCACGATGGCCGGAGACAGGCGCCGCCTCGATCCGGAGGCCGAGCTCGCGATCATCCGTACCACCCAGGAGGCCCTGACCAACGTGCGACGACACGCTCCGGGGGTGGCGCCCGGCGTCCGGCTGATCTTCGGTCCCGAGTCGTGCTCACTCGAGGTGACGAACGAACTGGCCGCCTCGCCGGGGACACCCGGCAGCGGCTACGGCCTCGTGGGCATGCGCGAACGGGCCGAACTGCTCGGAGGGCACCTGGAGGCGGGCGAGCGCGACGGCGTGTTCCGCGTACGGCTGGAGGTGCCCGCGTGAGCCACGTGACCCGCGTGCTGGTCGCCGACGACCAGACGGTCGTCCGCGAGGGACTCGTCCTGCTTCTCGGCCTGATCCCCGGCGTCGAGGTCGTCGGAACGGCGGCAGACGGTGAGGAGGCGGTCCACCTGGCCGGTGAGCGCCGCCCGGATGTCGTGCTCATGGATCTGCGCATGCCCCGGATGGACGGCGTCGAGGCCACCCGGCGGATCCGCGAGGGCTACCCGGACGTCCAGGTGGTGGTCCTCACGACGTACGCGGACGATCAGTCGGTGTTCTCCGCGCTGCGGGCCGGCGCACGAGGCTTCCTCACCAAGAGCGCGAGCGCGGAGGAGATCGCCCAGGCCGTCACCGTCGTGCACGAGGGAGACGCACAGCTCGACCCCTCGGTCCAGCGTCGCCTGCTGGAGAGCATGACGGCCAAGGAGCCGCAGCGGAACAGGACCGCCGGTCTCACCTCGCGGGAGGAGGACGTGCTCAGGCTGATCGCCCGGGGCAGGACGAACGCCGAGATCGCCCGGGAGCTGTTCATCAGCGAGGCCACGGTCAAGACGCACATCAACAACCTGTTCGCCAAGGCCGGCCTCCGCGACCGCGCCCAGGCGGTGCGGTACGCCTACGAGCACGGCCTCGCTGAGCCGCCCGACGATCCGGGACCTCGCTGACGCGCTACTTCTTGGCCTTGTCGGCCGCGGCGCCCGAGTCGGTGGACAGCGCCGCGACGAAGGCCTCCTGGGGCACCTCGACCCGGCCGACCATCTTCATGCGCTTCTTGCCCTCCTTCTGCTTCTCCAGCAGCTTGCGCTTACGGCTGATGTCGCCGCCGTAGCACTTGGCCAGGACGTCCTTGCGCATGGCCCGGATGTTCTCTCTGGCGATCACCCGGGCGCCGATGGCGGCCTGGATGGGCACCTCGAACTGCTGCCGGGGAATGAGGTCCTTGAGCTTCTTGGCCATCTCGACCCCGTAGGCGTAGGACTTCTCCCGGTGGACGATGGCGCTGAAGGCGTCGACGGGCTCGCCCTGCAAGAGGATGTCGACCTTCACGAGGTCGGCGTCCTGCTCGCCCGACGGCTCGTAGTCGAGCGAGGCGTAGCCGCGCGTCTTCGACTTGAGCTGGTCGAAGAAGTCGAAGATGATCTCACCGAGCGGCAGGGTGTAGCGGATCTCGACCCGGTCCTCCGAGAGGTACTCCATGCCCATGAGGTTGCCCCGGCGGCCCTGGCACAGCTCCATGATGGCGCCGATGAACTCGGAGGGCGCCAGCACCGTTGCCTTCACCATCGGCTCGTGGATCTCGGCGATCTTGCCGCCCGGGAACTCGGACGGGTTGGTGACCACGAGTTCCTTGCCGTCCTCCATCACCACGCGGTAGATGACGTTGGGCGAGGTGGAGATGAGCGAGAGGTTGAACTCCCGCTCCAGCCGCTCCCGGACGATCTCCATGTGGAGCAGGCCGAGGAAGCCGCAGCGGAAGCCGAATCCCAGCGCCGCCGACGTCTCCGGCTCGTAGACCAGCGCGGCGTCGTTCAGCCGGAGCTTGTCGAGGGCCTCGCGGAGCTCGGGGTAGTCGTCACCGTCGATCGGATAAAGGCCCGAGTAGACCATCGGCTTCGGGTGGTCGTAGCCGCCGAGCGCGTCGGTGGCGGGCTTCACCGCGCTGGTGACCGTGTCGCCGACGCGCGACTGGCGCACGTCCTTCACCCCGGTGATCAGGTAGCCGACCTCGCCGACGCCGAGGCCCTTGTCGGACGGCACGGCCTCCGGCGAGATCACGCCGATCTCGAGGAGCTCGTGCTGAGCCTCGGTGGACATCATGAGCACCCGCTCGCGCTTGGACAGGTGCCCGTCGATGACGCGGACGTAGGTCACGACGCCGCGGTAGGTGTCGTAGACCGAGTCGAAGATCAGCGCGCGGGCGGACCGGTCGGGGTCGCCGACGGGCGCGGGCACGTGCTCGACGACGTGGTCGAGCAGTTCCTTGACGCCCACGCCGGTCTTCCCCGACACCCGCATGACGTCGCCCGGGTCGCAGCCGATGAGCCCGGCGATCTCCTCGGCGTACTTGTCCGGCTGCGCCGCGGGCAGGTCGATCTTGTTGAGCACCGGGATGATGTGCAGGTCGGCGTTCATGGCCAGGTAGAGGTTGGCCAGCGTCTGCGCCTCGATGCCCTGGGCGGCGTCGACGAGCAGGATCGCGCCCTCGCACGCCTCGAGCGACCGCGACACCTCGTAGGTGAAGTCGACGTGGCCGGGCGTGTCGATCATGTTGAGGACGTGGCCGTCCCACGGGAGCCGCACGGCCTGCGACTTGATCGTGATGCCGCGCTCGCGCTCGATGTCCATCCGGTCGAGGTACTGCGCACGCATCGACCTGTCGTCGACCACACCGGTGAGCTGGAGCATCCGGTCGGCGAGGGTCGACTTGCCATGGTCGATGTGCGCGATGATGCAGAAATTGCGGATCAACGCGGGGTCGGTCTGGCCAGGCTGGGTGCGCACCGAAGTCCGTTTCAACAAGGTAGGTGTGTGCCCGATCGGCCGAACCGCCTCGCCTCACGCTCAGCGCGCTCTCCGGTCGGGGCTGGCGGAGCAGCCACCCTCCATGGTGGCATGTCCGGATGCTTGCCTTGACCATCAGACGGACCATCAGGCACGTTCTCCGCTGGACGATGATCGTCCTGGCCGTGGTGCTGGCCCTGGGGCTGATCGCGGCGGGCGCGCTGAGGCTCCAATTCACCGGCTCTCCGGCGGCCTGGGCCAGGACGACGGGACACGACGCGCTGTGGATGGGGCACGCCTGGGTGGACGGCAGGAAGACGGCCGCCGACGTGGACGCGCTGGCCGTCCGGTTACGCCAGAGCGGGATCCGTGACGTATACGTGCACAGCGGCCCGTTCGACGCCGACGGCACGCTCCCGGCCGGCAAGTACCCCAACGCGGCGAACTTCCTCAAGTGGTGGCGGGAGAAGCTCCCCGGAGTCCGGGTGTCCGCCTGGCTCGGCCAGGTCGTGGACGGCGGAGTCGCAGGCGGCCTGGACCTCGCCGATCCGGCGACCCGGACGAGGGTCGTCGCGGGGGCGAAGGCGCTGTCCGATCTCGGGTTCGACGGCGTCCACTACGACTTCGAGCCCGTGTCGGACGGTGACCGGTCCTTCCTGGACGTGCTGACCGAAACGCGGCAGGCGATCGGCTCCAAGCTCCTGTCGGTGGCCACGCAGCAGATCGAGCCACTGCCCGGCATGCGGTTCCCCCTCCGCCTCATCGTCGGCCACGACAAGTACTGGACGCCCGGCTACTTCCGGCAGGTCGCGGATCTCACCGACCAGGTCGCCATCATGACCTACGACTCCTGGACTCCCCTGCCGTCGCTCTACGGCGGCCATGTCGTACGGCAGGCGAAGCTGGCCATGGGCCTGGTGCCCGAGGACAAGACCGTCCTCATCGGCGCCCCCGCCTACCACGACCACCTCGTCGGCCTGAGCGACTTCGCCGAGAGTGTCAAGGCGGCCGCCGACGGCGCCCGGCTCGCCCTCACGGATGACGGCCCCCGGTCCAACCTCGGCCTCGCCCTCTATGTGGACTTCGCGGCCACGGAGGAGGACTGGAAGGAGTACGAGACGGCCTGGGTCCGGCCAGGGTGAACGCCGTTCACGTGGAATCGCGGATCCGGCTTCGGCCCCCGCCCGGCCGGCGCAGGGTAGGATCCAGAGACAGGCCCCTGCTCATGCGCGATTTGAGCGGCGAGCCGGACTGTTGGTAATCTGTTTCTCTGCGTGTGGCGCGCCCTCTCTCGAGCCCGCGCGCCCCATCCGACCAAGACTTTACCGAGGCTTCTTCGTGGCGAACATCAAGTCCCAGATCAAGCGCAACAAGCAGAACGAGAAGGCCCGGCTGCGCAATAAGGCCGTCAAGTCGTCTCTGAAGACGGCGGTCCGCAAGTTCCGCGAGACCGCAGACCAGGGCGACGTCGAGGCGACGGTCGCGGCTCTCCATGCCGCCTCCCGCCAGCTCGACAAGGCCGTCAGCAAGGGCGTCATCCACAAGAACCAGGCCGCCAACCGCAAGTCGGCGATCGCCAAGCGCGCCGCCGCTCTGCAGGCCGCCAAGTAGCAGTCCCGTAGCGGACGTCCACGCCGCATCCCGTCTTCGGGATGCGGCGTTTTGACGTTCCCGCCTCACCTGGCGACTGGTGTGTACGGAACGTCCGGTTCATGTCTCGATTTCGATATCACAGCGGCATCCCCGCACCGTATCGGCTCGATCACCGATCATCCACGACCCGTTCCGGATCCCTAGAGTGTCAAGCTCTGGATTCGGCGCGGACAGGGACGGTTCATGCGGGGGCGTACACCGATGGTTGTCCGGCGCGCGCTGAGTGAGCCACTGCTACTGGTCGCGGCACTCGGCTCGGTGCTTCTCGCCACGACCACACTCGTCGCCCTCATGGTCTACGCGGTGTCCGTGACCGAGGACGGCGTCCGCCGGGCGATGGAGACCGCTCCGCTCGCCACCCGGGTCGTCACGGTCACCTCCTCCGTCACGGCGGGCGACTTCACCCGGATCGACGGGCTCGTCCGCGAACAGGTCGCCGCCCGGTTCGGCGACGTGCCGGCCCAGGTGACGTCGAGCGCGCTCTCCGACTCCTACGCGATGCCGGGCCAGGAGAGGGCTGAGCGGCCCGAGCTGACCAGGTTCGCCACCTATGAGGGCCTCGACCGGCACTCCACACTCCTCAGCGGAACCTGGCCGGCGGACGCGGGCGCCGGAACCACCGTCCAGGCGTCGGTGTCCGAGGCCGCCGCCCGGGCGATGAGCCTGTCGGCCGGTGACCGGCTCAGGGTCGTGGGGCGGCTCGACGGCCGACCGGTCACCGTGCGGATCACGGGAGTGTTCCGTCCCGGCGACCCGTACGGCGACGGCGGCATCGGTGACGAGCTGCTCCTGGCAGGCGTCCAGAACGGCGACTACACCACCTACGGCCCGCTCGTCGTGTCCGCCGGCACCTTCCTGGACCGGTTCACCACGTCCGTCTCCGCGAGCTGGCATGCCGTACCCGATCTGAGCGGCCTCCCCCGGGAGCGGCTGCGCCCCTTCGCCGGGTCGGTCGCCGCGATCGAACCGGGGGTCAGGTCGAGCTGTACCGACTGCACCGTCACCAGCCTCCTGCCCGACATGCTCACCCAGCTCGACCGGGCGGCCCTGGTGGCGCGCTCGACGATGCTCGTCCCGGTCCTGCAACTGCTGCTCCTCGCGGCCTACGCGCTGACGCTCACCGCCCGCCTGCTGTCGGACCACCGGCAGATGGAGGTCGCGCTGCTCCGGTCGAGAGGCGGCGGCTCGATCCGCCTCGCCGTACTGGCCGGAGGCGAGGCGCTGCTGGTCGCCCTGCCCTGCGCCGTCGCGGCGCCGTTCCTCGCACCCGTCCTGCTCCGGCTGACCAGCTCGACCGACGTACGGCTCTCGCCGCCGTCGGCGCCGGCCATGTTCGCGGTCTCCGCGGCCGTGGCGCTGGCCTGCGCCGTGCTCCTGGCGCTGCCCGCCATCAGGAGCGCCCGCCGCACCTACGTCGAGGAACGCGGGGCGCGGGGCCGCGGAGCGCGACAGGGCATCCTCCAGAGAGCGGGCGCCGACCTGGTGCTGCTCGTGCTGGCCGGGCTCGCGATCTGGCAGTTGCGCCACTACGGCGCGCCGGTGACCTCTACGGCGGGCGGCGGCCTGGGGATCGACCCGCTGATCGTGGCGGGACCGGCGCTCGCGCTGCTCTGCGGAGGGATGCTCGGCCTTCGCCTGCTCGCACCGGCGTCGGCCCTCGTGGAGCGGCTCACCGCGCGCGGCACCGGGCTCGCCTCGGCTCTCGGGTCGCGCCAGGTGAGCCGGCGCCCGACCCGGTACTCCGGCCCCACCCTGTTGCTGACCATGGCGATCGCCATCGGAGTGCTCTCCCTGGCCACGGGCTCGACCTGGCGGGCGTCCCAGGACGACCAGGCCCGGCACCTGGCCGGAGCCGATCTCCGGATCGCGGTGCCCCCGGGAGGCGACGCCAGGGAGTCGGCCTACGAGTCGTTGCCCGGAGTGACCGCCGTGACCGGCGTCCACCGGAGTGTGGCGTCCATGGGCGGCGGCGACGTCACCCTCCTCGGCGCCGACGCCGCGAAACTGGGCACGATCATGTTGCTGCGGCCCGACCTGTCGGACGCCCCGCTCGCCACGCTGACCTCACGGCTTCAGCAGAAGGGCGCGGCGCTGCCGGTCGTGGTCACCCCCGGCCTGGCCCAGCTCAAGACGATCACGATCGGCTCGCAGGTGGTGCCCGTCCACGTGGCGGGGACGATCGCCGCCATGCCCGGCACGGCCGCGGGGACCCCCGCCGTGCTCGCCGACCTGTCGGCGTTACGGGCGGCGAAGGTCCCCCGCGATCCCACGGAATGGTGGATCTCCATCAGCGGCCATGACACCTCGCGTGCGGTGACCGCACTGGGGGCGGATCCCGCGGAGACCGTCACCGATCTGGGCGCGCTCGCCCGGCGGCTCGGTGCCGACCCGCTGGCGGCCGGCCTCCAGGGGGCGTTGACGCTCGGCTTCGCCGCCGCCCTGGCGTTCGCGCTGCTGGGCTTCCTCGTCAACGCGGCGGTGTCGGCCAGAGAACGCCGGGCGGAGTTCGCCCTGCTGAGGGCGCTCGGCGTGACCTTCCGCCAGATGATCGCCCTACTGGCGGTCGAGCAGTCGTTCGTCATCGCCCTTTCCCTGGCGGGCGGAGTCCTCCTCGCGGGGGTCGTCGCCGCCGTCGTGGTGCCGGCCATCGTGCTGACCGGGCAGGCGACCGCCGTCACGCCCCCGGTCCTGCTGGACATCCCGTGGCCGACCGTGGCCGTCCTCATCCTGACGATCACGGTGAGCCTCCTGGTGGTGGTCGGCGGCCTGGCCCGGTCGCTGCACCGGCGGGGACCGGGCGGCGTGCTGCGAACCGGGGAGGACCGATGATCCGGCTGCTGGCGGCCCACCGGGGCGTGGCGGCCCTGCTGGCCGCGCTGGTGCTGAGTGTCTCCCTGCTCGTGGCGGCCCTTCCCCGGATGCTGGAGGCGTCCTACGACGAGGGCGCCCAGCGGCTTCTGTCGAACTCGCCCCCGCAGCTCACGTCGCTCGGCGTGGTCCTGAGCACGAGCTACTACGCCGAGCCGCTGGGCAGCATCGAGCAGGTCGTCGCGAAGGACGACGACTGGCGCGCGGAACTCCCTCCCGCCCTGCGGCAGGTGACGAACGCCGAGAAGCTGTTCAGCGTCGAAACCGAGCGGCAGCGGATCCTCAACAGGCGCAACGAGCATCTGACGCTCGCATGGGTCTCCTCCGCCGAATCCGCCGTCCGCTACGTCAAGGGCCGCCCGCCCGGGCCCAGGAAGGGCACCCGGTTCGACGTCGGCCTCGCCGCACCCGCGGCCGCGGAAGTCGGCATCAAGGTGGGTGACGTCCTCCGACTCGACGGCTTCTCCGCCAAGGTCACCGGACTGTATGAGCCGGTGACCGGCGCCAAGGCGTTCTGGGCCCACTACGACAGCCTCGGCCGTGTCATCAGGGCGCTCCCCGTCGGGGCGATGGAAGAGCAGATGTACCTCGCCGGCCTCACCGACGGCGACAGCGTGGCGACCATGAACACCAAGCGGACTTACCAGTGGTTCATGACCGTGAAGTCCGGCGCGGTCACGGCCCGCAACGCGGAAGCCGTGCGCACCGGGGTCGCCGACTTCCGCTACCGCATCTCCGACAGCGGCTCCGGCATCTCCCTGTCGACCAACCTCGACCGGCTCATGACGCAGTTCCTGGACCGGCTCGCCCTGACGCGGACGCTCATCGCGGTGCTCCTCGGCGGCCTCATCGTGGTCTGTGCCGGCACGATCGCGCTCGCCGTACGCCTGCTCACCGAACGCGTACGCGGCGACCTCGCCTTGATGCGCGCCCGCGGCGCCTCGCTCCGGCAGGTCACCCTCATGGGCACCGGAGCGGCCGCCCTCATGGCCGTGCCCGCGGCTCTCATCGGCTACCTGGTCTCCTTCGCCGTACCGGGGCCCGTCACGCCGATCGTCCACATCGGGCCCGCGCTGCTCGCCCTGGCGGCCGTCTGCTTCTGCGCCGTCTGGGTGGCCGGCGCACACCGGAAACCGCTGGACCAGCGCAGAGACGACATCGTGGCGGCGCGGCCCTCTCCACGGCGGATCGCCATGGAGGTGCTCGTGGTCGCGCTGGGCGTGGGAGGCGTGCAACTGCTGCGCACCCGCGGGCTCGGCACCGACGACCCGCTCCTCTCGCTGGCTCCCCTGCTTCTCGCCCTCGCCGCCGCGGTCGTGACGTTGCGGGTCTATCCCCTGCCGCTCAGGCTGCTGGTACGGCTGACCGCACGAGGCCGCAACGCCTCCTCGTATCTGGGCCTGACCATGGCGGCGCGTGCGGCGGCGGGCGTCGCGCTGCCCGTGCTGGCGCTGCTTCCCGCCCTGTCCATCGGCGCGTACGGCTCGGCCACCGTGCAGGGCATCGACACCGCCCAGCGGCAGGCCGCGTGGCAGATGATCGGCGCGGAGATCCGGGTGGAGGTGGATCGGGACACCCCCACCGGCCTGGTGGAAGAACTACGGCGGACACCGGGCGTGAACGCGGTGGTGCCGGCCTCCGTGGGCTCGATCACCGCCGATGTGGGCTTCCGCGGGCTTCCGGCAATCGTGGTCGCCGTCGATCTGGAGGCCTACCGCCGGCTGGTCGCCGGCAGCCCGCTGACCTTGCCGCGCGCGCCGGGCTCCGGAGCCCTCATCACCCGCGGTCTGTCCGCCATGTCGAGCTTCGACATCACCTGGCCGAAGCACATGACCGTGGTGCCGAAGGGCATCGTCACGTCGTTCCCCGGCGTGGACGTCGCGGGTCAGGATCTCATCGTCGTCCCCGCTGTCGCCGGGAAGGCCAACACCCTGCTCATCAGCGGAGACGCCGAGGCCGTCAGGTCGGTGGTCAAGGCCGGGATGCCGTCGGGCGCCGTGATCAGGACCGTGGACGGGGCGCTCGACGGCATCGCGGATGAACCGCTCGCGTCGGCACTCGTCACCGGCCTGTGGGTGGTCACCCTCGCACTCGCCGTGTACGCGCTGATCGGCGTGGCCATCGCCTTCGTGTCCCGCGCGCCGGAGCGTGCCCGGGCCCATGCGCTGCTGGCCGTGCTCGGCCTGACCGGACGGCAGGCGAGGGTCCTCACCCTCCTGGAGGTGACCCCGCTGCTCCTGCTGACGACCTGCGCGGGGGTCGCCCTGGGCATCGGCCTGCCCTCATTGCTCGGAGCGGGCGTCGACCTGGCGGCCTACGCGGGCCTGCCGGACGGCGCCCCGTCGCTCGCCCCGCAGACGCCCGCGCTGCTGTTCGCGGCCGGCGTCGCGCTCATCGCCCTCGTAGGCTCCTACCTTGGAGGTGGCCATGCCAAGTCTGGCCGATCTTGAGGCGCAGGCGGGAGTCACACGTCCCGCCTTCGGTGAAAACGCCCATATCCTGTGCGACAACCTGGTTCGCATCTACAAGACCGAAGGCTCCTCCCGTGGCTCTGATCGGAGCGCCGCGGTCGAGGTGGTCGCCCTGCAGGGCCTCGACCTGCTGATCGACAAGGGTGAGCTGATCGCCATCGTGGGCGCGTCGGGCTCGGGCAAGTCCACCCTGCTCAACGTGCTCTCGGGGCTCGACATCCCGACCGCCGGGCTGGCCCGCGTCGCCGGGATGGACCTGCTGTCGATGACCTCCCGCGACCGGCTGCGCTTCCGCCGCTCCATCGTGGGGTTCATCTGGCAGCAGACGGCGCGCAACCTCCTGCCGTACCTGACCGCGCGGGAGAACGTGACGCTCCCGATGCGGCTGGCCGGCCGCAAGGTCGACAAGGCACGGGCCGGCGACCTGCTGGAGCTTCTGGGCGTCGCCGAATGCGCCGCCCGGCGGCCCGGCGAGTTGTCCGGCGGCCAGCAGCAGCGGGTCGCCATCGCCGTGGCCCTGGCCAACTCCCCCGAGGTGATCCTCGCCGACGAGCCGACGGGCGAGCTCGACAGCGACACCTCCGAGGACGTCTTCGCCGCCCTCCGCGGCGCCAACCGCGAGCTCGGCGTCACCTGCGTCATCGTGACCCACGACCCGACGGTGTCGGAACAGGTGGACCGCACCATCGGCATCCGCGACGGGCGCACGTCGAGCGAGACGCTGCGCCGCACGTCACAGGACGGCGGGGTGATCGCGGAAGAGTACGCCGTGCTTGACCGCGCCGGCCGTCTGCAGCTCCCCCGGGACTTCATGAACGAACTCGAGATGGAGCGCCGGGTCCGGCTGGAGCTCGAACGCGACCACATCGGAGTATGGCCGGCCGATCGCGAAGGTGAGCCGAATGACTGAGCCGCTGGTCGTCGTAAAGGGTCTGCGCAAGACCTACCAGAAGGGCCCCAAGGAGGTCGCGGCGCTGAAGGACGTCTCGTTCGAGGCGTTCCCCGGCGAGCTGATCGCCATCAAGGGACGGTCGGGCTCGGGCAAGACCACCCTGCTCAACCTGGTGGGCGGGCTGGACCGGCCGGACGCGGGGCAGGTCACCATCGCGGGCCGCTCCGTCACCGGCATGGCGGAGTCCGGCCTGGTGGAGCTGCGCCGGGACGTGGTCGGGTTCGTCTTCCAGACGTTCGGCCTGGTGCCGGTGTTGTCGGCGGCCGAGAACGTGGGCGTGCCGCTCCGGCTCGCGAAGGCTGCGGCGCAGGAGCGCGAGGAACGCGTCCGGGTGCTGCTGACGCTGGTGGGGCTGGCCGATCACGTCAACCAGCGGCCCTACGAGCTGTCCGGCGGTCAGCAGCAGCGGGTGGCGATCGCCCGAGCTCTGGCCAACCGGCCGCGCGTCCTCATCGCCGACGAGCCGACCGGGCAGCTCGACTCGCAGACGGCACGCCAGATCATGGAGCTGATCCGTGCCCTGGTCAGGAGCGAGGGGGTCACCGCCGTCGTCGCGACGCACGACCTCGGCCTGATCGCGCTGGCCGACCGGGTGCTCGAACTGCGCGACGGCCTGCTCGAGGAGGCCGCCTCCTAGCGTGCGGTTCATCTCTCGGGAGCAGCCACGGGCGTGCCCACTTCGCGGACGTGGTCCGTACGCACTTGAGCCGGGTCCGTACGCTCTCGAGCCGGGTCCGTACGCTCTCGGACCTCGGGCAGGGCGACGACGGCGAGGTTGACCGAGGCGACGAGCACCGCTGCGGCGATCAGCGGGATCGCAGTCCCCGCCCAGGCGGCGAGGGGAGCCGCGACGGCGAGACCGATCGGACGCGACGCGAACGAGATCAGCGCGTCGAACGATCCGACCCGGCCGAGCGCCTCCTGCGGGATCCGGCGCTGCATGACGGTGTCCCACAGCGGGATCAGCAGGCCGAGGCCGAACATGGCGATGAAATAGGCGCACGCGACCACCACGAGCGGCGCCGGAATCGCCAGGGCCACCAGGGGGACGGCGTAGAGAGCGGCCGAGGCGTTCGCGACAGCGATCGGCCGTGAGATCGGAAGCCTCGGCGCGAGGAAGACGCCCGCGACCGTCGCCACGGTCCCGGCCTGGGCGATGACGATCCAGGCGGACTCCCCGCCCAGGCTGCGCACCGCGATGATGGGCCCGAGCGTGAGCAGGAAACCGGCGGCGAGGTGCCAGACGCCGTGACCGAGCAGGCTGGTGAGGAACCATCGGTGCCGCCTGGCCTCACGCCAGCCCTCACGCAGGTCGGCGAGGAAGTGCCGCCGCGGGCCGGCGGGCGGCGCCGTGACGAGCCCGCCCAGGGTGACGGCCGAGCCGGCGAACAGAATCCCCGTGATCACGAAGGACCAGCCCGGGCCGGCCCAGAGGGTCAGACCTCCGGCGAGCGCGGGCCCGCCGATCTGGGCGAACCCGTTGACCATCCCCAGTCGCGCGTTAAGCCTCAGCCTCCCGTCGGGCGGAGCCACCGCTACGACCAGTGGTGACACGGCCGGAATCCCGAACGCCACGGCCACACCCGTCAGTGCCGCCAGTCCGGCGATCTCACCGACGGAGGGATCACCGAGTAGCAGCCTCGCGCCGATCATCACCTGGGCCGCGCATCGCGCCAGGTCCGCGACGAGGATGACGCGTCTTGGAGGCAGCCGATCCGCCACCACCCCGCCGATCGGCAACAGCAGCAACATCGGAATCGTCTCGGCGGCGAGCACGATGCCGAGATCGAGCGCCGAGCCGGTGGCCCGGATGACGGCGAGGGTCAGCCCGGTGGGGATGAGTGCGGTGGCCAGTGCGGCGACCGCCCGTCCGGCGAGGAGTCGAGCAATCATGTTTTCGAAGGTATTTCGTCAGCAAACTATTCGTCAACTAAATATATTTCGCCGTATGATCGGGAGGTGGACGACTCGGTGGACCGGCACATCGCCCGTTGGCGCGGCAAGGCGCCCTTCGACGAACGCGCGGAGGCGATCGTCACCAGGCTGCAGTTCCTGGTGAAACACCTCTACCGGAGCAAGGACACCGCGCTCGCCGTCGTCGGCCTCCAGGACTTCGAGTTCGAGACGCTGCATCAGCTCGCCTCACGTGGCGAGCACGGCCGAGCCACTCCCTCAGAGCTCGCCGCGGACCTCAAGCTGTCACCGGCCGGCATGACGGGGCGGCTCGACACCCTGGAGAAGGCCGGCCTCGTGCGGCGGGTCCGCAGTGAGGAGGACCGCAGGCGCGTGGACGTCGAACTCACCGAACAGGGGCGTGCGACCTGGCTGAGGGCGATGGACGTGCGAGGAGAGACCGAGACGGACATGGTCGGCGTTCTCACCCCGGCCGAGCAAGATGTGCTGGCCGCACTCCTCAAACGGATGTTGCTGCAGATGGAAGGACCCCACGCTCCAGCGGCTCCGGCCGAGTGAGCTCGCGCCCCGCCAGGATCGGCGGCCGAAGCCGGTACGACGGCTCAGCTTGTTCGCGGCCGATACGGAGGCTCGGCTGTGCTCGAGCGGTACGACGGCTCAGCTTGTTCGCGGGCGGTACGGCGGCTCAGCTGTTCGCGGCCCGCCGGTACGGAGGCTCAGCGGCCGGTACGGCTGGCAGCGATGACCTGGACGGCGCGTTCCAGGGCGTACGCCGGGTCCGTGCCGGCGCCCTTGACCTGCTCGTCGGCCGACGCGACCGCCTGCATGGCGATGGAGATGCCCTCCGGCCCCCATCCGCTGAGCTGGCGCTTGACCCTGTCGATCTTCCAGGGGGGCATCCCGACGTGGCCGGCGAGCTGAGCTCCGCGCAGGTTTCGCGGCGCGCCCCCCACCTTCGCAAGTGAGCGGAGGCCCCCCGCGAGGGCACTGACGATCAGCACCGGCGCCACCCCGGTGGCCACTGCCCAGCGGAGCTGTTCGAGCGCCTCGCCGAGCCGTCCCTCGACGGCGAGATCGGAGATGGCGAATCCGGTGACCTCGGCCCGGCCACGGTGGTAGCGGGCGACCGCGGCCTCGTCGATGTTCTTCCCCGAGGTGTCGAACGCCAGCTGGCCGCAGGCGGCGGCCAGCTCGCGGAGGTCACTGCCCACCGCGTCGAGCAACGCCTGGGCCGCGGCGGGGGCGATCGTCCGGCCGTGCCGCCTGACCTCGGCCTTGATGAAGTCCAGCCGCTCCCCCGGCTTCGTCGGCTTGGCCACGGTGACGACCTCGGCGCCCGCCTTCTTGACGCCGTCGACGAGGGCCTTGCCCTTGACCCCGCCGGGGTGGGCCAGGATCAGGACGGTGTCGTCCGCCGGGTGAGCGGTGTACTTCACGATCTCGGCGATGACGTCCTTCTGGAGATCCTGAGCCGAGCGGATCACGACGACAGACCGGTCTTCGAACAGGGACGGCGAGGCGAGCCGGGTCAGCTCCCCGATCTCGACCTTCCCTCCCACGAGGTCGTGCACCTCCGCCTCCGGGTCGGTCCCGCGCACCGCCGACACGATCGACCCGACGGCGCGGTCCACGAGGAACTCCTCGTCGCCGACGACAAGGGTCACGGGAGCTGGGTTCGCCATGTCTGGCAGCATGCCACGCCGCGCCGGGTGTGGCACATCCGCCGGCGTATGGATCTCAGCCCTTCCGCGGCACGATCCCGAGCCGGCCCTCCTGGACGGTCACCGCGAGGTCACCGGACAGGTCGGTACGGTAGACCCGCATGCCGAGCCGGCTGAGCCGGTTCGTCGTCAACGGGGCGGGATGCCCGTAATCGTTGACTGCGCCGACGCTGATCAGCGCGGCACGCGCCCGGGTGGCGGCCAGGAATCCCGGATCCTGGCGCCCGCTACCGTGATGCGGGACCTTCAGGACGTCGACGGGCGGGATCCCGAGACGCGACAGGACGGCCTGCGACTCGGTCTCGAGATCTCCGGCGAGCAACGCGGATCCGAGGAGCCTCCCCGCCGGTTCGAACCAGCGCACGAGCAGCACGACGCTGGCGTTGTTCGCGATGGCTCCCTCCCCCGGACCCTCACGAGCGGCGTCAGAGGACGGGGCGATCACGGTGATCTCCGCGCCGCCGAACCGCCACCGCGTCCCTGGCGGCATCACCCATTCGGGGACTCCCTTCGTCCGCAGGCGCCAGGAGACGCGGGCGCTCTCCCGCTCGGGGACGCGGCCCGGGCTCACCAGCGCCGCGCCCACCGCTCTGCCTCGCATGGCTCCCTCAAGACCTCCGACGTGGTCGAGGTGGGGATGCGTGAGCACCATCAACGGCACCTGCCGGACATCGAGGTCACGCAGACACCGGTCGACCGGTCCCGGCTCCGGGCCCGTGTCGATCACTATGGCCTTGCCAGGCCCCGCCGATACGGCCAGCGCGTCTCCCTGGCCCACATCGCAGGCCACCAGTAACCAGCCCGGAGGCGGCCACCGCGAGGCCACCGGCCCGGCGACCAGGACGGCGACCAGTGCGCCCGCCAGCAGAGCGAGGGCGATCCGCCTGCGCGCCCGTCCGCGTAGCAGCGCCCAAGCGGTCACCGCCGCGACCGCCAGGAGAACCAGCCCGCCCGGACCTCCCGGCCAGCCGATCGTCGCCATGGGGACCCCGGCGGCGTGCTCGGCGACGACGATGATCCAGCCGACCGCCCAGCCCGCGGGATGGACCAGGATCTGCGCGGCGCCCATGCTCAACGGAGCGACGATCGCCGCGGCGAAGCCGAGCACGGTGGCCGGTGCGACGGCCGGCCCCGCGAGCAGGTTCGCCGGGATCGCCACCAGGTCGATCCTGCCGGACATCAGCACCAGCACCGGGGTCACGGCCGCCTGGGCCGCGGCGGGCACCGCGATCGCCTCGGCGGCGAGCACGGGCATCCGCTCCGCCAGACGTTCGCGCCAGGGCGGGGCGAGGACCAGGATGCCGCCGGTAGCGAAGACGGACAGGGCGAAGCCGTACTGCCTGGCGAGTCCCGGATCGAAGAGGATCAGGCCGAGCACGGTGGCCGAGAGGATGGCCACCCCGTCCTTCGGCCGGCCGGTGCCGAGTGCGACGGCGGCGATCGTCCCCATGACGAGTGCGCGCAGCACGCTGGGAGACGGTCTCGCGACCACGGCGAAGCCCACCATCGCGGCGACCGCGACGAGGGCGCGCAACGGCAGTGAGAGCCCTCCGAGCCTCGCGAGGGCGAGGGCGGCTCCCGCGATCAGGGCGAGGTTGGCGCCGGAGACGGCGGTCAGATGGCTGAGCCCGGCCGTTGTGAGGTCCTGCCTGACCTGGTCGTCCAGGCGTGACACGTCGCCCACCACCAGGCCTGGCAGCAGACCTCGCTGGTCGGGAGAGAGCACATCGCTGGCCTCCCGCAGGCCGGCGCGCAGCGCGCCGGCCACCGTCTGCGGCGCCGAGGGCCCGGAGAGGGATCGCGGAGGCCCGCGCACGAGCATGACGGCCGCGGTGAGCTCGCCCGGCTCCGCGGGCCCCAGACGCCCCCGCACTCTGACCCGCTGGCTCGGCAGCAGGGAACTCCATCCATCCCCCGACCCGAACAACACGACCGGGACGTCCACGGCGAACCGCGCCGTGCCCGCGCTCACGGACACCATCCGAGCCTCGACGACCGCGCTGTCCCGGCGGGCGACCCCACCGCGATGGGGCCGGACGCGAGGGTCGTCGGTGATCACGACGTCGGCCGTCACCGAGGCACTCCGCGCCGCCAGTCCGGGCACCGGGCCGGTGCTGACGGTGTGCACCTTGAAGGCCACGACCGCCGCGGTGGCCGACAGGCAGGCGAGGACTCCCACGACCACGTTCCGGAAAGCAGGAGATCTCGCGCCCAGGGCCCACCGCCATGTCCTCCGTGTTCGCAGGCCGGACGGTCTGGAAGCACGCGGGCAAAGGGCCCAGCACGCCGCCGCCGCGACGGCGGCGGTGACCGCTACCACCGCTCCGACGACGGCCGGTTGCCCCAGCAGGACGAGCGCCGCCGCCCAGGACGCCAGAGCGGGTGCGACCAGCAGCAGCGAGTGCGCCATCCCGGGCTTCGGCGTCGGGCCGCCTCCGGGATCGGCCTGCCCGGCGGTCACAGGGCGACCCTGTCCTTCATCTCCGAGAACCGCTTCTCTCCGACCCCGGACACCTCGCGCAACTGGTCGACGCTCTGGAACCCGCCGTGGGCCTCGCGGAACTCGATGATGCGCGCGGCGAGCACGTCGCCGACCCCCGGTAGGCCGTTGAGCTGCTCCGCCGTCGCCGAGTTGAGGCTGATGAGGCCGCCCGCCGCCGACCCTGCCGCCGCGCCCGCAACGGAGCCGCCGCCGGGAGTCATCGGTGTGGGAGAACCCACCACGATCTGCTCGCCGTCCACGAGACGTCGCGCCAGGTTCACGGCACCCGGCTTCGCACCCGGCCGGACCCCGCCGGCGGCTTCGATGGCGTCGGCGACCCGGGACCCCGTCACCAGCGACAGCACCCCCGGTCGCCGCACCTTGCCGGTCACGTACACGACCACACTCGTCGTCGGCGACGGGGAAGCCACGACCGAGGCCACGCTCACAGGTGCGGGAGGGGCCAACGGCTCGGCCACCGGCCGCGACCGCAACGCGAAGATGCCGGCCGCGATCGCCGCGAGCGCGCCGAGGACGACGAGCGCCCTGAGACCCGGCACGCCAGGATCGAGCAGCGGCACCGTCCCGGACAGGCGCCCGCGTATCCGCGCCCCGAGTGTGTCCACGGTCGGTGGTTCCTCCTCCGATGGGCCGGGTTCGTCAGCCTCACGCGTCGCGGCAGCCGTACGAGCCTCATGGAGTGAGCCGAACGACGGTGGCGGGCTGAGTGACGGTGGCGAGCCTGGCGAGGAGCGTGGCGGAGCAGCCGGCGGCCCGGACCGCGCCGACGCTGTCAGACAGCGCAGACGTGCCTCTGCGGCGACGCGATGAGCCGCCTGCTGCGTGGTTCGCACGCGGGAGACGCTAGGTGCGGGCGGGTGTTCCGCCTCCGCCGGAACGGCGCTCTGTGGATGACCGGATGCCTGTGGAAACCGCGGCGCCGCCGAGACCTGGCGCTCACTGGGCCGTCGGGGAGATCGTCACACCCAGCAATCCCGGGCCGACATGGGCGCCGAGCGCCGGCCCGACCTCGACGACCATCATGCGGGCGAGTTTCGGCAACCGCGTGCTCAGACTCTCCGCGAGCGCGTCGGCGCGTGCGGACGCCATCAGATGCTGCACCGCCACGTTCACCGGCCCGTCCGTGGCCGCCCCGACCGCCAGGTCCTCAAGGCGGGCGATCGCGCGCCCCGCCGTACGTACCTTCTCCAGGACGGTGATCGCACCATCGCCGAGATGCATCAGCGGCTTGATCGCCAGCGCGGAGCCGACGAGGTTGGCGGCGGCGCCGATGCGGCCGCTCCGCCGGAGGTGCTCGAGCGTGTCGACGTAGAAGAACGTGCGGGTGACGTCGGCGCATCGCCTCGCCGCGGACACGACCTCCGCGAGCGCAGCCCCCCGCTGGGCCGCCTGGGCCGCGGCCAGCACGGGGAACCCGAGTCCCATCGCGACGGACCGGCTGTCGATCACCTCGACGGGAATCGGTGCGTCCCGCGCGGCGATGAGGGCGGAGTCCACCGTGCCCGACATATCGCCAGAAAGATGGATGGACACGACGCCCGTCGCCCCCCGCGCGGCAGCCTGCTCGTAGGCATCGGCGAACACCTGCGGCGACGGCCGCGACGTGGTGGCCCTTCCACGTAGAGCGCTCGCCACGGCGGCGGCGTCGATCGGGGTCCGGTCCTCAAGGATCTGATCGTCGTAGGCGACCTGCAGCGGGACGACGGCGACGCCCCACCTGACCGCCTCAGCCTCACCCAGATACGCGGTGGAATCCGTGACGACAGCGATCATCGAGGACATATCGAGAGAGTAACCCCTCCCGATCCGCTGGGCACGTGCATGATCACGGAATGTGTCTTCGCAGGTGAGAGCACACATAAGCGAAAGTGCGCATGATCACGAAGCGCATCGCCGCAGGTCATGCGCGCTGCCGGCGAATCCATGCATGATCACGCCCAAGGGAGGGGCAGGTCGGCGGGGGTTCGGCCGAACCTGTGCATGATCACGCGCAAGGGATGCGGGGGTGAGCTGAGGTTACTGGACGGGGGTGCCGCCACGCCAGACCCGGCGGGGCTTGAGGCCGTACGACCAGGCGAACGCGCCCTCGTGGTCGGCGTCCCACTGCACGATGTCCGCCAGGCGACCCGGCGCGAGGATGCCGCGGTCGGGGGCGCCCAACACCTGGGCTCCGCCCAGCGTCGCCGCGCGAAGCGCGTCCCCCACGCTCATCCCGAACGCCGACACGGCCAGGCTGATCACCAGGGCCATCGAGGTGATGCCGCAGTGACCCGGGTTGTGGTCGCTGCCGAGCGCGATCGGGACGCCCTGGGCGATCATGCGGCGCACCGGGGGAAGGCTGCCACCCTGCAGGGCGGTGGCAGGGCAGACGACGGCCGGCACGCCGTACCTGCCCATCAGCGCGATGTCCTCGTCAGAGGTGTGGTGGAGCAGGTCGGCGGACGAGCATCCCATCTCGGCGGCCAACTGGACCGCGCCGCGGCGGTTGTAGGCGCCCGCGTGCACGCGGGGAAGGAGGCCGACGTTGCGGCCGGAGGCGAGCACCCAGCGGGCCTCGTCGACGCTGAAGTGGCCGTCGTCGCAGTAGACGTCCACGCTGTCGGCCCCCGCGGCGGCGGCGTCCGCGCACCAGGTGGCGACGGCCTCGACGTAGTCACGCTGGCGGCCGAAGTACTCCGGCGGGACCACGTGAGCGGCCAGGAACGTGACGTGCACCCGCGGCATCATCGGCTCTTTCTCGAGCTCGCGCAGCAGGCGGACGTCCGCCAGTTCTCCGTCGCGGGTCAGGTGGTAGCCCGTCTTGGCCTCGACGGTCGTCGTTCCGGCCAGCAGCCACTCGCGCAGCCTCTCGCGGACGCCGTTGCACAACGTCCACGGGTCGGTGCCGCGGGTCACCGTGACGGTCGAGCCGATGCCGCCGCCCGCCGCGTTGATCGCGGAGGCCGTGGAGCCGCCCGACCGCATCGCCATCTCGGCGTAGCGGTTCCCGGCGTAGACGGGGTGGGTGTGGGCGTCGATGAGACCGGGCGTGACGAGGGCGCCGCCGAGGTTCTCCACATGGTCGACGTCGACGATGTCGTTGACGACCCCGGGAACACTCTGGGGCAGGTCAGCCGCCCGTCCGACCCAGGCGATGCGGTCGTTGTGGACCAGGATGGCCGCGTTGCTGCATACGTCGTGACCGGTCCAGAGCCGGCCGATGTTGGTGAGCAGCCGAACGGTCATCCGACCACCTGCCCGTCATCCCGGAACACGACAAAGTCCCAGTTCATGGGCGCCGCGCCCACTGGGTCCGCTCCGTGTCCGGACGTCATTGGGGGGTCTCCTGCCTCATCGCGCACCGGTTGTTGTGCGATGACCCTATCGCCAGGATCTTGAACCCGGGCGATTTCAGTTCAGTTACGTTATTTCACAGGTCGACTGGATGTACAGGGCTATTGAGAAAGAACGCCAATACGCCACAGCCGTATTGATACGTCACATCTGTCCCCGACTTCGCACCGGCAGCCGTTCCCCGCAGCTTGAACCCGATGCCCTCGCACTCGCCAACGCGTAACAGCACGTTCTAGTGTCATTTTGTTACCCGCGCCATAAGGTCTCGTTAGGCTGGCGTTATCGTACCAAGGTCACCCCCGGAGGGCCACTAACCAATCGTGACCCTCACAGGGGCGTGTCGGGAGGACGGAAAGCGTCCCTCAGACGGTCTCGACGGGCTTGGCGGCCCGGTCCAGTTCGGCGAACAGCGCCCCGAGAACCCTTGCGTGCAGGATCGTCCCGTCACCGGTGTGCTCGAGGGACAGCACCTCGCCCTCCTTGTGGGCGCGCGCGACCAGATCGGCCCTGTCGTACGGCACGAGCATCCGGACCTCGTGGTCCAGGCGGGGAAGCTCGGTCTCGATCATCGTCATCAGCTCGTCGATGCCGGAGCCGGTGCGCGCGGACACCACCACGCTGCGCCGTTCCTTCATGGTCAGCCGGGCGAGCGTCACCGGGTCGGCGGCGTCGGCCTTGTTGATCACGACGATCTCGGGGATCTCGCTCGCGCCCTCGATCTCGGAGAACACCTCGCGGACGGCGGCGAGCTGCGACTCGGGATCGGGGTGCGACCCGTCCACCACGTGCAGGATCAGGTCGGCGTCGCCGACCTCCTCCAGGGTCGAGCGGAACGCCTCGACCAGCTGGTGGGGCAGGTGCCGGACGAACCCGACGGTGTCGGCGAGCGTGAACAGCCGGCCCTCGGGCGTGCGGGCCCGGCGCACGGTGGGGTCGAGGGTCGCGAACAGCGCGTCCTCGACCAGCACACCCGCACCCGTCAGCCGGTTGAGCAGCGACGACTTGCCCGCGTTGGTGTAGCCGGCGATCGCCACCGCCGGCACCTCGCGGGCCTGGCGGTGGTGCCGCATGGTCTCGCGCGCCGTCGACATGCCCTTGATCTGACGGCGCAGCTTCGCCATCCGCTCACGGATCCGGCGCCGGTCCAGCTCGATCTTCGTCTCACCGGGACCACGGCCGCCGATGCCGACGCCGCCGGCGGCGCGGCCGCCGACCTGCCGGGAGAGGTTGCCGCCCCAGCCTCGCAGGCGCGGCAGCAGGTACTGGAGCTGGGCCAGCTCGACCTGGGCCTTGCCCTCGCGGCTCTTGGCGTGCTGCGCGAAGATGTCCAGGATCAGCGCGGTCCGGTCGATGACCTTGACCTTGACGATCTCCTCCAGCTGGCGCAGCTGACCGGGGGTGAGCTCGCCGTCGCAGATCACGGTGTCGGCGCCCGAGGCGGCCACCGTGTCACGCAGCTCGATCGCCTTCCCCGATCCGATGTACGTCGCGGGGTCGGGCTTGTCACGGCGCTGGATCAGCCCTTCCAGGACGTCCGATCCCGCGGTCTCCGCGAGGAGCCTCAGCTCCTGCAGCGAGTTCTCCGCGTCGAAGACGGAGCCGCTGGTCCAGACTCCTACGAGGACGACCCGCTCCAGCCGCAGCTGGCGGTATTCGACCTCGGTGATGTCCTCGAGCTCCGTCGAAAGACCGGCCACGCGGCGGAGCGCCTGGCGCTCTTCCAGTTCGTATTCGCCCATGGCCAGGTCTTCGGGCTCGTCATGCATATATGTCATCTCTTCTAGGAGAACGGTCCGACACCCCTGGTGTCTTCCCATCGATGGTTGCACGACGCCCCGATGTCCGCATCTGGTTATGGTCGTGCCGCGTTCCGCCAGGCCCGGAGCCCCGGGGGGACCTTCACGCCTTGAGGACCCGGGCGTCGCCGGAACCGGTCTTGACCACGACGGTCCGGGGGGACGACGGGTCCTGGACCACGGAGACCTCCCTCTCCCCCGAACCCGGGTCGGCGGTCACGTTGTAGGACCCGGACGGCACCCAGACCGCTCCTTCGCCCGAGCCGGTCTCGACGTGCACGTTGTCGGGGGCGGCCGCGAAGCGCAGCTTGACCTCGCCTGACCCGGTCGTCGCGGTCACCTGACGGCCGGCCAGTCCCCTCGCCTCGATGTCGCCGGAGCCCGTCGCGGCGCTCACCGGGCCGGTCAGCTGGCGGAGGGTGATCGTCCCCGACCCCGAGTCGACCTTCACGTCCAGGCCTTTGGGGACCTCCACCTCGTAGTCGACGGAGCAGTCGTGGCACCGGTAGCGCAACGTGAGCGTTCCGGCGTCGACCTGGTGCCCGTCCTGCGGCTTGTCACCCCGCCAGTGCAGAGTCTCGGTGACGTGAACGCCGGTCCTGTCGGACTCGTTGATGACGATCTCGCCTGCCCCCGTGTTGGCGTGCAGGGCCGTGATCTCGTCGGTCACGTCGTAGGACTGGACGGCCTGCTCGCCGCCGAAACCGACCTTGCCCAGATCGAGGTCCGTGCCGCACGCGGTGAGAGTGAGGGCGGAGCCCAGGGCCACTCCCGCCATGATCATGCTCTGCTTTCTCATGACACCGATTCTTCAGCCTGGTACGGCCCGCCCAATCAGGGAGATCCCCAAGAGTGCCCCTGACGCGTCCCCTGCATTGACCCTCGGATCAGCGGTGGAGTAGCGTCGATTCCACCTTTTAGAACTATATTTCCGTATCGTGGAAAGGGTGCCGATGGAAGGCGTTGAGATCACAGGTCCCCTGCTCGATCGGTTCGACGAGATCCTCACCCCCAAGGCACTCGCCTTCGTAGCTACCCTGCATCGCGAGTTCGACACGACGCGTAGGGAGCTGCTGGCCGTACGTGACGAACGGCAGGCGCGGCTCTCCGCGGGCGGGACACTCGACTTCCTGCCGGAGACCAGGCAGGTGCGCGAGTCGGAGTGGCGCGTGGCTCCGCCCGCCCCCGGGCTCGAGGACCGCCGCGTGGAGATCACCGGCCCGGTCGACCGCAAGATGACCATCAACGCGCTGAACTCCGGCGCCAAGGTGTGGCTGGCCGACTTCGAGGACGCCAACGCGCCCACGTGGGAGAACACGATCAGCGGGCATCTCAACCTCCGGGACGCCCTCGACCGGACGATCGACTTCTCCTCGGGCGGCAAGGACTACGTCCTCAAGCCCGACGAGGAGCTCGCGACGGTGGTGGTCCGCCCGCGCGGCTGGCACCTGCCGGACAAGCACGTCCTCGTCGACGGCTCGGAGATCTCGGGCTCGCTGCTCGACTTCGGGTTGTACTTCTTCCACTGCGCCCGGCGGCAGCTCGACAAGGGACGCGGACCGTATTTCTACCTGCCCAAGATGGAGTCGCACCTCGAGGCGCGGCTCTGGAACGACGTGTTCGTCCGCGCGCAGGAACTGCTGGGCGTCCCGCACGGGACCATCAGGGCGACCGTGCTGATCGAGACGTACCCGGCCGCGTTCGAGATGGAGGAGATCCTCTACGAGCTGCGGGACCACTCCGCCGGCCTCAACGCCGGCCGGTGGGACTACCTGTTCAGCGTCATCAAGAAGTTCCGCACCCGCGGGCGGGAGTTCCTGCTTCCGGAGCGGAACTCCGTGACGATGACCGCGCCCTTCATGCGCGCCTACACCGAGCTTCTGGTGCGCAGCTGCCACAAGCGCGGTGCGCACGCGATCGGTGGCATGGCGGCGTTCATCCCGTCCCGCCGCGACCCCGAGGTGAACAAGGTCGCCCTGGAGAAGGTGCGGGCCGACAAGACGCGCGAGTCCGGCGACGGGTTCGACGGCTCGTGGGTCGCCCACCCCGACCTGGTGCCGATCTGCCGTGAGGTCTTCGACGGCGTGCTGGGCGAGCGCCCCAACCAGCTCGACCGCCTGCGTGAGGACGTCCACGTCACCGCCGAAGACCTGCTGGCGGTGTCCAAGACCCCCGGCCAGATCACCGAGACCGGCCTGCGCAACAACGTCGACGTGGCGCTGCGCTACCTGGCGGCGTGGATGGGCGGGCTGGGCGCGGTCGCCATCCACAACCTCATGGAGGACGCGGCCACGGCCGAGATCTCGCGGTCGCAGATCTGGCAGTGGATCCACAACGACATCGAGCTCGCCGACTCGGGCGCCGTCGTGACCCGCGAGCTCGTCGAACGGATCATCACCGAGGAGCTCGCGAAGATCGCCGGGGAACCCGGCTACGACGAGGGTCTGTACGCCCAGGCGACCGCGCTGTTCAAAGAAGTCGCACTCGACGACGATTTCGCGGAGTTCCTTACCCTCCCCGCATATGCCCGCATGCAATGACATGACCGATTCGACGGTCAGGAATCTCCCCGCCCGGTGGAAGGTTCCTGATCTCGAACGGTGTACGACTAGACGAGCGCATCCCTCCAGATGTCGCTACATCTGGAGCATGACCGAATTCAGAGAGACAGGCGACCACGCCGAGGGCCCCGTGGAGCCGCCCCGGACGATCACTCGCGAGATCGCCAGGAGCCACTACCGGTCGGCGCTCACGGCCAACGGCGAGCTGATCCACCAGTACTGGCGCATCGGCCGCCACATCCTCGGCCACCGGCTGAGCGACAGCCGGTACGACGAGGTCCTCGCCCGCCTGACGGCCGAGATCAGGGCCGAATATCCCCGGGCCAGGGGGTACTCCCGGGCCAACCTGCACCGCATGACGACCTTCGCCGCCGCGTGGCCGGAGTTCGTCCCGCAGTCCATGGAGCTGATCCCGTGGGGTCACGTCGTCGTCCTGCTCGACATGCTCGACGACCGCGCGACCCGGGAGTTCTACGCCATGAAGGCGGCCCACGAGGGCTGGGCCAGGAGCACGCTGACGATGATGATCCGGAGCGGGCTCCACCTGCGGCCCGATCATCCCCTGTACGACACCGGCAGGACGGTCCCGCTGGAGGACCGGGACTGCGTCCGGGACATGCTCACCGACCCCTACGTCAGGGAACTGTTCGACGGGGGCGAGCGTCGCGGGCGCGACCTCGAGGCGCGGATCGTCGACGCCGTCGTCACGTTCCTCCAGGACCTCCGGGTGGGCTTCGCGTTCGCCGCCAGGCGGCGCCGCCTGTCCGCCCGAGGCGAGGAGTTCTTCGCCGACCTGCTCTTCTACCACCTGACGTTGCACCGCTACGTCGTCGTCGATCTCAGGACCGACGGCTTCGCCCCGGAGCACACCGACCGGCTGGATCTCTGCGTCGCCGCCGTGGACGACCAGGTCCGCGACCGGATGCGGGACGAGCCGACGCTGGGCGTCCTCCTGGTCGCCTCGCGCGATCAGATCATGGTCGAGTACAGGCTCGGCGCGATGATCTCGCCGCTCTCGGTGGGTCCGCACACGTTGCCCGCCGACCTCCAGGCGGCCCTTCCGACGCCCGCGGAGCTGGCAGGTGCCATCGCCCCTGCTCTGCGAGATGATTCAAGGGAAGACGACATTCTCGAGCGAACCATCACAGAAGGCCCGGCCGGCCCATGAACGACGAGGGCCCGGGGCCGCAGACGCACGAGGAGGAACGGTAGCGATGTCCACCCTCCAGCGGCTGACCGCACGGCTCAGCGAGATCCTGGACCAGGACTCGGTGATCACCGATCCCGTACGGCTGCGGACCTACGACTGCGATGGGCTCACCTATCACCGGGCCACCCCCGGCGTCGTCGTGCTCGCGGAGTCGGCCGAGCAGATCGCGGCCGTGGTGCGGCTGTGCGACGAGTACGGCGTGCCGTTCGTGGCGAGGGGATCGGGGACCGGGCTGTCGGGCGGCGCCCTCCCCCGGACCGACGGAGTGCTCATCGTCACCTCGCGCATGCGCAGGATCCTGGAGATCGACATCCCCAACCGGCGCGCGGTGGTCGAGCCGGGGGTGACGAACCTGGCCATCACCGAGGCGGTCCGCGACCAGGGCCACTACTACGCGCCCGACCCCTCCAGCCAGCAGATCTGCTCGATCGGCGGCAACGTCGCGGAGAACTCGGGCGGCGCACACTGCCTGAAATACGGCTTCACGGTCAACCACGTCGTCGGGGTGGAACTGGTCACCCCGCAGGGGGAGATCGTCGAGCTGTCGGACCGCGATCCCGGCTACGACCTCCTCGGGGCCTTCATCGGCTCGGAGGGCACGCTCGGAATCGCCACCAAGATCACCGTACGGCTGTCGCGGACGCCCGAGGCGGTCACGACCGTGCTCGCGGCCTTCACCGGGATCGAGGGCGGCGGCCGGGCCGTGTCGGCGATCATCGGCGCGGGGATCGTCCCGGCGGCCATCGAGATGATGGACGCCCTGGCGATCGAGGCGGCCGAGGCCGCGGTCCACTGCGGCTACCCCGAGGGGGCCGGGGCCGTGCTCGTGGTGGAGCTAGACGGCCCGCACGCCGAGGTGGACCACCAGTTCGCCGCCGTCGAGCGGATCTGCCGCGAGACGGGCGCCTTCGAGATCCGGGTCGCCGCCTCCGCGGAGGAGCGGGCCGCGATCTGGAAGGGCCGCAAATCGGCCTTCGCCGCCGTGGGACGGATCAGCCCCGCCTACATCGTCCAGGACGGGGTGGTCCCGCGGACGGCGCTGCCCGAGGTCCTCGCCGGGATCGACCGGCTCCAGGAGGAGTTCGGCATCCGGGTGGCGAACGTGTTCCACGCGGGCGACGGGAACCTCCACCCTCTCGTCCTGTTCGACGACGCCGTGCCCGGCCAGGGCGAGCGCGCCGAGACCGTCAGCGGCCGGATCCTCGACCTGTGCATCGAGCACGGCGGCTCGATAACCGGCGAACACGGCGTCGGTGTTGATAAATCTCGCTACATGCCGCGAATGTTCAGTGAGGAGGACCTCGACACCATGCAACTCGTCCGGTGCGCCTTCGATCCGAAGGGCCTGTCCAATCCCGGCAAGGTCTTCCCCACCCCACGGCTGTGCGGGGAGGTCCCCGGGGTGCGCAGGGGCGTCCACCCGCTCGTGGAGTCCGGCGCGGCCGAGCAGTTCTGATGAGCACCCGCCCGCAGGCCCCGGCCGACTCTCACAGGAGGTGGCTGTCATGAGCGCCGACGCCGATCTCGCCGCCTGCGGCACGACCGTGCGCCCCGCCGGCGACGGCGACGCGGTGGCCGGCGTCCTGCCGCGCTGGGTGGCGCTGCCGGAGACGACCGAGGACGTCTCGGCCGTGCTCCGCGTGGCCGCCGCGCACGACCTCGCCGTCGTGCCCACCGGCGCGGGGACGATGCTGGACTGGGGGCCGCCGCCCGGCCGCTGCGACCTGCTGGTCGACACCTGCTGCCTCAACGAGGTCCTCGAACACGCCGCCGGCGACCTGGTGACCCGCGTCCAGGCCGGGGTGACGCTCGGCGCCCTCGGCGAGACGCTGGCGTCGCAGGGGCAGCGCCTCGTCGCCGAGCCGCCGCTCGCGGGCTCCACCGTGGGCGGGATGCTCGCGACCGGAGTGGCCGGGCCGCTCAGGTTCCGGTACGGCACCAGCCGCGACCTGCTCATCGGCATAACCGTCGTGCTGGCCGACGGCACGATCGCCAAGTCGGGCGGCAAGGTCGTGAAGAACGTCGCGGGATACGACCTCGGCAAGCTGTTCACCGGCTCGTACGGCACGCTCGGCGTCATCACGGAGGCGGCGTTCCGGCTGCATCCGCTGGCCGCCGACAGCCGGTGGGTCACCGCTCCCCTTCCGGAGGCCGAGCGCGGCCAGGAACTTGCGGCGACGCTGGCCGCGTCCGTCCTCGAACCCGCCGCGATCGAGCTCGACCGGCCCGTGCCCGGCGGCGGCATGCTCGCGGTCCTCGTCGAAGGCGTCGCCGCGGCCGAGCGGGCGAAAGCCGTACAGGACCTGATGGGGGTCGACGCCGAGATCGGCGAGGAGCCGCCCTCCTGGTGGGGGCGCCTTCCCGGCGAGGACCTCCTGCTGTCGCTGCGCGGGCTGCCCGCGGCACTGGCGGCCACGCTCCGGGTGGTCGACGCGCATGCCGCCCGCCTCGCCCTGACCCCGCACGTACGCGGCTCGGCGGGCACGGACGACCTGCACGTCGCCCTCCCGACGTCGTCGGATCCGGATCGGGTCGCCGGCTTCGTCAGCGCCGTCCGCGACGAGATCCGGCCACTCGGCGGCCGGCTGACAGGCGTGGCGCTGCCGCCCGGCGTCGCGGTGGACTTCTGGGGCGAGACCGGGGCGCTCGGTCTCATGCGCCGGGTGAAGGACCGGTTCGACCCCGATCACCGGATGTCCCCCGGCCGGTTCGTCGGAGGCCTCTGATGAAGCCCCGCGACCGCAGGCCGCCGGACCGTCACAGGGAGGACGCCGCATGGACCCCGAGCTGATCAAGGATTGCGTGCACTGCGGGTTCTGCCTGCCCACCTGTCCCACGTACGTGTTGTGGGGCGAGGAGATGGACTCCCCTCGCGGGCGGATCCAGCTCATGGACCAGCACGTGCACGGCACGCCGGTCACCGACGAGATGGCGGGGCACCTGGACGCCTGCCTCGGCTGCATGGCCTGCGTGACCGCCTGCCCCTCGGGTGTGCGGTACGACCGGTTGATCGAGCAGACGCGCGCCGTGGTCGAGGAGGAGCACACGCGGACGCCCGAGGAACGGGCCGTCAGGGCCATGGTCTTCGCGCTGTTCCCCTATCGGCGGAGGCTGCGGGCGATGCGCCTGCCGATGGCGCTGAGCAAGCGGCTCCAGCCGCTGCTCGAACGCGCGAATCCGACGCTGGGCGCGATGGCCGAGCTCGCTCCCCCGGCCGCCAGGCCTGTACGGCTCCCGCCCGTGGTCAGGGCGCGCAGACGGCGCAGGGCCACGGTGGGGCTGCTCACCGGATGCGTCCAGGGCGAGTTCTTTCCACAGGTCAACGCGGCCACCGCCCGGGTGCTCGCACTCGAGGGCTGCGACGTGGTCATCCCACCGCGGCAGGGGTGCTGCGGTGCGCTCTCGCTGCACTCGGGCCGCGAGGCGGAGGCGAAGAGGTTCGCCATGCGCACGATCGCGACCTTCGAGCGGGCCGGGGTCGACACGGTCGTGGTCAACGCGGCCGGGTGCGGATCGAGCATGAAGGACTACGCCGAGGTGCTGAAGGACGAGCCCGGCTGGTCCGGGCGCGCCGACGCGCTGGCGGTCCGCGACCTCGCCGAGTTCCTGGTCGAGCTGGGGCCCGTCGCCGAGCGCCACCCCCTGCCGGTCTCCGTCGCCTACCACGACGCCTGCCACCTGGCCCACGCCCAGGGCGTGCGGTCCCAGCCGCGGGAGCTGCTGGGCGGAATTCCGGGACTCGACCTGCGGGAGATCGCGGAGTCCGCCATCTGCTGCGGGTCGGCCGGCACCTACAACCTGTTCCAGCCTGTGGCGGCCCGGGAGCTGGGCGACCGCAAGGCCGAGCGCGTGCTGGCGACCGGCGCCGACCTGCTGGTGTCGGCCAACCCCGGCTGCACGATGCAGATCGCGGCCGCGACCCGGCGCGCGGGCAAGGGTGAGATCCGCGTCGCGCACACCGCGGAGGTGCTCGACGCCGCGCTGCGCGGGCTCTCCCCGCAGACCCTGGGGTGGGTCACGGAGGACGCCGGGTGAGCGTGCAGAGCGTCGACAGGGCGCTCGACGTTCTGGAGGCCCTCGCCGAGCGGGGCGGGCAGGCCGGTCTGTCGGAGATCGCGGCTCGGACGGGCCTGCCGTACGGGACGATCCACCGGCTCCTGCAGACGCTCCTCGCGCGCGGGTACGTCCGGCAGGAGTCCGACCGTCGTTACGCGCTCGGCGGGGCGCTGCTGCGGATCGGCGGCACGGCCGAGCGCATGGTCGCCGCCCGGGCCGAGCCGTACCTCGCGCGGCTGGTGGAGTTGTCGGGCGAGACGGCGAACCTGGCGGTGCTGGAGGGCGACTTTGTCGTCTATGTGGCCCAGGTGCCGTCGCCGCGCAGGTTGCGCATGTTCGCCGAGGTGGGCCGGCGGGTGCTCCCCCACAGCACGGCGGTCGGGAAGGTACTGCTCGCCGAGCGCGCGGACGCCGCGGCGGTGTTCCAGCGGACCGGCCTGCCGCGCCGTACGGACAGGACCATCACGACCGTCGACGGCCTCCTCGGCGAGCTGGACGAGGTCCGCACCCGGGGGTACGCGCTGGACCTCGGCGAGGAGGAGGGCGGCGTGCACTGCATGGCGGTCCCGGTCGTGGACGGCGGCAGGACCTTCGCGGCGATGTCGGTGTCCGGTCCCGCCGACCGGATCGACGCCATCGACCGCGACGAGCTGGCCTCGATGTTGCGGAAGGTGGCCGGCGACTTCGGCTCTGCGGTCTTCGGCCTCTGAAACGATCGCTGAAACGGTCGCTGATTCGGTCGCTGATCCCCCACACGTTTGCGGCGTTTCCGTGGAGGATGAACGTATGTGTCGAAGCATCAAGACCTTGCGTCCGCCGTTCACCGACGAGGTGACGGAGCAGGACATCCACGCGGCGGCCCTGCAGTACGTGCGGAAGATCTCGGGATTCCGGGCGCCCGCCTCGCACAACGCGGAGGCCTTCCAGCGCGCCGTCGAGGCGATAACCGAGGCCAGCGCGGCGCTTCTCGCATCCCTGGAGGTCCGCGGCCAGCGACCTCCCGGCGAGGCCGCCGCGTCGTGAATCCGTTCCGCGGGAAGTAGGGAACAGCCCGAGCGGGTCCGGCGGAGTAGGGGTGAAAGGCGCGAAGCCGCCAACGGAAGGATTCCCCCTATGAACGGACAGAACGGGTGGTGAGTACCGCGGCCACCGAACAGGGCACCCGACCCTGGAGTCGCCGTGCCGCCGCGCGAGGCCTCCAGGCCGGTCCGGGAGAGAACGCCACCGACGCCGGGCTGATCCGCGCGTCGCTGGCCGACCCCGACGAGTTCGCAGGCGTCTTCGACCGGCACTCCGACGAGATCCACGCCTACGCGAGCAGGCGACTGGGCCTCGACCACGGGCACGCGGACGACGTGACGGCGGAGACGTTCCTCGTCGCGTTCCGCAAGCGGCACCGGTACGACCTGGACAGGCCGGACGCCCGGCCATGGCTGTACGGCATAGCCGGCAACCTCATCTCCGGCCACCGGAGGTCGGAGGTCCGGCGTCTCAAGGCGCTCGCCCGGACGGCGGGCGGCGCGGAGACACATGAGCTCCACGAAGAGGAGCGAAGCGCCGAGCGGGCCAGCGCCGCGGCGCTTCGCCCCGCCCTCGCGGCCGCGCTCGCGCGGCTGTCGACGGCCGAGCGGGAGTTGCTCCTGCTCATCGCCTGGGCCGACCTCAGCTACGAGGAGACCGCCCACGCACTGAAGATCCCGGCAGGGACGGTCCGATCCCGGTTACACCGGATCCGCGCGAAGCTCCGCCGCCACCTTGACCTTCCCAAGGAGCAGACCTCATGAACGACGAACTCGACCTGGTCACCCGGGCGCGGCCTGAGGTGCCGGCCTACTCCGCCGCCGCCAAGGCCGCGGCCCGCCGGAAACTGGCCTCTCCCCCGGCCCGGCGCAAGCCGTACGGCTTCGCGATCGCCGGAGTGGCCGTGGTCGCGGGCGCGAGCGTCGTGGCGGTCAACGTGCTGGCGGCCGCCCCCGGCGGCAGCGGACGCGCACCGGACGTGACAGCGCTGCCGAAGGTCACGAACATGTCGGCGAGCGAGGTGCTCGGCAGGGCCGCGCAGGCCGTGACCGACCTCAAGCCGCGGAACAACCAGTTCATCAAGGTCACCTCGCAGACGATGTACGGATCGTTCGGTGGTCACGCTGTGGGTGGAAGCGATCAGGCTCTACCTGCTCCGCCGCCCCGACCCGACGGTGCCGCGACGAACCCGGCGACTGAGGAGGCCAGCACGGAGTTCCGGTACCTCTACCGGACGAAGCGGACCATCTGGCTCTCGGCCGACGGCCGCAAGGATGGCGCGCTCAAGGTCGAGCACCTGAAGCCGCGCGCCTATCCGGGCTGGCCCATTCCCAAGGAGGCCTATGGGGAAGCGGGCCATACCGAATGGTTGATGCTGCCCACCTGCGGCTACGTGCCGGACAGCACCTACACCAAGCTCAAGAGGCTGCCGACCGACGCCAAGGGGATGCGCGCCTACCTGTACTCGGGTCCCGACACCAAGAATCCGGCCGACACAGACGCGTGGACCAGGGTGGGTGATCTGCTCAGGGAGACCTATATGCCGGCGGACCAGCGTGCCGCGCTGTTCAAGGCGGCAGGAACGATCCCCGGAGTCAGGGTGACCGACAACGTGACGGACGCCGCCGGACGCAGGGGCATCGGCGTCGGCCGGGTGCACGTGGGCATCCGTGAGGATCTCGTCTTCGATGCGAAGACCTTCGAGTTGCTCGGTGAGCGGGGAACCGTCGTCGACCCGAAGACGGCGAAAGCACCCCGTGGAAGCGTGGTGGAGGCCACCGCGCGGCTCCAGGTCTCTGTGGAGGACAAGGCCCCGAAGGCGCCGGACCCGATCAGCGAGAAGAAGGGCGCGAGCTGCGGCTGATCCACCGCATGTCCCGGTGCGACCGGCCGCGGGCTTCCGCGGCACGGCTGATCGGCCGCCCGCATACGGCGCAGCGGCGCCCGCCTCTCGATCGTGAGAGGCGGGCGCCGTGCCGTACCGCTGGATCTAGGACTGGAGGGCGGGCTCCTCACGGTCCTTCAGCGGCGTGGGTGCGTCCTCGTCCAGCAGGGTGGTCTCGTCGAACGGTTCCCGTCCGGCGAGCACCTCCTCGGCCCGTTCCCGGTCGAACTCGTTCGTCCATGTGGCGACGAGCACGGTGGCGATCGCGTTGCCCGCGAAGTTGGTCAGCGCGCGGGCCTCGGACATGAACCGGTCGATGCCGACGATGAGGCCGACACCGTCGACCAGCTCGGGCCGGTGCGACTGCAGGCCGCTCGCGAGCGTCGCGAGGCCCGCGCCGGTCACGCCCGCGGCGCCCTTCGACGCGATCATCATGAAGGCCAGCAGGGCGATCTGCTCGCCGAGCTCGAGCGGAGCGCCCGTCGCCCTGGCCACGAACAGGGTGGCCATCGTGAGGTAGATGGCGGTCCCGTCGAGGTTGAACGAGTAGCCCGTCGGCACGGTGATGCCGGCGACCGGACGGCTCACGCCGAGGTGCTCCATCTTGGCGATCAGGCGGGGCAGCGCCGACTCCGAGGACGACGTGGACAGGATGAGCAGGAACTCCCGCCGCAGGTAGTTCAGCAGCGCGAGCACGTTGATCCGGGCGACCGACCACAGCAGCGGCCCGAGGATCACGAAGACGAAGACCAGACAGGTCGCGTAGAAGCTGACCATGATGAGGCCGAGGCTCTTGAGCGCGTCCATGCCCGTCGCGCCGACGACCGCCGCCATCGCGCCGAAGGCGCCGATGGGCGCAGCCCACATGATCATGGCGAGGATGCGGAAGACGAGCCGCTGGATGTGCTCGATGCCGGCCAGGATCGGCGCCGCCTTCGGGCCCATGGCCTGGAGGGCGAACCCGGCGAGGAGGGCGACGAGCAGCGTCTGCAGAACCTGGCCCTCGGTGAACGCCGACACGAGCGTGGTCGGGATGATGCCGAGCAGGAACTCGGTGGTGTCGCTCTCACCGCCGGTGGCCGCCTGGGCCTCCGCGGCCTTGCGGAGCTCGTCGGTGAGCTGCAGCCCCTGCCCCGGGTCGATGAGGTTGCCGACCACCAGGCCGATCGCGAGCGCGACCGTCGACATCACGAGGAAGTAGACGAGCGCGAGCCCGCCGACCTTGCCCACACTCGCCGCCTTGGCGACCGAGCCGACTCCCAGCACGATCGTGCAGAAGATGATCGGGCTGATCATCATCTTGATCAGCGCGACGAAGGCGGTGCCCAGCGGCTTGAGCGCCGCGCCCAGGTCAGGGGCGACGAAGCCGACGGCGATGCCGGCCAACACCGCCACGATGACGGCGAGGTACAAATAACGGGTCCGGTCTGGGCGCTCGGGGGTGGCGGCCTGGGGTTCAACCGGGGACGCGGACATCGACACTCACTTTCCTCGGGGGAAGGAACTTCAGTGGAGCGACTATGCGGCCCGATATGACCTGGGTCACTATTGCGTACATTTCGTTCATCACCGAAGTGCGCTCGTGGAAGTGAGACAGCAGATGGTGATCTCCGGCCGGGTGCGGCGCTGGAGTCTCGCCCGGCAGATCCTGATCCTGCAGATCGTCATCGTGGGCGTGACCGTGGCGGTGAGCACCACCATCGGGTTCCTCCAGGCGCGTGACCTGCTGACCGACGAGGCCACGGGCGTGACCACGGCCGTCGCGGTCAGCGTGGCCGACTCCCCCGCGGTGCTCGACGCGCTGAACGGGTCCGACCCCACGGCGGCGCTGCAGCCGTACGCCGACCGTGTCACCGCGGAGACCAAGGTCGACTTCATCACCATCATGAGCCCGGCCGGCATCCGGTTCACCCACCCCAACCGCAGTCAGATCGGCGGGCACTACCTGGGCAGCATCACCCAGGCCCTCGCCGGAAAGACCTTCAGCGAGACCTACACGGGAACGCTCGGCCCCTCGGTGCGTACGATCACTCCCGTGAAGGATCCGGCGGGGAGGGTCAGAGCCCTGGTCAGTGCCGGAATCACGGTCGAGAGGCTCAGCAGCAGGCTCCGCGCGCAGATCGGAGCCGCGGGGCTGGCCGGGCTGGTCGGCCTGTCGGCCGGGGTGGTCGGCTCCTATCTCGTCGGCACCCGCCTGCGGCGGCACACGCACAGCCTCGGGCCGACGGAACTGAACCGCATGTACGACCACCACGAGGCGATCCTGCACGCCGTGCGCGAGGGGCTGCTCCTGATCGACGCCCGGGGCACGCTCACGCTGTGCAACGACGGCGCCCGCGAACTGCTCCGCCTCGGCGCCGACGCGGAGGGCCGCCAGGTCACGGATCTCGGTCTGCCGCCGTCCCTCACCGAGCTGCTCGCATCCGGTGAGAACCGTACCGACGAGATCCACCTCACCGGTGAGCGCGTGTTGCTGGTCAACGTCGCCGTCGTGCGGTCGGGGGCGCGCTCGCTCGGCACCGTGGTGACCCTGCGCGACCACACCGAGCTGCAGGGGCTGGCCGGGCAGCTCGACGCCGAGCGCGGCTTCGCCGAGGCGCTGCGCTCCGCGGCGCACGAGGCGGCCAACCGGCTGCACACCGTGATCACCCTGGTCGAGCTGGGCCGTCCGGAGCAGGCCGTGGCGTTCGCCACCGCCGAGCTCAGGGCCGCCCAGGAGCTCACCGACCGCGTGGTCGCGGCCGTACGCGAACCGGTGCTCGCCGCGCTGCTTCTCGGCAAGTCCGCCGAGGCGGGCGAACGCGGCGTGGAGCTGTCGATCAGCGAGGACACCGAGCTCGACGACGTGGGCCTCGACGAGCGCGACCTGGTGACGGTCCTCGGCAACCTCATCGACAACGCGATGGAGGCCGCGATGTCCGGCAGCCCGCCCGCCCGTGTGACCGTACACGTGCGGACCGACGGGACGGACTGCCTGATCCGGGTGACCGACAACGGCCCCGGGCTCGACCCGGCGGCGGCGCAGGAGGCGTTCCAGCGGGGGTGGACCACGAAGGGCACCGGCCGCGGCATCGGGCTCGCCATGGTCGCCCAGGCCGTGCGGCGGCTGAACGGCACGATCGAGGTGTCCGACGACGGAGGCGCCGTGTTCACCGTACGGCTCCCGCTGCCGGTGGAGAGCCGGCCATGATCTCCGTACTGGTCGTGGAGGACGAGGAGATCACCGCCGAGGCGAACCGGGTCTACGTCGAACGTGTGCCGGGCTTCGAGGTCGCCGGTGTGGTCCGCTCGGGCGGGGAGGCGCTGCGCTTCCTCGGACGCCGGCCGGTCGACCTGATCCTGCTCGATCTCTACCTGCCCGACATGCACGGACTCGACCTGTGCAAGGCCGTCCGGGGCGCGGGCATCCTCTGCGACGTCATCGTGATCACCTCGGCGAGGGACCTGTCGATCGTGCGGTCGGCGGTGTCGGTGGGAGTCGCGCACTACCTGCTCAAGCCGTTCACCTTCACCGCGTTCAGCGACAGGCTCCGGCACTACGCCCGTTTCCGGGACTCGGTCGACGCGTCGGGGGAGGCCAGCGGGCAGGAGGAGGTCGACAACGCCCTCGCGGCGCTGCACGGACCCCCTCAGCCGCGCCTGCCGAAGGGGATGTCGCCGATGACCATGGCGGCGATCGTCGGCGTCTTGACGGACACTCCCGGCGGCGTCTCCGCCTACACGGTGGGGGTGACGATCGGCGTGGCCCGGGTGACCGCCCGGCGTTACCTGGAGCACCTGGCTGAGTCCGGGATGGCCCAACGGGTCCCCCAGTACGGGTCGGTCGGCCGGCCGGAACTGCTCTACCGACTCATCTGACGCTCAGGCGCACTGGTCGAGCATCGTCTCCTTGTCCGCGGCCGTGACCGGAAGGTCGTACTTGAGGGAGACCTGGGCGAACCGTACGGCGTAGGAGCACCGGATGCCCTTGGCGGGCGGCAACCATGACGCCGGGCCCGAGTCGCCCTTGGCCGAGTTGGCCGAGCCGTCCACCGGCAGCAGGTTGAGGGGGTCGTTGGCGATCCGCTTGCGTTCGGCGTCGCTCCAGCGGGAGGCGCCCATCTGCCAGTCGTAGGACAGCGGCATTACATGGTCGATCTGTACCTCCGACGCGTCCTCCTTCCGCCACTCGATGGTGTCGCCCGTGTAGGGGTCGTACAACGTCATCGAGACGACGACACAATCGGAGCCGCTGCGGTACTTGACCTCCGCCCCGTCCCGCTTGAGCAGGTCGTTGCGGGTGTCGCACCCGTTGTGCGCCAGGGGGACGTCGTCGGCGTTGTCCGCCCACGCGTAGCCGAACTCGTCACGGTCGTAACCGGTCTTGGGCCCGCGCCCCTTGGTCGTCACCTTGTCGATCAGGTCACGGGCGTCGGCCCGGTCCTTGTCCGAGGTGATCCGGGCCAGGCCCGGCTCCACGCCGTCCGGGTTGTCGAGAGGGTTCGTGCCGTGGGACTTCCCGGTGTCGTCACCTTGGGAGTCCTTATGTCCTGGCTGGTCCAGGCTGAGCCCCTCCGAGGGCCCACATCCGGCGAGTACGGCGATCGCCACCGACATACCGACGAAGATCCGAGATCCGCGCCCGCCCACAGTCACCCCTAGGTCATGAAATTTTCCACCTAGGTATAGCAAATGCCCAAGAACCCGCAAATAAACGTACCCAGTCCACCCTCTCTCGGCGTGATCATGCACACATTCGCGTAGAGCACCGACGAGCTGGCCGTTCATTGCCCGTGATCATGCACACATTCGGTGATGCACGGCCCGAGCTGCGCAAGCTCATTTCGTGATCATGCACGGATTCGGAGGAAGGCGCCTTGAACTGGCACGACGACGATCGTGATCATGCAGTGACACTCACCGTTGCGGGCGACGCTCGTACATGATCACGAACAGGGGACGGCCAGGTCATCCGCCGTTTCCCCGAACTTGCGCATGATCACGATTTGTATCGTGGCCGGTCAGGACGCCTGTCGCCGAATGTGCGCATGATCACGGGCGATGAACGGCCAGCTCGTCGGTGCTCTACGCGAATGTGTGCATGATCACGACCCAGGGGTGGCCAGGTCAGGGGTGGTATCCACGAACCTGTGCATGATCACGGAGTGTGGGGCGGGCGGGCGGAGTGTGGGGGCCGGGCGGGGAGGTGGGCGAGTGGGGGCGTCAGGCGGCGGGGATCCAGTCCTGCCAGACGATCTTGTTCTGCTCGACCCACTTCTGGGCTGCGGCCTGCGCGCTCAGTTTCCCGACGGCCATGTCGTAGGCCACGGCGTTCTGGTCGTCGTTGGTCCACACGAAGTTCTTGATCAGTTCGTACGCCTTGCCACCCTCCGCGGCGAATTTCTTGCTGACGATCTTGTCCAGCAGGTACGGCGGATAGTCGCACGCGACCTTGGCGGGGTTGGCGTCGCATCCGATCGAGTACGGCGGGAGGTTGATCTTCACCAGCTTCAGCTGGGAGAACAGCCACTGCGGCTCGTAGAAGTACATGAGCAGCGGCTTCTTGTTCTTGTCGGCGTCCTGCGCCGCCTTGATCAGCGCGTCCTCGCTGCCGGCGTAGACCACCTTGTACGGGAGGTTGAGATTCTTGATCAGCGCGTCGTCGTTGGTCACGTAGCTCGGATCACCCGCGAGGAATTGCCCCAAATTGCCCGACTTCTCGGTCTGGAACAAGGACTTGTAGGTGACAAGCTTGTGATAGTCCGTGATGTCCGGATATTGCTTCACCATCCATTCGGGCACATACCACCCGATGACGCCCTTGTTGCCGTCCTCCCCCGCCGTTAGGGCGACCTTCTTCTCGTCGATGTACTCCTTCTTCAGCTCCGGGTGGGCCCAGTTCTCCAAAATGGCGTCGACCTTGCCATTCTCGAAGCCCTTCCAGGATTCCGCCTCCGCACTCTCCACACGCTCGACTTTGTATCCGAGCTGGTGAACGAGCAGATATTCGACCACGGCGGCGCTGGCCTCGTAGCCGATCCACGGGTTGATGGCCAGGCGCACCGTGCCGGAGGCGCCTGCACTCGGGCCTCCCGCGTTCTCGGAACTCCCGCTGCACCCGGTCATCGCCAGCGCGATCGTGAGCACCCCGGCAAGAAGACGGACCCTCATAAGTGACCTCATCAGAAGTAGGACGAGCGGCGTGCGCGGGCGACGAGACCGCGGGCGACACCGGCAGAGTATTTCACAACCGAAAGCGGCGAATCGGCCGCGATCCAAAGGATCGCGGCCGATTCACTCGATCACTTCGGAATCCAGGCCTGCCACACGGTGGGGTTGGCGTCGACCCACTTCTTGGCGGCGGCCTCGTCGGACAGGCCGTTGTTGGTGATGTCGTCGGCGACCTTGTTCTGGTCGTCGTTGGACCACGTGAAGTTCTTGATCAGCTCGTAGGCCGGGCCACCGGTCTCGGCGAACTTCTTGCTCACGATCTTGTCGAGATCGTAGGGCGGGTAGTCACACGCGATCTTCTTGGGATCGGCGTCGCATCCCGGCGTGTACGGCGGGAGGTTGATCTTCACCAGCTTGAGCTGCGAGAACAGCCACTGCGGCTCGTAGAAGTACATGAGCAGCGGCTTCTGCTGCTGAGTGGCCGTCTGGGCCGCCTTGATGAGGGCCGCCTCACTGCCCGCGTAGACGACCTTGTACGGCAGCTTGAGGTTCTTGACGAGGGCCTCGTCGTTGGTGACGTAGGAGGGGTCACCGTCCAGCAGCTGGCCCTTGCCGTCCGACTCGGAGGTCTTGAACAGGTCGGCGTACTTGGGCAGGTTCTTGTAGTCCGTGATGTCCGGGTACTTCTGGACCATCCACTCGGGGACGTACCAGCCGATGACACCCTTGTTGCCGTTCGGGCCCGCCTCGACGGCGACGCCCTTCTCCTCGATGTACTTCTTCTTCAGGTCGTCATGACCCCAGTTCTCGAGAACGACGTCGACGTCGCCGGACTCCATGCCCTGCCACGACGGCTCCTCGTTGAGGGTCACCTTCTCGACCTTGTAGTGGAGCTCGTTCTCCAGCAGGTAGTCGACGACGGCCGCGCTGGCCTCGTACCCGACCCAGCCGTTGATGGCCATCTTGACGGTTCCCGCCGAGCCCGCGGCCGCACCTGCGGACGCGTTCGCGCTGGGCGCGGCCGAGGAGGTGTCGTCGACCTTCGCGCCGCCACAGGCCGCGGCGCCCAGGCCAAGTACGAGAACACCTGCGATCAGGCGTAACTTCTTCATGCGATCCTCTTCTTTTTGGAGTTCGGGCGCCCGCTGGCGCCCTGCGTGATCCGGTCGAGCATGACTCCGAGCAGGACGAGCGCCACGCCGGCCGCCAGTCCCTTGCCGTAGTCCTCCTGCTGCGCGATCCCGGCCACGACGTCATATCCGAGGGCTCCCGCCCCCACCAGCGCGCCGATCACCACCATCGCCAGGGTCATCACGATCCCCTGGTTGGCGGCCAGGAGCAGCGAGCTCTTGGCCATCGGAAGCTGGACCTTCCACAGGAGTTGCCGATCGGTCGAACCCGCGGACCTGGCCGCCTCCACCACGGTCCCCGGCACCGCCCGTACGCCGTCCTCGACCAGACGTGCGACCACGGGCACCGCGTAGATGAGCGACGCGATGATCGCGGTGAACCGCCCGTTGCCGAACAGCGCGACGGCGGGCAGCAGATAGGAGAAGGACGGCATGGTCTGCGCGGCGTCGAGGATCGGCCGCAGCACGGCGGCGAACCATCTCGACCTGGCCGCGGCGATTCCGAGTGCCAGCCCCACCGCGATCGTGATCACGGAGGCCACCAGCACGATCGTCAGCGTCTCCATGCCGTGCTCCCACAGGCTCAGAGCCGCGATCGCCACCAGGCACCCCGCAGCCACCAGGCCGGCGCGCAGCCCGCTGAACCGCCACGCGAAGGCCAGCACCGCGAGGGTGACCAGCCACCAGGGCGCGCTGGTCAGCACGTCCTGAAGCGGGTTGAGCAGTCCGTACGCCACGGTGTCGTTGAGGAAGCCGGTGAACCCGTACCAGTTGGCCTCGATCCAGCCGACCACGTCGTTGATCGGGCGCACGATCTGGATCTGCCACTGCTCGGGGAACTCCGGCGCCAGGACCGGGGTGAGCGCGAGGCCCGCCACGATCGCCACCGCGAAGCCCGCCCAGCGCACGACGGAGGACCGGGCGCGGGAGACCGCGGCGGACCTGGTGATGCGGTCGAGTACGATCGCGATGATCACGATGGCGATGCCCGGCACGAGCGCGGCGCCCACGTTGACCCGCGCGAGCGCGCGGATGAGGTCCACGCCGAGCCCCGGCGCCGCGATCAGCGCGACGAGCGGGACCATCGACAGCGCCGCCGCGATCGTCTGGTTGACGCCCAGCGTGATCGTGTTGAGCGCCATCGGGAGCCGGACCTTGCGCAGGGTCTGGCCGCCGGTCGCGCCCAGCGACTCCGAGGCCTCGACCGCCGTGGGTGAGACGCGCTGGATGGCGAGCGCGGTGATCCGGATCGCCGGCGGGATCGCATAGATCATCGTGGCGATCGTGGCCGACGCCGGGCCGATGAGGAACAGCAGCACGATCGGCGACAGGTACGAGAACGTCGGCATGATCTGCATGACGTCGAGCACCGGGGACACGATCCGCCGGACGCGGGGGGAACGGCCCGCGAGTATGCCGATCGGGATGCCGATGACCAGGGAGAGCAGCACGGAGCTGAGGGTGAGCGCGAGAGTGTCGACGCTCGCATCCCACAGGCCGAGCGCCCCGATCCCGGCGAATCCGACGACCGACACGAGGGCGATCCGCCAGCCGCCCGCCAGCCAGCCGAGCCCGGCGGCGACGCCGATGAGCCCCGGCCAGCCGAGAGCGGTCAGCGCCGTCTGGAACAGGGTGAAGAGCTCGGCCACCCCGAGGCGGACGTAGTTGATGAAGTACAGGAAGAACGGGCTGGTGTTGCGGTTCTCGTCGACCCAGTCACGGGCGTCGTTGAGCCAGTGGAACAGCGAGGCGTCGTCGTCGTGCGGCAGCACGGCCGTGTTCTTGAACGCCACGTAGAGCGCCACGACCAGGACGGCCCCGGCCACCGGCAACCATCGGACGAGCCGCTGCGCCCGTTCCCCTACGGGGACGGGCGGTGCGATGTCGGCGGGGGCGGCCACCACTACGCCTCCTCGGCCGACGACGACGCCGAGGCTGACGACGCCGACGACGAGGCCGGCGTCCCGGCGAGGGCCTCACCCGCCTGGGCGCCGATCCCTTCGCCGAGGCGGACCGCGCCGAGCAGGTCGACCCGGTCGACCACGCCGACGAGCTCGCCGTCGGCGACCACCCGGATCGGCCGGGCGGACGCCATGGCGGCCGGGATCGCGTCGTGGATCACCGTGTCGGCCGGCAGTTCCGGCCCGTCCAGCGGCTCGTCCGCGTCAGGCTGCCGGCTGATCCAGCGCAGCGACAGCACATGCGACTTGGGGACGTCGCGCACGAAGTCGGCGACATAGTCGTCGGCGGGTGCTCCCACGAGCTCCTCCGGCGTGCCGACCTGCACGATCGACCCGTTCCGCATGATCGCGATCCGCTCGCCGAGCTTGAGCGCCTCGGACAGGTCGTGGGTGATGAAGACCATCGTCTTGCCCACCTCACGGTGCAGGCGGACGACCTCGGCCTGCATGTCCCGCCTGATCAGCGGGTCGAGCGCGCTGAAAGGCTCGTCGAACAGCAGCACCTCCGGGTCGACGGCGAGCGCCCGGGCCAGGCCCACGCGCTGCTGCATGCCCCCGGAGAGCTGGTCGGGGTAGGAGTCCTCGTGCCCCTCCAGCCCGACGAGGGACAGGATCGCCCGCGCCTTCTCGTGCCGTACGGCTTTCGCGACGCCCTGGATCTCCAGGCCGTAGGCCACGTTGTCGAGAACCCGGCGGTGCGGCAGCAGGCCGAAGTGCTGGAACACCATGCTGACCCGGTGGCGGCGCAGTTCGCGCAACTGCGCGGCCGACATGCCCCGCACGTCCTCGCCGCCGATGGCGACGTCGCCGCCAGTCGGCTCGATGAGCCGGGTGAGGCACCGGACGAGCGTGGACTTGCCGCTGCCGGACAATCCCATGACGACGAAGACCTCGCCCGGGCGGACCTCGAAGCTGACGTCCCTCACGGCGGCGGTGCATCCGGTCTTGGCCCGGAGCGCGGCGGAGTCGAGCTCCGCGTCGGGACTACCGATGATCCGATCGGCCTTGGGGCCGAAGATCTTCCAGAGCCCGCGAACCTCGATCGCGGCTGTGCCCACTCTGATTCCCCTCACTCGGCTATCGCCCGAGAAGCGGCGTGAACGCCCGGGAACGCCACAGCACGGCGTGGAGATCGTCGCTCGCACACCGTGGATGAAGAGCTGGGGGTCAACGACTCCTCATTGGGCATATGCACAGGAGTTGCGCGATGCGCAACTCATCGTGTTGAACAGTGATGAGGCTAGGCCCCACCAACCCCACAGATAGCCCTAAATAACACGATAAGCGCCATATCGTGATCATTCAGTGATCTATGCATCCGAGCCTTGGGCGCGCGCCTGCGTGGCCGCGGGAACCACGGCGGTACAGGGAAAGCCGCCTACCTGGAAAGGCTTCGGGCCCGCCGTCCGATGGACAGGCCTGGTCACCAGATGGGACACGTAACCATCAGGTGGGACGGCGCGGCGCCGGCCAGGGGGCCGTCACGCCGCCGATCCGTCAGGTGATCAGAATGCCGCCGTCCACGGCGAGGACGGCGCCGCTGATGTAGGAGCCCGCGTCGGAGGCCAGGAAGACCGCGGTGGTGACGAGTTCGATCGGCTCACCCGCCCGCTTCATCAGCACCCGCTGCTCCATCACCCGGTCCAGATAGCCGGGCGGATACTGCTCGGTCATCTCCGAGTGGAAGAACCCGGGCTCCAGGCAGTTGACGCGGATTCCCCGTCGGGAGGTCCACTGCTGCGCGAGGTCACGCGTGAGCCCCGCCACGGCGGCCTTCGATGCGCTGTAGGCCGCCTGAGGCAGCCCGGCGGTCGTCTCGCCGAGCACGCTCCCGATGTTCACGATCGCCGACCCGGGCCGCATGACGCGGGCGCACGCCTGCGCCATCCAGAACGTGCCGTGCAGGTTGACGTCGATCACGTGGCGGAACTGCTCGGGCGTCTCGCGCAGGGCCGGTACGGCCGTGCCCACGCCCGCGTTGTTGATCAGGATGTCGACGTGGCCGAACTCGGCGACGGCGGCGTCGACGAGGGCCTGGCACTGCTCGGGGACGGCGACGTCCGTGGCGACCGCCAGGCAGCGGCGGCCGGTCTCCTCGACCAGCCGCCGTGTCTCCTCGAGCATGTCCAGGCGGCGCGCCCCGATCACGATGTCGGCGCCCGCCTCGGCGAAGCCTCGTGCGAAGGCCACTCCGAGGCCCGACGAGGCCCCGGTGACGATCACGACCCTGCCGTCCAGCCGGAAGCGTTCCAGTACCACGCCGACCTCCTTGGTCCCGGGGTCCACGTCCCCGGGATCGACCGAACGTGATCCTAGAACAGCGACCGGCGGCGGGTCACAGCCCGTATTCCTTGGCGATGCGCTCGTGCCGCTCGACCTCGACGCCGACTTCGCGGGCCAGGTCGACCCAGGTGACGGGGTGGGTCCACTGCTCGGTGGCGTCGTCGAGAACGGCGTCGAGCTCAGCCGGCTCGACGGTCGGAGGCACCGCGATCCAGCCGAACACGCCGGGCAGGCGCTCTCCCGACACCGGGTGGGTGACGCCGTAGTTCTCGTCGCTGTAGACCCACATCGGCCAGCCCCGCTCGGCCAGCACCTCGTTGAACTCGGTCCACTCGTGCTCGGTGGGCGCGACGCCGTCGAAGAACCAGCTGGTGAAGCCGCCGGGCCGCAACATCGTGACCCCCGCGAACGGGATGACGAAGTCCTCCTGCTCCTTGGGGTCCTCGGGGACCGGCTCCAGCGGGCGGGGGTCGAAGACGATCACATCGCCCGCGTTGTACTCCATGCCGCGCGGCTGCGGGACGGCGAGGCGTGCCGTCGCCGGCCCGGTGCGCAGGGCCAGCACCTCGCGCCGGCTTCCGTCGGGCGCGGGGAGGACGGCGCGGATGAGGTGCCACTGCTCATCGATCGGCCCCTCCGTGGTCTGGAGCGGCAGGTTCAGCTTGGCGGAGGCCGCGTGGACGGTCGCCCAGTCCTCCGCGGCGGTGGCGGCCACGATCAGCCGCCAGATGTCCTCCTCCTCGGCTTCGTCGGAGTCGAGCAGCGGCCGCAGGATCTCGGCCGCGGCGGCGTTGTCTCCGAGCTGTTGCGCGGCCACCGACCACAGGCGGCGGCTCTCCACCGAGTCTTCGGCCGCGACCGCGGCCTCGGCCTCCGCTGCGGCCTCCGCCCAGCGCTCGCGCGCCCGGTACAGACGCGCCAGGGCGAGGTGGGAACCGGCCGCGGGCAGCCGTGCCGCCAGCTGTTCGACGCGGTCGTCCTGTCCGGCCTCGATGAGCAGGCCACTGAGGTAGGCGATGTCCTCCTCGCTCGCCGTGGCGGGGTCGCCGTCCTCGACGATCACCTTCCAGTAGACGCCGGCCCCGATCGAGGGGTAGCCGAGGAAGCCGAGCGTGGTCGTGTGGCGGCGGGTGATCTCCAGGTCCTTCCCGGAGTGCGGCGCGAGCCAGCCGACCCAGCGCTCCGGGTCCGCGCTCTGCCCGTCGGCGGCGTCGAAGAGGGCCACCAGCTCGTCCGCGCCTCCCGGCGCGGGGATCTCGGCGGCCCCGTCGGCTGCGGCGCGCAGTTCGGCGATCCGCTCGGGCAGTCCATCGGTGGTCGTCAGGGCGGGCAGCACCGCCTCCGCCTGGTCGGCGAGCAGCCGGGCCTGCCAGATCCCCTGGCGGGCGACGGCGAGATGGCCGGCGGCCAGGGCCAGCTCGAACCGCGCGCGGTGGCCGCCCATCGTCTCGAAGTAGGTGATCCACTGGCCGAGGATGCGGCCGAGCTGCCAGGTGTTGGCGATCGAGCCGCTGTTCGCCAGGAGGCCGATGGCCCGGGACCATTCCACCCAGTCACGCGGGTGGTCGCCCACCACGTCGAGGTCGGGCAGGGCCTCGTAGGCCCCCTCCATGCGCCCGAGCGTGCCGAGGATCAGCGAGGTGAGCAGCGCCTCACGGCGGGCCTTGGCCACGGGGTCGTCCGGCTTGAAGCCGGTCGCGGCCTCCAGCGCGGACAGCGCGTCCTCCCCGCGCCCGGCGGCGAGCAGCGCGCGGGCGGCCTCGGCGCCAAGTTCCCAGCTCGCCTCCCGTCCCGCCTTGCCCAGGCGGCCGATGGCCGCCTCCGCGTAGGTGACGGCCTCCTCGGGACGTCCGGCGTCCAGCAGGGCGGCGACGTACTGCGTGGTCAGCCCGGAGAAGACGAGCGAGTCGGGCTCGACGCCGGCCAGAGCCTCGCCGAGCGACGCGAGCCGCGCCTCGGCATATCCGGGGCCGTCCGTGTTCGCCTGCGCCATCGCCAGGGCCTCGACGGCCGCGGGTGCGGCCGGGCAGTCGCGGACGTCGTCGCGCTTGGCGAACTCGGCCAGATCGGAGGCGTCGCCCAGGGCGACGGCGCCGTTGGCCCGGTCTCCGACCCTGCCGATCAGGTGCCAATAGCGCACGAAGAGCTCCAGCCAGGGCAGGCCGAGCGTCTCCGCGTGCTGGGCGACGGCGGGCGCCACGACGTCAAGCTGCGCATAGCGCCCCTCCAGGGCCTGCCCGGGCACGTCGCCCAGCGCCATGGCCAGACCGGCGTTGCCGGCTTCGTGCAGTTCCCGCTGGGTGCCGCCGACCCAGGCCCAGATGTCCACGTCCATGGGCAGTCAGTCTGCCAGGTCGGTCACCCTGCCCCAAACAACCGCGAGGGCCACCGCTCCGGGGAAATCACCTGGCGAAAGCCGTGGCGACGGCCGCGGCGAGAAGATCGGCCAGTTCGGCGCGCTCGGCGTCGTCCAGCACGCCGAACGCGGGGGCCACCAGGTCGTCGGTGATCTCCTCGGCCCTGGCCCGCCGTTCGACCGCCTCGGGCGACGGCGTGCCGTACGGCTCGGGCCACTCGAGGAAGCGCGCGACGGAGGCGTTGCCTGACTGCGGGTCCCACGCTCCGGCCTCCGGCGCGCCGATGAGAGTGGCCTCAAGGGGACTGAGACCGCAGGCGACGATGGCCGTCGTGTGCTGGGCGCCGCGGTGCTCGCGCAGGACATGGAGCAGATGGGCGGCGAGTTCCGCCTCCCCCGTTGGACGCGACACGGCACGCCAACCGGCGAACAACGGCGCGCAGAACACGTCGGAGCCGTCCGCGATCGCGGCGAGCAGTTCGGCGAGACGTCCCGCGCCCTCGAAGCCGGCCAGCCTGCGCCGCCCCCACGCGTGGCACGCCGACGCGTAGAGGTCCGCCGCCTCGTCGGCGGGCAGTTTCCTGCCGCCCTCCCACCACTCGCGCACACGGTCGGCGGGGAAGAAGATCGAGGCCGCGACCACCACGTCGGCATGGACCTCGCCCAGGACGCCGCACCGCCCGCGGAAGTACATCTCCCGGCTGCTCAGGCCGAGGCGGTCGCAGAGGCCCTTGACCTCTCTCGACATCATGAAGCCCCCGCCCAGGGCCCAGATCGCCGCCTTCGTCGCCACCACCGTGCCGCGCGGATCCATCGGTCCTCCTCCTCGGTCTACTTAATGGACCGAGAATGGGCCAACAGAACAACCTTCTGCAACCCACCGCCGCAGTGGGGATCCGGCTAGACGACGGCGGGATACTCGCCCGAGGCGACGAGCACGGCGGGCCCGGACAGGTGGCTCGTCCGCTCGTCGAGCGTGACCGTCAGCGTGCCCCCGGGCACGCGCACGGTCCAGGTGCCGGTGGTCTCACCGATCCCGTGTGCCGCGGCCACCGCGGTGGCGACCGTTCCGGTGCCACACGACCGCGTCTCGCCGGAGCCGCGTTCGTGGACGCGCATGGACACGGTGTGGTCCGCGACCAGGTTGAGCAACTCGATGTTCACGCCGGCGGGATAGACCTCACGGTCGAAGTCCGGCTCCCAGTAGCGCAGGTCGAGGTCCCCGACCGGGTCGTCGATGACACACGCGAGGTGGGGGTTTCCGACGCTCACGTTGAGCCCCTGATACTCGCGGCCGTTCACGTTCACGCCGCTCACACCGAGCACCCGCGGCATCCCCATGTCGACGGAGACGTCACCGGTCGCGCCGAGCCGTACGCGCTTGACGCCGTCACGGGTGGCGATGGCCAGCTCCCCCGCGCCGGCCAGCCCCGAGTCGACCAGATAGCGGGCGAAGACCCTGACACCGTTGCCGCACATCTCGGCGATGCTGCCGTCGGCGTTGCGGTAGTCCATGAACCATTCGGCCTCGGCCGCCTGACCGGCGACCTCGGCGCAGAGCTTCGTCCGCACGACATGCAGCACCCCGTCGGCGCCGATGCCCGCGCGCCGGTCGCACAGCGCCACGACCTGCTTGTGGCCCAACTCGAGACGGCCGTCGGCGTCCGGCAGGATGACGAAGTCGTTCTCGGTGCCGTGCCCCTTCACGAATCGCATGTGAACGAAGTCTAGGCGGGCCGGCCGCTCGGGCAGTGCCCAGGACCCGGCTCCGGGTTCAGCCGCCGACCAGGGCGAGAGCGCGGCCGATGAGGTCGGGCGCGTCGAACGGCAGCCACACCACGCGGGGGTCCCTGCGGAACCACGACTCCTGCCTGCGGGCGAACCGCCGGGTGGCGCGCACGGTCTCCGCACGGGCCTGCTCCTCGGTCCACTCGCCGTCGAGGAAGCGCAGGACCTGGGCGTACCCGAGCGCCCTGCTCGCCGTCCTGCCCTCGGCCAGGCCTTCCGCCACGAGGGCGCGGACCTCGTCGACCAGGCCGGCCTCCCACATGCGGCCGACCCGGAGCTCGATCCGCTCGTCCAGGACCGGCCGAGGCACCTCGACTCCGATCTGCACGCTGTCGTAGATCGCGTCGAACGACGGCATGGTGGCGGAGAACGGACGGCCGGACAGCTCGATGACCTCGAGCGCTCGGACGATCCTGCGGCCGTTGCTCGGCAGGATGTTCTCCGCGGCGGCCGGGTCGAGATTCCTGAGCCGCTCGTAGAGAGGAGCCGGGCCGGTCGCCGACAGCTCCTCCTCCAGGCGGGCCCGGATCCCCGGGTCGGTCCCGGGGAACTCCAGGTCGTCGATGGCCGCCCTGACGTACAGGCCCGAGCCGCCGGTCAGGATCGGCACGCGGTCGCGGCCCCTGATCTCCTCGATCAGCGGGCGCGCCAGCCCCTGGTATTCGGCGACGCTGGCCGTCCGGGTCACCGGCCAGATGTCCAGCAGATGGTGGGGCACGCCCCGGCGCTCGGAAAGGGAGAGCTTGGCCGTGCCGATGTCCATGCCGCGGTACAGCTGCATCGAGTCGGTGTTGACGACCTCGCCCCCGAACTCGAGCGCCAACTCGACCGCCAGGTCCGATTTCCCTGCCGCCGTGGCGCCCACGACGGCGATCACTGGTAGTTGCCCCACAGGGCCCAGTCTCCCAGCGCCGGGAGTGCTCACAGGTCCCAGTCGAGCGTGGGAGGGAGATGACCTTCCAGGGTCAGCAGCCAGCGCTTGGACTCCACTCCGTCGCCGCCGCTGAACCCGCCGAGCCCGTTGCCCGCCACGACGCGGTGGCACGGCACGATGATCGGAATCGGGTTGCTGCCCATGATCGACCCGATTCCCCTGGCCGGGACGGCCGTCCCGCTCCTGGCCGCCAGCTCGCCGTAGGTCACGACCTGTCCGTACGGAACGGTCGTGTAGAGCGTGCCGAGGACCTGCCGCTGAAGGGCCGACATGAGCCGCCAGTCGACGGTGACGGCGAACTCCCTGACGTCTCCCCCGAAGTACGCCTCAAGCTCCCGGCGCGCCCCGGCCGTACGGGCGGGGTCGTCGGCGACGGCCAGGCCGACGCGACCGGCGATGCGCGCCCGCACATCCGGCCCGTCGTTGAACGACGTGGCCACCACGCCCGTCTCGGTGACTGCCGCGAGCACGTCGCCGAGCTTCGTCGGCACGCTGCCGAACGCCACGGTCTCCGCCATGCGCCCATTGTCGCGCATCATGCCTTGTAGGTTAAGTTAACCTAGATTAGATTAACTCCGTGTACTCCGACATACTCATCCTGAATCGGCTGGCGCAGGGCCCGGCGCACGGTTACGAGATCAAGAAGCGTGTCGAGCTCGCGACCGGGCAGGCGATCAACAACAACACGCTCTATCCGGCGTTGCGCAGGTTCGAGCAGCAGGGCGCGATCGAGCGCGTGGCCGCGGAGACGGACCCGGGCCGCCCGCCCCGGACGATCTACGCGATCACCGACACGGGACGCGACCAGCTTCACGCCCTCCTCCACGACACCGACCCGGCGGTCCTCGCCGACCACGCGGAGTTCGAGATCCGGGTCGCCTACTTCGAGCTGATCGACGTCGGGACCCGCCGCGCGATCATCGCGGCGAGGCGGCAGGCGGTCGAGCGCATGGTCGACCTCCACCAGAAGGCCTTCATGGGCACCGGCCGCGCCTGGGCCCGCCGCGTCGTCGACCACAACCTCAAGGCCTACCGCCTCGAACTGACCTGGCTGGACGAGTTGGCGGACGCCGCCGAGGAGCCCCCCGATGGATGACCGGCCCGAGACTCCCCCGCTGTCGCCCCTCATGCTCCTCGGCCTCGTCGCGGGGCCGGTGTTGTCCATGGTCGACTCGGCCGTGGTCAACGTGGCGGTTCCCGAGATCGCCCGGGACCTGGGCGGCGACCTGCCGACCGTCCAGTGGACGATCAGCGGATACCTGCTCGCGATGGCCGCCGGGCTGGCGGCGTCGGCCTACCTGGGACGCAGGTTCGGCCTCCTCCGCGCGTACTCGTGGGTGCTCGCCGCGTTCACCCTCGCCTCCGCCCTGTGCGCCTTGGCGCCGGGCGTGCAGGCCCTGATAGCCGCACGGGCGCTGCAGGGGCTGGTGGCCGCACCCATGGTCCCCCTCGCGGTCGGCATGCTGCTCGGTCGCGGCACCGGCAAGATGCCCGTGACCGGCGGGCTGATCTTCTTCACCGCCCCCGCGATCGGTCCCGCCCTCGGCGGTCTGCTGATCAGCGCGTACGGCTGGCGCTCAGCGTTCCTCGTCAACGTCCCTCTCGGCCTGGTGGCGCTGGTGGGCGCCGTCCGGGCCGCGCGGTCGGCCGGGGCGCCCGGTGATCGCGGGGCCCGCCTGGACGTCCCCGGACTGATGGTGCTCGCCCCGGGACTCGCACTGACCGCGTACGGCACGAGCGAGGCCGCCCAGCAGGGATGGCCGTCGACGGCGGCGTGGTGGGCGACCGGTGTGGCCCTGCTGGCCGTCTACGTCGTGTGGGCCCGCCGCGAGCGGCCGGTGCGGCCCGTGGTCGATCTCGGCCTGCTCGCCGACTCGCGCAGAGCCCTCGCCGTCGCCCTGGCCGGAGCCGCGAGCGTGGTGCTGTTCGCCGTGTTGTTCCTGGTACCGGTCTTCCTCCGCGGGGTCCAGAACGCCTCGACGACCCTGACCGGCCTGGTGCTGCTGCCCCAGGGGCTGGTGATGGGGCTCGGCGTGGCCCTGGGCAACCGGACCGCGGAGCGGTTCCCGATCCGCGGGATCGTCGCCTCAGGCATGACCGTGCTCGCCGCCTCCACCGGTCTGCTGCTCCTCCTCGACGCCACCACTCCGTCGTGGGTGACCGCCCTGCTGCTGTGCGGCCGGGGCCTCGCGCTCGGGTTCACCGTGCAACCGCTGACGATCATGTTGCTGAGCGGCCTGCCGGACGATCGGGTGGCCGACGCCAACACGCTGTACAGCATCTCCCAGCGGCTGGCGGGATCGGTCGGCATCGCCCTGCTCGCCACCTTCTACAGCTCCCATGCGATCACGGGGTCTCCCGTGGACGCCCTGCACGCGAGCGGGCTGCTGCTGTCGGCCGTGGCGGGCGTGGGGGCGCTGGCCGCCCTCGCGCTCCGGCACACGTGACGTCGCCGTGGAGGACGCGACCATCGTCGTCAACGCCCCGGCCAGATTCGCCGCGGCCACCGCGCCGGCCGCGGAGACCGGGAAGTACTTCATCTACCAGTTCGCCGCCACCGGGACCCCCGCACCCAAGGTCACCCTCGCCTCCGGGACACTCCCGCCCGGCCTGCAACTGGCCCCCGGCGGCACCCTGTCCGGAACCCCCACCCAGGGCGGCACCTACACCCTCACCCTGCAAGCGACCAACGGCATCGGCACCCCCGCCACCGCCACCAAAACCGTCACCGTCCGATAACCAGCACGGACCCGACGATCCCAGGGACCCGGCACACCACCGAGCCCCTGGGACAATCCACGACCAAGCTGGCAGTCAGCCCGAAGCCGCCCTGGCTCTCCGGCACACTCCGGAGAACATCCGGCACCACCGAATTCGTGCCAGAGCCGCGTCTTACAGTCCCCTACGTCTGAAAGGCAGAAGGTCGATGTTGCGCTATCTCAGGCCACGACCAAATGTGCCCTCGGGGTCGACGCGCCCGCATCCGCAGCGAGAAAGGCATCCGCTCCGGCGGACGCCCACTCACAACGGCAGTCTGACCACACCGCGCCCCAGACCGTCTGGCTTCGTCCACGAGAACGGACAGCGCGTCGACAGCGTTTCGGGAGGCGTTCGGCCGTGACCGCCTGGTGAGACGTTCATGAGTTTCAACACTGCTGGGCTCCGTCCTAGCAGTGCTGTCGAGCACGAGCTCAAGCAGACGGCGTGACCGGGGACCGCAGGCCGAGCCACTGCTCGGCGTCCCAGGCCTGGAAACGCTCTACCTCGGTGAACCCCAGCTTTGCCGCAAGGCGCATCGAGCCGACGTTGGCGGTTTGGGTGGTAAGCACCACCGGCTCGCCGGGAAGGACGCCGTCGAACCAGTCAAGTGCCGCCGCGCACGCCTCGGCGGCGTACCCGAATCCCCACGCCCGCGGCAGGAACAGGTAACCGAGATCGGCCTTCCCCGCGGCAGCCGGGCGACGGTGCCCCGTTGCTCTCCTGAGCAGGATCTGGCCGATCATCGCCCCGTCGAGATCAACGACGAAACTCCCAGGCCACCGCTCGGGCGCCCCGGGCATCTCGCGCTCAAGCTCTTCACGCGGCCGGGGCCCGCCGAGGTAGGTGTGCACCTCAGGCGACGCCAGCAGCTCGATGAACGCCGAACGGTCCCGGGCCTCGGACTCACGGAGCACGAGCCTCTCGGTCCGGATCGGCTCAGGCGGCCAGGCAACGGGTCCGAGCTCAGTCATGTCGGCCAGCTAATCAACAAGACTCGGCAGCGATCAAGACTCGCGGACCGATCAACCCACCGGCCCGGGCCTCACCCTCACCTGCGGGGCCGGGCCCTACAAGCCACGCCTGCTAGGAACGGGATGTCTCCCGTTCTCGTGAACATCGACTTCGGCAGCGGCGCGGCGCCTCTCCCGAAGTGCCGTACATCTGCTGTCGGGATTCGTGAATGGAACCAACCGTCAGACCACCAGAGCCGCGTGCAGCGCGTGGAACGCCTCACGCAGGTCCTCGATCGGGATCGGACCGAATTCCATCTGCAGTGCGACGCCTGGCGTCCCGCCGCCCAGGTCCAACCCCATCGACGGGCAGACCTACCTGAAGGTTCGCCGCACGCGGCTCGATCCGTCGACGGGTAAATCAGTGCCGATCACCAGCGCCACGAGGTGAACACGTCGTCGGCCCATTCGTGTTTGCCGACGATCCGCCGGCCGAGCCCAACTCGCGCCATCAGCTTGGGAATCGGCTACTGATCTACCCTCTGCGAACTGGGAAACGGGGGTGCAGCTCAGCGGCGGCCGAGTGACCGTGAGTCCCCGTGATTCACCGCTGATCGCCGTTCAATCTGGCACGCATCTGGCACGCGACCTTGGGCGAAGGAGCTGTTCGCGTCTGGCTTCACCAGGTGCGCCAGGCGGTCCGTGATCTCGTAGCGGTGGAGGCCCCGGCGTGTAGCCAATGCTGCGACATCGATGCCAGCGTGGACGAGCGTTCGGTCGATGTACATGCACAAGGCTTCCCGTTCATCCGTTTGGTAAGCCCCTTCGTGATGGGCGTTGACCTTGTTGAGTGCCAAGACCACGTGTTTGATGACATCGAGTACGGCTTCGTCCGTTGGCTTTGCGAGGGCTGAGAGGTCCGCCTCGAAGGTCAGCAGCACTTCGTCCGTGTCCGCCAGCATCGGCTCGGGGTAGCTCTCTGAAGCACCGGCGCATTCCGGGTCAAGCTCGCCAGCAGCGAGCTCCCGGGCTTCCTCCGCAATGGCTTGCCGCCAGCTATCAGTGGGTCTAGCTGTCATGTGTTGGGACACTAGCGATACAGACGGCCCTGCTCATCCCGTCCGCCATCGTCCCGCACGAAGGAAGACAGACCAGTACTTTGAGACGATCAACGCTGGGTTGAGAACCATCCTCTGACCTGGGTCTTTGCGCGTGGAGCGGGTGACGGGAATCGAACCCGCGCTGTCAGCTTGGGAAGTCTTTCAACATCATGCCGGGTGACCTGGGGAAACGGTGAGCTGCGCGTATGCCGGTCGAGTGACCGTGAGTCACCGTGGTTCCCCCACTGCTTGCCGACCGTACGGGCACGCGCGGCTCACGGTACATTCCGGCAGGTATCGCAGTCTGCGGGGAGGGACCCGATGGGGACTTCCGCGAAGATCCTCGCAGTGGCGCCCAGGCGAGCCGTGCGCTCACGGCGTCATCGTGAGGCCCTGCCGGGACACTTCAGGCGCCAGGAGGAAGCAATGCCGAGCAAGTCCACACAGGCCACGCTGGCCACCGTCGCGGCCTCGGCGGGCGTGTCCGTGGCCACCGTGTCTAAAGTGCTCAACGGCCGCAGCGACGTTGCTCCGGCCACCCGCATGCTGGTGCAGCGCCTGTTGGTGGAACATGGCTACGTGCACCGATCGGCACGCCCGGAGCTGACGGCGACGGTCGAGCTGCAGGTGGACGGGCCGCTGTGCGCGTACTCGGCCGAGATCGTCCAGGGCGTGATGCAGGCCGCAGCCGAATCGGGCGTGGCGGTCGTCGTGACCAGCACCGAGCACATGGCCGGCGGTGTCTCCTGGGCTCGCGGCCTAATCGACGCCGGGCGGCGAGCGGTGATCACACTTGCCGCGGAGCCAACGCCGGCTCAACTCAAGGTGCTGCTCCGGGCGCACCTGCCAGTGGTGGTGATCGACCCGATGAACGTGCCGGCCAGCCCTGTGACGAGCGTCGGCTCGACCAACTTCGCCGGCGGCATGTCCGCCACGCAACACCTCCTGGCCCTCGGACACCGCCGCATCGCCTACCTCGGCGGCCCCGTCACCGCCGCCTCCAACCAGGCGCGCATGCACGGCTACCGGGCCGCCATGGAAACCGCAGGCGTGCCCGTGCCCGCTGAATACGTGCGCACCGCGGGTTTCTGCTACCCCCACGGGATCCAGGAAGGGACCACACTGCTCGACCTGCCGACCCCGCCGACGGCCGTCTTCGCCGCCAGTGACGAGAACGCCCTCGGCGTCATCCAGGTCGCCAGGGCACGGGGGCTGCGCATCGCCGAGGACCTCAGCGTGGTGGGCTTCGACGATACCCAGATCGCCACGATGACCGCGCCGCCACTGACCACCGTCCGGCAGCCATTGCGCGAGATGGGCGCCGTCGCGCTGCACACGGCACTGCGTTTGGCAGCCGGCGAGAAGATCGAGTCCCGCCACATCGAACTCGCCACCGAGCTGGTGGTTCGCGGATCAAGCCTGGCCGTCTGACGGCGACAGGACCCGTTGACCGCCCACCGTGCGCAGGACTCGGGCGCGTGCACCATCGTCAGCTCTGGTTCATTGGCGACTAGACCCCCAGTTCGGAAGGTTTCGGTACGCGATTGTCTAGCCTGCTGCGACGCTGGTCACGCGCCTAATCGTTTCGCTCATGGCTTTCCGCGGCTTGCCGTGAGTCACCGTGCTGACGGGCACGCGACGGGCACGGGCTAGAAACGCCGGTGCGGGTAGCTGTCGAGGTGGAAATCGATAAGGTGAGGTCCATGGATTCCCGAGCCGATCCGGACGGCGGCGATGGTCACAGTAGCCCGCGTGACGTGTTTCTCCGCCTGGTGAATGGGGTCTGCGAAGGGCCGTACGAAAATTTGGCCGACCTCTATGCCGAACAGACCCATGTCACCCACCCGTTTCACCCGCTCAACCCGCCGCCGCTGCTGAGCCGTAGCGAACTGCACGAGCACTTCACCGCGCCGCCGCCGTTTGCCCGGACGCTGAACCGTAAGCCGGTCAACATCATCATCCACGACACCGCCGATCCAGAGGTGATCGTCGCCGAGTTCGCTTACCAGGGGCACGTGGACGAGACAGGAGAGGCGTTCACCGTGCCCTGTGTCTTCGTTCTCCGTATTCGCGACGGGCTCATCGTCGAGTCTCGCGATTACATCGATCACATTGCCAGCGCACGGGCATGGGGCCAGCTCGAAAGCCTCCTGACCGCGCTGCGCCCATCGAGCGACGTCGACCGTTAAAAGGCAGTTGCTGGTGATCGCGGGATCGCGTGCTTGGTCTCCGGCCGAACCATGTTAGATCGAGGTGGGCTCTCGGTCGCCGGGTGGCGCCAGCGGCATCATGTCGCAATAGCCGATAACTAGATGCCTCCAAAAAATCCAAACTCTCGAATGAAGCGACTTGTCTGAAGCCTCGTAGGTTTTGCGCTGTACGCGCAGCCCTACGGGGCTTCTCCCTGCCGGTCTGCTTCTTGCGTGTCTCCTTCCGTCGAGAGGAAGGAGTGAATTTGGAGGCTAAGCCGAGCACGCTGGCACGTGAGTGGGGTAAGAAGAAGGCCGCCGAACGCCGAGACAGTCTCTACACCGACTCTCATTGGTCCGTTTACCCGGTACGACAGCCTCCTCGATCAGAAAAAAGAGCTCACGCACACGATCAGATCGCATGCGGAAATGAACTCCGCGATCCGCTCCGAGAGAGTTATTCCGCCCTCACCAAGATCCGCCCACTTGTGACGATCCATCTTCCATTTCATTTGTGTCACCACCTCCTACTGGACCTGATTAGGAGCAGACACGAACGCGCCCTTCTGTGGGAGAGTAATAAAATGCGCTTCATCACGGGGGCACCCCGATCGGAAATACTTACCTTGCATACAGACAGATTAGATCAAACAGGTATGAAACTCGGCCACCATGGTGGCACGTTCCCCGGGCATATTGGATCTGGATATGACTCCATCGCACCGAAGTGCGCCACCAGGAACCAAAGAAGCCCAAGATTGAAGACTATTCCGAACATTATTGCCACGCCATGATTGAATCTTCCGATCGCACCATACAGAATCAGCCATGAAAGCGCAGAGGCCAACCAAATTATCGGCGCGAACAAAATCAGCGTCAGAGAATTAGCGCCCGCATTCACACCTACATTGCACGAACTCCACATATGTCCGATGACAAAAATCGTGATGAGGGTTGTCGGAACACCAACGAGACCTCCGACTAAGCATCCGGAGTACCAGACAGATGAGGTATTGCGTACCTCTTCCATGATTATTTTCCTCATATTGAAGCAGGCAGAAGCACAACCGCGCCAGCACTAATAAGCGCCGGCGCAGCATGCCCCGCAGATTATTGTACGGATACGACTTGCCTAGAACTTTGGCTATGCAATCAATCAACGGTTGACATCAACAGGCTGCATGGAACTGCTCACGAACCGAAGAGTTAGGACTCGTCGCCACCCTGCTCGACTGCGGCGACGATACTGCCCAGACCGCGAACGGAGTAGATCAAGTATGGGGACCTGGCCAGCATGGCGGGGACTCGCCTGAAAAGCGTGCAGCCCTGTCCTCGGTGATTGCGCCGAAGGGCTCCCCCGATTCGGAGGTCAGACCATGCGCGAGCCTGCCCCCGAGGTTGCCGAGTTCGACACGTGGATCGGCGACGACGGACGGTTCTACGGTCGTCACAAGTCCACTGGGCGACAGATCTCCGCTGACTCCGAAGGTGGGCTCAACCTCGCCGCTTGCGCTGCGCGAATGGTGATCACGTGGCAGCGGGCGGAGCAAGAGGCTCGCTTCACGGTCGGCGATCTGCGGTGACGTCCGCGCCTCCGTGGAGGCCAGGCACGCAGATTGCCGCCCTCCGCGACGAAGCAGTGCGGCGCATCCTCGCCGGGGAAGCTGGCGACGCGGTCAGGCGCGAACTCAAGCTCGATCTCCAAGAGGGTCGCCTGATCACTGACTACATCCGAACAATCACGACGGAGACGAGGCGTAGGGCTGCTCTGGTCCGCCTGCGAACAGGCGAGATGATCGACGCCGTGCGGTCGGATCTCATGCTCGGATCCCCCGACGTGGAAGCTGTCGCAGACGAGTTGCGGGCAACGCACCCATGGATCGCGGCCATTGCCTTCGGCCCCGATGACGACTGGTCGGACTGCCCCAGGGTCTCGCCCCATGCTGCGGCACCGCAGGCACGACGGGTTGAGCTGTCATGGTGCGACGACTCGCCTGGCGATGGACGGTCTGTTGACCACACCTGTATGTGCGTCATGACGGTCTACGAACTGGTGTCATACGGCGGGATCTACAGGCTCAGACGTACGACTGAACGGCACGACGGTCACTCGGTGTCATATGCCGGCGGATGGCGGCGAACTGATGCATACGTGTGGTGGTCACGCTTGCTGGCTGGGCTCGCCCGGTAGCAATCACCGTTCCCGCCGCGACAGCTCACACCGCGCCTGTCCGGATAGCGGCCGAGCGCGTGGCGGTGGCGGGCGCGTACGGCCCCCAGGGCCGCATGCGCAAGCCCGCCAGGCCGCCGCCGAACGCGCGCAGGCCGCAAGTACGCAGCGCTGCGGAGATGTGCACACTGTCAGCTTGGGAATCGGCTAGTGATCTACCCTCTCTGAGCTGGGAAACAGGGGTGCAGCTCAGTGCTGGTCGAGTCCCCGTGACTCCCCGTCAGTCCCCGCTGATCGCCGTTCAATCTGGCACGCATCTGGCACGCGATCAAGCTTGTCTCGATGGACTTCTATGCCGCCGCTCGACGGCGGCCCGATGACTCCATGGTTGTCGTAGATGCGTTCTTATACTGGGATCATGTCGACATCGGAGTCTCCCTTCGTTCATCCGCGTTGGGGCCTTCAGTTCCATTGGTGGGCGGTCGATCCGTCGGGTTGCGTCGGTCTGTTCTCGTCCGCGATGGGCCCGGTGCCTTTGACGGTTGCGGCCAATGTGCAGGTCATGGACGAGGCGACGGCCAGTGCCAAGGCCCGATACCCGGATTGGTTTGACGCGTATTGTCCTCACGATGAGTACCAGCCACACTGTCTTGTCGCATTGACATATGGGCCACACCTATTTATGTGGAACGAGATAGACGACAACCGCTACACGCAGTACGGCATGCCAGCACGACCGATTCTGTCGTTCGAACTACCTGGAGAGCTAGAAAGAGCTGCACTCCTTGTGAAGGTCGGCTTCGCATTCGGCAAAACCCCTGATATCCAGCTGAACTATCTGGAGGGAATGGAAGTGCTTTCCGCAATGTAGTCGTGCACACAAAAGGTGCGGACCCGCGCTGTGCTCTCCGGTCTGCTCAGAGTCCTATCAGCTTGGGAAGTCTTTCAACATCATCCGGTCTGAGCTGCGGAAAGGCTGACCTGGGCATATGCCGGTCGAGTGACCGTGAGTCCCCGTGATTCCCCGCTGGTTGCCGACGTACGGGCACGCAACGGGCACGCGAGGCCCCTGGGCCCCAAAAGTGCCCTGGGTCGGCTTCCGAGCAGCCGCGTCGGCGCGGATCAGCGGAGGAAGCAGGGAAAGCCGTCAGCCATCCAATCCGAGCAACCTGGTGGCTAGCTGGTGCAGGTACGCACGGAACCGCTGCAGGTACACAATGTCGCGAGGCCCATGGGGCTCCCCTTTCGGGGAGAGCATGCCACCTACCACGAAGCCGCGGACGCACCAGACGATGACCTCCACGGTCTGCCCGACGTCCACATCGGGTCCGACAACGGGCCGGAACGCTTCGTTGACGCGGTCTCGATTCGGCTTGACGTACTGAGCCTCAACCCCGGCGACGTCGGCGGCGTCGGACATCCATCGGTGTATCCACAACTCGGGGATCTCCGGGTGATCGATGTAGAAGTCCAGAAAGCGGTCCACCACCAAGAGAACACCCGCCCGATCGGGTGTGAACTCGGCGAATGCCGAGTCCAACATCGCCTGTGTGGCGAGGTAGTTCCGACGCGCCACCATCATGTAGATCTCGCGTTTACCGCCGACGAGGTCAGTGACGGTGGCGATGTCGACTCCGGCGGCATCGGCGATCGTCAGGGCCGGGGTTCCGTCGTACCCCAGAGACGCGAAGAGCCGAGTGGCCTTCTCGATGATGCGCTCCCGCACCATGTTCGACTCGAGCTCGCTGCCGCGGCTAACCCCACCCATGAACATCACGTTAGTCGCGTCTCTGCCGCTACCGACCGTAATGTTCCGTTCCTATTCCGCTGGATAGCGAAACATTGGGCCCATCCAACGCGATCATGAACACCGTGATGGCCTGACACCCGACCGAACAGGAGCCGCCGTCCATCCCGTTTACCGTTGACCCAACCGCGGAGCGGCAGTGGGCCGACGAGGGAGGGGCAAGCCCGGCTTGCTTCGTCCGTAGATTGCCAGCATCGCCCAACGCCATGCCTCGTCATGGGAAGATGTGCCTGCGGAATAGCGCGTTGCTCGCCTCGTAGGGATAGCGCTCCGAGGCTGCCGTTTCCGCCTGAGCCGGCGTGATGCCTCCGGTGCGGTTGCATCACCGACGCGAAGCGCCGACGCTCGCCGTGCAGGTACTCGACGTATTCGTTTTCGGTCCAGTGGTCGGCCAGGTGACGGGACCTGGGGCACCCTCATGCTCGTCGGCATGGTGTGGCTCGCTCAAGGCCTCCACGGTGGCCCCAATGTCCCCAGGCTGCCAGATTGACTTAGAGCGCACTTCAAGTCCTATTGTCGCCGATATGGCCGAATCGATAGGGATCGTGCACGGGGCACGATGTCGATCTCCGATGTCGCCGAACGCACCGGACTTTTGACGCACGCTGCGCTACTACGAGCGCGAAGGGCTCATGTTCGCGCCGGTCGACCGGGCGTCGTCGACGCATCGCCGGTACACCGAGGCCGACCTCAACTGGGTGACCTTTCTCACCAAGCTGCGCATGACCTCGATGCCCATCGCCAAGATGCGCGAATACGTCGAGCTCGCCTGCCGCGGCGACGAAAGCACCGCGGAACGGCTCGAACTGCTGCTCATCCACCGGATGAACGTCGAGCGCCAACTCGGGGAGATGACGGCGAGCCTCGCCGCTATCGACTACAAGATCGGTCTCTATCAGGAAAGGCTATCCACATGAAGAAGATCACACTGGGAGGCGAGGGGCTCGAGGTCTCGCGTCTGGGCCTCGGCTGCATGGGCATGTCCGGGGGCTACACCGGCGCCGGCACCGACGACCCCGGGTCGATCGCTACGATCCACCGCGCCATGGAGCTGGGCGTCACCTATTTCGACACCGCCGAGATCTACGGTCCGTACACGAACGAGGAACTGCTCGCCAAGGCGTTCGCTGGCCACCGCGATGAGGTGGTCATCGCCACCAAATTCGGTCAGATCAACCACCTCGTGCCCGAGGAGAACGGGCTGCCGGTCCTCGGGCTGAACGGCACCCCCGAGAATGTGCGGCGGTCGGTCGAGGGTTCGCTGCGACGCCTGAACACCGACTACATCGACCTCTACTACCAGCACCGGATAGACCCGGGGACGCTGATCGAGGACACGGTCGGGACGCTTTCCGAGCTGATCGAGGAAGGCAAGATCCGCCACTACGGGCTGTCGGAGGCAGCGCCCGCCACCATCCGGCGTGCGCACGCCGTGCACCCGGTGACCGCCATCCAGACCGAGTACTCGCTGTGGACGCGCGACCCCGAGGCCGAAGTGCTCCCCACCGTGCGCGAGCTCGGCATCGGCTTCGTGCCCTACTCGCCGCTCGGCCGCGGCTTCCTCACCGGCACGATCCGCTCGCTCGACCAGCTCGACGCCGACGACTGGCGCCGGTCCAACCCGCGCTTCGAGGGGGACAACCTGGAGGCGAACATCCGGATCGTGGAGCAGGTGGACGACGTCGCCAAGCAGCTCGGCGCGACGCCCGCTCAGGTTGCGCTCGCGTGGCTGCTCGCGCAAGGCGACGACATCGCGCCCATTCCCGGCACGCGCCGGGTCGCCAACCTGGAGCAGAATGTGGTGGCGGACGAGCTGGTGCTCTCGGCCGAGCAGCTGGAGCAGCTGTCCGAGGTGGCGGCGCCGGTCGGCGACCGGTACGCCGACATGAGCCGCATCAACCGGTAGAGCGCGGCGAACAGGGTCGTGGTGCCGTGCCGGTACTAGTCGTGGGAGCGTCGCTCGATCGGGCCGGGTTGCATCGGCAGTACCGGCACCGTGCGGTCCAGGGCCTCGATCTGGGACTTCTCATCGATGCACAGCACGATCGCGTCATCGGGCAGATCCTCGTGGGCGCCCAGGTACAGGCTACGGATGTCGGTGACTTTGCCGACCAGCTCGGGGTCGGTGGAGAACCGGAACGACTCCGCTTCACGGTTCGATCTCATAGGCCCGCCACGCCGCGCGACCGAGATGTTGGAGATCTTGAGCCGATCGGCGAGAAGTCGGCTCGACCAGTGCGTGACACCGAACTTCTTTGGCGGGGGCTTGAGCGTCTCGGCCGCGATCGCACGATGGCCCAGAGTGCGCGGCCGGCCCGAACGAGCGCGATCATAGAAAGCCTCACTCTGGCACGGGATCCACTCCGCCTCACGCCAGGGACGCACTCCGTGTGGCGCTCATGTCGTACGCGTCCTGGTGGCGTCGGATCTCGGTGTGCTGTTCGGCGCTCCAGGCAGCCAGGTGCTCGATGGCGGAGAGCAGGGAGGCGCCGAGGCTGGTGAGGGAATACTCGACGCGGGGTGGCACCTCCGCGTAGGCAGCGCGGTCGACTAGCCCGCTGCGCTGAAGGCGCTTGAGGGTGAGGGTGAGCATGCGCCGGGAGATGGCGGGGATCGCGGTGTCGAGGTCCGAGTAGCGGGCGTCGCCGTTGGCCAGGGCGCCGATGACCAGCATGCTCCACTTGTCGCCCACCAGGTCGAGGATCTCGCGAATGAAGTCCGCGTCCCGCTCGTCCCAGCGCTCACACGGGCCCGAGAGGCGCAGTACGTTTGCCCGCGCCTCGCCGGTGGAGGCCGCCTGGCCCTCGTAGTTGCTCACTGATGACGCCCTTCCGGTGTTCCTCAGGAACACAAACATGCCTTTTGTAACCCTTGTCGCGCTGCTGCACAGTGGGCTTACGCACCAGCGTCAACGCGCCGGTCGAAGCGGTCGTTCTGCGCACGTGGCGGTAACTACCAGGCATTTTAGGCGTATTCCCGCCTCATCGCCTCCGGCATTGTTCCCGCCTGCCGAGCCGGCGCCGCACCCTCACAAGCCGAAAGGACATGCCCAGCAATGGAAGGGCTCAAGGACAAGGTCTTCATTGTCACCGGCGGCGGATCGGGCATCGGCGCGGCCACCGTACAGCGACTGCTGGCCGAAGGCGCCCGAGTGACCGCGGCCGGTACCAACGCCGAGAAGCTCGCGTGGACCCGCGAGCAGGCATCGGAAACGGCCGATCGGCTGCTCACGGTCCAGTTTGACCTTCGGGACGAAGATTCCATCGCCTCTCTGGTCGCCCAGACCACTGACCGATTCGGCCGACTCGACGGCGTCGCCAACGTCGCCGCCGCCGTCGGCGCCGACCTCATGGCCCGCGACCAGGGCGTCGACACCATGGACCCCGACGTGTGGGCCGAGATGATGCGGATCAACGTCACCGGCGCCGGGCTCATGATCCGCGAAAGCCTGCCCGCGCTGGTCGCCTCGGGCGGCGGCTCGATCGTCAACGTCTCCTCCCTGGCGGCGTGGCAGCGGGAATCGGCGCTCGCCGCGTACGCCTCATCCAAGATCGCCCTGCACGCGCTCACCCGCCACACCGCCCATGCGTGGGGCCAAAAGAACATCCGGTGCAACGCCGTCGCCCCCGGGGTCGTCCTCACGGAGAACGTCCGTACCGGCACGCCCCCAGAGGTTCGCGAGGCTCTGTTGGAGAAAACTGCGCTCCCGCGGCTTGGCAAGCCCGAGGACCTCGCCTCCATGCTCGCCTTCCTCCTGTCTGCGGAGTCCGGTTGGATCACCGGCCAGATCCTGTCGGTGGACGGCGGCCTGACCATGCGCGAGTAGCGCCGCTCACCACCGCGAACCAAGATCCACACCTCTCTCAGTCGTATTTGTCCCGGGCACGTCTATGTCTGGAGAACCCATGCCCGTCCACATCCTCGCCCTCGTCGGCAGCCTGCGCTCCGGCTCACACAACCGCCAGCTCGCCGAAGCCGCGGTCAAACACGCCCCCGACGGCGTCAAGGTCACCCTCTACGAGGGCCTGGCCGAGGTGCCCTTCTATAACGAGGACATCGACACCGACGAACAGCGTCCCGCCGCCGCCACCCGCCTGCGCGAGACCGCCGCGCGCGCCGACGCGTTCCTGCTCGTCACCCCCGAACACAACGGCACCATCCCCGCCGTGCTGAAGAACGCCATCGACTGGCTGTCCCGCCCGTTCGGCTCCGGCGCCCTAGCGGGTTCGCCGACCGCCGTCGTCGGCACCGCCTTCGGTCAGTACGGTGGCGTGTGGGCCCAGGACGACGCCCGCAAGTCCGCCGGTATCGCCGGCGCCACGATCCTGAAGGACGCCAAACTCGCGATACCCGACTCAGTGACTCGCTTCGCCCAGACCCACCCGGCCGATGACGCCGAAGCCGTCGCGCAGCTCGTGCAGGTGCTCAGCGCCCTCGCCGCCGCCATCAAGGTCCCCGCGTCCTGAGCCCCGTATTCCCGGCACGCTCCGAGCGGAGGCTTTCCGGGGCCAGATGGCGGGCGGGGACGGCATTCCATCCGGCGTGCAGCAATGGCGTACCTCGGTGGCTGTGGCCACCGGCAAGCTTCGGAATCGCTGTCGATGACGTCGACTTCCTCGGCCGCACCATCCGGATAAACCGGCAGGTTCGGATCATTCGCGGAGAGCAGCAAGTCACGCTCGCGGCCGTCGTAGCCGGCCACAACCTGAACCCACGACCGCACCAGCACCGGTACCACTAAAGGAGTTCTGATGGCAGCACAAACCGACAAATTGCACATCGACGTCTGGGCAGACGTGGCCTGCCCGTACTGCTACGTCGGAAAGCAGCGCCTCAAGACCGCGATCTCGCGGTCCGGACACCAGGAGGAGATCGAGCTGGAGTTGCACACCTTCGAACTTGACGCCACAGCTCCGAAAGAGCCGGCCGAGATCGCGAGCTACACCGCCCAGAAAATGGGAGTGAGCCGGGAGCGGGCGCTCGAGATGGATCGCCGCGTGAAGGGCATGGCTGATCAGGATGGGCTGCCGTACGAGACGGAGCGCATCCATGCCAACAGTTTCGACGCGCTGCGGCTGCTCCAGCTGGCCAAGCAGCACGGGGTCGCCAACGAGCTCATGAGCCGGTTGCAGCGCTCCCTGTTCAGCGGTCGCCGGGACACCTACGACCACGCCGCCATGACCGCCTCAGCGGTCGACCTGGGTATCCCTGAGGATGAGGTCCGCACCGTGCTGGCCGGGGACCAGTTCGCCGCCCAAGTCCGCCGCGATCAGCAGGCGGCGCTCCGCCTGGGGGCTACAGGCGTCCCGTTCGTTGTGCTCGCCGGTCGTTATGGCGTCCCCGGTGCCGGGACCGTTCAGTCATACGCGGATGCCATCCGCACGGCGTGGGAGAACCGATGAGTGACAAGTACGACCCGCTCGAGCCCCTCGAGCTGCTGCCCGACGCTGTCGAGGGGTACTGCGACCTCGAAACCGGCAAATGCGTCACCTCGCCGCTTTCAGCAGACGACAAGTCGTGACGGCCTACCCGCCGCCTGTCGTTGCGCCCAGTAGAAGGAGCACTGATCCGTCTGATCGCGCGCGCTGACGGCCTGGCCGAGGCCGGAGTGGACCAGGGGAACCTGCATGACAGCGAATCCTTTACTTGAAGATGCTCGACGCAGGTCGCGGCTTGTGACGCAGCGTCATCCCGGCTTCGTTGATGAGGTGGACTCCGACTACTCCATCCGTGGAGCCTGCCAGTCCCTACCCCCGTCTCGCCGAGGGGTCGGGTGGGGAATCATCCCGTCTCAGCGTGACGACGTTTCGCATGACTGGTCCACACGAGGCCTCATAGCGCTCAACTTGGCCAGGGCCTCCTCGGAGGGACCGGGTTCCGCTTGGCTGAGGAAAACACGCTGGCCGGGGGCACTGTCGATGGAGAACGACTCATCCCAGAAGATCAGGTCGCCGACAAGAGGATGGTGGAGGCGATAGACGTTGTGCCGCCTGGCGCGTACGTCATGGCGAGCCCACATCTGCCGAAAGTCCTCGCTGCTCTCCGAGAGCTCCTCGACCAGCTCGAGCACGGACGGATCCTTGTTGTCTGCCCCCACAGCGGCGCGTAGGTGGGCGACCATGGAACCGGCCTCCTGTTCCCAGTCTGGCCACACCCGCCTGGCCTCCGGGCTGAGAAAAAGCATCCGCATGAAGTTGTCGGTGCGCCCCAACCTTTCGGCGAGAGCGGCAAACAGCGAGTTATGGGCCAGCACGTCCGTTCGACGGTTCACCACGGACGCCGGCCCGTGGCCCCAACTGTCCATGAGTCGCAGCACCTGCGGCTTGACCTTGTCTTTCCCGCCATCGATTCCCCAGCTACGCGCCCGAGGGTGAGCGAGCTGGTAAAGGTGCTCGGTGGCATCGGCATCAAGCTGAAACACCCGTGCCAGGGCGTTGAGCACCTGATCCGACGGACAGCGGTCTCTTCCCTGCTCCAGCCTCGTGTAGTAATCCCTGCTGACACCGGCCAGCAGGGCCACCTCGTCGCGGCGCAGTCCCGGTGTCCGCCGGTGGCTGGCACCGCGCGACAAGCCCACCTCGTCGGGGGACATGATCTGTCGCCGAGCGCGAAGGAAGTCGCCAAGAGGAGTCCCCATGCCAGACAGCGTAAGAAATCGCAGGTAAAGGCGCAAAAAGGCGACTCACTCCAGTCTGTGCCACCTGCCTGCCCCATCCCGTTTGCCGTCGACCCGACCGCGGAGCGGCAGCGGGCCGGTGACGGAGGTGCAAGCCCGGCTTGACGTGTCCCTGCGCGTGTGCACCTTCCTCGGTGATTGGATGCCAACGGTCACAGCCGGGCTTGCGGTGGAGGAGGCGGGCTGCTGGGCTTGCCTGGGTCGATGGCGGGATGGTCACCCACCCCCACAACCCGCACGTACGTTCGAACACCACCCCGGAGCCGGAGCCCCCGCCGGAGGCATCACCACGCGCGGCCGGCACCTGGCGGGCACTTCCAGCTCAGCCCGACATCCCCTGTGAGCGGACTTGTACTGTCACCTGGCGGCCCTTCCACTCGTCCGCGCCAGCCCTCCGGCGTTGTTTGCGCGCTGTCCGCCGGGAGCGCTAGGGGGAGGCGGCGGCGTACGCCGTGAGGGCGCCGCGTGCGGCCCGGTTAGGGCCGCCATGACCTTGTAGAGAAGGTTCTCGCCGCAAACATCTCGAACTGCCGGGCGTCGACCGGCCCTGTACTCACGACCAGCGGCGGTGGCCGCCCTGGCGCTCCGGCACACGCTGGAGAGCGTCCGGCAGACGGTAGTTTGACCCGCATGACCCGCGAGCTCGTCGTCCTGGGCACGGCAAGCGCAGTGCCGACCCGGCACCGCAACCACAACGGGTAGATCTTTCCTTAGGGTAAGAACTCTAGGAGGGGTCCCATGAGCGATCTCGTCCCCGTTGTCGAGTCTGGCGTTGCCCGCTATGTCCGGCCAACAGCCGCCAAATCGGACTATCTCGATATCGCCGCCAGCCCGGTGTCCTGACCGACTCTCAACTCCCCGACCGAGCCACTCGGGCCATCCCCGGCCGCGTCGCAAAGTGGACTGCTCACCTCCGCTGGAGATCAGCCCATCACCCTCCACCACCTGACGGTGTCCAGATTTACCTGGCGGGGTTAGTAGCGGCATCGCGCTGCCGGGCCAGCCGGGGCCCGCCACCCCGTGGCCGGCACGTTGCGAACCGAAGCGTGAACCGTCGAACGGGCTCGATCCGATGATGGGGTGTGAGCGCCGTACCTGAGCAGAGCGACGCGGAGTTGCTGGCCGCGACCGCGGCCGGCGACCGCGCCGCGTTCGAGGCGCTGTACCGGCGTTACGGGCCGTGGTTGGCGACCCGGCTGCGGTACCGGTGCCCGGACGCGGCGCTGGTGGACGACGCGGTGCAGGAGACGTTCCTGGCGGTATGGCGCGGTTCGGCCCGGTACCGGGAGCGCGGTGACGTCGCCGGCTGGCTGTGGCAGATCGGGTTCCGACGGCTGGTCGACGCGATCCGCGGGCAGCACGCCCGGGACCGGCTGCTGCGGCTGCTGTCCGGTCACCGCTGGCGTACCGCGCCCTCGGCGGAGGAGGAGCTGCTGCTGGGCGTGGAGCATGGCGACCTGGCTGGGGCGCTGGCCCGCCTGTCCCCGGAGCTGCGCGCGGTGATGCAGGCCACGGTGCTGGACGGGCTGAGCACGCACGAGGCGGCGGCGCTGCTGGGCATCCCGGTGGGCACGGTCAAGACCCGGGCGATGCGGGCGCGGCGGCAACTGCGTGGGGACCTGACATGACGACCCCGGGAGGTGGGCGATGAGCGCCCGTGACTGGCACGTCGCGGACGACGACTTGCGGGCATACGCCGACGGCGCGGCACAGCCGCCGTGGCTATGGTCGACCGAGACACACCTCGCGGCCTGCCCGCGCTGCCGGCAACGGCTGGCGGAGCACGTCGATCCGGCAGCGGTCCGGGCCGGCTGGGCACGGCTGGACGCAGAGCTGGACGCCCCCCGGCCGGGCCCGGTCGAGGCGCTGCTGGTGCGGCTGGGCCTGCCGGCGCACACCGCCCGACTGCTGGCCTGCACACCGGCGCTGCGCAGATCGTGGCTCACCGCGGTGGGCTTCGCCCTCGCGGTCACCACGGCCGCCGCGCACCTGGCACGGTCGAATACGGTACCGATCCCCCTGCTCGCGATCGCCCCGCTGCTTCCGCTGATCGGCGTGGCGATCTCGTTCGGCCCGCGCGTTGACCCCAGTTACGAACTGGCCGTCGTCGCGCCGCTGCACACCTTCCGCCTGCTGTTGCTGCGCTGCGCGGCGGTGCTGTCCGCGACCACGGCGCTGACCGGCGTGGCCAGCCTCGCCATGCCGGAGTACAGCCCGGTGGTGCTCGGCTGGCTTGCACCGTCGCTGGCGTTGACCCTGTTGAGTCTGGCGCTGACGCCCCGGTTCGGCCCGGTCACGGCGGCGCTCGCCGTGGGGTTCGGTTGGCTGGCGCTGCTGGGGGCCACCGTGCACGTCACCACCGGCGAGTCGGTCCTGTTCACCGCGCCCGGCCAGGCCGGGCTCGCGGCCATCGCCGCCGCGGCGGCGATGGCCCTGTGGAAGGTCCGCGCCGCCTTCGATACCAACCACCACCTGGGTCGCACCGCCGACCCGACCACGAGGAGGACGACGTGACGACGGTGCAGGCCGAGGGACTGTCCCTGCGGTTCGGGCGCACGACGGCCCTGAAAGACGTGTCGTTCGCGCTGGACGACGGGGTCACCGGGCTGCTCGGGCCGAACGGGGCGGGCAAGACCACGCTGCTGCGCATCCTGGCCACCGCGATCCCGGCGGACGCCGGGCAGTTGCGCATCCTCGGCGCGGACCCGCGCGGCGCCGCCGGCCGACTGGCGGTCCGGCGCCGCCTTGGGTACCTGCCGCAGAACCCCGGCTTCCACCCGCACTTCACGGCGTTCGAGTTCGTCGACTACATCGCGATCCTCAAGGAGATCGTGGCCGGCCGGCACGACGAGGTACGCCGGGTGCTGCACGCGGTCGGCCTGGACGACCAGCGCGGCAAGAAGATCAAAGCCTTGTCCGGTGGTATGCGCCAGCGCGTCGGGTTGGCCGCGGCACTGCTCGACGACCCGGCACTGGTGATCCTCGACGAGCCCACCGTCGGCCTGGATCCTGAGCAGCGGCTGCGGTTCCGGGAGCTCATCGCGCATATCGGCGAGGGACGCACCGTGCTGCTGTCCACCCACCAAACCGAGGACGTGGCCACCGTATGCCAGCGCGTCATCGTCCTGAACCAGGGCCGGATCCCGTTCGAGGGCGAGCCTGTGGCACTGGCCGGCGTGGCGCGCGGTCGGGTGTGGACCAGCCCGGCCCGCGCGGATGGCGCGCTCGCCGCGTGGCGCACCGGCAACGGTGACTATCACAACATCGGCGACCCGCCGCCCGGCGCGCGGCTGGTCGATCCGAGCATCGAGGACGGGTATCTGATGGTGATCGACGCCGCGAGCCTCGCGGGGCGTGCGGCATGACCGCAGTGGTGGCCGAAGCACCCGGCTCCCCGGCGGCCGACGCCTCGGCCCCGCGCCGAGCCGTCCTGGCCCTGGCCCGGGTGGAGATGGTCCGGATGCTCCGGCACCCGGTGACCGTGGCCGCGACCCTCCTCCTGGCCGGCCTGTGGGTGTCCGACTGGTTCACGACCAAGACCACCCGCTACCCGGTGCTGCAGGAACTCGACCACGACAGCGCGATGGGCATGATGATTCTGCTCGGCGGCGCCGCGCTGATCGTCGGCAACCTCGCCGTCCTGCGGGCGCACCGCGACGGCACCACGGGCCTCAGCCGGGTGCTCATCCTCCCGGACCACGCACGTACCCTCGCGCACCTGCTCGCCCCGCTCCCGCTGGCCGTGGTCGGCGCCGTCCTGATCCTCGCCCGCATGGCGGTCCTCGCGATCTGCGCCCCGGCCGCGGGCCACCCGAACCCGTACGAGCTGGCGGTCGGGCCGGCCACTGTCCTGCTGCTCGGCGCGCTCGGCGTCCTGCTGGGCCGGCTCACCCGGTCGGCGGTCGTCGCACCCCTGGCGCTGCTCGTCCTGCTGGCCGGCCTCGTCTTCCTGGAGCCGCTCACCAACGGCGGAAAGGCCCTGTGGCTGGCACCGCAGGGCCAGCCGACCCCCATGATGCCCATACCGGTATCCCTGCTGGCCCGCCCGGCCGCGGCCCACCTCGGGTACCTCCTCGGCCTGGCCGGGCTGCTGGCCACCGCCGCCGTGCTGCGCGCCGGCGCCCGTGGCGTCCGGGTGGCCGGGGCCGGGGCGGTGGCGCTGGCCTGCACGGTGGCGGGCGGCACGGCCCAGCTGTCCCCGCCGAGTCCCGCCGTCACCGCGGCCCGGATCGCGGTAATGAACCAGCCGTCCCAGCACGAGACCTGCCAGGAGCTCGGACACGTCACCTACTGCGCCTTCGCGGAGTTCAGCCGCTGGATCCCCGCGTGGAACACAGTCGTGCAGGCTGTCGTGGCCCGGGTACCCGCCACGGCCCGGTCCACGCAGCTGACCGTCCGGCAACGCATCGCGATCCCGGCCTTCGACCGCGGGACCGGGCCGGAGCAGCTGCTCGCCGCCTGGCGGGCGGACGACGCTGCCGCCGGCACCCCCGGCGCGATCGGCATCGACACCAGCTGGGGTGACAGCCCCGCCGCCGCCAACCTCGCCGGGCAGGTCGCATATCGGCTGGTCACCGGCCAGACCGGCGAGGCACCCATCGAGCAACGCGACGGCGCCACCGCCTGCGGCGGCGCGGGCGTGCTCGTGGTCTGGCTCGCCGGGCAGGCCAGCACACACGCCGGCACCGGGCTGGGCCTGCTCGCCGAGGACGCGCGCGATGAACGGGGTGGCGTCTCGTTCTACGAAACGCAGCGGTTCCCGACCGTCTACGTACCGACGCCCGAACTCACGGTGGCGACGCAGGCGCTGGCCCGCCCGCGCGCCGACATCGCCGCCCGCGTCCAGCAGTCGTGGGCCACGCTGACCGCGCCCGGCACAACCGCCGCGCAGGCCGCGCAGATCCTCGGCGTACCTGCCCCGGCCACGAGCACGGCCTGCTGATGAACACCAGGACCCTGTACCCGCTGATGCGGTCCACCGCGCACGCCATCACGTGGCGGCCGATGGTGCTCGGCGCGGCCCTGGGATCGGCCGTCCTGCTGGTACCCGAGGTGCTCACCGAGAGGCTGACCGCCACCCACCTGACCACGCTGGCCCGCATCGCGGCGATCTGCGTCGCGCTCGGCGCGGCCTTCCTACTCGACGACCCCGCCACCCGCAGCACCCCCACGGTGCCGACTCCGCGCGTGGCCCGCAACCTGGTTCGGGTCACCCTGGCCGTGCCGGCCGTCGCGCTGTGGTGGACGCTCACTCTCGGCCTCGCGAAGACGACCGGCCACCACGCGGCCGCCGCACACCTGCCCGTCGCCGCGTTGACGCTGGAGGCAGCGACCCTGCTGACCGCCGCCCTCGCCCTGGCCGCCATCGCGCAGCGGCGCACCGCCGACGGGAACACGGGCGTCATCGCGGCGCCAGCCGTGCTGTTGCTCGCAGCCGTCGCCTGGTTCCTGCCGCACTCGGCGGCACTGATCCTCACGCCCACCGACCCGGACTGGACAGCGTCGCACGACCGCTGGACTGCCGTCCTCGCGATCGCGCTCGTCTCGTTCCTGTGGGCCGGCCATGAGCGGGAACGGCGGCCGGTTCCGCGCGGATGGCGGCTCACCGTCATCGCCGTCCTGATACTGCTGGTGGGCGGGGGTACGGTGTTCGCCTTCCGCAGTGACAGCGAACAGCGCACCGCGCCGCCGTCGGGGGGCATCGACACCGGAACGCCCGCGTGGAGACAGATCGTGCCGGGAGGCGCCTGCCAGTGTGCCAACGGCAGCCGGTTCTCCTTCTGGGAACGGCAGGCCGATCCGACCAGGGTCGTGCTGTTCCTGAATGGCGGAGGCGTTTGCTGGGACGCCACGATGTGCGCCTTCACCAGCACCGGCCAGCCGGGCGAGAACGACTTCTACGACTGGAACGACGAGGGCGGCGAGAGACCGTACGACCAGAAGTCCGGCTTCTTCGACCTGACCCGGGCCGACAACCCGTTCGCCGGATACTCGATCATCTACCTGAGCTCCTGCACCGGTGACGCGCACCTCGGCAACGTCGCCCAGAAGTACTCACCGACGCTGACCGTCCAGCACCGCGGCTATGTCAACGGCACCGCGGCGCTCGACTACCTCGCCACGCACTATCCGAACGCCGCGCAGGTCGTCGTCATAGGCAAGACCGCGGGGTCGATCGCCGCTCCCCTCTACGGCGGCCTGGTCGCCGACCGGCTTCCGCACGCCAAGGTCACCGTGTTCGGTGCGCAGTCCGGCGCCTGGCCCGACAATCCCGACTTCAACGCCAAGGTCCTCGCCAAGGCGTGGGGTGCCTATGACGCCGTGCCCGCCTGGGCGGTCGACGGGCTCACCGTCCGTAACTGGGGCATCCCCCGGTTCTGGGTCCAAGCCGTCCATCATGCTCCTGAACTCGTCCTGTCCCGCTTCGACCACGCCTTCGACCCCGCCGCCGCAGTGGAGGTGACCACATGGATGCCCGGGAACCCACCGAACCTCCTGACCGTCATCGACGCCAACGAGACCGCGATCGAGACCGCCGGGGTGACCCTGCACAGCTATACGGCGCCCGGCAAGGGCCACGGACTCTTCGAGTTCGACAGGTTCTACGACCTCAAGGTCAACGACGTCCGCTTGATCGACTGGCTCAAACAGCTCGTAACCGGCAAATCGCCCAGCGACGTCCACTGCGACACATGCAACCAGTGACGACAGAGGCCCCAAGTCAGCCGATCCACGATCGGGCGGTCAGTGCCTGGTGCGACGCCGAGCACACAATCCGGCCGTTGGCGGCTCAGCGCGGTGGCTTGACGTGAACGACCGGCACCCGGCGGCGGGCGGTAGTTTGACCCGCATGACCCGCGAGCTCGTCGTCCTGGGCACGGCAAGCGCGGTGCCGACCCGGCACCGCAACCACAACGGCTACCTGCTGCTCTGGGACGGTCATGGCTTCCTGTTCGACCCGGGCGAGGGCACCCAGCGGCAGATGACGATGGCCGGGGTGAGCGCGCACGACGTGACCTGGATCTGCGTCACGCACTTCCACGGCGACCACTGCCTCGGTGTGCCCGGCGTCGTGCAGCGCATCGCGCGCGACAAGGTGAGCCACGCCGTACAGGCGGCCTATCCGGCGAGCGGAGAGACGTATTGGCGACGGCTGCGCCATGCCGCCGCGTTCGCCGACACGTCGGCGATCACCCCGCGCCCGGCCTCCGGCGACGTCGTCCAGTGGCCGGCGGGACCCGTGACCCTGACCGCCCGGCCCCTCTCCCACCCCGTCGAGTCGTACGGCTACCGCGTCGACGAGCCCGACGGCCGGCGGATGTTGCCCGACGAACTGGCCGCTCGAGGGATCGCCGGACCGATGATCGGCGAGTTGCAGCGGGAGGGCTCGGTGACGCTGGACGACGGCTCGGTCGTGTCGCTGGCGGACTGCAGCGTGCCGAGACCGGGGCAGAGCGCGGCCTTCGTCATGGACACCCGCCTGTGCGACGGCGTGTACGCGCTGGCTGACGGGGTCGACCTCCTGGTGATCGAGTCGACCTTCCTGTCAGAGGAGGAGGCGCTGGCCGCCGAGTACGGCCACCTGACGGCGGCCCAGGCGGGCCAGGTCGCGCGGGCCTGCGGAGTGCGGCGCCTCGTGCTGACCCATTTCTCCGAGCGGTACTCCTTCGCGGACGAGCCACGTTTCGTCGAGGAGGCCGCGAAGGCGTTCGGCGGCGAGATCGTCACAGCTCGCGACCTGACGCGGGTTCCGGTCCCGCGCCGGCGTCCCTGACCTCAGGCGCGCGACGTGGACATGGCCGTGGTGGCGACTGTGTCCTTGGACGCGGACATGGACGTGGACGTGGACGTGGACGAGTTCACGGACCGGTAGCGCGACGGTGGAATGCCGTATCGGTCCACGAACGCCTGGCGCAGGGTCTCGGCCGTGCCGAAACCGCAGCGCGCCGCCACGACGGCGACGGGTAGGGAGGTGGTGGCCAGGAGGTGCGCCGCGGCCTCAATGCGCGCCTGCCGTACGAACCGGCCCGGTGTCCGTCCCACGTGCCGCAGGAACAGCCGGGTCAGATGCCGTTCGCTCACTCCGGCGGCGACCGCCAGCGTCGCCGTGGTCAGGTCCGCCGACAGGTCGCCATTGATGTGGTCGACGATCCTCCTGACCAGGCCGTCCGCGACAGGAGGCGCGGTCGTGAACATGCTCATCTGGGCCTGGTTGCCGGGCCGTTGCATGTAGATCACCAGATTGCGGGCCACCCGGCGCGCCAGTTCGGGGCCGTGGTCTTCCTCGATGAGGGCGAGCGTGAGGTCCAGGGCACTGGTGACCCCCGCCGAGGTGATCGTGTTCCCGTCCCTGATGAAGATCGGGCCCGGATCGAAGACGACATCCGGATTGCGCGCGGCGAACGTGTCCGCCCACTGCCAATGAGTCGTGGCCCGCCGGCCGTCGAGCAGGCCCGCCGCCGCGAGGATGCCCGCCCCGGTGCACACCGACGCCGTACGGCGGCTCTCCCGCGCGAGACGCCGGACATGACCGATGATCGACCGGTCGCGGGCCGCGGCCTCGTGCCCGATTCCGCCGACCACGACGAGCGTGTCGAGGGGGCCGATGACCCGTTCCAGCGATTCCTGGACCTGGAGCGTCAGGCCTGTGCCGCAGGTGATGGGCCGGCCTCCGGGGGCGGCCAGGCGCACGATGTAACAGGGCGACGCGCCCTCGGCGTTCGCCATCTGGAGCGCCGTGGTCACGCACGCGATGTCGAGCAACTCCGCCGCGTCGTACCCGATGACGACGACCCGCCGTTCCGCCATGGCACGACACTATGTCGCAAAGACAGGGAGCCCAAGTATTCGGACCGGCACATCCACCTTCCTTGGCCACCGGCCGGCGGGGAAACACCGTTGGGGCATGACTTCGACGACATCGGACACCCGCTCCCGACGGCTGGGATTCATCCGGCACTACATCGAGATGATCATCGCCATGTTCGCCGGGATGATCCTCCTCGGACTGCTCCTGGGCGCCGCAGGGCTCGGGTTCTCACACGAACGGGATCCCGAACTCGCCTACCTGCTCATGGCGTTCGACATGTCCGTGGGCATGGCCGCGTGGATGCGGTATCGCGGGCACGGCTGGGCGCCGACCCTGGAGATGTGCGGCGCCATGTTCGCTCCCGCGCTGCCGCTCTTCCCTCTCCTGTGGCTGTACGTCGTCGACGGCGAGTCGCTGATGGTCATCGCGCACGTGGCGATGTTCCCGCTCATGCTCGTCGCGATGTTGTGGCGCCGCGACGAGTACGCACATTGAGCACCGGGCCTGTCTCGGTCAGGGCGGACAGCAGTCGCAGGACGCCGCCGTTCGGCGTGCTGAACGCCCTGGTACGCAAGGAGTGACCCCTGACCGAATCCTCCGGCGAACCTCCTCGAACCGTTCCCCGGATGATCGGCTCACAACGGGCGCGTCCTTTCGAAGGACCACCGCGCGACGAAGTAGCCGACACCGTACGGGGCGTCGTCGTAGAGCGCCCCGCTGACGCACTTCTCGGCCGCTTCGACCGCGGCGGCCGCGAGAACCTGGAACGCCGTCCTGCCGCCGACCCACAACTCCTCGGCCATCGCCGGGTCCATGTCTGCGAGCAGGCCGGTCTCCCCCGCCGCGATCGCCTCACCGATCATGTCGTTGTACGGCACGGCGTCGGGATGCAGATATCCGGGAGACTTCTCGGTGAGCCTGGCCGAGCCGTCCCCCATGGCCAGGAGCGCGACCCGATCGGCGGACCGGGCTATGCCCCGGCCCAGGGCGGCGCAGTCATCGGGCGACGTGTCGGCGGCCACGGCCTCGAAGCGCAGTGCCGGCAGATCGTCGGGGTCCGGGGCGTATCTCTCGAGCAGCCATCTGCCGATGGTCAGTGAGAGCGGAAGGACCGGCTCCCCCCGGCCGGCGCGGACGTCCGCCCCCCAGGGCCCCATGGTCCCCGCCGCATCGCCCGGATAGGTGGCGGAACTCTCGGCCGGCCCGACGACCACCAGCAGATCGGGATCTCCGTCGACAAGGGAGCGGATCACCTCGGCGCAGGCGACACGGAGATCGTCGAGCTCTGGCGCCGCGGCTCCGGCCAGCTCCGGCACGATCAGCGGAGGATGCGGGCATACACCCGCTGCGACCAGCACCCACCCACCCTACCCACACCCCCGCCCGTGATCATGCACACCTTCGTGGATCAGCTCCCCCGCCTGGCCCTTTTCTCGGCGTGATCATGCACAGATTCGGCGGCAGGCCATCTGACCAGCCACGATCCCAGTCGTGATCATGCACAGATTCGTGGATCACGGCGCCCACCTGGGACCACGTCATTCGTGATCATGCACAGGCTCGGCCACAGGGTCGCCCACCTGCGGCTTCGCCGTACGTGATCAGGCACTTCCCGGCCTGGTGCATGATCACGGGGGGCAAACCAGCAGGTCAGCGGACATCAACACGAATTTACGCATGATCACGAACTCTATATGTGCAGGTCAACGGCCATTCATCCGAACCTGTGCATGATCACGCCCGGTGTTGGGGCTGGCAGGGGCCACCGTCTCCGAACTTGTGCATGATCACGCGGGACTTGTGCGTGATCACGCGGGAGATGTTTGGGGAATTGGGGGGCGGGGTGAGGGAGAGGCAAGCAACACTTGGGCGATAACGAAATGGTCGCCGAACAATAACGGAAGAATCACGGCATTGTCGGACTTTTCTCCCCCGCCACGCACCGGGCATCCCCAGCGGCCCCGTACGGCTCTCGCCCTAATGGGCGTCATGAGCGTCGTCGGCCTCGCCGGGCTCGGCATCGTCCTGGCCCTGTCGTCGAACGGAGACGTCGCCCACGAACCGGCGACTCCTTCGGCCGCGCCGGCGTCCTTCATCGTCCAGGCGCCGACCACGCCCCCGGAGACGATCCCTGAGAATCCAGAGGCGACATGGGCGCCCGGTGTGGTGGCCGGGGAGGCTCCCGGCGCACAAGGGGCCGGCGAAGTGCCGCCCGACACGATTTCCCCGACAGACCCGGCCGAACAACCGGGTGCCCCCGAAACGCGTCCAGGCACTCCCCCGAAGCACCCCGATCGACGGAACCCCGGACATCCGGGTCGGAATGAGCTCCCCACCAGCCCGGCGCCGCGCCCCGTCCTGCCCCCGCGCATGCCCGTGGAGAAACCGGCCCCTGCGGCACCGGCCGCGCGAGCGCCCCGGGAAGTGACACCGGCCCAGGCTCCGCCCGGCGCCGCGAGATCGGCGGCGCCTCAGCCCGGCCCAAACCCGGATCGGCCCGGTCCCGCCCCGGTTCAGCCCGGCCCAAACCTGGTTCAGCCCGGTCCTACTCCGGTTCAGCCCGGCCCAAACCCGGTTCAGCCCGGCCCCACCGCGCTCGCGCCTCGGCCCGGTCCCAGCCGCCTCCCCGATCCGTGCGCGACCTACCACGACGCCCGCCGGGACTACTGCTACCGCGTGGTCGCCGACCTGACGGCCGGCGGTTAGTTCCCGAGAGGCGACAGGACGGAGCAACCGTCCGACGACTCCGGCGCGGGAGCGGGACGCCCGATGGAGGGCATGCCCAGGCTCACCGCGTTGCCGGTGGCGGGTCGCCCCTGCCGCGCCTCCCAGGCGTCGCCCGCACGCGTACGGCGCACGTCCAGGACCTTGTCGGCGACGAGGTGGTGCGGCGCGGCGTAGGTGACCTCGACCGTCACCATGTCGCCCGGGCGGGCGTCGACGGCGGCGAGATGCACCAGGCGACTGTCGGCGGCGCGGCCGGACAGGCGGTGGGTCGCGTCGTCCTTGCGGCCCTCACCCTCGGCGATGAGCACCTCGAGCGTGCGACCGGTCTGCTTCTTGTTCTCCTCCCAGGAGATCTCCTCCTGGAGGGCGACGAGCCGCTCGTAGCGTTCCTGCACGACCGCCTTCGGCACCTGGCCGTCCATGGTGGCCGCCGGGGTGCCCGGGCGGATGGAGTACTGGAACGTGAAGGCGTTGGCGAACCGCGACTGCCGCACGACGTCGAGCGTCTGCTGGAAGTCCTCCTCGGTCTCGCCGGGGAAGCCGACGATGATGTCGGTGGAGATGGCCGCGTCCGGCATGGCGGCGCGGACCCGCTCGATGATCCCGAGATACCGGTCCGAACGGTACGACCGGCGCATGGCCTTCAGCACCCGGTCGGAGCCCGACTGGAGCGGCATGTGGAGTTGGTGCATGACGTTCGGCGTCTCGGCCATCGCCGCGATCACGTCGTCGGTGAAGGCCGCCGGGTGCGGCGAGGTGAACCTGACCCGCTCCAGCCCGTCGACGTCGCCGCACGCCCGCAGCAGCTTGCCGAACGCCAACCGGTCGCCGAACTCGACGCCGTAGGTGTTGACGTTCTGCCCGAGGAGGGTGACCTCCAGGACGCCCTGATCGACCAGCGTGCGGATCTCACCGAGCACGTCGCCGGGGCGGCGGTCCTTCTCCTTGCCCCGCAGCGACGGCACGATGCAGAACGTGCAGGTGTTGTTGCAGCCGACCGAGATCGCCACCCAGGCGGCGTAGGCCGACTCCCGCTTGGTCGGCAGCGTGGAGGGGAACGTCTCCAGGGATTCCTTGATCTCGACCTGGGCCTCTTCGGCGATGCGGGCCCGCTCCAGCAGCACCGGAAGTGAGCCGATGTTGTGCGTGCCGAAGACCACGTCGACCCAGGGCGCCCTGCGGACGATCTCCCCCTGGTCCTTCTGCGCCAGGCATCCCCCGACGGCGATCTGCATGCCCTCGCGGGCCATCTTGATCGGCCTCAGGTGACCGAGGTTCCCGTAGAGCCTGTTGTCGGCGTTCTCCCGCACCGCGCAGGTGTTGAACACGACCACGTCCGGCGTCTCCCCGTCGGGGGCGCGGACATATCCGGCGTCCTCGAGCAGCCCGGACAGTCGCTCGGAGTCGTGCACGTTCATCTGGCAGCCGTAGGTCCGCACCTCGTACGTCCGGGTCGCGCCCTCGGGGCCCTGAGTGGTCACAGTCATCGCAGTACAAGGTTAGGCTCTCCCCCCGCCCATCCCGTACGGCAGGCGAGCACCGGCCGCCTGAACGGTCCCTGAGCGGTGGCCGCAAGCCCGATGTGGATCGCCCGAAAACCCCCTTCACCTGGCGCGGGAACGGTCCTGACGAGCATCGCGGCGCCGCTGGATCGGCCCGCCCAGGCCTTTTCAGCCACGTTGACAACCGTCCGGATCCTCCCGAAGTGCGCGGGCTGTGATCGGATCGGTACCGAGGGATTAGTGACTTGGCGATATTTACGCCCCTACGTTGTTGACCATGACCGAGGCCGGTAGCTCTTCCCCTCTAGTCAAGCTCGAGGCAGTGAACAAACACTTCGGCGCCCTGCATGTGCTGAAGGACATCGACCTGAGCGTCGCCCGCGGCGAGGTCGTCGTCGTGATCGGCCCCTCAGGCGGCGGCAAGTCGACGTTATGCAGGGTGATCAACCGGCTGGAGACGATCGACTCGGGCGACATCACGTTCGACGGGCAGACGCTCCCCGCGGAGGGCAAGTCCCTCGCGAAGCTCAGGTCCGAGGTCGGCATGGTGTTCCAGTCGTTCAACCTCTTCTCCCACAAGACGATCCTCGAGAACGTCACCCTCGGCCCGATCAAGGTCAGGGGGATCGCCCGGCAGCAGGCCGAGCAGCGGGGCCTCGAACTGCTCGAGCGGGTCGGCATCGCGTCCCAGGCCGCCAAGTATCCGGCGCAACTGTCCGGCGGCCAGCAGCAGCGCGTCGCCATCGCCCGGGCGCTCGCGATGGACCCCAAGATGATCCTGTTCGACGAGCCCACCTCCGCGCTCGACCCCGAGATGGTCCAGGAAGTCCTGGACGTGATGGTCGGCCTCGCGAGCGACGGCATGACGATGCTCGTCGTCACCCACGAGATGGGCTTCGCCCGGCGGGCCGCCCACCGGGTCGTCTTCATGGCCGACGGCCAGATCGTCGAGGAGAGCGCTCCTGAGGCGTTCTTCACCCAGCCCAAGTCAGACCGAGCACGGGACTTCCTGTCCAAGATCCTTACGCACTGACCACATATGTGTCGGCCATGACCGGCCGGGCGCAGGGAAGAGAAGGGGGAAGGTATGCGACTACGCCGAATCGGGGCTGTGCTCGCTGTGACCGCCATGTCCGCGGGCCTGGCGGCGTGCGGAGGCGACAAGACCTACGCCAACGTCGCCGACAAGATCAAGGAAGGTAAGACGGTCGTCGTCGGCACCAAGTGGGACCAGCCGAGCCTCGGCCTGAAGAAGGGCACGGCGCCGGAGGGGTTCGACGTCGACGTGGCCAAGTACGTCGTCAAGGAGCTTGCCGGAGGCGCCGACGACGTGGACATCACGTGGAAGGAGTCGGCCTCGTCGAACCGCGAGGCGTTCCTCGCCAACGGCACGGTCGACATCATCTTCGCGAGCTACTCGATCACCGACAGCCGCAAGCAGAAGGTCACCTTCGGCGGGCCGTACATCGTGGCCCACCAGGACGTGATGGTCCGCGGTGACGACGCCGCGATCACCAAGCCCACCGACCTGGCCGGCAAGCGGATCTGCCAGGCCGCGGGCTCCAACTCCTACAAGCGGATCACCGACCCGCCGCCGGACGGCGAGCTCGACCTCGACGCCCAGCTCGTGGGCGCCGCCAACTACTCGGAGTGCGTGGCCAAGCTCGGCGGCAACAACCTCGACGCGGTCACGACCGACGACCTGATCCTCGCCGGGTTCGCCACCCAGACCGGCGGGAACTTCAAGATCCTCGGCCAGCCGTTCACCGACGAGAAGTACGGCGTGGGCCTCAAGAAGGGCGACACCAAGACCTGCGAGGCCGTGAACGCGGCGATCACCAAGATGTACCAGGACGGCACCGCCCAGCAGTTGTTCGCCAAGTGGTTCGGCAAGGCACAGGGGCTCACGGCCCCCACCGCCGCACCCACGTTCGAGCCCTGCGCCTGAGCCGTCCGACCCGTCGCCCATGGCGGCCGGTGACCTGTTCCCCGGTTACCGGCCGCCGCCGTCACGTGGTGGAGCACGATGGATGACCTGATCAAATACGCGCCGGACCTGGCGGCGGGCTTCCTGGTGAACGTGAAGCTGTCCCTGGTGAGCGGGGTGCTCTCGCTGATCCTCGGCACGATCCTCGTGTCGATGCGGGTCTCGCCGACACCGGTCCTGCGCGCCGTGGGCACCACCTACGTCAACGTCGTACGGAACACACCGCTGACGCTGGTGCTGGCCTTCAGCGCGCTGGGCCTCAGCGACACCCTCGGTCTCACCATCTCCGACGAGCCCTCCACCAACGGATTCTGGCTCGTGGTGCTCGGTCTGTCCGCCTACACCGCGACCTTCGTGGGAGAGGCGCTCCGGTCCGGCATCAACACGGTGCCGCTGGGCCAGGCCGAGGCCGCGCGCGCCATCGGTCTCACGTTCTTCCAGTCCCTGCGGCTGATCATCTTGCCTCAGGCCTTCCGCGCCGTCATCCGTCCCCTGGGCAGCGTGATGATCGCAATGATCAAGAACACCACGGTGTCCGTCGCCGCCGGCTATCTGGCGGAGTCGGCGTTCGTCATGAAGGACACCTTCGACGACACCGGCGTGTCGATCCCCATCTTCATCGGGCTCGCCCTCGCCTTCATGGCCTTCACCCTCCCGATCGGATTCCTGACCGGATGGCTGGCCCGACGCCTGGCGGTGGCCCGATGAGCTCCAGCGTCCTGTTCGACGTCCCTGGTCCCCGCGCACGGCTGCGCAACCACGCTCTGACCGTGCTCGCCGCGGCCGGGGTCCTCGCGGTGCTCTACTTCGTCTACCGCGGGTTCGATGAGAAGGGCCAATGGGCGGGGAAGCTCTGGCACCCGTTCATCGAGGCCTCGACCTGGACCGACTACATCATCCCCGGACTGCTCGGCACACTGAAGGCCGCGGGCCTCGGCGCCGTGTGCGCACTGGTCTTCGGCGCGGTCTTCGGCCTGGCCAGGCTGTCCGACCACCGCTGGATCAGGGTGCCCGCGGGCGCGATCGTCGAGACGTCCCGTGCGATCCCGCTGCTGCTGCTGATCTTCTTCCTCGCCTATCTCGCGCCCAGCGTCCTCGGCAGCGGCGATTACACGCTGATCGCGCTGGTGACGGGCCTCACCCTCTACAACGGTTCCGTGCTCGCCGAGGTCGTCCGGGCCGGTGTCCAGGCCGTGCCCAGGGGGCAGTCGGAGGCGGCCTACGCGATCGGGCTCCGCAAGGGCGGGGTGATGCGGCTGGTCCTGCTCCCCCAGGCCGTGACGGCGATGATGCCGGCCATCGTGAGCCAGCTCGTCGTGCTGCTGAAGGACACGGCGCTCGGCTACATCATCGCCTACGAGGACCTGCTCAACTATGGCTTCAAGATCATCCCTGCGGTGTTCTTCGGTTCCCTGGTGCCCGCCGCCATCGTCATCGGGATCATCTACATCGGCCTCAACATGACGCTCAGCGCCCTGGCCAACTGGCTGGAGAAGCGGAGCAGGCGCAGCCGGAAGACCTCCGCCAGGCCGATCGCGCCGCCAGGAGCCGTCGGCCTGGGCGCCGGAGCCGGGCTGCCGGAAGAGACGACACCGTGATCAAGTGAGACGCACCAGGTCTGGAAAGGGTCAGGGCCGTCAGACCTGTTGGTCTGACGGCCCTGTTCGGCCGGTTCACGGTCAGGCCTTGTTGAAGGTGTTCTTGGCCCAGAGGTAGGAGACGGCGGCGATGCCGGCGCACCAGGCGGTGGCGATGGCGGCGCTGTTGCCGATCGGGGTGCCGAGCAGGAGGCCGCGGACGGTTTCCATGATCGGGGTGAAGGGCTGGTACTCGGCGAACCAGCGCAGGGCGGTGGGCATGGAGTCGGTCGGGACGAAGCCGCTGCCGAGGAAGGGCAGGAAGACCAGGGGCATCGGGGCGTTGCTCGCGGCTTCGGGGGTCGGGGATTTGAGGCCGAGGGCGACCGCGAGCCAGGTGATGGCCACGACGAACAGGGTGAGCAGGCCGGCGGCGGCAAGCCACTCGAGTGCGGTGGCGTTGGGGCGGAAGCCGATGGCCAGGGCGATGCCGATGACGACGGCGATGCCGAGGAGTTGCTGGATGACGCTGGCGACGACGTGGCCGGTCAGGACGGAGGCGCGGGAGATCCGCATGGTGCGGAAGCGGGCGATGATGCCTTCGGTCATGTCGGTGGCGACCATGACGGCGGTTCCGGTCGCGGCGGTGGCGGCGGCCATGAGCAGGATGCCGGGGACGACATAGTTGATGTAGGCGTCGCGTCCGCCGAGGCCGTTGCTGAGTCCGTCGCTGAGACCGGCGCCGAGGGTGCCGCCGAAGACGTAGACGAACAGGATCAGGATGATGACGGGCGTGATGACCAGCTGCACGGTCATGGACGGGTAGCGGAGCAGGCGTTTGAGTTGGCGCCGGACCATGGTGGCCGAGTCGCGGGCGGCGAGGGTGACGGTGCTCATCGGGTGGTCTCCTTCTGCTGGTTCTGCCGGCCGGTGAGGGTGAGGAAGACGTCGTCGAGGTCGGGGGTGTGGATGCTCATGTCGTCGATGTCGACGGAGTGGTCGTCCAGGAGGGTGAGCAGTTCGCGGATCGCGTGGACGCTGCCGTCGCTGGGCACCTGCAGGGTGAGCGCCTCGGGGTCGGCGGTGCCCGCGCCGAGGAGGTGGCGGGCGGTGTCGAGACGGCTCGGGTCGGGGAACTTCAGCAGGACGTGGCCGCCGGGGATGAGCCGCTTGAGTTCTTCGGCGGTGCCTTCGGCGATGAGGCGTCCGTGGTCGAGGAGGGCGATGCGGTCGGCGAGTTCGTCGGCTTCCTCGAGGTATTGGGTGGTGAGGAAGATGGTGACGCCGCCGGCGACGAGTTCACGCACGATCTGCCACATGGTGCGGCGGCTGCGCGGGTCGAGGCCGGTGGTGGGTTCGTCCAGGAAGATGAGGCGGGGGTCGCCGACCAGGGTCATCGCCAGGTCGAGGCGGCGTTGCATGCCGCCGGAGTAGGTCGCGGCGGGTTTGCGGGCAGCGTCGGCCAGGTCGAAGCGTTCGAGTAATTCGGCGGCCTTGCGTTTGCCTTCCCTGCGGGACAGGTGCCGCAGGTCTGCCATGAGGAGCAGGTTCTCCTCGCCGGTGAGCAGCTTGTCGACGGCCGAGTACTGCCCGGTGACGCCGATCGCGCCGCGCACGTCGTCGGGCTTTTGGGCCAGGTCGTGGCCGGCGACCTGGATGGTGCCGCCGTCAGCCGGGGTCAGGGTGGACAGGATCTGGACGGTGGTGGTCTTGCCTGCGCCGTTGGGGCCGAGCAGAGAGAAGATCGTTCCTTCGGGGACGGCCAGGTCGATGCCGTCGAGCACGACCTTGCCGCCGCTCTTACCGCTGTTCTTGTCGCCGTTCTTGTCGGGGTAGGACTTGCGCAGCCCGTTCGCCGCGATGGCCAGGTTCGTCATGATGGGTGCTCCTCA
>NZ_BOOO01000003.1 GCF_016863275.1 Planotetraspora mira
ATAATGCATAAGCTCTTGGCACAAAAGCAGTTAATTGTCGGAATTGGTCGAGTCGCCCGTATCGGCGTCCAGGCAGCGGCTCAGCAACGGCCATGCGGGGGCTGCGCGGCGGCCACGCACCGGTCACTCGCGGCTCGGTCGTTGCAGGCATCGACCGCTGCTACGGTTTCGGATGGCGGAGGGAGGCAGCGACGGTGCTGGTGGTCCACGGAACATGGATCGGCGGCAGGCTGGCGCTCTGGGCGGAGGACACATCGGGCGGGACAGCACCCGCCAAGACCCCCAAGCCGTCATCCCTCAATACGCAGCCACCCGAGACACCGCCCCTCAACGCGCAGTCTCCCACGCCGCCCCTCAAGGCTCAGTCCCCCAAGACAGCGCCACACGCAACACAGGCACGGCAGGCTGAGACCGTCGAACCACCGGCCAGCACCTCACGTACGGCCGCGCGTGCACATCCCTTCGCCGCCGCCGCGGACGGGCTTTTCACCGAGCTGCCGCTCTGGGGTGACGTCACGGCGGCGGTGTGCGCCAAAGCGACCACCGCCGAGCTGACGATGCTGCTGCCGAGCTCCGCCAGGAGCCCGCTCCCCTCCCCCGAGTCCGGCCTGAGCGTCGGCACCCGCCAGCCCAGGATCACCCCGTGGCGCGTGCCCGCGCTGCTGGTCGAGCCGGCCGCCGCGCTCGATCTGCTCGACGCGGTCGACGAGATCGCCCAGCTTCCCGCCGCCGCGTACGAACCGGGCGAGTCGCTCGACGGCGCGCCGATTCCCGGCGCCTCGCTGCGCTACCTCGCGGTGGTCGCCGCGAACGTCCGCGACATGGTCCGCCGCGGCCGGATCCTGCCGCAGCTCGTCACCGAGGGGGACGGCTACGCGGCACGCTGGCGGCCGGTGCTGACCGGGGCCGACGGGGTGCGCTTCAGGGAACTGGCGGCCGCGATGCCTCCGGTCTGCCGGGCCGCCGGCGACGAGTGGCCCTCCGCCCATGTGCTCGGCGAGGCCTTCGCCGGGCTCGCCGACTCCGCCGTACGGCAGGCCCTTCCCGAGCGCCTCCTCGGGGGGCATCGCCCGGGGACGCGAAGCCCGCTGGCGGACCGCTGGATCGTCGCGCTCACCGGCGACGACGCCGCCCTGCCCGGCGTGACCGCACTCCAGGCCGAGCAACTGTCCCGGCCACTCCAGGCGTGGCTGAACCAGGCCCAGCGGGCGGACGGCCCCTTCCGCGTGTGCTTCCGGCTCACGGAACCGGCAGAGCCCCTGACCGAACCCCCCACAACCGAACCGCCCGCGACAGAACCGCCCGCGACCGAGGACGGCGGACCCTGGCAGGTCGAGTTCGCCCTCCAGGGCTCGGACGACCCGAGCCTTTACCTGCCCGCCGAGCTCCTATGGGCGGGCGAGACCGTACCGGGCCTCGTCGGACGCCCCGAGGAGACGCTGCTCGCGGGCCTCGGCAGGGCCGCCCGCCTCTATCCCAAGATCGACGAGGCCCTCGGCGGAACGCGCCCGTCAGGGGTCCTGCTCGACATGGCGGGCGCCTTCTACTTCCTCCGCCACGCCGCTCCCCTCCTCCAGGCGGCGGGATTCGGTGTCCAGCTGCCCGCCTGGGCCGGGAAGTCGCGCCTGGGCCTCAAGATGACCACCAGGTCTCAGCGATCCGGGCCAGGGGCGGCCTCGGATCAGGGCTTCGGCCTCCACCAGCTCGTGGACTTCCGGGTCGATCTGGCCATCGGCGACGAGACGATCACCGAGGAGCAGCTCGCCGAGCTCGCCCGGCTGAAGGTGCCGCTGGTCCGTGTGAGAGGGCGCTGGGTCGAGCTCGACGACCGCCAGCTAGGCGCCGCCCTCAGAGCGGTCGAGCGGCGCCGTTCCGGCGAGATGACGGTCGCGGAGGTGATCCGGGAGGTCGTCCACGGGGGCGAGGACGACCTGCCCATGGTCGTGGACGCCGACGGCCTGCTCGGCGATCTGCTGTCCGGCGAGGCCGACCGCCGCCTGACCCCGGTCGCCACCCCCGCGGACTTCCACGGCAGCCTGCGTCCCTACCAGGAACGCGGCCTGTCCTGGCTCGCCTTCATGTCCGGCGTCGGGCTCGGGGCGGTCCTCGCCGACGACATGGGGCTCGGCAAGACCGCCCAGACGCTGTCCCTGCTGCTGGAGGAGCGGGCCGGCGGCGCCGAGCCCGAGCCGACGCTGTTGGTCTGCCCGATGTCCCTGCTGAGCAACTGGCAGAAGGAGGCGGCGAGGTTCGCCCCCTCCCTCGAGGTCTACCTCCACCACGGCTCGTCCCGGTCGCGCGAGGAGGAGCTAGCCGAGCGGGTCGGCCGGGCCGATCTGGTCCTGACGACGTACGGCACGGCGCTGCGTGACCGGGGGATGCTCGCCGGGCTCACCTGGGGCAGGATCGTCTGCGACGAGGCCCAGGCCATCAAGAACAGCGCCGCCAGGCAGGCCCAGGCCGTACGGTCCCTGCCCGCAAGGACGCGGCTGGCGCTGACCGGAACGCCGGTCGAGAACCACCTGGCGGAGCTCTGGTCGATCATGGAGTTCTGCAACCCGGGCCTGCTCGGGTCGGCCGCGGCGTTCCGGAGCCGCTACCAGGAGCCGATCGAACGGCATGGCGACGAGGCCGCGACGGCCGCCCTCCGGCGGGCCACCGGGCCGTTCGTGTTGCGCCGTCTCAAGACCGACAAGACGATCATCTCCGACCTGCCGGACAAGCTCGAGATGAAGATCTGGTGCACGCTCACGCCCGAGCAGGCGACCCTCTACCAGGCGGTCGTCGAGGACATGATGGGCAAGATCACCGGCTCCGAGGGAATCGAGCGCCGGGGGAACGTCCTGGCCACGATGACCAAGCTCAAACAGGTCTGCAACCATCCCGCCCACCTGCTCAAGGACGGATCCCGGCTGGCCGGCCGTTCGGGAAAGCTCGCCCGGCTGGAGGAGCTGGCCGAGGAGATCGTCGCCGAAGGCGACAAGGCCCTGGTCTTCACCCAGTACGCCGAGTTCGGCACGCTGCTCCAGCCGTACCTGGCGGCGCATCTGGACCGGCCGGTGCTCTGGCTGCACGGCGGGCTGCCGAAGGGGCGGCGCGACGCGCTCGTCGAGCGGTTCCAGGAGGACGACGAGCCCATGGTCTTCCTGCTGTCGCTCAAGGCGGCGGGCACCGGGCTGAACCTGACCGCGGCCAACCACGTCGTCCATGTCGACCGCTGGTGGAACCCCGCCGTGGAGGACCAGGCCACCGACCGGGCGTTCCGCATCGGGCAGACCAAGAACGTCCAGGTCAGGAAGTTCATCTGCGTGGGAACGCTGGAGGAGCGGATCGACGAGATGATCGAGCGCAAGAAGGCCCTGGCCGAGAGCGTCGTCGGCGCGGGCGAGGACTGGATCGCGAACCTGTCGACCGAGGAGCTGCGGGAGCTGTTCCGCCTGTCCCCGGAGGCGGTGAGCTGATGGATTCGCCCGAGCAGGCACAGTCCGAGCAGCCGCAGGAGGGCCTGCGAGCCCGGTCCAGGCGCGGGACCATGGGCGAGCGTTGGTGGTCGCGGCGGTTCATCGACATCCTGGAGACCATCTGCGACAAGGGGCGGCTCAGCCGGGGGCGCTCCTACGCACGGTCCGGCCGGGTGCTCGAACTCGGCATCGCGCCGGGCCACGTCGGAGCGCGCGTGCAGGGGTCGCGGCCCGTGCCGTACGACGTGGACGTCCGGATCACGGCCTACGGGGACGGCGAGTGGGAGGTCCTGACCGAGGCCCTCGCCTCACGCGCGCTGTACCGGGCCAAACTGCTCGCCGGGGAGATGCCGCCGGAGATCGAGGACGTGTTCGGCGACTGCGGCATGCCGCTGTTCCCGGACGAGCGGGGCCTGGAGATGGAGTGCTCCTGCCCGGACTGGGGCTTCCCCTGCAAGCACCTGTCGGCGGTGCTCTATCTGCTCGCCGAGCGGTTCGACGACGACCCGTTCCTGGTGCTGGCCTGGCGCGGCATGCCGAAGGAGTCGCTGCTCGACGACCTCAGGGAGGTCACGGACGACGTGCCGTTCGCCGAGCGGCTGAGCGCCTTCTACGAGCCCGGCACCTCGCTGGCCCGGTTGCGACACCAGCCGTCGCGGGCCTCCGCTCCCGCGGACATCCTGCTCCGCACGCTCGACCCGCCTCCGGTCAAGACGCGGCACATTCCCATCACCGACCTGCTGCGCCCGGCCTACCGGCGGCTCAGCGATCCACGAAGTCCCGGGGAACCATCACCCTGACGCCGTTCGGGATCGTCTTGATCACCAGGGGCGTGCGCAGCCGCACCTCGCCGTCGATGTCGGCGGCCATCGGCGGATCGGTCTCCACGAGGATCTCGCTGCCGGTGACGAACGGGCCGCCGGCGAGACTGCGCCACCGGCCGGTGGTGGCCCGCACGAGGGTCTCGCCGATCAGCCGCAGCCGCTTGCCTGACCCGAGCTGGTAGGCGACGAGCGTGCGGTTGTCGATCCCGGCGTCCCTGGCGATCTGCCAGCCGCCGTGGAAGCGGCCGTTGGCGATGTTGAGCTGGTGGGTGAGCAGTTCGTGCCGCCTGCCGTCCGCGGTGATGTAGGCGCGGAACGGCTGGTGCCCGGGGAGGATCCGCATCGCGGTCAGCGGATAGGCGGACCGGCCCATGATGCGCTTGAGCCAGGGCCGGACGGTCCCGGCGACCTCGACGGAGACGCCGAAGCTGGCGAGGTTCGCGAACGGCCGGTCGCCGCACAGGCCGAGGTCGATGTCGGCCACCTTGCCCTCGGTCAGGACGCGTACCGCTCCCGGGAGGTCGAGCGGCAGACCGAGGCTGCGGGCGAAGTTGTTGGTCGTGCCGAGAGGGAGGGCGCCCAGGGCGACGTCCCTGCCGGCCACGTGCCTGATCGTGCTGCTCAGCGTGCCGTCGCCACCGCCGGCGATCAGCAGGTCGGGATTGCCGGACAGCGCGCGCTCGACGATGTCACGGAGACGGGAGGGGTCCGTGATCGGATGCACGCCGGTCAGCTGGAAGTTCGCGGCTTCGATGAGCCGTAAGACCTCGGCGTAGTGGCGCCGGCCTCTTCTGGACCTGGTGTTCACCACCAGTGCGGCCCGCCGGTGCTCGTGGATGGCCGCCGTGTGGTCCGCCTTGCTCCGCATGATCACATCGTAGGCAGATTCGGAGGGTGCCGCACAGGGAGCGTGCCCGGCGGCGAGGGCCGCCGGGCACGCGTGACGCTGGTGCTTCTGTTCTCGGACCTGTTACTTCTTCGCTGTTACTTCTTCGGCGGCGTGACCTGGACGATCGCACCGAGGTCGGCGGGCAGCGGGCTGACCAGCTTGATCTGGACGCCGAGCTGCTTGCCCTCGTCACCGGGGTTTCCGGAGCCGAGGATGCTGCCGATGTCCGCGCCGTAGTAGTCCGTCGCCGGAGACCCGTCGGGGTTGACGACCCGGGTGGTGTACGGCTGGTTGTCCTTGGACGGCACGACCGTGGAGGCGTCGCGCATCCGGTAGAACAGCGAGCCGTCCCGCACCTCGATGCCGGGGTACCAGCCCTTGGCGTCGGTGAACGTCTTCACCGCGGGCAGCTTGCCGTACGAGGTGCAGTACTGCGTGAACGGCGCGCCCTCGATGCACTCCTTGAACGGGTAGGTCCCGTCGAAGTTGAACGCCGCGTTGGAGGACTGCGGCCGCGAGGGCAGGTTCTTCAGCGCGGACGTGTCGATCGTGGCCGCCGCGCCGGTACGGCGGAGCGGCTCGAAGTGCGAGTCCACGAGGAGCAGCTCACCCTTCGGTCCCACCGACGGCAGGTCGAAGGAGGAGTCCACCACGTTGTTGTTCGCACGGGACGCGTCGCGGTACCAGACCAGCAGGCCGGGCGCGTTGTACTTGATCTTCTCGACCTTCCAGGCGCCGTCGCGCTGGTAGGTGGTGTCGTAGGCGTACGACAGGCCCTTGTCGAAGCCGTCGAGGTTCCGCCACTCCGCCAGGTAGTACTGGGCGGATTCGAGCTGGCCGGAGTGGATCACGAACCCGGCGCCCGTGGAGTCGGTGAAGGTGCCCGTGGTGGCGGTCCACCCGTTGGCACCGCCCTCGACGTCGTCGCTCCACACCGTCGCCGCGCCGTTGGTGAGCGAGAAGTCGTCGTTGAACCAGCCGCGCTCCTCGGCCGCCGCGTCCGTGGCGTAGCGCAGGCGGACCTGCACGGTCTTGCCGGCGTACGGGGCGAGGTCGGCGTAGAGCTGGGTCCAGCCGCCGCTCTCACCGGTGATGCCGTACTTCTTGCCGCCGTAGTCGACCAGGCGGTGGTTCGGGTCGGTGTAGTCGTCGCCGGTGGAGGCGAGGGTGCCGTCCTGGTGGTAGACCTTCTGCTCCGTCCAGGTCGTGCCGCCGTCGGCGGAGACCTCGAAGAAGCCGTAGTCCCAGTCCTGCTCGATGCCGTAGTCGGTCCACCAGCGGAACTTCTCGTCGGTGCCGGCGGGCACGCTCAGCGTGCGGGTCAGGCGGGTGTCCGCCCAGCTCTGGTCACTGTTGGACCACCACAGGTTCGACCCGCTGTGCGGGGTGGACATGACGACGTGCTTGTCCGGGAGGTTGATCCGCAGACCGTCCTCTGTGCCCTTCGGCGTCCGGGAGGTCTGGCCGACCACCTGGAGGCTCGTCTTGTCACCCGGGTTGATGATCTTCGGGTTGGCCCAGCCGAGCACCCACTTGTCCCAGATGCCCATGTGCGTCGGCAGCGACTGGAAGATCGGCCCGGAGTGCGAGCCGCTGGACATGAGGTCCCAGAAGTCGATGTCGGAGTCGCCCGTGCCCGAGGTGTCGTAGAGGTCGGGCAGGCCCAGGTCGTGGCCGTACTCGTGGGCGAACACGCCGACGCCCGCGTCCTCCGGCTGGAGGATGTAGTTGGAGATCTTCACGCTCGTGCCGGGCACGGTGTAGCCGCCGGTCACGTCGCTGGAGTGCGCCCAGAGGGAGAACGTGCCCTCGGCGCCGCCGCCGCCGGACTTGTCCTCACCGGCGTGGATGAGCACCAGGTGGTCGATCACGCCGTCGGGCTCGTCGAAGTTGCCGTCACCGTCGGCGTCGGAGACGTCTTCCTTGTCGTAGTCCGCCCAGTTGAACGACGGGTTCTGCGCGGCCAGCGCGTTCACCGCGTCGATGGGGAGCTGGGCGGCTCCGCGCGGGTTGTCGGGGTGGCCGGCCATGTCCTGCGGGAAGGTGCCGCACTGGCCCGCGCCGTACCAGGCCTCGGAGTGCGGGACCTTGATCCAGCCGACCGCCTGGCCGGTGACCGTGTAGGCGCCCTTCGACAGCTCCTCGTACATGTTCTTCATCGTGGAGCCGGCGATGTCGATGCCCTTCTTGCCGTCCCTGGGGTCGGTCAAGTCGGGGCGGACCCGCTTGGTGATCCCCTTGGACGTGTAGAGCATGTCGTTGTAGTGGGCCGTGTTGAAGTCGGAGACCCACATCGAGTTGTTGTCCTTGCCGCCGCCGGCCGCGGTGGCAGGGTTCTCGATCTTGTTGTGCAACGGCCCGTTGAGCTTGGTGCCCGCGGGCTCGGTCACACAGTCGTTGACGTCGTCGATCGTCTTCGGATGCGACCATCCGGAGAAGTCGTCGTTCGCCTTGTCGTTGAACTCGACGAGCAGCGTGAGGAGTTCGGCCTTCTTGGTCGTCTTCGCCTTCTTGTAGATGAAGTCGAAGGGGTTCTTCCCGGTCCGCAGCGCCTGCTTCTCGTGCTTGGCCAGCACGCGCGCGGCCACCGGGTTGCCCATGGCGAACTTGTGGTCGATCTCCGTCGCCGTCTGGCCGGTCCGCTTGGCGGTCTTGGACGGCACCCTCTCGTCGATCGTGGTGACGTCGCCCTGTACGCGCGGAGGCGCGTAGTTGATGTAGTGATCCTTGGCCGACGGCTGGTACGAGGCGGTGGACTGGGCCGCTCCGGTGGTGGCAAGGCCCGCGGCCGCAAGCCCCAGCGCAGGAACGATGGCGGCTAAGCGCCGAAATCTCTTGGACAACAAGATCCCTTTCCCGCCCGGGGTTCTCCGGACGCCGTTCAGGGCACGCCGGATAGGCGCACTGGACGGACCATAAAGAGAAGGTAAATAAGGGTAAAGAGCCTTCACCGAAGGTTGTCAAACCGTGATCTTTCGCGAAATGCGCGTTACCGCCGTTTTGCGGACCGGCCGTACAGTCCAGATGTGAAGGACCTCAACGCCACGCCCGTAACCGGCCTCGTCGCCGCGCTGCCTGAGGGACGGGTGCTGACCGACCCGGACGTCACCGAGTCGTACGCGAGGGACCGGACGTTCGCCCCACCGGGAAAGGCGCTCGGCGTCGTCCTCGCGCAGACGCGTGACGACGTGGTCGCCACGCTGCGCTGGGCGAGTGAGCACCGCGTGCCCGTGGTGCCGCGCGGGGCGGGAAGCGGCCTCGCCGGCGGGGCGACCGCCGTCGACGGATGCCTCGTCCTGTCGCTGGCCAGGATGACGGAGATCCGCGAACTGTCCCCGGCGGACGAGATCGCGGTCGTCGAACCCGGTGTGATCACCGCCGACCTCGATCGGGCCGCCCGGGAGCACGGGCTGATGTACGCGCCCGACCCGTCTTCGTACGAGATCTCCACGATCGGCGGCAACCTGGCCACGAACGCGGGCGGCCTGCGCTGTGTGAAGTACGGCGTGACCCGCGACTCGACGCTGGGACTGGAGGTCGTCCTCGCGGACGGCAGAGTGCTCGACACCGGGCGGCGGACGGTGAAGGGCGTGACCGGATACGACCTGACGGGCCTGTTCGTCGGCTCGGAGGGCACGCTCGGCGTGATCACCGCGGCCACCCTGCGACTGCGGCGTCTCCCCCTCCAGGTCGCCACCGTCGCCGCCGAGTTCACCTCGTTGCGGGACGCCGCCTCCGCCGTCTCGGCGATCATCGCGGCCGGGTGCCGGCCCTCGATGCTGGAACTGATGGACAGGACCACCCTGGAGGCCATCGACGCCTGGAAGAACATCGGCCTGGAGCCCACGACGCGGGCCATGCTCATCGCCCAGGCCGAGGGCTCGCCGGACGAGATGGCCGCCCTGTGCGATTCCGCCTCGTTCGTCGCGGAGGCGTCGACGCCCGAGGAGGCGGCGGAACTGGTCGGCCTCCGGCGGCTCGCCTACGAGGCCAAGGAGCGCCTCGGGCAGTGCCTCGTCGAGGACGTGTGCGTGCCCCGCTCGCGACTCCCCGAGATGATCTCCACGGTGGAGGACGCCGCGAAGAGGCACGGCGTGACCATCGCGACGGTGGCGCACGCCGGGGACGGCAACCTGCACCCCGTGTTCATCTTCGACCGAGGCCTGGCGGAGCCCCCGCCGGAGGTCTGGACGGCGGCCGACGAGATCTTCCGTGCGGCTCTCGACCTGGGCGGGACGCTGACGGGCGAGCACGGCGTGGGCCTGATCAAGCGCCGATGGCTCGGTCTGGAGATCGGGCCCGTCGCCGCCGAACTCCACCTGGGGATCAAGCAGGTGTTCGACCCGCTCAACATCCTCAATCCGGGAAAGGCCATCTGAATCGGTCCAATCCCGGGTAAGGTACCTGACGTGATCGTCAAGTCCGAGCCGCCGATCACCGGGCGGGGCCGCCGTACGCGCACGGCCCTGGTCCGGGCGGGACGTGAGGCGTTCGAGGAGCATCCGTACGACAACGTGCGGGTGGACGACGTGTGCACGCGGGCGGGCGTCTCGCACGGCACCTTCTACACCTACTTCGGTTCGAAGGAAGCCCTGTTCCGCGAGGTCGCGGAGGCGGTCGTCGGCGAGATGTTCGCGGCGAGCGTCGTCGGCCCGGCCGTCCCCGACGATCCGTACGCCAGGGTCGAGGCCGCCAACCGGCTCTATCTGCGGGCGTGGGCGGGCAACTCGCGCCTGATGCGCATGCTGGAGCAGGCCGCGATGGCCGACGAGAGCTTCCGCGACCTGCTGCTGGAACTGCGCGAGATGTTCGTGCGGCGCGGCGCGGAGGGCCTGCGGCGCCTCCAGGAGGAGGGGCTGGCCGACCCCGCGCTCGACCCGCGGCTGACGGCCGTCATGCTGGGCGGGATGGTCGAGCACTTCGCCCACGTGTGGCTGGATCTCGGGGAATCGTGTGACGAGAAGACGGCGGTGGACATGTTGACGACGTTGTGGACCAGAGCGATCCGACTCGAGGAGGGGCAGGTCCCCCGATGACCGTCGTCAGCAGCCGGCTGGACCCCTCCGGCCCCGAGTACGGCTCCCGCCGCGAGGCCATGCTGGCCAAGCTCGCCGACCTGGACGCCGAGCACGCCAAGGCGGTGGCCGGCGGCGGGCCGAAGTACGTCGAGCGCCACAGGGGGCGGGGCAAGCTGCTCGCGCGTGAGCGGATCGAGTTGCTCGTCGACCCCGACTCCCCGTTCCTGGAGTTGTCCCCCCTCGCTGCCTGGGGCACCGACTTCCCCGTGGGCGCGAGCGTGGTGACCGGGATCGGCGTCATCGAGGGCGTCGAGTGCGTGATCACCGCCAACGACCCGACCGTCCGGGGCGGCTCGTCCAATCCGTGGACCCTCCGCAAGACCCTGCGGGCCGCGGACATCGCGCTGCAGAACCGCATGCCGTTCGTCAACCTGGTGGAGTCGGGGGGAGCCGACCTTCCGACGCAGAAGGAGATCTTCATCCCCGGCGGCCGGATATTTCGTGATCTGACCAGGCTGTCGGCGGCCGGGATCCCCACCATCGCGCTGGTCTTCGGCAACTCCACGGCCGGCGGGGCGTACGTCCCCGGCATGAGCGACTACGTCGTCATGGTCAGGGAGCAGGCCAAGGTCTTCCTGGGCGGGCCGCCCCTGGTGAAGATGGCGACCGGCGAGGAGTCCGACGACGAGTCGCTCGGCGGCGCGGAGATGCACGCGCGGACCTCAGGCCTGGCCGACTATCTCGCGGCCGACGAGCACGACGCCCTCCGCCTGGGCCGCCGGATCGTCAGGCGGCTCGACTGGCACAAAGCCGGACGGCCCCCCGGCCCCGCGACGGAGCCCCTCCTCGACGAGGACGAGTTGCTGGGGATCGTCCCTGAGGATCTGAAGATCCCCTTCGACCCGCGCGAGGTCATCGCCCGGGTGGTGGACGGCAGCGACTTCGACGAGTTCAAGCCGCTCTACGGCGCGAGCCTGGTGACCGGGTGGGCGTCGGTGCACGGGCACCCGGTCGGGATCCTCGCCAACGCGCGCGGGGTCCTGTTCGGCGAGGAGGCCGAGAAGGCGGCGCAGTTCATCCAGCTCGCGAACCAGTCGCGCACCCCTCTGGTGTTCCTGCAGAACACGACGGGCTACATGGTCGGCAAGGACTACGAGCAGGGCGGCATCATCAAGCAGGGCGCGATGATGATCAACGCTGTGTCCAACTCGACCGTGCCGCACATCACGATCGTCATGGGGGCCTCCTACGGCGCGGGCAACTACGGGATGTGCGGGCGGGCCTACGATCCCCGGTTCCTGTTCTCGTGGCCGAGCGCCAAGTCGGCCGTCATGGGCCCGGCGCAGCTGGCCGGCGTCCTGTCGATCGTGGGCCGGGCCGCCGCGGAGGCGCGCGGCCAGGCCTACGACGAGGAGGCCGACGTGGCGATGCGGCAGATGGTGGAGGCGCAGATCGAGGCCGAGTCGTTGCCGTTCTTCCTGTCCGGCAGGCTCTACGACGACGGCGTGATCGACCCCCGGGACACCAGGACCGTGCTCGGGATATGCCTGTCCGCGGTCGGCAACGCGCCCGCCGCCGAACCCGCCGGCTACGGCGTCTTCCGGATGTGAAGGGGTGGTGGGGATGATCCGGCGATTGCTGGTGGCCAACCGGGGAGAGATCGCTCGCCGGGTCTTCAGGACCTGCCGCGAGCTGGGCGTGGAGACGGTCGCCGTCTACTCCGACGCCGACGCGTCCGCGCCGCACGTGGCCGAGGCCGACCACGCCGTACGGCTCGGCGACCCGAGGGCGTACCTGGACCCGGAGCGGATCGTCGAGGCCGCCCGGCGATCGGGGGCCGACGCGGTGCACCCCGGATACGGCTTCCTGTCGGAGAACGCGCCGTTCGCCCAGGCCGTGCTGGAGGCGGGCCTGACGTGGGTCGGGCCCGCTCCCGAGGCCATCGCCGCGATGGGGTCCAAGATCGAGGCGAAGGCGATGATGATCGAGGCCGGGGTCCCGGTGCTCGCCGGTGTCACCGTCACGCCTGACGAGCTTCCCGCGCTCGACCTCCCCCTGCTCGTGAAGGCCTCGGCGGGAGGCGGCGGCCGGGGCATGCGCGTCGTCCGCGACGCCGCCGAGTTGCCCGCCGCCGTCGAGTCGGCCCAGCGGGAGGCGCTGGCGGCGTTCGGGGACGGCACCGTGTTCGCCGAGCCGCTCCTCGAGGGCGCCCGGCACATCGAGGTGCAGATCCTCGCCGACTCCCACGGCACCGTCTGGGCGCTGGGCGAGCGGGAGTGCTCGATCCAGCGCCGCCACCAGAAGGTCATCGAGGAGGCACCCTCCCCCGCCGTCTCCCCCGAGCTGCGCAGGGAGCTGTGCGACACGGCCATCAGGGTGGCGAAGGCGATCGGCTACGTGGGCGCGGGAACCGTGGAGTTCCTGCTCGGGGAGAACGGCTTCTTCTTCCTGGAGATGAACACGCGGCTCCAGGTCGAGCACCCGGTGACCGAGTGCGTCTACGGGGTGGACCTCGTCAGGCTCCAGCTGGAGATCGCCGAGGGCGCCCAGCTGGCGGGGCTGCCGCCGAGCCCGGTGGGCCACGCCATCGAGGTGCGTCTGTACGCCGAGGACCCCGCGCGGGGCTGGCTCCCGCAGAGCGGCGTGCTGCATCGCTTCGACGTCCCGGAGGTGGACGCCGAGTTCCGGCTGGGCGGAAGGCTCCGGCTCGACTCGGGGGTCGTCGCCGGCGACGAGGTCGGCGTCCATTACGACCCCATGCTCGCCAAGATCATCTCCTACGGCGAGACTCGCGCGGAGGCCGCCCGCAGGCTGGCGTCCGCGCTCGCCCGGACGAAGATCCACGGGCTCACGACGAATCGCGACCTGCTGGTCTCGGTGCTCCGGCATCCCGATTTCCTGTCGGGCGCCCTCGACACCGGCTTCCTCGACCGGAACGCGGTGACCGCCCCCCTCGCGGACGCGGAAGCCGTACGGATCTCGGGACTCGCCGCGGCACTCGCGCAGGCCTCGGCCAACCGCGTCGCCGCCCGGGTGCTCGGCGGCCTGCCCAGCGGCTGGCGCAACGTCGCCTCCCGGCCCCAGAGCGCGGCCTTCCTGACCGAGGGCGGCGAGACGGTCGAGATCGCCTACCGGTTCACCCGCGGCGGGCTCGCGGCGGAGGGCTTCGACGGCGTCACGCTGGTGTCCGCGGCCCCCGGCCGGGTGGTGCTCGAGTCGGGAGGCCTCCGGCACGCGTTCGACGTGGCCGCCTATCCGGGGCTCGTGCACGTCGACTCCCCCCTCGGTCCCGTACGGCTGGCACCGGTCGAGCGCCTGCCCGAGCCGGTCGAACAGGTCGTGCCCGGCTCGCTGCTGGCCCCCATGCCGGGGACGGTGCTGCGGATCGAGGTCGAGCAGGGCGACACGGTGACCGCCGGCCAGCCGGTGATCGTGCTCGAGGCCATGAAGATGGAGCATCGGATCGTGTCCTCGGCCTCCGGCAGGTTGTCCGTCCTGAACGTCGCGCCCGGCCGGCAGGTCGAGGCGGGAGCCGTGCTCGCCGTGATCGAGGAGGCAGCGGAGCAGGCGCCCGCAGACCTCACGCCCACGGACCCCGTGCTCCCAGACCCCACGCCCACGGACTCCGTGCTCCCAGACCCGGTGTTCCCAGAACCCGTGCCCGTGGAGCAGGCGCCCCCGGGTCCTGTGCCCGCGGACCCGGCGGCCGCGGAAGCAGTGGAACCCGTGGAACCCGCGGAACCGGTGGAAGCCGTCAAACCCGTGCAGCCGGTGGAATCGCCGGTGGCCGAACCTGCCGGGGAGCAGTGATGGAGCCAGTGACGGATCCAGTGTCAGAGCCGGCGACGGAGCCGCTCGTCCGCCGCGAGGAGGCGGGCGGCGTGGCCACGATCACGCTCGACTCGCCGCGCAACCGCAACGCCCTGTCGTCCCGGCTTCTCCAGGAGTTGGACGACGCGCTGACGTGGGCGATCGCCGATCCGGACGTGCGCGTCACGGTGCTGACGGGTGCCGGGCCCGTGTTCTGCTCCGGCGCCGACCTGAAGGAGCAGCGCGGCGCCGCGCCGGTCACGACGTCCTTCCCCGAGATCATGAGCCTGATCTGGGAGAGCCCCAAGCCGGTCGTCTGCCGGCTGAACGGCACCGCGCGCGCGGGCGGCCTCGGGCTCGTGGCCGCGTGCGACTTCGCCATCGCGCCGGACACGGCGTCGTTCGCGTTCAGCGAGGTGCGACTGGGCGTGGTCCCGGCGATGATCTCGGTGACCACTCTGCGCAGGCTCGATCCGCGGGCCGCGGCGGAGTACTTCCTGACGGGCGAGGTCTTCACCGCCGCCCGCGCGGCCGAGATCGGCCTGCTGACGCGTGCCGTGCCGGAGGAGGATCTCGACGCCACGGTGGCGCACTACGCGGACATGTTGCTGCGCGGCGCCCCGGAGGCCCTGGCCATCACCAAGCGGCTCGTCCGGGAGGTGCCGGGGATGCCCGTCGACGAGGGGTTCCGCCGGATGGCCGAGCTGTCGGCCCGGCGTTTCACCTCAGAGGAGGGCCAGGAGGGCATCCGCGCGTTCATGGAGAAGCGGCCCGCCTCCTGGGTGCCGGACGGCAGGGGCTGAGCCGGAGATGAGCCGGATATGACTCTGCGCATCGCCAACTGCAGCGGCTTCTACGGCGACCGCCTCTCGGCCGCGCGGGAGATGGTCGAGGGCGGCCCGATCGACGTCCTCACCGGCGACTGGCTGGCCGAGCTGACCATGATGATCCTCGCGGGCAACCGGCTCAAGGGGCGTCCCGGCTACGCCCGCACCTTCCTCACCCAGATGGAGCAGGTCCTCGGCACCTGCCTCGACCGGGGCATCAAGGTCGTCTCGAACGCGGGCGGTCTCGATCCGCGGGCCTGCGCCGAGGCCGTGTCCGAGCTCGCCGGGCGTCTGGGCCTGCGGGCGTCGGTCGCCCACGTCACCGGCGACGACCTCATGCCCCTCGGCGGGCCGGTCGTCGACGCCGACACCGGCGAGACCCTCGCGGCCGCGCCGATCACCGCGAACGCCTACCTCGGCGGCCGGCCCATCGCCGTGGCGCTGGAGCACGGCGCCGACGTCGTGGTGACCGGGCGCGTCACCGACGCCGCCCTGGTGACGGGCCCCGGGATGTGGTGGTACGGCTGGCAGCCCGGCGACCTCGACGCGCTGGCGGGATCGGTGGTCGCGGGACACATCATCGAATGCGGCTGCCAGGCGACCGGCGGCAACTACGCGTTCTTCGGCGAGGTGCCCGACCTGGCGCACTGCGGGTTCCCGATCGCAGAGCTGCGGGCCGACGGGTCAAGCGTGATCACCAAGCATCCCGGCACGGGCGGCCTGGTGTCGGTGGGCACCGTCACGGCCCAGTTGCTCTACGAGATCGGCTCGCCGCGGTATCTCGGGCCGGACGCGACGGCGAGGTTCGACACGATCCGGCTGGAGCAGGAGGGCCCCGACCGTGTGCTCGTCTCCGGCGTGCGCGGGGAGGCTCCGCCTGCCACGCTGAAGGTCGCGGTCAACCACCTCGGCGGCTACCGCAACACGATGACGCTCGTGCTCACCGGGCTCGGCATCGAGGACAAGGCGCGCGTCGCGCAGGAGGCCGTCTGGGCGCGCGTGCCCAGGGAGTCCTTCGACGAGGTCCACGTCGAGCTGACCCCGATGTTCCCGCCGGCCGGCGGCGCGGGCACCGCCCTGCTCCGCATCACGGTGATGGACGCCGACAAGGGGAAGGCGGGCCGGGCGTTCTCCTCTGCCGTGGTGGAGACCGGGCTGGCGGGGTATCCGGGTTTCTACGGCCTCACTCCCCCGGGCGACGCCTCGCCCTACGGCGTCTACACGCCGTCGTCCGTCGCCGCGGACGCCGTGCGGGCCGTGGTGACCGTGGACGGCACGCGGATCGAGGTCCCCCACGTGGCCGTGCCCGGGGACCAGGCGCCTCAGAACGAGCACGAGAGGCAAGACGAGCCGGGTCAGCCGGGTCGGGACGGCGGGGACGAGCCCTCCGGTGGCCAGGTGCGGCCGCTCGGGACGGTGGCCGGGGCCCGCTCCGGCGACAAGGGCGGCAACGCCAACCTCGGCGTCTGGGTCCGTACGGCCGAGCAGTACGCGTGGCTGAGCTCCTTCCTCACCGTCGACAGGCTCAGGGAGCTGTTGCCGGAGACCGGCGACCTGCCGATCGAGCGGTTCGCGCTGCCCAACCTGCTCGCGCTCAACTTCGTCGTGCGGGGTCTGCTGGGGCGCGGCGTCGCGGCCAGCCCCCTGCTCGACGCCCAGGCGAAGGCACTGGGGGAACGGCTGAGAGCGGTCGCCGTGCCCATTCCTCCATTTATCGACGCCCCGAAATGCGACATTTCCTGAAATACAGGAGCAGAGGTAACGGGGCTCGTCCTACCATTGCGCGCAATTGCTCTTCTTGGCGCTCAAATGCGGGGGTACTGCCATGCGACTGCGGTTTCTCGGTTCCACCTCGGAGTCCGGGGCGTGTCCCTCGCTGTACGAGACCGACCGCGGCACGGTCGTCGTCCAGGGTCTCGAGCTGGTCGACCACGACGCCCGGGCCGACCTGCTCCACGTGCTCGACGGGGAGACGGCCGTCGAGGTCCCGCGCGAGCTCCTGGTCGAGATCGCCAGGCGCGTGCTCGGCTGATCGCGGCACTGATCACGGCACTGATCATCGTGCTGATCATCGTGCTGATCACGAATAGGGACTTCCCTATGGCTTGATCCTTCAGGCCGGGGCTACCTTTGAGCGCACCACGGCCGGAGGTAGGAGTGAGCGGTTTCCAGCAGGCCCGCGTCGACCTGGGGGTCCATCTGCGGCAATTGCGCGAGGCCGCCCACCTGTCGGGAAAGGACCTGGCCGAGCGGCTGGGATGGCAGCCGTCCAAGGTCTCCCGCATCGAGAACGCCCGGCAGACCGCCACGGAGGACGACGTGGTCGTCTGGGCGCAGGCCGTACAGGCCGGGCCCGAGACGTTCGACGGCCTGATCGAGCAGGCGGTCGGGCTGCAGGCCCACCAGGACACGTGGCGGCAGCGGCACAAGAGCGGGCTGGCCGCGCTCCAGGAGGACGTCAAGGATCTGGAGTCCCGCACCCGGCTGCTGCGAGTGTTCGAACCCGGCCTGGTGATCGGGCTCCTGCAGACCGCCGAGTACGCCAGGCACATCTTCAGCAAGGTCCGCCGCCTCTACGACACGACCGACGACATCGACGCCGCGATCCGGGTCAGGATGCAGCGGCAGGAGATCCTCTACGACCCGGGCCGCCGGTTCCGCTTCGTCATGCCGGAGTCGGCGCTGCGCTACCGTCTGGCGCCGCTCGAGGTGATGCGCGGCCAACTCGACCGGCTGCTCGCGGTCACGACCCTCCCGAACGTCGAGTTCGGGATCATCCCGTTCGAGGCGCCGTTGCCGGCGGCGCTCGTCAACTCGTTCTACATCTACAACGACTCCACGGTGGGAGTGCCGACGAGGACCAAGGACCTGTTGTTGCGCGACCCCGACGACGTGGCGTTCTACGCCCAGGCGTTCGAGGAGCTCTGCGAGGTGGCGTCGTTCCACGAGGCCGCCAGGGCCGTCATCGTCGGCGTCATCGACGAGGGCCTGGGCCGGCACCGCGAGCACGCCCGGGACCACGCCCTGGACCACAGCCGGGACCACGGCCGGGACCACGGCCGGGAGCGGATACGGGAACAATCACCGGGCTGATCGCGGCAATTGCTTGATGGCCGCTCCCGGAGCGTGCAATCCTGTCCCTCTGAACGGGAGGTGACGGGCGATGGTCGACACGGTTACCGGCATCCAGGAGTTCGCCGCCGCCGCTCGCCGGCACATCGACCTGTCGGTCCGGGTGATGGCCGGCACGCCTCCCCGGGTCGAGGTCCGCAACCGCTTCAGCGAGACGCTGCACGAGACGGTGACCTGCTCCGACGAGGGCGCCTTCGTCACCTCGTGGGCTTACCGGCTGGGGACGGTGGACGACGTGCCGGACGCCGCCGCCCGGCTGGCCTATCTCATGGCCGCCCTGCCCGCCTAGCCTCACCCGAGCCGGTAGAGCGTGCCGCCGGCAGCCCCGCCGTACTCCTGGGGATCAACCGGGGTTCCGCTCCCCGTGACCCAGTCGGTGAGGTCGGCGCTCATGCCGGCCCCCCGGTCCCTTCCCGTGAGCCTCGGGCTGAGCCTGTCGCCGACCAGGACGTATTTGAGCAGGCCCGCGGAGGCGTACTCCTTCAGCTTGTCGAGGGTCATCGCGGGATCGCGGCCGTTGAAGCCTCCCATCGCGAGGACGGGCCTCCCCGTGGACAGGATGATCGACGAGGCGTTGCGCGCCTGGCCGACCGCCAGCAGCCAGGTGGCGTCGCCCTGGTTGCGCTCCAGATAGTCGACCATCTCGTCGGCGACGCTTCCGTTCCGCCTCGTCCAGGGGGTCAGCGCGCGCGACAGGACGCCCTCCTGCCGCATGGCGCCCGGCCAGAACGCCCGGCGGTTCGCCGGGCCGGCGGTCGGATCGCCACCGCGCACCGAGACGGTCAGCGGAGTCAGGGCGTAGGAGGCCGGCCCGGCGAGACAGGCGAACAGTCCGGCGAGCGAGGTCGCCACGAGGAGCCGCCGCCTGCCGGGCCGTATGAGCAGGATCCGCCGTGCCACCATGACCAGGCCCACCACGGCGACCGCCGTCGCGGCCGCGACGGCCCAGGCCAGCCACGGCACGAAGTCGGGCGTACGGCGGAGCACCACGAACGACCAGCCGCCGGTGAGGGCCACCCCTGCGGGCAGCACCCACCTCCAGGCGGGCGACTCACGCAGGGCCCGCCAGAGCAGGACGGCCCCGATGCCGGTCAGCGCCGAGACCGCCGGAGCCATCGCGGTCGTGTAGTAGGGGTGGAAGGTGCCGTGGGAGAAGCTGAAGACGACGAAGTGGACCACGAGCCAGCCGCCCCACAGGACCAGCGCCGCCTGGACGGGCGAGCGGCGGTAGGCCAGCAGGAGCCCCGCCACGAGGGCGAGAGTCGCGAACGGCAGCAGCCAGGAGATCTGCCCGGCCATGGACTCGTTGAAGAGCCGCCCGGCGCCGGACGTCCCGCCGAACCCGCCCCATCCGCCCGCGGAGACGTCCGGTGCGCCGGGGAACCTGCCGGTCTCGCCGCCGCGGCCCACGATCCGGCCGATGCCGTTGTAGCCGATGACGAGGTCCCAGACGCTGTTGTCCGTGCTGCCCCCGATGTAGGGCCGGGAGGAGGCGGGCCACAGGTCGACCAGGACCATCCACCAGACGCTGGAGACCACCAGGACGGCCCCGGCCGCGAGCAGGTGCCGTACCCGCCGGGCCAGGCCGCCCGGGGCCACGCACAGGTACGCGAGGCAGAGGGCGGGCACCGCGAGGTAGGCCTGCAACATCTTGGCGTTGAACGCCAGTCCCGCGAAGGCGGCCGCCAGCAGGAGGGGCCGCAGGCGGCCCGTCCGGACCGCCTCCAGGCAGAACCACGCCGCCGTGACGAGCAGCAGCACGAGGATCGTGTCGGGGTTGTTGTCCCGCGTGATGGCCACGGTGATCGGCGTCAGCGTCATCACCAGAGCCGCGATCAGCGCCGCCACGCGGGCCTGGGCCCCGGTGAGAGAGCGCAGCACCGCCGAGTGGACCAGGGCGACCGAGGCGACCCCGGCGACGGCCTGCGGCAGGAGCATGCTCCACGGGCCGAAGCCGAAGATCCGCGCGGAAAGGCCCATCACCCACAGGGCGAGCGGCGGCTTGTCGACGGTGATGAACGACCCGGCGTCGAGCGCGCCGAAGAAGAACGCCTTCCAGCTCCGGGTCCCGGAGTAGACCGCCGCGGCGTAGTACTCGTTGGCGTAGCCGTTGCGGCCCAGCGCCCAGGTGTAGAGCACCGCCGCGAGGGCGAGGACACCCCACAGGGCCGGCCGCGCCCAGCGTGTCGTCCCGGTGGTACCGGTGATCATCGCGTTCTCCTCCCGATGGGCCTGCGGGTGGCCCAGCGGCAAGTGTCACGACGACCGGCCCGCCGCGGCGGGAGGCGACGCCGTCAGCAGGAAGAGTCCTTACGGCGATATGGGGTGAGATTCAGTCGAGAACAGGCGGCAATCAGGCGAGAACGGCCATTGCCGCGTTGTGCCCGGGGATTCCGCTGACGCCGCCGCCCCTGCGGGCTCCGGCGGCGCACAGCAGGACGCGCGGATGCGGGGTCTCGACGCCCCAGGGCCCCTCGTCGGCCGACTCGGCGAACGGCCAGGACAGGTCACGGTGGAAGATGTGGCCTCCGGGGAGCCCGGCGTCCCGCTCCAGGTCGGCGGGTGTCTTCGCCTCCAGGCACGGCTCGCCGGAAGGGGCGCGGAGCAGGCAGTCCTCGATCGGCTCCGCGAGCACGGAGTCGACGGAGGCGATGGTCCGGCGCAACGCCTCGTGCCGCGCCTGCGGATCCTGGAAGAGCCGGGCGGGCATGTGCAGCCCGAACAGCGTCATCGTCTGCGCGCCCGACTCCCTCAGCGACTCCCCCAGGATCGACGGATCGGTGAGCGAGTGGCAGTAGACCTCGACGGGCGGCAGGTCGGGGATCCGGCCCGCGGCCGCCTGCGCGTAGGCGGCGGCGAGCTGGTCACGGCTCTCGTTGATGTGGAAGGTGCCGCTGAAGGCCTCCGCCGGGCCGACGGCGGGGTCCTTCAGGCGGGGCAGCCGGGACAGCACCATGTTGACCTTGAGCTGGGCGCCCTCCGGCGTCTGGACGTCCTCTCCGAGGAGCCGGGCGAGCACGGCGGGCGGCAGGGCGGCCAGCACGCGGTCGCCCGTGACCACATGCTCGGACCCGTCGGCACCTTCGGCTCCGTCGGCACCGTCGGCTCTGTCGGTGAAGGTGACCTCGCCGGTGTCCGGGTCGATCGCCAGCACCTCGGCGCCGGTGCGGATCTCCGCGCCCCGGCGGGCGGCGATCTCGGCGAGCGAGGTGGTGACCGCGCCCATCCCGCCGACGGGGACGTTCCAGTCGCCGGTCCCGTCCCCGATGACGTGGTAGAGGAAGCACCGGTTGGCCAGCAGGTCGGCGTCGGGGTCGGCGAAGGTGCCGATGAGGGCGTCGGTGAGGACCACCCCGCGGACGGTGTCGTCGGCGAACCGCTCGTCGACGACCGCGCCGATCGGGCGCTCGAACAGGTCACGCCAGGCCTCGTCGTCGCCGACGACGCCGCGCAGCGCCGTACGGTCCCGGAGCGGCTCCAGGAGGGTCGGGGCGACGCGCCCGGCCACGTGGGCCGTCATCCGGTAGAAGCGCCGCCAGGCCTCGAGGTCTCCGGTTCCGCCCGTGACCGCGGCGAAGGAGGCGGCCGTGCGGCCGGCGTCGCCGTTGTCGACGAGGAGCCCGGTGTCGCCGACCGGGGTGTAGGAGGCGAAGCGCCGGTGGCGCAGCTCCACCCCGAGCCCGAGATCCTTGACGATCTTCGTCGGCAGCAGGCTGACCAGGTAGGAGTAGCGCGACAACCGCGCGTCGACGCCGGGGAAGGCCCGCGCGGAGACGGCGAGGCCGCCGACGTGCCCGAGCCGTTCGAGGACGAGCACCCGCCGGCCGGCCCCGGCCAGGTAGGCGGCGGCGACCAGGCCGTTGTGCCCGGCGCCGGCGATGACGACGTCGTAGCGCGAGCTAGGCGACATGGCGGGCACAATATCCCGAAGCGGACATATTCCGCCAACCCCACACAGGAGAGTCATGCGCATAACCGATGAGGTCGCCGAGGCCATCGCCGAGGGCAGGCCTGTCGTGGCCCTGGAGTCCACCATCATCTCCCACGGGCTGCCCCAGCCCCGGAACCTGCGGGTCGCCGTCGAACTCGAGGAGACCGTCCGCGAGGCGGGAGCCGTACCGGCCACGATCGCGGTCCTCGACGGCGTCCCGCGGATCGGCCTCGACAAGGAGGGCCTGGAGCGGATCGCGACCGAGCCCGGCCTGCGCAAGCTCGGTTTCCGCGACCTCGCGCCCGCCGCCGCGCTGCGGCTCAGCGGTGCGACCACGGTGTCGGGGACGTCGTTCCTGGCGGCGCGCGCGGGCATCCGGGTCTTCGCCACCGGAGGTCTCGGCGGCGTCCACCGGGGCTGGACCACCGTCCAGGACGAGTCGGCCGACCTCGACACGCTGAGCCGTACACGGATCACGGTCGTCTGCGCCGGCGTGAAGTCGATCCTCGACGTGCCCGCCACGCTGCAGCGGCTGGAGACCCGGCAGGTCACCGTCGTCGGTTACCAGACCGAGGAGTTCCCCGGCTTCTACCTGCACACCTCGGGCGAGCCGGTCGACTGGCGGATCGAGACGCCGTCGGACGCCGCCGGGATCATGCGGGCGCAGGACGCCCTCGGCGGCCCGGAGACGGCGCTGATCGTCGCCAACCCGGTGCCCGTCGCCGACCAGCTCGACCCGGCTCTGCACGACCGCGTGCTCGCCGAGGCGCTGGCCGCGGCCGACACCCAGGGGGTCACCGGGCAGGCCATCACGCCGTTCCTGCTGGAGTACCTCGTGAACGGCACGGGCGGGGCGTCGCTGGAGGCCAACCTGGCCGCCGTGCGCGGCAACGCCGGCCTCGCGGGGCGGATCGCGGCCGCCTTCAGCCGGGAGGGCTAGTGGGCGGCCTGCTCGTGATCGGCGACGTCGTCACCGATGTCGTGGCGCTGCACGAGCGGCCGCTCGCCACCGGCACGGACACAGCCGCCGACATCGTGCTGCGCCCGGGCGGCTCGGGGGCGAACACCGCCTCCTGGGCCGCCCGCCTCGGGGCGGACACCCGCTTCCTGGGACGGGCCGGCTACGACACCGGCGACTGGCACATCGCCGAACTGGTCAAGGCGGGGGTCCACCCGCACGTGCGGGTGGACCCCGACCGGCCGACCGCGATCGTGATCGCGATGGTCGACGCGACCGGTGAGCGGTCGATGCTCACCAACCGGGGCGCGGGCGGCCACATCTCCGTGGCCGACTGGGCGACCACGTTGCTCGACGGCGTACGGCACCTGCACGTCTCGGCGTACACGCTGTTCGCCGAACCCGGCCTGGAGCTCGCGCGGCTCGCGATGCGCGAGGCCGCGGAGCGCGGTGTCACCGTGAGCGTGGATCCGGCGTCGACGGGTCCTCTGCGCGCCTTCGGCGTCGAGCGCTTCCTCAGCGAGACCTCACCCGCGGGGATCGTCATCCCCAACCTGGAGGAGGCACTCGTGCTCTCCGGAGCGTCCGTCCCGGAGGCCGCGGCGGAGATCCTCAGCGGCCGGTACGGCACGGCGGTCGTGAAGCTGGGCTCCGGAGGCGCGCTTCTCGGGGTGGGCGGCCAGGTGGTCGGCAGGGCGCCCGCGGCCGCCGCCGATCTCGTGGACTCGACCGGAGCGGGAGACGCCTTCGCGGCCGGATTCCTGGCCGCGATGCTCGCCGGAATCCCTCCGGCCGAGGCTCTGAAAAAAGGTTGTGAGGCGGGTGCGGCGGCGGTCTCCGAGGTGGGAGGCCGACCAGGCGCTGGGAACTTTACCCGATTGACACCAATTGCTCGCTTCCAGCGTAAGCTGCCTCAGTAGCAACACGCGTCACTCTCGGGAGGGTGCGGTCTAACAGATGGACGCCGAGTCAACGATCTGCCTGAGCGATATGGTTCCTGCTTTGCGCTGGAGCCGTCCTCAGCAGGTGGCCGAAATTCTGGCCGATCCTCGCCTGCCTGGCGGCTGGTGGGCCTCCGTCGCGTTGAAGCGCGCTCTGGAGGCGACCGGTGTTGACTGGCTGTGCGAGCGGCTCGCCCGGCTGGCCGTGAGCCGCTGGGATCATCTGACCCTCACCGATCTGCTTCCGGCTCTCCAGGTCCACCCGGTGGACCTGGCCCTGCCGGGCTGGCCGGAGCCGGTTCAGGCCGCCGTCAAGGGCGCGGGCGGCTGGTTCCGCCTGCGCAGGCTGACCCCGCACGACCTCCAGTCGGCGTCGGCGCCCGCGGCGCCGGAGGCCGTGCTGGCGACGCTCTTCCGTGAGATCTTCAGCCATCCGCTGATCCACCCGGCGCCGGAGGCGGCGGTGCAGGCGGCCGTCCAGTCCCCGGTGCAGGCCCCGGTTCAGGCGTCCGTGCAGCCGCCTTTGCAGCAGCGGCGGCCGGAAACCAACGGATCCCTGGTGCCGGGCCCGCGCGCTCCGCTGGCCCCGGTCCAGCAGGCACCGGTTCAGCAGACTCCGATTCAGCAGGCACCCGTTCAGCAGGCACCGGTCCAGCAGCAACTCGCTCCGCAGGCGCCGGTTCAGCAGGCACCGCTTCAGCAGGCGCCGAGCCAGCAAGCGGTCCAGCAGCCACCGGCCCAGGCGCCCTCCGCCCCGGCGCAGCCGGCCGCCGCTCCGCCCGCGCCGGTCGAGGCGCCCCCCACGGCGGCGCTGTTGAGCCCGCCGCCCCTGCCCCCGTCGCTGGCGAGCGAGCACCCGATGGTGGGAGTCGTCGACGGACTGTTCCGCGAGTGGGACCCGCTGGCGCGGGCCGTCGCGGTCCAGCGGCTGTTCGCGGCCGAGCCCGTCAGCCTCCGCACGCTCGCGCACGAGCTGAACGTCGACCGCGACACGTTGTCGCAGGCCCAGCGCGCCGCCGAGGAGCGGGTGCTGCACTGGCTGCGCTCCCCCGACTCGACGGCGCTGACCGGCCACCTGTTCGGGCTGACCGAGTGGCTGGGCGCGGCCGCCACCCAGGATCAGCTGATCGCCGCCGACCCCTCCCACCCGATCGAGGTGCCCGCTCTGGGCACGCCGCTCTGGCGGGTCCTGGTCACGCTCATGCCCGACCGCCGTCTCCAGGACGGATGGCTGGTGGTGGGCGACCTCGCCGGCCTGCGTGACAAGTCGCGGCAGATCCTGGCGGGCAGCCCCCCGGACGCCGACGTCGTCCAGGTGCTGGGCCAGCTCGGCATCCGGGCTCATTCGGCCAGGGCGTGGCTGGACTCGATTCCCCCGGCCTCCGACCCGCGTGCGTTCGCACCGCCCGCGCCGATGGAGAAGCCTCAGCCGCTGCCCCGCCGTACACCGGGCGCGAACGGCCACCAGCTTCAGCGTGGCGGGGTTCCCATCCCGTCGCAGGCGAACAACGGACCGGACGCGGCCACCGCTCTGGCTGCGCTCAACGCGCTGACGGCCCAGCCTCCGCGGCCCCATCTCGTCCCCGGGCCGCGCGCCACCCCGAGCCCCGCCTCGGACCCGCGCCGCTGGCAGCGCATCGACGTGACGAGCGGCCATCTCCGGGGCGAGCCGGTGGCCGTTCCCGAGGGGTACGCCACCCAGCTGGGAATGCGGCCGGGCACCCTGCTGTCGGTCACCGGCCCCGGGGACAACGCCGTCGTCCTGGTCTGGCGGGACAGGCAGCCGATGTTCGACTCGCTCCAGCCGGTGCTGATGCGGCTCAACGCGCGGCCGGGCGACGCGGTCTACGTCACCGTGGACGGCTATCGCCTGGACGCCCAGCTCACTTCGTGACCGTGAGCATCTTCCGGTAGTAGGTCGCCGACACCTCGAACCCGAGCGCGCCGTAGAACTCCGCGGCGCGCCGGGTCGCGAGGGCGACGTATCCGGCGTCGCGGGAGCGGGCCCAGGTCTCGAACTCCTCCAGCAGCATGCGGCCGATGCCGTGCCGCCGGTAGGCGCTCTCGAGCATCGCCTCCTCGACCCAGGCGACCCTTCCGTTGGCGAAGAGCGTCAGATGGGTGAACCCCAGCAGGTAGCCCCGTACTGTCCCTTCGACGGTGGCCACGAGCAGCAGGGCGTCCTCGTTCTCCAGCAGTTGCGGGAAGGCGTCGTCGAACGCCTGCCGCTCCGGCCGGAAGGTCAGCGCGAACTCACGGGCCAGCGCGAATATCTGGTCGGCATCGGTCTTCTCGGCCTGCCGAAGCTTGAGATCACCAGATGTCATGAAAAGGACTCTAAGCCACGGGCGGAAATGTCGGCACCGCCTGGCAGCCTGTCGGCTGTGGCCGAACCATTGAAGGAAATGATCAACCTCGAGTCCGTGCGCCGGCTCGCCGACGGGGTGGCCGCGGCGTGGGCGCCGTTCCGGGGCGACGACTTCGTGTCCGCCGCCACGACCGGTCTCGGCGGACTGGAGCTGAAGGACCGCGTCCGGCACGTCGCGCAGGCACTGGACGGCGCCCTTCCGCTGCCGTTTCCCGAGGCGGCCGCCGCGCTCCGGGAGGCGGCGGCACGCGTCCGGCTGGACATGTGGAGCGGCTGGCCGGCCACCGACTACGTCGGCACGCGCGGGCTCGACCACCTGGACGAGGCGATGGCCACGCTGGCGGCCCTCACCCCGTACGCCACCGGCGAGTTCGCGGTCCGGCCCTTCCTCGACCGCCACCGGGACGACGCCCTGAAGATCATGTACGGCTGGGCCGGGTCGGCGGACGAGCACCTGCGGCGACTCGCCTCAGAGGGGTCACGCCCCCGGCTGCCGTGGGGTTCACGCGTCCGCTGGCTGATGTCGCCGGGGCCCACCCTGCCCATCCTCGACCTGCTCCGCGACGACCCGAGCGAATACGTCCGGCGCTCGGTGGCCAACCACGTCAACGATCTCGCGAAGGATCACCCCGAGGTGGCGATCGACCTGCTGGGCCGATGGCGGACCGAGGGGGGCTCCCATGTCGAGCGGGTCGTCCGTCATGCCATGCGCGGCCTGATCCGCTCCGGGCATCCGGAGGCGCTGTCGCTGATGGGCGCCGTCCCCGGCAGCGGGGCGGTCGAGTCGCTGGCCCTCGACGGCACCGAGGTGGCGGTGGGCGAGCGACTGCCGTTCACGGTCACGGTCCGCGCCGACTCCCCGGGCCCCGTGGTGCTCAAGTACGCCGTGCGTCGTGACGGTTCGCGGAGGATCTTCCACCTCGGCGAGCGCGTCGCCACCGCTTCGGGGCAGCGCTTCACGGTGACCAAATCCCATTCGTTCCGGCCGGTCACGACCAGGACCGAGCCTCCCGGTCCCCGCGTGCTCGAGATCGTCGTCAACGGCGAGGTCCGGGCAAGCGCCGCCTTCACCCTCGTCGAGGGCTAGCGGGCGTCTAGTCGAAGTCGGTGCAGGTCGCGTACCAGTCGCCCGTCAGGTGGTCGGCGGTGGAGACCGGGAGGTCCTGCACCCGGCCACCCGGCGTGTAGGCGAATCCGCACTGCTCAAGCATTCCGCCGACACCGTCCACGTCGAAGATCACAGCGCCCCCGGACCGCTGGACATCACTGATGGAGAACACTCCGACGAACCGGCCCACGAAAATGTGATCCTCGCCGGCCGGAAGCGACTCGGCGTATTCGACCAGCGCCGGTTCGGAGACGAGGAACGCGACGCGCGTCGGCACTCCGATGATTACGAGAACGGCGGTCAGAACGCCGATGATGGGCGGCCACGCGTGCAATTTGGCGGCCCGGGTGGCGGATCCGACGAGAAGAATCAGCCACCACACACCCGCGAACAGCCATGCCCCGAGAGCGGCAAGGGTGCCGAGAAAATGACCGCCCGGAGGGGCGGAGGCGACCAATGTCAGCGCCGCCGCGAATGCAGCCGGGGTGGTGAACCACAGCCACCTCGATCGCCCGGATCTCGTGTCCTGCCGGGTATCAGGCACCTCGTCGAGCGTCACGGGCCGACCTTAGATCATCCGGAAACCCCACGAGGACGAATTCGTCTAGCAGGCAAACAACGCATTCCCTGAAACACTCGTCCTGCGGGATGACACCGAAGGAGGCCGGGATGCGAATCGACCTTGACGGCATCGGCATCAATGTGGCCGACACGGGGCAGGGCGCGCCGGTCCTGCTTCTGCACGGCTGGCCTGACACCCATGACCTGTGGCGAAACCAGGTGGCCGCCCTCACGGCGGCCGGATACCGGACGATCGCCCCGGACCTGCGCGGGCTGGGCGACTCCGATAAGCCCGGCACCGTCGAGGAGTACCGGGTGATGCGGCTGGTCGGCGACCAGGCGGCGCTGCTGGACCGTCTTCAGGTGCCGAAGGTTCACCTCATCGCCCATGACTGGGGGGCGGCGATCGCGTGGGCCATGGCCGCGCTGATGCCCGAGCGCGTCGCCAGCCTCACCTGCATGTCGGTCGGCCATCCCACGGCGTTCGCGGCGGCCGGTCTGGTCCAGCGGCAGAAGTCCTGGTACATGCTGCTGTTCCAGTTCCCCGGGATCGCCGAGCGCTGGCTCTCCCAGGACGATTTCCGCAACTTCCGCGAGTGGGCGCACCACCCCGACCACGAGGCGGTGGTGGCCCGGCTGCGCGTTCCCGAGGCGTTGAGTGCGAGCCTCGGCCTGTACCGCGCGAACGTTCCCCCGGAATCGCTGGTCTCCCCTCCCCCCCAACTGCCGCCGATCCAGGCGCCCACCATGGGCGTGTGGAGCACCGGCGACTTCGCGCTGGCCGAGGCCGGCATGACCGGCTCAGCCGCCTTCGTGGCCGGCCCGTGGCGCTACGAGCGGGTCGAAGGAGCCGGGCACTGGCTGCAACTGGAGGCACCCGACCAGGTCAACCGCCTCCTGCTCGACTTCCTGAACGGAGCATGATCGGCGTGGGGAACAGCTTCACCGCGTACGGTTCGTCGTCTGAGCCGGAGGAGCTGTCCCTGTCCAACGGCGGCACCGACGTCTTCCTCGACGTGCTCACCCTGGCGGGCTGCATCCTCGCCGAGACGCCCTGGCAGCAGAACCTCGTGCTGCATTTCGCCGACGGGCATTCGCCACAGCCGGGGATTCTTCGGATTCGACCTCGGCGAAGTTCCATGGACCGCCGACTGGGCGGCGGAGAAGGCGTTCTTCCTCGCGATGATCGACATGGCGAGCGGACGCCACGGCTGGGATCGGCTCCGCTACGACCCTCCATACGTCGCCGGATCCCTCGGCACCTATCGGGCGATGCTGACCGGGTTCACGCCCGTGCCGGTCGAGAGGCCGAGCTGGGGCGACTGGCGGAAAGCTCCGCCACCGGATCTGCTGACGCTCTGCCCCAGGCACCTCATCTGCCAGGGGGAGTTCGGATGCCGTCTGTGTGACGACGCCTAGAGCGTGTAAACCAAACCTTGACGCGCTCGACGTAAAGGCTACGTTTACACGTATGGACGAGCGGCTCGGTGAACTCGCCGAACAGGTGGCGCGAAGCGCCCGGCATCTGGCCGAGGTGGCGAAGCAAGAGGCGGGGGCACCCGGCGAGCTGGCCACCGTCCGGCTGGCGCAGCAACTGGACGCGCTGTCGGGTGTGACGTTGCGGGTCTGCGTGGAGCGGGCCCGGGCAGCGGGTCACACCTGGCAGGAGCTCGGCGATCTCCTCGGAGTCAGCCGGCAGGCCGCTTTTCAGCGTTTCGGCAAACCCATCGACCCCCGAACGGGAGCACCCATGAGCAACACGGCACAGACCGACGCGGCCGGCCGCGCCACCGCCCTGCTCGCCGACTGGACCGAAGGCCGGTACGAGCAGGTCGTCGCGGACTTCGACGCGACGATGAGCGCGGCCCTGTCCGCCACGGAGTTGGCGGCCGCCTGGGCACAGGTCGTCGGCACTGTCGGGACCCTGGAACGGACCGACGAGCCGCTGGTCCGCGCCCAGGGCGACCTGACCGTGGTGGACATCCCACTGGAGTTCGAGGCCGGTGAGATGAAGGCCCGTTTCACCTTCAACGCGGACCGGACCGTCGGCGGCCTGTTCATCCTCAATCTCGACGTCCCCTGATTTACCTCGTTAGCGCCGGCATGGGCCGGCCGTGAAACCGCGAGCCGCTCCGTGGCGTACATACAACGCCGTCGTGATCAGGGGCTGATCGTGCGCCGGGTAAACATGAGAGAGGGTCCATATTCCGACCATGGAAGGGCCGTGGTCATGTCAGCTCCCTGGAACGTCAAGCGTCGGCTCACCGAAGCGATCAACGCGCACGACGTGCACCGAATAGCCGAGCTCTTCACCCCGGACGGCGTCCTCGTCTCGCCGGCAGGCGTGGCGGAGGGGCGTGAGCAGATCGCCTGGATCTATGAGCAGCTGTTCAAAGGCTTCCCGGACTGTCGTCTGACCCCGTGGTACGAGGTCTACGACTGCGATGCGCCCCTGATGGCGGAATGGACGGTCACCGGCACCCACACGGGTCCCTTCCTTCTCCCCGACGGGAGCGAAATCGAACCAACGGGCCGCCGCATCACCATCCGCGGCTCATGCGCGTCCTTCGTCGAGAACGACAAGATCACCACGCACCGGGAGTACTTCGATCAGCTGGAGCTGTACACCCAGCTCGGCTTGTGCCTGACGGAGCCCAGCACGGTCTCCTAGGCGCCCAGGCCGAGTTCGCGGGCGATGAGCATGCGCTGGACCTCGCTGGTGCCTTCGCCGATCTCGAGGATCTTGGCGTCACGGTAGAAGCGCCCGACAGGGAACTCGTTCATGAAGCCGTAGCCGCCGAAGATCTGGGTGGCGTCCCGCGCGTTGTCCATCGCCGCGTTCGACGAGACGAGCTTGGCGATCGCGGCCTCCTTCTTGAACGGCAGGCCGGCCAGCATGCGCTCGGCCGCGTGGTAGTAGGCGAGCCTGGCCGTGTGGACTCGGGCCTCCATGTCGGCGATCTTGAACTGGATGGCCTGGTAGCGGCCGATCGCGTTGCCGAAGGCCGTGCGTTCCCCGACGTACCTGACCGATTCGTCCACGCAGCCCTGTGCGAGGCCTACGGAGAGGGCGGCGATGGCGACGCGCCCCTCGTCCAGGGTCTGCAGGAACTGGGCGTAACCCCGGCCGCGCTCGCCGAGCAGGTTCTCCTCGGGCACCCGGCAGCCCGAGAAGGACAGCTCACGGGTGTCGGAGGCCGACCAGCCGACCTTGGAGTACTTCTTGGACACCGTGAAGCCCGGCGTGCCGGAGGGCACGAGGATGGTCGAGATCTCCGGCTTGGCACCGTTCTTGCCGGTGATCGCGGCCACGGCCACCACTCCGGTGATGTCCGTCCCCGAGTTGGTGATGAAAGCCTTGGTCCCGTCGATCACCCATTCGCCCCCGTCGAGCACGGCGGTGGTCCGCATGCCTCCGGGGACGTCCGATCCGCCGCCGGGCTCGGTCAGGCCGAAGGCCCCGAGCATCTCCCCCGAGGCCAGTTTGGGGAGCCAGTGTTCCTTCTGCTCGGCCGTACCGAACCGGAGAATCGGCATCGCGCCGAGCGAGACCGCCGCCTCCAGCGTGATCGCCACGGAGGAGTCGACCCTGGCCAGCTCCTCGAGCGCCAGGCAGAGGGCGAAGTAGTCGCCGCCCATGCCGCCGTACTCCTCGGGGACGGGCAGGCCGAACAGCCCCATCGCTCCCATTTTGCGGACGATGTCGTAGGGGAACTCGCACCGCTCGTAGTAGTCCCCGATGACGGGGGCGACCACCTCTCGGGCGAAGGCCTCGACCGTCTTGCGCAGCTCGATGTACTCGTCGCCCAGCATCTAGATCTCCTTCGCGAGCGCCTGGACGACCCGGGACGGGCTCGGACGGCCGAGCTTCCCGGCGAGCCACAGGCTGGTGGCGGTCAATGAACGGAGGTCGACCCCGGTCTCGATGCCGAGACCGTCGAGCATCCAGACCAGGTCCTCGGTCGCGAGGTTGCCGGTGGCGCTCTTGGCGTACGGGCAGCCGCCGATGCCGCCCGTCGAGGCGTCCACCGTGGTCACCCCCATGCGCAGCGCGGTGAGCGTGTTGGCCAGTGCCTGGCCGTAGGTGTCGTGGAAGTGGACCGCCAGCCGTTCGGCGCCGACGCCCTCGGCCCGGAACGCCTCCAGCAGCGCGGTGACGTGGGCGGGGGTGCCGACGCCGATCGTGTCGCCGAGCGACAGCTCATAACAGCCGAGATCGAGCAGTCTCCGCCCCACCCGCACCACCTGGGCGGGCGCGACCGGGCCCTCCCACGGGTCGGCGAAACACATGGAGACGTACGCCCTGACGCGCAGGCCGTGTTCCAGCGCCCGCGCCACCACCGGCTCGAACATCTCGAACTGGGAGTCCAGCGACCTGTTGAGGTTGCGCCGCGCGAAGGTCTCCGTCGCGCTGCCGAAGATCGCGATCTCGGTGACCCCGTGCTCCAGCGCCCGGTCCAGGCCCCGTTCGTTGGGCACCAGCACCGGGTAGCGCACGCCGGGGACGCGGGGCAGCCCGTCCAGGAGTTCGGCCGCGTCGGCCAGCTGGGGAACCCACTTGGGGTGGACGAAGCTGGTGGCCTCGATCGTGGTCAGGCCGGCGTCGGCCAGCCGGCCGATGAACTCCCGCTTCACCTCGACCGGTACGACGACGTCCTCGTTCTGGAGGCCGTCCCTGGGCCCGACCTCGTAGATCGTCACTCGCATGCCGTCACCCGCGCAAGCACGGCGTCGAGCTCGACGGTCTGCCCCGGCCGGGCGCGCAGCTCGGCGAGCACTCCGTCGAGGGGCGCGGTCACGGTGTGTTCCATCTTCATCGCCTCCACGATGAGCAGCGCCTGGCCCGCGATCACCCGGTCGCCTTCGGCCGCCTTCACCACCAGCACGGTTCCGGGCATGGGACTGCGGACGACGCCGTCCGCGGCGTGGGCGCCACCGGGCCGGTCCCCCGGGTCGCCGGGCTCGTGCCGGGCGAACGGCCAGGCCTGGCCGTCCCTTCCGAGCCAGACGGTGTCGCGGTCGTCGGCGGTCACGTAGCGCCGGGTGGTGCCGGCCACAGTCACGGCCGCCTCCCCGGTCCCCAGCTCGATCCTGGCGCGGCCAAGTGAACGACCATTAACTTCGATCTCCGCGTCGTCCGCCGGCCCGCGCACCCTCGCGTACCGGTGGTCGGTCCAGGCGCGCTCCCCCAGCCGCCAGCCGTCCGCCACGTCCCAGGGATCGCCCGTGGCGTCGCCGGCGGTGCGCGAGTGGAAGACGAGCGCGGCCGCCGCCAGGACCTCGTCGGGCACCGGACCTCCGGCGAGGTCGCCGAGGTGCCGCTCGACGAGGCCCGTGTCCAGGCGTCCGGCCACCACGTCGGGATGGGTCAGCAGCGCTCGCAGGAAGGCGATGTTGGTGGTCACGCCGAGGATCGCGGTCGAGGCCAGGGCCCGGTCCAGCGTCCTCAGCGCGTCCTGCCTGCCGGGGGCCCACGCCACGACCTTGGACAACATCGGGTCGTAGTCGCTGCCCACGACCATCCCCTCGGCCAGCCCGGAGTCGACCCTGACTTCCGTGGGCTCGCGCAGGGCGAGCACGCGGCCTCCCGTGGGCAGGAAGTCGCGCGAGGGGTCCTCGGCGTAGACCCGCGCCTCGACGGCATGACCCTCCAGGCGGACGCCGTCCTGGCCGAACGGCAACGGCTCCCCCGCGGCGATCCTGAGCTGGAGTTCGACGAGGTCGAGGCCGGTCACCATCTCGGTCACCGGATGCTCTACCTGCAGCCGGGTGTTCATCTCCATGAAGAAGAACTCCAACGGCCCGGGCCGCCCGGGGACGATGAACTCCACCGTGCCCGCTCCGACGTACCCGACCGACCTGGCGGCTTCGACCGCCGCGGCGCCCATCCGCTCCCGCGTCTCGGCGTCGAGCAGCGGGGACGGCGCCTCCTCGATGATCTTCTGGTGGCGCCGCTGCAGGCTGCACTCGCGCTCGCCCAGATGGACGGCGTTGCCGTGGGCGTCGGCCATGACCTGGATCTCGATGTGCCGGGGGGTCTCGACGTACCGCTCGACGAGCAGCGTGCCGTCCCCGAACGCGGCGATCGCCGTACGCCGGGCGGATTCGACCGCGTCCGGGAGCTCGGCCGCGGTCCTGACCAGCAGCATGCCCTTGCCTCCGCCGCCCGCGGAAGGCTTGATCAGCGCGGGGAAGCGGTCCCACTCGAGGAGATCGTCGTCCGGCTCGGCGGCGCCCGGCACCACCGGCACACCGGCCCGCGAGACGGTCGCCTTGGCCTTGATCTTGTCGCCCATGGCCTCGATGGCGGCGGGCGGCGGGCCGACGAACACCAGGCCCGCCTCCGCGCACCGCCGCGCGAAGTCCGCGTTCTCGGCGAGGAACCCGTAACCGGGATGCACCGCCTGCGCCCCCGTCGCGAGGGCCGCCTCGATGATCCCGTCCGCGTCGAGGTAGCCCCGCGGGAGCCGTACGGCGAGGTCGGCCGCCCGGACGTGGGGGGCGTCGCGGTCGGCGTCGCCGTACACGGCTACGGAGCGGACGGCCATGGCCCGCAACGTCCGGATGATCCGGACGGCGATCTCGCCACGATTGGCGATCAGCACGCTGTCGAACATCATGCGCTCACATCCGGAAGACGCCGTAGCCGACGGGGTCGAGCGGCGCGTTGGCGGCGGCGCCGAGTGCCAGGCCGAGGACGGTCCGGGTGTCCGCGGGGTCGATCACGCCGTCGTCCCAGATCCTGGCCGTCGAGTAGTAGGGGTTGCCCTGGTGTTCGTACTGGGCGCGGATCTCGTCCGCGTCGGCGCTCCCCACCGTGGACAGGACGGTGGCCGCCTGCTCGCCGCCCATGACGGAGATCCGGGCGTTCGGCCACATCCACAGGAACCTCGGCGAGTACGCCCGCCCCGCCATCGCGTAGTTGCCCGCGCCGAACGAGCCGCCGATGATCACGGTGAACTTCGGGACCCGCGCGCAGGCCACGGCGGTGACCATCTTCGCGCCGTGCTTGGCGATCCCCCCGGCCTCGTACGCCTTGCCGACCATGAACCCGCTGATGTTCTGCAGGAAGACCAGGGGGATGCTGCGCCGGTCGCACAACTCGATGAAGTGCGCGCCCTTCAGCGCGGACTCGCTGAACAGGATGCCGTTGTTGGCGACGATCCCCACCGGGTGGCCGTGGATCCGGGCGAAGCCGGTGACCAGGGTGGGACCGTACTCGGCCTTGAACTCCAGGAAGCGACTGCCGTCGACGACGCGGGCGATGACGTCCCGCACGTCGTAGGGCGTCCGGGTGTCCTGCGGGACGATCCCGTACAGCTCACGCGGATCGTGGGCCGGCGGCTCCCCGGGGGCGACCTCCCACGGCGGGGCCGAACGCGGCCCGAGCGTGGCGACGATGTCCCTGACGATCTTCAAGGCGTGGGGGTCGTCCTCGGCGAGGTGGTCGGTGACTCCGCTGACGCGCGCGTGGACCTCGCCGCCGCCCAGTTCCTCGGCCGTGACGGTCTCGCCCGTGGCGGCCTTCACCAGCGGCGGGCCGCCCAGGAAGATCGTGCCCTGGCCGCGGACGATCACGGCCTCGTCGCTCATCGCGGGCACGTAGGCGCCGCCCGCCGTGCACGACCCGAGGACCGCGGCGATCTGCGGGATGCCCCGCGCCGACATCGTGGCCTGGTTGTAGAAGATCCGCCCGAAATGCTCCCGATCGGGGAAGACCTCGTCCTGCCTGGGGAGGAACGCCCCGCCCGAGTCCACGAGGTAGACGCAGGGCAGGTTGTTGTGCAGGGCCACCTCCTGGGCGCGGAGGTGCTTCTTGACGGTGACGGGGTAGTACGTCCCGCCCTTGACGGTGGCGTCGTTGGCCACGACCACGCACTCGCGGCCGGAGATCCGCCCGATTCCCGTGATGATCCCCGCGGCGGGCGCCTGGTCGTCGTAGAGACCGGTGGCGGCGAGCGGGGACAACTCCAGGAACCGCGCACCCGGGTCGAGCAGCGTGTCCACCCGGTCCCTCGGCAGCAACTTGCCCCGCTGGACATGCCGCTCGCGGGATCGCTCGGGACCGCCCAGGGCGGCCGCCGCCAGCCGGTCGCGCAGGTCGGCGACGAGGCCCTCGTTCGCCTCCGCGTTCCGCTTGTACGGCTCGGCGCCCGGGTCGCACGTGCTCTCCAGCACCGGCCAGGCACTCATGCTCATGCTCGGATGTTAGTCATCATTAACTGGCTTCGTCTACCATGGGGTGTCGTGACCACCGCACGAATCCCTACCCGCAATCGGCGCGCCGAGATCCTCGGCGCGGCGGCCGCCCTGTTCGCGGCGCGGGGCTTCCACGGGGTGTCCATCGAGGACATCGGCTCAGCCGTGGGGATCTCCGGGCCGGCGCTCTACCGCCATTTCAGCGGCAAGGACGCGCTGCTCCGGGAGATGTTGCTCGACATCAGCGAGCGGCTGCACGAACAGGGCGCCCGGCTCGCGACCGCGCCCCCGACGGCGGAGGCCGCGCTCGACGCGCTGCTGGGCGGCCACATCGAGTTCGCGCTCGGCAATCCCGAGCTCATCCGGGTCCACGAGCGGGAGCTCGACAACGTGCCGGAACCGGCCCGCCGCGCGATCCGGCGGCTCCAGCGGCTCTACGTCGAGGAGTGGGTGACGGTCCTCAGCGAGCTGCACCCCTCCTGCGAGCCCGCGCGCCTGCGCGCCGCCACCCACGCGGTCTTCGGCCTGCTCAACTCGACACCCCGGAGCGCCGGCGAGCTCCCGCCCGAGGCGATGGCCTCCGTCCTGCACGAGATGGCGCGCGCCGCCTTCGCCGCCCTGCCCTGAAAGCCCTGAAAGGGCGTCAGGCGAGCATTTTGCGCGCCGCGTCCTCGATGTCGGACTCCGAGAGCAGCACGGTGCCGGACGCGTCGCCCAACGGGACGAAGCTGTCGCGCGACGTCACCCGGGCGATCTTCCCGGTGAAGCCGTTGTCGATGAGCGCGGCGATCACGCTCTCGGAGACGCCGCCGCTGCGCCGGGTCTCGTCGGCGATCAGGACCTTGCCGGTGAGCTCCGCCGAGTGCATCAGATCCTCGATGGGCAGGGGGGACAGCCAGCGCAGATCGAGGACCCGGCAGCCCTTCTCCTCCGCCGTGAGCTTCACGGCCGCCCGCAGACTCATCCGCACGCCGTTGCCGAACGTGACGATCGTGAGGTCGCGGCCGTCGCCGTACGAGCGCGCACGGCCGATCGGCACATGGGTCTCGGTCCACCTGGCGGGCGGCGCGTACGACGCGAGCCATCCACCGTCGCCCTCGTCGAAGAGGTCGCGGGTGTGGTAGAGCGCGATCGGCTCCAGGAAGACGCAGACGCTCCCATCGGTGCGGGCGGAGGCGAGGCAGGTGCGCAGCATGGCCGCCGCGTCGTCCGGCCGGGCCGGCGACGCGATGACGACACCGGGGATGTCGCGCAGAGCGGCGATCGAGTTGTCGTTGTGGAAGTGCCCGCCGAAGCCCTTCTGATAGGCATAGGCGGCCACGCGGAGCACCATGGGGTTGCGGAACGCCCCCTGCGAGAAGAACTGCAGCGTGGCGGCCTCTCCCCGGATCTGGTCGAGCGCGTTGTGCAGGTAGGCCAGATATTGGACCTCGGGCACGGGCAGCAGGCCGGACAGCCCTGAGCCGAGCGCGAGGCCGAGGATCGCCTGCTCGTCCAGCAGCGTGTCGAAGACCCGCTCGGAGCCGAACTTCCGCAGCAGGCCGCGGGTCACGCCGTACACGCCGCCCTTTCTGGCGACGTCCTCGCCGAACACCATGACGCCCGGGTCCAACGCCATCATGTCCGCGAGGGTCCTGTTGACGGACTGCGCGAGCGTGAGCTTGCCCTCCAGCTCGGGGAGCGTGCCGAACGTCCGGTCCCGTACCTCGGTGAGCGCCGCCCTGGCGATCTCGGCGGCGACGGCCTCGGGGTCGCGTGGGGCGAGCGGGGCCATCACCTCCTCCGCTGTGGTGAGGCGGGGCCGGCGGGTGCACTCCATCGCCAGCTTGATGATGTGCTCGCGTTCGGCCTCGTAGCGGGACAACAATTCGTCGGGCTCGGCGAGGCCGCCCTCGACGAGCAGCCGGGCCGTGGCCACCAGGGGGTCGCGCTCCAGGTCGAGGGCGATCTCCTTGCGGGTGCGGTAGCCGATCTCCACGTCGGAGCCCGCGTGGCCCATCAGCCGGACTGTCCGCATGCGCAGGAAGGCGGGCGAACGGGTCGACCGCACATACTCGGCCGCCTCGCGAGCCTTGTCGTAGACGTCCGCCAGGTCGCAGCCGTCCGCGTCGAAGTACTCGAGCAGGGGGTGGTGGGCCTGCTCGATCCAGCCAGGGGGCGTCTTCACGCTGATGCCGAGGCCGTTGTCCTCACAGACGAACAAAACGGGAAGCTGGAGCCCCCGGAACCGGCTGTAGGCCGCGGTGTTGAACCCGCTCAGCGCGGAGGCGTGGTTGGCGGAGGCGTCACCGAAGCTGCAGACGGCGACGGCGTCCTGCGGCCACCCCGACGAGACGCCGAGGGTCCTGGCGCGCTCGATGGCGAAGCCGACGCCGACCGCGCGCGGGAGGTGGCTGGCGATCGTGGACGTCTGCGGGATCACCGCGAGGTCGTGGTGGCCGAACACCTTGTGCCGGCCGCCCGCGATCGGTTCCTCCACCGACGCGGCGAGGCCGAGGAGGACGTCGCGCAGTCCCTCCTCGGCCAGCCGCCCGGCCTGAGCGGATCGGGTCAGGTAGAACGCGCCCGACCGGTAGTGCAGGAGCGCGGGGTCGGACACGCGGAGGGCCGCGGCCACGGCCGCGTTGCCCTCGTGCCCTGCCGACCCGATCGTGTAGAAACCCTCACCGCGCTCGCGCAGCACCCGCGCGGCGATGTCGAGGAGCCGGCTTGCCAGCTGCACCTCGAAAAGCTCGCGGCACCGCATGCCTGTAAGGGTCGTTCCCGGTCGCACCGGCAGGCTCGGATCCCTGGGGGATCCCGGCGTCAGAGCACCGACGGCCTCGGCGAAATGAGTCTCCACAGCGTCCCGCACCACAAGCCCGATTATGTCGCAGGATGCACGCTCCGTCCCGCACAGTGATGACTCCGTTCAGATCTCCTTCACTCCGCGCGCCTGAACTGGGTGATCGCCACGCCGAGCAGGGCGGCGCCGATGGCGGCGACCAGGCCGATCTCCACGATGACGGGCAGCCGCCAGCCGAACCAGGTCACTCCGGGGTTGAGCATCGCGTTGACCTGTGCGGGCACGTCCAGCCGGCCGAACACCGCCTGCCGCATCGGGTCGACGGCGTAGGTCAGCGGGTTCACCGTGGTCAGGACGTGCAGCCACGAGGGCAGGTTGGCCAGGGGGAACATGGCGCCCGACAGGAACATCATCGGCATGATGGCCATCTGCATGACCCCGAAGAACGACTGCATGTTGCGCATCCGGGCGGCGAGGAGCACGCCGAAGGCCGTGATCGAGAAGGCCGCGAGGAACATCTCCCCCAGCAGCGTGACGAGCAGGATCGGCGAGTACGGCACGCCGACGAGACCGGCGAGGGCGAGGATGATGACGCCCTGCGCGGTGGCGACGACGGCGCCGCCCAGGCACTTGCCGACCACGATCGCGCCCCGGCTCACGGGTGCGACGAGCATCTCGCGCAGGAAGCCGAACTCGCGGTCCCAGACGATCGAGCCGGCGGAGAACATCGCCGTCATGATCACGGTCATCGAGATCATGCCCGGATACATGAACGTGCGGTAGTCGATGCCCGGGATCACCCCGCGCACCAGCGTGCCCAGCCCGGTTCCCATGACGAACAGCCACAGGATCGGCTGGATCAGCATTGTGATCATGCGGGTGCGGTCGTTCGCGAACCGCAGCAGTTCCCGGTGGAGCACCACCTTGATCGCACGGGCGTCGTGCGAGCCGGTCCTCGGGGGGACGCGCACCCCGACCACTTCGGCAGTCATCGATTTCACCTTCCTCGGGCCATCGCACGCATCCACGCGTTGCCGTCGCCTGACTCGGCGTCGCGGATGGTGGAGCCGGTGTAGGACATGAAGACGTCGTCGAGCGACGGGCGGGATACGCTGACCGACCGGATCGGCAGCCCGAGATCGGCGAACAGCAGCGGCACGAACGACTCGCCGGACGCCACGGCGAAGGTCACCTGGCCCTCGTGGACGGCGGCGTCGATGTCGAAGCGGTCCTTGAGCAGCGCGATCGTCTTGTCGTCGTCACCCGTCTGGAGCTGGACCCGGTCCTTGCCGATGCTCGCCTTGAGCGCCTCCGGAGAGTCGATCACCACGATCTCGCCGTGGTCGATGATCGCGATCCGGTCGCAGAACTCGGCTTCCTCCATGTAGTGCGTCGTCATGAAGATCGTGATGTCCTCAGTCAGGCGCAATTTGTTGATATATCCCCAGATGGCGGACCGGGTCTGCGGGTCGAGCCCCACGGTGGGCTCGTCGAGGAACAGCACACGAGGCGAGTGCAGCAGGCCGCGGGCGATCTCCAGCCGGCGCTTCATGCCGCCGGAGAAGGTCATGACCTTGCTGTCCTTGCGGTCCCACAGGGCGACCATCTCCATGACCTGCCTGAGCCGGTCGTCGAGCGCCGACCTGGGCACGCCGTACAGCTCCGCGTGGAAGCGCAGGTTCTGCTCCGCGGTGAGGTATCCGTCCAGCGTCGGGTCCTGGAAGACCAGCCCGATGTTCTGGCGGACCTGGTCGCGCTGGGACACCACGTCGTGCCCGGCCACCGTCGCGGTGCCGCCCGTGGGGTTGATCAGCGTGCAGAGCATGCTGATCGTCGTCGTCTTGCCCGCGCCGTTCGGCCCGAGGAAGCCGAACACCTCGCCGGGGGCGACCTCGAAGTCGACCCCCTTCACCGCCTCGACCTTTCCGTAGGTCTTCTTCAGGCCTTTCACGGCCACCGCGGCATCCATCACTCGCCCTCCGAAAGGATCCTGAACATCGCCTGACGGGTGCTCTTGAGAAGCTTCTTCGTCTCGGCGACCTGCCGGTCGTCCGCCACGTGCGTGAGGTGCACGAACGCCTCGCCGAGATGGCCCCACAACAGGCGCAGCTCGTGCCGGTCCTCGGGGAGGCTGCGCGCCACGTCGGCCCACGGCTCGGCGCCCTCGTCCGCGTTTTCGCGGCCCTTGTCCGTCAGCCGATAGGTGCGGCTGCCGCCTGACTCCTCGCCCCGGACGAGGCCCTCGTCCTCCAGTTGCTGGAGCGCGGGGTAGACCGAACCGGGGCTCGGCCGCCATACGCCGCCGCTGCGCCGGGAGATCTCCTCGATCATCTGGTAGCCGTTGCGCGGCTCCTCGGTGAGGAGCCTGAGCAGGGCGATCCTGACGTCGCCGCGCCGTACCCGTGGTGCGAAATGCGGCGGCACAGGGGGCGCGGGGGGCATCGGGGGAAGCGGGGGAAGCCCGTGGTGGGGCGGTGGCGGGGCGCCCATCCAGTGCGGGTGCTCGTCTTCGTACATCTCCTTCTCCTCAACTATCGAGATAGCGTAAAGATATATCTAGATAGTTGACAGAGCAAGGCACTTTTTACTGTGCCTTGGGAGATCAGAGCCAGTCGCGGCGTTTGAAGACGAAGTAGAGGGTCAGGCAGACCACGCCCATGAGCACGACGGCGAACGGGTAGCCGACGGCCCAGTGCAGCTCGGGCATGTGGTCGAAGTTCATGCCGTAGATGGTGCCGACCAGCGTCGGCGCGAACAGGATGGCCGCCCACGCCGAGATCTTCTTCACCTCGTCGCCCTGGGCGATGCTGGCGGCGGTGAGCTTGGTCATCTCCTCGTTCTGGGCCTGGCTGACCAGCGTCGAATTGACGATCAGGATGTCCTGGAGCATCTGCCGGAACACCGCCACCCGCTCGGTCACGGTGATGGCGTGGTCGGACACGTCACGGAGGTAGCTCTGCAGTTCCTCGTCCACGCCGTACTTGGGCGAGGCGGCGATGAAGCCGTCGAGCATGCCCACCAGGGGGCTGGTCGCGCGCTGGAACTCGATGACCTCGCGCGACAGCGCGTAGATGCGCCGCGGCGCGGCCGGGTCCCCGCCGAAGACCTGGACCTCGATCTCGTCGATGTCGTTCTGCAGTCCGGCGACCACGGGCGCGTACCCGTCCACCACCGCGTCGAGGATCGCGTACAGCACGGCCTGCGGACCCTGGCGCAGGAGGTCGGGGTTCGACTCCATCCGGCGGCGCACCCTCGACAGGTCGGGCGCCTCGCTGTGCCGTACGGTCAGGACGAAGTCGGGGCCGATGAAGACGTGCAGCTCACCGAACTCGACCTTCTCCTCCTGGTCGAGGTAGCGCGCCGCCCTGAGCACCACGAAGAGGGTCTCTCCGTAGCGGTCGGCCTTGGGCCGCTGGTGGGCGACGATCGCGTCCTCGATCGCCAACTCGTGCAGGCCGAATTCCTCGGAGGCCTTCACCAGCTCCGAGTCCTCCGGCCGGTAGAGGCCGATCCACGCCATCGCGCCGGGTCTGGACCGCAGCGACGTGATCGCGGCGGCCAGCGACGGGGGCGAGTCCACCCGTCTGCCGCCGACGTAGATCGCGTTGTCGACCACGCTCTCCCGGGTCGCCTCCTGCTCGCCCGACCGGGGGTCCATCGAATGCTCGGGGGAATTTTCCACCTTCATTCGCATCAAGCCACGTAATCCACGTATTCCACGCTCAGCCACACATAGACGGTAGAGCCTCGAACCCATGAAGTGCCCGGAGGCCGTACGATTCCCCGCGGAGGTGGCCCACCTGAACGCCCTCTGGAACGAGCTGACCGCGACACAGGTCGCGCCCCCGCTCTGGCTGATCGTCCTGTCCGGCTGCGTCGCGCTCGCGGTCATCGCCTACCGGCCGTCGTGGCACGTCTCCCGCGGGCTGATCACGATCGCGCACGAGGGAGGCCACGCGCTGGTGGCCGTGGTGACCCGGCGGAAGCTGCAGGGCATACGGCTGCATTCGGACACCTCGGGCGTGACGCTCACGCGGGGCAACCCGAGAGGTCTGGGGATGGTGGCGACCGCGGCCGCGGGATACGTCGCCCCTTCGCTGCTCGGGTTCGGGGCCGCCTGGCTCGTCGCGGACGGCTACATCACGTTGCTCCTGTGGGCGGTGCTCCTGCTGCTCGCCTGCATGCTGTTCAAGATCAGGAACCTCTACGGCGCGGCGGCGTTGCTCGCCGTGGGCGGGGCCGTGTTCACTCTGTCGTGGTTCGCGCCCCCGACCGCCCAGGCCGTGTCCGCGTACGGAGCGGTCTGGTTCCTGCTGCTGGGCGGCATGCGCCCGATCCTCGAACTGCAGAGCAAACGGCGCAGGGGGCGGGCGCCCGACTCCGACGCCGACCAGCTCGCCCGGCTCACGCGGATTCCCGGCACCTTCTGGGTGTTGTTGTTCCTGCTCGTCTCCGCGGTCTCTCTCGTGACCGGCACCTATCTCCTCGCGGTCCGGTGGATCCCCGTCGCCTGACCGCGTCCCTCACGCGAGCGTCGAGCCTGCCCTGCCCTTGACCACCCGCAGCTGAACGGGCACGCGGACGCGCAACTCAGCGACGTGGCTGACGATGCCGACCGCCCGGCCGCCTTCGCGAAGGCCGTCGAGGATGTCGAGCACGTCGTCGAGCGTCTCCTCGTCGAGCGTGCCGAAGCCCTCGTCCACGAACAGGGTGCCGATCTCCGCGCCGCCCGCCTCGGCCGTCACGACGTCGGCCAGCCCCAGCGCGAGGGCGAGGGAGGTGATGAAGCTCTCCCCTCCGGACAGCGTGGCCGGGTCTCTGTCGACGCCGGTCCACGCGTCGAGGACGCGCAGGCCGAGCCCGCCGCCCGACCGGCCCCGGTCGCCCGCGGCCCGGCGGAGGTCGTGCTGGAGCAGGTAGCGCCCTGACGACATGTGCTCGAGCCGCTCGTTGGCGGCCTCGACCACCTGCCTGAGCCGCTCGCCGAGCACGAACGCCGACAGGCGCATGTGCCACTGGTTGTCGGCGGACGTCCCGCCCGCGAGCTCGGCGAGCCGGCGGGCGAGCCGGTGCCGCTCGGCGGCCGGGCGGTAGCGGGCGAGGGCCTCGCGCAGCTCTCCCGCGAGGGCCGTGAGCCGGGACGCCGTCTCCCCGGCGAGATCCCTGGCCGAGGTGCGGGCGGCGTGCTCCCGGTCGGCCCGGTCGTGCTCGCTCTCCAGGGTCGCGAGGTCCGGTGCGGGTTCGGCCGCCGCCGCGACGAGCTCGGGATCGGCGAGCAGCCGGCCGACGGCCACCTGCTCGCCGTCGAGGAACCTGAGGCGTTCGGCCATCGCCTCCAGATCGGCCGGCGCGCGCACCGCCGCCCCGGCGTGCTCGAGCCCGGCGAACCCCGCGTCGGTCGCGGCGTCGGTGGCCCGCTCGAGCGCCGCCCGGCGTTCGAGGTCCGCCGTGGCGGCGGCGCGGGTCGCCTCACTGGCGTCCCTGAGGAGTGCGGCCTCGTCGACGAGCCGGTCGAGCCGGGTCATGAGCGACGCGTCGCCACCCCGCGCGGCGTCCACCAGCGCGGCGAGCCTGCCTTCGTCGGCGGTCAGCTGCTCGTCACGCGCCCGGGTGTCCGCCGCCTCGATCGCGATCTCCTGGGCCTGGACCGTCAGGTCGTCCAGCTCGGCGGCCAGCCGGGCGGACCTGTCCGCCAGCTCGGGCTCCCGGGCCGCGACCTGCTCGGCGCGGCGCAGGCTCCGCTCCGCCTCGTCGAGGTCGCCGGCGTCACCGGGGAGGCGTTCCTTCTCCTCCAGCAGAGCGGTGAGCCCTGTCGTGGTCTCGGCGACACGGCGGCCGGCCAGGGCCACCTGGTCGCGGATCTCGGCGGCGAGGCGCGAGGACCACTCGGCGCACCTCTCCTCCGCCGCCTCGCGGGCCCGGCGGGCGAACTCGAAGGCGTCCTGGGCCGCCTGCTCGTCGTCGCCGCTCAACGCCCGGCCGGCGGCCTCAGCCGGCGCAGGGTGGTCGGCCGACCCGCACACCACGCACGGCTCCCCCGCGACGAGGGAGGCCGCCAGCTCGGCGGCCATGCCCTCGATCCGGGCACGGCGCACCTCCTGCAGCCGGTCGCGGGCGGTCTGCGCCCCGTCCACCGCGGCGCGCCTGGCCTGCTCGGCCGCGTCGAGCTCGCGGGCCAGCCGCGCGGCGGTCTCCAGCGCCGGAACCCCGGCCGCCGCCGCCCCCAGCCGGTGGTCCTGGGAGGCGGCGAGGATCCGCTTCTCGCTGTCCGCGAGAGCCGCGAGCTCGGCCTCCAGCACGCCGATCCGCCGTGTCACCTCGGCCGCACGCGCCGCGGTGTCCCTCGCGGCCGCCAGGCCCGGGACGCCCGCCGCGGCCAGGCGCGCCTCATCGAGGAGCATGCCGGCCTCGCGCCGGCCCTCGGGCAATGCGGCGAGCCGGACGGCGAGGGCCGCCTCACGCTCCCCGAGAGCCGTGAGCCTGCGTCTGCCGGCGTCGAGGTCGGCGCGCACCTGCCGCAGGCGGGTCTCCTCGGGAAGGAGTTGCCGCACCCGGGCGACCTCGTCGAGGCGCTCCCGCTCCATGGCCGCCAGACGCTCCTCGCCGGGCGGCTCCTGCCCCGGCAGCGCCCGGCTCGTGGCGTCGGCGGCCATCCGCCGGGCCTTGGCCGCGGCCTCGGCCCGCTGCTCCGCCAGGCGGATCAGAGGCAGCACCCGCGCGGCCCTGGCCGCGTCGTCGAGGATCGCCTGGATGTCCGCCCGTTCCTCGGCGGCGCCGTCCAGTGCCTCACGCCGGGCGAGCGCGTCCGCGTGCCTGCGCCGGCGGTCGGCCAGCGCCCGGCCGCCGGCGAGCAGGTCCCGAGCGGAGCGCAGGCGGGCCTCGCTCACCGCCCACAGTCCTGCGGCATGTTCGAAGGCGGCGGCGGCGAGGGCGACCACCGCCTCAGGCTCGTCCTCCGGCACGGGGAGCTCCGCGCCCGCCGCCCCGCGCATGCGGTCCACGACGGACTCGGCCCGCTGCCGGAGCTCCTGCTGATCGCGCCCGGTCCGCGTGCGGTGGTCGGCCAGCCACGCCTCGACGTCGGTGAAGATCTTGACGGAGAACAGCTTCTCGAGGAGCCTGCGGCGGTCGTCGCCGTCCGCCTGCAGGAACCGGGCGAAGTCGCCCTGCGGCAACATGGCGACCTGCCAGAACTGCTCGGCGTTCATCCCGAGCAACTCGCCGATCAGGTGACCGGCCTCGTCGGCGCGGGTGCTCCGCCCGATCCACGTGCCGGTGAACTCCTCCACGAGGACCTTGGCCTTCTCCTCGACCAGGCCCTCTCCCTTCAGCTTGGGCCGCATCCAGGCGGGCGACCGGGTGACGCGCAGGCGCCGCCCCCGGATCGTCACCTCCAGCGTGACGACGGGCCCCCGCCCGGGCGGTGCGTGGTCGCAACGCAGGCTGCGGGCGCTGTCCCGCCGGCCGGGGACCCGTCCGTACAGCGCGTAGCACACCGCGTCGAGCACGGTCGTCTTGCCCGCGCCCGTCGCCCCGTGGATCAGGAAGAGCCCCGCCTCCCCGAGGGCGTCGAAGTCGACCTCCTCGACCCCCGGGAAGGACCCGAACGCCTCCAGCACCAACCGGTGCAATCTCACAGGCTCTCCTTGATCCGGGAGGCCTCGACGGCCTCCCCGAGCAGGCGGATCTCCTCGTCGTCGGCCGGCTCACCGCGGACCTCGCGGACGAAGTCGGCCGCCACGTCGATCTCGGCGCGCCCCGCGACGTGGACCGGCCGGGCGGGCACGGCCACCGGGCCGTCGGGCTTGAAGGCGAGCGCCAGCGTGTGCGGGAAGCGGCGCCGCAGGCGCTCCATCGCCTCGCGCGGGCGGACCGGGTCGGTGAGGGTCACCTGGAGCCAGTGGTCCTCGCGGTCCGCGTGGCGGGCGTCGGTCAGCAGGTCGTCGAGACGGCCGCTCAGCGTGCCGACGGGCCGGGGAACGGGCGCGGGGACGAAGTCGACGCGGGCGTCCCCCGGCCCGTCGGCGTCGAGATCCACCAGCCAGGACCCCTTGCGCTGCCCCGCCTCGGAGAAGGAGTAGGCGATCGGCGACCCCGAGTAGCGGGCGGTCTCGCTCATCACCTGACGGCCGTGCAGATGGCCCAGCGCCACGTAATCGGCGCCGGCGAAGGCAGCCAGCGGCACGTGGGACACGCCGCCGACGCTGATGTCCCGCTCGCTGTCGCTCGCCTCGCCGCCGGTGACGAACGCGTGGGCGAGCACGACCTTGCGCCGGCCGGACCCGTCGGCGCGGATCCGCTCCATGGCGTGCGTGATCGCGGCCGTGTGGGTGCGCTCGGCCAGCTCCCAGGGGCCCCTGACCAGCTCGGGCTCCAGATAGGGGATGCCGTAGAAGGCCACGTCGCCGACGACGACCGGATCCCAGGCACGCGCCGGGTCGGTCCGCAGGTGCACCCGCTCCATGAGGCCGGCGCCGAAGCCGAGCCGTACGGAGGAGTCGTGGTTGCCGCTGATCAGCACCGTGTGCACACCCTCCGCCTTCAGCCGGGCGAGCGCCTCGTCGCACAGGGCCACCGCGTCGACCGGCGGCAGCGCCCGGTCGTAGACGTCTCCGGAGACCGCCACGACGTCGACCCGCTCGGCCCTGACCGTCTCTACGAGGTGCTCCACGAAGGCGGCCTGGGCGCTGAGCAGGCTCTCCCGGTGGAACGACCGGCCGAGATGCCAGTCGGAAGTGTGCAGGACACGCATGTCGCAGGAAGCTAACAGGTCCCTCCGACAAATGCGGCCCCACTGATCCCAAATCGATCCGGGCCATGGAACGAGTAATGACTTAGCCTGGACTCGGTACAGGATGATCCACCGGGGAGCGGCCTCATGAATGTCGGCCGGAGCACGCTGGGTTTCGCGGCGGGTGTGCTGTTGGTCGTGCTGGCGGCGATCGGCTACATGCTGTCCCCTCCGGCGTTCGATCCCCCACCCCTGGCCGCCTCTCCGGAGTTCAGGAACCTGCCCGCCCAACCGGCGTCGGAGACACGTCCGGTCGCCACCACGACGCCGATCAGGACCGAGCACGTCAAGGTGGCCGCCCGGAACGAGACGCTGACGGCCACGATCAGGTCGCCCACGACGCCGGGCAGGCACCCGGCGATGGTGTTCGTCCAGGGCTCGGGATCGGGCAGCGGGTCGGAGTTCACCACCCAGTCGGAGTGGCTCGCCAAGGCGGGCATCGTGACCCTCTCCTATGACAAGCGCACCGTGGGCTACAACTTCCGGCAGCGTGACTTCTCCCTGCTCGCGGACGACGCGCTGCGCATGTTGCACACGCTGCTGCAACGGCCCGACGTCGATCCCGCCAAGGCCGGGTTGTGGGGCGTCAGCGAGGGCGGCTGGGTGGTCCCGATCGCCGCCGCCAGCAGCGACGTGGCCTACGTGGTCCTGGTGTCCTCGCCGAACGTCTCCCCCCTGCGGCAGGTCGCGTGGGCGCTGAACGAGCAGTTGCAGCGCCTGCACGCGCCCTCCGGCGTGCGTGACCTGCTGACCCGCGCGATGGGCGGCGTGGGCTTCGACTTCCTGCGCCACGACGGCGTCCCCGCGCTCCAGGGCATGAAGCAGCCGGTCCTCGCGCTGTACGGCACGACCGATCCCTCCATCCCCTTCGTGGAGAGCACGGAGACGCTGACCAGCGCCCTGCACACGGCCGGGAACCCCGACTACACGATCCGCTTCCTCGCCGGCGCCGACCACGCCATGAGGATGACCGGCGGCCCCTTCGTCCCCGACTACCTGCCGACCCTGGCCAACTGGATCAGGGACCTCCCCCGTACGGCCAAGCCGTCGGTGCCCATCGCGGGCGCGACTCCCGTGCAGCGGTTCGAGGCGAGCGACGTGCCCGCCGCCCCGTGGTACGGCGGCGCCACGATCCTCTGGCTGACCATCTGCCTGGCCGCCGTCGGCTACGTGGCGGCGCCGGTCACCGAGATGGTCGTCCGGATCCGGGGACGCGACACGCGCCTGCAGGCGCCGGTGGAGCCGGCGGCCGACATCTGGCCCGCCGTGCGACGCCGGCTACGCCGGATGGCCTGGACCGGTCTCGGGGGGTTCGCCGCCGTCCTCGCGTTCATCACGCTGATCGTGCTGTTCTCGGTCAACCAGGCGGGCGCGTGGCCCGCCGTACAGGCCGGGTGGCTGGTCGTGCGACTGCTGGCGGTCGTGATGCTCCTGCAGGAGGTCGCCGCGGCCGCGGCGGTGCTGAGCGGCCTGCGGGACGGCTGGGAGCCGACCCGCTGGCAGAAGAGCGTCCTGATCGGCGTCCTCGGCGGCACGGGACTGCTGCTGCTGACCGCCGCCTACTACGGGTTGTACGCCTTCCCCTGGTAGGCGTAGGCCGTCCACCTGTCGATCTCCGCGAACACCTGCTTGCGCACCGGCTCCGCCGACAAGACGAGGTCGTGCATGCCGCCGGGCACGCGGACGCAGGTGACGTGCGGGCCGATCCGGGTGGACCAGCGTGCGATCTGCTCGGTGTCGAGGACGACGTCCGCGCCGTGCGCCCCCGGCACGAAGTCGCGGGCCTTGAGGCTCTGCTCGGCGGCCAGCACGAGCACCGGCACGTCCACCCGCAGCCCGGCGTGGAGGCGCCGGTGCGCCCGCCTGATCGCCGCCAGCCACACGGCGTGGACGGAGAAGCCCTCGAGCGGCTTCCACGCGAGGTCGTAGTCCCACTCCCCCTGATGGTCGCGGTGGAGGCTCGTGCCGTACGCGGTGGCCACGCCGAGCGGGAGCACCGTCTTCGGGGGCAGCTTGGCCAGGACGCCCCCGAGCGCGTCGGCGGCGCCCCTGACGAGAGCGGGCACGTTGAGGTCGAGGAACGGGCTGTTGAGGACGAGTGCGTCGACCAGTCCGCGGCCGCGCATCCGGTCGGCCCACAGGACGGCGATCAGGCCGCCGGTCGAGTGCGCCATGATCGTCAGCTCGTCGCAGTCCTCCCTGACGATGCGGACGGCCTCGTCGATCTCGGGGAAGTAGTCCGTGACGCTGCCGACGAGGCCCCTGGTCTGGTGCGGCAGCAAGGACCGTCCGTATTTCCGCAGGTCGAGGGCGTAGAAGCCGATCCCCTGGGAGACGAAGTGGTCGGCCACGTGCGTCTGGAAGAAGTAGTCGGTGAACCCGTGGAGGTAGAGGACGGCCCGGCGGGACCCCGGAACCGGCCGCCGGACGAGCGTCGCGACGACCTCCCCTTCGGCGTCGCGGCCCATGGGCAGGGTGATGGCCTCGTAGTCGGGGCCGAGGATGTCGTCCACGGCGCACATCGTAAACGGCGTCGGTTAACGGACAAGAGGTGGTCAAGCGGAAGACCTCGCGGATGGGGCCCGGGCAAACCGTGGGTCGCGACTCGCTAGGCGTCGTTCGCCCATCGGTACGTCCGGGGACAGACCGCTTCAATGTGAAAATGCGTTCCTGGGGTGTGTCGTCGAGAAAAGCCGCCGCGCTGATCGGCTGGGTCGCGCTGTCGGCTCTCGTGCCGGGCGCCGCCCACCTCCGCGCCGGCTGGCGGCGCACCGGGTTCGCCCTGCTCGGCGGTTACGTGACACTCGCCGCCTGCCTCGCCGTGGTGACGGCGGCCGCCGACGCCGGCACGGCGGGACGGGCGATCGCCTGGCTGATCCCGATCACCGTGGGGGCCCTGGTCGGCGCCGTCGCCTGGCTCTGCCTCGTGGTGCACTCGTTCGTGGTGCTGCGCCCGGGAACCCTGCCGCAGGGCGCGCAGGTGGTCACCGGCCTGGCCGCGGGCATGCTGGCCGTCCTGGTCGCCGTGCCGTTCACCGTCGTCGCCGAATACGCGGCGATCTCGGAACGGACCATCGGCGCGGTGTTCACCGAACCGGGCATCCCCGGTGAACCCGTCAGGCCGGAGGACCCGTGGGCCGGCCGGAGCCGCGTCAACGTGCTCCTGCTCGGCGGAGACGGGGACACCACCCGCGTCGGGATCAGGACCGACAGCATCAACGTGGTCAGCGTGGACGTCCGTACGGGGAAGACCGTGCTGCTGGGCCTGCCGCGCAACCTCGAGCACGTGCGCTTCCCGCCGGGCAGCCCCATGGCGGCGCGCTTCCCGACCGGGTTCCTCCTGCCGGAGTCGCGGCCCGGTTGGCGCGAGGACCTGCTGTATTCGGTGTGGCAGTACGCCGACGACCATCCCGAACTCTTCGGCGGGCGCACGAACATGGGCGCCCAGGTGCTGAAGGAGACCATCGGTCACATCCTGGGCATCAGGATCGACTGGTACGCGATGGTCAACATCTGGGGCTTCGCCAAGATCATCGATGCCCTCGGCGGCCTGGTGCTCAGCGTCGACAGGGACATCACGTACGGCACGTACGGCGAGGGCACGGTCACCGCGGGGACCCGCCGGCTGAACGGTTCCGACACGCTCTGGTACGCCCGGTCGCGCACCGGGAGCGACGACTACGACCGCATGCACCGTCAGCGCTGCGTCTTCGGCGCGCTGCTCCAGCAGACGGACCCGGCGGCCGTGCTCAGGCACTTCAGCCAGATGGCCGAGGCCACCGAGGAGATCATCAGCACCGACGTGCCTCGGCCCATGCTGGAGCACCTGGTGCCGCTCGCCTGGAAGGTCAAGCAGGCCGGGGTGACGAGCCTGCAGTTCATGCCCCCGCTGATCAGCACGGTCACCCCCGACTGGGCGCGGATCCGGTCGCTCACCGCCCAGGCCCTCCACGAGTCGGCCGCTCCGACCCCCGCGCCGCACCGGCCCGTGGTCGCCGCGCCCGCACCCGCGTTCACCGCCATCGGTGAGGGCTGCGGCGCCGTGTGACGCCCGACCGGCCCCTCAGACCCGGAAGGACTCCTTGGACAGGCGGCGGACCCTGGCCTCGTCGACGGTGTGGCCGAGGCCCGGCTGGGTGAGGGGGACCGCGACGACGCCGCCGGAGGCGCCGACCGGGGGGACGACGACCTGGGCGCTCTGCGGCGGCTCGGCCACGGCGCTCGGAAGCGTGCACCCCGGCAGGCTGGCCACGGCCACCGTCGCCGCGCGGGCCAGTCCCACGCCGAGACCGCCCATGCAGACGATGTCCCATCCCGCCGCCACCGCCCGGTCGTGCGCGGCGCGCACGGCTCCGAGCGAGCCGAACCGCGACGGGCGCAGCAGCAGCGCGCGACCGGCGTGCAGGCCGACCGCCTCGTCCAGTTCGGCCACCGAGTGGACCTCCACCGCGACCGGCGCGCTCACCCGGTCCTGCAACTCCGCGCTGGTCAGCAGGTCGGCGAACGGACGCTCGATGGCGGCCAGGTCGTAGGAGTCCAGCGCCTCGAGCTGGGCGATGTCGGTGTAGGCGCCGCGGCCGTCCACCGCGATGGCCAGCCCCGGATAGGCGGCCCTGACGGCGCGGACCGGTTCCACGTCCCAGCCGGGGTGGATGTCGATCGTCACGTGGGCGTAGCCCCCGCCGACGTGGCGGTTCACCCGGGCGACCATGCTCTCCAGCGAGCGGTCGGCCTGCACCCGCACGGTGGCGATCAGCGACGTACGGGTGCCGCCGAGGGCGTGGAAGACGGGGACTCCGCTCATCCGTCCCCACAGGTCCCAGCAGGCCATGTCGCCGGCCGCCCCGCCGGGGATCTCCCCGAGCTCGGACGGATGCTCCCAGTCGACGCCGATCAGCGCGGGCAGGGACTTCTCGAGCGGGGTGTCGGGCGACGGCTGGACGATCTCACCCCAGCCGGCCATGCCTCCGTAGTCGGTGAACTTGACCAGGGCGCTCTCCGGACGCCTGCCGTACGGCAGGGTCATCCTGAAGATCTCGAGCTCCCGAACGCGCGGCAATGGAAATCCCCCTTGTTTCAGATCTCCATGGTGCCCGCTCAGCGAGCGTGGTCAAAACGCCCGGCGACGGCGGCGCCCGTCCCCGCCATGACCACGAGCAGGGCGAAACACGCCAGATAGACGGCCGGCGTGCCGCCGAACCCCGCGAAGATCGCACCTGTGGCGGCCACCGCGACGATCGAGAAAACGGACTCGCCGATGCCGAGGGACGCGGAGTTCCTGCCCTCCTCGCCGGGCGCGGACAACTCGAGGACGAGGACGGACAGCGTCGGGTAGACCAGGCCGACGCCGAGCCCGGCGAGGACCCATCCCGCGAACGCGGCGAGCACGGGGACACTGTCGAAGACGGCCAGAGCGGTGACCGCGATCCCGGCCGCGATCAGCGCGGTGCCCACACGGAGGACGGTCGCCCTGCCGAACGATCCGCGCCCCTGGATCCACGAGCCCAGCGACCAGGCCAGCGCGCCTCCGGTGAGGGCGATGCCCGCCTGCGCCGGGCTGAGCCCCCGCTCGGACATCAGGGTGAGAGGGACGAAGACCTCGGTGGCGAAGAACGCGCCGGCCGCGAGCCCGCGCAGGGCCACGACGGCCGGCAGGCCGCGCGCCGCCCGCAACGTCCCCGGGGGCAGCAGCCGGGGCAGCGCGAGAGCGAGGAGCACCAGGCCCACGATCGCCAGCGACGAGCCGGGCCACGACGTGCCGCTGCCGTACTGGAGGAGGGCCGCCCCCAGGGCGGCCACCGCGCCCCACACGAGGGCCGGCACGAAGTCCCGGTTCCCGTCCGTCCCGGCGGCGGGCGGCGCGGTCCCCCGCGGCAGGCCGCGCCACAGGACGAGCGCCGCCGGAGCGGCGAGCACCGGCACGCCCAGGAACACCCACCGCCAGCTCAGCTGCTCGGCGACGATGCCGGTGATCGCGGGCCCGACCACCGAGGGCAGCACCCAGGCGGCGGCCAGCAGCGAGAAGACCCGGGGGTGCGCCTGCGCCGGGTACACCTGGGCGACCAGGACGTAGAGCGCGACGTTGAAAAGACCGCCGCCGAGCCCCTGGATGAACCGGCCCGCGAGGAACACCTCCATCGTGGGGGCCGTCCCGGCGATGAGGAGGCCGCCCATGAAGGCGGCGACCCCGGTCCACAGAGGCGCACGCGGGCCCTTCGCGTCACTCCAGCGCCCGCCCGCGACCGTCGCGATCACTCCCGCGGCCAGGCCGCCGCTGAAGGCCAGGCCGTACAGGTGGTAGCCGTCGAGCTCGCGCCCGACGACGGGCATCGCCGTCGCCACGGCCAGGTACTCGAACGCCACCAGCGTGCTCAGCGCGACCATTCCGGCGCTCAGGGCGCGCAGACGCGGGGAGAAGACGGCGGACTCGGTCGACGTGGCTGACATGCCATGGACCTTACGGGTGGCCGCCGGGGGCGGCCATCGGACGTTGGTCGTAGGACCGGCGCTCGATCGCCGCGGCCATCAGCTCCGGGAACGCGTCAGGTGTGCAGGCGAAGGCCGGCACCCCCATCTGCGCGAGCGCCGCCGCGTTGTCGTGGTCGAACTGCGGCGTCCCCTCGTCGGACAGGGCGAGCAGGACGATGACCTGGACGCCGGCGTCGGTCATCGCGGCCACCCGGCGCAGCATCTCCTCACGCACGCCGCCCTCATAGAGGTCGCTGATCAGCAGGAAGATGGTGTCCGCCGGCCGGGTGACGAGGCCCTGGCAGTAGGCGATCGCCCGGTTGATGTCGGTGCCGCCGCCGAGCTGGGTGCCGAAGAGCACCTCGACCGGGTCGTGCAACTGGTCGGTGAGGTCGACGACCGCGGTGTCGAACACCACGAGCGAGGTCCTGAGCGACCGCATCGAGGCCAGGACGGCGCCGAAGACGCTCGCGTAGACCACGGAGGCGGCCATCGACCCGCTCTGGTCGATGCACAGGACGACCTCCCGCTGGACGGCCTGCTGCCTGCGGCCGTAGCCCACGAGCCGGGACGGCACCACCGTGTTCCGTTCGGGCAGGTAGTTCTTCAGGTTGGCCTTGATGGTGCGGTTCCAGTCGATGTCGGCAGCCCGCCTCGGCCGGGAGGTCCTGGCCGAGCGGTCCAGCGCGCCGGTGACGGCGGCGCGGGTCCGCCGCTCCAGCCTGGCCTCCAGCTCGGCCACCACTTTCCTGACGACCGCCCGGGCGGACTCCCTCGCCTTGTCGGGCATCACCCGGTTGAGCGACAGGAGCGTCCCGACGAGATGCACGTCCGGCTCGACGGCCTCCAGCATCTCCGGTTCGAGGAGCAGGCGGGTCAGGTTGAGCCGCTCGATCGCGTCCTTCTGCATGACATGGACGACGGTCGACGGGAAGTACTCCCTGATGTCTCCCAGCCATCTCGCCACCCGGGGCGCGGACGCGCCGAGACCCGCTCCCCGCTCGTAGAGCGCCGCGAGCGCGGCGTCCATGCCGGCGTCGGCGCCCTGCAGGGCGCCCTCAGCCGCGCCTCCGAGCACCAGCCTCCACCGGCGTGCCCGCTCGTCCATCACGCTCTCCCCAGGATTTCCAGAACGGTCCGTACGGCTCCCGCGGCCTGCTCGTCGTCGTCGGCGTCGGACACCTCGTTGGCGGGCATGGGGGCGCCGGATCTGACGCGATCGCCGATCATGCGGCGCTCGGGCGCCGCGAAGGCCCCGAAGGTACGCCTGAGCAGCGGCAGCACGTCGACGAACGCCTCCGCCGACAGGCCAGTGAGCCAGCCGTCCACGATCGCGAGCAGCCTCGGGTCGTGGACCAGCAGCAGGCCGCCGCCCGACAGGAAGCCCTCCATCCACGCGGCGGCCCGCTCGGGCGGGTTGCCGGAGGACATCGCCCGTGCCATGCGGACGGAGACGTCGTCCACGCTCGCGTCGGCGTCGAAGAGGATGCGCACGATCCGGCCCTCGATGATCCCCGGCAGTCCGGTGCGCCGGGCCAGGTTCGCGAGGGTCGCCGGCCACAGGTCGCTCTCGAGCAGCCCCACCGCGCTGTGGACGCCGTCGATCAGGGCGACCATCTGCCGGGCCGAGTCGTCGTCGAGCCCGGTCAGCGCGGGTGCCAGGCCGGCGCAGATCCGCGCGAGCAGCGAGTCGGTGATCGCGGCCAGCCCGCCGCTCCCGCGCACGTCGCCGTAGCGCTGCGCCCGGACGAGCGCGGGAAGTGCCGCCATGAGATGGGACACCTGCCCGTCGAGCGCCGCCTTGTCCTTGATCGCCTGGAGGATGTCCGGCAGCGGGCCGGCCAGGTCGGCGAACAGGCACCGCTCGACCAGCGAGGTCAGATCGGCCAGGGACGTGCCGTCCGCCGCCGCCAGTTCCCTGGCCCGGGCGGCCGCCGCGCCGTCGACCGTGATCCCCAAGGGAGCGGCCTCGATGAGGGCGATGTCGAACTCGGGATGCCACTCCAGCGTCCACGACTCCTTGAAGGTGCCCTTCCCGCGGGTCTCCCGCGTGGTCCCCCACCGCACGCCGATCAGGTTCAGCCGATGCAGCAGGCGGCTGCGCCCGAGGTCGAGCGGCTTGCGCAGGTCGAGGTCGTGCTCGCGCGGGAGAGCCTCAGGCTTGAGGCGCCACCGCCGCTGCTCCTCCCGCAGGTGGCGTTGAAGCGGGACCATCGGGGTCGAGCCCGGCACGCCGCCGAGCCGCTCCCCCACGACCATGCGGCGCTGGATGAGCTCCACGGGCAGGTCGTCGCCCTCGCACAACACGGCCCTCGCGGCCTCCGTCACCTCCGACAACCCCGCGAGAGGCCGGCCCCGGAGCCCGGCCAAGCCCTGCGCGAGCCGTACGGACTCGATCACGTGGGCGGAGGAGACCGGCAGTCCCTCCTCACGCAGGACCGCCGCGGCGCCGGCCAGCCAGCGCTCCACGGGACGGTCGGAGGCCGAGAACAGGTGGTCGTACCAGCCCGGCGACGCGACGCCCGCGCCGTACCCGCTGCGCGCGGCGAGCCGCCCGTGCGTCCACGGCACCCAGGTCATGTCGACCTTGACCTTGGGGATGCCCCGTAGCAGCCGCTCGTCCTCCGCCGCGGAGGGCAGATCGGTCAGCGCGGGGACATGCCACGCGCCGCAGACGACGGCCACGGAGCCGAACCCCTCCTTGAGCGCCCGGCGCAGCGCCCGGCGCATGGCGGCCTCGCGCAGCGCCTCGGTGCCGGACGGCTCGTGTCCCTCCCGGATGGCCGCCATCGCCTCGGCGACCGCGTGGAGGGTCCCGCTCTCCCCGCGATGCTCGACGACGTCGTCCCACCAGCGTTCGGGATCGTCGTAACCCGCGGCCCGGGCGAGTTCCCCGATCGGATCGAGCCGTACAGCCTCCTCCTCTTCGGGCAGGGCGAGGCTGTGCGCGGCGGGCAGGTCGCAGAAGCGCACCTCGACGCCCGCCTCGCGCGCGTAGGTGATCGCCTGCCATTCGGGTGAGAACACGGCGAACGGCCAGAAGGCGGCCCGTCCCTGCGCGTGCGCGAGGAGCGCGACCGGCGGTTCCATGCCGGGATCGCCCGCCAGCGCGACAAGCGGGTCGGCCTCCGGGGGGCCCTCGATGAGGACGACGTCCGGCTTGAGCCGTTCGAGTTCGGCGCGGACGGCCTTCGCGGAGCCGGGGCCGTGGTGCCGGACGCCCAGGATCGACGGTGCGGCGACGTCAGCCCGCATCGCGGCAGGCCCGGTAGAAGTCGCGCCAGTCGTCGCGGTCGCGGACCACGGCCTCGAGGTACTCCTGCCAGATCACCCGGTCGGCCACCGGATCCTGGATGACCGCGCCGACGATCCCGCCCGCGATGTCGGCGGGACGCAGCACTCCGTCGCCGAAGTGCGCCGCGAGGGCGATCCCGCTGGTCACCACCGAGATCGCCTCGGCCGTGCTCAGTGTGCCGCTCGGCGACTTGACCTTGGTCCGCCCGTCTGACGTCACTCCTGCGCGAAGCTCGCGGAAGACCGTGACCACGCGGCGGATCTCCTCCATCCCGGCCGGGGTCTCGGGCAGTTCCAGCGAGCGGCCGAGTTGGGCGACCCGCCGGGACACGATCTCCACCTCCTCCTCGGCGCTCGCGGGGACGGGCAGCACGACGGTGTTGAAGCGCCTGCGCAGCGCGCTCGACAGGTCGTTGACCCCCCGGTCCCGGTCGTTGGCCGTGGCGATGACGTTGAATCCCTTGGCCGCCTGGACCTCGTCGTTCAGCTCGGGGATGGGCAGCGTCTTCTCGGACAGGACCGTGATCAGCGCGTCCTGGACGTCGGAGGGCATCCGGGTGAGCTCCTCCACCCGGGCCAGCCGTCCCTCGGCCATCGCCCGCATCACCGGGCTCGGCGTCATCGCCTCGCGGGAGGGGCCCTCCGACAGGAGACGGGCGTAGTTCCACCCGTAGCGGATCGCCTCCTCGGCCGTGCCCGCCGTCCCCTGCACGAGCAGGGTGGAGTCGCCGCTGACGGCGGCGGCCAGATGCTCGGAGAGCCAGGTCTTCGCGGTGCCAGGCACGCCCAGCAGGAGCAGTGCCCGGTCGGTCGCGAGAGTGGCCACCGCGACCTCGACGATCCGCCGCGGGCCGATGTACTTGGGCGTGATCTGGTCGCCGTCCCCGAGGATGTAGGTGGTCACCGCCCACGGGGAGAGCCGCCAGCCGGGCGGGCGTGTGCGGTCGTCGCTCTTGGCGAGGATCGCCAGCTCCTCGGCGTACAGGTCTTCCGCGTGGGGACGCAGGACGGTGGTCACGAAAGCTCCTTCGACATGTCATAACGGAACCGCAGGATGACGGCCAGCTCGGCGATCTCCTGGACGTGGCCGTGCATCGCCGGGTCGAGCCGTTCGCCCGCCAGCCGGATCAGCTCGCCGGCGTTCCAGGGCTGCGTCCCGGACGTCTCCACGATCTTCTTGAGCACGGCCTTGGCCAGCCGGGGGCCCCAGGGTCGGGCCACACCGCCCAGCATCATGATCATCTGTCCGTCGACGGGGTGGCGGACGACCAGTTCGGCGGCTCTCGCGGACTGCTCGTCCGGCGGCAGGACGGCCAGAAGGTCCGTCAGCGGCTCGACCTCGAACAGGGCGCGAGCCCATCGCGCGTCGTGCTGCAGGATCGCCGCCCGGGTCCAGCCCATCGCGACCTCCCGGGCCCAGTCACCGACCTTCAGCTGAACGGCCCGTTCCGGAGGCAGCCCCAGATGACCGGCCCAGAAGGCCAGGGGGGTGCGGGCGATCACCTGCTGCAGCCACCAGCCGCGCTGCGCCGTGCCCGCAGGGGGCCGGGGCCTGACGCCGTCACGCTCCATCGTGCTGTCACACGCCTTCGGCGGATCCGCGCGCAACCCGCCGCCGTCCTTGACGAGGAACCTGGCGGCCCGCTCGGCCATCCGCCGCGCCAACCGCGACTCGGGCAGGCGGGTGAGCAGGTCGGCGGCGGCCTGGCGCACCTCTCTCCTTCGGTCGTCGAGCGCCGCCTCCAGAAAGGGCTCGTCGTCCATGCCCAGGTTCTCCGAGAGGAGGAGCACGAAGGCGGCCCGGTCTTCCGGCGTCTCCTTGTCCCAGCCCCGTTCGAGCAACTCCCGGGCCTGGGCGGGAGCGGCGGCGCGCAGGGCGGCAAGATAGCCTCTCCGGTCGCCGCTGGTGCCGAACTCCCACAGGTCGCCGGACGGCATGTCCGCCGCCTCGGCCAGAAGGTAGCTCCATGAGGGGTTGAGCTCCGCGAGCCATCGTCCGCGGGCCCCGGTGAGAGCGCCCAGATGCGATCGGATCGACCGGTCGCGCGCGCCGAGGTCGAGCAACCCGGGAATCAGGTGGGCGGGGACCCGCACGCCGATCGCAGCCGCGGCCTCCAGCCACTCCGGCAGCAGCCGCGCCTGCTCGCCTCCCAGCATGCGGGCGAGCCGGTCACCGGCGGCACGGGCGGCGAGCGGACGCGTCTCCTCCGCGGCGGGCGCGGGCGGGTGGCCCTCGCGCGTCCGCCGGCCGGCGCGTGCCCGCACCACCTGCACGGCCGCCTGCTCCAGCACCTCGCCAGGCGATGCGGAACGGCGGTCGGTGCCCACCAGCGCCGTGGAGACCAGGTCCTCCCATGTCACGTTCACAGCCGGTGTGTTCACAGCCGTACCACCTGGCCTTCCTCGTCCCATACCGTCAGCGGGCGCAACCCGCGCGGCGTCCATTCGGCGGCGACCGTCACCGGACGCCCGCCGGACACGGCCAGCAGCCGCCACGGCACGCCGCCCGCCGGGTGCAACGGGAGCCCGTTCCCGCTCTCGTCGACGAGGCTCTCCGTGGAGGGGATCACGTCCCCGAGGACGACGGGCCAGGAATCGGCCCAGGGGTCGCCGGCCAGCACCTCGGCGATCCGGCCCGGGACCCGGGAGAGCTTCGTCCCGGCCGGAGGTCCAGCGGTCGCGGGGCCGTACCGCTCGGCGACGAGCGCGCGCACCGGGGACGCCCCGGGGTAGTAGGCCAGGGCTGCGTCGATGGTCGTGCCCGTGACGAGCGACGCGTCCAGTGCCTGGCCGATCGGCGCGAACGACAACACCAGCGCGGCCCGGCCCGTCGCCCTGCCCTGCAGCCAGACCCGGCGCGCGACCAGCCGGTCCTGCTCCTCGTCTCTGGCGCCGACCACGTCCCAGTCGTCTCTGATCCACGGCGACGCGAGCACGTCCTCCCGGATGATCGGGAACCCGACCCGCGACCGGACGGTCTCCGCGAGGCCCGCGGGAAGCCCGGCCGCACGGCGATGCGCGACGGCCAGCAGATGGATCAGGGCGTACTCCTCCAGCAGGAGACCGGGCCAGTCCTCCTCACGCAGCACGCGGGACAGCCGGGACACGGCGCCGGCCACTCCGGGGGCCTGCGCGTCCACCAGGCGCCTGCCGAGCTCGTCCCAGTCGGCGAGGCCGGTCTGCCGCGCTCCCGCGATGCCGTGCGCGATCTGGTCGGTCAGCCATCGCTCCAGCTCCGACAGTCCGGCCGCGACCCTGCTCTCCCGCTGGGCGGAGCCGCTCGATGGCCGGGACCCCTTCGCGGGCTCACGCTCGCGCCTGTCCTGCTGCTCAGCCCGGCTGCGCCGTTGCTCGAGCCATTCGGTCACCCATCCGGCGGGCGCGCCGCCGTCGGGCACCCCGTCCGACGCCCATAACAGCAGGAGCCCGAGCGCGTGCTTGCATGGGAACTTCCTGCTCGGGCAACTGCACTTGTAGGCCGGTTCGGAGAGGTCGACGCACGCCCGGTACGGCGTGGCGCCGCTGCCCTTGCATTCGCCCCAGACCACGTCGGGGAGGGCGCCGCTGCCCGACCACTTCCCCGGCGCGCTCACCCCGGCCGCCGCCTTCTGCGACGCCGCGTCGGGGGCCAGAGAGAGCACCTGGTCCCGGCTCCACCGTTCGATCACGCGCCGCACACTAGCCACACCCGCCGACAAATCCACTCGCCTCCTCACCCGGCGGCGATCACTTCGATCTCCACCAGCCAAGTGGCACCCGCCGCGCCTGTGGGGTCCAGCCCCATCGTCCCGGAGACGACCTTGCGCTCCTGGACGCGGTCAGTCCATACGGCGCGTGGGCAGCGGGTCGCAGCGGGCGTTGAGACAGGCCCCGGTCTCCAGGTCGAACGTGAGGTTGTGACCCAGACAGCGCACCTTCCCATCCTCGACGATGGCTCCGATGGTCAGGTCGGCTCCTGCATGCGGGCAGTAGCGCGCGATCTCATACCTCTGACCGCCGTCCTCCACGACGATGCGCTCGGACGCGTCCCGCCTGGTTTCGTACGCCTCCACCGCATCGAGTGCCACGGCGTCGGCGAACTTGAGGAAAGTGATCAGATAGCTGTTGTGGACGTCGGGGTCGCGATCGAGCTCTGCCCGCAGCGAGAGGAAGAGGTCCTCCCAGCCCGCACGCTTGGTCAGTACGGCGTCCAGCCAGCGTCCCGCGACCTTGATCCGGTATTGCACGCGGGCTGACAGGTCAGCGTGGACCACGTCGATCCCGTCGGGGGTGATGCGCACGTCCCAGAGTCCTCCGGCGTCGCCGCTGACCTCGAACCGCACGGTCATGTCTATGCGCGTCAGGAAATATGGACTCAGCATGCCCAGTCTGGCGAAATAGGCGGCGAACCGCTCATACAGGTCGCCCTCCGGCTCCGGGTGGGCGTGCTTGAAGTGGCGGATCTGTTCCGCGCGCTCCTCCGCGTATCGCGCCAGATAGGCCTCGCGTCCCGTCGAGTAGGAGAACTTGGCCGAGACCGGATCGCGCGTCACGACACAGGTGTCCAGGTCAAGGACGTCGCCCGGCCTGAAGTCTGCCCACCGCTGACGTGGAAGGTGCTCGCTCAGCCATGCGGCCGCCGCCTCGGCGTTGATGAAGGCTCCGTCCTCAGGCCGCAGCACCCAGTTGTGCTGGAAGAGCTCGGGATCGAGGAAACACGGCGGGCCGGCGAACGGAACTGCGAGCTCCGGGCTCGTCACGCGCACGAGCCGTTGGACTCCGCGGAGCTTCGCGACGCGTTTCTCCATCGCTATCCGGCGCATCTCGTCCGGAGGATAGGCGTAGCACATCGGGTGCCAGGACGCACCCGATGCCTGGAGCGCCATCAGATCGATGCGCCCTCCCGCAAGATGCTTGGCTCGCCTCGCCTGTTCTGCGGTGAGCATCGCGTCGTTGCAGTCGAGCACCGTCCGCCCGCCCAGAGAGAACAGCAGTGCGGCGTCGTGGTATCGCGGTGACGGCTCAGGAATCGCCATCACCCACGAGCCGCTCTCTCCCAGCGGATGCCTCTTCCACGGCTCCAGCTCAGTGACCGGGTTCGCGCAGACGCGTGACAGCAGATCGCGGAAGATCGGCGCCGGATACCTCGGGATCAGCACGCGGGTCCGGCGGGGGAGCCGCTCCAGGACCCACGGATCGAGGTGGTCCGCGTGCTCGTGGGAAATCACGAGATAGTCGACGTCGACCAGCCGCGTCAGGTCGAGGTGATCGTTCCTCGGGTACGGGAACCATGATCCGAGAAAGGCTCCGGACGGGGAGAACCAGGGATCGACGAGAACCCTGAGACCTTCCGCTTCGAGCGCCATTCCCGCGTGTCCCAGAAAGGTGATGCCAGTCACTGCCGCGCTCCTCGGATCCGGCACACTGGCATCACGCCGTCGCCGTCATCTTTCGCATCCACTCGCCGGCGACCTCGAGCCCAAGGCTCAGAGGTGTCAGCTCGACACCGGTGAACAGCTCGGCCGGCCGGTGCCCGCAGGCCCGCACCGTGCCCAAGGTCATCCGCATCGACTCGATCAGGCACGCCGCCACGACGTGCACTCCCGTCCGGCGACACGATGAACCCCGCGCCACCGGTCACCAATACCGGCACGTCTCCCCCTGCTCACGGCATAGCGTTGCGCCGCATCATCCTTGCCCAAGCACCGCCGTCCACGACTCGATGGCCGCTTCGATTGGCGTACGCTGCCGAAAGTCAGGACTGTCGTTTGCCGTAGTCCTCGGGCCTGCTTGCGGAGAAATGCACAAAAGGCATCAATTACACAGAATCGATTAATCCAAACAAAAACTCCGACGTTCCGACTCGGACTTCGAAGATCTTTTTGATACCCGCCATTGCGGCGCCCTTATCCCCGGCAGCGGATCGGCAGGACGTCAGGCAGGCGGATTCCGTCGGAGCCGCATGACATACTCGCGACGTGATGGCGAGAACGGGGCGAACGGCTCTGATCGGGCGCTCCGCGGAACTCGACCAGTTGACCGGTGTGCTCGATGCCGCCACTGACGGGCTGGCAGGAGTCGCCCTCGTCGGCGGCGACGCGGGGATCGGCAAGACCCGGCTCATCGCCGAGTTGTGCGACCGCGCCCAGCAGCGGGGTTTCGTCTCGCTCGTCGGTCAGTGCGCCGAGCTCGGCGACGCCTTGCCGTACCTGCCGCTCGCGGACGCCCTCCGCGGGGCCATGGCGGAACCGGACGGCCCGGCCGGCCGGGCGATCGCGGCCAGACCCGTCCTGGAGCGTCTCCTGCCGGGAGGCGATCCCGGCTCCGCCGACCTGACGACGGGCGCCCTGGCGCAGCAGCGCCTGTTCGGCTCGGTGCTCGACATGCTCGCCGAGGTCGCCTCGGAGCGTCCCGTGCTCTTCGTGGTCGAGGACCTGCACTGGGCCGACCGCTCCACCCGCGACCTGCTCGTCTTCCTCACCCGCATGCTGCAGCGCGAGCGCGTCTGCCTGGTGGGGACCTACCGGAGCGACGACCTGCACCGGCGCCATCCCCTCCGCCCGGTCCTGGTCCAGCTCCAGCGGCTGCCGCTGGTCACGTCCGTCGAGCTGCGGCCGCTCGGCAACGACGCCATGGCCGAATACCTGGTCGCCCTCGACGAGACCGACATCGGTGTGATCGGCGGAGTGGTGGAACGAGCCGCCGGCAACCCGTTCTTCGCCGAGGAACTGCTGGCCGCCTCGGCCGACCACACCCGTCTCCCCGGGACACTGGCCGACCTCCTCCTCGCCCGCGTGGAGTCGCTGCCCGACACGGCGGGGCAGGTGCTAAGAGTCGCCGCCGTCGCCGGCCGCGGGGTCGACCACGACCTGCTCCGCGACGCCACAGGCCTGGACGACCTGCCCCTGGAGGAGGCGCTGCGCGAGATCGTCTCCCGCGGGCTGCTCACGGCCAGCAGGGACGGCTACGCGTTCCGCCACGCCCTGCTCCAGGAGGCCGTGTACGACGACCTGCTCCCCGGTGAGCGGACCCGGCTGCACGCGGCCTTCGCCGAGCTGCTGACCAGGCGGGGAGACTCTCCGGCCGAGCTGGCCCACCACCACCTGGCGAGCCACGACCTTCCCGGCGCGCTCAGGTCCTCCATCGAGGCGGGACGGCTGGCGGCCGAGCTGGGCGCTCCCGCGGAGGCGCACCGGCACTTCGAGCGGGCCCTCGAGGTGTGGGACAAGGTGACCGACGCCGAGACGCTCGCCGGCGAGCCGAGGGCGCGGCTCGCGCTGGACAGCGCGGCGGCCGCGGCCGCGAGCGGCGAATACCGGAGGGCGATCTCCCAGCTCCAGCGGTTACGCCGGCTGGCCGACGATCCCGTCCTGATCGCCGAGACCGACGAGCGGATGGCCTACTACCGCATCGACTCCGACGACGAGATGCCGGGGCTGGCGGAGACGGCCCGCGAGGCGGTGGACCTGGCGCCCGAGAGCCCTCTGCTGGCCAGGGCCCTCGCCACCTACGCCCGCGTCCTGTGGCGGGCCTATCGGATCGACGAGGCGATCGCCACCGCGACCCGGGCGCTGGAGGTCGCCCGGGCGACCTCGGCGCGCGACGCGGAGACCAGCGCGCTGGTCACACTGGCCGTCTTCGAGGAGACGAAGGGCACCGCGGCCAGGGCCGCGGAGTTGCTGGCCGACGCCACCCGGCAGACGTCAGGCGACCTGTCGATCGACCTGCGCGCACGTTTCACCGAGGCACGCGTGCAGTACGAGCAGGGGCATCTCGACGTGGCGGCCGAGTCCGCGGCGCGCGGCCTCCGGCTGGCCCGCGAGAACGGCCTCATCTGGAGCAACTACGGGACCGATCTGCGGTTCCTCCAGTACCTGGTGCACTTCGCCGACGGCGACTGGGACGCGGCGGAACGACTGGCGGCCGACTTCGGCATCCGGGTGGGCACGAAGGCGGAGGCAGTCCTGTCGTCCTTCGCCCTGTTCGTCGAGGTCGCCAGGGGACGCCCGGCCGCCGCCGAACGGCTGAGGTGGCTCACCGACTTCTGGTCCGACGAGCTCGTCAGCTACATGAGCCGGTGCCTGGCGGCCGAGCAGGCGTTGTGGCGGGGTGATCCGGAGACCGCGCTCGAGCACGTCAACGCGGTCCTGGCCATCACCGAGCCGTTCGACCCCGGCCTCATCCGGGTCGCGGCGACCGGCCTGTGGGCCCTCGCCGACCGGCGCAGGGACGACGATCACGCACTGGTCGACGACCTGCTCGAACGCGCCCGGTGGGCGGCGGCCAACGGAGCCTCGGGCCCCCGGTCCGGGATCGGCCCCGAAGGCCTCGCCTGGCTGGCCAGGGCGGAGGCCGAAGGGCGGCGCGCCAGGGGCACGGCGGATCCGTCCATCTGGCGCACGGCCACGGAGGCGTTCGGGTTCGGCTTCGTCTATGAGGAGGCACGCTCCCGGTGGCGGCTGGCGGAGGCCCTGCTCGAAGCGGGTGACCGCGACGCCGCGCACGCCGAGTGGACCGCGGCGTCGGAGGTGGCCGATCGGCTGAGGGCCGAGCCGTTCCGGGGGGCGCTGGCCGAACTGGGCCGCCGCGCCCGGTTCTCCGAGGCGGGCGCCGACTCCGGCGGACCGCTGGCGACGCTGACCGGCCGGGAGCGCGAGGTCCTCGCGCACGTCGCGGCGGGCCTGCCGAACCGGGAGATCGGCGAGCGTCTGTTCATCTCGCAGAAGACCGTCAGCGTGCACGTCTCCAACATCCTCGCCAAGCTCGGCGTGGCCAGTCGCACGCAGGCCGCCGCGGTCGCCCACCGGGCCGGGATGGCCAACGACGCGGGCGCTGGAAATACTGTGTAATCAGAACTCCAGGCAGGAAATCATTCCGGAGGTCAACGGTGACTCTGCAGATCGTTTCCGTCATCGGCGGTAAGGACGGCCCGGCAGGCACGCCGTACGCGTCGGTCAACCCCGCACGGCCGGACGAGACGGTCGCGACCGTCCAGTTGGCGGGCGCGGACGTGTTCGCCGACGCCTGCCGTACGGCCGCCGCCGCTCAGCGGGAGTGGGCCGCCGTCCCGGCGCCCGTGCGCGGCCGGGTGATCGCGTCGATCGGGCGACTCGTCGAGGCCAACGCGGAGACGCTCGCGCGGCTGGTCACCCAGGAGATCGGCAAGCCGTACGCCGAGGCGCTCGGCGAGGTCCGTGAGATCGTCGACACCTGCGACTTCTTCCTCGGCGAGGGCCGCCGCCTCTACGGCCAGACGGTCCCGTCCGAGATGCCGGACAAGAGCCTGTTCACCTTCCGCGTGCCGGTCGGCGTCGCGGCGGTCATCACGGCGGGGAACTTCCCCGTGGCCGTGCCGTCCTGGTATCTCGTGCCGGCCCTGCTCTGCGGCAACGCCGTGGTCTGGAAGCCGGCCGAGTACGCCGCGGCCTCCGCGCACGCCCTCTACCGGCTCTTCACCGCCGCGGGCCTGCCGGACGGCGTGCTCAACATCGTCTTCGCCGACGGCGCCCGCACCTACGAGGGGCTCGACCGGGCGCTCGGCGAGGGGACCGTTCACAAGGTCGGCTTCACGGGCTCAACCGCGGTGGGCCGCACCATCGGCGAACTGTGCGGTCGTCACCTCCAGTCCCCCTGCCTCGAACTCGGCGGCAAGAACCCCATGGTGGTCATGCCCGACGCCGACCTCGACCTCGCCGTCGAGGGCGCGCTGTTCGCCGGCTTCGGCACGGCGGGCCAGCGGTGCACGTCTCTCGGCACCGTGATCGCGCATGAGGACGTCCACGACGAGTTCGTGGCCCGGTTCACGGCGGCCGTGCGGGACGCGAAGATCGGCGACCCGAACGGCGACGTGCTCTACGGCCCGATGCTGGACCACAAGTTCGCTGAGCGGTACGAGGAGTACCTGACCTGGATCGAGCCGCACCACACCGTGCTGCCCGGCCCGACGGGCCGCATGGAGGGCGACGGCCTCTTCTACCACCCGGTGATCGTCGACGGCGTCCGCGCCGGCGACCGGCTCTTCCTGGAGGAGACGTTCGGCCCGATCGTGGGCGTGACGACCTTCTCCACCATGGACGAGGCGATCGACCTGGCCAACCGGCCCGGCTACGGGTTGTCGTCGTCGATCTACACGACCGACCCCCAGTCGGTCTTCCGCTTCAGGGCCGGCGTCTCGGCGGGCATGGTCAGCGTGAACAACTCGACGTCGGGCGCCGAGGCCCATCTGCCGTTCGGCGGGAACGGCAAGTCGGGCAACGGCAGCCGGCAGAGCGGCATGTGGGTGCTCGACCAGTTCACCCGCTGGCAATCGATGAACTGGGACTACTCGGGACGGCTGCAGAAGGCCCAGATGGACGTGACCGAGATCACGCCCGATCTGGGCTTCCGCCTCTGATCAACCGTTGTCGGGGCCCCGGCGGCCGTCGTAGCCCAGCAGCCGCATCGCCACCTCCGGATCCATGGCCGCCGCGAGCAACTGGGCCCGCTCGGCCGCGAGGTCCCTGGCCTGCTCGGCGCGCCGCCGTTCCGCCTTGTGCGCGTGGCTGACGGCGGCCGCGACGGCGATGCCGCCGACCAGCGCGACGAACGCGGCGACGAGGACCAGCACGGTCGGCCTGGAGAGCGTTCCCGGGGCGACCGCCTGCGGCTGCCCGCCGCTGAAGAACGCCACGCCGAGCAGTACGAAGACCACGAGGACCACGAGCCCGCCCACGAACGCCCACACCAGGCCGGACGACTTCGTCCGGGCGGCGGGAGCGGCGGGCGGCGGCATGGCGGGACCGGCCGGTGGCGGCCCGCCGTTCCAGGGCACGAAGTCGGGCTGTATCACGTACCCGTTGCCGCCGGCGTTCGGCGGAGCGAACACCGCCGGCTGCGTGCTTCCCATCGGCGCCACCGCGGTGGCGGTGGTCACGGCGGCCGGCTCCAGTTCCAGGACCCGGCTCACCGGGACCGGCAACTCGACCTCGACGTGGCTGTGGGTGCGGTGGGCCTCGGCGGCGGCGACGTGGTAGGCCTCGATCTCGTCGTAGAACGGGTCGGAGGTGTAGATCGTGCCGTCGATGAGCGGGCCCCGCGTGCTCTCGATGACCGCGACGACGTCCTCACCGTCGAGCGTCTTGTGCGTCTCCAGGGCGTGGGCGACGCACAGCACCTCACGGCGGTTGTCCCGCAGCAGCGCCTCGGTCCTGGCCAGCAGGCGGACGAGGTTGTGCTCGATGCGCTCGCCCAGCATGTCGGGGACGATGTCGTCGCGCCGCGAGGACGGCTCGTTCCCGGAGCCGGCTCCTCCCTCGCCGGTCTTGGGCTTCTGCACCGGCTTGCCCGCCATGATCTGGAGCTCCTGCAGCGCGGGCAGTGACGAGACTCCGACGCCCATGCCCCAGTAGGACTCCATCAGCCCGGTGACATAGGTGGCGGAGGTCAGGTCACCGGAGACGCCGGAGGAGTTGTCGTCGGAGAAGAACATTCGCTCACCGGCGAGGGACGCCAGGGAGACCATGACGTCCGCCTCGTACTCCGAGCGCCATCCCGTGAACTGGTCCTCCGGCTTGATGCTGGAGACCATGCCCAGGTAGTCGGCGCCCTTCTCGATCGTCGCGAGGTCGATCTCGAGGTGGTGCCGCGTCCGGTAGGCCACCACCGCGTGGCACGCCTCGTGGACGGCCACCGCGTGCCGCTCGCGCTCGATGTACTCGACGTTCTCGGGCGGGCCGAGTTGCTTGAGCCGCTTGGCGCGCACGACGTCCGACCACTGGATGATCTCGCGGCCGTCCCGGATCGCGTTGATCAGGGACTCGTTGACCAGGTCCTTGATGGTCGCGCCCGTGGCGTACGGCGTGATGGTGGCCAGCTTGTCGATCTGGGCCTCGGTGAGCTGGTGCTGCACCTTGTCGAAGTAGCCCTCGTAGGTGCGGATGCGACCGGCCTTCGACGGATAGCCGACCTTGTAGATGCGGTCGATGCGGCCGGGCCGCAGCAGGGCCTCGTCGAGGGCGTTGGGCATGTTGGTGGCCATCATGACGAGGATCCGGTACTTGGGCGGCGGCTTGGGCCGCATGCCGAGCAGTCGCCTGACGTGCCGGTTGACGATTCCACGTGGCTTCTTCAGACCGGACAGCTCGGTCAGCAGCGCCTGGAGGGTTCCCGGGTCGCCGCCACCGCCGCCCATCATGTTGCCGCCCATGACGAACCGGTTGCGCCGCGTCGGCTGTCCTTCGTCCTGCTGCCCGTTCATCGACTGCCGCGCGATCATCGAGCGGACGTCTTCCGACAGGTAGGAGAAGCCGTGGCAGCCGGCCTGCGCGCCGAACCGGCCCTGTCCCTGGGGGCCCTGCTGGGCGAGGCTGCCGCGCCGGCCGAGGGAGTCCGCCTCGTCGAAGAAGACGATGACCCCGCCGTACCGGAGGGCGAGCTTGCGCAGTTTCCGGAACAGCGACTTCACCTTCAGGATGCCGATGCCCATGAACATGTTGACGAACGCGCCGGGGTCGACGAAGACGTACGGCTTGCCGGTCTCGCCCGCCACGGCCTCGGCCATGAGGGTCTTGCCGGTTCCCGGCGGCCCCCACAGGAGCAGGCCGCTCGGCACATAGCCGCCCCTCTCCTCGATGGCGTCGGGCCGCTCCAGGAAGACGATGTTCTCCTTGACGCGTTCGACGACGTGGTCCTGTCCCCAGACGTCGGTGAACCGGGTCTTGATGTCGTCGGGGAAGTAGGTCTCGACGCCGCCTCGCGACAGCAGCCAGAACATGCCGATGAACTGGAAGGCGATGAAGAAGAACGCGAAGGCCAGTTGCGCGGCGTACGGCAGGGCGCTCCAGAGCAACTGCGGCGCCTTGAACAACGCCAGCACGGGCGAGGTGTCGAGGACGGCCCCGAGGATCAGGGCGAGGACCACGAGCCAGAACAGCCACTTGAGCATCCGCGCCATGCGGAAGCGGTTCCAGTCGCTGAATCGCCTCTTGCTCCAGCGGTCGGAGCCGCCGAAGACCTTGTGGGTCCAGAAGCGGTGGTAGCCCGCCGACCGCTCGCTGATCAGGAAGTGCGCCTGGCGGAGGACCTCGATCCCCATCAGGACGAAGATCCACGGCCGTTCCCTGGCCGTCACCACGAGGGCGTCGGAGAACGACATGATGCCGGTGAAGGACACCACGTTGTACCAGACGAGGACCAGGTAGATGATGCTGAAGATCAGCAGGAACTTGGCACGGTCCCACAGAGAGATCTTCTTACGGGTCCTGGGATCCCTGTCGTCGGGTCCCGAGCCGGGCGGACGCAGCCCCTCGGGGTGGACGTGCGGCGGTGGCGCCGTGTTCATATGAGGGGCTCCTTCATTGGTTGAGAAGTCGCGTGACCTTGAAGGACTGGGCGATCTGGTCGATCTCCTTGGACCGCTGCTGGTAGCACGCCGCCGAGCAGCGGATCAGCAGGGTCGAGATGCGTGAGCCGTCAGCCGACAGGTACGACGTCTCATCGAAGGTCTGCACCCCGTTGGCGAGACGGAAGTTGAAGACGCTCCGCACCCCCCGGACACCGTCCTGGGTGGGCAGCACCTGGTCGCCCAGGAGCTCGAAGTTCTTGAACGGATACTCCGCCGCCGACTCCATCTGCTTGCGCGTGTCGTCCGGTACGGCGACCGGCAGCCCGATGGCGTTGCGCATCGAGTCGAGCGAGACCTGGTTCCGCTGGGACTCGGTGAGCGTCTGGACCTTCGCCATCACGAACGGCTGGTCCTCGGACCCGCCGGCGCCGACCAGGAGGTGGTCGGCCGAAGGCTCGGCCTGGGCGTCGTAGGCGACGCTCCAGGTGAGCTGCTTCTGGACCTGCGCCGTCGCCGACGACGGATCGCCGAACAGCTGCCCCTCGAGGGCCGTCTGGTCCACTTTCTTCCACGCCGAGGGAACCTTGAAGTAGGTGCCCCCGTCGGCGTCTTTCACGTAGGTGTACTCGGGTCCGGCGCAGCCGGACAACAACAAGGCGGCCGCAGCCGCCGTTATGACCCCCGATATCGCCCGCGATCTATCCACCTGGGCCCAACCTCCGCTTTGCGGGTCTACGAGGTACTACTGCCCGTTTTCTCAGTATCACTCTCAGCCCAGGTCTCGGACAGACTGGAAAACTTGACCAAATCTTGGCCCGATGTTGGCTGCACTTGTGACACGCAAAGAGGAAACCTTGGTGGAGGAATAGTTGATCCGTCAATAGTTGTTGCGCGGAGCGTATTCGACAGAGGAGACCCGATGCCAGCCATCACCGCAGACACGCTTACGCTCCCCCGCCTCCCCCGGCTGCCCGAGGCGGCCACGACCTGGCGTCCCGTCGCCCGCGTCGTCACGGCGCAGCGCTTCCTCGAGGGAGAGGGCTTCGCCGTCCGGCGCCCGTTCCCCGGCGTGGACCTGTCGCTCGCCGACCCTTTCCTGCTTCTCGACCACATGGGGGCCGTGGAGTACGCCCCCGGTGAGGCGAAGGGCACTCCCTGGCACCCGCACCGCGGCTTCGAGACGGTGACGTACATCATGGACGGCGCCTTCCAGCATCGGGACACGAATGGGGGCGGCGGGCTCATCTCCGATGGCGATACCCAGTGGATGACCGCCGGAAGCGGCCTGCAGCACATCGAGCAGCCCCCGCCGGAACTCGTCGCCAGCGGCGGCCTGTTCCACGGAGTGCAGCTCTGGGTGAACCTGCCGCGCGCCCAGAAGTGGGTGCCGCCGCGCTACCAGGACATCCGCGGGGGCGACGTGAAGCTCCTGGCCAGCGACGACGGCTCGTCCCTCGTCCGGGTCATCGCGGGCTCGCTGGCCGGTTACGAGGGCCCGGGGGCGACCTACACCCCCATCACCTACATCCACGCGACGGTGGCCCCCGGCGCGCGGCTCGCCCTCCCGTGGCCCGCCGACTTCAACGCCATGGTCTACGTCCTGAGCGGCGAGGGGAGCATCGGCCCTGACGACCGGACGCTCCGCGAGGGACAACTCGGCATGTTCGGCGGCTACAAGGGCACCGCCGGCGCGCTGAGCATGCGCGCGGCGGACAACCAGCCGCTCGCCTCACGCCAGGGCTGGGAGATCCTCGTGCTCGGCGGCCTGCCGATCCGCGAGCCGGTCGCCCGTTACGGGCCGTTCGTCATGAACACCCGCGAGGAGATCGTCAAGGCCTTCGAGGACTTCCAGGCGGGCAGGATGGGCGTGGTCCCGGCCGAGCACGTCCCCCACCGGTCGTCCGTGGACGAGTCCTTGTAAGTCAGAACGCAAGCCAGAACGGCGCAACGTTCATGCAACCGTCCTCTTGCGACAATGCGCTCGCACAGGGCCACCCGGCCATGTAACGCCTGATCCCCCCGAACGCGACATATCCGTGCATGTCTCGAAATTTGGGCCGACGGACGTGGAGTGCCGCATGAGCGACAGCATCGATGACCTCGACCGCCGGGCCAGGAGCCTGGAATTCGGGATGGCGGTCGAGCACACGTTCGCGGAGGTGTGGTCGGGAGACGCGCTGACCATCAGGGATCGGCGCCTGCTGCTTCTGGGCCTGCTCGTGGCCCAGGGGCTGGACGATGTGATCGCGCCGCAACTGGACGCGGCTCTGCGCACCGGGGAGCTGACGCCGAGTGAGCTGCGCGAGATCGTCGTCTTCCTGACCCACTACGCGGGCTGGCCTCGCGGGACGCGGCTGAACGCCCAGGTCGAGGACCTGATCACCCGCTTCATGAACGGCTAGTGGCCTGCCGTTCATGCCCACCGAGGTCATCACCGGCGGGAGCGCACTCGAATCCGTGAACGGGGCCGGCCCCGTTCACGGACGTACTGTGCGAGGCCGTCGCTGTGCGAGGTGTCGATATAGAGAGAGGCGGAACGTGCTGTACGTCCTCCGGGGCACCAAGTAACGGGAAAACATCTCGCCACCACCGTGACGGTGTCCGCGAACGAATCAGACGGGAAGCTAGCTTCTCGGAGGTGAACAGTCGGATTCGCGTCATGGAGATCATCGCCACGATGAAGGTCGGCGGCCCCGCCACCCAGGTGTCGGGGCTGTGCGAGCGGCTCAATCCGGAGGAGTTCGACCACCGTCTCTACACCGGTTACGTCGACGGAGGCGAGGGTGACCACCTGCAGTTGCGCGGGATGACGGTGCCGGTGCACCGTATTCCCAACCTCGGGCGGTTCGTCCGGCCGATCGACGACTCTCGCGCCCTGCTCCGGCTGATCAGCGCCATGCGCGCGTTTCGTCCGCACATCGTCCACACCAGGACGACCAAGGCCGGCGCCCTTGGGCGGGTGGCGGCTCGCCTCTCCGGCGTAGGCGCCGCCCGGGTCCACGTGTTCCATGGCCATTTCCTCCACCCGCACTGTCCCCGTCTCAAGCGATCGGTGTACAGGCGTTCCGAGCGGCTTCTCGCACCCATGTCCGATCGCCTCGTCGCGGTCGGGACCCAGGTACGAGACGACCTCCTGGAGGCCGGAATCGGCTATCCCGAGCAGTATGTCGTGATCCTGCCTGGCGTCCGGCTCGGGCCGATGCCTGACCGTCTGGCCGCCCGCGCGGCTCTCGGTCTCCCGGCCGGTGCGCCGGTGGTGGCCTACGTGGGCCGGCTCGCCAAATCGAAGCGGCCCGACCGGTTCGCCGAGGTGGCGGGCGCCGTCCTGCAGCAGGTGCCCGACTGTCGCTTCGTCGTCTGCGGGAGCGGCGAGCTGAAGGAGAAGGTGGAGCGGATCGTCCACCCGATGTGGGACTCCTTCCGCCTCCTCGGATGGCGGCGGGACGTCGAGCTCGTTTACGCGGCAGCCGACGTGGTGATGCTCACCTCCGATCATGAGGGCACCCCGGTGACTCTGGTAGAAGCGGGAATGGCCGGCCTCCCGGTGGTGGCCACGCACGTCGGCAGCGTCCCCGAGATCGTCCGGGACGGCTCCACCGGCCTGCTGTCGGGCCCCGACGTCTGGGAGCTCGCCTCCCATACGGTCAGGCTGCTGTCCGATCCCGCCCTCGCCCGTCGCATGGGAGAGTCGGCCCGCGCGTGGACCACCCGGTCATTCGGCGTCGACCGCCTGGTCGCGGACACCGAGTCCCTCTACCGGTCGTTGCGCGGTACATCCGGGGCGTGGGCCGACGGGGGCAGCCGATGAGGGTTGCGGAGGCCGTGCCGTTCACGCGGTTCGACCCGCGGTGGGGAGGGATCGCGATCACCTTGGGCACGGCCATCCCGCCGGCCGCCGTCCTCGGCTTCGCCGATCTGCGGATCACCGCGATCCTTCTGGCCGCGACCGCGGTCGCCCTGCTGGGGCTGATCGGCGACATGACGCCGCTGCCTGTGCTCGCCCGCCTAACCGTGCAGTCCGTGGCCGCGGGCGGCGTCGTGCTCTGCGGAGTCCAGATCACCCTGACAGGGCAGTGGCCCGACGGCCCCGTGACGGTGATGTGGATCGTGGGCGTCGCCAACTGCTTCAGCCTGCTGAACTCCACGGACAGGCTGCTTCCGGCGGTGGCCACGATCACCGCCGTCTTCCTCGCCGGCACCGCCCTCATCCTCGAGGAACCAGCCGTCGCGGTGCTCCTCGCCACAATGGCCTGCGCGTCATTGGGGCTGCTCGGAGTCAGGACGCCTATGGGCGGATCGGGGTCGCTATTCGTTGGGTTCGTCCTGACCTGCTCGGCGGTCCTGTTGATCGCGGGACGTGGTCAGGACACGATCGCCGCCGGGCTCGTCCTTCCGGCACTCGTGGCCATCGCCGACACCGGCTTCGCCTTCGCCGGCACCGGCCAGATCACCGACCGCCTCCACCGGGGCGGACTCGCCACCCAGGTGGTCGTCGGCACGTACGGGGCCGCGGCCGCGGCCGCCGGGCTGCTCTGCCTGATCGTCGCCATGGGTCTGCTCGCCCCGCTGACGGCCGCTGCCGCCGGGACCGCGCTCGTGGCCGTCGGCGCGTTCCTGTGCCGCCCCCGGCGAGTCGTCCCCGCCGGGCGCCCGGCGCCGGGGCAGACGTCTCGGCTGATCTACGCCGGGGCTGTGCTGCAACAGGCAAGAGACCCCCGCCGTTGGGACGGAGAAGACCTCTACTGAGCGCGCGTGAGCATCCCGTCCACGCGTCACGAGGCCATCGTCGGCGTGGGCAGGCTCGGGCCCCGGAGCCTGCCCGCCTGGGTGTCCGCCCGACCGGGTGTCCGCCCGCCTGAGCGGAGCTGACTTACAGGCTCTCCACGTTGGGGCCGTGGCAGCGGTTGCGGGTGTCGAAGACGAAAGCGCTCGCCCGCTGCACCAGGTCGTAGTCGATGTGGTCGTGGTCGGTCAGCACGACGACGGCGTCCGCCGCGGCGAGTTCCTCGATCGTCGGCTCGACCAACTCGATCCCGGCCGGCAGCAGGAAGTCGTCGACGTGAGAGTCGGCGGCCCGCACGTCCGCGCCGAGCTTGCGCAGGGCTTTGGCCACCTCGATCGCCGGGGACTCGCGGCAGTCTCCGGCGTTCTTCTTGTAGGAGAGGCCAAGAAGGAGGATCCGGCTGCCCTTGATCGGCTTGTACCACCGGTTCAGCGCCAGGCTGAGCCGACTGACGACATGATCCGGCATGTGGTCGTTGATGTCGTTCGCGAGCTCGACGAACCGGAAGTTGTGCCCGAGGCTGCGCTTGACCTTCCACGACAGATACGACGGGTCGATCGGCAGGCAGTGTCCCCCGACCCCGGGGCCGGGTGTGAAACGCATGTAGCCGAACGGCTTGGTCGAGGCGGCGTCGATGGCCTCCCACACGTCGATCCCGAGCTGCTGGGCGAAGATCGACAACTCGTTGACCAGGGCGATGTTGACGTGCCTGAACGTGTTCTCAAGGAGCTTGCACAGCTCGGCGACTTGCGGCGAGGAAACGGGGACCACCTCGCGCACGATCCGGCTGTAGAACGCCTCCACCTTCTCCAACGAAGCCGCGTCGATGCCCGACACGACCTTCGGCGTGTTGTCGAGACGCCACCGGGCGTTCCCCGGATCGATCCGTTCCGGGCTGTACCCCAGGAAGAAGTCCTCTGGTGTCCGTAGCCCGGACCCGTCCTCGAGCAGCGGCCGAAGGTATTCCTCGGTGGTGCCCGGATAGGTCGTGGACTCCAGGACCACCGTCGCCCCGTGTCGCAGCGCCGGCGCGATTGCCTCAGCGGCAGAGCCGACGTGACGGAGATCGGGCACGCCCTCTCGGAGAGGCGTCGGCACCGTTATCACGCAGACGTCGAAGCCCTCGGCGTCGGCGTAGTCGGTGCTCGCGCAATACCGGCCGGAGCTGTGGGCGGCGGCCAGCTCGTCCTCGCCGACGTCCTCGACATAGGACTCCCCGGCGCCCAGCCGCTTGACCCGCCACTCATCCACGTCGATTCCCACGACGTCGAAGCCGACCTCGACCGCTCGCATCGCCAGGGGAAGGCCCACATAGCCCTGTCCGATGACGACCAGTTTTTCTCCCATGTCACAACCCGTCGCTGTCGAGAAAGGTACGACCTGACTGTAGGAGCCAGGCGAGCTCGCATCCTCGATTCACCGCCGTCGTGGGCGTGTCGTTTCGCCTGCCTTTCCCCAGAGGGGAGATATTGATGTCAACCATCGAATAGCGACTGGAGCCGACAATGAATTACCGGGCAAAATGATGCACGCCAATTATCCTCGCGCCGCGCGCCGTCTCGGAGCGGGTCGTCACCGGCTGATGGCGGCGCTCGCACCGGTCCTCATGATGGCCGCTCCAGTGGTCAGCCCGCACGCCGCCCGGGCGGCGGTGCCGCGAGTAGAGCTTGGCGAAGCCGAAGAATGCGGCGTCATGGCGGGAGCTGGAGTCTCCAATACGGATATCACCACAATCTTCGGGGACGTAGCAATAAGCCCAGGGACCGCCGTTTCCGGCTTTCCGCCCGGCCAAGTAAGAGGCTCCATCGAGGTGGACAACGCCGAGGCGAGGCGGGAGAAGGCCGATGCGGTCGCGGCCTACAACGACGCGGCTCGGCGCACGCCCACCGCCACCATCCCGTCGCAGCTTGGGAGCACTACCAGGACACCCGGCGTATACAACACCGCGGGAGGCGTCTTTCAGCTGACCGGGACGCTCATCCTCGACGCCGAAGGCGACCCCGACGCCGTTTTCATCCTCCAGGCCGCGTCCCTGGTCACGGCGAACGTGAGCAACATCGACCTCGTCGGCGGCGCCCAGGCGAACAACGTGATCTGGCAACTCGACGACTCCGCCACTCTGGGGACGTACTCCACCTTCCGCGGCAACATCCTGGCGCGGAGCTCGGTCGCGGTGACCACGGGCGTGGCCCTGTACGGCCGCGCCATCGCTCTCAACGGCATGGTGACCCTCGACGGCACTTCCCACCTGCCGGCCACTCGCGTCACTCCACCCGACGAACCGCCGACCATCACCACGGTGACCTCGTCGTCGAACCCCTCTCGGAGAGGGGAACCCGTCACCTTCACGGCCACGGTGCACGGGCCGACCGACTCGGTCGTGCCCGCCGGTCAGGTGCTCTTCAAGGATGGCGACACCGTGATCGGCTCTGCGTACAACAGCAGCGCGGCTCCCGCGACGATCACGACCTCAGACCTCACCAGGGGGGCCCACGACATCACCGCGGTCTATCTGAACGGCGGCACGGCGGTGAACGAGGCCTGGACGTATTTCGCCCCGAGCACATCCGAGGTGCTCACCCAGGTCGTCCTCAACAGGAGGTCATAAAGCAAACTCCTGTTCACATTTGTTAACCCGAGCTGGAACTCCGGAAAGGCATCACCATATCGCGGAAGGGTATCTCCCGACCGCACCGTCAATTGCGGTGAATCAAAGAGTCCCATTATCGCCGCAAAGGGGAACAAGTTGATCCCTCGGAGAACTTCCAGCTTGGCCGCGGTCTTGACAGTGGCCTTCGGAGCTCTCGCGTTGTCCGATCCCGAAGTGGCGAGCGCGGCCCCCCACGCGCGAGAACACCTCCGGACCGAAGGCCAGTCGAGCGGAGACGGGCCGCCCGCCCGCTTCCACAGGCACTGCCACGGGCGTCACCTTTGCCGGAATCACTGCAGGCGAGGCCCTCGTGGACCAAGAGGTCTCCAGGGAAATGAAGGGCCTCAAGGGCCGAGAGGTCTTCCCGGTCACGACGCTCTTCCTGTTCGTGACTGTCTTTCCGGGTCGGCCGGACCCGACGGACGGCCTGGCCCGCCCGGCCCCCCGGGACCGACCGGACCCACTGGACCCACTGGACCCACTGGACCCACTGGACCCACCGGCTCGGCCGGACCAGCCGGCTCGACTTCGAGCGTCGCCTCCGTACTTGTCGGGCTATTGTTCGAACCGTACGACACGAATTTCACGGCGTACGTCTCCGACGGCACGACATGGATCCGCGACCCCCGGACGGCTGAGCCGTGGCACAGCCTCACCTCGGTGAAAAATTATCCCGCCGGCGTGATCGGCGTCTCGTTGACCGAGGCCGCCGCGCCCTTCAACACCCTGCTGGTCACAGTGCTGACTTCGACCAGTACTCTCGCGCAGTCCGCGTGCACTCTCACCGCCCCTCCCCCGCCTCCCGGATCGGCGTGGGGGCCGGCCTTCTGCAGCGCCTTCGTCCAGATCACGCCGCCGGCCTCATGAATTCCCGCACTCGATGATCGCTGAGAGCCGCCTCCCCTGGAGATGACCCGAGACCGGGAAGCCGTCGTCCGCGGGCTCGTTCTGGCCCGCGTACTCCACTGCGGCACGTCAGCGGCTTCCATCTCACCACCGCATTGCGAACCATACTGAGCCCTTTTCATCGTGAGTAGCGGTCGGCTTCGATGTCTTCGAGGACGACCGCTACTCAGGATGAAAGGGGCTCACTGCTCATCAAGAGGCACAACATTCAGACAATAGAAATAAAAGCCACTTATATCGCATTATAAACGGCCGGCATAGGGGCACCCGCACAAGGGTGGCGATCAAGGGAACCACATGAGTAAAGTGAAGTGAAATCCCGCACAAATGAGGTTCCCCATGGAAGAGCCCGCCTCCTCATTCACCCGCAGCCCTTCCAGTAAGCATGACAAAAGCGACCGAACAGCCAAACGCACTGCCAGATATGGGACCAACTCTGGGCGCTTCCGAATTCACGTCCGAATTATCGGCCGCCGTTATGGTGCCGCGGTTCTTGCAGCGTTTCTCACGATGACCGCGGTCGTGGCGTCGGCACCGGGCGCGGCCGCGGCGCCGAATCCCGTAAGCCTCGGCGAGGGCGCGGCCTTCGGCGTCTTCGCGGGGACCGCGGTGTCCAACACCGACCTCACCGCGATCACGGGAGATCTCGGAGTGAGCCCGGGGGACTCCGTCACCGGCTTCCCTCCCGGCACCGTGAGCGGGTCGATCCACGCCGGCGACTCGGCTGCGGCGTCGGCCAGAGCCGACCTGGTCGCCGCCTACAACGACGTCGCCTCACGAACGCCGGCGACGAGCGTGCCCAGCGAGCTCGGCGGCACGACCAAGACTCCAGGTGTCTACAGCCCGCCCGGAGGCACTTTCCAGATAACCGGCACGCTGACGCTGGATGCCCAGGCCGACCCGGATGCCGTCTTCATCTTCCGGGCCACCACCCTCTCAACCGCCAACGTCAGCAACATCAACCTCATCGGCGGCGCCCAGGCGGACAACGTCTTCTGGCAGCTCACCGGCTCGGCGACGTTGGGGACCAACTGCACGTTCCGAGGGAACGTGCTGGCCTCGAACTCGGTCACCGTCGGCACAGGCGCGGCCGTCTTCGGTCGTGTCTTCGCCATCAACGGCATCGCCGTCCTCCAGGGCACCGCCAACCCGCCGAGGACCCGCATCACGGTCCCGAACGACCCGCCGACCACGACGACGTTGACGACTTCTCCCAATCCTTCGCGGACGGGTCAGTCCGTCACCTTGACCGCCACAGTCAGCCCGGTCTCAGGGTCGATCGTGCCTCAGGGACAGGTCGCCTTCAAAGACGGCGCCACCGTCCTCGGCACTGACAACCACAACAGCCTTGGCCCGGCGACGATCACGATCTCCACCCTGACGGCGGGCGAGCACTCCCTGACCGCCGTTTATCTCGGGGGCGACACCCCCGACAACGAAGCCATCATCCATTTCGCCCCGAGCACGTCACCGGTAGTGACGCAGACAGTGACGAGCAGTCTCTGGAGCGCTGCGGCTACGCCGGAGGACGCTGACTACCCCGACGCACAGGCCGTCACCGTCGGCGTGAAATTCCAAGCGGCCACGAGCGGGACCATCCGAGGCATCCGCTTCTACAAGAGCCCGCAAAACTCCGGAACCCACACCGGAAGCCTGTGGTCCAGCAGCGGGCAACTCCTCGCCAGCGCCACCTTCACCAACGAAACGGCATCCGGCTGGCAACAGGTCAACTTCGCCAACCCCGTCACGATCAACCCTGACACGACGTACATCGCCTCGTACTACTCGCCAACCGGCAAATACTCGTTAACCCGCCCCTACTTCACCTCCAAATACGCCAACGGCCCCCTCACCGCGCTCGCCAATAGCGGCAACGGCGGCAACGGCGTCTACACCTACAGCGCGACCAACGCCTTCCCCACAAGCGCCTTCCAAGCCACGAACTACTGGGTCGACGTCGTCTACGACGGCAATCCCGTCGGCTCGTAGAAACCCTGCTTCGATGATCTGAACCTGGGCCTTCGCGTAACGCGTGTAAGGCTTCTGCAAGAGCTCGCCAACGACTGCGGGCGGCGCGCGTGTCGGCTGGTCTGCTCGCTGTTCACTGACGTCGTGAGCACTAGTGGTCTATCGACAATTCCATTCAACAGAACGCACATCGCCGAAAACGAGCTGAACTACCTGGCGGAAGTCGTGCACCAGGGACTCAACTCTGGGAACGGGCCGTTCACCAAGCGGGCGACCGAACTCCTGAGAAAGCTCACCGGGTCGGAGCAGGTACTACTGACCACCTCCTGCACGCACGCGCTGGAGATGTCTGCGCTCCTCCTCGATCTCCGTGAGGGCGATGAGGTGATCATGCCGTCGTTCACCTTCGTGTCGACGGCCAACGCCTTCGCCCTGCGCGGCGCGATCCCGGTGTTCGTGGACTGCCGACCAGACACCCTGAACATCGATGAGCGCCAGGTCGAGTCGGCGATCACAAATCGCACGCGAGCCATCGTCGTCGTTCACTACGGGGGCGTGGGCTGCGCGATGGAGATCATCAGTGCACTCGCGGAGCGGCACGGCCTGGCTCTCATTGAGGACAACGCTCATGGACTGGGTGCGTCCTACCGCGGCAGGCCTCTCGGATCGTTCGGATGCATGGCCACACAGAGCTTCCACGCGACGAAGAACGTGCAGTGCGGTGAGGGCGGCGCGTTGCTGCTGAACGAGGCCGGTCTCGCCGCTCGAGCAGAGATCATCCGGGAGAAGGGCACCGACCGCAGTCGGTTCTTCCGGGGCCAGGTGGACAAGTACCGCTGGGTCGACATCGGTTCGAACTACTTGCCCTCCGACCTCGTCGCCGCCCAACTGACCGCACAACTGGAGTCCTTCGACCGGATCCAGGTGCGGCGCCACGCCGTTTGGCAGCGGTATCACTACGAACTGTCCGGCTGGGCGATGGAGAACGCGGTCGCCCAGCCTATGGTCCCTGAGGGCTGTCTCCATCCGGCGCACCTCTACTACCTGCTGCTCCCCGATCTTGAGAACCGCCAGTCGTTCATCGGACACCTTTCCCAAAATGGTGTCCAGGCGACATCCCACTTCGAACCGCTGCACAGCGCCCCTGCCGGGCTACGGCACGGGCGGGTGGCGAGCGGATGCCCGGTCACCGAGAAGACGGCCGATCGTCTCGTAAGGCTGCCGCTGTATGCGGACCTGGATGAGGCCGAGGTCACGCGCGTGATCAACGCCGTCCTCAGCTACAAGGTGGTCTGATGGCATGGCATGACATCATGCAGGCCGAGGACGTGCAGATCCGCGAGTCACCGCAGGAGTCGGCTCGTTTCGGGTGCTCGGTCGAGCGTCTCACTGTCCCGCTCGATGCTGAGGATTCCTTCATCGCAGTGCGTGAGGCCGTCCGCGGATCGACCGCGGACGTCATCGTGCTCCGATACCCGGCCCAGTACATCGACTGGTTCGCGCGGCTGATCAAGCTGGGCCGGACGGCGATACTCGCCGACTCTCTCGCGTACTGGCGCCTGCGTGCGGGAGAGGGCCGAGCACCCGAGCCGTCGAAGAACCTCCGGACAACCGGGGTCGTCTGTCCGGCCACGACGAAGGCCCTGATCGCTGACATCTTCGCCGGGTACGGAAACCACTACCTGGCGAATCCTCTGTTCGAGGTCCGCGATGCGCTTGCGGGCTACCAGGAATGGGCTCAGCGGTCCGTCGACGAGGGAAGGTGCCTGGCTCTTTGGGAGCGGGAAGTGGATGACGCCCTCGGCTTGGCGACGCTCGATGAGACCGGCCTTCGAACGGAGATCCTGCTGGCGGGAATCGTCGGCAAAGCACAAGGCCGTGGCCTCTATTCCCACCTGTTGAAAGGAGTAGAGGACGCAACGCTGGCTCGCGGCGCGGCGGAGGTCGTCATATCCACCCAAGGACACAACACCCGCGTGCAGAGGGCTTGGGCAAGGTATGGATTCGAGCCGATGTGGACCCTCATCACGGTTCATCTGGTGCGGCCCGCACTGCTCACGACCGTCTGAGGGAGGGAGGCGCGATCAGGAGCGAACCTGTATCCGGCTGTGGTCTCCGACCATGAGCTCGTGTGTGTACGGCGGGCCGCTCGCGCGGCTCACCTCGACATTGCGGCCGATCAGGGAATGTGCGATACGCGAGACGCCGTCCACCGAGGAGCCGTCGAGGACGATCGAATACTCGATCTCGGCGTTCTGAACGACGCAGGCCGACCCTATCGATGTGAACGGCCCGACGTAAGACGAAACGATCTTGGTGTCTGCCCCGACCACGATCGGCCCACGGAGAATCGAGTTCTCGACCACGGCGCCAGACTCGATGACGACCCGTCCAGTGATCTCGCTCAACGTATCTACCGCGCCCTTGATATCACGCTCGACCGCTTCCAAGACGATGCGATTGCACTCCAGCATGTCCTGCAGCCGTCCCGTGTCCCTCCAGTATCCGCTGACCATGTGCGACTGAACGGTGTAGCCCTTTCGAATAAGCCACTGGATCGCGTCGGTGATCTCCAGCTCGCCGCGATCCGAGGGCTCGATCGCCTGCACTGCCTGGTGTATGACCGGAGAGAACAGATACACCCCCACGATGGCCATGTCGCTTCTCGGGACGGCCGGCTTCTCCTCAAGCCCGATGATCTCACCGGCGGGCCCGAGCTCCGCGACGCCGTAGAACTGGGGTTCGGTCACCCTGGTGAGCAGGATCTGGGCGTCGTATCCGCCGTCCTGGAACGCGCTGACCTGGTCGGCGATTCCACCGATCAGGAAGTTGTCGCCGAGGTACATGACGAAGGGGTCGTCGGCGAGGAAGTCCTGAGCGATCAGGACGCAGTGCGCCAGCCCCAAAGGGGCCTCCTGCGGAATGTAGGTCACCTCGAGTCCGAACCTCGACCCGTCCCCGACTGCGCGCCGGACTTCTGGACCCGTCTCGCCTACGATGACGCCGACACTCGTGATGCCCGCGTCCCGTATCGCCTCAAGTCCGTAGTAGAGCACCGGCTTGTTCGCAACCGGGACGAGTTGTTTCGCCGAGGTGTGCGTCAGCGGGCGCAGCCTGGTTCCCTTGCCGCCCGCCAGAACAAGAGCCTTCATCGATACCGGAGTCCTTCCGCAGAAGCGTGGTCGGTGAGTACCGACCCGCTCGAACCTACGCGGAGCGCCAATCGGTCACCCTCAACCACAGATCTCCTTTGTCGAAGACCGTCGGATATGTTGCCCGAACTAGACGTTCTCGCGGTTACGGAATGTCCACGTCCGATGTATCACATAGGACAACGGCGGGCTCATTACTATTATCAGAGCCTGGGCCAGCATAATGGGAAATCCGGCATATTCCACCAAAACGGGGAGTCCCAGGATGGACGCGCCCAGAAAGCTGAGCCCGACTACATAGAACCGGAGATACCCAGCCAGCCACGATTGCCCGGACACGCGGAAGACCACCAGTCTGTACCACGGGTAAACGATGACCACGGTAATGAGATGACTCATCACGACAAGGACAAGATAGGGAACCGTACCTTTTGCCGCCAGCAATCCTAGGCCAAGGAGAGCGTAATAGACGGCAGCCGTCATGGCACCGGCGAGCAGATATGTGATGCGCTGCCCACCAAGGGCCGGGAACGACCGGCTGGAACGTGAATGCGCGCCACGGGCGGAACGGCTTTCGACTTCAACCATATGACAATCACTCCAGATCATGGTCGGGTGCCGGGATCAAAGGGAGTGTAGTCGGCTGAAGAAAGCAATCGGGGAGAACAATGTCAGTGTCGGTGGTTATTCCATGTTTTCGCTCCGCGCGGACTCTCCCGATGCTCGTGACCCGGCTCATGCCGGTCCTTCGCGCGGTGTCGGTCCTGCACGAGGTGATCCTCGTCGTCGACGGAAGCCCGGACGGCACCTGGAGCGCGGCGGCCGACCTGGCGGCGCGCATCGACGGCGTTCGCGCCATCCGCCTGTCCCGCAACTACGGCCAGCACAACGCACTGCTCGCTGGAATCAGAGAGGCGAAGTTCGACGTGGTCGTCACCATGGACGACGATCTGCAGCATCCGCCGGAGCAGATCCCCCTGCTGTTGGCCGCGCTCGACGGTGACGGCCTTGACCTGGTGTACGGCGTTCCGTACGCGGAAGAACACGGATTCCTCCGAAGTCTCGCATCCCGGTCCGTGAAGGCCGGCATGGCGGGTGCTCTGGGCATCCGGGCCGCGCGGAAGATCAGCGCCTTCCGCGCCTTCCGGACGCGCCTTCGTGACGGATTCGATGAACTGTCCGGCCCGCATGCGTCGCTCGATGTGGCTTTGTCGTGGGCCACCACGCAAGTGGACGCTGTGCACGTACACATGAACGAACGCGAGCATGGGCGATCCAACTACTCGCTGCGCCTGCTGGTCCGGCATGCGGTGAACATGCTGCTGGGCTACAGCACGGTTCCTCTCCGGATGGCGAGCTACCTCGGATTCCTCGTCGGCCTCATCGGCTTGTTTCTGAGTGGCCTGGTTCTGTGGCGTTTCATAGCGGGCGACACGACGGTGGCCGGATTCACCACCGTAGCCACCATGGTCGCGCTCTTCTCCTCCGCTCAGCTGATCTCCATCGGAGTTTTGGGTGAATACATCGGCCGGATCCATGGAAGCGGAATGGGGCGGCCCACTTATGTGGTGCGGGAGCGCGCCGGATCGTCCGTTGCGCCAGAAATGTCGCATCGTTCGGGGAGCGCCGGCGTCTCCTGAGTTCAGGCGAGACGTCCACGCCGTCCAGATCCGATCCCGCGATATCCGAACCCCGGCCGCGCGCCACACCCCTCGCCAGGCTGGAGCCACCCACGCCGGCACGCGGCATCATGACGTCGACGCCCGCCTGGCCCCTGATGATGGAGTTCGCCGCTCGGGCGTGGCACACACCTGAGCGAGCTCGTCGGCCATCGTGATGTTGTGACCGAAACGAATGCGTCCGCGACAACACCGTGCGCACGTCGGCCGACCCGTACATCGAGGAGGGCTGACGGTGCTCAAGACGAAGGCACTGACCAACTCTAATCGGAATTGAACACGAGATCGACCCAGTAATTGGTCGCGCTAAAGCTGCTGGTGGGAAAGGTGTTCGTCGCGCCGTAGGTGAACACGCCGTTTCCTCCTGACGCGCCGGAGGCGAGTGCGGTGAGCAACCCATTCACGTATTGGGACGCGAAGTACGGCCTTGTAATCGAGTAGAAGCCCGACGTCGTGTGATACGAGGCGATATAGGTCGTCCCGGCACTGATCACCACCGGCGTCGAGAAGTTCACCTGCTGCCACCCGGACGCCGTCTCCCCCGTGAAAGTCGCCGAGGCAAGCAACTGACCGCTACTCGTCCACAGACTGCCGACATGGGTCCCCGTGTTCTGC
>NZ_BOOO01000004.1 GCF_016863275.1 Planotetraspora mira
GTGTGATACGAGGCGATATAGGTCGTCCCGGCACTGACCGCCACCGGCGTCGAGAAGTTCACCTGCTGCCACCCGGACGCCGTCTCCCCCGTGAAAGTCGCCGAGGCGAGCAACTGACCACTGCTCGTCCACAGGCTGCCGACATGGGGCCCCGTGTTCTGCGACCCCTTGTAGAACCTGATCCCCGTGATGGTGCCCGGAGCCGTCGACTGGAACTTCACGCCGATCTCCACCGGCTTGGTGTCGTTATTGGAGTCGACCGCGGGCGTCGTGGTCGGCGGCCAGAGTGTATTCACAACGGTGACGGTGGTCATGGTGGGGGTCGCCTGCAGGTTGCCGATGTCGTCGACCGCTCGGGTCTGGATCTTCACCGTCCCCGGAGTCGTCGGCGTCCAGCTGAACACCCAGTTCGTGCGCCCTGTCGCCGGACGCCAGGTCGTCCCGCCGTCCACGGACACCTCGACGGCGGCCACGACTCCGCCACCGGTGTCCGCCGCCGTGCCTTGTACCGTGACGGGGCTTCTCGCCGACAAGGTCGCACCGTTCACGGGATTGCTGATGGCAGACGTCGGAGGAGCGGTGTCCGTCGACTGTGTCGCCGGAACCAAGTCCGGTTGGAGCGTCGCCGGCTGGACCCCCATGTCCGCGAAGAGATTCACGGTCGCCTGCCGTATCCGGATGTCCGCGGGCGTACCGGGGCGATCATGAACGGCGTCGAGTCCCCATGACCACTGAGTGGTTCCTGCGCCGAAGACGAGCACGCCACTCGGCGCCCGGTAGAGCACCAGATGGTGGGTCGCCACCCCCGCGCCGTATGTGGACCCGAAGTCGAGCAGGTACTGCGGCGTCACATCGAGTGTGGTGCTGGACAGTTGCACAGGGCCCGCCGGCTGGAATCCGTTGTAGGGCGCCTCGTCCCATTCGTAGCCAAGCATTCCGGCGGCGAAGTTCGCCGTCTGACCAGGCGAAAGGTTCGCGACAGACGTGTTGCGCCAAAACCGCATGGGGGCGTATTCAGCCGGGACCGTCATTGGATCGTTGCGGGTGCCGTTCACCATGTGCAGCGTGCCGGTCAGCGCGTTCTCCGGCCTACCGCCATTGGACGGCGGGGAGAAACGCGGATCGCGCCACGTACCGGTCCACTGAGGACTCGGGTCGATCTTGGCGTTCGCAGCAGTCTCCTTGTAGCAGACAAGTGTCCGGAACGGCGTGGTCGATCCATCGATGCTGTCCTCCCATCTCGTCTTCCAGAACACCTCGTTACCGGAAAAGAACGACAAATCGACGCCCTGGGCGCGGGCGTTCTCCACGTTGTTCCGCATGTCGTTCGACCAGTACTCGTCGTGCCCGACGGACAGGAAGACCTTGTGGTCAAGCAGTTCCGCTCCCCGCCTGGCCGTGTCGACGTTGCTCGTATAGCTGACGTCGTAACTGTTGGCCTCCAGCCACCTGACCATGGGGTATTCGGAGTTGAAGAAATAGCTTTCGACCGACCCTTTGCAACAACTGCTGCCCCGCGTGGTCACTGGACGGTTGTAGCTGACCGCATAGGACCTTCCTACCGGACTCCCCAGATAAAGGCTGTTCCCACCGTAGGTGTTGTATGCCTGCCACGTTGAGTCAGAGGTTTGAGCCAGTAGATCCGAATTTCGAGCATCATCCCGCAAAACGAAAATTATCTGGCTTACACCGGTTGCCCCATCCTCTCGCACCAGGTTTGCGAGGTAGACCCCGGAGACGGCGTTGTTCGGCACGGCCCAGGAGGCGGATACCGCCCAGTTGCCGCAGTCGATCAGTCCTATGGTGGGGTCACTCAGGCAGTCCGGCTGCGTCTGAGGCAGGGTGGCGGAGGGCTGGACGGTGGTGATTTTCCGAGCTCCCAGCCCGCTGTAGTAGCCGACGCGGTAGATGTCCACGCGGTAATCCGTCGCATCGGTCTTCACCTTGAACTGCACCGTCTCCCCGACGTTGACGCTCATGTTCGTCGCGAAGCCCTGGATGTTGCTGCTGCCTGCTCCTGGGACGTCCCATTCACTGGGGGGGCTTCCAGGCAGGCTGTTTTCAATGCAGATGATGGAGGTGGGCGGGCAGGCCGCCGCTTGGCGACTCCTGTGCGGCTGGTTCGATCGGCGAGTCGGCAAGCTCTCCCCGGGATGGGAGAGCGGCGTCTTCCCTTGGCTCGGTTCCAGCATCCCCGACGGCGTCGCGGACGGTACCGGCATCGGCATCCCGGACGGCACCGCAGACGGCACCGCAGACGGCACCGGCATCCCGGACGCCGTCGCAGACGGCACCGCAACGGGCACCGCAGACGGCACCGCAGACGGCACCGCAGACGGCACCGGCATCCCGGACGCCGTCGCAGACGGCACCGCAACGGGCACCGCAGACGGCACCATAGACGGCATCGGCATCCCGGACGCCGTCGCAGACGGCGTCGGTGTGTACGCCTGGCCCCAGGCACCCTGGATCGAGCCGAACATGACAACCAAGCCAAGACCGCAAGCGATCAGGCCTGCGAGGTTCATCTGCCACCTCGGGGCGACTTTCTCACAGTTCAACACGTACGATCCCCCGATTACGGCGGCAACGGTGGCTGGTCACGAACCCGAACCGTCAACTATGCGGTAAGCGACGCGGTCTGCCGGGACAAGGTCGTATCCGAGCAAGCGGCGCCGCATATACCGGCACGACGACGAGGACGAATGTGGCGGGAAATATGCCGACGTCCGCAGCGGCCTATGACATCTAAAGGGCGAACCTGCTGCGGCCGGAGAATCGTCGGACTCTCGCGAATTCGAGCGTGCTCCACACCCGCGTAGAACATCCGCGGCCTTGGACATGCTCGCAAGCATTGACAAGGCTGATGCTCACGACTCGCAGGATCGGCCGCACTCGACGCACTTCTTGCCAGCCCTTTATAAGGCGAAGGTGTTGAAGACATCTTTCTAAATTTCACGGGCAGGCCACCCCGGGAAACGATCTGGCTCCGCACCGGCGCGGGCAGGATGAAGAGCGCTTCCAGGTGTGGACGAAAGTCCCGAATACGGAGTCCGTGCCGGATATGGGAGGGCTCTCCCAACTGTGACCACTAGGCGGTTCCGCGCCACATGCCGATTACTGTCTGGAGTCGATCGGTAGCCGGAGAAAAGGACGGTGAACATGCCAATGAAAGTCAAAGGCATGCTCAAAATCATCTCAAGCTATCGGGTCGATCGGGCGCACCGCGGAAGTGCGCTCGGTGACCTGGCGACCAGCGGCTTCGCTTCCACGCCCGGCAAATCACGTATCCTCGCCGCTGCCCGCGCTCCTATCGCTCTCACGGTCATTGCCGCAGTACTGCTGCGTTCAGCTGCCATGCTGGGATATCACCAGGCCTTTTGGCACGGGGACACCACCGCCTATGTCACCGACGCGCTGCGGATCGTACCCAACCCTTGGCGACCTGCCGGCTATTCCGTGTTCCTTCGAATGTTCCTGGACTTTCACAGCAGCGCGCTTGTGGTCGCCGCCCAGCACCTTCTGGGGCTGGTCACCGGAATTTTGATTTATGCCCTGCTCCGCCGATGGCAGGTGCGACCGGTGCTGGCAGCGGCCGCCTCCCTTCCCCTTCTCCTCGATCCTCGCCAGTTGGTGATCGAGCATGCCCTGCTCAGCGAGACCCTCTTCACCTGCCTTGTGACGGGGGCCGTCGTCGTCACGCTCTGGCGGCGCCGACTCACACCGCGCACAGTCGCTGCAGCGGCCCTGTTGCTCACCGCCGCCACGCTCACCCGATCGATAGGCCTTCCGCTCGTTCTGCTATTCCTCGGCCTTCTAGTCGCGTGGCGGGTCACGTTGCGCACACTGCTCACGGCTGTGGCGACCTGCCTCGTACCGCTCTGTTCCTATGGTCTGTGGTTTCAGGCACACAACAACGTATTCGCACTCGGCTCGAACGACGGAATACTCCTCTGGTCGCGCACCATGTCGTTTGCCGACTGCTCGAAGATACGTCCACCAGCCGATCTCATACAGCTTTGCCCGCCTGAACCGCACCGAGCCGCCGCCACGTGGCCGTGGAACTTCTTGCTCGATACCAAGCGCCCCCAGGAATACCTGACCGACGAGAACGCCTGGTTGTACAGGAGACCAGGTCCGCCGCTCAGCCCTGAGAACAACTCCCTCGCACGGAATTTCGCGCTGCGTGCCATCGTCGCCCAACCCGTGGACTACGCCCTCATCGTCCTGCGCGACCTGACCGACACCGTTCTCCGGCGGGACCCACCGGTGCACGGTGACCCCGCCTTCCTATTCCCTGCTGTTCCCGACAAAATTCCACCGGAGCAGGGGGAGATCGCCCGAACATACGGTTACAGCGGCGCGCCGACGGCGGTCGCGCCCTTCGCCGCATTCCTCGAACGGTACCAGTATTTGATCTTCCTGCCGGGGCTGATGCTGTTCCTCGCAATGGTGACACCGGCGGTTTTGATGTTGCGCTGCAAACGTCGGCTATCGATCCCGGCACTGCTGCCGTGGTCGATGGCAGTGGCACTCCTGGTGCTCGCCACCGCCACGAACCAGAACTCTTACCGCTTCGCCCTGCCGGCGGTTCCACTGGCATGCATCGCCTTGGCCCTCAGCATCACCCCGGCCGTACGTCGCGGCACTGCAAGAGTACGGGGAGCCATTAATACGGATCGGACCAGTTCACATGCTTGACTTCCTCATCGGAACCGGACGCTGCGGATCCACACTTGTCCACGACGTAATCGCCCGTCACCCGGATGCGAGCTTCGTATCCAACGTGGACGACCGGTGGCGGCGAGTTCCCGCATTGATTCGGCCGCTCAACGGAGTTATCTACCGGCGAATGCCTACCGGTTCCAGGGTGAAATGGCTACGCCCTTCTGAGGGCTACGCGGCCCTGAGCCGTGAGGTCTCCCCCACCGTGGTCAATCCGTTCCGGGATCTGGTGGCCGCGGACGCAAGCCCTTGGCTGGCGAATCGCTTGAGGTCCTTCTTCGAGAGCCGAGGAGCCACGGCACCAGGGCGGCATTTCGTTCATAAGTTCACCCTCTGGCCCAGAGCCTCGTTCCTGCACGCGGTGTTTCCTGAGGCTCGATTCGTGCACATCGTGCGCGACGGGCGCGCGGTGGCGAACTCTTTGCTCCAAATGCCGTGGTGGAGTGGGCATCTCGGGCCGTCACGCTGGGAGTTGGGAACGCTCCCCGAGGGTTACGCCCAGGAGTGGGACCGCGAGGGAAGGTCTCTGGCACATCTAGCCGGGATCGGCTGGAAACTACTGATAGACGCCTTCGAGGTCGCGCGCACAGCCGTGCCCCCCGATCTTTGGCTCGAGGTGCGCTACGAGGATCTGCTCGCGGACCCGCGTAAGCATATGGACATCATCCTGGAGTTTCTCGGATTGCCCTGGACACAGGGCTTCGAGAGGGGCTTCGCACGCCAGGAATTTTCCCCTGGGCGTGCCGACGCTTTTCGGAGAAACCTTGCCCCGAAGCAGCTCGCGCTTCTCGAGCGTTCCCTCGCGTCTCGCCTGCAGAGGTATGGATATCACGTGTGACACGGCGGGCGGTAAGGGCCGGCGCGGCAGCCGGGGATCGGCTTTTCCCAAGAGCAACCGTTTCGCCTCGGACCGGCAATGACCTCACAAGAGCGGGGTGTCCAGACGGCCTTATCGCGCCAAAATCGACAGGCTTACGCGTATGGTCGAATCTTCGCCCCTGGCGAGTCCTGCGCCAGGCCCGGTCAAACCAGTTCAATCAGCCGAGCGCATCGCGGAAAAAGGACATTCCACTCGACGCCGATGGCTGACTGGATTCCGGACGTGGCTGCCGGCGGCGGCTGTGACGGCTTTCACTCTGGTCGTACTGATCTCTTCGGGTGTTTCCAGCTCCGACATAGCTTCGTTCAGCGCCTATACCGTCTTCGGACTGCTGCTTCCCGGCATGCTGATCATCCGGGCAGTGCTCGGCCATGCCCACACGCTGGCAGAGGAAATGGCACTCGGCCTTATTCTCGGCTACGCCATAGAAGTACTCACCTATATCGGAGCCCGGGCTATCGGAGTGCCACTTCTGGTCCTGGTGTGGCCGATCGCAACTTATGCGGCCTTCCTGATCGTTCCCCGGCTGCGAAGTCATTGGAAGCGGACAACTCGCCTGAAAGCGCCCGCCTGGTGGTCCTGGGCTCTTGCTCTGACGATTGCGTATCTGATCGTCTGGAGTTCTTCGTACTTCAAGTCGAATGCCCTCACCTGGCCGGCGATGGCGGCGTCGAATATAGACGTGCCATATCACTTGTCCTTGATCGGTGAGTTGAAAAACCATATGCCGCCCACGGTGCCCATGGTGGCCGGCGAACCGCTGTTCTACCACTGGTTCCTTTACACGTACTTCGCGGCGGCGAGCTGGGTGACCGGAGTGGAACCGTTGGTACTGCTTGTCCGCGTGGGCATGCTGCCCATGTTCGCCGCTGTCGTCATCCTGCTGGGTGCGATCGGGCGGCGCGTTATCAATTCATGGCCGGCGGCACTGGCGGCCGTCGTGAGCACAGTCTTCATAGCGGCTCCGAATCTTTATCTTGGGACAAGGACCAGCGTATTCGAGACGGCTCCTTTTCAATCGTGGGAGAGCCCCACAGAGACATTTGGAGCCCTCCTCTTCGCCCCGGTTGTTCTCCTCCTCGTCGATCTTCTTCAGCGCCGACGGCACACTCTAGGCGTATGGCTCCTGCTGGGCGTCTTTCTCGTGGTGGCGATGGGGGCGAAGGCCACAAACCTGCCCATACTGGCCGCTGGACTGGGTACGGTAGCCGCGGTCGAAGTAGTCACGCGGCGCAAGCTCCGGTGGCCGACAGCCGTCGCACTTGGAATGACCGCTCTGTGTTTTCTCTATGCCCAGGTTGTGCTGTTCGGCCAAACGCGGCAAGGGCTGACCTTGGCGCCTCTCTCCGTCGCGCGAGGAGAATGGGGGAAATTGACCGGCCTGTTCAGCACGGTCGAGCCCTCGTTCGCGGCCGTAGTCGGCGTAGCACTCATGTATGTGGCGAACTGGTCCGTCATGTGGCTGGGGATCCTCGGCCTGCTGAGCCGGCCTCGGTTGCTCAGGCAACCCGCAGTGCTTCTCATGCTGGGCATGGGCGCCGCGGGTATCGGAGCAATGTTGTTGCTGGGCCATCCGCACAATGCTCAGGGGTACTTCCTTCAGGCGGCCTGTCCCTATCTGGCCATCCTTGCCGTCTACGGGCTCACTCTGCTCGTGCGACGGACACGGCCGTCGCTGCGGACGATTTTCATTTCGGTAGCCATCGGGGTGGTGGCCACTTACCTGATCCGCATGCTCTGCGGTGTCAGGGTTCCCCTGAAGCCCGGCCAGTCGGATATGCCCCTCTTCCTTCCGTATATTGTGCTCCTCGTCATCGCGGCCGTGCCGGTGATAGTTATGTATGTCACAGGGCGGGCCGGGCTACGCGCCTGGACGGTCATCGTCCTTTTCCTCACAAGTGCCGGCCTACCCGCCGCCTGGTTCACGCGCGTCCTGTCGACCGTGGAAAGGGACACACCCAACTCCCCCGCGAATTTCCATGGGTTGGCCCACCCCCTCGTCGCACAGGCCGTCCCACAAGGCATCGTGACGGCAGGACGCTGGTTGCGGGCCCATTCTGAGCCGAACCAGTTGGTCGCCACGAATTCGCATTGCCTCTGGGGATACGAGAGCCCATGCGACAGTCGCCAAGCATGGGTTGCCGCACTGACCGAACGGCGCGTCCTGGTCGAGGGGTGGATGTACACTCCGACGAATAATGACCGCTGGCGTATGGGAGGCCAGCGAGTCGACGGTCTACCGTTTTGGGATGCCGAAAGGCTCAGCCTGAACGACGCGGCATTTTACCGCCCATCGTGGAACACGATGCGTCAACTGCAAGAGCGTTACGGAGTTCACTGGCTCTTCGTCGATGAACGCCGAATAAACCCAGAATCGCGTATCGGGGACGTCGCAAAGCTTCGTTTCCGTTCCGGCGACTATGCCGTATATGAGATCGGGACACCGGCATAGAACGGTAGCGAACAGCGCGGATCGCCGGCAGATCATGGGCGCTCCTTAACGACCCGGAATACCGGCGATCCGCATCGGAGACAGGCGTGGCAATGTTCGCCGGTCGCCGACCACGACCAGGAAGTACGCGGCGCCGAGTCTTTAGCAGCCAGTAATCCTTGGCCAAGGAGTTGAACCGCCATGGCGGTCGGAGTGAAGGCCCGCATCAACTGCGTGGCGTTTCTCATCGGGGAGTTGAATCTGGGCGGAGCCCAGCGACAACTGTCCCTGCTTACACGGGAATTGCGGCATTCAGGCGTCGCGGTCCACGTACTCCTGCTGTCGAGAGGAGGACCGCATGAGTCGAATCTCCGGCACGCAGGGGTCCACGTGCATCATCTCGGCTTCTCCCGAAGGCAACCCCGCCTTGTGGCTCTGGCCAGGAACCTGCGCGCCTTTGCACGCATGGTCTGCCTGCTGAGACGGCTGAAGCCGGAGGTCCTGCACGCGTTTCTCTACGAGAGCTACGTCATGGGCCCGCCGGCCGCCCGCCTGGCACGAGTCCCGGTCGTGGTGGCAGGGCGGCGCAACCAGAGTGATCTTCTCAAGAAGAGACCCCGATGGGTACATGCCCTCGAAAGGGCCGTGACTGGGATGACCGATCACGTCGTCGCCAATGCGGTTGCCGTGGCCGAGGATGCCCGTACGGTCGAGCGTGTCCCGGCACGGAAGCTGAGCGTGATCCGTAACGGCCTTCCCGATTCGGCGTTCCAAGCGATCGCATCAGAGAAGATCGACACCACGCTTCCCCTCGTGCTGTGCCTGGCCCGCCTCAGCCCGGGAAAGGGACATTGTTTCCTCATCGAGGCCGCCGCCTTGCTTTCCCGTCAGGGGCTGCCCATCACACTCGTGCTCGCCGGAGACGGACCAGAACGTGATGACCTTGAAAGCCAAGCCCGCGCGCTCGGCGTCGACGTCCGCTTTCTGGGAGACCAGAGGGACGTCGCGGGATTCCTGGCGCGCGCCGACATGGTGGTCCTGCCTTCTCTGTCTGAAGGCCTGAGCAACGCGGTCATGGAGGCGATGGCGGCGGGCAGGCCGGTCATCGCGACTTCGGTCGGTGGGACGCCCGAACTGCTCGAAGACCGCGGAATCCTCGTCCCCCCCGCTGACCCCGCCGCTCTCGCCGAGGGAATCACCCGCCTGGTCGAGAATCCGGAACTCGCCGCCGCCCTGGGAGCCGCAGCTCACGCGTGGGCGCGCAAGAACCTCTGCCTGGACGTCATGGTCGATGACCACATCAAGCTGTACCAGCGACTTTTGGAGAAGCGATGTGCGGGATAGCCGGAATCGTGTCGACATCGCGTCCCGACCCGGAGCTCACCCGCCGCATGTGTGGGGCGATCACTCACAGGGGGCCCGACGGGGCAGGCTTCCACACCGATGAACATGCGGCTCTGGGCATGCAACGCCTCGCCATCATCGACGTCGCCTCAGGTGACCAACCCGTCTACAGCGAGGACGGCCGGATCGTGGCCGTGTTCAACGGCGAGATTTACAATTTCGCCGAACTGCGCCGCGAGCTGATCGCCAAAGGCCACATCCTGCGCAGCGAGGGCGACTCCGAGTGCCTCGTGCATCTCTACGAGGAATTCGGTGTGGAACTCGTCCAGCGACTCCGCGGCATGTTCGCGTTCGCCATCTGGGACAGGGATCGCAGGCGCCTGGTGCTGGCCAGGGACCGGGTCGGGAAGAAGCCGCTCTATTGGCGATCGGATCATTCCTCGATCCGATTCGCGTCGGAGCTCAAAGCACTCGCCACGGACCCGGACATGTCTCGTGAGGTTCACCCGGTGGCTCTCCACCACTACCTCACATACTCGTACGTTCCGGCTCCGTGGAGCATCTACCAAGGGACCTACAAGCTCTCTCCAGGCCATGTGCTCACCTGGGAAGACGGCCGCGTCACCGTGAATCCCTACTGGCGGTTCGACTCCACGCCACGACATGTGACGGACGAACGAGCCGAGGAGGAACGGCTTCGGGAACTACTCCTGGAGGCGACCCGGATTCGGATGGTCAGTGAGCGGCCCATCGGAGCGTTCCTGTCCGGCGGCATCGACTCCTCGGCGGTGGTCGCGGCCATGGCGATGCAGCGCGGCGAGCCGGTCAGGACGTTCAGTATCGGTTTCACCGACGAGCGCTACGACGAACGACACTGGGCCCGCCTGGTCGCCGAGCGCTACGGGACCGAGCATCGTGAGCTGGTGATCACACCCGATCTGCTGGACGTCCTGCCGAAGATCACATGGCACTTCGACGAGCCCTTCGCCGATTCATCGGCCATACCCAGTTTCTACGTGGCCTGGCTGAGCCGCCAGCATGTCACGGTCGCCCTCACCGGCGACGGCGGCGACGAATGTTTCGGCGGTTACAACCGCTACACGCTGGCCGCCAGGAGTAGCCGGATTCCGGTTCTTCCCCGTGCGCTGGCCAGAGTCCCGCTGCGAGTCGGCAGCTTCTTCGCCGAAAAGAGCGCACCGGGCACCGCCACCCGGCGTCTCGGCCGGCTCCTGCAGTTCGCAGCTGAGCCGCCGGCCCGGCGCTACGCGTTGATGATGTCCGCCTTCACCACTGAAGGAAAGAACGCGCTCTACGGCGACGAGCTCCGGACACAGGCGGCCGGTGTGGACAGCTACAACCTCCTGGAGGAAGCCTTCCTAGAGTCGCGGGCGGATACAGACCTTGGGCGGCTCATGGATGTGGACGTCAACACCTACCTTCCCGGGGATCTGTTGGTGAAGGCGGACATCTCCACCATGGCCAACTCTCTTGAGGCACGGTCCCCCTTCCTCGACCACCATCTGATGGAATGGGCAGCGAGCCTCCCGCTGCAGCTCAAGGTGCATGAAGGTCAGACGAAGCGGCTGCTCAAACGCGCGGTCGCCCCCTGGCTTCCGCAGGAACTCATGAACCGTCCCAAACAAGGGTTCGGTGTTCCGCTGGCCATGTGGCTCCGACGGGAGCTGCGCGATCTGGCCTTCGACATGCTGACCGACCACACCGCGCGGAGTAGGGGCATGTTCCGCCCGTCGGTGGTGCGAAACCTGCTCCAACGCCATCAGATGGGGGCCGACCACTCCGTACAGCTTTGGACGCTGCTGCAGTTCGAGCTCTGGCACAGGGCACACGCCCTCCCCGATGCGCAGAGCTCGAGTGAGGTGCGATGCTCCGCGGCTCAAATGTGAACTCGTCACTGAGCAAGGTCGCTCAGACGATGGCGAGCCGAGTGCTCCGGCTGTTGCTGGCGACCGTGACAGGGGTGTTGCTCGCGCGCACTCTCCAGCCTGAGGGCCGGGGAACCTACGCAATCATCGCCACCGCGGCAGCCACGGCCATCGTCATGGGGCACTTCTCCATCGAGCAGACGCAGATCTCCCTCTGGGCGGATCGGGCGCGACGACACTGTCTTGCCGTGAACGGCCTGCTTCTCGGCCTGATCCTGGGGACTGTCGCCGCACTGGTCGGGATGATGCTGACGCTGCTCGGCGCCATGCCCACAACGTCTCCGCTGCTCTACTTGGCACTGCTTTCCGTGCCGTTCGGTGTCATGACGACCAACCTCCGAGGCATCGCATTGCTGCGGTCAGAAGTGGGCGTCGTCAACCGCGCGACGGTCGCAGCGGGCCTGATCCAGTGTCTCCCTCTTCTGGTCCTCATCGCCATCGGCAATGTCACGGTCGCAAGCGTCGTGGTGTGCTGGACGATCTCCATAACCGTCCCTTCTCTCATTCTCATCCGGGCGCTGGGCCTTCGCCCCCTCAGAGGCGGAGGTCGGCTGGCATTCCACCAACTGGCCCTCGGGAGCCGCTACCACGTCGGGGTGGTGGCCTTCCACCTTCTGCTGACGGTGGACATTCTGCTGCTCCACGCCTTGGACTCCGCCGCGGCGGTGGGCATCTATACCGTGGCCGTCACAGTGCTCGAACTCGCGCGCATCCCAGCCGAGGCGATCACACAGGTCGCCCTTCCCCAGCAGGCGTCGAGCGACATGAACGACGCCGCGCAGGTCACCGCCCGCATCATCCGGCTGAGCCTGCTCCTGTCTGCGGCCTTCATCGGGGTGCTCGCCGCGCTCTCCCCCACGCTGATACCTCTGCTCTATGGCCAGTCCTACGCGGGTTGCGTCGCCCCCTTGCTGGTGCTGGCACCAGGAATGATCGCGCTCTTCCTGATGCGCCCGGTCGAGCAATATCTCGTACGCCTCGGCCGGCCCATCAGCATGACTGCCATCCCTGTCGGAGCGGCGGCCGCGAACATTCTGCTCAACCTGGTACTCATTCCTCGATTGGGCGCGGTGGGTGCCGCCCTCTCGTCCACCATCACCTACGTTCTCATGGCCGCATTGGAGATCTCATGGTTCGCACGGTCGGCGGGAATCCCGAAATCCGCGCTACTACCGCGCCCGGCCACCATGCGGTCGGCACTGGATCCGTATGTCAGGTCCGAGAGCATCTCCTGATCATTTTCGACGACCTGCGGGTGCTGCAGGCGGCCCGAGCACCCGTCGTACGGCGAACTCGCCGCCCGGGACTGTGCTGGCCGAGCTGGACATCCACCTGATCTGCGATAAATGCGGCACCCACCAGACCCCGGCGATCAAAGCGTGCGGAAGCGATCCCCAACTGCTTGAACAATACCGACGAACAGTCGCAGAGGCCGTATTCGGCAGTAAACTCAGCCGAGCCGCAATCGATCAGTACAGCATCTGGTTAGCACTTGGTATTGTGCCAACGCTTGAGCAATCCGCTCCGCCGATTATTGCGAGTTGCGTACTAAGATCAACTCATACGAAGAGAAGATCGGCCGATCGCGAGCGACCGAGCCGGCGGTAGCGAAATACACTCCGCAGAGTCCGGCATCATGCGATAGGGAAACGCTCACCAGTCGCCCTTCCCAAGACCCGCTGAGCTACTGAGCGGGATGCGAGACACGCGCGGGATGACGGCGATGAAGGGCCTCGGCGCGCCGGGTGCCCTCGGCACGCGTGTGCGGGCTCCTTCCGCGAACGACGTGTCACCGCGCGCCGACCAGCGCCGGACGGAGTGCAAATCAGACATAAATGACAATTCACAGCAATACACTCGCTATTTGGTCAACGTCATCAATAAAGCGACAACCGGCGTGCAAAAGCGACTGATCGTCGTTTGACGCTCAGTCGCCCCGGAAAGCAAGACGACAGATGGATGGCCCGAAAAGGGTCTCCGCAAGCGCATATACCCGATCGCCGGGGAACCATCAAAGCAATTGGGAACACGTTTTCAGGGGGAAAATGAAATGTCGAACTTCAAGAGCCTCGTCGGCGTTCTCGCCATCAGCACCGCGCTGACCGGTGGAGCCATCGCCCTCGACACCGCCGCGGCCGCCGGCGCCGCGAACGCCACCACCATCATGAGCGGCTGCCGCGGATGCGGCGACGGGTGGGGCCGTGGACACCGCAACCACAACCGGAACTGGAACCGCAACCACGAGCGTCAGCACGAGCGTCAGCACCAGCACCAGCTCCAGCACCTGCTGCGCGACTTCGCCCTGCTCATCACGCCGTTCCAGAAGACCGACAACCAGACCAATCCGATGCAGAAGCAGAACAGCAAATCCAAGGCGAAGGCGGTCTACCCGCCCGCTCCGTCGACGCATGCGCCGTACGTCACCCCCCAGATGTCAGATTGACGTCGTGATCGAGGCCTCCCCGGTGGCTGCCGGGGAGGCCTCGCCATTCGTTCACGCCGGGGAGCGTGGGCGAGGACGTGCCGCCCGAGGGCCCGGGCGCAGAACACGGAGCTTCTCGCAGCCGTATGGGTAATACCGGGGGCAGAGCTGCACAATATCTTGGGGTCGTATGGTGCTGTCGCCGACGCTGTTCACTCCGTGCGCGCGATGCTGATTCGGGTGAGCACCGAACATCACGCCAAGGGGATTCAGAACGGTTTCGGCCGCGCATCAGAAGAAGCCGGGATGCACCGTGCCACCCTTTCACTCCGCCACCGTCGGCATGGGGAGTCTTCGAAGGCCGCATCGTGATGAAATTGCACGTCTGCGACATCGTCAAGAACCTGGGGACCGGCGGCACGGAGGTCTTGCTCGTCAACTTCCGCTTTCCCCTCCCCACAGCGGTGCTCCGATCGACGTCACGACGCTGGGGGCAGGGTCCTGCTCCTGACCAGGCCTAGAGATCCCCACGTGCTCGCGTAGACCATCCTGCGGTGATGCAGACCGAGATCCACGCGCGGTTTCGCGAACGGGCATGCAACAGCGCAGATCTTGTGAACATCAGCCGAACGGCGGAATCGTTCGACCGACTCCATGACGACGTCTGCGCTTGGAGCTGATTTCGAAAGACCGGCCCCAGGGTCGACCTCAAGGCGTGTGGAGGTATTTTCCAGTGGAGTACCTTGTCGTTGCCGTCACTGCAGCGATGCTCATCGTGATCGTGCAAACAAGTTTCGCCCACCATATGTCTCGACGTGTGCTACCGGTGTTGCTGGCCGCCTTCATCGTCAGAATAATCGTTCACATCTTGATCATGCAGCCCAATGCTATCGATTATGGCGGCGACAACGTCACGTATATGGGCCTGGCCAGAAAGATATTGACATACTGGGAGCTCGACGGATTTCATTTCGTCACCACCGAACAACTGCCGGATCTGTATTCCGTCACCGCGATCTGCAATCTCTTCGCGGCCATCATGTACATATGCGGCGGCCCGGCCGCGCTAGCATGCACGGCGGTTGTGGCACTCATTTCGTGCGCCCTGTGCGTTGTCATTTACAAGATTGCAATACTGGTCGGGGCGAACGAGTCTTCGGCATTTCGGCTGCTCATCGTGACGGCGTTCATGCCGTCGTTCGTGCTGCATTCGTCCGACACGTTCAAGGATGGCATAAATGCCTTCCTGGTCGTTTCCTGTATCGGTCTCGGCCTGTCGAACCTGCAACGCTTCGACATTCGGAAGGTAATACTGGTCGGGCCGTTGCTCTGGACGCTGTGGCACGTGCGGCCATACATGGTCTTCATGTGCGTGCCGCCACTCGTCCTCGGCGCCCTCAGCCCCAAGCGAATCTTGTCTCTGCGTAGCACCGCCATTCTCATCGAACTGCTGATGATCGGCCTGCTCTTTCTCGCCGGAACCGCAGACTCCCTGCCGACGGCGTCGATACAGAAGGAATTGACTGAAGCTCAATCCACGCAGGTGCGCATGTTCACCGCCAGCGCCGGAAGCTCCGGGGTGACCTTCGACGACGGCGGCAACGCATGGGGGGCACTCGGGCCGAAGCTGCTCTACACGCTCCTGTCGCCGTTCCCATGGACTGATGGGAGCCTTGTACTGCAGCTCGGCAAGATCGAGACGCTGATCTGGTATTACCTACTCTGGAACGCGGTGATCGGGGCCCGCGAGTTGTGGCGGCGGGATCGAAGGATGCTGTTGATGCTCGCGCTGTTCATCGTTCCCGGCTTCATCGCTTATGCGACGACGGTCGCCAATATCGGCCTGATCTTCAGGCAACGGATGCCACTGATGATGATCACGAGCCTGCTTGCCGCGATCGCCTGGACCAAGAGGCCGGCGGCGAAGACAGAGATCTCGGAGCCTCTCCGCATTCCAGAAGCGGCAACAAGTACCACTTCCTGCAGCCCATCGGCGTCGAAGTTGTAGATCGCACCCGGTCTTCGCCGGTGAACGCCATCAGCGCGATCTTCGCGACAGGCGTGCCCTGAGCCGACAGCATCATTCGCGCCCGCCGCCAGGTCACCGCCGCCCGCCGCCACGCCGTACGATGCGCGGCAGCCGGTTGCCTTCATCGTCATCGATCTCGCGTGCGCGAACCCGCTCAGCCACGAGCAGGGTCGGCCCGCGATCCCCTCACGCGTTCCCCTCATGGCGCCGGGAATGATCCCGGATTCCTGACCCGCGATGACCTGCACGGACGAGGGGTACGGGCATCGCGACGTCCCCCGTCTGGTTGACCCGCTCGGTGTTACTCGTTCGCCGGGTTCAGTCCTCGAGCCGAGTCACCCTGGGCGGGTCCGGGACATGTCGCGCCGGCCCATGGGCTCCCCTGACCCGCATGCGCCCGTTGCCAGAGCTCAAACTGGACCAAGGACCACAGGATGTCGCTGTGGTCCGCGCCGCCCAAGTGCCTCAGCAACAGATCGCGTACGGCCGACGGCCGGAACAGGCCACGGCCGCGTGCCGTTTCGTCGGTCAGGACCTGCCAGGCCAGGTCACGCAGTTCGCCGCGCAGCCACGCGGCGAGGGGGACGCCGAACCCCTGCTTCGGGGCGCGCAACAGCTCCTGCGGCAGCCAGGCGGCGACCGCTCGTCTCAGCAGCCGTTTGGTCTGCCCGTTGCGGACCTTCAGCGCCCCGGGCAGCCCAGCGGCCCACTCCATCAGGTGATGGTCCAGGAACGGGGACCGGCCCTCCAGCGAGTGCGCCATGGTGGTGGTGTCGACCTTCACCAGAAGGTCGCCCGGAAGGTACATGGCGGTGTCGGCGTCCTGGGCACGGCCCAGGTCTGTCCCGGCACGCGAGCCCAGAAAGAGATCCTCGATCAGGCTGCCGCTGTCCACCCCCGCCAGCAGGTCGCACAGCTCGTCGCTGTAGATGCTCGCTTTCTGCTCCTCCGTACAGCGACGCATCAGCCCCGCATAGCGGCGCGACGGAGGATCGGCCGCGAACCGGATGACCCGGCCGATGCGCCGGCTCAGGGTCCCGTAGTCGCTCCGCTCCACCATTGCCCGGCCGAAGTGGCCGCACGCCTCCGCCAGCGGGCGGGGCAGGCGGGGCATCCCGCGAGCCATGTTCATGAGGGCGTAGCGCTGGTAACCGCCGAAGGACTCGTCCCCTCCGTCACCGTTGAGCGCGACCGTGACGTGCCTGCGACCCAGCTCGGCGACATAGAAGCTCGGGATCGCCGAGGAGTCGGCGAACGGTTCGTCGAACTGCCAGGCGATGCGCGGCAGTACGTCGAGCATGCCGCCCGTGACGACCAGCTCGTGATGATCGGTGCCGTATCGTTCCGCTACCATCCGCGCCTTGTGACGCTCGTCGTACCGGCTGTCCTCGAAGCCGATGCAGAACGTCTTGATCGGCTCGCCGCTGTGCATCGCCATGGCGGCGACGACCGCCGACGAGTCGATCCCCCCGGAGAGGAACGCCCCGATGGGGCGCTCGCTCACCATGCGAATCCTCGTCGCTTCCAGGAGCAGCTCGCGCAGCCGCTCTTCCTCCTCACTCACGTCGGCGACTCGGCGCGTGGTCCAATCGGGCGACCAGTAACGATGCACCCTGCTGCGGCCTTGCTCCCAAACCAGGACGTGTCCGGGCGGGAGCTTGCGCACTTCCTGGTAAATCGACCACGGCGCCGGGACGTACTGGTAGGTGAGGTAATGATGCAAGGCGACCACATCTATGTCCCTGCGCATGCCGGGATCCTGAGCGAGCGACTTCAGCTCCGACCCGAACCAGACCGTGTCGCCATCAGCCCGCCAGAACAGCGGCTTCTTGCCGACACGGTCCCTCGCGAGAACGAGCCGTCCCCGGGCGCGATCCCAGATGGCGAAGGCGAACATCCCCCTCAGCCGGTGGACCATGTCGGTGCCGTGCTCCTCATAGAGATGCACGAGACATTCGGAGTCACCGGCGGAACGCAGTCGGTGCCCGCGTCGTTCCAGGTCCTGCCGCAACTCGGCGAAGTTGTAGATTTCGCCGTTGAAGACCGCGACGACCGCGCCGTCCTCGCTGCTGACTGGTTGGTTGCCGGTCGCCACATCGATGATCGCCAGCCGCCGCATCCCCAGGGCCGCGTTCTCATCGCTGTAGTAGCCCTCACCATCGGGACCCCGGTGCACGATCACATCGCACATCCGCCGCACGATCTCGGGATCCGGTGTCGCCGTCGAAGCGATCCCCGCTATCCCGCACATCAGGCCTTCACGTCCCCGGCCAGCTCCGCGTAAAGCTCTTCGAACCACTCTGCCGTGTCGGCCATGTCCACACTCTCCGCGTCGGCCAGGGCTCCGGCCCGCAGTTCACGATGTCTCTGCGGCTCCATCGCCTGGAGCATCGCCTCGGCCAGGTCACCGGCCGAACCCGGCTCGGTCAAGATCCCGTTCCGGCCGGAGGTGATCAGGTCCGGCACTCCCCCGACCCGGGTGGAGACGACAGGGACCCCGGCCGCCAGCGCCTCCATGACCACCACGGGCAGCCCTTCATAGTCGGAGCTGAGCACCAGCAGGTCGGCTGCCGCGACCAGCCGTGCGGCCCGCGGGACCCTCCCCAGCACGCGTACGCGGTCGCCGAGGCCCCGCGTCTCCACGTCGCGGACGACCTCGTCCCGCAACGGCCCGTCACCCGCGAGCGCGAAAACGGCATCCGGCCGGAGCCGCACGACCTCTTCGACCGCCTGGAGGAGCAGCCGGTGATTCTTCTGCGGACGGAAGTTGGCGACGCAGGCGCACAGGAACGAGTCCTCCGGCAGGTTGAACTCACGCCGCAGGAGGCGCGCCCGGGCGGCCCACCGCCGCTGTTCCTGCACGTTGACCCCGTGCATGCGGGTCAGCACGCGACGAGCGCCGACGACGGCACGCGACCTGGCCACGAGTGGTGACACGGCGACGGTGCAGTCGTCCAGCCCACGGGTCAGGCGGTCAAGACGCATCGTCTTCGGCCATCGCTCGCAGTGAACGGTCGAGACGAGAGCGGGCCGGCGCCGGCCGAATCGAACGAACGGGCGGAGAACGATGGCGGGAGCCGGGGAATGCACATTCAACACCTGGGGTGCGACCCGGCGGACCGCGGCGACGAGCCTGGCATAAACCAGAAGCCTGGGAGACCCGGTGAGATCGATGACGGTTATTCCGGCCGAGCGCAACCGCTCGATGAGTTCGTCGGTCGATGCCCGCAGGCAGATCACCGTGTAGTCCACGATCTCTTTGCGAGCCCTCAGAAGCCGCTCGACGAGCAGCACCTCGACGCCTCCGAGGTCAAGGGTCTTCACTACCTCGCACACTCGAAGATCACTCATCTGCTCCCACCCACTGGCATCTCTCGCCTGCAGTTGAAATAGGAATGGCAATTCACGTGCTTCAATCTGCCGATCCTTCGTCTGCACCGTCCACAATCCCGGCACGGGGTGGCCGGGAAGCGCTTTGCGTCGGCTCCCGAGTTCACCGGTCAAGGCAAGGAAAATCGATGAACGGGTCGGCCTCAAGCGGAACACGGCCCCTTGACTTCCTTTTTCCATCGAACTCCGGCCGCCCGGCCATGTATATGACCTGCCTGATTGACAACGCGTGACCAGGCCGTTCGCCTGCTGACGGGACGGCGAGTGCTTGATCATGTTCAGGTACCGAATTCGGAAACTCTTCGCCGTCACGGTGAGCGCGTCGTGGTGGAGACCTGCTTCCGAGTTAGTTTCTCCGGCGTGAACCGCATCTGTCAGCGAGGGGCCCGTGATGACACCGGACGGCCGTATTCGTGTCATGGAAATCATTGCGCGCATGAACGTCGGCGGCCCGGCAACGCAGGTCATGGGACTGTACAAGGGGCTGAACTCCGATGAGTTCGACCATCGCCTCTACACGGGCTACGTCGACGGCGCCGAGGGGGATCATTTCCAGCTCCGGGGCGCGACGCCACAGGTCCATCGGATCCCAGGCCTGGGCCGCTCGGTCAGGCCGACTCACGATTCTCGCGCGCTCCTGCAGTTGATCAGTGCCATGCGCGAGTTCCGGCCGCACATCGTGCACACCCGGACGGCGAAGGCCGGCGCGCTCGGCCGTACGGCCGCCCGCCTCGCCGGCGTCGGTTCGGCCCGGGTGCACGTGTTCCATGGGCATGTCCTGGAGGGCTACTTCTCGCCGTCCAAGCGCCGCCTCTACATCTGGGCGGAACGGCGCCTCGCGTCCATGACCGATCGTCTGGTGACCGTCGGAGCCAAGGTCCGCGACGACCTGATCGCCGCCGGGATCGGCCGGCCGGAGCAGTACGTCGTGATCCCGCCCGGCGTACGGCTGGGCCGGATTCCCGACCGCGAGGAGGCCCGTACCGCTCTGGACCTCCCCCTTGACGCACCCGTCGTCGCATTCGTCGGCCGGCTCGCCCGGGTGAAGCGGCCCGACCGGTTCCTGGCCACCGCGAGCGCCGTACTCCGGCGTCTGCCCACCTGCCGGTTCGTCGTCTGCGGAGGCGGCGAGCTCAAGGAGGAGCTGGAGCGGGGCATCGCGGACATGTGGGGCTCCTTCCGCCTACTGGGGTGGCGGCACGACGTCGAGACCGTCTACGCGGCGGCCGACGTGGTCCTGATGACCTCCGACAGCGAGGGCACGCCGCTGACCCTCATCGAGGCGGGGATGGCTGGAACTCCCGTTGTCTCCACGCGTGTGGGAAGTATCCCGGAGATCGTCCGCCACGGTTCCACCGGCCTGCTGGCCGGCCTCGACGCGGATGAGCTGGCTGAGCACACCCTCCGCCTGCTGTCCGACCCGGCGTTCGCGCGCCGGATGGGCGAGTCCGCCCGCCACTGGACGTCGGACTCCTTCGGAGTGGAGCGCCTGGTGGCGGACACCGAAGCGCTTTACCGGTCGGTGTCCGCCGCGCCGGGACCCCAACTGACGCCAGGGAGCACCACATGAGAATCCTAGTGACGGGCGGCGCCGGGTTCATCGGCGCCAACCTCTGCCGGACGCTCACGACCCGTCCGGAAGTCGAGAGCATCACGGTGCTGGACGACCTCAGCACCGGGGATCTCGCCAACCTCGCAGACGTCGGGGTCGACGTCGTGACGGGCAGCATTCTGGACCGGGAACTACTGGCGGAACTCACGGCAGGCGTCACACATGTGATCCACCTCGCGGCGCGGCCGTCGGTGCCTCGATCCCTGATCGACCCCATCGCCTCGCATGCCGCCAACGCGACGGGAACGCTCCACGTTCTCGAGGCGTGCCGCGGCACCAAGCCGCACGTCATCCTCGCGTCCTCGTCCTCGGTCTACGGCAACTGCCAGGAACCGTACAAGCACGAGGACCTCCCGACGCGGCCGCTCAGCCCGTACGGCGTCAGCAAGCTCGCCACGGAGACCTACGCCCTGGCATACGCGGAAAGCTTCGGCCTGCCAGTCCTGCCGTTCCGCTTCTTCAACGTCTACGGACCCATGCAGGCCGCCGACCACGCATACGCGGCCGTCATCCCGGCGTTCGTGTCCGCAGCTCTGCACGGCCGGCCAGTCCCGATCTACGGCGACGGGAATCAGGCACGGGACTTCACCTATGTGGGATCGGTGGTGAGCGTCCTAGCCGAAGCCGCCGTCCGCCGCGTCACGAGCGGGAAGCCGGTCAACCTCGCGTTCGGCACGCGTGTGTCTCTGCTGCACCTCAAGGACACCCTGGAAACCGTCCTCGACCGGCCGATCGAGACGAACTTCCTCCCCCCGCGCGCGGGGGACATCCGAGAGTCACAGGCGTCTTCCCGCCTGCTGCTCGAACTGTTCCCCGGGGTGCGGCCCGTACCGCTGGACGAAGGACTCCGCCTGACCGTGGCCTGGCTCGAGAAGGCGATGAAAACGAATCTCCAGAACGGGAGTGGCCCGGGCGAAGGCGCCTGACCGACTCGCACCTCGTTCGTACGCACCTGTCCAACGATCCTGTCAACCGCCATATGGATGGAGAGAAGTCGTTGACTATGTCAAGCGGAAACACCTACCTGATAACTGGCGGGAGTGGCTTCATCGGGTCCCATCTGACCGATGCGCTGCTCGCCCGCGGCGACTCCGTAGTGGTTTTGGACAACATGTCAACGGGGCGTCCCGCTAATCTCGCCCACCAAGCGGACAATCCCCGGTTGCGCGTGGTCCAGGGCTCGGTCCTGGACGAACTCGTGGTCGACGAACTGGTCCACACCTGTGACGTGGTGGTACATCTCGCTGCCGCCGTCGGGGTCAAGCTGATCCTGGAGCAGCCGCTGCGATCTCTCACGACGAACATCCGCGGCACGGAGATCGTCATCGAGGCTGCTCACCGATATCGCCGGAAGATTCTTGTCGCCAGCACGAGTGAGATCTACGGGAAGAACTCCAGCGGGCCGCTCCCGGAGACGTCCGATCGCATCCTGGGCAGCCCCTCCGTGGCCAAATGGGCGTACAGCACGGCCAAGGCCGTCGACGAGATCCTGGCCAACGCCTATCACAGGGAACGCGGCCTTTCGACGATCATCGTCAGGTTCTTCAACACGGTGGGACCGCGGCAGAGCGCGGCCTACGGCATGGTCATCCCAGGGCTCATCAAGCAGGCGATCAGCGATCTCCCACTCACCGTCTACGGTGATGGCACCCAGACCCGCTGCTTCGTCCACGTGCGGGACGTCGTGGAGGCCTTGGTCCTGCTGCTTGACAATGACAGGGCGATCGGTCAGACGTTCAATATCGGTGCCGGCGACGAGCTCAGCATTCTGCAGCTCGCCAAACTGGTCACGGAACTCAGCGGGGGCACATCCGGGATCGACCTTGTTCCGTATGCCGAGGCCTACGGGCCGGGCTTCGAGGACATGACGCGCAGGGTTCCCGATACCACCAAGCTTCGCGAGCTCACCGGATGGGTACCGACACGATCGCTCGCCGACATACTGGTGGAGACCATCGCCGAGGCCCGGGCTGATCTGGCGGCAGTGCCGCGGTGAACACCACCACCCTCCTCGCCGCCGGAACGGCCGGCTTCGCGCTGGCCGCGGGAGGCACCCATATCCTCGGGCGTCTTGCGCTGCGCTGGGGTTTCACCGATCGCCCAGCCGGCTACAAGGCCCATGGCCGGCCCGTCCCCTACCTGGGCGGAATCGCGATCATGCTGGGAACCGCCGTCCCCCCGGTCGTGTTTCTCGGTCTGGCCGATCGCCGGGCCGGTGCGATCGTCATCGCCGCGGTGGTGATAACCCTGCTCGGCCTGATCGACGATCTGTCACCGCTCTCCCCGCTCACCCGGCTGGCGGTCGAGACGGTAGCGGCAGGCGCAGTCGTGCTGAGCGGGGTCCAGGCGACGGTCACCGGCGGATGGCTGGACGGTCCGATCACCACGTTGTGGATAGTCGTGGTCGCCAACTCCTTCAATCTCCTCGACAACATGGACGGCGCTCTCGGAGCCATCACAACGGTCAGCGCGACCTGTCTCGCCGGGACGGCGTTCGTGTACGCACAGCCCGTGGTGGGACTGCTCCTGTGCACGCTGGCCTTCGCCGGGCTTGGCTTCCTTCTGCACAACTGGGCACCGGCCAAGGTGTTCATGGGCGACGCAGGATCGCTGTTCATCGGATTCGTCCTGGCCAGCTCGGCGGCCCTGCTGGTCACCGGGCGGAGCACGGAAACGGTGATCGCGGGGTTGCTTCTGCCGACCTTGGTCGCGATCGTCGACACGGGCATCGTCGTCGTGTCGCGGAAGAGGGCGGGCCGGCCAATGATGCGTGGCGGAAACGACCATCTTTCCCATCGACTCCGCAAACTCGGCCTCAGCACGAGGCTGACGGCCCTCGTCCTCTCCGCCACCGCGGCTGCTGCCGGCGTCCTCGATCTCGCGATGACGCTGGGCTGGATCTCGCCGCTCATCGCGACGATCAGCGGAATAGGGGCCGCTTGCGTTCTGATCGGCCTGCCACAACGGGTGCGGGTTTACCCGTCGGTGCGTCCTGAGACGACTCCGGCGATCATTCGAGAAAGGCGGCAATGATCAGATGGATCTGCTCCACTGCATGCGACTCGTACGCAGGGGCTGGCTGCTCATCCTGCTCTCGCTGATCATCGGGGTGGCGTCCGCCCTTGTCGTGAGCGCGAACACTCCGCCCAAGTACGTTGCGACGACCACCATGCTGTTCTCCAGTTACGACAAGCAAGGCAGCCTCTCCCCCGCGTACCAGGCCGGGGCGCTGTCCCAGGGAGTGCAGTCCTACGCCAGTCTGCTGACAAGTCGTCGACTGGTCAGCCGGATCGCCGCGGGCGAGGACGTCCAGGGACTCCAGGCGAACATCACGGCGGAACCCATCCCCGGCACCGTACTGCTCCGCGCGAAGGTCAGTGACCACGACCCCGAGCGCGCTGCGCTGCTGGCCAACAACCTGGGGTCCGAATTCAGCCGGATGATCGACCAGATTGAGCGGTCGACTCCGGACAGCCGTCCAGCGGTCAAGGTCACGATTGTGGATCGGGCGGAGGTCCCGGAGGAACCGGTCAGCCCCCGGCCGTTGCTCAATATCGCGATTGCCGTGATCATCGCATTGCTCGTCGCCTTCAGCTCGCTCCTGCTCTGGGATCGGCTGGACACGACCATCAAGACCTCGGAGGCGCTGCAGCAGACCTCGAAGAGCTCGATTCTCGGGGTCATCGGATATGAGCGAGACGCGCGGCGGCATCCCTTGATCGTCCGTGACCAGGGCCGATCGTCGAGGTCCGAGGCGTTCCGCTCGCTGCGGACCAACCTGCAGTTCATCGGGGTGGACAAGCAGCCGAAGTCGCTCGTCGTGACCAGCTGCCTGCCGAGCGAGGGCAAGTCCTCCGTCTCCGCCAACCTGGCGATCACGCTTGCCCAGGCAGGATGGCGCGTGATCCTGGTCGACGGTGACCTCCGCCGCCCACGCATCCCTGATTACCTCGGCATCGAGGGGTCCGCCGGCCTCACCGACGTCCTGATCGAGAAGGCGCGCCTGGGCGACGTCATCCAAACCTGGGGCCAGCAGAACCTGGCGGTGCTTCCGAGCGGCCAGATCCCGCCGAACCCCAGCGAGCTGCTCGGCTCGCACGGGATGCGATCGGTGCTGGCTCAGCTCACGGGGGACTACGACATGGTGATCATCGATGCGCCACCACTGCTGCCCGTCACCGACGCCGCGGCGCTCGCGGCGATCTGCGACGGCGCGCTGCTCGTCGCACGGTACGGCAAGACCCGGCGCGAGCAGGTGACGCGCGCCACAGAGCTGCTGTCGTCGATCAGCGCCCGCCTCCTCGGGACCGTCCTGAACTTCACGCCGGCCAGGCGCGGCCACTACTACGGGTACGGCTACGAGTCCGAGGTCAAGACACCGCTGAGTGTGTGAGCAGCTTGAGCGGGACGGCGAGCGAGTTCGCGATGTGGAGGGCCGCCACCCGGTAGGCCCTCCGGGAGCCTCCGTAGGGGTCGGCGATGTCGGGCTGCTCCACCCGGACCAGCCCGCGTAGTGCCCTCGTCTCCGCGACCAAGGCGTGGGCCCGCCGTACGGGATCCTCATGGCGGTCGAGGCTCTGCGCGGGCACGGCCCGGGCCAGCGTGCCGAACTCGGCGATGGTGAACGTACGCAGGGCCGCGGGGGGATGCAGGGCCACCGCTTCGGCACGGTGCTCTGATGAGGCCGTGAGCACGAGATCAGCGCCGACGACCAGCGCGGGGGTGAGCGGGCGCGAGGCGAAGCCCGCTGGGTCCCCGCCGAGCCGGACCAGCACGCGCCGCGCCCTCTCAGCCATCGGACGCCCCGGCTCGGCACGGGTCCCCGCGCTGGTCACCAGCAGCGGGGAACCTGGCCCGAGGGCCGACAGGGTCAGCCGCTCCGCCAGTGCCGACCGGCAGATGTTACCCGTGCACACGAACAGGATGTGGAAGCCTACGCGGGATGCCGGCACCGCTCGCCCGCCGGTCAAGGGGCGCAGCCCTGGCGGTCTTGGATGATCTGGGTGTGCTGGGGGCGAACCAGCGGCTGCACCGGAACCACCGGCGCCGCGGCGGAGGAGGGTTCCAGCAGGTCGAACTCCAGCGTCCTCGACTGCCTGGGGGCGAACTCCAGGAGGGTCGAGTAGACGGGGTGGGATCGTTCGACCTCTGTGATGATCCCAGTGGGATGACCGTCGAGGCGCGCCGCGCTCACCCTCGTGCCGACCCCGGCGTAGAGGGACACCCACAGCAGGTTGGAACCGACGGTGTGCGGACGCTCCGGGGAGTCGAGCCGGTCGGTGACATAGGTGGGAAGTCGCCCTTGCGGCACGTCGTTGGCGAGCCGGATCCGCACTCTTGTGGACCGCAGCCCGCCGCTGCCACACCCGCCAAGGTTGTAGGTGACGGAGCGCTCCAGGTAGTAGTCGAGCTTGCTGCCGGCAGAGTTGTTGATCACCAGCCCGGCGAACGGTCCCGGCTGCTCCGGCAGGACGCCGCCCACCGGAGCAGTCGCGAGGCGTTGCTCCTCGGCATCCCAGCGGCTCCAGATCTGGATCCTCCGCTCGCCCACCAGCCGGGACAGGACCGGCAGCAACCGTGCGGGCTCGGGCCGGGATCTGATCAGCGCCTCGCTGACGGCACCCGCGATCTGGATGAGAAACCGCTTGCGTTCTCCCGGGTCCTGGTACCGGGCGTAGGCCGCGCGCTCGGTGAGGTCGACGACGTTCCCGGCCGTCACCGTCTCCCCCCCGGGGAGCCTGACCGGCCCTATCAGTTCCAGCAGGTAAGCGAGGCCGATCGGGTCGGTCGCGATGGCTCCGTCCAGCCGCTGACCGGTCTGCCGTTCCCAGAGCCCGGTCCAGGTGGTCGCCGCGTATGGGAAATGCGGGGAGAGGTTGGAAACGGAGAGCGTGGAGGTCGCGCCGGGCCCGTAGCGCGACCGGAATTCCTGGCCGTTGTCGGCGGCAGGGTGGGAAGACTCAGGGAGATCGTTGTTCGGGGACAGCCGTTCGATGGCGAGCCGGCCACGGCCGGCTTTCAGGATGCCGAACGCACCGACCAGGCCTCCGGTTCCCCGCGCCTCGGCATTGGTCTGGAACGCCAGGAAGTAGCGGCGCGGCCCATCGTGGCCCAGCATCGGAGGCAGCAGTGCGGCGGCGGTCGCCGCATCACCCAACCAGCCGCGAAGCCGATCGACTTCACGCAGCGCCGTGCCGCGCGCTCCGTCCAGAACGTCCAGGCCGGTCGACGCCGGCGTCTCCGCCAGGCTCGATCGCACCGTGGCGAGCCGGGAGGCGGCGTCGTCCAGGACCGGCGCCGCCGCATCGATGCCGGCCAGCAGTCGCCGCAGATTGCCCAGCGAAGGCGCATTCCCCGTGATGAACGGCGCGCCCGCCCGGTGAACTCCCGCCAGGACATCGGTGAGTTCCGCGGCGGCCTCAGCCAGCCCGCGCACGGTCGTCGCGCCGTCTCCGACCACGGGAGCATGGGCGATCAGCGACCAATCCAGACCGCCGGTGAGCCGCCGCGCTTCAGCCGCATGCCACTGGGCGTCCGCGAGCCCTTCGCCCAGCGACGCGGGGTCTCCCGCGCTCAGCCGCAGCAGCGCGGTCCTGGTCGCCTCCAGGTGATCCCGCACGCTCAGACCGCGATATGCCGTCCAGCCCCCGGCCAGCGTGAGGCCGAGGCCTAGCGCCGGCAGGCCGATGACGAGCAGTCGGCGTTTTCTACTTCGCACAAGAAGCCCGGCGACGCCGTACGGAGAGCAGAATGCACGTGATGGCGACGGCCGGCAGGCCCACGCCCGCCGCGGCCATGACTCCCACCGGCGCGCCTGTGAACGGCAATTGGCCGGCGTTGGCGTGCGACGCTCCGGCGGGGCCGGCATTGGCGTCCGCAGCGGCGATTCCGGTGGATCCGCGCATCAGTCCGCCCGCGACCATCATCGCCAAAAGAATAGGCATCGTGTTTTTTCGTGCCATTTCGGACTCCCCCGATAACGATCCTTCCGGTCACAGAACATTTCGCCGGAATACCAGCGGATGCTTGCTACCCCGACCTGTTATACGGGCGTCCGATCAAGAGGAACGCCTCACCGCACGATGCTTACTGAATGATCGGTGACCGTTCTCTCTTTATTGACAGTCGGCTTGTTTCACCGGTTACGCGTGCGATCGTGGTGCGCACGGACCATCTTCAGCCACTGCTGATCGCGGTCATGCCGGCGCGGTGAACTCTTGGCCCATCGCGGGATCCGCGAAAGTACCGAATGCGGCGAGCTGTGGCAGTGCGACACGCCGCGGCAGCGATTCCCGAGTCGGGCCGCGCGCCCCTCACCCGGGTCCTACGGCATCCCAAAGAATTCGCCAATGCCCTGGTCAGGAGCGCTGTACCGCACTCCGGTGGAGGCGATACTCTGCGTGTGCCCGACGACCCTAACCTGATTACGCCACGAAGGCGGCCCTGCGGGTCGCATTGCTCCGCATCCCCGATTGGGCGCTGATTACAAGTACGCCATAGTCGAAGGCACCGATTCCGAGGAATTGCGCAAAGGCCCGGGCCGTTATCCCGGTACGGCAATGCCCGGCCAGACAGGAAATTTCTTGATCTCCGAGCACCGGACCATCTATTCGGCGCCGTTCAACCGAATCAATGAGCTACGGCACGGTGACAGCATCGTGGTGGACGCAAGAGACGCCCGCCATACCTGCCAGGCATCCGGCAGGAGATCATTGATCCCACCCGGACTGATGTCGTCACCCCGGTGCCTGAACATCCCGCACAGCGGCCCTCGCAGGCGCTGATCAGCCTGGTCGTCTACGACGTGCCGGCGAGGCGTGAGGAGCGCCATACGTGATCACGACGGGGAGGACCTGACATGTACGACTGACCTTCCCGAGACGGCACGGCCGTTTTGCAAGTGCGGCGGCGTCAAGCCGACCGCCGCACTTCCAAAACGGCCGATGCTCGAGTCAGCTGCCGACGTTGGCCTCGTGGCCGATGGACAGGCCCGAGTCGACGTCGAAGAAGTGCAGGTTGTGCGTGTCGACGACCAGCTCGATGTCCTGGCCGGGACGGACGTGGCTGCGGGCGTTGACGCGGGCGGTCCACAGGGACTTGTCGCCGGCCAGCGGCAGCGCCGCCGCCTCTTCCTCGTCACCGTCGTGCTGAGCGGCCACGGTGTCCTTGTGCTCGACCGGCGGGGCGTCGATCGTGAACAGGACGTTGATCTCGGAGCCGAGCTCCTCGGTGACGTTCGCGCGCACGGGGATGCGCACCCAGCCGGCGGCGTTGCCGTTGGCCGCGACCGAGTCCTCGAAGTCCGACGGGCGGATGCCGAGGATGATCTTCTTGCCGATGTAGCGGTCGAGGCCCGGCTTCTCGTCGAAGGTCGAGTCCGGAACCGGCAGCTTGTAGTCCGCGAAGGCGACGGCCGCGCCGTCGTCGTCCCGGGTGAGCTCGGCGTAGGTGAAGTTCATGGACGGGGAGCCCATGAAGCCGGCGACGAACAGGTTCACCGGGCTGTCGAACAGGTTCTGCGGGGTGTCCACCTGCTGGAGCAGGCCGTCGCGCAGCACGCAGACACGGTCGCCGAGGGTCATGGCCTCGACCTGGTCGTGGGTGACGTAGACGGTGGTGACGCCGAGGCGCTCGTGAAGCTGGTTCAGCGAGGCGCGCATGGAGACGCGGAGCTTGGCGTCGAGGTTCGACAGCGGCTCGTCCATGAGGAAGGCCTGCGGCTCACGGACGATGGCGCGGCCCATGGCGACACGCTGGCGCTGACCACCGGAGAGCGCGGCGGGCTTGCGCTTGAGGTACTGCTCCAGGCCGAGCATCCGGGCGGCGTCGCCGACGCGCTTCTGGATCTCCGCCTTCGGCATCTTGCGGAGCTTGAGGCCGAACGCGAGGTTCTCCTCGACGGTCATGTGGGGGTACAGCGCGTAGTTCTGGAACACCATCGCGATGTCCCGGTCCTTGGGAGGCAGGTGGTTGACCACCCGGTCACCGATGGAGATCTCGCCGCCGCTGATGTCCTCAAGGCCGGCGATCATCCGCAGGGCGGTGGACTTGCCACATCCCGACGGGCCGACCAGCACCATGAACTCGCCGTCCCTGATCTCAAGGTTCAGGCCGTTGACGGCCTTGACGCCTCCTGCGTAGATCTTGTCGACGTTGCTCAGAACGATTGAAGCCATGCCAGTCCTTCGCGGTTCCCAAACAAGGTACTTGGATACGTTTTCAGGAATCTCACCCGAACTACCGTCTAATGTCAAGGTTTTGGTCCCATAAGGGATGGAAGCATGATGGAATCGTTTCCATGAACATGGCGCAACGCCGTACGACGATCAAGGACGTCGCGGAGGCGGCGGGAGTCGGGGTCGCCACGGTGTCCCGGGTCCTGTCCGGCGGATCGGCCAGCGCCGAGACACGCGAACGCGTGCTGGCGACGGCGGCCCGGCTCGACTACCGGCCGAGCGCTCTGGGGCGCAACCTCCGGCAGCAGCGGTCCGGGGGGATCGGGCTTCTCGTCCCGGACATCACCGACAGCTTCTACGCCCGGCTGACCGACGGTGTGCTGTCGTGCGCCAGGTCGTACGGCGAGCCGGTGACGATCGGGGTGACGGGGGACGACCCGGAGCAGGAGGCCGAGCTCATCGGCACGCTCATCGAGCAGAGCATGGACCGGGTCATCGCGGTCCCCTCAGGCGACGGCGAGACGTGGGCGCCCGCGCTGCGCGCCGGTCTGAACGTGGTCTTCGCGGACAGGCAGGTGCGCGACGACGTTCCCGGAGTGGTCGCCGACGACCGCGCCGGAGTCCGGACCGCGGTGGAGTACCTCGTCGGCCTCGGCCACAAGAAGATCGCCTTCCTGGCCCGGCACGGGCAGTCGCAGCGGGTGGCCGCCTTCACCGACACGCTCGCCTCGCTGGGCGTGCCGGCGGACCCGGAGCTCGTCGTCCACGCGCGCGCCAGCCGCGACTCCGCGTACGCGGCCGCCGCGGGACTGCTGCAGCACCGCGCCGACCTCACTGCGGTGCTGACCGGGGGCAACATGCTCGGCGAGGCCATGGTGCTGGCCGCACGCGAGCTCCACGTGCGGATACCGAGGGACGTGTCGCTCGTCATGTTCGACGACGTGCCCTGGGCCGAGCTGTGCTCTCCCCCGCTGACGGTCATCGCACAGCCCGCCCAGGACGTGGGCTACCGTGCCGCCGAACTGGTCCTGCGGCAGGGCCGCCGTCCCCGGACGGTGACCCTGCCGACCGAGCTCATCGTGCGGGCCAGTTGCGGGCCTAGGAGATGACCTTCTCGATCGCCTCGACGACCTCGGGCGACTCCGGCTCGACGCGCGGCCGGAACCTCGCCACGACCTCGCCGTCGGCGGAGAGAAGGAACTTCTCGAAGTTCCACTGAACGTCGCCGGCGGCGCCCTCCGCGTCCGCGGTCGTGGTCAGCTCCGTGTACAGCGGATGTCTGTCGTCCCCGTTGACCTCGACCTTCTCCAGCAGCGGGAAGTCCACGCCGTAGGTGGTCGAGCAGAACTCCTGGATCTCCTCGGCCGAACCCGGCTCCTGACCCATGAACTGGTTGCACGGGACGCCGACGACGGTGAACCCGCGGTCGGCATAGCTCTCCTGAAGCCGGACGAGTCCGGCGTACTGCGGCGTCAGGCCACACCTCGAGGCGACGTTGACCACGAGGGCCGCGCGACCGCCGAGGACTTCACCGAGAGTGGTGGGGGCGCCCTCAAGGGTGGCGACAGGGGTTTCGAGAAGGCTCATGAGCGGACTATACCGAACGATGTTCGGGGCCCGACGTGCCGGTGCCGCTCCCGATCATCCAGGTCAAGAGGCGGCGCGTAACGTCAGCGCGGTCCCGCGAGACGCCCGCCGCCCGGAACCGAATCGGCAAAGAACCGTCCGCCGCGTGTCTCAGGTGACGGCCGTGGGCCGGGTCGGCGTACTTCAATCCGCGTAAAGGACCCGTCGCGGTGCCTGCCGGAAGTTGTCTTGGATCCGTTGCAGGCCGAGCGGACGGCCGCGCTCACGCCATGAGCGCGGTCCGGCCGGCGATCGCGTGCCACACGCGCCCGCCTTCCGCACGCGACCCGACGACAAGGACCGATTTGGACAGTTTCAGTGTTCTGCGCAAAACAGCGGTTGCTGTGATCGCGATCAGCGTGATCGGCGGCGCGGGCGCCACACCGGCGATGGCCGAGCAGTCCACGACCAGCCAGGACGCGCAGACCAGTCAAGGTATCCATGTCGCGACATGGAAGATGCGCGTCACGGTGAAGGCCCGCAAGATTCAACGGGCGCCCGCACCGACGAGGACCCGCAGCAAGGCCTACGCCTTCCGCCTCGTCAGCCGGCGGGCATGGCCGAGCACGCAGTTCCAGTGCCTCGACAGCCTGTGGACCCGGGAGAGCAACTGGAATCACCGGGCTTACAACGCCGGCTCCGGTGCCTACGGGATCCCGCAGGCGCTGCCCGGAAGCAAGATGGGATACGTCGCCGAGGACTGGCGGTTCAACCCGCAGACCCAGATCCGTTGGGGCCTGCGGTACATCAAGGGCCGGTATGGCTCACCATGCGGCGCCTGGGGTCACTTCCAGTCGCACAACTGGTACTGAGCAGGACCGGGAACGCCCAGGGGAAGGGACCGTTCCCACCGAAGCGCCCGGGGTCATCCCCGGGCGCTTCGCCGTCCGGCCTGCTTCCCCGCCCGCACGGACATCGCCTGGACCAGCAACTCCAGCCCGAACTCGAACTCCTCGTCGTGGTCGCACGAGGTCAGGTAGGGCGCCAGCGAGCTCACCTCGGGGAACAGGGCGGGATCGACGTCGACCACCGTCGCGTCGCCCCGCACGGGCGCGAACGTCGGAGTGACGCCCACCTCCCTGAGCAGGGAGCCGACGATGTAGGCGACGAACATGCGCAACATCCGCACCGCCTCGCCCCCCTCGAACCCCGCGTCGCGAAGCGTGGACAGGGCCCGCTCGACCGGGAGCAGCCCGGCCGTGGAGTGGAGCTGGCGGCTGAACACCACCATCGTCGAGCGCGGGTAGTGGTGGGCGATCTGCCGGAACGCCCTCGCCTGGACGCGCACCCGGTCGGTCCAGTGCGCCGACGGGTCGTCGGTGAACTCGATCTTCGACAGGACGCTCTCGGAGATGGCGTCGAGCAGCGCCGCCTTGTTGGGAACGTGGTTGTAGAGCGACATGACCCCGACCCCGAGCCCGGCCGCGATCCTGCGCATGGAGACGGCGTCGGCGCCCTCGCGCTCGATGAGGTCGACGGCGGCGTCGACGATCCTGCTGCGGCTGAGCATGTGGCGATTGTCTCCCACCCCGTTGACGGACGTACAGCGTACGTGTCAGTCTCGAAATCACTACGTACGGTGTACGTCGAGGAGGGCCCCCGTGTCGACTCACGAGCTCTACACCATCCCCGCCGAGCTCTCCACATGGGACGTGGAGATGACCGGCGCCGCGCGGTTCACCTGGGAGTACGACGACGGCAGAGACCGCATGCTCGCCCTGTACCAGAAGGGCAAGGACAAGCAGTGGGACTCCGTCAAGCGGATCGACTGGGACCTCGAGGTCGATCCCTACGATGTGCTCGGCGTCCCCGACCAGTCGATCTCCATCTACGGCACGCCGCTCTGGGAGCGCATGAGCCCGCAGCAGCGCAAGGACGTCCGGCTGCACAGCGCCTCCTGGCAGTTCTCCCAGTTCCTGCACGGCGAGCAGGGCGCCATGATCTGCTCGGCCCGGATCGTCGAGTCGGTGCCCGATCTCGACTCGAAGTTCTACGCCGCGACGCAGACGATGGACGAGGCGCGGCACGCCGAGACCTACGCCCGCTTCCTCCAGGACAAGGTCGGGGTCGTCTATCCCATCAACCAGCACCTCAAGGCGCTGCTGGACAGCACGCTCGGCGACTCCCGGTGGGACATGCCGTACCTCGGGATGCAGGTGCTGATCGAGGGCCTCGCACTCGCCGCGTTCGGCGTGATGCGCGACATCACCACCAAGCCGCTGCCCAAGCAGATCCTGGCGTACGTCATGCAGGACGAGGCCAGGCACGTCGCCTTCGGCCGGATGGCCCTGCGGGACTACTACCGGGGCCTGACGGAGACCGAGCGGCGCGAGCGTGAGGACTTCGTCATCGAGGGCTGCTACCTCATGCGCGACCGCCTCCGCGGCGAGGAGACCTGGGAGACCCTCGGCCTGAGCAAGGACGAGACGGCCCAGGCCATGGAGGCCACCGACAAGTCGGAGTACCTCAGGCTGTTCCGCTCCCTGCTGTTCAGCCGCATCGTGCCCTGCGTCAAGGACATCGGGCTGTGGAGCCCCCGCCTGCAGAAGGCCTACGCCGACATGGGCGTGCTCGACATGGCGGGGCAGAGCCTCGACGCCCTCATGAAGCAGGACGAGGAGATCGCGGAGAAACTGGACGCGGAGCGTTTCATCCAGGAGGAGTCCGAGCGGCACGCCGAGGTGGCCGAGACCATCGAGGCGGCACGCGAAGAGAGCTGAGACGCCCCACCAGCGGTGTGCGGGACGGTCAGCGGGACAGGACCAGCGCCAGCGACCCGGCGACCACGCAGAGCACGCCGACCCACGCGAGGCGCGCGTCCGTCGTGTCGTCCAGCGGGCCGGCCTCGCGCAGGGCCCGCTCGACCCGCCTGTACCGCGCGCCGGTGCGCAGAAGCAGGATCGCTCCGCAGAGCGCGGCGACCGCGAAGGGCGCGATCATCCCCGGCCCTTCGCCGCCGCGCAGGCCCGCTCCGGCCGCGACGAGTCCGGCGACCGCCAGGACGGTCGCCGTCCTGACCCAGGCCAGCCGCGTCCGCTCGCTGTGCAGTCCGGCGGTCATCGCCCGAGGAGGATCAGGAGCAGGGCGACGACCGCCACCGTGGCGACGCCGTACCCGAAGAGGGGGGCGAGGGCGGGCGGCGGAAGCGGCTGGTCACGGCGCAGAGCCTGCTGGATGTGCCGCCACCGCGGGTAGGCGGTGGCGGCGGAGACGGCGGACAACAACACGAGCACCAGGGCCAGCAGCGTGCGGACCCACGGCACGAAGACCCCCTCCGGCACGACCGCCATGGCGATGCCTCCGGCGCTGAGGGCCAAAGACGTGCTCAGCCAGGTGAGGTACGTGCGTTCGTTGGCCAACGTGAACCTGGGGTCCGGCTCGTGCCCATCCATGGGAACAGGGTAATTTTGCCCCTTTTCCCCTGGATTTGCCGGGTTACAGGCAGGCCTCCGTGATCTGCTTCAGATAGGCGGCACTGTCGGTGGCGGCCTTCTGGGCGGCGTCGACGGCGGCGTTGGCGTCGTCGACGTTGAGCTTCTGGAGGCTGTCGGACATCCCCTGCAACGCTTCCTTGAGGGTGGTGTCCCCCGCGTCGTTGGCGAGGTCGTTCAGCTTGGCGGCGCCGTCGGAGATCTCCTTCTGCATCGCCTCGGGATCGTTGGCCGCGGCGGTGACCTTGCTGATCGTCTCGCTGATCAGCTTGGGCGCCTCGAGACAGGACTGCGCCTTGTCGGCGGCGGAGCATCCGGAGAGCAACAGGACCGATGCGGCCACGGCGGCAGCGGCGGAGAGGGGGAGGGGTCGCATGGCCAGAACCCTACCCAATCGTAATTTCGGCCGGGCTAGCATCAAGTTTATGGATATCTGTGAGCATTTGCAGTCCGCGGGCGACCCTGCGCCCCTCCCCGCGGAGGGGTGCGCCGAGTGCCTGGAGACGGGCGGGCGCTGGGTCCACCTGCGCAAGTGTCTTTCGTGCGGCCACGTGGGTTGTTGCGACTCCTCCCCCAGCCGTCACGCGACCGCGCACTTCCATCAGTCCGGGCATCCGGTGATGCGGTCCTACGAACCGGGTGAGGAATGGCGCTGGTGCTTCGTGGACAACGCGCTCGGCTGAGCACCGGACCGCGGAACGCCGGCCGGGGAGGTCAGCTCCGCTCGAGCGTGGCCTCCTCGAAGTCGAGTTCCTGCATCACCCGGTGGAGCACCTCGTCGTCGATCCGCCGCTCGTCCCTCAGCCGGACGAACACCTCACGCTGCGCGGTGAGCATCTCGCGGCGGAGCCGCCGGTAGACCGTCGACGGGGTCTCCGCGCCGTCGAGGCCGGTGCCTCCGCCGAGCCTCTCCCACCCCCGCAGCGCCGTACGCTCGGCGCGCGACCGCAACTGCTCGACGACCTCCTCATGGACGTCGAGGACGCCGTCGGCGATCAGCTCGTCGAGCCGCGCCAGCGCGGCCGCCGACGCGGCCTGCTGGGCAGCCGCCTCCGCGAGGTCGTCGGAGTAGCGCTCCGCGTCGTTGGACACGCCGAGCCGCCTGATGAGCCACGGGAACGACAGTCCCTGCACGATCAGGGTGCCGATGACGACGGCGAACGTCAGGAACAACACCAGGTTGCGCTGAGGGAAGTCCTTCGGCAGACCGAAGGCCGCGGCGAGGGAGACCACCCCGCGCATGCCCGCCCAACTCGTGAGCACCACGTTGCGCCAGGCGGGCGCCCGCGCCTCCCGCTCACGCACCCTTCTGATCAGCCTCGGCGCGTAGACGGTGATCGGCACCCACACAGCCCGGAGGACCACGGCGAGCAGGAACAGGACGACCGCGTACACCCCCACCCGGGTGAGGTTCTCATCCGCCAGCCCCATGACGATCGGCCGCACCTGCAGGCCGATCAGGGCGAACACGATCGACTCCAGCACGAGATCGGCGACCTTCCACACGGCGCCGGACAGGATGCGGGTGCCGTAGCTCGTGCGGCTCATCTGGTGGCCCAGATAGATTCCGGCGATCACCACGGAGATCACTCCGGACGCGTGCACGGCCTCCGCCGCGATGTAGGCGCCGTACGGGACGAGCAGCGAGATCCCGTTGGCGATCAGCGAGTCGCTGAGCCTGCGCAGCACGGCCGCCACGACGTACGCGATGGCGAGCCCGATCACGATGCCGGCCCCGGCCGAGTAGAGGAACTCCGCACCGGCGCCGAACAGGTCGGCCGCGGTGCCCGCCACGGCCGCCGCGACGGCCACCCGGTACGCCGTGAGCGCCGTGGCGTCGTTGAACAGGCCCTCCCCGACGAGGATCGTGATCGACTTTCGCGGCAGGCCGAGCTTCCTGCCGACCGCGATGGCGGACACGGCGTCCGTCGGGGCCACGATGGCCCCGAGCGCGAACGCCGCGGCGAGCGGCAGTCGCGGGATCAGCGCGTGCGCGATGAGCCCGATCACGACCGTGTTGAACAGGACGAGCCCGACCGCGAGCAGCCCGACCACCTGCTTCACGGCACGCAGGCGGAGATATGAGCTGTCGAGCGCCGCCGAGTAGAGCATCGGCGGCAGGAACACGGAAAGGACGACCTCCGGGTCCAGCCCGTAGCCGGGCATCCCGGGAACGAACGAGGCGACCAGGCCCGCGACCACGAGCAACAGGGGCGCGGACCACCCCCGCCGTCTCGCGACGGCGGTGACCGCCAGGGCGCCGGCGGGAAGCAACAGGAACTGCGATGCGGTGGAGATGTCCATCAACCGATGAGGTTACTTATATCGGGGCACTCGATGACCCGCCAGGCTCGTCACCAGACGCGCTGATCGTCCCGGGGGTCGTCCGGCCGCTGCTCCGGCCGCTGGTCCGGCCGTATGCGCTCGCCCGTGGCGTACATGGGCTCCTGCGGATAGTCCTGACCGTATTCCTGCTGGTAGTCCTGCGGGTACGGCCGGCCCTGGCCGAGGCCGAGCGGGTCGCTCGGGTCGACCCGCCCCTGCGGCTGCGGCGGGTACGGCGGGGTCTGCGGACCCGTGTCGTACTGGTAGCCGGCCTGGCCGGGATGTCCCGCTGCGGGCTGACCGGGATGTCCCGCGACGGGCCTGGGCTGGCGGCCCTGCTGGCCGGGGTGACCTCCGGCGGGCTGACCTGGACGGCCGGACCGACCCGGATGAGCGGGCTGGCCCTGCTGACCCGGATGAGCGGGCTGGCCCTGCTGACCCGGGTGACCGGGCTGGCCCTGCTGACCGGGGGGCGGCGCGCCGTACTGGCGGGGCGGCTCCTCGTAGGGACCGGGGGCGAACGGCCGCTCGCGGGGCACCTCGCGGGGAGCCTCCCTGGGCGGAGCCCCGCGTGCCACGAGGACGTCGTTCGACCCCATCGGCGGCTGCGGGCCGCTGGGCCCTCCGTACGCGTCAGGCGCGGGGCCCCCATACGGGTCCGGCCCGCCGTACTGGTCCTGTGCCGGCCCGCCGTACTGGTCCTGTGCCGGCCCGCCGTACTGGTCCGGCGCCGGGCGCGAGTACTGGCCGGTGCCGGGGTAGTCCGGGTATTCGGCCTGGGGAGCGGGATAGTCGGAAGGATGTCCGGCGTATTCGGAGTGCCCGGCGTATTCAGGCTGTCCGGGGTACTCGGGCTGTCCGGGGTACTCGGGCTGGACCGCGTCCTGACGGGCCATGGGGCCGGTGCCGGGATCCTGTCCGTCGTCGACGTACTGACCGCCCGCCTCCGCGTAGCCGTCGTCGAGACCGTCGATGAGGCGCCCGACGTCATCCATGGGCATCCGGAAACTCCCGGTGCACATCTCGCCGCGCCACAGGCTCAGGACCAGCGTTCCCTCGTGCCAGGTCACCCGGAGAACCCGGTCCTGGCCGCGGGCGTCGAAGAACACCTCACCGAATGATGGCAACGGGACAACTTCCGACATGACAGACATAGTGCCTTTACCTGCCCTTATCCGTCCACTCGACCTCGGGAAACCCTACCGAACGTCTTTCCTGTCCTCTTTGTCCCCTACTCGGTAGATCGTCGTTGACCTTGAGAGTGTGACGCCTAGTGTGCCACGGGAGACGATTTCCGGCTCCTGGAACGCCAGGATGCAACCGTCCGCTCACGCCTCGGATGTCGGCGGCAGCGGGTAGCGTTCTCCCGTGCCCAAGGACAGTCGCGACCTCCCGCCCGTCGAGGAACTGCTCACCACCGCGGTGACGGAGCTGGGCGGCTCCGAGCGCCCCGGGCAGGTCAAGATGGCCCAGGCGGTGCGGGACGCCGTCGAGGGCAAGGAGCACCTCGCGGTCCAGGCGGGCACGGGCACCGGCAAGTCGCTCGCCTACCTGGTGCCCGCCATCAGGCATGCCGCGGAGACCGACAACGCCGTCGTGGTGTCGACCGCCACGATCGCCCTGCAGCGCCAGCTCGTCGACCGCGACCTGCCCAGGCTCGCCGACGCGCTCGAGGGCGTGCTCCACCATCGGCCGGAGTTCGCGATCCTCAAGGGCCGCCGCAACTACCTGTGCCGCCACAAGATGGGCGCGGGCATGCCCGACGACGAGGAGGACCAGCTCTTCGATCCCCGCGAGGTGAGCGCGACCGGGCGCATGGTCCAGAGGATCCAGGAGTGGGCCTCGGAGACCGAGACGGGCGACCGCGACGAACTCGTCCCCGGCGTCAACGACCAGGCGTGGCGGCAGTTCTCCGTGCACGCCAAGGAATGCCTCGGCGCGCAGCGCTGCCCGAGCGGCGCGGAGTGCTTCGCCGAGCTGGCCAGGGAGCGTGCCGGCCAGGCCGACGTGGTGGTCACCAACCACGCGCTGCTCGCCATCGACGCGATGGAGGACTTCCCCGTCCTGCCGGAACACGACGTCGTCGTCGTCGACGAGGCCCACGAGCTGGTCGACCGGGTCACGTCGGTGGTCACCGACGAGCTGTCGGAGAGCACGGTGGGTGTCGCCGTCCGCCGTGTGGGAAGGCTGATCGAGCAGGCGCTGGCCGACCGGCTCCAGGAGGCCGGTGAGGACCTGGCGGCCCTGCTCGCCGCCGCTCCGCCCGGCCGGGTCGACGACCTGCCGCAGTCGCTGGGCCTGACCCTCGCCCTGGTCCGTGACTCCGCGTACGCCTGCATCAAGGCCCTGGGCCCGCGGAACAAGGACAAGGACGACCCGGAGAACGCCGGCCTGCGCAAGGCGACGTTCACCGCCCTCGACGAGGTGCACGACACCGCCCAGCGCATGCTCGACGCGTTCGGCGGAGACTCCGAGGCCGACCGGGCGGAGGTCGTCTGGCTCGACGAGGGGCGCGGCCGGATCCCCCCGACGCTGCGCGTGGCGCCCCTGTCGGTGGGCGGGATGTTGCGCGACAAGCTGTTCGGCGACCGCACGGTCGTCCTCACCAGCGCCACCCTCGCACTGGGCGGCTCCTTCGACGGCATGGCCCGCCAGTGGGGGCTCAGCGGAGACGACTGGACCGGCCTCGACGTCGGTTCGCCCTTCGACCACCCGCGCAGCGGGATCCTCTATGTGGCCAAGCACCTCCCGCAGCCCGGCCGCGACGGCCTGCCCGAGGAGTACCTCACCGAGATCACCGAGCTGATCGAGGCCGCGGGCGGGCGCACGCTCGGACTGTTCTCCTCGATGCGGGCCGCGAAGGCCGCCACCGAGGCTCTGCGCGAGCGGCTGGACGTGCCGCTGCTCTGCCAGGGCGACGACTCGACCTCGCAGTTGGTCAAGCAGTTCGCCGCCGACCCGGCGACGTGCCTGTTCGGAACGTTGTCCCTGTGGCAGGGCGTGGACGTGCCCGGCCCGTCGCTCACCCTGGTCATCATCGACCGCATCCCGTTCCCCCGGCCCGACGATCCGCTGGCCTCCGCACGACAGCGGCACGTCGCCGCGACCGGCGGCAACGGCTTCATGGCGGTCGCGGCCACGCATGCGGCGCTGCTCCTGGCGCAGGGCGCGGGCCGCCTGCTGCGGTCGATGAACGACAGGGGCGTGGTGGCGGTGCTCGACCCCCGGCTGGCCACCGCCCGTTATGGCGGGTTCCTGCTGGGCTCGCTGCCGCCGTTCTGGCGCACGACCGACCCGGCCAAGGTCCGTGAGGCGCTGACCCGCCTCACGGACGGAGCCTGACCGGGTAGGCGATCGCCACTCCCCGGTCGCTACTTCCCGGTCGCTACTTGGTCACCGTGAACATGGCCGACTGGGCCACGGAGACCAGACCGTCGTCGGGCAGAAGCCTCACGACATACCGGCCGGGGGCCAGCGGCCACGAGGAGTCGGCTCCGATCGACTTCGGTCCGATCTTCGCCTGTCCTTCGATCGCCGAGCCGGTGTAGGTGTACACGAGGTACTCGGAGGTGTCCTGGCACTTGCCGCCCGGGCAGGCGTAGACCGAGACCCAGTCCAGACCCATGCCGGGTGCGTTCGACCAGTCGACCTTGATCGATTCGCCCTGCTTGTAGCTGCTCTTGCCGACCGACACCTTGGTCGGCTCGCCGGCGGGGTAGAGCCAGACCGGCGCCTTGGAGACCACCTTGCCGCGGGAGACGAGGGCGACGTCGTAGGCGCCGCGGCGCAGGCCCTTGGCCGACAACGTGACCGTGCCGTCGGTCCTCGAACTCGTCGGTCGCGAGGTCACGGCCCGGCCCTTCGCGTCCCGCAGTTCCACCCGCTCGCCCTGCCGTCCGGGGGCGTGGTAGGTGACGGGCAGGTTCCCGCCGATCGTGACCCGGCGGGTGGCCGGTGCCACCAGAACCTGAGGCACCGCCGGCACGACGTCCAGCGTGGACACGACTCCCCGGTGGTCGGTCGGCCAGGGCGACACACCCACGCCGACGTCGGGCCCGCCCTTCTCGCCGACCACGGTGCTGTCGATCGTGCGGGACGGACCGGCGGTCAGCACCCAGTCGATCCGGTCGAACACCTCGTGCGCGTCGGCCTCGGGGCTGCCTGGCGTCCAGGTGAACCCGGGGACGGCGACGGGGTCCGGATGGGCCTCCCGATAGGTGTCCCGCAGTCCCGCCTCCGCGAGAGCGCTGCTGACCGGCCACTTCACCGCGTAGGGGACTTCCGGGCGCTCAGCCGCGACCGCAGGCGTCCAGTCCAGGTGGGAGGGGCTGTTGAAGTCTCCGGTCAGCATGACCGGGATGCCCTTGCGTGCCAGCGACGGAAGCACCTCGATCAGGTCCTGTACGGCGGGCAGCCGGGTCTTGCGCTCGAGATCGAGCACCTGCTTCACCGTGCCGCCGTCCCGGACGAGATACGGGCCATAGGGGTCGGACGGCGTGTGGGTGTTGGCGACGGCCACGACACGACCCGGCGCCACCTCGACGTACACGTACAGGCCGTTGCCGCCCGGCGGATCGATGATGGGGAACCGCGACATCACATGGGCCCGGTCGCTGCCGTACCAGCCGAGCGCCGACGCGATCCTCTCGACGTCCCGCTCCGGCTCCTGCACCCCGACGATGTCGGCACGCGCCTGCGTGATGGCGTGTTCGATCTGCACCAGGGTCTGCGGGCACCCGTTCGGCTTCGCGCAGAAATCGCCGGTCTTCAGATCGAGGTCGTCGCCCCCGTAGAAGATGTTGAGCGTCATCACCCGGAGTCGTTCGTGCTCTGCGGCACTGTGCCCGCCGGTCGTCGCGACCGCGGATGTCGATCCCAGCGAGAGCATCGCGGCCGCGATCAGCGCCCCGGCGGATGCCACCACGCGTCGTCGCTTCAATCGTTTCACGTTCAAGGTTCTCCTCACCCGTCGCCTCGGCACGCCGGCCACCGGCCGGCACGAGCGGGGCCCACGCTAGGAGCGAACGGAGACCATGGCTCCCCATAACCCCTGCACGCTGGGCGAACTTCCCCTGAACCGCGATCGAACAGCGTCACGAGGGCGTGACGGGATCCCCCACGCGGATCGTGCCGGGGTTCCTCGGCACCAGCCGGACGCCGAACCAGGTCTTGCCGTCCCACCGGCGGTGCCTGGCCAGCGTCCGCAGCGGTTCCCTGCCTTTGACCCGCGTGTCCGGATCGATCGTCGTGACGGCGCAGCGGTCGCACAGCTCTGAGACGCGAAAGTCCACCTCGCCGATGCGGACCCCCGCCCAGCCGTCCTCCGCGTACGGCTCCGCGCCGTCGACGACCACGTTGGGCCGGAACCTGGCGACCGACAGCGGCCGCGGCGCCTCCTCCTCCCGTTCCAGGGCGCCTTCGGCGATCCAGTCGTCCAGGCGGCGCAGCGAGGCGGCCGAGGTGAGCAGCAGCGGAGCGTCCCAGGCGAAGCTGACGACGTCTCCGGGAAGCCCGCCGTGACGGGCGGAGACCGGCCGCAGGCGAGGGTCGTCCAGCCAGACGAGCCGCGCCGGGCAGCCCAGCAGCCGGGTGAACCACGCGTGCGCCGTCTCGTCGGCGGCGACGGCCCGGTCGAGACCGGAGAACCCGACGGGCACGGCGGGGCCGGTCGCAGGGGGGACCGTCAGGTCGGGGAGCCCCGGAGCAGACAGCGTGAGACCTCCGCCGGCGAGGTCGCGGGCCCGCACCGAGACCATGCGGGGGAACTCACCGAGCCACAGGTTCTCGCCGTCCTCGCCCACCACGGCCCAGCGGCGGTCCCCCTCGAGCCCCCACGGATGCACGAGAGCGCTCTCACGCGACAGTCCCATCGCGGATTTCAATGGATAGGTACGGATCCCCGTAAGCTCCATCCCCCGAGCCTACGTCGCGTGAGAGCGCTCTCGCTAGATGAGCGGAGTCAGACCCGGGCGCTTGGGGTCGAGGTCGTCGCCGGAGGACGTGCCCCGCACGCGGCGGCCGACCCACGGCGCCAGGTGTTCGCGCACCCACTGGACGTCCTCGCGACGCTTGAGCCTCGCGTCCACCTTCTCGCGCGCCGGCCAGGTCGTCCGCCAGTCGTCCGACGGGACGCCGAGCACGTCGAGCACCTTCCCCGCGACGATGCGGTGGCCTTCGGCGTTCAGGTGCAGCCTGTCCGCGCTCCACGCCCGCCAGTCCCGCAGTGACTGCAGCGACCAGATGTCCACCAGGCGGCAGCCGTACAGGTCGGCGATCCCCCGGACGTGCATGAAGAAGATGGCGAACTTTCCGCGTGCCACGCGCATGATCGGCGTGTCCCGGGGGTCCATGCCGGTGAACAGCACCACCTCGGCGCCGCTGCCGCGCAGGGTCCGGACGGCCGACGCGAGCTTCTTGGCCATCCGGTCGGGGTCGGCGCCCGGCCGGAGCAGGTCGTTCCCGCCCGCGCAGAAGCTGATCAGATCCGGTCGCATCTCGACCGCCTGCGGCACCTGCGACTCGACGATCTGGTCGATGAGCTTGCCGCGGATCGCCAGGTTGGCGTAGGTGAACCCGGGTTCCTGCTCGGCCAGCCGCTCGGCCACCCGGTCGGCCCACCCGCGGTACCTGGTCACCTGACCTGTGACGACGGGCGGACCGGCGAGGAGGGGGTCGTTCAGGCCTTCGGTGAAACTATCTCCTATTGCGACATATGACCTGTAGTTCATCGAACCCCGCCTTGCTCTGCTGTATCAGTCGTTACTCACCAGTATCGGCGATAGCGCGGAGTGCCAGTTCATATGACCGCATGCCGAAACCGGCGATCGTCCCCGTCGCGACGGCCGCCACGACCGATGTGTGGCGGAACTCCTCCCGGGCGCTGGGGTTGGACAGATGCACCTCGACCAGGGGTGCCGTCCGCTGGGCGATCGCGTCGCGCAACGCGTAGGAGTAATGGGTGAACGCCGCCGGGTTGAGGACGACGGGGGTGCGGGAATCGGCGGCCTCGTGGATCCAGCCGACCAGTTCCGCCTCGTCGTCGGTCTGCCTGACCTCCACCGACAGGCCGAGCTCCCGGCCGGTCTCCCGGCACAGGGCCGACAGGTCGTCGAAGGTCTGCGCGCCGTAGACGTCGGGCTCCCGGCTTCCGAGACGACCGAGGTTGGGACCGTTCAGCACGAGCACGGCCCTCATCGGCCGACCTCCCGGTAGGCGGCTTCGAGTAGTTCCTCCGACGGGTTCTCCAGGCGCGACACCTTGGCGATCCCGTCGAGCACGACGAAGCGCAACGTGGCTCCGCGGCTCTTCTTGTCGACCCGCATGTGGTCGCGTAGCTCGGGCCACGCCTCCTTGCGGTAGGCCGTGGGCAGCCCGACCGAGGTGAGGATGGAGCGCGTCCGCTCGACGACGTCCCTGCCGATCCGGCCGTCGAGGCGGGACAACTCGGCCGCGTACACGAGGCCGATCGCCACGGCCTCCCCGTGCCGGATGTGGAAGTGCTCGACCCGCTCGATCGCGTGGGCCAGGGTGTGACCGTAGTTGAGGATCTCCCGCACGCCGCTCTCGCGCAGGTCGGCGCCGACGACGTCGGCCTTGACCTGGATCTTCCGCTCGATCAGCTGGCGGGTGTGCCCGCCCTCCGGCGTGCAGGCACCGGCCGGGTCGTCCTCGATCAGCATGAGGATCGTCGGGTCGGCGATGAAGCCACCCTTGATCACCTCGGCGAGGCCGGCGACGTAGTCCTCGCGGGGCACGCTCACCAGCGTCGCCAGGTCGCACAGGACACCCGCGGGTGGGTGGAAGGAGCCGACGAGGTTCTTGCCCTCGGGAGTGTTGATGCCGGTCTTGCCGCCGACGGCCGCGTCGACCATGCCCAGCAACGTGGTCGGGACCTGCACCACCTGCACGCCGCGCAGCCAGGTCGCCGCCGCGAACCCGGCCAGGTCGGTGGTCGCTCCCCCGCCGACGCCGACGACCGCGTCGGACCGCGTCACGCCGTAACGTCCGAACGCCGACCAGAGCTCGGCCGCGACCTCGACGGACTTGGCCGCCTCCCCGTCGGGGACCGGCAGGGAGAGCACCTCGAGCCCGGCATTCTCCAAAACTCCGCAGACCGGGCGCGCGATCTCGGGAAGGCTCGCCGGGTGGACCACCGCCACCGTCCGGACGCCCGCGGCGAGCAGTCCGGGCAGCTCGCCCAGGATGCCGGTGCCGACGACGACGTCGTAGGGGTTGTCCCCCCGCACGGTGATGCGCGTGGCGGTCACAACGTGGCCGCGATCTCGGCGACGATGTCCGCGGGCTCCCGGTCGTCGGTCTCCACCGTGGTGACGGCCAGCCGCTCGTAGACCGGACGGCGCTCCTCCATCAGCTTCCTGAGCTGGCTGCGCGGGTTGAGCACCAGCAGGGGTCTGGCGGAGGCGAGGCCGACCCGCTTGACCGCCTGGTCGAGCCCCACCCGCAGGTAGACGACCCGATGGCCGGCCAGCAGCTCCTGGGTCGGACCGTGCAGGACCGCTCCGCCGCCGAGCGACACCACGCCGTCGTGGCCTTCCAGCGCGGCCTGTACGGCCACCGCCTCCAGCTCGCGGAACCTGGCCTCGCCGTCCTCGACGAACACGTCGCTCACGGGCTTGCCCGCGACCGTCTCGACGTCGGCGTCGGTGTCGCGGAAGGACAGCCCCAGGCGGTCCGCGAGGAGCAGGCCGATGGTCGACTTGCCGGAACCCGGCGGCCCGATGAGGACCACTGCGGGCTGTTGAGACGCGGAACTCATGATCACAAACCTTATTACTTGATCACCAGAGAAGAGAGGTAACCCGCCAGGTTGCGGGCGACCTCTTCGACCGAGTCGCCGCCGAACTTCTCGACGGCGGCGTCGGCCAGCACGAGTGCGACCATCGCCTCGGCGACGATCGCCGCGGCGGGCACAGCGCACACGTCGGAGCGCTCGTGGTGGGCCGTGGCCGCCTCGCCCGTCAGCACGTCGACCGTCGCGAGCGCGCGGGGAACGGTGGAGATCGGCTTCATGGCGGCGCTGACCCGCAGGGGCTCCCCGTTGGTCATGCCGCCCTCGACGCCGCCGGCCCGGTTCGTGATCCGCCGGACGCCGCCGGCGGTGTTCTCGATCTCGTCGTGGGCCCGCGAGCCCGGCCGGCGCGCGGTCTCGAAGCCGTCGCCGACCGCCACGCCCTTGATCGCCTGGATGCCCATCAGCGCGCCGGCGAGCCGGGAGTCGAGGCGCCGGTCCCAGTGGGTGTAGCTGCCGAGACCCGGCGGCAGGCCGTAGGCGAGGACCTCGACGACGCCGCCAAGCGTGTCGCCGTCCTTGTGCGCCTTGTCGATCTCGGCCACCATCGCGGCGCTCGCCGCGGGGTCCACGCAGCGCACGGGATCGGCGTCGACCGCCACCATGTCGCCGGGGCCGGGGATGACGCCGCCGGGCGCGGACGCCCCGCCGATGGCCACCACGTGGCTGACGATGTCGACGCCGAGGGCCTGCTTGAGGAAGCTCCGGGCGACCTGGCCGAGTGCCACACGAGCGGCGGTCTCCCGGGCGCTGGCCCGGTCGAGCACCGGGCGCGCGTCGTCGAAGCCGTACTTCTGCATGCCGGCCAGGTCGGCGTGGCCGGGTCGCGGGCGCGATCGGGGCGCGTTGCGCGCCTGCCCCTCGAGGACCTCGGGGTCGACCGGGTCGGCGGCCATCACCGTCTCCCACTTGGGCCACTCGGAGTTGCCCACCCGGATGGCCACGGGCGAGCCGAGCGTGCGGCCGTGCCGTACGCCGCCGGAGATCGTCACCACGTCCTGCTCGAACTTCATCCGCGCGCCGCGGCCGTAGCCGAGGCGGCGGCGGCGCAGCGCCTCGTCGATCTCGGCGGTGGTCACCGCCACTCCCGCGGGCAGGCCCTCCAGGATCGCGAGAAGCTCGGGGCCGTGCGACTCCCCTGCCGTCAACCAGCGCAACATGGTGACAAGTCTTCCATGTGTCACACGCGGGTCAGCACCGCCACGAGGGCCGCGACGAGCATGAACGGCCCGAAGGGGAACTCGGTGGTGCGATTTGCCCGGCGCGTGACCAGCAGGCCGACCGCGTAGATCGCGCCGAGGAGGTGGCCGCCCAGCCCGGCGACGATCGCGGCCTGCGAGCCGAGCGCGCCGGTGAGCATGCCGACGATCCCGGCGAGCTTGACGTCTCCGAGCCCCAGCCCGGTGGGACGGATGAACCACAGGACGGCGTAGATGCCGATGAGCGCGAGTCCCCAGATCACGGCCGAGGCCAGGTGCCCGGAGGGGGCGAGGAGCACGAGGATGATCGGGTAGGACGGCAGCGTGATCATGTCGGGCAGCCGGAAGGTCCGCCAGTCGATCACGGCGAGGGCGATCCCCGCCACCACCGCGTAGAGCCACGGCGCGAGAAGCCAGTCGTCGTGGAGCCGCCAGGTGACCAGCCCGGCCGCGAGCGCGGTCGCCCCTTCGATCAGGTACGGCCGGCGGGGCAAGGGGACGATCCGGATCGCCCGTGCGAAGGCCTGCCGGGCCTCCTTGCGGTGGTCGTCCACCTCGGCGCCGAACCCGTCGGCGACGGCGCGGGCGTACGAACCGGCGATCAGCCCGAGAACCGCCGCGACGGCGACGGGCAGGGCCACCTGAACAGCCATGGCCCCGCCCCTATCCGCGCCGTCTCCTGGTCCACCATCGTCGCGGCGGTTCGCCGCCCACCCTGGCCACGGTGGCACCGGGAAGCGCCTCCACCAGGCGGTCGACGGCCGACGAGTCGCGTCTGGCCTCCTCGATCGTGGCGAGGGCCTGCAGCATGCCGCCCTCGATCACGAAGGGGACTGGCCCCGCGACGTCGACGACCACGGCCGCCGCGTCCTCGTGGCGGGCGGCCTGGCACACCTGGGGGGCGGTCGCCTGGACGGGGCGGGCGTCCGCGCGCCACCTCCGCATCGACTCGGCCCCCGTGAAGGCGAGGACGGCCTCCCGGCCGTCCTTGCCGACGAGCTTGGGGAGCGCCATCTCGCTCTCCTTCTCCTGCCTCAGCCCGTGCTCCCCCACCTCGGACTCGGTGAGCAGGGCCACGACCGGCACGAGCAGCCGGGCCTCGCCGATGGCCACGAGCACGTCGGCGGCGGTCGCCGTCCCGGCCTGGAAGCCGGAAAGGGCCGCGGAGACCGACGCGTCCGCGCCGCCGTCGTCGTCAGGTCGCAGGGGCTGCGGAATGGCGGGCACGGCTCACGACCCTACCCAGCGAGGTCGGCTATGGCGATTACGGGGCCGCCTCCCGAGGGGCCCTGGTGGACGGCCGCGACGGAGACGAACACGGCCGGGTCGCCGGTCACACTGGCCGCGACGCCTCCCACGGTGGCCTTGATCTGCCGGTGCCAGTGCACGTCGGAGTCGTCCAGCATGATGTTGCGCCGTCCGCGGACCCGTCCCGAGGGGTCGGCCTCGCACTTCATGAAAACGTTGACCAGCCGGTCGCCCAGATCGTCGGGGTGGGGCCGCTCGGGAAGCTCGATTCCGGAGTCGCGGATGGCCTCCCAGATGCCGTCGGCGTCCAGGGCGTCCTTCATGACCGAGTGACCCGCCCGGTAGCGGCCGCCGATGCCCCGGACGTTGCCGACCACCACGATCTGGGCCACGTCGAGTTCGACGCCGCTGGAGCACGAGGCGACCGACGAGTAGAGGGACAGGTCCTTGTGGATCTGCTCGGCCGCGGGCATCTCGATCTCCCCCAGCGCGACGGCGATGCCGAGCGCGGTCGTGGAGTTGGAGATGTCCATCGACTTGAGCGTGTCCTCGGTGACGACCGAGTGGCCGCGCCGCTTGGCGTCGGTGATCGTCGAAAGCGTGAGCAGCGGGGTCTTGGTCTGCACGTAGTGGACGTCGGCCGGGTCGTCGATTCCCGCGATCTTCATGGCCTCCCGCACTCCGGCGGCCACCTTCTCCACCATCGCGGGCCTGCCGATGTCCTCGGGCAGGATCACCTCGCTCATCGCCACGCCGACGCTGACCCGCGGCTCGTCGGTCGGCACGGCCTTGGCCGGGTCGAGGCTCGCGAAGACGGTGGCATGCGGGCTGAGCACGCCGTCGGTGCCGCCGGACCAGACGAGGGGAACCTGCCTGACCTCGTCCTCCGACCGCGTCCCCTTGGCCACGAGCACCTCGCGGAAGGCCCGGTCGGCGAGGATGCGGGTGTAGTCGTTCACCCCTCCGTTGCCCTCGGTCTTCCCGATCACCGCCAGGACCCGGTCGGCCTCGATGACTCCGTCGTCGATCAGCCTGGCGAGCCCGGACGCGTCGGTGACGCTCTCGATGGCGACTTTCCGTACCTCGATCGGATCCGGCATCTATCTCTCCGCCCCTCTGGATACCCTTGTACCGATATTTCCTGATAGCGCCTCGCCGATGTGCTCCAACGAGGTGATCACCGCCCGCTGCCCGCCGTCCTCGGCGAAGCGCAGGGCCGCCTCCACCTTCGGCCCCATGCTGCCGCTGGCGAAGTGCCCGGCGGCCTGCAGGACGCGGAGCCCGTCCGTGGTTATCTCCTCGATCGGCCGGGCGGACGCCGTGCCGAACCCGATGACCGCGTTCGGCACATCGGTCGCGATGACCAGGTCCGTCGCGTGCACGGCTCTGGCCAGCGCCGCGGCCGCGAGGTCCTTGTCGATGACGGCCTCGACGCCGTCCAGCGCGCCGTCCGCGCCGCGGACGACGGGCACTCCCCCGCCTCCGGCGGCGACCACCGTGTACCCCGCCTCCATGAGGGCGATCGCGGCGGGCGCGTCGAGGATCTCCACCGGCTCAGGTGAGGCGACGACCCTGCGCCAGCCGCGCTCGAACCGCCGCCAGGTCTGGCCCCGGCCCTCGATGCGGCGGGCCTCCGCCTCCTCGAAGTACTGCCCGATGGGCTTCACCGGATCGTGGAACGCGGGATCGTCGCGATCGACCAGCGTCCGGGTCACCACGGTGGCCAGCCGGGCCCGCTCGGGTGCCAGCGCCCGCTCCAGCGCGTTCATGATGAGGGTGCCGATCGTGCCCTGCGTCTGCGCGACACACCAGTCCAGCGGGACCGGCGGCAGCACGTGGGCGGTGAGCTGGTTCTTCAGCAGGATGTTGCCGACCTGTGGACCGTTGCCGTGGGTGAGCATCACCTCGTGACCGGCCCTGATGAGGCTCGCGACGTGTGTCATCGCCCGCCCGATCGCCCGATGCTGGTCAGCCGGCGCGGCGCTCCCGTCGGGAGCGGTCATGGCGTTGCCGCCCAGTGCGATCAGTATGCGTCCGCCCACATCGCGAAACTATCCAGCTCACGGCGGCCCTACATTGGCGAATATCGCCCATCGAACGCCTATCCTTCGGCAAGCCTTCGCATCTTTGGCGCGGATCTGCCGCAGTGGCGCGAAATGACGGCAGAATCGATCTATGCCCCCCGAGAAGCTGGAACCCAACGAAGTCGGCGCGGCCTTCGCCGCCCGCCGCGAGCTCGGCCCCCAGTACGAACTGGAGCTGGCCGAATCGCTCGTCGACAGGGTCAACGCCGTGATCGACTCACGGCTGGCCGAGAAGAAGGGCAAGCGTCCGCCGCTCGACTGGGCGCAGATGACGCTCGGCCTGGGTTCGCTGGCGTTGTCCATCCCCCTGGTGGCGATCGTGTCCTCCAACGTGCCGGGCACGCTCGGCCTCATGCTCGTCTTCGGCGTCCTGGCCGTGGTGAACCTGGCCTACGTGCTCACCCGGGCGATGCACAACAACCGCGACTGAACGGGCCCGCCCCTTACATGTAATCCCATTTGCGGCTGATGTCGTGGAGCGCTTCCGGCACGTCCTCGGGGGACGGAAGGGCCCGCCCCCGCTGGACGGCACCGGACCGGATCTTGTCCCGCCAGTCGCCGATGCCCTTGACGAACTCCTCGTCCTGCCGTTCGCCGTACCGCAACATGGACGGCTCCCAGTCCACGCCGAGGAACTCGCAGATCCGCCTCAGCTGGGTCTCCGGCTCGTCCGTGAGTTCCTCGTACCGCACGGTCAGGCCCGCCAGTCGGCTCCTGGCGTTCTCCAGGTACGTCATGTAGTTCAAGGTGTGCCGGACGGCCTCCTCCGGGGAACGCCGCTCGGGATCCGCCTCCGCCCAGGACTGGGCGATCGACATCGGGTGCCTGATCAGGAAGATGAACCGCGCCTCCGGCCAGCACGTCGAGATCCGCCGCCAGGCGAAGACGTTGCTCGGCGTCTTCTCCACGAGGATGCGCTTGCCGCTCCTGGCGAGTTCCCGGTGGAGGAGGCGGTCCCAGAGGATGTGCTCGATGTCGCTCTGCGTGTGCCCCAGGGTGTCCATCGCCTGCCGTAACGGCTCGGTGGGGAGATTGACCGACAGGCGGCGCACGTGCAGTTCGTGGGGTGCGTGGATCTCGGAGTGGCAGTTCAGCATGACGCGCAACAACGTCGACCCCGAGCGGACCGAGGACAACACGAACACGGGGTCGCGCAGGAGGCGGTCGGTCGCACGATCGGCCGGAGGCCGCACGGCGTCGTTGGGCATCCGCATGAACATCTCGGGGATCGAGTCGGGCCGCTTGATCGAGTACCCGGTCAGGCCGACGAGTTTCGAGTTGACCTTGCGTTTCCAATTCATGACCTTGAAACCTTAACGCCCGGTTAAAAACGGTGCCAAGGCCATGCAAGCACTTCACAGGCAGGTGACAGGCACACTTCAGCCAAGACGCTGGAGGCGGGTGACGGCCTCGTCGATGACCTCGTCCCTCTTGCAGAAGGCGAAGCGCACGAAATGTCGCCCGCGTTCCCGGCGGTCGTAGAAGACCTGGGTGGGGATGGCGACCACGCCGGCGAGCTCGGGCAGCCGCATGGCGAACTCGAGGCCGTCGTCGAACCCCAGCGGGCGGATGTCGGTCTGGACGAAGTAGGTGCCGGCGGGGCGGAGCACCTCGAACCCGGCCGTGCGCAATCCCGCCATCAGCCGGTCGCGCTTGGCCTGCAGGGCCGCCCGCTGCGCGGCCACCCATTCCATCTCCTCGCGCAGCGCGAACGCCACGGCCAGCTGCCAGGGGGCGCTGGAGGTGAAGGTCAGGAACTGCTTGACCGTCTGGACGGCCCGCGTCAGCGAAGGCGGCGCGCAGATCCAGCCGGTCTTCCAGCCGGTCACGCTGAAGCTCTTGCCGGCCGACGAGATCATGATCGTTCGCTCCCGCATGCCGGGAAGGGTCGCGAGCGGGATGTGCTCGACGCCGTCGAAGGTCAGGTGCTCGTAGACCTCGTCGGTGATGGCGATCAGGTCGTGTTCCCCGCAGACCGCCGCGATCTCCTCGAGCTCGGCCCGGGTGAAGACGGTCCCCGTGGGGTTGTGCGGAGAGTTGACCAGGACGGCCCTGGTCCGGGTACCGACGGCGGCGGCCAGTTCCGCGGGGTCGAAGGTGAAGCGGCCCGCGTCGACCCGCAGGGTCACGGGCCTGCGCACGGCTCCGGCGAGCGCGACGGCCGCGCCGTAGGAGTCGTAGAAGGGCTCGAAGACGATCACTTCGTCGCCGGGCTCGCAGACGGCGAGCACGGCGGCCGCGATCGCCTCCGTGGCGCCGACCGTGACCAGGACCTCGGCGCCGGGGTCGTAGGACAGGCCGTACCAGTCCTTACGGTGATCGGAGACGGCCTGCCGCAACTCCGGGACGCCAGGGCCCGGCGGGTACTGGTTCAGTCCGCCCTTGATCGCCTCGATGGCGTGCTCAAGCATGCGGGCCGGCCCGTCGGTGTCGGGGAAGCCCTGGCCCAGGTTGATCGAACCCGTGTCCACGGCCAGCTTCGTCATCGTCGCGAAGACGGTCGTGCCGAACTCGCGCATCCGTCCCACCAGCGGCTCTTCCACAGCGGCCACTTTATGCCCGGGCGGCCCCGGTCCCATAGCCCGGCCGGACGGTCGCCGCGCCTCCTCCGCACCAGGACGAGCCTCTGCGAATTCGGATGAAAAGACTAATTCGGGCTGATTGGCCGACTTCACGCTTAACAGCTCTAGATGGTGCTGTTTCGCCGGGTTACTTTCTAGGGACAGGTCCTTTGGCACGTGCCACCCAGCGAAGGAAGAGAGGAATGACGCTTTCCGCGACCTTTGTGGTACGGGTCGCCTTCGTGATTCTCGGGCTCGCGGCACTGGTGGCCGGATACGTCGGACTGGACATCCTCGCGCCGGTCATGGAGGGCCGGCCCCCCACACGTCTCGACCTCCTCTACTGGGACCTGCAACTGTTCGTCTTCGACTCCGCCCCTCTCGACGGAAACGGGCCTCTGCCGGGCGCGCTGGAATTCGCCCGGTTCGCGGCGCCAGGAGTCACCGTTTACACCCTGGTCGAAGGCGCCCGTCTGCTCCTTTCTTCAGAAATGCGCCGGATACGCGCCCGTGAATCCCGTGACCACGTCGTCGTCTGCGGATCCGGAGCGGTGGCGATCGCCCTGGTCGAGAAACTCCGCCGCACGAGCGAGAGAATCGTGATGATCGGCCCGTCGGCCACCCCTCCCATGGGCGACAACAAGGTCCTCTACGTCAACGGGGACGCCCGGAGCCCTTCGACGTTGCGGGCCGCCGGCGTGCAGCGGGCCTCGGTGCTGTACGCCTGCGAAGCCGACAGCTCCGTCAACACCGCCATCGCGCTGGCCGCGCACGGCATGCCCCGAAGCGGTGAGCGGCACCCCCTCTCCGCGTACGCGCACATATCCGACCCCGACCTGTGCGCCGCCCTCCGGGCGCGCAGGCTCAGCCTTCCCGGCACGCCGCGTCTGCGACTGGACTTCTTCAACCTCGACGAACTGGCCGCCCGCGTGCTGCTCGAAGAGCACCCCATCGTGAACGACCGCCCCATCGTGGTGATCGGGCTCGACGCGTTCGGCCGCAGCCTGCTCACCGAGATCGCCAGGCGACGGCGGCTGCAGGGCTCCCCTCCGCACCGCCTGCCCGTCACGGTGATCGACGCCCATGCGAGCCAGGCCGCGCCCGCCCTGTGTCGCAGATTCGAGTTCATCAGCGAGGTGTGCGCGCTCACCTGCCACGACGTCTCGCCCAGCGACCTGCCGCTGACCGACCTGCTTCCCGGAGAGACGCCCCAGCGGGTGTTCGTCTGCTACGCCGACCAGGACCTGGCGCTCAAGACGGCGCTCACATCCCTGAGGCTATGGTGTTGCGGGCCCGGCTCCCTGGTCGTGCGGGTCGAGCAGACGGCCACGTTCGGCAGCGCCTTCGACGACGTCCGGCTGCTCGAAGGACTCTCCGGGGCCCTGCGCATCTTCGCGATCAACGAGGCGGCGGGCGATCCTCAGCTGATCACCGAGGATCTGGTGGAAACCCTCGCGCGGGCGATCCACGACAACTACCTCCTCGTCAACGCGGCCCGCCACACCACCGCCGCCGCGAACGCCTCCATGGTCGGCTGGGACGGGTTGCCCCCGCATCTGAAGGCGGCCAACCGGGCGCAGGCGGAGGACATCGGCCGCAAACTCGCCGCAATCGGCTGCGCGCTCGCCCCGCGGGTCGAGCCGGAACTCGCCTTCGCCTTCAAGGACCACGAGATCGAGCGGCTCTCGCAGATGGAGCACGAGCGCTGGCTCAAAGACCTGATCAGGAACGGCTGGGCGTGGGGCCCGATGAGGGACCCCGAGCGGAGACGGCATCCCGACCTGGACAGCTGGGACAGGCTGTCGGCGGACGCCAAGGAGAAGGACCGCGACACCGTGCTGAGCCTGCCGCGGATCCTCGCCGACGCCGGCTTCCAGATCGTCAGAATCTCGTGACCGGCCCCGGGGTCCGTGGTGGACTGGCCGGCATGGACCACTCCCCGGTGACCGGCCGCGTCCGCTCGCTCGACGCGCTCCGCGGGCTCGCGATCTGCGGGATCATGCTCGTCAACACCTGGCAGCACACCCTCGCCCACCGGAAGTCGACGTCGATCGACTGGGTGATGGGCAACCTGTTCCAGAGCCGCTTCTATCCGATCTTCGCGTTCCTCTTCGGCATGGGCTTCGCGCTGTTCCTGCAGTCGGCGCGGTCGCGAACCGGTCATCCGCGGCTGGTGCTGCTCCGGCGGCTCGTCGTCCTGGCCCTGCTCGGCGCCGTCCACTGGTGGGTCGAACCGGGTGAGGTGCTGCTGCCGTACGCGATCCTCGGCGTCACCGTCCTCCTCCCGGTGAGCTTCCTGCCCACCCCCGTCGTCCTGCTCGCCGGCACGGGGACGACGGTCGCCGCCATGGTCACGGGCAAGCCGTACGTGCTGATCGCCGCGCTGTTCCTGCTCGGCCTGGCCACGGTCAGGTACGGCGGAGCCGCGCGCCTGGCGTCGCCGGTCGTGTTCGGGACGAGCGCGGTGCTCGCCGTGGCGCTGACGTGGTGGTGGAACCATTCGCCGCCCGGCGGCGGGGTCTACCAGGCGGCGGCCCTGTGCGGCGCGGCCGCGTACGGCACCGGCTTCCTGCTCGTCGTCCGGCGGACCGCCGTCTTCGAGGCACTCGGCAGGATGGCGCTGACCAACTACGTGAGCAGCACGGCCGTCATCCTGGCCGCGGTGCCGCTGCTGAGAGCGGACGGCACGGGAACGGCCGTGGTCGGCGTGACCGTCGCCACGCTCGTCGCGCAGGCCGCGTTCAGCCGGTGGTGGCTGACGCGCTTCCGGTACGGCCCGCTGGAATGGGTCTGGCGGTCCCTCACCTGGTGGGAACCGGTCGTCAACCGGCAGACTGGGATCCGTGACCCGCATAGCCCTGTGCCAGATCCCCATCGACCACGATCCGAAGACGAACCTCGAGACCGTTCGTGACGCTCTCGCCCAGGCGGAAGGCGCCGACCTGGCCGTTTTCCCCGAGGCGACGCTCACCCGGTTCGGCAGGGGCGTCGCGGAGGCCGCCGAGCCTCTCGACGGCCCGTTCGTCACCGGGCTCGCCGACGCGGCCAGGGAGCACGGCATCGCCGTCATCGCGGGGGTCTTCGAACCGGCCGGCGACGGCCGGGTCCTCAACACGGCCGTAGCGCTCGACGAGACGGGGCGGCTCGCCGGGGCCTACCGGAAGATCCACCTGTTCGACTCGTTCGGCGCCCGGGAGTCCGAGCTCGTCGCGCCGGGAGACGCACCGGTCGTCGTGGAGCTGGCCGGGCTCAGGATCGGCCTCATCACCTGCTACGACATCCGATTCCCCGAGCTGGCCCGTGAACTGGTCGACCAGGGAGCCGACGCCTTCGCCGTCATCGCGGCGTGGGGCTCCGGCCCGATGAAGGAGGATCATTGGGTCACCCTGGTCAGGGCGCGGGCGATAGAGAACACGACCTGGACGATCGCCGTCGGCCAGGCTCCGAATCCGGCCGCCCGCGACGCGTTCGGCGTGGGCCGCAGCATGCTGATCGATCCGATGGGCGCCGTGCGGCACGACCTCGGTCCAGGGCCTGCCGTACAGGTCGGGGAGATCGACCCCCGTCTGACCGAAAGCGTGCGAAGGACCCTTCCGTCACTGGAACATCGCCGGCTTGGAATCACCAGCTCGTAAACTTGGGCTCATGAGCGAGCCGGGACACAGGACACAGATGCAAAAGGTGATCCCTCCCAGGCTGCTCGTGCCCTACCTCGGGAGCAAGCGGACGATCATCTCGGGGTACGTTTACCGCGTGCAGGACTGCGGTCGTCTCACCACTCCCGGGTCACTCGTGGAAGCCCTCGACCTGGGCTTCGAAGGATCGGAGCTGACGCCGGACGTGCCCGAGCTGTACATCATGCGGTGGTACGCGCGTGACATCGACACCTACGTCGTCCCGTACGGCCCGCACATGGGCGGGGATTGGAGCGATTCACCGCCGTTCACGGGAAACGGGTTCACCACGTCCCGCGAGCATGTGGTGCCGCAGTTCCACACCATGCCGATGCCGATCCCGGCCGGAGCCGAGATCATCCACCTCACCGGCGCGGGGGAACGCTCCTTCGCCGGGTACGACGGCCTGACCTGGCGGCCCGCGTCATGACCGACATCGAACCGGCCGGCCTGGGTTTCGTCGCCGCCTACCGCGACCAGACCTACGCCGCAGCCATCGGCCCGGAAAGCGACGACGTCGTCCTGTTCAGCGAGTCCGCCGACGAGGGGTTCGTCAAGGTCGGCAGCTACTGGCGGCTGACCGTGCGCCGGTCCGACCTCGAGTCGCTCACGCTGCTGCGCACCGTCGGGGCCTTCGGCGGCGAGCCGTGCCTCGTCCTGGACGAGGACGACAGCGGCGAGGCCGACGGCCTGCACATCGCCTACACCGGCCACAGCGGGATGAAGGCCGAGGCTCTCGGCTACTGGCTGGTCGACCACGGCGCGTATGAGGTGGTCGTCCCCCGGGACGAGGTGCACTCGATCCGGGTGGAGCGGGTGCCCGTCCCCACCACCGGCGATCAGGACCCCAGCGACCTGTAGCGCGCCAGCCGCGCGGCCAGACGGTCCCGGGGAGGCGTGCCGAGCAGGCCGATGATCTCGTATTCGAGTGTCCGGGCGACCCTGCGGCAGAAGGCGCCGGGCTCGTAGGCCGCGTCAGGGCATTCGGGGACGATCCGGTCGACGATGCCGTCCCGCATCAGGTCCGCGGCCCGCACGCCTTGGGCCCGCGCGATCTCAGGGGCGAAGTCGACCGTCCGGTAGAGAATCGCCGAGGCGCCCTCCGGCGGGAGCGGGGACAGCCAGCCGTGCTGGGCGCACACGACCCGGTCGGCGGGCAGCAGCGCCAGCGCCGCACCGCCCGCGCCCTCACCGAGCAGCAGGCACACGGTCGGCGCGTCCAGCATGACGAGGTCGGCCAGCGAACGGGCGATCTCCGCCGCGAGCCCGCCCTCCTCCGCCGCCTTGGACAACGCCGCCCCCGCCGTGTCGATCACCGTCACCAGGGGCAGGCCCAGTTCGGACGCCAGACGCATGCCGCGGCGCGCCACCCGCAGACCCGCCGGGCCGAGAGGGGCGCCGGCCCGCTGGCGCCTGCGGTCCTGGCCCAGCACGACGGCGGGAGCCGTACCGAACCGGGCGAGAGCGAGGGTGAGCCCGGGCTCGTGCTCGCCCGTGCCGGTGCCGTTGAGCGGCGTGACGTCGTGCGCGCCCAGCTTGAGCAGACTCCGTACCCCCGGCCGGTCGTCGCGGCGGGAGCGCATGATCGCCTCCCATGCCTCGGCCGGTTCGCCGGCCTCCTCCGGCTCCGGCCCGCGGGCCAGTCCCGTCCTCGGGGCGCACAAGACGGCGAGCGCCCTGATCGCGATCTCCCGCGCGTCCTCCGCGGACACCACGGCGTCGACGAGACCGTGGGCGTACAGGTTCTCCGCGACCTGCACGTCCTCGGGGAACGGATAACCGTAGAGCGACTCGTAAACCCGTGGGCCCAGGAAGCCGATGAGCGCCCCCGGCTCCGCCGCGGTCACGTGGCCGAGCGAGCCCCACGACGCGAAGGCGCCGCCGGTGGTGGGATGGCGCAGGTAGACGACGTACGGCAGGCCCGCGTCGCGATGGCGCGTCACCGCGACAGTGATCTTCACCATCTGGGCGAACGCGAGGGCGCCCTCCTGCATACGGGTTCCGCCACTGGCCGGAGCGGCGAGCAGGGGCAGCCTCTCGGCGGTGGCCCGCTCGATCGCGCGGACCAGACGCTCGGTGGCGGCGACGCCGATGGATCCGGCGAGGAAGGAGAACTCGCATGCCACAACCGCCACCCGCCGGCCGTCGAGCGTGCCCTCGCCCGTGATCACCGCCTCGTCGTAACCGGTGGCGGCCCGCGCCGCGGCGATCTCCTCCGCGTACTGCGATCCGGGGACGGCGCGGTCGAGCGGCGGCTCGTCCCACGACTTCCACGACTGGGCGTCGAGCACCCGGACGATGAGGGCTCGCGCGTCCGGGCGTGTGGTCATCGTTCGCGCTCGCGGAGCCAGCTGAGGACGGCGTCGCCGTCCTGGCCCAGGGCGGGGGGCGGCGTGTGCTCCCGGAGGGCGTCACCGTCGAAGCGCAGGGGCGGGCCGGGCAGCTCGATCGGGCCGAGCACGGGGTGGTCGACGGTCACCACCAGGCCCTGCGAGTGCACCTGGTCCCAGGCGTAGACCTCGTCGATCGAGCGGATGGCGCCGGCGGGCACACCGAGCTCGCCGAGCGTCGCCAGCCAGTGCGCCCTGGTGTGCGCGGCCAGCGCCTTCTCCATGTCGGCGATCAGCTCCTCTCGATGCGCGAAGCGATCCCTATTCGTCGCATATTTCGGGATATCTGGATCTATGTCCAGTAGCTGGGCGGTCTTCCGCCACTGACCGTCGTTGGCCACGGCGAGCTGGATCATGCCGTCCGCGCAGTGGAACGCCCCATAGGGGGCGATCGAGGCGTGGTGGTTGCCGGAGGCCCGGGGAACCGTCTCCCCGACGGTCCAGGCCGTCCCGTGGTAGGAGTGCACCCCCACCACCGAGGCCAGCAGTGACGTGCGCACCACCGTGCCGCGGCCGGTCCGCTCCCGGTCGTAGAGTGCCGCGACCACGCCGTACGCGCCGTGGACGCCCGCCAGCAGGTCGGCGATCGAGGCTCCGACACGGTACGGCTCGTCCGGCGACGGTCCCGTGAGCGACATGAGACCCGCCTCGCCCTGGGCGATCTGGTCATAGCCGGGCCTGCCGCCCTCGGGCCCGTCGTGCCCGAATCCCGTGATGGACAGGATGATCAGGCGTGGATTGAGCTCGTGCAGGCGCTCGACGGGGAAGCCGAGCCGGTCGAGGACTCCCGTGCGGAAGTTCTCGACCAGCACGTCGCTCTGCCGTACGAGCCTTTCGACGAGGTCGCGACCCTCATCCGACTTCATGTCGACGGTGATCGACTGCTTGTTGCGGTTCGCCGCCAGGTAATAGGTCGAAATATCGTGATCAGGGCCGACGAAGGGCGGGCCCCAGCCTCGCGACTCGTCCCCCGACGGGTGCTCGACCTTGATCACGTGCGCTCCCAGGTCCCCCAGCATCTGCGCTCCGTGCGGACCGGCCAGAGCCCGGGACAGGTCGAGCACGACGACGTCGCTGAGAGGTCCCTGGCTACGGAGAGGTCTCTGCACGGTCAGCCTCCACGGAAGACGATTCCGGTTCCTCCGGCAAGACTGCCAGGTGCTCCGGATCACTTCCACTGAAGACTCCACCCGCTCACCAGGTGACCTCGCCGCCTCAGCGCGTCGTTGGTCCTCACTGCGGTTCTCTCACGGTGGTTTTCACTGAGGTTCTCGCTGCGGTTCTCACGCAGCGAAGGCCCGCACCGCGGGATTTGCGGTGCGGAATCAGGACCGTGGGGTCAGTGGGGCGTCTTGTGTCCGCGGAGCCGATCCATCAGCCGTTGGAGCCGCTGCTTGTTCCGCGGATCACGGGCCATCGTCTTCGCCTTCTCCGTCATACGCCGGCCCTGCGGACCGCGGAGATATTCCTTGATCCGGTCGAGTAGCTTCGCCATCTGTCCGTTCACCACCCTTGTATCGATTTGTCATGAGTCGGCTACCCAGGGGTGTCGCCTCAAATCACAAGATCACACCTGACCGGCGCCATACGGTTCACGGCGAATGCCTCGGCACACCCATGCGCCAGGCGTTACGTTGTGCGCCTGGGGCGTCGGAGGGGCGATCGGAACATGGGAAACGTGCCACCGGGGACGGGTCCGCTCTCTCCTGACTTCAGCGGGATCGATCCCGCGCTGCTGGGTGGCTTCGTCACCGAACTCGAGCACGCGCGTGGCGTGATCGGCGAGAGGGCCGAGATGGTCCGGCGCATCTTCGCCGCCAACGGCGTGCCGGCGGCGTCACTCGACCCGATCGGCGAGGCGGAGCGGTGGATCGACGAGAACCTGCCGGAGCTGCGCAGACGCCACCAGATGGCGGGGAACATCGCGCGTCTGCCCGGCTGGAATCCCGGAACGCCCGGCGGGCTCCTGCCGTACGAGGAGAAGGCGATCCTCCCCGCCGCGGATGCCCGGCGCCTCGGCCGCCAGCTCGCCTCGGACTACCTCGGAATCTCGGACTCGTTCTTCAACCCCGATAGAGACGAGGACTACCGGACGATCGTGTACCGCCTGGTCGAGCACCTTCACGATCCGGAATTCACGGCAGCCTTCTTCGCGACTCTGGGCCCGCAACGCACGCTCGATCTCCCCACGGTGCTGCGGAACAACCTCTTCGCCTTGGCCGAGGACGCGACTCTGGATCCGCCCCGGCCTGATGACCTCTGGCTTCGCGCGGTGAGCCTGGCATTCGGCACTGCGGTCACCGGGGGCTCTCAGGTGCCGGGATTCGCTCAAGTGAAGAACGCGATCCTTGTTCCGCCATCACAGGACTGGTTCGGCGCGAGTCTTCTCCTCAGCTCCGGGGCGTTCCCGCCCGAATGGCTGACCGAGGCGGTCGTGGCGCGGGGGCTCGACGATCCCCGTCATGTCAACGCCGGTTACCTCTACGCCTTGGGGAACAACCCGGCCGCCGCCCGCCTCGCGATCCAAGCGGTGACACGAGGCGACCCGGCCAAGCTGCGCGACTTCCTCACGACTTTGAACAAAAGCGCGGCTGGGATGTACCAAGAGGCGGGCCGCGGTGACGCGTTCGGACGGATGCTGGCGGCCGCTTCAGGCGCGTACGACGAGGAAGACGGCGAACACACCAAGGAAGCGGCCTTCTTCGCCTACACCGTGATGACAACGCTCGGCCGACTCGAGGTCGGCGAAGAGGTGCGCGTGCACCTGGCGGAGATCGCCGGGGCCTATGCCACGGAAATCACCGAGGGCGCCAACCTCGATGATGCCAACCATCTCCTTCCAAGCTCGTTTGAGCCGACGGAATCCAGGGTGCTGGGCCTGAGGCCTGTTTTCCGACTCAGCCCAGAGGACACCTATCGCTTCATCTCTTCCTTCGCCAACACACCAGAGAATCGAAATCCATTCGACGAAGGCATGGGCGACCTCACACGCCACCTCATCGAAGAATCAGTTCCTTCCACGATGAGAGACGGGGATCTCTCTCGGCTCAACAAGACCTTCGCCGCGTTGGGGAACGTCCGCGGACAGGAACTTGCCGCCGAGGAGAAATTCGCCAAAGCAGCCGACGATGCGGCCGAGCAACTTGATAAGGCCAAGAGTTTCGGCGTTGGAACTGCGATAGGAATCGCTGGGCTAGCCATTCCGGGCATGACGGGAGCCGTCCTCTGGACGGCTTTGGGAACAGGCATGAGCGCATTCGATACATACAAGTCCGACGCAGAGACAGAAAGCGCGAAAACCGAGAAAACGGATCGAGAGCAAACCTTGGGCCGTCAACACATCATCGCCCAATCAATGATCGACGCCGGCTTCGCGCTCCAGATTTCTCCTCAGGACTACCAAGCGACGTGCCCGCCGGGCGTCGCCATCGCCGATGGCAGCGGCCGTCTCCGCCCGTTTCGGGACATAGTCCAGTCCGGCGAAGATGGACTGAGAGCCCTCGACGGCTGGCTCATGATGAACACTTTGAAAGACAAGGACCTGAGGACCTTTGGCGAGCTGACCCGACTCCTGGCTGATCTGTTCGACGGTCGCAAGGATGTCGCACGGAAGCGCGCTCTCCTTTATCACCGATAAGTCAAACCGCCATGAGACATTGAGTTTCTCCACTGACGGAGTACAGACCGTTAGCTGGAGAGCCAAGAACCAAAGATGTCCGTGTTGTCGTGTTTCGCATGCGCACCGGCTTACCCGAACCACCGGGATCTACTATTTCATATTGCGCAACCCGTTTTAGTGCACCCACTAGTGCTCCGATTTGGTCATCGGGTTCAGTCTGCGGGAAGCCCCGACCTGTAGCGGCGAAGGTCTGCTTGGCCTTTCCGTCCCCGCAAGGAATATTCTGTCCACCGGGATCAGTAATGGTGACATCCCGCGCGTCACGTTCCTTGAGGAGTTGAAGAATGTGATTTTTCAGGGTTTGGCCGGCTTGGGCGGCGGTGGGGCCGTCGTCTGAGTCGCAGCCGGTGAGGGCCAGCGGGATCGCAACCGCCACGACCACGAGCAGACCGCGAAGCCGTACGAGACCGGAAAGGCCGAGCATTCTCTTCGCCTCCGCGAGTGGCAGTGATCGGGTCCAGCCCACATAATCTCAAGCAGAACCGCTGCGCCACCCCGAATATCCCTACGTCATCCGCAGCAGGAGTCAGGCGTTGCCCCTCGACGACGATCTGGTCCCCAACCCGAGACATCGGGATCTGGAGACGGCGCTCGCGGCCGCACGAGCGCACATGCACGTGCTGGAGACGGCCCTCGACAACGCCTGTGCGACCTTCGGCGGCCGCGCGGTGTGGGTGGGCCCCACGGCAAGGGCGTTCGGCGACGAGCTCAACGGACGCCGGGCCCGCGTCAGGGCCGCCGCCCGGCACGTCCTCTCCGAACTCGAGGCAGAGCTTCGGGCCACCCCTCGCATGGTCTCCCGGGCGGCGGCTTCAAGCCTGACCGGCTGGTCCTGACCGGCTCAGACGATGTCGACCTCGGCATGCGCCCGTCCGCCGGACAGCCGCGGATAACCGGGCCCCCGGTCGAAGAAGGCGTCCTGCCGCGTCCGCTTGGCCGCCCGCAGCCGCTCCGTCGCCTCCTCATCGACCTGCAGATCGTCGCGTGAGCCGTGCAGGACGACGCCGTAGTCGTCCAGTGCGGCCTCCTGCGAGACCTTCCCGTCGCGGACGTCGGCGGCCACCCGACCGGCCTCCCGTTCGTACGGCGAGCCCCACCCGCCGCCGCCTGTGGTCCTGACGCGCACGATCTCCCCCTCCTTCACGGGGAAGTCGTCCACCAGGCCCTCCATCTCCTCACCGTTCACCGTGACGAGGAAGGGACGGCCCGCCCGGCCGCCGTTCACGCCCCAGCACGCGAGGATCGACCGGTCCGCGATCGACATGAACGACGCGTCCCGCAACATGCGGATGTGCTTGTCGTAGCCGAGGCCGCCGCGGAACTCCCCCGGGCCGCCGCTGTCGACGGCCAGCCCGAGCCGTTCGACCAGGAACGGCCACCGCGCCTCGGCGAACTCCACGGGGATGTTGCGCGAGTCGGGCACGACGTGGATGGTGTCCTCCCCGTCGGCGTACCAGCGCCCGCCCGAGCCTCCGCCGAGAACCTCACGCATCAGGTACGGGCCGTCGCCGGACTCGCCGTAGACCCCGGTGTAGCGGATGGTCTCCTGGTCGGCCGGCATGCGCCCGTTGGTGGCCTTGGCCAGCACGCCCGCCAGCACGCCGAGGAGCCGGAGGATCACGAACGTCCTGGCGTTGGTCGGCGCCGGGAAGATCGGGGTCAGCAGCGTGCCCTTCTCCGGGAACACCATCTTGATCAGCGGGACGACGCCCTCGTTGACGTCGAGTTCCGCCATCCGCTCCGGCGTGTCCGCGAGGTTGCGCAGGACCGGGGCGAGCCACTTCTTCAGGAAGACCCCGTCGGCGTAGTCGCCGGCGTGGTTGATCGGCCCCTTGGCCTGTGCGGAGGTCCCGGTGAAGTCGATCGTCAGGGGCACGTCCGCCGAGTGGTCGACGGTCAGGGTGATCCGCTGGGTGTGCAGCCTGGGCTCGTCGACGCCGTCGTGCTCGGCGTAGTCCTCCCAGACGTGCACCCCCTCGGGGATCTTCGACAGCAACTCCCTGCGGAAGGTCTCCGTCGTCTTCGCGATGATCGCGTCGAAGCACGCCTCGACGGCGGCGCGCCCGTAGCGGTCGAAGATCTCCCCCAGCCTCCGGGCGCCCATCAGGCACGCGGAGCATTCGGCGTCCAGATCGCCCGCGAGCGAGTCGGGCATCCGCGAGTTGCGCGTCATGATCGTCAGTGCCGCGCGGTTGGGCACGCCCTGGTCCCAGAGCTTGATCGGGGGGACCATCAGGCCCTCCTCGAACGCGCTGCGCGCGTGGGACGGCATCGAGCCCGGCACGGCTCCGCCGATGTCGTCGTGGTGCCCGAACGCCTGGACGAAGGCCACCACCTCTCCCTGGTGGAACACGGGCACGGTCACGCACAGATCGGGCAGGTGGCCGATCCCGCCTTCTGACAGGTAGACGTCGTTGTGGAAGTAGACGTCGCCCGGCCTCATCGTCTCGATCGGGAAGTCCCGGACGACGGGCTGGACCAGCGCCGAGTAGGACCTGCCGGTCAGCTTGCGCAGCCGTACGTCGTGGATGCCCGCGCGGAAGTCGTGCGCGTCGCGGATCATGGGTGAGCGGGCGGTCCGCGCGATCGAGGTCTCGACCTCCATCTCGACCGACGCGAGGGTCCCCTCCACGATCTCCACCAGAATCGGGTCGACGTCGGTCATCGGTCGCTCACCACCACGAGGTTGCCGTAGTCGTCCATGGTCGCCGTGAAGCCGGGATGCACCGGCAGGGTCGAGCCGTATTCCTCGATGACCGCGGGACCGGTCACCACGGCACCCGCGCGGAGGTCCCCTCGGCGGTAGATCACCGTGCGGCCCCACCGCTCGTAGAACACGTCCCGCGTCGCCACCGGGCTCGGCTCGTCCGGCTGGTACGGCAGGCGCGCGATCGTGGGGCGGGTGATCGGCCCGATGCCGGAGACCCGCAGGTTGACCCATTCGACGGCGTGGCGGGGGTCGTCGCGGTAGCCGTACCCGTAGAGCCGCTGGTGCGCCTCGTGGAACCGGTCCACGACGGCGGCCCGCCAGTCGTCGTCCAGCGGCCCGTCCGGGGCGGGCACCCTGACCTCGTAGGCCTGGCCGTAGTAGCGGAGGTCGGCGCTGCGCGCGTACACGTGACTCGCGAAGCCCTCGCGGTCGAGCGCGGCGGCGGCCTGGCCCTCCAGTTCGGCGAACACGGCCCGCAACGTCTCCTGCGAGGGGTCGCGGGAGACGTGGGTGCGGACGTAGTCGTTCTTCACGTCCACCGTGAGCAGGCCGAACGCCGACACGTTGCCCGGGTTCGGCGGGACGATCGCCGCACGGAGACCGAGGATGTCGATCAACCGGCAGGCGAGCAGCGGTCCCGAGCCTCCGAACGCGACCATCGGGAAGTCCCGCACGTCGAGGCCGCGTTTGACGGTGATCTGGCGGATCGCGTTCGACTGGTTGAACGCGCTGATCTCGAGGATGCCGGTCGCGCATCGCTCGGGCGACAGACCGAGCTTGCCCGCCAGCGCCTCGATGCCCGCCCTGGCCGCGGAGACGTCGAGCGGGATCTCGCCGCCGAGGAGGTGGGGAGGCACCCGGCCGAGGAAGACGTGGGCGTCGGTGACGGTGACCTCCGTGCCGCCTCTGCCGTAGCAGAGCGGTCCCGGATCGGCGCCCGCCGACTTGGGCCCGACCTTCAACGTCCCCTCACGGGAGATCCAGGCGATCGACCCGCCGCCCGCGCCCACGGTCACGATGTCGATCATCGGGATCTTGCAGGGGTATCTGCCGATGTTGCCCTCGGTCGTCAGGGAGGGTTCGCCGTCGACCACCACCGCCACGTCCGTGGACGTGCCGCCGCCGTCGAGTGTGATCACGCCGGGGTGGCCGGCCGTGCCGGCGATCAGGGCGGCGCCGAGGGCGCCCGCCGCGGGCCCGGACAGGACCGTCGTGATCGGCTGGTGGACCACCTCGGACGCCGACAGCACGCCGCCGTTGCTCTTCATCACCGAGAAGGGGCGGCCCAGCCGGTCCGACAGGTTGCCGATGTACCGCCGCATGATCGGTTTGACCGCCGCGTCGACGAGCGTGGTGACCGACCGTTCGTACTCCCGGTACTCCCGCAGGACGTCGCTCGACAACGACACGACCGCGTCCGGATGCTCACGCTCGATGACCTCGCGCATGCGCCGCTCGTGGTCGGGGTTCGCGTAGGAGTGCAGGAAGCACACGCCGATCGCGGTGACGCCGTTGTCGGCGAACCAGCGTGCGGCCTGTACGGCTCCCGCCTCGTCGAACGGCCTGATCTCCCGCCCGAGATGGTCGAGCCGCCCGCCGACGGTCTGCACCCGGTGCACGGGGACGATCCGGGGCGGCTTGACCCAGAAGTAGGAGTTGCCGTAACCGTCCGGAACGCTCTGCCGGGCGATCTCCAGGATGAACTCGAAGCCCTCGGTCGTGACGAAGCCCAGATGCGCGGTGCCGTCGGGGCGGTCCTCGAGCAACTGGTTGGTGGCCACCGTCGTGCCGTGGACGATCGCGGACACGTCGCCGAGATCGCCCGAGCCGGTATGGAGCTCCAGGACCTTGTGGACACCTGCCATGAACCCGTCGGCCGGATTGGCAGGTGTCGAAGGAGTCTTGGTCGTGACGATCTCACCGGTCTCCTCGTCGACCAGGACGACGTCCGTGAACGTGCCCCCGGTGTCGACCCCGATGCGGACGCTACCCATGCTCCAGTGTCTACCGATCGCGACGGGTACCGGGAACCGGCGCACTCTGCCGAAGAAAACTCATCCCGTCGTCAGACCCTGCCACCATGGGCCGGAGAGGCTAGCGGCGCCGGCCCGACCGCCCGAGCAGCCAGCCGATCACCGCGCTTCCCAGCGCGATCCCGGCACCCATGCCGAACGCGGTCAGCACCGGCCAGACGGGCGTGCCCTTCTGGGCCGCCGGCTCGGCCGGGCGGGTGAAGACCTGGGCGCCGGGCGCCTCCCCGGAAACGGAAACGACCCCGGAGCCGGAAACGACCTCAGCCCCGGAGACGACCTCGGCGCCGGACACGACCCCGGCGCCGGACACCGCGACGGGGCCGGACACCAGATGCCGCTCGACGGCGGTGAAGAACTCGCCAGCCGTCCTCTTCGCCACCGAACCGAGCATGCGCTGGCCGACTCCGCCGATCATGCCGCCCACGACGGCCTCGGCGTCGTAGTCGACGCGAGTGCCGCCCTCCGCCTCGCTGAGCCGTACCTGCACGGTGGCCTCGACCGTTCCGGGAGCCCCCTGGCCGCGCGCCCTGAGCACGAAGCGCTCGGGTTCGTGCTGGTCGGCGAGGGAGACCTCACCCTGATAGACACCCTTGATCGACGCGACCCCGGCCGTGACCGTCATCTTGTAGGCGTCGCCGCCGATCTCCTCCAGGCGCTCGCAGCCGGGGATCGTCCGCACCAGGACGGCGGGGTCCTGAAGCGCGTCCCAGACCCGCTTGCGCTCGACTGCGAGCAGTGCACTGCCAACGACCTTCATGGGCACCTCCGATGCCGAGCACACTAGACAATCTCCGGGACCGGCGAGTACGGCAAGATCTGCCTCCCCCTCGCGGCGGAGTTACTCAGAAGTTCACACGTCACCCGGTCGTCGCAGCGGTACTCATGCCCAATCGGTCGGTCGGCGTACAGACGGATCACCCGTGTGGCGGATGCCCGTCCCGCCGGGCGAGCCGACCATTGGTGGCGTATCTCCGGGATTCACGCCCTCTGTGACGTAGATCGCATCGACTCCCGGCACCGCACGCCCTTATTGCTCTACGGCTTGTAGTACTACTAGGAGTAGAACTACAAGCTGTAGAGCTCCGGCACCCGCGAGGGAGACATGGACGCGCTGGACCTGGCACGGTGGCAGTTCGGGGTCACCACCGTCTACCACTTTCTCTTCGTACCCCTGACGATCGGCCTCGGCGTCTTCGTCGCAGGACTGCAGACGGCGTGGTACCGCCGCACACGCAAGGGCGGGGACGGTGAGCACCTGCTGAGGCTCACCAAGTTCTTCGGCAAGCTCTTCCTGATCAACTTCGCGATGGGGGTCGTCACCGGGATCGTGCAGGAGTTCCAGTTCGGCATGAACTGGAGCCAGTACTCGATCTTCGTGGGCGACGTCTTCGGAGCGCCGCTGGCGATGGAGGCGCTGCTCGCGTTCTTCCTGGAGTCGACCTTCCTCGGCCTGTGGATCTTCGGCTGGGAGCGGCTGCCGCGCAGGGTGCACCTCGCCTGCCTGTGGGCCGCCGTCATCGGATCCAACCTGTCCGCCTACTTCATCCTCGCCGCGAACGCGTGGATGAAGCATCCCGTCGGCTACGAGGTGGTCGGCGGCCGGGCCCGGATGACCGACCTGTGGGCCGTGCTGACCAACTCGACGGCGCTCGCCCAGGTGCCCCACGTGGTCGCGGGCGCGTTCGTCGTGGCCGGCGGTTTCGTGATCGCGGTCAGCGGCTACCGGATCCTGCGCGAGGGGTCCGGCGGGACGGCCGGCCTGTGGCGGACCAGCCTGCGCGGCGCCCTCGTCATGACCGCGATCGCCGGGATCGTGGTGGCCGGCACCGGTGACCAGTCCGCGCGCCTGCTGCGTGAGCAGCAGCCGATGAAGCTCGCCGCGGCCGAGGGCCTCCGCCACGACACGTCCGGCGCACCCTTCAGCGTGGTGCCCGGCCTCGAGGTGCCCGATCTGCTGAGCCTTCTGGCCGCCCACGACCCGCAGGCCGTGGTCCAGGGCATGGACGACATCCAGCGGCGGTACGCGGCCTCCTTCGGGCCGGCCGACTACACGCCGAACCTGCCGGTGGTCTTCTGGTCGTTCCGCGTGATGATCGTGTTCGGCATGACGACCGTCGGACTGTCCGTGCTCGGCCTGTGGCTCACCCGCCGGAGACGGCGCACGGCCGCGCTCCCGCGCTGGTTCGCCCGCCTCTGCGTGCTCGCCCTGCCCCTGCCCACGGTGGCGATCGTCGCGGGCTGGCTGCTCAGCGAGATCGGCCGCCAGCCCTGGACGGTGCAGGGCGAGCTCATGACCGCGGCCAGCGTGTCGCCCGGCGTCTCCCTGATCGAGGTGGCCGCCACCCTGGCGGGATTCACCCTCCTGTACGGCGTCCTCGCCCTCGCGGAGGGCGTCCTGCTGATGCGCCACATCAAGGCCGGTCCCGAGCCCATGCCGGTCGAACCGGTCCCCTCCGACGAGGCGCGGCTGACGCCGACCCTCATGTACTGAGGAGCATCCCCATGACGCTGACGACGTTCTGGTTCATCGTGATCGCGTTCCTCTGGACGGGCTACTTCGTCCTGGAGGGATTCGACTTCGGCGTGGGCGCGCTGCTGCCGCTGCTGTCCCGGTCCGATGCGGACCGCCGGCAGGTCATCACGACGATCGGGCCGGTCTGGGACGGCAACGAGGTCTGGCTGATCACGGCCGTCGGCGCGATGTTCGCCGCCTTCCCGGCGTGGTACGCCCACATGCTCAGCGGCTTCTACCTCCCCCTCTTCCTGGTCATCATCGGGCTCATCGTGCGCGGCGTCGGCCTCGAATGGCGCGGCAAGGTGACCTCCCGGCGGGAACTGGCGCTCTGCGACGCCGGGATCGTGGCGGGCAGCGTGATCCCCGCGTTCCTGTGGGGCGCGATCTTCGGGCACATGCTGTACGGCACGGCCGCGGCCGCCGCGGTCGGCGGCGCGCTGTCGCTGACGATGGCGACGCTCCACGGCGCGGTGTTCGTCGCGCTGCGGACGACGGGGCCCGTCCGGGCCCGCGCCAGAAGGGCGGCGCTCCTGGTGTCCGCGGGTGCGGTCCCCCTCGCGGCGGTCGCACTGCCGTCCCTGCCCGGGTCGTCCGCCCTGACCGTTCCCGACTGGTCCGCGTCGCCGTTCCTGTGGGCCTCGGCGCTGGCCGCCATGGCCACCCTGGCGTCGGGCACCGCACTGATCTGGCGGCGTAGAGAGGGCTGGGCGTTCGCGGCCACCGCCGGCGCGATCGTGTTCACGACGGCCACCCTGTTCGGGGCGCTCTGGCCGGCTCCGATGCCCGGGATCACGGTCATGGAGGCGGCGTCCGCGCCCTACACCCTGACCGTGCTCACCTGGCTGGGCGTGATCGCCCTTCCCGGAGTGATCGCCTACCAGGCCTGGACCTACTGGGTCTTCCGCAGGCGCGTCTCCGCCCGCAGCGAGTAGAGGTCGGAGGGGGAGATCGGCATCCTGTCGATCGTGATGCCCTCGGCGTCCTCGATCGCGGCGGCGATGACGGCGGAGACGGGGATGACCCCGGCCTCCCCCGCCCCCTTGACCCCCAGCGGGTTCAGCGGCGAGGGCGTCTCCAGATGCGCGGTCTCGATCCGCGGCACCTCGGTGGCATAGGGCATCAGGAAGTCCATGAACGAGGCGTTCAGCAGTTGCCCGTGCTCGTCGTAGACCATCTTCTCGTAGAGCGCGCCGCCGACGCCCTGGCCCACTCCCCCGTGGATCTGTCCTTCGACGATCATCGGGTTGATCAGCTTGCCGCAGTCGTGGACGACCACGTACCGGAGGATCTTGATCTCGGCCGTCAGCGGGTCGGTCTCCACGATGGCGGCGTGCATGCCGGAGGCGAACGTCGACCGGACCGGCGAGTAGTAGTCCTTGCCCTCCATCCCGGGCTCCTCGCCGTCCGCCACCGGGGGCCGGTCGTCGTCCTGCGGCCCGGCGAACTGCGTGGCCCGCTGGGTCTCCTTGTCGAAGGCGTACCTCAGCGGGTTGGACAGCACCGCGACCGTCGCCAGGGGGATCGACGCCGAGGGCGTGCCGGCCACGTGGACGACGCCGTCGGTGATCTCCAGGTCGCGGGGATCGGCCTCGAGGGCGTCCGCGGCGACCTTCAAAGCCTTGTCCCGCACCTTCCTGCAGGCGAGGGCGATGGCGTTGCCGCTCATGACCGCCGCCCGCGAGGCGAACGTCCCCACGGCGTAGCCGAACCGCCGGGTGTCACCGGTGACGACGGACACCTTCTCGATGGGCACGCCGAGTTCGGTCGCCGCGATCTGCGCGAACACGGTCTCGTGGCCCTGTCCCTGCGAGGTGAGGCCGGTCGAGACGTGCACCCGGCCGTCGGAGGTGATCTGCACGTGGCCGCCTTCGTACGGCCCGACCCCGGTGCCCTCGACGTAGCAGCCGACGCCGATGCCGATGGCCCGCCCCTCGGCGGCGGCCTCGGCCTTCATCGCCGGGAAGGAGTCCCAGCCGATGAGCTCCTTGAGCATCCGCAGCGACTCGGGGTAGTCGCCGCTGTCGTAGATGAGCGGGCGCCCGTCCTGGAACGTCATGCCCTGGTCGTAGGGGAACTCGCCGGGCTGGATGAAGTTGGCCGCCCGCACCTCGGTCCTGTCCCTGCCGAGGTGGGCCGCGATCCGGTCCATCGTGCGCTCCATGCAGAACACGCCCTGGGGCCTGCCCGCGCCGCGGTACGGCGTGACCTGCACGGTGTTGGTGTAGATCGAGGAGAACTCGACCCGGTAGGCGCCGATCTTGTACGGCCCGACCAGCTGGGTCGAGGTGATGATGGGCACGATGATGCCGTACGGCGTGTAGGCGCCGTGGTCGTGCAGGATGTTGACGTCGAGGCCGAGGACGCGCCCGTCGTCGTCGAAGCCGACCCGCACGTGGTGCACCTGGGCACGCTCGTGCGCCGAGGAGATGAAATGCTCGCGCCGGTCCTCGGTCCACTTGACCTCGCGGTCGAGCAGGCGGGCCGCCCACGGCACGAGGATCTCCTCCGGCCACGGGTGCACGATCTTGACGCCGAAGCCGCCGCCCACGTCCGGCGCGATGACCTCCACCTTGGGCAGCGGCAGCCCGAGCTTGGCGGCGACGGCCATCCGCACGCTGGTGGAGGTCTGCGTGGAGGAGTAGACGCGCAGCGACTGGTCGTCGGCGTCCCAGCGCGCGTAGACGCCCTTGCCCTCCAGGGGCATGGACGCGCTCCGCTCGATGTCGAGCCGGAACGCGAGCGTGTGGGGCGCGGCCTCGATGGCCTCCCGCGCGGACAGCCCTTCCGGCGACGGAACCTCCTGGACGAGGTGCGCGCCGACGTTGCCGGGCACGTCGGCGTGGACGAGGTTGACCGCCTCCGCGGCCTCCTCGACCCCGACGACCGGCTTGAGGATCTCGTAGTCGACCTCGATGAGCGAGCACGCGTCCTCGGCCACGTAACGGTCGGCGGCCACGACCATGACGACGGGTTCGCCGACGTGCCGCACGACGTCGCGCGCGAGGGCGTGGCCCGTGCGGCCGTGGGTGAGCGCGGGGTGCGGGATCAGCAACGGCAGCGGCTCGGCGAGCAGCCCGGGCAGGTCCTCCCACGTGTAGATCGCGACCAGGCCCTCCACGTCCAGCGCGGCGGAGACGTCGACGTCCCTGATCCTCGCGTGGGCGTGCGGCGACCTGACGAAGGCCGCGGCCAGCGCGTTCGCGCCGAGGTCGTCCAGGAACCGCCCCTGACCGGTGATCAGCCGGGCGTCCTCGCGCCGCTGGACCCGCTCCCCGAACAGCTTCGTCGTCACCCGGACTCCTCCGCCTGGATCTCCGCGGCGCGATGGACCGCCTTGATGATGTTCTGGTAGCCGGTGCACCGGCACAGGTTGCCGGAGACGGCCTCCAGGACCTCCTCGTCGGTCGGCGTCCGGTTGTCCCGCAGGAAGGCGGTGACCGTGCAGAGGAAGCCGGGGGTGCAGAAGCCGCACTGCAGCCCGTGGCACTCCGAGAACGCCCTCTGCACCGGGGACAGTTCGCCGCCCTCCGCGAGCCCCTCGACCGTGGTGATCTCGTGGCCGTCGACCGTCACCGCGAACGTCAGGCACGACCGGACCGGCTCGCCGTCCAGCAGCACCGTGCACGCGCCGCACACTCCGTGCTCGCATCCGACGTGCGTGCCGGTGAGGCCGAGGTCGTGGCGCAGGCAGTCGGACAACAACCGCCGGGCGGGCACCGTCGCCTCGCGCAGCACGCCGTTGACGGTCAGCGTGACGGCGTGCCGGTGCTCGCCGGTTCGCTCGCTCATGCCCGTCCCTCCCCCGCGTCGTGTGCCGTGCTCTGAGCCGCGTCCTGGGCCGCGCCTCGCAGGGCCCGCGTGACGAGCACCCCGGTGAGGTGCCGCCGGTAACCGGCCGTCGCGTGGATGTCGTCCTCGGGCTCGATCCGGTCCTGTACGGCTCTCGCGACCTCGTCCCAGTCGACGGACGCCGGGGGGCGCGGGCCGCAGACGCCGGTCACGTCGACCACCACGGGGACCGGGCCGACGCTGACGCACGCCACCCGGGCCGCGGTGATCCGGAAGTCCTCGTCCAGCGTGACGGCGGCGGCCACCCCGGCCACGGCGTAGTCGCCGTGGCGCCGGGCCACCTCGCAGAACGCGGTGCCCGACCGCTCAGGCAGCGCGGGGAAGAACGCCGACACCGCCATCTCTCCCGGCAGGCAGGCCGACTCCAGCGGCCCGACGAAGAAGTCCCGGGCGTGCACGTCGCGCTCGCCTCCTAGCCGCGCCAGCCGTACGGAGCCTCCGAGGAGGGCGAGGACGGCGGGCATCTCCGCGGACGGGTCGGCGTGGACGAGGCTGCCGACGACGGTCCCGCGATTGCGGATGACCGGATGGGCGACCAGCGCGAGCGCCTGGGCCAGCAGCGGCTGGACGGCGCGCGCGGAGCCGGCGCGTTCCACGGCCGCGTGCCTGGCCAGGGCGCCCACCCGCACTCCGGACGCGTCCGCGGATATCGTGGCGAGCTCTGTCAGGCCGTTGATGTCGACGAGGTGCCCGGGCGCGGCCAGCCGCATGTTGAGCAGCGGGATCAGGCTCTGGCCCCCCGCCAGCACCTTGCCGTGCGAGCCGGTCTCGGCGAGGGTCTGGAGCGCCTCGCCGAGACCGGCAGGCCGGTGGTAGTCGAAGGGGGATGGCTTCACGACAGGGGGATCCGCCCGTCAGCCTGCCGTCGCGTCTCGCTCGAATCCGATCTCCCCACCGGAGACCTCCTTGTCCGGACGGCGCGCCAGCGCGCGCAGCAGGTGATATCCACCAAGTACCACTATGGTGCCGAGCGTGATGCCGGCTAGCGAGAAATCGTCGGTGATCTGGTGCGTCACGGGGCCCACCGCGAGGATGATCCCCGCTCCGATCGGGACCATGTTGACCGGATCGGAGAAGTCCACCCGGCTCTCGATCCAGATCTTCGCGCCCAGCAGGCCGATCATGCCGTACAGGATGACCGTGATGCCGCCCAGCACGCCTCCGGGCGTGGCGGCGACCAGGGCGCCGAACTTCGGGATGAAGCCGAACAGGATCGCCACGACGGCGGCGATGTAGTAGGCGGCCGTCGAATAGACGCGGGTGGCCGCCATGACGCCGATGTTCTCCGCGTAGGTGGTCGTCGGGGAGCCGCCGACCGCGCTCGCCAGTGCGGTGCCGACTCCGTCGCCGATGATCGCCCTGCCCATCAGGGGATCGACGTCTGTGCCGGTCATCTCGCCGACCGCCTTGACGTGGCCGACGTTCTCCGCGATGAGCGCGATGACCGCGGGCAGCACCAGGATGGCGGCCGAGGCCTGGAAGCTCGGAGCGTGGAAGGTGGGCGCGCCGAACCACGCGGCGTCCGACACGGCGCCGAAGTTGACGCGAGGGTGCGTGTCGATCTGCCCTGTCCCGGCGTTGAGGGCGGTGATGTTCCCCCAGATCTTGTCGACGAGCCAGGACAGGACGAATCCGAAGACCAGGCCGAGGAGGATGCCGATCCGGCCGAGGAAGCCCTTGAAGATCACCAGGAACAGTCCGGTGGCGATCATCGTCACGAGCGCGATCCAGTGATCCTGCGGCCAGTAGATGTCGGCGACGACGTACGCCAGGCCGAACCCGATCAGCATGACCACCGCGCCGGTCACCACCGGCGGGAAGACCTTGTGGATGATCTGCACGCCGAGGAAGTGCACGGCGACGCCCACGGCCGCCAGGACGACACCGGCGACGAGGATCGCGCCGGTGACCGTCGCGCTGTCGCCCCCCGCCGCGCGGATGGCCGCGACGGCGCCGACGAACGAGGCCGACGTCCCGAGGTAGCTGGGGATCTTCCCCTGGACGATCAGCAGGAAGATGACCGTGGCGACGCCGGACATCATGATGGCGAGGTTCGGGTCCAGGCCCATGACGAGCGGGAAGACGAACGTCGCGCCGAACATCGCGATCACGTGCTGGGCGCCGAAGCCCGCCATCCGCGGCCAGCTCAGCCGTTCGTCGGGCTTGACCACCTCGCCGGGCGCGAGGCCTCGTCCCTCACCGTGGACAGTCCATCGAAATGCCATGTGAGCCCCTTCAGCTAAACGGGCCGTGGGCCGGTGGCCACCCCGCAGGCGTCCCGCCGCGGCGCTTCGCGCCGGTCGATCTCGACCGTTTGCCGGGACTGTAAGACCGATGTGGCTGTGATACATGGGCATGATCTGCCAAAGCCGGGCCCGGTTGACGCCGAAACATTGCGCACCGTTCGGGAACGGTCTCCGTGCGCTACCCCCCGAGGTCCGTCAACGTCGTGCGCAGCCAGTGGAGTTCGGCCTCGCTGGTGGCCCTGGCGATCGTCAGCAGGCCCTGCCGAAACGGATCGTCCACGTTTTCCGCACGCACGGGACGGCCGTCCTCGTAGAAGAAGCTGCTCGGCAGTTCGAGGAAGGCCAGCCTGCGTCTCAGCACCCCGGCCTGGGCCTCCGGGTCTCGCAGGTGACGCAGGAACGCGAGCAGGACGAACCAGCGGTTCTCATCGCTGACGTCCAGTTCTTCCGGTTCTCGCAGCCTCCGCAGCAACTCCTGCTCGCCGGCGGGGCGCAGATGAAGCATGTGCCGGGGAGCGGCCGCGCTGCCCGGCTGCGTCTTCCGCTCCAGCCAGCCCTTCGCCTCCATGCGTTTGATCGCCGGATACAGGGTTCCGTCCGCGATGGGGCGCACGTGGCCGGTCAGGGCGGCCACGCGACCGCGCAGGTCGTAGCCGTGCAGCGGTCGCTCATGAAGGAAACCGAGGATGGCCAGTTCGAGCATGAGACGACAATAGCTCTTGTCCGTGATACCTCGGAGCCGATATATATTGCTTCCGATACTTTGCGATGAGGAGACGACATGCTGCAAGACGCCCGGGTTCATTCCAGCGGCGCACGGATGAGATGGCTCGAACTTCCCGGCGCCGAGCCCGCCGGGGTCGCCGAGCCCGCCAGGGTCTACGTGCACGGTCTCGGCGCCATGTCGGCTCCGTACTTCGCCCGCGTGGCGGGGGATCCCCTGCTGGCGGACCGCCGGTCGCTCCTGGTCGACCTGCTCGGATTCGGCCTCAGCGACCGCCCGGCCGACTTCGGCTACACGCTGGAGGAGCACGCCGACGCCCTCGCCGGGGCCCTGACGTCCGCGGGAGCGACCGGCGCCCAGGTGATCGGTCACAGCATGGGAGGGGCCGTCGCGATCGTCCTGGCCGGACGCCATCCGGGCGTGGTCTCCGACCTCGTCCTGGTCGACGCCAACCTCGACCCGGTCTCCCCGGACCCGGCCCGTCCGGGAAGCAGCGGCATCGCGTCGTACACCGAAGAGGAGTTCGTCCGGTACGGCAGGCAGGAGGTCGGGCACCGGGTGGGGCCGTTCTGGTGGGCCACCATGCGCCTGGCGGATGCCCGTGCCCTGTACCGCAGTGCCGTGCACCTGGCCCGCGGCAGCACCCCGATCATGCGGGAGGTGCTGCTCGGACTGGAGATTCCGCGCACCTACCTGTACCCCGCGCAGGACGGCCCGCCGAGGAACGCCGGAGAGTTGCGCGACGCCGGTGTGCGCCTCGTGCCCGTCCCCGCCAGCGGGCACAACATCATGCTCGACAACCCCGGGGCGTTCGTCCATGCCGTGTCGGGCGCCCCGGTCGGCCGCTGATCAGGGGCCGGCGACCACCCGGATCTCGAAGCCGTCGCCGCTGACGACCTGACCTGCGCGGATCTTGCACGCCTTGCGCAACTCCACGTCGCCGTCCACCAGGACGTTCCCCTCGGCGATGAGATGTTTGGCCGCGCCGCCGCTCTCGGTGACGAAGCAGAATTTCAGCAGGTCGCAGAGGGGGATGTAGTCGCCTCTGAGCTCGAAGGTCTCTTTCACTGCGTCAATATAGGGTCAGATGCCACGCATGCGGAGCACGTGGAGCGCCAGGGTCAGGTTCAGCCTCAGGTGGGCGTCCTCGGTGAAGTTGCCGAGCAGCCGCTCCAGCTTGCCGATCCGGTAGCGGAGCGTGTTGTAGTGGAAGTGCAGCCGGCGTGCCGTCTCGGCGACGTTGAGGTTGGTGTCCAGCAGCACCTGCAGGGTTCTGCGCAGGTCGGCGTTCTCCACGTCGTCGTCCCCCGCGAGCGACCCGAGCGTCTCCCTGACGAACGCGTGGAGTTCATCGGTGTCGTTCACCAGTGACAGCAGCCGGTAGACGCCGAGCTCGTCGAAGTGGGCGACGGCCCCCGACCCGTGGAGCTGACGCCCCACCCTGGCGGCCTTGAGCGCCTGGCCGTAGGCCGCGGGGAGGGAGTCGGCCCCGCCCGAGACCCGGCTGAGCCCGGTCGAGAACGTGCCGTCGGTGATGGCGGCCAGCGCGTCCCTCGCGAGCCGGGGGGCGTCCACGTCGGCCCCGACGATGGCGACGACCTCGTGGGAGAAGCCGGCGACCGCGCCCCTCGGGTCGTACTTGCGCACCGCCGCCTGCCAGGCCGCGAGCATGCGGTCCTGCGCCGAGCGCTCGTCGGCGTCCGGGTCGATCTCCGCCACCAGCACGCTCACGGGGCGTTCCAGATTCCAGCCGAAGGCCTGGGCGCGCTCCGCGACCCGCGTCCCGCCCCGGCCGGTGAGCACGTCCCGCAGGAAGTCGGCGCGGTACTTGCTCTCGACTGCGGTGATCGCCTCCTGCCGGGTGATGACGAGGGCCACGACCGTGGCCGCGCGCTCGAGGATCCCGATGTCGCTCGGGGTGAGCGTGCCCGCCGCGCTGAACGCGGCGATCCTGCCGTGGTGGTGGCCTCCGGCCACGACCGGGACCGCCACGTAGTGCCCGTCGGCTCCCGTCACGGGTTCCACCGTCGGTGTGGGCGTCCCCGCTCCCGCTCCGTGCGCCTCCCGCAACATCGTGACCTGTTCGGCGTCGCCCGCGGTGGCCAGGAGCCGGCCGGAGGCGTCCACCGCCGCCACGGCCGCGTGCAGCAGCCCGGCGACTTCGGCCGTCACCTCGCGCATCCCTCCGCCCGCGAGCACGATCTGCACGAGGGCCCGGTGCGCCTCCTCCGTCCGCGCGAGTATCGCCGCGTGCCGGTTGAGGATGTCGGTGAGCACCTGGTTGAGGATGTCGTCGAAGCCGACGTCGTTCGGCAGCAGGATCAGCGGGAAGCCCAGCCTGTCGGCCTGCTCGACCATCTCTCCCGGCAGTTCGTCCAGATAGCGACCTAGTTTGATCGCGAGGGCGGCGAGCCCCCGCTCGTCGAGGTCGGCCACGAGCCGGTCGAGCGACTGCGGCGTGTTCCGCAGCGGATACCCCGTCGTGAGCAGCAACTCGTGCGGCTTCACCCACGCGAGGATGTCGGGGACCTCCATCACGTTCAGCCGCTGGACGATGCGGTCGAGCCCGCTCTTGCCGGCGATCAGCCGGGCGTCCGCCAGGGTCGACACCCCGAGCACCTCGCCCACCGAGACACCGTGGAGGATCGTTCCCGTGCTGGCCAGGCGCATTGCCGGGGGGGCCGGGTCCATCGTCATCATGCGCTCCGGGGTGTCAAGGGCTCACGCCGATTGTGCATGATCGACCCGACTGTCAGGAAGAGCCAAGCATTTGGCGGACTGTTGGCAGCTTTCTCCGTACGGAGCGTGCCAACGTCGTTCTAGCGTCGGCAGGAACTGGCTTGTCGGGAGGTTCGGTGACTGTTGGGACGCGCCCGAAAGCCCGGCGGGCGGCGTCGCCCGCCTTCCGGGGCGTGGGGAGCCACACGTATGTGAGCGGGGCGGCCAGCGCCTCGCTGCGCCCGGCCCTCGAGTCGCCGCGCCGCCCGGCGCGCGTGCTCGCGGCCTTCCCGCTCGCCGTCTACCTCGAGGTCCGGAGCGAGACCGAGCCCCACGTCATCACGCTCGTGACCGGGGAGGCCGTCCGTCTGCCCAACGCCGTCGTGGTCGGCGACCTGCTGGACGGCATCGCGGCTGGAGACGACGGGTGGGTCGGGGACGGGGCCATCGAGATCGGCGGGCTCGCCATCCGGGTGCGCCGCTGGTGGGACCCCGCGCCGCCGCTCGGCTCCGCCGACCTCGTACGGCTGTCGCGATCGGCCGGCCTGCTCGGCGAGGTCAGACGGCGGTCGCCGAGACAGCCGGGGCTGAACCCGGACGGCGCTCCGAGCCTTCTCGACGACGGCTGCAGGGCGGGGTCGCTGACCGACGCCATCACGGCGGCCGAGCGCCTGATCGGGCTGGGCCCGGGGCTGACGCCCAGCGGCGACGACATGCTCTCCGGTCTCCTGGTCGCGCTGCGGCATCTCGGCGGGGCGACCGGCACGCCGAGGGCCGTCTGGCTGGCCGACTGGCTGGCGGCGGCCGTCACCTACGACGCCCGCACCCGCACGACCCCGATCTCGGCGACGCTGCTCCACTGCGCCGCGAAAGGCGAGGCGAGCCCCGAGGTGACCGGAGTCCTGCGGGCCGTGGCGGGGCGTCAGCCCCTGGAACCGGCGACGCACCGTCTGCTCCACCTGGGACACACGTCGGGCGCCGACATCGCCTGGGGAATCCAGATCGGCCTGTCCGCCGTCCTGTCCCACGCCGTCCATTCCAACGGGGAGCCTTCTTGAGCGATCTGGTCGAAGTGCGTGCCGGGGTCTACCACGACTCGGTGAGCCTCATGCGGGTGAGTCAGGCCCTCGCGGCCCACGCCGGCGTCGAGGTGGCCGTCGTGGCGATGGCCACGGAGCTCAACCTGGATCTGGCCCGCGACCTCGGCTTCGCCGTACCGGCCGCGACGGGCGGCGACCTGCTCGTCGCGATCAGGGCCTCCGGGGACGCGCGACTCGCGGAGGCGTCGGCCGAACTCGACCGGCAACTCACGGCCAGAGCCCCGGCAGGCGGGGCGGGCGCCCGGGACGCGCCGCCGCGCACCACCCGTTCGGCGAGCAGGGCGTGGGACGCGACGGTGGCTCTCGTGAGCGTTCCCGGCGAGCACGCGTTCGTGGAGGCGGCCGACGCCGTCGAGGCGGGCCTGTCCGTCATGATCTTCAGCGACAACGTTCCGGTGGAGCAGGAGATCCTCCTCAAGGACCGCGCCAGGGACAAGGGCGTGCTCGTGATGGGCCCCGACTGCGGCACCGCCGTGATCGGCGGTGCCGGTCTGGGCTTCGCCAACGTCCTGCGGCCCGGCCGGGTGGGCGTCGTGGCCGCGTCGGGCACCGGCGCGCAGCAGGTGACGAGCCTGCTCGACCAGGCCGGAGTCGGTGTCAGCCACCTCCTCGGGGTCGGCGGCAGGGACCTGTCCGCACAGGTTGGCGGCCGTTCGACGACGCAGGCGCTGCTGGCCCTCGACGAGGACCCGGCGACCGAGCTGATCGTGCTGGTCTCCAAGCCTCCCGCCCCCGAGGTCGCGGTCGCCGTACAGGAGTTGAGCCTGTCCAAACCCGTCGTCCGCGCGCTCCTCGGGCCTGGGCAGGACGACCTGACGACGGCCGTGGAGAAGGTGCTGGGCGCCCTCGGCGTCCCGGTGCCCGAGTGGCCGTCGTGGCCGGCCGGGCGCCCGCCGGTCTCAGGAGGGCCGCTGCGCGGACTGTATTCCGGGGGCACGCTCTGCACCGAGGCCGCCCTCCTCGCGGGCACCGGCGAGTTCACCGACTTCGGCGACGACGAGTACACGCGGGGCCGGGCGCATCCCATGATCGACCCCGCCCTCCGCCTGGAGGCGCTCGCCGCGGTGGAGACGGGCGTCATCCTGCTCGACGTGGTCCTCGGTCACGGGTCCGATCCCGATCCGTCGGCGTCGCTGGCGCCGGCCGTCGAGAAGGCGTGCGAGCGCGGCGTGGCCGTCGTGGTCGCGCTCGTCGGGACGGAGGGCGACCCCCAGGGCCTGCGCTCCCAGGCCGCCCGCCTGAACGAGGCGGGAGCCGCCGTCTTCACGTCCAACGCCGCCGCGGCCCGCCACGCCCGCCTCCTGATCGGAGCCTCATGACCCTCTCGATGTTGCTCGGCGAGCCGCGCGTGATCTCCGTGGGCGCGGCCGTGCTCGGCGAGGCCCTCGACCAGCAGGCCGTGCCGTGGACGCCGGTCGACTGGCGGCCGCCGCTGCCCGGCACGTCGGACGCCCTGGCCCGCGTGCTGGCCGATCCGCGCCGCGAGCGCGCCAACGCGCTCGCCGTGGGACGGCTGCTGTCCGCCCGCCCGCAACTGATCGGCGTACGGCGGGCCCGCGACGTCCTCGGACTGGAGCCCGGCACGTTCTTCCACGCCGGACCGCCGATCACCTGGGAGCGCGCCTCCGGCCCCATGCGCGGGGCGCTGATCGGGGCGATGCTGTTCGAGGGGCTGGCCTCCTCCCCCGAGGAGGCGGAGCGCAGGCTCGCCTCCGGTGCGGGGATCACGCTCGACTCCTGTCACCACCACCGCACGGTCGGCCCGATGGCGGGGGTCGTCAGCCCGTCGATGTGGATGCTCGAGGTCACCGACGCCGAGCACGGCGGCACCGCCTACTGCTCGCTCAACGAGGGCCTGGGCAAGGTGCTGCGGTACGGCGCGTACGGGATCGAGGTGGTCGAACGGCTGCGCTGGATGGGCGAGGTGCTGGGGCCGGTGCTCCAGGCGACCCTCAGCCGCACCGGGCCGCTCGACCTGCGGTCGCTCATCGCGCAGGCTCTGCAGATGGGCGACGAACTCCACAACCGGAACCGGGCGGCCACCTCGCTCCTGGTCCGCGAACTGGCCCCCGCGATCGTCGACGCCGCGCCGGAACGGGCCGCGGAGGTCCTGCGTTTCGTCAATGGAAATGATCATTTCTTCTTGAACGCGGGAATGGCCGCCGCGAAAGTGAGCGCCGACGCGGCACGGAACGTTCCGGGTTCCAGTCTCGTCGTCGCCATGGCACGAAATGGAACGGAATTCGGTATCCAGGTGTCCGGGCTCGGCGATCGCTGGTTCACCGGCCCCGCCGGCGTTCCGGACGGTCTCTACCTCGGCGCGTACGGCCCCGAGGACGCCAACCCGGACATCGGCGACTCGACCATCACCGAGACGTCGGGCCTGGGAGGCTTCGCGATGGCGGCGGCGCCGGCCATCGTGAGGTTCGTCGGCGGCGACGTGGCGGACGCCGTCGCGGCCACGACCTCGATGTACGAGATCACACTGGCCGAGCATCCGGCCTACCAGATCCCGGGTCTGGGCTTCCGCGGGACACCCGTGGGGATCGACGTCACCCTCGTCGCGAGAACCGGGATTCTGCCCGTGGTGAACACCGGCATAGCGGGCCGCGTGGCCGGAACCGGGCAGGTCGGGGCCGGTCTGGTGAGCCCTCCCGTGGAGGCCTTCACTGCGGCCCTGGAGGCCTTGGTTCTAGCATGAATTCCCATTGAGGCGGCTTTGACCCTAATATCGGTGCCCAACCTCACATATCCAGTGGAATTCGCATGATCCAGTCGGGGGATCTCGCGGATCGATTGATGAATTGGGGACCGTCCTATGTCGACCGATGGCCTGCTCGGTATGGTCCCCCCCACGCCTGAGGGTCAGGGACCCGCGGGACGCGTCCATTCTGAGGCGACCCCGGAAGGGCAGGGACGACTCGTCGGGCGGCGTTACCGCCTGCTGTCCCCGGTCGGCCGCGGCGGCATGGGCATGGTCTGGCACGCCCACGACGTGCTGCTCGATCGCGACGTGGCGGTCAAGGAGCTGATCCTTCCTTACGGGCTCGACCAGTCGGCCACCCAGGTGGCCAACCGCCGTGTACTCCGGGAGGCGCGTTCCGCCGCCCGGCTGAGCCACCCCGGCATCGTGACCGTTCACGACGTGGTCGAGGAGGACGGCCGGCCCTGGATCGTGATGGAACTCGTCCGCGCGTGGTCCCTGGAGCAGGCCGTGCGGCAGAGCGGCCCGCTCCCCGTGGTCCAGGCCGCCGAGATCGGCATCCGGGTGCTCGACGCCATCCGGCACGCCCACGCCGCCGGGATCCTCCACCGGGACGTCAAGCCGGGCAACGTGCTGCTCACCGCCGACCGCGTCGTGCTGACCGACTTCGGGATCGCCGCCATAGAGGGCGACGTCACCATCACCCAGACCGGGCTGCTGATGGGCTCCCCGGCCTACATCCCGCCGGAGCGCCTGCAGGGCCGCCCGATCACGCACGCCGCCGACCTGTGGTCGTTCGGCGCCACCCTGTACGCGGCCGTCGAGGGCCGGCCGCCCTACGAGGGAGCCGACGCGGTCGCCGTCCTCGGCGCCGTGCTCACCCAGGAGCCGAACCGGCCGCAGCGGGCCGGCGCGCTGCTCCCCGTGATCGAAGGACTGCTGCGCAAGAACCCGGCCGACCGCATCGCCGCCGCACAGGTGGCCGAGATGCTGGAGCGGGTGCTGCACAGCAGCGGGGCGGGACTGCCGGGCCGCGGCGTCTCCTCCCTGTCCATGCCGACCCCCCAGAACCCCACGCCCGCCGGACTGCTGCCGCCCTTCGACCTCCCGTCGGGGCCGCTTCCCTCGCGCATCATCGAGACGCCGTCGGGGCCGGTCCGGGTGCCGTTCGCGCCCGAGGACATGCCCGGCTCCATGACCGGCCCGCAGCCGGGCGGCGCCACGGGTCCCCACGCGATGCCGGCCTACGACCCCCTGACCTCCCCCTCGGGGTCGAGCCACGCACCCGAGCGGTCGCGTGAGGCGATGTGGCCGACGCCGTCGCCCGGCGACCTTCCCGGCGACCTGGCCGCCCGGCCGGGCCGGAGCGGCACCGGCGAGCATCGGACCGGCGAGCATCGCACGACCGGGCCCATCCCCCGGGTGTCCTCCACGGGAGCGCACTCCACCGGCGGGCATTCCACGGGAGGACACTCCGTCACGGGCCCGCAGGGCGCCGGCCGCAGGCGCAGGGACGAGGACGAACCGCGCGAGGAGCGCGACTCCCGTTCGATCGTCCTGATCGCCGTGACGGCCGTGGCGGTCATCGGCCTGGTGGTCACCCTCCTGTTCGTCCTGCTGCCGAGCGGATCGGACGACTCCACGCCGGAGGTCGCCCAGGGCGTGCCGTCCGTGAGCGGGCAGAAGGACCCGTCCGGCCAGTCCGGCGTCCAGGTGCCCAAGGGCTTCATCGAGCACAGCGAGGACGGCGTGTCGGTCGCGGTGCCCAAGGACTGGACGGTGACCGATCAGGGCGGCTCCGTGACGTACTCGGGCCCGAAGGACAGCGCCCAGCGGATCAAGATCCAGAAGATCAAGGACGGCAGCCTGGCCGCGCTCCAGGCCGCCGAGCAGAACCTGAACGTGAAGGACTACCCCGACTACACCCAGGTCCAGCTCGGCAAGGCCACCTACCGCTATCCGGCGGCCGACTGGGAGTACACCTACACCAACACCAGCCAGGTGACCGTCCACGCCGTCACCCGCTACGTGGAGGTCGAGGGCCAGGGCTACTCCATCACCTTCTCCTCCCCCGACTACGACTGGGGCGAGTCGGCCGCGCCCGTCCGTCAGGCGCTCTGGAACACCTTCACGCCGGCCTGACGAACCTGATCCGCCTGCCCGCCGGCGATCATTTCGCGTCGGCGTAGCAGGCGACGGCGACCGCCTCCATCGGGAAGCGCACCGGAGTCCGCCCGAACACGAGCCGGGTCGCCTCCTCGGCCGCCTGCCCGACGGCGGCGCGCACCTCGGACGCGAGATCCTCCGGGCAGTGCACCATGACCTCGTCGTGCTGGAAGAACACAAGTCTGGCCGGCTCGGGCAGCAGGCCCCGGAGCACGGCCATGAGCGTCAGCGCCCACTCCGCGGCCGTGGCCTGGACGACGAAGTTCCGGGTGAACCGGCCGCGGTCGCGGGCCGCCCTTGCGCCCTCGGGACCGGAGACAAGCTCGCGCCACCGGGCGGAGGGCGGCGGGCTCGTACGGCCGAGCCACGACCTGACCAGCCGTCCGTCCTCCCCCGCCCGGGCCGCGTCCTCCACGAACGCGTACGCCTGGGGGAAGCGCTGCCGCATGACGGCCAGGAGCTTGGGCGCGTCGCCGCTGGTGCCGCCGTACATCGCGGACAGCATGGCGATCTTCGCGGAGTCGCGGACGCCGCCGAACGCCTGGGCCAGGGCGGCGTACAGGTCGATCTCACCGGCCGCCCGGGCGAGCCCTCCGTCGCCGGCCATCGCCGCGAGGACCCGCGGCTCCAACTGGGCCGCGTCGGCCACGACCAGCGTCCAGCCCTCGTCGGCCACCACGACCCGGCGCATGACCTTGGGGATCTGCAGCGCGCCGCCGCCGCTCGTGGCCCATCGGCCGCTGACGACGCCGCCCACGACGTACTCCGGGTGGAACCGGTCGTCCCTCACCCACTGGTCGGCCCAGACCCAGCCGTGGAAGCTGTAGAGCCTGGCCAGCTCCTTGTAGGCGAGCAGCGGTCGCGTCCCCGGATGCTCGACCTCTTTGATCACGTGTGATCGCGTGGACGGGATCACGATGCCCGCGCTCTTGTACGCCTTGACGATCTGCTGCGGGGAGTCGGGGTTCACCGGATGGCCGAAGGCGGCCGAGACCTCGCCGGCGAGCGCCTGCAGCTTGGCCGGTCGCATCCCGTGGGCCGGTCGTGGACCGAGCAGCTCCGTCAGCAGGGCGTCGTGGACGTCCTCCCGCCAGGGCATGCCGTCGTGGGCCATCTCGGCGGCGATGAGCGCCCCCGCCGACTCGGCCGCCACGAGCAGGCGGAAGCGCCCCGGGTCGGAGGTCAGGGCGATCCGGCGCAACTGGTCGTCGAGCACCTCGGCGACGAGGTCGGCCTCCGCCACGTCGGGACCGTCCTTCGCGGGCTCGAAGAGCGCGACCTGGGCCGCCTCTGCGAGCTCGTGGGCGTCCTCGGGCACCGGAAGGCCGTGGAGCCGCGCATAGGCCGCCGCGGGCTGCCTGGGCTCGCCGTAGCGGCCTTCCGCGGCCAGCAGGAGGCCCTCGGTCAGCGTCACGTCGTGGCAACGCGACAGCCGTACGTCTCCGGCCAGCAACGCCGGGTAGACGCGCCGCGTGTCGGCCCACGCCCAGCGCGGACGCCCGGCCTCCAGTTCCCGGACGGCCGACCTCAGGTCGGCGACCCGTGCGGCCTCCTGCCCGGCCGGACGGATCGACCCGCCGCCGTCAGGGTCGGCCGCCACCACTACGTGCACGCCCCAAGAGTGCCAGGCGGCACCGACAACGTCTCAGAGCGGGATCTCGACCTCGTCCTCCATCGGCGGATCGATCTCCTGTGGCAGGCAGCCCGTGGCGGCGAAGCATCTGATCTTCAGCCGGTCGGCCGTGACCGACACGTGCAGGAAGCTCTTGAAGAACGGCGGCGTGTCCCAGTCGGACAGCTCCGAGATCCACCGGTGGAAGACCCGCCCGACGGGCAGGTGGAAGGGCATCGGCCAGGCGCCGAGCAGGCGCGCGGCCCACCGCATCCGCAGCGTGATCCGCGCACCGGGAGTGGGCCGGGGCGGAGTGTTGCCCACCTGCCGCGACATGAGCTCGAGCCCCTGCTCGGGCGTGATGTAGAGCCAGCGCATCCGCAGTCGTCTGCTGTAGAGCAGGCTGTAGAACGACAACGAGTCGCCGCGGAGGGGATAGCACTTGAACTCGTCCTCGTGCACGCCGCCGACGTCGACCCGGGGGATGGTGTGCGTGGCGTGCATGAAGGCGCCCCCGCCCCCGGAGACGATGTACTGGATGGTCCGGCCGTCCACCCGGACGGGGAAACGCTCGTAGTTGTGGATGTCCCCGCCGATCGCGGCCACGTAGTTGTTCGCCGGGTCGCGGACGACGTCGTCGACCGTGCCCCCGCCCTCGATCGCGCAGGGGTGGTATTCGTTGCGGACGTAGATGGGCTTGCCGGTGACGAGGATCTTGGGCCTGGGATCGGCGGAGACGCGGCGCAGCCACTCCCCCTGCTCGCGGTCGAGGTCGCCCTTGATGCCCGTGTCGATCCCGACTATGACGAGCCTGCCCAGGTCCAGCACCCAGTACGGCGCGGGCAGCGTGGCCTGCTGCTCGGGCAGCGACCGCATCTTCCGGGCCTGCTCCAGGACGGCCTCGTCGACGACCTCCGGCTTCTTCCAGAGCAGTCCGCGCAGGCCCGCGGGCGACAGCCGGAAACCCTGCCGCTGGACCTCGAGCGGTTTCGCCTCGCAGAAGACCCGCATGAAGCCGCCGAGCCCGTCGTACCAGTCGTGGTTGCCGGGAACCGCGTAGATCGGGGCCGGGTAGTCCTGGTAGGGCCGGAAGAACTTGTCCCCGTACTCGTTGCCCGACCCCGTGGGGTAGATCACGTCGCTGGCGACCACCGCGAACGACGTTCCCTCCCCCAGCTTCAGCATCCCGGGTACCACCGCGTACTGCGAGGCGTCGCCCTCGCCGGTGTCACCCAGGACCAGGAACGAGAACTCCTCCCCCACCTCGTGCTCGATCCGGAGGTCCGGGTCGGCCCCGCTCTCCCGCTGGGCGGCCACCCACAGGCGCCTGACCTCGGGAGAGGGGTCGCCGAAGAGCTGGGCGAGGATCTCGTTGCGCGACCGCCAGAGGGTCGCGGGGTTCAGCCAGGTGAAGGTCTTCCTGCTGGGCCGCAACTTCTCGAAGGTGCCGATCTGCTGGCAGTTCCACCCGGCCCCCTCCTCCGAGATCCGTGACGAGACCTGCTTTCCGCGCGCCGCGGCCGCACCGACATCCACCATGGGACAATCTTGACGCTTCCGCAGCAAAAGGATCTACGGAATCAGCACACCCGGATTGAGGACGCCCGCCGGATCGAGCCTTTCCTTGATCGCACGCAGGATCTCCACACCCACCTCTCCGATCTCCGCCCCGTACGCCTCCCGGTGGTCACGCCCGACCCCGTGGTGGTGGGTGATCGTCCCTCCGGCGCGCAGGATGGCCTCGCTCGCCGCGCGCTTGGCCGCCGCCCACTGGCCGATCGGATCCCCGGTCTGGGCGGTGACCACGGTGAAGTACAGCGAGGCTCCGGTGCCGTACACGTGTGAGACGTGGCACATCACCAGCGGCGAGCCGAGGGCGCCCGTGAGGGCCTGCCGTACGGACTCGTAGAGGCGCGGCACCGCGGACCAGAAGCAGGCCGTCTCCAGCGTCTCCACGGTCGCGCCGGCGGCGAGCAGGGAGTCCCGCAGGTACGGCGCCGAGAACCGGCCGTGCGCCCACTTCTCCCCGGGCTCGGGGCCGAGGTGGACGCCGCCCATGCCGGTCAGGACCGCCGCCGCGCGCTCCCCGCGGTACGACACGTCCTCGGGGGCGCCCTCGTAGCCGGCGACGACGAGGCAGCCGGAGCCGGACGGCGAGGTGCCGAGCTCACCCGGCTGGGCCAGGCCCACCATGGTCTCGGTCTCGTCGGACAGCCGCAGGACCGTCGGCGACGGCCCGTCCTGCGCGAGCCGCCGGATCGCCGCGAGCCCGTCCGCGAACGTGGCGAACCGCCAGCCCTCGTAGACCCGCCGTCCGGGAGCCCGGTGGACGCGGAGCCTGAGCGAGGTGATCACCCCGAAGGCGCCCTCGGACCCGAGGATCACCTGCCGCAGGTCGGGACCCGCAGCCGACTTGGGCGCCCGTCCGGTCTCCAGGGTGCCTCGCGGGGTCGCGACGGTCATCCCGACGACCATGTCGTCGAACCGGCCGTATCCGGCCGACGCCTGCCCGCTCGACCTCGCCGCGGCGAAACCGCCGAGGGTCGCGTACTCGTAGGACTGGGGGAAGTGGCCCAGTGTCAGCCCGTGCGCGGCGAGCAGTTCCTCCGCCTGGGGCGCCCGCAGGCCGGGCTCCATCTCGGCGACCATCGACTCGGCGTCCACCGAGACGAGCCTGTTGAGCCGGGACAGATCCAGGGCCGCCACCCCGGCGAACCCCTCACGCGTGGCGACCAGGCCGCCGACCACCGACGTCCCGCCGCCGAACGGCACGACCGCCACCCGATGGTCCGCGCACACGCGGAGCACCGCGGCCACCTCGTCGTGCGAGCCGGGCAGGACGACGGCGTCCGGCGCGTCCGAGCCGTCCCCCGCCCGCATCAGCAGCAGGTCGGGCGTGGACCTGCCGCGCGTGTGGCGGATGCGGGCGTCGTCGTCGGTGCGCACGTGCTCCGGGCCGGTGATCGCCGCGAGCGCGGCCAGGGCGGGGGCCGGGAGGACCGGGACGGGCAGTCGCACCTCGCCGAAGGTCGCGGCGGGAACGGCGGGCCCGCGGACGCCGAGGAAGTCGGCGAGCAGCCTGCGCACGGGTTCCGGCAACTCGGTGGCCTTGGCGGGGTCCCCCCAGCCGGACCAGAGCATCGGTTCCGCGGGGGTCGAAGGGGTCTCCACGTCGTGCACGCCTCCAGATAGGTTACTCAAGGGTAATACGCGGCCCAAGGAGCGGTATGGACACTTCGCTGAACGCCACCCGGCGGGCTCGCGAGCTCGCCGAAGTCCGGGACGCCGTCGTGGACGTCCTCGTCGTCGGTCTCGGCGCCACCGGAGCGGGAGCGGCCCTCGACGCCGCGTCGCGCGGCCTGTCGGTCGCCGCGATCGACGCGCACGACATCGCCTTCGGCACGTCCAGGTGGAGCTCGAAGCTCATACACGGAGGCCTGCGCTACCTCGCGAAGGGGCAGGTCGGCGTCGCCCACGAGAGTGCCGCCGAGCGCGGCATCCTGATGCGCCACACCGCCCCCCACCTGGTCCGCGCCCAGCCGTACCTGCTGCCGCTCACGCCGGCGGTGCCGCCCGGGCAGGCGGCCATGGTCATGGCCGGCTATCGGCTGGGCGACGCCCTGCGTGCCGCCGCCCGCACGCCGCGCGGCGTCCTGCCCGGCCCGTCCCGGCTGCCCGCCGAGCGGGCGCTCGCGCTCGCACCGCCGCTGAGCCCGCGCGGCCTGCGCGGCGCGCTGCTGTCGTGGGACGGGCGGGTCGTCGACGACGCGCGACTGGTCGTCGCCGTCGCCCGTACGGCGGCGGGTCACGGGGCGCGGATCCTCACCAGGTGCCGCGCGCTCTCCCTCGCCGGAGACGGAGCCCAGGTCCGCGACGAGCTGACCGGCGCCGAGTTCGGCGTCAGGGCCCGTGCGGTGATCAACGCCACCGGGGTCTGGGCCGGGGACCTCGTGCCGTCGGTACGGCTGCGCCCTTCCCGCGGCACCCACCTCGTGCTCGCGCCGGAGGTCCTCGGCGGGCTGCGCGCCGGGATGCACGTGCCCATCCCCGGCGAGCGGAACCGCTTCGCGCTCGTCCTTCCCCAGGCCGACGGACGGGTCTACGTCGGCCTCACGGACGAGCCCGTCGAGGGACCCGTCCCCGACGTCCCCGAGGCGCCGGAGGGCGACGTGGCCTTCCTCCTGGACGTCCTGGGCTCCGTCCTGGCCGAGCCGGTCAGGCGCGAGCAGGTGGCGGGCGCCTACGCCGGTCTGCGCCCGCTGGTCGACGCCGGGGGCGGCAGGACGGCCGACGTGTCCCGCAAGCACGCCGTGCTCCGGTCGCCCGACGGCGTGGTGACCGTCGTGGGCGGCAAGCTCACCACCTACCGCCGTATGGCCGAGGACGCCGTCGACGCGGCCTGCCCCGGCGCACCCGCGAGCCGTACGGCACGGCTGCCCCTGGTCGGCGCTCCGGGGCCGCGTCCCCTCGAAGGCGGAACACCGGCACGGCTCGTCGAGAGGTACGGCACGGAGGCCGCCGCCGTACAGGCGCTGGGCCGGGAGAACCCCGCGCTGGCCGAATCCGTGGCCCTGGGAGTGACCCGGGCGGAACTGGTGTGGGCGGTCAGGCACGAGGGCGCGCTCGACACGGGCGACCTCCTCGACCGGCGCACGCGGATCGGGCTGGTGGCCGCCGACCGCGAGGCGGCGCTTCCCGCCGCGGAGGAGGCACTCTCGACTTCGTGGGACCCACCCGTCACACCGTTTGACTCGATTAGCTAAGGTAAGACTTACCTAATCGAGTGTGAGGGAGGCGGGGGACCCCGATGGCCAACGGCTGCGAGCATCCCGCCGGATGTCACACCGGCACCGCCCCCGTCCACGCGAGCGCGACCTCCGGCGCGCGGTTCTGGCTGCTGATCGAGCACTCCGGGCCGTGGGCGGCCTACCTCGACGAGATGAAGCTGCCCGACCCGGTGCGCGCGCTGATCGACCGGGCCACGTCGCTGGGCGTCCGACCGCAGCTGATCCGGCGCCCCGGCCGGCGCACCACCGGCACCGGCCCCCTGCACGTCTTCGTGGCCTCGTCCGCCGCCTCCGAGCCGTGGCTGGCGGAGGGCTTCTTCGAGAGCCCCGACGATCTTGACCTGGGCTCGCTCGTGCACGGAGTGGTTCCGGAGTCCTGCATACTGGTGAACGAGCCGATGTTCCTGGTCTGCACGCACGGCAAACGCAATGCCTGTTGCGCCCGACTCGGCCTTCCGCTGGCCCGGTTCCTGGATGGGAACCTGCCCGGAGGGGCCTGGGAGACCAGTCATGTTGGCGGCGATCGATACGCCGCTAACCTCGTATGCTTGCCACACGGGCTTTACTACGGCAGCATGTCTCAAGCTGCTGCGATCGCGGCGGCAAACGCGTACCGGTCCGGCGAGGTCGTCCTCGACCGTTACCGGGGGCGCGCGGGTATCCCTGAGCCATTGCAAGCCGCCGAGCATTTCGTCCGGTCCCACACCGGTGAGTTCTCGGTCGGCGGAGTGGCCGTGGAATCCTCCCGGTCGGAAAGCGACACCACGGTGTGCGTCGTGCGAAGCACGTCACAACGGGGATCGTCGCGATTTCGGGTAGTGGTCGAACGCGTGGTGTTCACGGCACCGTGTGGGATGACCTGTGCCGATGAGATCTCGACCTACAGGTTGGCCGATTTGAGGCAGCTCACTCCGGCTCTGACCTGAGGCGTCCGCCCGGAGTTGGGAACATCACGGCCGGTCCTCGCGTTGAATCAGGGACGCCACAAGCGTCCAATGCGGCACACCCTTGAAATACCTCTCACCAAAGGTGGTTTCTCATGTCTCAGGTACGTCGGCAGCTCGCCCGCCCGCGCCCCAGCTGGGGATGGCAGGATGATGCCGCGTGCCGGGGAGAGGACCTTGTGCTGTTCTTCGGTCCTGACGGTGAGCGTCAGCCGGAGCGCGACATCCGTGAGCGCAAGGCCAAGGCCATCTGCGCTCAGTGTCCCGTGCGCGCCGAGTGCCTCGACTACGCCCTTTCCCGTCCCGAGAAGTACGGGACCTGGGGCGGGCTGAACGAGGACGAGCGCGCCTCCGAGCGTCGTCGCCGCATGCGCCGCGCGGCGAGCGCCGGCATCAGCGCTGTCGCCTGAAGCCGTCTTCCCCCTCCCCCGACACGCGTCAGCAGGCCTCCGGGTGTTCCGCCAACCGTCAAGGAACGCGGGACACCCTCAGGTCACGGCCGTTCCCTGAGCAGATCGAGAACATCGTCGTCGGTCAGCTGGTCGAAGGATTCGTACCACTGCCCGACCGCTCGGAAACCCCACGGAACCGCTAGAACCACGACATTGTCGGCTTCTTTTCGCATTCGCTCCACGGTATCGCCTGCTGCGACCGGAACCGCCAGCGTCGAGGTCCCCCGACCCTCCTGCCGGACCCGTACAGCCCGCAGCGCCGCCGTCGCGGTGCCCCCCGTCGCCATGCCGTCGTCGACGACGATCACGTCCTTGCCCCGGAGCTCAGGCGCGGGCCGGTCGCCCCGGTAGACCTTGACCCGCCTGGCCAGCTCTAGCCTCTCCCGGTCCACGACCGGCGCGACGTCCTCAGGCTCGAGTCCCAGCTTCTCCAGCAGATCCTGGTGGAACACCGGCTCCCCGCCCTCGGCGATCGCGCCGACGCCGAGCTCCGGCTGGCCGGGGCACCCGATCTTCCGCGTCACCAGCACGTCCAGGGGCGCGTCGAGCATGTCCGACACGGGTGCGGCCACCGCCACCCCGCCACGCGGCAGGGCGAGCACCACCGGATCCCTCCGGCGCATGCCGTACAGGGCGTGGGCGAGAAGCGCTCCCGCCTGTGCCCTGTCCGCGAACGGGAGCCGGACCCGCATCGGCTTCATAAAATCCTCATACCCGGCAAATCGCGCCAGGCACCTCTATGGGCGGGCCCGGCCCGACCGGCGCATCTCCTTATGGATGATCTTCCACTTGCGGGTCTCCTCACTCTGGAGGCGCGCGTCGGTCCTGCGTGCCATCCAGGCGGCCTCACGCTGGAGCTTGTGCCAGCTCTCCAGCCGTCGCACGGGCAGCTCCCCCGACTCGATCGCCGCCTGTACGGCGCAGCCGGGCTCCTCCCCATGGGAGCAGTCGGAGAACCGGCACTGCCCGGCCAACTCCTCGATGTCGGAGAAGACGAGGTCGACGCCGTCGCTCATCTCGTACAGGCCGACCCGGCGGATGCCGGGAGTGTCGATGATGAGACCGCCGCCGGGCAGCGGGATGAGCTCCCGATGGACGGTGGTGTGCCTGCCCCGGCCGTCGGCCGCCCGGACCTGCTGGGTGTCCATCACCTCGCCCTGGGCGAGCGCGTTGACCAGAGTGGACTTGCCCGCCCCCGAGGGACCGAGCACCACCGCGGTCCTGGAGCCGGCGAGATGAGCGCGCACGAGGTCCACGCCGTCGCCGGTCAGCGAGCTGATCGGATGGACGTCCACCCCCGGCACCGAGGACGCGACGTCGGCGAGCAGGTCGTCGAGCCCCTGCTCGAAGAGGTCGGTCTTGGTGATCAGGACGACGGGCATGCCGCCGCTCTCCCAGGCCAGCGCCACGAGGCGCTCGATCCTGCCGAGATCGGCGAAATCGGTGGAGTGCATCGACGGCTCCGCGACGAACACGACGTCGACGTTGGCGGCCAGGACCTGGCCCTGCCCGTCGCCGGACAGGCCGCCCCGGGACATGCGGCTGACGCCGCCCCGGACGAAGGCCGTGGTGCGGGGAAGCACCTCGTCGAGCTCGTAGCGGCCCTCAGGGAGCCGATGGAGGGCCACCCAGTCGCCCACACAGGGCAGGGCGATCGGATCGGCCGCGGAAGCCCTGCGGACGTGTGCGCCGTACCGGGCCTGGTGTGTGCCGTCGGCGGCGATGACTTCGGCGGCGCCGCGGTCGACCCGTGCCACCCGGGCGGGAACGGTGCCCGCGGGAAGCTCGGAGTAGCGGTCGTCCTGCCAGCCGAGAAGCGAGAGATCGAACAACATCGGTGAAGACACCCTTCGGAAACGGGTGCCTCAGCGAGAGACTAGGCGGGCACCCGGAGGTTGATGGACGGCATGCTCGTCAGAAAGACCCGCATGATCCTCACCTCCCGAATCTCCGCGGCCGCATGAAAAGCGGCATTGCCAGAACCCTAACGGAGCTCCCCCACCCCTCCGCAACCCATTTCCCCACCCCTCCACCGTGTGATCACACCCCCAGGCGTAGGCCCATGCCCCTCAGGCGTGATCATGCACACATTCGGAGATTCGGCCGCCGACCTGCGGCGACCCCCGCCGTGATCATGCACAGATTCGGCGGCACACGCACTGACCAGGCAACTCTCCGAGCGTGATCATGCGCAGGTTCGGGGAAAGCCCGCCTGACCTGCGTACTCCAAGCACGTGATCATGCAGGACCAAGCGCACACGTGCCACTTTCACCGGTCACTGCATGATCACGTACGGCAAAACGCCAGCTCAGCCCGGCCTTCTCCGAATTCACGCATGATCACGATCGGCCTTCGCCCAGGTCAGGGCCACTTTTCCCGAATGCGTGCATGATCACGGCGGGAGTCGCCGCAGGCCGGAGGGCCTTTCTCCGAACCTGTGCATGATCACGCCCCAGGGTGAGGGGGGTGAGGTCAGGAGAGGCCGGGGGCGGGGAACTGGGCGGTGAGGTCGCTGACCTCGCGGTGGACCCGCCCGATCACGTCCTCGGCGTCGCCCTTGGCCACGGCCGTGACGACCTCGTCGATCCAGGCGCCGATCTGCCGCATCTCCGCCTCGCCCATGCCCCGCGACGTCACCGACGGCGTGCCGATCCGGATGCCGGAGGGGTCGAACGGCTTGCGCGGGTCGAACGGCACGGTGTTGTAGTTCGTCTCCAGGCCGGCCCGGTCGAGGGCCTTGGCCGCGGGCTTGCCCCCGATCCCCTTGGGCGTGAGGTCCATCAGGATCAGGTGGTTGTCGGTGCCGCCCGAGACGAGGTCGAACCCTCTGCCCGCGAGTTCGTCGGCGAGCGCCTGGGCGTTCTTGACGACCTGCGCGGCGTACGCCTTGAAGTCCGGCTGGGCGGCCTCGTGCAGGGCCACGGCGATGGCGGCCGTCGTGTGGTTGTGCGGCCCGCCCTGCAGGCCCGGGAAGACGGCCTTGTTCAGCGCGGTCGCGTGCTCGTCGGAGGTCGCCATCAGCATGGCGCCGCGCGGCCCGCGCAGGGTCTTGTGCGTGGTCGTGGAGATCACGTCGGCGTGGCCGACCGGCGACGGGTGAGCCCCGCCGGCGACGAGGCCGGCGATGTGCGCGATGTCGGCGGCGAGGACCGCGCCGACCTCACGGGCGACCTCGGCGAAGGCCGGGAAGTCGATCGTGCGCGGGATCGCGGTGCCGCCGCAGAAGATCAGCTTGGGGCGGTGCTCCAGCGCCAGCGCGCGGACCTCGTCCATGTCGATGCGGCCGGTCTCCTTGCGGACGCCGTACCGGACCGAGTTGAACCACTTGCCGGTGGCCGAGACCGACCAGCCGTGGGTGAGGTGGCCGCCGAACGGGAGACCCATGCCGAGCACGGTGTCACCGGGGTTCAGGAACGCCAGGTAGATCGCCAGGTTCGCGGGCGAGCCCGAGTACGGCTGGACGTTGGCGTGGTTCACCCCGAACAGCGACTTGGCCCGTTCCACCGCGATGGTCTCGATCTGGTCGATGACCTGCTGGCCCTCGTAGTAGCGCTTGCCCGCGTATCCCTCGGAGTATTTGTTCGTGAGGACCGTGCCCGTGGCCTCGAGAACGGCCTTGGACACATAGTTCTCCGACGCGATGAGCTTGACGGTGTCGGCCTGCCGCCGTTCCTCAGCCGTGATGAGCCCTGCGATCTCGGGATCGACGGAATTCAGCGAGTTCCCAGCCATGGCGCTTCCTTGTCCGTATCGGCGATGACGGCGGCCCAGGCGCACGGCCTCCGCGAGAATGCTCCCCGGTGGTGCCCCACCTTGCGACGCGGCCCCGTGGGGACACGCCAGCGCCAGTCGCGACTTCCCCACTTTATCGGGAGCTTCCCGGTACGGCTCACCCTTCCGAAATGGGGATGTCGGGGATGAGCCCGAATCCGGGGACGTCCACGCCGATCTTCTCCACGTCATCGGGCACACCGGAGTAGCTCGCGTAGAGGGACAGGGAGTCGCCGGACTTCAGCCACTGCTTGGGCAGCGAGGTGCACAGGCACGCACCGTCCTTGCTCGCCGGGGAGAACTTCGATCCGCTGGGCGGGTCGATGAGGCTGACTTTGGAGGCCTCGTCCCCGAACAGGTCGCTCGGCCACCATGACTTGGCCCCGGTGACCTTGACCGTGAGCCACACACTCACCGCGGTCCCCTGCCGCGTCGCCGCGTCCACGGTCGCCTTGAGCGGGATCCCGCTGATCTGCTGATCACGTGTCGCCAGCGGGCCGTCCGGCGTCTCCGACCGGCCTCCGCCGAACTGCTGGAACACGATGACGGCCCCGGCGGCCACGATGACGGCGACGGCTCCGGCCAGGGCGGCCGGCAGCCAGCGGCGGCGTGACACGCCCTCCGCCAGTGAGGTACGGCCGGCCTCGTGCGCCAGGCCGACCGTGCCCGGGGCGGCGACCGCTCCCGTCCTGTCGGGGTCCGGGCTGGTCCAGGCCTCGCTCACGATCCGGGTGGCCGCCTCGACGGCCACCTCCTCACGCCCGAGAAGGCGGTCGAGGAGCTCCTGAGCGGACGGTCTCCGCTCGGGGTCCTTGTCGAGGGCCCGCTCGACGAGCGGCCGGAGGCGCTCGTCGAGCCCCCGGAGGTCGGGCACGTGGTGGGCGACCCGGAAGAGGACCTCGGGTGTGGTGCCGCCTCCGAACGGCGACCGCCCGGTTCCCGCGTAGACGACCACGCATCCCCACGCGAAGACATCGGCCGCGGCGGTGACCGCCTCGCCCCGCGCCTGCTCGGGGGACATGTAGCTCGGTGTGCCGATCACCGTCCCGGTCTGCTCGGCCAGCGTGTCCGCGAGCTGGGCGATGCCGAAGTCGATCACCCGGGGGCCGACCGGCGCCAGCAGGATGTTGGACGGCTTCAGATCCCGGTGGACCACTCCGGCCCGGTGGATCGCCGCCAGCGCGGTCGCCACGCCCACCGCGAGGGCGTCGAGGTTCGACCCGCCCATGGGCCCCTGCGCCTCGATCACCGACGACAGGTCGGGCCCGTCGACGTACTCCGTGACCAGGTACGCCTGCTCGCCGTCCAGACCGGCGTCGAGGAGTGGCGCCGTGCAGAAGCGGGCGACCCGCTTGGCCGCCTCGGCCTCCTTGCGGAACCTGCTCCGGAACTGCTCCTGCGAGGCGAGTTCGGGGCGCATCACCTTGACGGCCACCTGACGGCCGGCGGCGTCGTGGGCGAGGTAGACGATCCCCATCCCGCCCTCTCCGAGCCTGCGGACCGGCACGTACGGGCCGATCGTCCGGCGGGAGACCGGCATCGTGTCCTCAGAGGAGGGGGGAGGCTGCGCGTTCATCGCAGCCATCATTACGGATCATCCGTGGTTACGCGACAAATCCGCCTACGTCCCGAATCGGCCGGGCCTCACTCACACCGCTCGTGGCGGGCGGTGCCGTTGAGGGGCCACAGCCGGTCCACTTCGGCGTTCAGCGTGGCGCCGATCAGCACGGCCAGGGCGGTGATGTACAGCCACAGCAGCACGGCGATCGGGGCGGCCAGCGACCCGTAGATGGACAGCGGCGTGAACCAGGCGGCCAGCACCTCGCGGAGCACGGTGGCGCAGAGGATCCAGATGATCAGAGCGAGCACGGCACCCGGAGTCTCACGCCACCAGCGGGTCCGCCTCGGGATGCTGACGTGGTAGAGCAGCGTGAGCATCAGCACCGAACCGAGGATCACCACCGGCCAGTAGAAGACCGAGACCAGCACGCCGTACCGGCTCAGGGTGTTGGACAGCAGCGTGGGCCCGATCACCAGGGTGGGCATGATGACCAGGCCGATCAGGAGCGCGGCCACGTACAGGCCGAACGACATGACCCGGGTGCGGATGATCCCCCGGGTCTCCCCCAGGCCGTACGCGATGGAGATCAGGTCGACGTAGACGAACAGCGCGCGGGACCCCGACCACAGCGAGAGCAGGAAGCCGACGGAGATGAGCGACACCTGGCCGCCGGTCAGCACGTCGTTGAGCAGGGGCGTGACGACCCGGTCGACGGTGTTGCTGGTGAACAGCAACTCGGCCTGGTCCACGACCCACTGTTTGATCTCCAGGACGGTGGCCTCGCCGAGCATGCCGCTCAGGTGGCCCATGACGCCGAGCAGCCCCAGGACGAAGGGCGGCAGCGACAGCAGGGCGAAGAAGGCCGCCTCACCGGCGAGGCCCGTCACGCGGTAGTTGACGCCCGCCATCGTGGTCGCCTTCAACAACGCCCAGCCGCTTGTGTCGCGGACCCAGCTCATGCGGGCACGGGCCCGCGCCATCGCGAGGCGTGAGACATGCCTCGGCCTGCGCGTCGAAGCGTCCGTGGACGTCATGGCACCCAACCGTATACACACAGTGAAGATGTCCGCGGCTCAGCGTGATCTTTGAATGCGAACACCGGCTGTTAGAACTGAGCACTACCCGCATCCGGCGCGAATACCGCCACCCGGCTCGCCCCGGGCCCTCAACGCCGTCGTCAGGCCAAGGATAGGGGGTTATTCCGGGCGCCTCGCCAGCGCCGGGGAATAACCGGGGCGCCGCCCCTCGCCCGGCGGCCCGGCGAACGCCTGCGCGATCTTCAGCCATGACGTCGCCGTCGCGCCCGCGGCCTCCAGAGAGGTGTCGTCGAGGTGGCAGCGCTGGGTGACCAGCAGGCAGAAGTCGAGCGCCGGACCCCGTACGACGTCCTGTGCGCCCGGCGGCCCGGCGGCCCACGCGGCGCCGTCGGGCAGGGTCAGTTCCACCCGCACCGGATCCACGGGGAGCGCGAGGCCGCGCACCGCGAAGCCGTACGGCAGAGCGCGGACGCCCAGGCTCGCCACGTGACGCAGCCGGGCGGTCGGCACACGGACGATTCCGAGCGCGTCGGCCACGTCCTGCCCGTGCGCCCATGTCTCCATCAGGCGTGCTGTGGCGAACGACGCCGCCGACATGTCGGGGCCGTACCAGGGAACCCGCAGCCGGGCGTCGGTCTCCGCCAGTTCCCCGATCATGCGGGGGCGGGCCGCGCCGAACCAGTCGAGGAGTTCACGCGGGCTGAGGCCGCGCGCTCCGGCGGCCAGGTCGTCGATCACGCCCGCGCCCCGGGAGAACAGGGCGTCGCGGGCCACGCGGAAACCCGCGGGGTCGGTCAGCGAGCGGGTCGCCGCGTCGTCGAACCACGCGAGGTGGCTGATCTGGTCCCGTACGGCCCAGCCGGCGGCCGGGGTCGGCAGGTCCCAGGCGGCGGCGTCGAGGTCCTCGACCATGCCGGCGAGGTCGGCCGTCTCGGCCCCGAGATCGGCGACGAGTTCGGCCATGAGCCCGGATCCTGTGATCCCCATCACATCTCCCGTGACATCCGCGGGTGACACTCGGCTCACGCCAGCGTAACCGGCGGAGAACAATGAAGACATGATCTGCGACGCGTGCAAGGACCGCAGGCACGACGACTGCCGGGGCGGGTCGTGGTGCGACTGCCAGCATCAGGAGTCGCCGGACGGCCGGCGGACCGAGCCGGCCGAGAACTGGGTCAGCCAGGGGTGACGACCCGTCCGGCCTGGAAAAATGAAGCAGAGGTTACAGTCCCGCATCGTGGACACGAACTTGGACATCCGGGATCTCCGAGGTATCGTCTAGGACATGCCAGCGGACCCATTGCTCGTCGTGCGACGTCACGTCGACCTTCTGCGCGTCCGCAGTGCCATCTGTATCGACGCCGGCTGACCGCTCCCTCTGTTGACCCGGGGCGCATAGCAGGCGTCTTTTTCATGCCCTCACACTCGATGACGAGGTGGGAGGCGGCCTGCCCAGCGCGTCCCGGACCGTAGTCCGATCAGACCGATCACTCGGAAAAGGACGTGCCCATGAGCACCCCGGCCCGCCCGGCGAACCGCCACCACAAGCGCCCGCGCGGCGAAGGTCAGTGGGCTCTCGGTTACCGTGAGCCGCTGAACAAGAACGAGGAGAACAAGAAGAACGACGACGGGCTCAACGTCCGTCAGCGGATCATCGACGTCTACTCGAAGCGTGGTTTCGACTCGATCGACCCGGCCGACCTCCGGGGGCGGTTCCGCTGGTTCGGCCTGTACACCCAGCGCCGGCCCGGGATCGATGGCGGCAAGACCGCCATCCTCGAGCCCGAGGAGCTCGACGACCGCTACTTCATGCTCCGCGTCCGGATCGACGGCGGCCAGCTCAGCCTGGAGCAGCTCCGGGTGATCGCCGACATCTCCAACGAGTACGGCAGGGGCACGGCCGACATCACCGACCGGCAGAACATCCAGCTCCACTGGATCGAGGTCGAGGCGGTCCCCGACATCTGGGACCGGCTGGAGGCCGTCGGCCTGTCCACGATGGAGGCCTGCGGCGACACTCCCCGTGTCATCCTGGGCTGCCCTCTCGCGGGCATCGACGCCGACGAGGTGATCGACGGCACCGCCCAGATCCACGAGATCGACGAGCGGTACATCGGGAGCCCGGAGTTCTCCAACCTCCCCCGGAAGTTCAAGACGGCGATCAGCGGGTGCAAGGCCGCCTGCACCGTCCACGAGATCAACGACATCGCGTTCGTCGGCGTCGTGAACGAGCAGGGCGAGCAGGGCTTCGACGTCTGGGTGGGCGGCGGCCTGTCGACCAACCCGATGTTCGCCAAGCGCCTCGGCGCGTTCGTCCGGCCCGAGCAGGTCCACGAGGTCTGGGCGGGGGTCTGCGGGATCTTCCGCGACTACGGCTACCGCCGCCTGCGCCACAGGGCCCGGATCAAGTTCCTCGTCAACGACTGGGGTGCGGAGAAGTTCCGCGAGGTCCTCGAGACCGAGTACCTCGACTACAAGCTGCCCGACGGGCCCGCTCCCGAGGTGCCGCGCGACGGCCGCCGTGACCACGTCGGCGTCCACCCCCAGAAGGACGGCAACTTCTACGTGGGGTTCGCCCCCAAGGTCGGCCGGGTCAACGGCGACAAGCTCCACGAGATCGCCGACATCGCCGAGCGCCACGGGGCCACCCGGGTGCGCACGACGGTCGAGCAGAAGATGGTCGTCCTCGACGTCGCGCCCGACCAGGTGGACTCGATCGTCAAGGAGCTTGAGGCGGCCGACCTCCAGGTCAACCCGTCGACCTTCCGCCGCCAGACCATGGCGTGCACGGGGATCGAGTTCTGCAAGCTGGCGATCGTCGAGACCAAGGCCACGGCGGTCGATCTGATCCATGAGCTGGAACGGCGCCTTCCGGACTTCGCCGAACCGCTGACCATCAACGTCAACGGCTGCCCGAACTCCTGCGCCCGCATCCAGGTCGCCGACATCGGCCTCAAGGGCCAGTTGGTGACCAACGACAAGGGCGAGCAGGTCGAGGGCTTCCAGGTGCACCTGGGCGGCTCCGTGGGCCTCAACCCCAACTTCGGCCGCAAGGTCCGCGGGCTGAAGGCCACCACCGAGGAACTGCCCGACTACGTGGAGCGCGTGGTCCGGAACTTCGAGAAGCAGAAGAACGAGGGCGAGACCTTCAGCGAGTGGGTCCAGCGCGCGGACGAGGCCGACCTCAAGTGAGCGAGAGAGCGGCGCCGTTCTACTGCCCCTACTGCGGCGAGGAAGACCTGGAGCCCTACGTCACCGAAGAGGAGAGCTACGGGTGGTACTGCCGCTCCTGTGCTCGGGCCTTCCGGGTGAAGTTCCTCGGGCTCGGCGTGCGTTCGTGACGAGTCGAACAGTGATCTTAGAGAAATGACGTGTGAGGAGTGGCAATGACCGTCGTGGACATCGAGGCCGGTCTTGAACGGCAGCGGGTGACGCTCGACCTGCAGAGCATCGTGGCGTCCGCCGCCGAGTTCCTTGAGGACGCGCCCGCCCGGGAGATCATCCGCTGGGCGGCGGCCACATTCGGCGACCGTCTCTGTCTCACGTCCTCCATGAGCGACGCGCTGCTGATCGACCTGGTCAGCCGCGTCAAGCCCGGCGTGGACGTGTTGTTCATCGACACCGGCTACCACTTCGCCGAGACCATCGGCACGCGCGACGCCGTGCAGCAGGTCTACGACGTCAACGTGATCAACATTCAGCCTTCACGGACCGTGGCCGAGCAGGATCGCGACCTCGGCCCCCGGTTGTTCGGGCGCAACCCGGATCTGTGCTGCTACCTGCGCAAGGTGGAGCCGCTCAACCGGGCGCTCGAGCCGTACCTGGCCTGGATCTCGGGCATCCGCCGCGACGAGTCCCCCACCCGGGCGGGCACCAAGGTCGTCGAGTGGGACGCCAAGCGGCAGATGGTCAAGATCAACCCGATCGCGCGGTGGACGCAGGACGAGGTGGACAACTACATCTCGGACAACGGTGTGCTGATCAACCCGCTCCACTACGACAACTACCCCTCGATCGGCTGCGGCCCGTGCACCCGGCAGGTCGCGCCCGGCGAGGACCCGAGGAGCGGCCGCTGGTCAGGACTCGGCAAGATCGAGTGCGGCATCCACCTCTGACCCCCCACCCCCCAGGCGTGATCATGCACAGGTTCGGAGGAACGGTCACTGACCTGCTCCTTCACCGGGCGTGATCATGCACGAATTCGTGAAAACACCCGACGACCAGGCGGAACTCCTTTCGTGATCATGCACAGCCGTCCAGCCGACCGAGCGCCGCTGATCGCGGTGGCGCACGGGTCCCGCGACCCGCGCGCCTCCGTGACGGTGGAGGCGCTCCTGCATGCCGTACGGCAGCGGGAGCCCGGTCTCGAGGTCAGGACGGCGTATCTCGATCACGCCCCGCCGACACTGGCCGCGGCCCTGTCGGGCCTGGACGAGGCCGTCGTCCTCCCCCTGCTTCTCACCGCGGCCTACCACAGCCGCGTGGACATCCCTTCGGCGCTCCGCGAGGCGTCCGCCCGCCGGCCGAGACTCCAGGTGGCGTGCGGGGACACCCTCGGACCCCATCCGCTCCTCATCGGGGCACTCGAGCGCCGGCTCTCCGAGGCCGGGGTGACGCCGGGCGACCCCGGCACCGCCGTGGTGCTCGTGTCCGCCGGCTCCAGCGACCGCCGGGCCAACCTCGTGATCACGCGGATGGCCCGTGAGTGGGCGCGGGCACGTCCGTGGTGGTCGGTCACCGCGGCCTTCGCCTCCGCTGCCACCCCCACCCCCGAGCAGGAGGTCGCACGGCTCAGGCGAGCGGGGGCGCCCAGGATCGTGGTGGCCCCCTACCTGCTGGCGCCGGGCCACTTCGCCGACAAGGTCGAGCGGGACACCCTGCACGCCGGAGCCGACGTGGTGGCCGGCGTCCTCGGGCCCGCGCCCGAACTCGTCACCGTCGTCCTCGAAAGGTACGGCCAGGCCGTACGGGGCCTGAAGGCCGTCGCGACGGCCTGAAAAGGGCTAGGAGGACGGGTCGTCGCCGCGGCGGAGGTCACCCCAGGTGTCACGACCCTCGCGGCGGGACTCCCTGCGGGCCTCGCGATCGTCGCGCGTGAACTGCCGGCGGAATTCCTGCTCCCCCCGCCTGGCCTCTCGCTGCACGTGGCGGAACTCCCTGGTGGCGTCCCGGTGGGCCTGCATGATCTCGCGGTGGGCCTGACGGCCGCCGTCGATCGTCTGGCGCAGATCCGCGCGGAACTGCTGGCGAACCTCCTTGCGGCGATCCCACCACCACTCACTCCAGGCGAACCATCCCCGCTTGATCGGATCGGCCAGGGAATCGCCGATGATCTTCACGTCGCCCATGAGGACGAAGGCCTTGACCCTGACGACGGGGGCGTTCTGGCCCGCCGGAGCCTCGGCCACCTGGACCTTCTTGTCTCCCATGATGGTGACGCCGGAGAGCTCGACGTCGACGCCGTCCGGGACGATGATCTTCACGTCGCCCATGACGCAGGTGGCCGTGATCTCCACCTCGCGCGTGCGCACCTCGGCCTGACGGAGATCGAGCGTCACGTCGCCCATCACGCTGACGGCGGCGATCTCCTGGTCGATGCGCCAGGTGCCGTTGCGCTTGGCGTCGCCCATGACCGCGACGACCCAGGTCTTCACCTTGCCCGGCGTCTTCACCGGCTGGGGCCGGGGTGCCGGGGCGCCCCCGGGGAGGTCGGCGGTGATCTGGGCGAGCTCCGCGTGCGTCCGGGCCAGGTAGGCCGCCTCCGTCCGCTCGGTCAGCTCGGCGAGGGTCAGCCGTCCCTCGACAGAGGCCTCACGGAGCCTCTCGACCGCCTGCTCCCGTTCCGCGTCGGAAGCACGCATATCACCTAGATCGCTCACGCCTCCACGCTATCCCGCACGACGCGATCGACCTATCCTCCCTGGGAAGGAATCACCTCTCCCAGAGGACGAACTTCGGGCACCTCCGGGGCCGGCGACGCCGACGGCTCTCTGGACGGCCGTCCCGTGTGATTGTGGAGTTATCCCCCTCGACCCCCGCATTTCATTATCCACTTGAAATGTTGAGATGGTTGATGACGACCCGGACAGGAGGCCCAAGTGACCCACGACGTGATCAACCAGGCACCGCCGCTGATCGGGCACGACGTGTCAAGCGACCCCGCGCTGCTCGACGGGCTGGACCGGGAGGGCGCGGACTGGGCGACCGGGGAGCTCCGCCAGCTCGGCCTGCTGGCCGGCTCCGCGAAGGCGCAGGAATGGGCGCGGCTGGCCAACGACAACCCGCCGGTGTTGCGGACGCACGACCGGTACGGCCACCGCATCGACGAGGTGGAGTTCCACCCCGCATGGCACGACCTGATGGCCGTCGCGGTCGGGAACGGCATGCACGCCTCACCCTGGACCTCCGCCAGGCCGGGCGCTCACGTGGCCAGGGCGGCGAAGTTCTTCACCTGGTCTCAGGTCGAGGCCGGACACGGCTGCCCGATCTCCATGACGTACGCCGCCGTGGCCGCGCTCCGGCACTCCCCCGACCTCAGGTCCGAGTGGGAACCCCAGCTCGCCTCGCGGACCTACGACTTCGGGCTCAGGCCCGCGCACGACAAACGCGGCGTGCTGGCCGGCATGGCCATGACCGAGAAGCAGGGCGGCTCCGACGTCCGTGCGAACACCACCAGGGCCGAACGGCTGGCCGACGGCACGTTCGCCCTGACCGGCCACAAGTGGTTCAACTCCGCCCCGATGTGCGACGTCTTCCTCGTCCTGGCCCAGGCTCCCGGCGGGTTGTCGTGCTTCCTGCTGCCCCGTGTGCTCCCGGACGGCTCCCGCAACGCGATGCGCCTGCTGCGGCTGAAGGACAAGCTGGGCAACAGGTCGAACGCCTCGGCCGAGGTCGAGTACGACGGCGCGATCGCCCACCTCGTGGGCGAGGAGGGACGGGGCATCCGCACGATCATCGAGATGGTCAACATGACCCGGCTCGACTGCGTGATCGGCTCGGCGGCCGGCATGCGGTACGGCCTGGTCCAGGCGATCCATCACACCACTCACCGCAAGGCCTTCGGCAAGGCGCTCATCGACCAGCCACTGATGCGCAACGTGCTCGCGGACCTGGCCCTGGAGTCCGAGGCGGCCACCACGCTGATGATGCGCCTGGCCGGGGCCACCGACCGCGCGGTGCGCGGCGACGCCGCCGAGGGGCTGTTCCGCCGTACGGCTCTGGCCGCGTCGAAGTACTGGATCTGCAAGCGGGCTCCCGTCCACGCCGCCGAGGCGCTCGAGTGCCTGGGCGGCAACGGGTATGTCGAGGAGTCGCAGATGCCGCGGCTGTTCCGCGACTCGCCGCTGAACGGCATCTGGGAGGGATCGGGCAACGTCGCCGCGCTCGATCTCGTGCGGGCGCTCACCAAGGAGCCCGAGGGGCTGGAGGCGTTCTTCGCCGAGGTCGCGCTGGCCGACGACCGCCGGGTGGGCGACGCCTCCGAGCGGGCCCGCAAGACGCTCGCGTCGGCCGGGGAGGGCGACGCCCGGCGCCTCGCCGAGGAGCTCACCCTGGTCCTCCAGGCGTCCCTGCTCGTACGGCACGCGCCCGCGGCGGTGGCGGACGCGTTCTGCGCCTCCCGCCTGGCGGGTGAGTGGGGGCGGGCCTTCGGCACCCTTCCGGCGGGCCTCGACCTGGAGGCGATCGTCGAACGAGCGACCTGACGGCCACCCCGCCGTGATCATGCACACATTCGGGAGGATGCCCTCTGACCTGCGGTGACATGGTTCGTGATCATGCACACTTTCGTGGATCGGCCACCTGACCTGCGACTTCGTTTTTCGTGATCATGCTCAGGTTCGCGAGCATGCGGGATGAGCAGGCGTTTCGCCGTACATGGTCATGTAGCGGCGAGGAGTGCGATCGGGCGTCGCACGGGCACGAACCCATGCTCTGCATGATCACGTACGGCGAAGCCGCAGGTCCGTACGGCGTTGCGCGAATGCGTGCATGATCACGAGCCGCATCACCGCAGGTCACAGGCCTTACTCGCGAAGGTGTGCATGATCACGACTCGGGAATGGCCAGGTCAGTCGGCCCGTCACCGAACCTGTGCATGATCACGCCCCTAGTTTTGGCTGTTCAGACGGCACATTTACGAATCTGTGCATGATCACGGCCAGAGAAGGGTCAGGTCGGTTGGGCTGGCACCGAACCTGAGCATGATCACCACCTGGGGAGGCTCTAAGCTCGCTCATGGATGTGACTTAACCGATGAAGGGACAATCGCCATGGCGACCACTCGTACCGCGACCACGCAGTGGAAGGGCGCTCTCCTCGACGGCTCGGGCGTCGTCTCGCTGGACACCTCCGGCGTCGGCACCTTCGACGTCACCTGGGCTTCGCGGGCCGAGACGGCCAACGGCAAGACCAGCCCGGAAGAGCTGATCGCGGCCGCCCACTCCTCCTGCTTCTCGATGGCCCTGTCCCACGCCCTGGCCGGCGCGGGCACCCCGCCGCAGTCGCTGGAGACCAAGGCGGACGTCACCTTCCAGCCGGGTGAGGGCATCACCGGCATCGTCTTGTCGGTCCGCGGCCAGGTCCCCGGCCTGTCCGCCGAGGACTTCCAGAAGGCCGCCGAGACGGCCAAGGCCAACTGCCCGGTGAGCAAGGCCCTCACCGGCACGACGATCACGCTGAACGCCGAGCTCGTCGGCTGAACATGCCCTGATGGCCGGGCAGAGCCCCCGCCGGACGTGATCCGGTGGGGGCTCTCGCATTTCCCCAGACGGACGACACACCCGAACGACGTTCCAACGGCCGTTTCCCGGAAACCTTTTCCGGTGACGATCTACCGAAGACGTCCCCGGCGATGTGCCCGGTGGGGTTTCCTGACGGGGTTCCCTGACCGCCTCGAGCCTCTTCAGGTGCGCGATCGACCGCGGGAGTGGAGAATGAGGTTACATGCGTGAAGTTTGGCCTGGAGAGCCGTACCCGCTCGGAGCCACCTGGGATGGAGTGGGCACCAGTTTCTCGGTGTTCTCCGAGGTGGCCGAGCGGGTCGAGCTGTGCCTGTTCGACGACCACGGCGAAGAGAGCCGCGTCGACCTCCCCGAGGTCGACGGGTTCGTGTGGCACGGCTACCTGCCGGGGATCATGCCCGGCCAGAGGTACGGCTTCCGCGTGCACGGGCCGTACCGGCCGGGGCACGGCCACCGGAACAACCCGGCCAAGCTCCTGCTCGACCCGTACGGCAAGGCGGTCGAGGGCTCGGTCAAATGGAACGAGTCCCTGTTCTCCTACCACTTCACCGACCCCGCGCGGCTGAACGTCGACGACTCGGCCGAGTACATGCCGAAGAACGTGGTGGTCAATCCGTTCTTCGAGTGGGGCAACGACCGGTCGCCCCGCACGCCGTACCACGACACCGTGATCTACGAGGCCCACGTGCGCGGCCTGACCATCCGGCATCCGAAGGTGCCCGAGGAGCAGCGCGGCACCTACGCCGGCCTCGCCCACCCCGCCGTGATCGAGCATCTGCAGTCGATCGGGGTCACCGCCGTCGAGTTGATGCCGGTCCACCAGTTCGTGCCCGAGCACGCGATGGTGGCCCGCGGGCTGACGAACTACTGGGGCTACAACACGATCGCCTACCTCGCCCCGCACAACGCCTACTCCAGCGCGGGGCAGCGGGGCGAGCAGGTCCAGGAGTTCAAGGCGATGGTCCGCGCGCTGCACGAGGCGGGCATCGAGGTCATCCTCGACGTGGTCTACAACCACACCGCCGAGGGCGACCACATGGGCCCGACGCTCGGCTTCCGCGGGATCGACAACGTCGCCTACTACCGGCTGCGCGATGAGGACCGGCGCTACTACCTCGACTACACCGGCTGCGGCAACTCGCTGAACGTCCGCTCGCCCCACGCTCTGCAGCTCATCATGGACTCGCTGCGCTACTGGGTGCTCGAGATGCACGTGGACGGCTTCCGCTTCGACCTCGCCGCCGCGCTCGCCCGCGAGTTGCACGACGTCGACCGGCTGTCGGCGTTCTTCGACCTCATCCAGCAGGACCCGGTGATCTCACAGGTCAAGCTGATCGCCGAGCCGTGGGATGTCGGCCCCGGCGGGTACCAGGTGGGAAATTTCCCGCCCTTATGGACGGAATGGAACGGGAAATATCGGGATTCCGTTCGGGATTTCTGGCGAGGCGGCTCCCGCACGGTGCCCGAGTTCGCCTCACGGCTGACCGGATCGAGCGACCTCTACGCCACCAGCGGCCGCCGCCCGGTGGCCTCGATCAACTTCGTGACCTGCCACGACGGCTTCACTCTCACCGACCTGGTCTCCTACAACCGCAAGCACAACGACGCCAACGGCGAGGCCAACCGCGACGGCACCGACGACAACCGCTCGTGGAACTGCGGCGCCGAAGGCCCCGTCGAGGACCCCGGGATCGTACGGCTGCGCCGGCGGCAGCGGCGCAACTTCCTGGCCACGCTGTTCGTCTCCCAGGGCGTCCCGATGATGCTGGCGGGCGACGAGTTCGGCCGGACCCAGGGCGGCAACAACAACGCCTACTGCCAGGACAACGAGACCTCCTGGACCGACTGGTCGCTGCTCAAGCAGGAGGACGACCTGCTCGAGTTCGTCCGCGCACTCGCCGCGTTGCGCCGTGAGCATCCCGTCTTCCGCCGGCGCAGGTTCTTCCACGGCCGCAGGGCTCAGGACGGCACGCGGGACATCGTCTGGCTGACCCCTTCGGGGAAGGAGATGGCCGACTCCGACTGGAACGCGGGCTACGCCAAGTCGCTCGCGGTGTTCCTGAACGGCGAGGCGATCAGCGAGCCGGGCCAGCGCGGGGAGAGGATCAGGGACGACTCGTTCCTGTTGCTGATCAACGCCCACCACGACGAGCTCATGTTCAACCTGCCCGGCGCCGAGTTCGGCCAGGAGTGGCACCTCGTCCTCGACACGGCGGACGAGAGCCCGCGGGAGGAGACGTCCGGGGAGGAGACGTGCCCGGCGGGCGCCAAGGTGCCCGTCACGGCCCGGTCGCTCCAGATCCTGCGCCGCGCCGGCGAGGACTGACGCCCGGCGATGAGTGCGCGGGAGAGAGCGCGGCACTGGCGGCACCCCGGGCTGCCGGGCGTCGACCTGCTCGACGCCCGCTACGTGAGCAAGACCTTCGCCCGGCACACGCACGAGTCGTTCGTCATCGCCGCGATCACCTCGGGCGTCGAGGAGTTCCACCACCGCGACTCGATCGAGCGTGCGGGGCCGGGCCACCTCGCGCTGGTCAATCCCGACACGGTGCACACGGGCCAGGCGGGCGTGCCCGAGGGCTGGACCTACAGCGTGATCTACCCGTCGGCGGCCGTCGTGGGCGAGATCGCCGGGGAGACGACCTCGATCCGCGGAAATCCCGGTTTCGCCGTCGCCGTGGCCCACGACCCGCAGGCCGTCCGCCTGATCACCCAGGTGCATCGGGCCGCGGACGGCCAGAACGCGCTCGCCGCCGACACGATGCTCCGCCTGGTGGTGGCCCGGCTGCTGCGCTCCAGCGGGACGGCGCTGCCCGCTCGCTCTCCGCGCGGCGCGGCCAGGCACGACGTGTCGCGGGCCCGGGAGATCCTCGAGTCCCGGATGGCCGATCCCCCGTCCCTGCGGGAGCTCGCGGCCCAACTGGGCACCGGCCCGTTCGCGTTGTTGCGGGCCTTCCGCGACGCGTACGGCATGCCGCCCCACGTGTGGCTCACCGACGCGCGAGTGCGGCGGGCCCGGCGCCTCCTCGACAACGGGATCGCCCCGGCGGACGCCGCCGTGACCGTGGGCTTCACTGACCAGCCGCACCTGAACCGGCACTTCACCCGGATCATCGGCGTGCCACCCGGCGCCTACAGCCGAGAGCGCAAGAACGTACAAGACTCGCGAATGGGGCCGCGCCTAGTCTCGGCCGAGTGACCGCATCCCCCACGCAGACCGGCCCTCCACCCCCCAAACCGCGAGCCGCGGTCGTCCGGGACGCCCTCGGCGTCGGGATCACCGTCGGTCTGTCCGGCTTCGTCTTCGGCGTCACCTCGTCGGGAGCCGGCCTGAGCGTGGCGCAGACCTGCGCCCTGTCTCTCCTGGTGTTCACCGGGGCGTCGCAGTTCGCTCTCGTCGGGGCGATCGGTGCGGGCGGCGCCCCGTTCGCCGCGGCGGCGGGCGCCCTCTTCCTCGGGGCGCGCAACGCCTTCTACGGGCTGCGGTTGTCGCAGTTGCTCGCCCTGCCCGCCGCCGTCCGCCCGCTGGCAGCCCAATGGGTGATCGACGAGACCTCGGCGGTGGCCCTCGCCCAGCCGGACCGGGCCGCCGCCCGCCTGGGTTTCACGGTCACCGGTGTGAGCCTCTACCTCGGGTGGAACGTCACGACGTTGCTGGGCGCGCTGGGTGCGTCGGCGCTCGGCGATCCGTCGGCATGGGGACTGGACGCGGCAGGTCCTGCGGTCTTCCTGGCGCTTCTCGCATCGATGATGCGGGGCGGGAACTCGCGCGGGTCGTGGCGACGGATCCGGGAGCGTCCTGAGCCGGTGACGGCCCTCGCCGCCGCCGTCCTCACGCTGGCGAGCCTGCCGATCCTGCCTGCCGGAGTGCCCATCCTGGTGGCGGCGCTCGCGGCGCCCGCCGTCCTCGTCGTGAACCGCCGCCGGAGGGACCTGTCATGATCTGGGCCGCCATCGCCCTCGTCGCCGCGGGCTGCTACGCCGTGAAACTCCTCGGGTTGTCCGTGCCCGCCGCCGTCCTGGAGCGGCCGATGGTGCGCCGGCTCGCGGCGCTCGTGCCCATCGCGACGCTCGCCGGCCTCATCGCCCTGCAGACGTTCGGTGAGGGACGGACGCCGGTCGTGGACGCCCGCGCGGCCGGGCTCGCCGCCGCAGCGGCGGCTCTGCTCCTGCGGGCGCCGTTCCTCGTGGTCGTGGCGGCCGCCGTGGTCGTCACCGCCGCCGTCAGGGCCCTCACGGGCTGAGGCGGCTACCGGGCCAGGATCTCGCCGAGGTCGTACCGGACCGGCCTGTCCAGCTGGTCATAGGTGCAGGAGGACGGGGTGCGGTCCGGGCGCCAGCGGCGGAACTGGGCCGTGTGCCGGAACCGGTCCCCCTCCATGTGGTCGTAGGCCACCTCGATCACCAGGTCGGGCCGCAGCGGGATGAACGACAGGTCCTTCTTCGCGTTCCACCGCGAGACGGCCCCCGGAAGACGCTGCCCCTCCGAGCCGCCCTGCGCGAACTCGGCCCAGGCCCCCCAGGGGTGTTCGCTCAGATCGTCCAGCCGGTACGGCGCGAGCTCCGCCACGAGCTCCTCCCGCCGCTTCATGGGGAACGACGCCGCCACGCCCACATGGTGCAGACGCCCGTCGGGCGAGTACAGCCCCAGCAGCAGGGAGCCGACGATCGGACCGGACTTGTGCTCCCGGTAGCCGGCGACGACGCAGTCGGCCGTGCGCTCGTGCTTCACCTTGAACATGACCCGCTTGTCCGGCGAGTACGGCAGGTCTCCCGGCTTGACCACGATGCCGTCGAGCCCGGCGCCCTCGAACATGTCGAACCACTCGCCGGCCACCCGGTCGTCCTGCGTGACGGGCGTGAGCCGCACCGAGTCGCCGGACTTGGCCAGGGCCTCCTCCAGCCGGGCCCTGCGCACCGAGAACGGCTCGTCCATCAGGCTCTCGGACCCGAGGGCGAGCAGGTCGAAGGCCACGAACGACGCGGGCGTCTGCTCCGACAGCAGCTTCACCCGCGAGGCCGCGGGATGGATGCGCTGCTGGAGGGTGTCGAAGTCGAGCGACTCGCCGCGGACGATGATGATCTCGCCGTCCACGACGCACCGCGGCGGCAGCTCGTTCTTCACCGCCTCGACCAGCTCGGGGAAGTAGCGCGTGAACGGCCGCTCGTTGCGGCTGCCCAGATAGACCTCGTCGCCGTCGCGGAAGACGATGCAGCGGAAGCCGTCCCACTTCGGCTCGTAGTAGAGCGAGCCGTCCTGGGGCGGCATGCCCTTGACCGCCTTCGCGAGCATCGGCGAGACCGGCGGTTCAACCGGCAGTGCCATCCTGGACCTCCCTGACGTATCTGCAGAAGAGGAAGCCGTCCTCTTCCAGGACCTGGGCGAGCACGAGGGGGGTCTGCGACGCCACGCCGTTGAGGATGCGGGCGGCGTCCCCGCCGAGGAGCACGGGGCTGATCGACAGTGACAGCTCGTCGACCAGCCCGGCGGCCGCGAGCTGGGCGTTGAGGCGGGGGCCGCCCTCGCACAGGATCCTGCCGAGCCCTCTGGCGCGCAGTTCGCGCACGGCGAGCGGCATGTCGACCCTGTCGTCTCCGGCGATGACGACGTCGGCGTTCTTGGCCGCCTCCTCGCGGCGGTCCTGCGGGGCGGCCTCCGTCGTTATGACGATGGGCCGCGCGTACGGCTCGGCCTCGGTGAACAGCGGACCGCCGAGGTCGAGGTCGAGCCGCCGCGTGATGACGGCGATCGGCGGGGCGGGCGGGCGTCCCTCCCGCAGGACGGACCACGACGCGCGGGGCCGGGCCGGGCCGTATCCCTCGGTGCGGACCGTCGCCGCTCCCGCGAGGACCACGTCGGACAGCCCGCGCATGATGCCGAAGATCCTGCGGTCGCCCTCGCCGGACAGGCCTGCGGACAGGCCCTTCGTCCAGGCCGCCCCGTCGGCGCTGGCCACCATGTTGAGCCTCAGCCATTCGTCACGCGGGTAGGCGTAGGACGCGACGAGATCGGGATCGTCCTCGACGTCGGGATGGATACGGCGCACGGTCTCTACATTGGCACACGCGGGCGACAGACCGGCAGAGCGGAGACGAGCCGATAACGGTTCGATGTCACAGCGTGTGAGACGGCACGGAGTTGACAAAAGACCTCACAGGAAAGTTCGGAAACCTGTCGGAGGGGCCCGTGCAACTCGCCGCGCTCACAGTTTGGCTGGTCTCGACCCTGGCCGGGCTCTACCTCATGATCCGGTGGCTGGCCGACGGCGGTCTGCGTCCCCAGGTCACCAAGGTCACCCGCTACCCCCGCACTCTGATCGTCGGCCACCCGGCCCTCGCCGTCGCCGGGCTCGCCCTCTGGGTGGCCTTCCTCCTCACTCACGACGAGGGCTACGCGTGGGCCGCCCTGGTCGTGATCACAGCGGTCGCGCTGCTCGGTTTCACGATGCTGACGCGCTGGCTGGGCGGCGGGCGTCACGCGCGAGACTCGGGAAGACGCCGCCCGATGGCCGCCATCCTGCTCCACGGGGTGACGGGGCTGTCCACCTTCGTGCTCGTCATGCTGATCACGACGACGATCCGCTGGTAGCGCCGAGCGGGAAGGCGATCTACAGTGCGCGCATGGGCATCGGGCTGACCACCGACCATCGGGATCTCGCAGCCGCCGTACGGCGCTTCTCGGAGCGGCGGGTCTCCGCCAGAGCCGCCGATCACCGGGAGTTCTGGGACGACCTGGCCACGCAGGGGCTGCTCGGCCTGCACCTGCCCGAGGAGCACGGCGGCCAGGGGTTCGGGCCGCCCGAGCTCGCCGTCGTCCTGGAGGTGCTGGGCGAACGCTGCACCCCCGGCCCCTTCCTGCCCACGGTGATCGCGTCCGCGGTCATCGCCGAGTGGGGGACGGAGAAGCTCCGGGCCGAACTGCTCCCCCTTCTCGCCGACGGCTCACTCACCGCCGCCGTGGCGCTTCCGGAGACCTCCCAGGAGGGCCTCGCACTCGGCGAGCCGGACGCCGGCGTCCTCCTCGTGCCCGTGGACGGCCACTGGGCGGTCCTCCGCTCAGCGGACGTCACGGTCCGGGCCGTCGCCGGCCTCGATCTCACCCGTGGGCTCGTCCACGTGTCCGCCGACGCCGTGAGCGAGGACCGCGTGCTGCCGGGGGTGACGTCCGCGACCGTCCGGGACGTGATCTCCGTGCTCGCGGGCGCCGAGGCCTGCGGAGTGGCGGCGTGGGCCGTCACGACGGCGGCCGAGTACGCCAGGACCCGTGTCCAGTTCGGGCGGCCCATCGGGCAGTTCCAGGGCGTCAAGCACAGGTGCGCCGCGATGCTGGTCGCCCTGGAGCAGGCCAGGGCTGCGGTGTGGGACGCGGCCCGTGCCGTCGAGGACGGCCACGGGGCGCGGATCGCGGCGGCTGGGGCGGCCGTCCTCGCTCCGGACGCGGCGGTGCGCTGCGCGGCCGACGCGATCCAGGTGCTCGGCGGCATCGGCTACACCTTCGAGCACGACGCCCACCTCTACTACCGGCGGGCCCTCTCCCTCCGCGCGCTGGTCGGCGATCCCGGGGTGTGGGCCGGGCAGGTGACGCGGCTCGCGATGGCGGGCGAGCGCCGGGAGCTCGAGCCCGACCTGCCCGACGAGGCCCTGCCGCTGCGGCAGCGGATCCACGCGGAGGCGGCGCGGCTCGGCGCACTGGATCCCGCGGAGAGGCGTGCCGGGTTCGCGAGCGGAGGCTGGATGATCCCCCACCTGCCCGAGCCGTGGGGCAGGGCCGCCTCACCGCTGGAGCAGGTGATCATCCAGCAGGAGTTCCGGCATCTCGGCCGGCCCAACCTCGGCATCGCCGCGTGGGCCGTCCCCTCCATCGCCCGGTACGGCACGCGTGAGCAGCAGGACCGGTTCATCCCCGGGACGCTCAGGGGCGAGTTCGTCTGGTGCCAGCTGTTCAGCGAACCGGGAGCCGGCTCCGACCTGGCGTCGTTGTCGACGAAGGCGGTGCGGGCGGAGGGCGGCTGGCTCATCACCGGCCAGAAGATCTGGACGTCCCTCGCCCAGCACGCCCATTGGGCGATCTGCCTGGCCAGGACCGACCCGGACGTACCCAAGCACGAGGGGATCACGTACTTCCTGGTGGACATGTCATCCCCGGGGGTGGAGGTCCGCCCGCTCAAGGAGATCAACGGAGACGAGATCTTCAACCAGGTCTTCCTCGACGACGTCTTCGTGCCGGACTCGCTCGTGGTCGGAGAGCCCGGCCAGGGGTGGCGGGTCGCGCGGGACACCCTGTCGCACGAGCGGGTGTCCCTCGGCGACTCCTGGGGCCCCGGCTCTCAGCACGGCGACATCGTCCGCCATCTCGGCAAGGTCGAAGCTCTGCGGGAATCACAACTCGAGGAGGCGGGCCGCCTCTACGCCGAAGGCCACGCCATCTCCGCCCTCGGCCTGCGGGTCACCCTGGCCCGGCTCGAGGGGACGGACTCCGGCGCCGGCTCCAGCGTGCGCAAACTGCTCGGCATGGGGCAGGCGCAGCGGGTCTCGGAGTTCTGCTGGTCGCTGGATCCCTCGGACCCCCACTGGAGCAGGATGATCCTCACCACGAGGGCCTTCACGATCGGCGGCGGCACGACCGAGGTGCAGCTGAACATCATCGGGGAGCGCGCCCTCGGCCTCCCCCGCGACCCCTGACCTCCTCCCCCGCGACTCCTGACCTCCGGCCTCGGGGCCCTGGCCGAAACGGCCGGCAGATCAGGTCCGGCTCTCCCGCGACGCGTCGGCGATGTCTCGACTCGGAATACTCGATGGTCACGTGAGCTGCCGAGGCGTACGGTGAGTGAGTAAGTGATCGCCCCCCGTAAGGAGCGCCGATGGAGGCTTCGTCGGACGGCCGAATCCTGCTCTTCATCGCCATCGGCATCGCTCTGTTCGTCGCCGGGCGCAAGTTCCAGCTCATGCTCAACGCGTGGCGGGACTGGCGGAAGGCGGTCGAGGGCCTCCCCAAGCTCCGTTCCACGGCCTGGGGCGGTGTCGGGACGATGATCAGGGTCGGGATGGTCGCGGCCCTGGTGCTCGTGATCGCGACGATGGTGGACCGTCACGTCTGACCGGATCCCGGCCGGCGTTCAGCCGGTGGACGGCCTGGCTCTGGACGGTTGTACGCGCATCGGCTCCCCGGGCATCTTGGGATAGTTCGGCGGGTAGGGCATGTCGCCCCGCTCGTCCGCGGCGTACCACTCCAGCAGCGTGTCGATGGCGAACGCCTCGTCGTCGATCGCGCGGTGGACGTCGCCCAGCTTCGCGAACCGCTCCGGCATGGTCTTGATGTCGAAGTCGCGGGGGTCGCAACCCTCCAGTTCGTCCCAGGTCACCGGGGCGGAGACCAGACCGTCAGGGCGGGCGCGGACGGAGTAGGAGCCGACCACCGTGCGGTCCAGGGCGTTCTGGTTGAAGTCGATGAAGATCTTCTCGCCACGCTCCTCCTTCCACCAGGCGGTCGTCGCGAGGTCCGGCCTGCGGCGTTCCACCTCACGGGCGAGGGCGATGCCGGCGTGCCGTACGTCGACGAACGACCAGCGAGGCTCGAGGCGGATGTTGATGTGGATGCCGCGGTTGCCCGACGTCTTCGGGAAACCTTCGACGCCCAGTTCGCCGAGGACCTCCCTGGCGGTGAACGCGACCTTCCTCGCCTCCTCGAACCCCGTCCCCGGCTGCGGGTCGATGTCGATGCGCAACTCGTCGGGATGCTCCAGGTCGGGCCTGCGGGCGGCCCAGGGGTGGAAGTCGATCGTGCCGAGGTTGGCGCACCACGCGAAACCGGCGACCTCGGTCGGGCAGAACGCGTCGGCCGTGCGGCCGCTGGGGAATCGCACGGAGACGGTCTCGATCCAGTCGGGATGCTTGGGCATCCGCTTCTGGTAGATCGCCTCCGCCTCGACCCCGTCCGGATGCCGTTTCAGATACGTCGGCCGGTCCCTGAGGGCGCGGAGCACGCCGTCGCCGACGCTGATGTAGTACTCCACCAGGTCGCGCTTGGTGGCGCCGACTGCGGGAAAGTAGATCTTGTCCGGGTTCGTGACCTTGACGGTCCGTCCACCGGCGTCGATTTCGATGTACGGCGATGCCATGGCTCGGACACTACCCCGGAAGAGCCGGGGAGGAGGGTCCGTCCCGGGCTGCCAACGGCGGCCGGACCGGGAGCACCCACGAGCCACCGCGCCTACCCGGCGCGGAGCCCGTGGTCGCGGCGTGCACGACGCTCGTGTGGCGAGCGCCGTCGCCGCGACGGGACGGACACGACGGGCCACCCCTGCGGGCGGCATCCTCTTGCCGCCCTGCGGCGCCCAGCACGGGTAGGGCGCTTCGCCGTCAGGACGGCGGGACAGGCCGATCCCCTCCCGGAACGGGTGGACGATCAGCCCCCTCATCAGTGAAGACGCCAAAAGACCGGCGAAAGGATGCTTCGCCGGAAAGAACTCTTGCGGGGAAGATCTCCCGGCTCCGTGTGGTTCTTAGTACGTAATCCCCACAGGGGGCGGCCGCGCTTAGGCTGGTGAACATGGACAAGGTGGTCAAGAGCGACGCCGAGTGGCGGGTGCAGTTGTCTCCCGAGGAGTTCCGCGTCCTCCGGCAGGCGGGGACGGAGCGTCCGTTCACGGGTGAGTACGTCGACACCAAGACGACGGGCGTCTACTCGTGTCGCGCGTGCGGCGCCGAGTTGTTCCGGTCGGACACGAAGTTCGAGTCCCACTGCGGATGGCCGTCGTTCTTCGAGCCGTCGAAGTCGGAGGCCGTGACCCTCATCGAGGACGACTCCCTCGGCATGAGGAGGGTGGAGGTCCGCTGCGCCCGCTGCGACTCCCACCTCGGTCACGTCTTCCACGGCGAGGGCTACGCGACTCCCACGGACGACCGCTACTGCATCAACTCGGTGTCACTGACCCTGCTGCCCGAGAAGTGACCCCTTCCGTACGGCGTGCCCGCCCAGGCGTCACGCCGTACGGCGTCATCGGGGTTCGGGGCTGGTGACGCGGCAGTCGGGATCGTCCGGGCCGAGGACGTTGGCGAGGACCGGGTTCCCGTTCTCCCCCAGATCGGCCTGGACGAAGACGACCCGTGAGGCGTCGCCCTCCGCGGCCAGGTACTCAAGGCCCCGCTCGCACAAGGTGATCGCGGCGTCGGAGTCGTCGTCGGCCTCGGGGAGGTCGGTGTAGATCCGGAGATAGCCCCCGGTGGTCCGGATGTCACGGACCAGGGCGGACGTGCGGTCCCTCCACCGGGCGCGGAAGTAGGCGACGGCCTTGTCGTCGGTGTAGTCCGACCGTGTCGGCGCCGCCATCTCCACTCCGACCGCCGTCTCCGGCGCCTCGGATCGTGCGCGGACGCCGACGCGGGCGACCTCCGGCTCATCCGGCCCCGCGGAGGCGGGAGCCGTACGGGATCCGGACGGCCACAGGTGGACGGGACCGGTCGTCACGAGAACGGCCGTCGCGATGACCGCCGCGCCCACACTCCCCTCGACGACCCAGGCCCGGGTCCGGGTCTTACGGCGGCGCCCTCTGGAACGTGCCACGTGCCTCGACACGGCGGCCCTCACCTGCGTAGGGGATTTCCTCCGAGTATGACAATGTCGCACCGGCGGTTTCCCGGCATCAGGGCAACGCGGCGACGAGTTCGCTCACCGGCTTGCGGGTGCCCGTGTAGAAGGGGATCTCGATCCGGGTGTGCAGCCTGGCCTCGGCCCCGCGCAGATGGCGCATCAGGTCGACGATGCGGTGGAGTTCGTCGGCCTCGAAGGCGAGCATCCACTCGTAGTCGTTCAGCGCGAAGCAGGCGACGGTGTTGGCCCGGACGTCGGGGTAGTCGCGCGCCATCTTCCCGTGCTCGGCGAGCATCCGCCTGCGGTCGGCGTCGTCCAGCAGATACCACTCCAGGGACCTGACGAACGGGTAGACGCAGACGAAGCCCTTCGGCTCCTCATCGGCCAGGAAGGCCGGAATGTGCGACTTGTTGAACTCGGCGGGCCGGTGGAGGGCCATCGCCGACCAGACGGGCTCGCTGGCCCGGCCGAGCGCGGTACGGCGGAAACGCGTGTAGACCTCCTGGAGGTCCTCCGCGGAGGGCGCGTGCCACCAGAACATGTAGTCGGCGTCGGCCCGGAAGCCCGAGACGTCGTAGCAGCCGCGGGTCACCACGTCCTTGCCCGCCGACTGCTCCAGGAGCTCGCCCACCTCGCCCGCGACGGCCTCGCGGCCGGGCGGGAGCTGGTCACGGAGCCGGAAGACCGACCACATCGTGTAGCGGATTACCTGGTTGAGATCGCGCGCCTTGGGCCGCGCGGTGCCGTCCGTCATGAGGCCCATTCTGCCGTCTCAGCCGTCCGGTTCCTCCTTCGGCCCGGCGGCGGGGCGGGCGTTCAGGTGCTCCAGGACGCGGGCGGCGGCCGTACGGCCCGTGGCGATGCAGGCGGGGATGCCCACTCCGTCGTAGGCGGCTCCGCACAAGGCCAGGCCCGGGTGGTCCGCCACGGCCGCGCGGGCGCGGGCCACACGGTCGAGATGGCCCACGTCGTACTGGGGAAGCGCGCCGCCCCACCGGGTGACCCGGGTGTCGATCGGCAGCCCGCGGACTCCCATGGTCTCGGTCATCTCGTTCATCGCGAAGGCCACGAGCTCGGCGTCGTCCCGCTGGAGCAGTGCCTCCTCCCCCAGCCGCCCGATCGAGCAGCGCACGAGGACCAGGTTCGGGTCGGCCTCGCCGAGGTGCGGCCACTTGGTGGTGCTGAACGTCACGGCCTTGACCGGCCTGCCCTCGACCGGCGGCACGAGGTAGCCGCTGCCGGACGGCGGCTCGGGGAAGGCGGACCTCGGAGAGGCGAGCGTGACGATCGCCATGCTGGCGTACTCGATCCCGGCCAGCTCCGCCGCCGCCCTCGGCGCCTCCCGCTCCAGCAGCCGCGCGGCGGCGGTGGCGGGCACGGCCAGGACGACGGCGTCGGCCTCGACGACCTGCTCGTCCCTGGTGGGCCCGGTGATCAGCCGCCAGCCGTCCGGAGTGCGCACGAGGTCGCGGACCATCACCCCGGTGCGGACCTCGGCCCCCGACGCCTCGGCCACGGCCGCGGGCAGGCCGCCCAGGCCGCCCTTGAGGGTGGTGAAGACCGGACCGGCGTCCTTGGGCGCCTTGGCCGCGAGATCCCGTGCGGCCTTCAGCAGGGACCGCTCCGTACGGGCCGCCGCCGCGACGCCGGGCATCGTCGCCTCAAGAGAGAGCGTCTCCGCCCGGCCCGCGTAGACCCCGCCGAGCAGCGGCTCGATCATCCGGTCCACGACCTCGCCTCCGACGCGGGCCCTGATGTAGGCGGCGACCGAGACGTCGGTCGTGACCAGCGTCGGAGGAAGGATCTGATCCATCGGCACGCGGGCCAGGCCGCCGGGCGTCAGGATGCCCGAGCGGGCGAGCGCCGCCACGTCGGACGGCACGCCCATCACGTGCCCCTTCGGCAGGAGACGGAGCGCCCCCCTGGACAGGATGGCCGACGTGGTCGTGCCGGGGCTCACGAGCGCGTCACCCAGCCCGACGTGCCGCGCCAGCTCCTTGCCCTCGGGACGCCGCGCGAGCATGGCCTCGGCCCCGGCGTCGATCTCGACGCCGCCGACCTCCGAGGAGAACAGCTTGCCTCCCGTACGCGGCGCGCCGTCGAGCACAGTGATCTTCAGCGTCGGATCGCCGCGGTGGAGATGCCACGCGGCGGCGAGGCCGGCGATGCCCGCCCCCACGACGACCACACGCCGGCCAGAGGTCCCGTCCATATGGAGAGAAGTTACCGCTCCGTCCCGGTGGTCCCGGCACCGCCGTACAAGGTCACGAGCCGGCTTCCGGACGGTCACTCGGCGAGATCGACACGTGACGGCATCGTGACGCCGGTACCGAAACCGGCTCGGACGGGAGTCCGTCTCTAGAGCATGAGACGAATCCGGTACGGCATCGCGCTCGTCGCGGCGACCGCTTTCCTGATCTCGGGGTGCGCCGCCGGCTCCGAGTCGGGCATGTCAGGCACGGCCGACGGTGCGGCCGCTCCAGCGGCCCCCGAGTCGGTGACCGGTGGAGGCACCGGCCAGGACGCCGCCGGGAATCCCGGCGCCCCCAAGGGCCAGACGGCGGACAACTCCAAGCTCGAGCCCTCGGACAGATCCGTCATCCGCAAGGCGGAGCTGACCGTGCAGGCCAAGGACGTGTGGGGCGCCGCCGACAAGGGCCGGCAGATCGTGTCCACGGCCGGCGGCTACGCCTCCGACGAGAGGAGCATCTCCCAGCCGGGAAACGACATCGCGGTCGTCACCTTCAAGGTCCCCGCGGCGCAGTACCCGGACGTGCTCGCGCAGCTCGGCCGTGACCTGGGCAAGCGGGCATCGCAACGTCAGAGCACGGAGGACGTCACCGGGGAGGTCGCCGACGTCGACAGCCGCGTGAAGTCCGCCAAGTCCTCGCTCGCCCAGTTCCGCCTGCTGCTGTCGAAGGCCACGCAGATCGGCGAGATCATGGACATCGAGCGGGAGATCTCCAGCAGAGAGTCCGACCTCGAGTCGCTGCAGGCCCGCCAGAGGGCGCTGTCGGCACAGACCGCGATGGCGACCATCACGCTCACGGTGACCCTGCCTCCCACGCCGGCGCAGGCGGCGAAGGCCGCGGAGCCGGAGGATCCGAGCTTCCTCGCAGGTCTCAAGAAGGGCTGGGGGACGCTGGCGGCGTCGACCGAGATCGCCCTCGCCGTGATAGGGGCGCTGCTCCCGTGGCTGGTCGTGGCCGGCCTCGTCTGGCTGGCCGTCATCGCGGTGATGCGCCGCGTCAGGCGCCGTACGCCGCCGGCTCCGGGGTCGGGCACTACGCCGAAGGGGCCAGGCGGCACGCCGCCCGTGCCGGCGATGGTGGGCGGACCCGCGGGACCGGAGCCCGGCACTCCCGTCGGCCCGCCGCACGGCGGTCAGCCGCACGGTGGCCAGCCTCACGGCGGTCAGCCGGGTGGCCCGCACGTGGGGCCGCCGCCGCCGCGGTGAGAATCAGCGCGCGGACACCTCGTGAACGAGGTCGGTGAGCCGCGCCAGCTGGCCGGGGTCGGTGGACGGGAGCACGCCGTGTCCGAGGTTGAACACGTGCCCCTCCGCCACCCGGCCGCGCTCCACCACGCCGCGTGCGCGCTCCTCGACCACCTTCCACGGGGCGAGCAGGATCGCGGGGTCGAGGTTGCCCTGGAGCGCCTTGCCCGCGCCGACCCGCAGGGCCGCCTCGTCGAGCGGCACCCGCCAGTCGACCCCGACCACGTCGGCCCCGGCCTCGCCCATGAGGCGCAGCAGTTCACCCGTCCCGACGCCGAAGTGGATCCGCGGCACTTCGAGATCGGCCAGCTCGGTGAAGATCCGGCCGGTGTGGGGGAGGACATAGGTGCGGTAGTCCTCAGGGGCGACGGCGCCGACCCAGGAGTCGAACAGCTGCAGCGCGGAGGCGCCCGCGGAGGCCTGAACGCGCAGGAACGCCAGGGTGATCGTGGTGAGCCGGTCCATCAGCTCGTGCCACAACTCGGGCTCGCCGTACATCATGGCCTTGGTCCGGTCGTGGTTCTTGGAGGGGCCGCCCTCGATCAGGTAGGACGCGAGCGTGAAGGGCCCTCCCGCGAAACCGATGAGCGGGGTCCCGTCGAGTTCCTTGACGAGCGACTCCACCGCCTCGGTGATGTAAGGGACGTCGTCCGGCTCCAGAGCCCGCAGGCGCGCGACTCCCGCGTGGTCCCCGATCGGCGACTCCACGACCGGGCCGACGCCGGGCTTGATGTCCAGGTCCACCCCGATGGCCTTCAGGGGCACCACGATGTCGCTGAAGAAGATCGCCGCGTCCACGCCGTACCGGCGGACGGGCTGCATGGTGACCTCCACCACGAGATCCGGTGTGGCGCACGCGGTGAGCATCGCGTGGCCCTCCCTGACGCGCCGGTACTCGGGCAGCGACCGGCCGGCCTGGCGCATGAACCAGACGGGCGTATGCGGGACGGGCTCGCGCCGGCAGGCGCGGAGAAAGGCGGACTCGGCCAGCTGGGGATTCACTCCTCCAGCGTCCCACGCCGGGCGACCGGCCGGTGCGCCAACCTCTCACCTGGGGACGGCAACGGGATGATCTTCATGAGATGATCTTCGTCGGCCTCGGCACGGCGCGGCACGCCGGGCACCAATGATCGGTATGGTGGGCCCACCCCGCCCTGCGAATTCCTTCACAGCTCGGCAAAATGTTCGCCAATCGACTATCCGGCATCGATTCCAATGCCACTTTCGAGACACGCCGAGCGCGTTGCGGGGAAATGTCGGCGGGACGTGCCAACGTCGGAGCAGTCCTGAGCAACCGACACGACCGCGGATCCGACGAGAGGCCCGGAGCGATGACTTCGATGTGGAGTTCCCCCGAACGCCGCACTGAGCACTGTGCCGGCTACGACGCCGAGCGCACGTTCGAGCACCCGCCCTGCCCGGCCTGCGGGGGCGCGCTGCTGGTTGTGACGGCGACGGCTTGACGACCATCCATGCCCCCCATCGCCACCCCCCTGCTTCGCGCCATCCCGAATCCGACCTACTCTTCGGTCATGACCCTCGGTGAACCGCCAGCGCCTCCCGCCGCCTTCCGGCGCGCCCTGGAGACGCTGCGCCCCGCCGAGGTCAGGCCGGAGATCGAACTGGAGGACATCCCCGCCCCCCAGCGCCTCGCGCCCTATTCGGGAGCGGTCGGAGCCTCCGTGTACCGCGAGGACGACGAGCTCGCCGTCGGCCGCCTGATCATGCTGTTCGACCCGGACGGCCAGCGAGGCTGGGAAGGCCCGTTCCGCCTGGTCGCCTACGTCCGCGCCGACATGGAACCAGAGATCACCTCCGATCCGCTGCTCGGGCCGGTAGCGTGGAGCTGGCTCACCGAGGCGCTCGACTCCCACGGCGCGAACTACGCAGCCGCCGGCGGCACGGTCACGCGCGCGGTGTCGGAGGGCTTCGGCAACAAGTCCGAGGATCCCGTCACCACCGAGCTGGAGCTGCGGGCGTCCTGGTCGCCGCTGGACGAGGACCTGTCCGCACACGTCGCCGCCTGGTGCGACCTGATGTGCCTCGCGGCGGGCATCCCGCCGCTGCCCCCCGACGTCGCGGCGCTTCACCCGCGCCCGGCCCGCCGAGATGATCCGAAAGTTCCTTGACCTGTGACCGAGAACCTGTGACAGAACCCGAAGTCCAGCCCCTGTTGGAGCCGCGAGAAGGTATCCCGCCCGTCATCGAGGACCCGGCGGCGCTCGAGGCTGTCGTGCGCGCCTTCGCCGGGGGCACCGGCCCCGTGGCCGTCGACGCCGAGCGCGCGTCGGGCTACCGCTACAGCGGCCGGGCCTACCTCGTCCAGCTTCGCCGTGCGGGCGCGGGCAGCGCGCTCATCGACCCGATCGGCTGCTCCGACCTGAGCGGGCTCGACCACGTCCTCGAGGACGCCGAGATCGTGCTGCACGCGGCGACACAGGACCTGCCGTGCCTGTCCGAGCTCGGCTTCCGGCCGCGGCGGCTGTTCGACACCGAGCTGGCGGGCAGGCTGCTGGGCTACGAGCGCGTCGGGCTCGGCACGATGGTGGAGGTCGTCCTCGGGCTGCGGCTGGAGAAGGGGCACTCGGCGGCCGACTGGTCGACCCGGCCCCTTCCCGAGGCCTGGCTGCGGTACGCCGCGCTCGACGTCGAGGTGCTGATCGAGCTTCGCGACGCCCTGTATGCGGAGCTCGGCTCCACCGGCAAGCTCGACTGGGCGCTGGAGGAGTTCGCCTCCATCGTGGCCGCTCCCGCGCACCCTCCGAGGAGCGATCCGTGGCGGCGGACCTCCGGGATACACCGCGTGCGCACGCTGCGCGGGCTCGCCGTCGTGCGCGAGTTGTGGACGCTCAGGGACGAGATCGCGCGGACCTCCGACCTCGCGCCCGGCAGGGTGCTGCCGGACTCGGCGATCGTGCAGGCCGCGCTCGACCAGCCGCGCACCACCAAGGCGCTGACCGAGATCGCCCCCTTCACGGGCCGCAGCGCCCGGCGGCACCTGCGCGACTGGCTCGGCGCCGTGAACCGGGCGCGCGGGCTGGCCGAGTCGGAGCTGCCGCAGCCGGTCGGGCCGGGAGACGGCCCGCCCCCCGCCAACCGGTGGGCCGACCGCGATCCCGCCGCCGCGCGACGGCTCGCGGCGGTTCGCACGGTGGTCGCGGCGCTCGCCGACGCCCACCGCATGCCGATCGAGAACCTGCTCCAGCCGGACGCGGTGCGCCGGCTCGCGTGGGAGCCGCCCGCCGATCTGTCCGAGGAGGCCGTCGCCGACCGGCTGCGCGGGCTCGGAGCCCGGGAGTGGCAGATAACGCTGACCGCTCACCCGATGGCCAAGTCCCTCGAACGCCTGGAGATCAAGGGCGAGGTCTGACCGGCTCCTCTCTCGTACGTCCGTGAGCTTTGTCCTGGTCTGACCCCTTGTGTGATGCCTGTTTCCAGCGGTGTTATTCTCGGTGGGAAAGCGCTTTCCCCTCGTCGATCAGGAGTGCTTCGGATGAGCGACCGCGTTCTCGGCGTCGTGATGAGCGGTGTGACCGGGCGGATGGGATACCGCCAGCATCTGGTCCGCTCCGTTCTCGCCATCAACGAGCAGGGCGGGGTGACCCTGTCCGACGGCAGCCGGGTGCGCCTGCGGCCCGTGCTCGTCGGCCGCACCCTCGGCAAGCTCGCCGACATCGCCGCCCGGCACGGCGTCGCCGACTACACCACCGACCTCGACGCCGCCCTGGCCGACCCGGCCAACGAGATCTACTTCGACGCCCAGGTAACGCAGGCCCGCGTTCCCGCGACGCTCAAGGCGATCGCGCGGGGCAAGCACGTCTACACCGAGAAGCCGACCGCCGAGACCGTCGCCGACGCCGTACGGCTGGCCCAGGCGGCGCAGGACGCGGGAGTGAAGAACGGCGTCGTCCAGGACAAGCTCTTCCTGCCTGGCCTGCTCAAGCTCAAGCGCCTCATCGACGGCGGGTTCTTCGGCCGGATCCTCTCAGTGCGGGGCGAGTTCGGCTACTGGGTGTTCGAGGGCGACTGGCAGCCGGCGCAGCGCCCTTCGTGGAACTACCGGGCCGAGGACGGCGGCGGCATCGTGCTCGACATGTTCCCGCACTGGGCCTATGTGCTGGAGAACCTCTTCGGCCGGGTGGAGTCGGTGTACGCGCATGTCAGCACGCACATCTCCGAGCGCTGGGATGAGAGCGGCAAGCCGTACGAGGCGACCGCCGACGACGCGGCCTACGGCGTCTTCGGACTCGAAGGCGGGATCGTGGCCCAGATCAACTCCTCCTGGGCGGTCCGGGTGAACCGCGACGAACTGGTGGAGTTCCAGGTGGACGGAACCCACGGCAGCGCGGTCGCCGGGCTGCGCGAGTGCCGGATCCAGCACCGCGCGGGCACGCCCCGGCCGGTGTGGAACCCCGACCTGCCCGTCACCGAGTCGTTCCGCGACCAGTGGCAGAGGGTGCCGGACAACACCGACTTCGACAACGGCTTCAAAATCCAGTGGGAGATGTTCGTCCGGCACGTGCTGGAGGACGCCCCCTTCCCGTATTCGTTCGCCGCCGGCGCCCGTGGCGTGCAGATCGCCGAGCTCGGCCTCCGCTCGCACGCCGAGGGCCGCCGTCTCCAGGTGGAGGACCTGTGAGCCCGGGAGGGCCGGTCATCTCGCTGCCGGGGGTGCGAGAGCCGTACGAACTGGGGGAACCCGTCACCTGGACGCGCCCGGGCGGCCCGCCGGCCCGGCGGGTCGCCTACGCGGCGGCGCACGTGGTCGCGGACGTCCACGGGGGCAACGGCCCCGGCCGGCCGGCCGCGGTCGACTGGGACGCCACGCTGCGTTTCCGGCGGCACCTGTGGGCGTACGGCTTCCGCGTCGCGGACGCCATGGACACCGCGCAGCGGAACATGGGCCTCGACTGGGCGGCGACGCGCGAGCTGATCGCCCGCAGCGCGGCCGAGGCCCGTTCGCTGGGCGACCCCGCCGACCTGGTGGCCTGCGGCGCGGGGACCGACCACGCACCGGACGCCGGCTCGCTCGATGAGATCACCGCCGCCTATCTCGAGCAGGTGGAGACCGTCCGCGCGGCGGGGCCCGGCGTCATCCTGATGGCCAGCCGCCAGCTCGCGCGGGTCGCGCGGGGGCCCGAGGACTATCACACGGTGTACGGCAGGCTGCTCGGCCAGGCGGACCGGCCGGTGATCCTGCACTGGCTGGGCGAGATGTTCGACCCCCGGCTCGCCGGGTATTGGGGGTCGCCTGATGTGGAGACGGCCACCGAGTCGTTCCTCGCCCTCATCCGCGAGCACGCCTCCAAGGTGGAGGGCGTCAAGGTGTCGCTGCTGGACGAGGACCACGAGGTGCGCCTGCGCGCGGCCCTGCCGGAAGGCGTGCGGCTGTACACGGGGGACGACTTCAACTACCCCTCGCTCATCAGGTCGGGGTCGGACGCGCTGCTGGGGATCTTCGACGCCATCGCGCCGGCGGCCGCGGCCGCGCTGGAGGCGCTGGATCGGGCCGAGTCGGCTGCGGATGAGACCACTCAAGCCCGGAATTTCGGCATTTATGAGGGGATATTGGGGCCGACGGTGGCGTTGTCGCGGAAGATCTTCGAGGTGCCGACCTACCACTACAAGACGGGGATCGTCTTCCTCGCCTGGCTGGCGGGGCACCAGGACGACTTCGTCATGGTGAACGGCGCCCAGACGGCCCGGTCGATCGAACATCTCGCCGAGGTGTTCCGCCTCGCCGACAAGGCCGGCCTGCTCCCCGACCCCGAGTTGGCCGCCCACCGAATGACCACCCTCACCCGGGCGTGATCATGCACAGGTTCGGGATCATGCCACTCGACCAGGCACTCCCCTGGTGGTGATCATGCACAGATTCGTGTGCGGCACGCCTGACCTGCAAAAACACCCGCCGTGATCATGCGCAGATTCGCGCACACCCGACCCGACCTGCGGGAACATCGACCGTGATCATGCAATTGGCCTGGGCGTCCATCAGGCCAATTGCATGATCACCACTTGTGTCGGCCCAGTTCAGACGACCTGATCGCGAAGCTGTGCATGATCACCGATTGGATACGCCCAGGCCAGGCGGCTTGATCACGAACCTGTGCATGATCACCACAAAGAAAGGGGCTGGTGAGGGGCCATGTTGACGAACCTGTGCATGATCACGCCGGAGGGGTGGGGGCGGTGAAGCGGTTGGCGTTGAACCAGTGGACGACCAGGCGGTGGTCGGTGGCGGAGGCCGTCGACGGGTGTGTACGGCACGGCCTTGAGGCCATCGGGCTCTGGCGGCAGGACGTGGCCGCGCAGGGGCTCGGCGAGACGATCGCGCTCGTCCGGAACGCGGGCCTGCGCGTGTCGTCCCTCTGCAGGGGCGGGTTCCTCACCGCGCCCGGCTTCGAGGAGGACAACCGGCGGGCCATCGACGAGGCGGCCGCCCTGGAGGCCGCATGCCTCGTCATGGTGGTCGGCGGGCTGCCGGGGGTGGTCCCCGGCGAACCCCTCGGTGAGATCTCCCGCGACCTCACGGCCGCCCGGAACCACATCGCAGAAGCTCTCACCCTGCTCGTCCCCTACGCCGCCGAGCGCGGCGTACGGCTGGCTCTGGAGCCGCTCCATCCCATGTACTGCGCCGACAGGGCCGTCCTGTCGACCCTCGGCCAGGCGCTCGACCTCGCCGAACCGTACGCCCCGGAGACGGTCGGGGTGGTGGTCGACACCTTCCACGTGTGGTGGGATCCCCAGGTCTTCGAGCAGATCGAGCGGGCGGGGGCGGAGCGGCGCATCGCCTCCTACCAGGTCTGCGACTTTCTCAGCCCGCTTCCCGCCGACGTGCTGCTCGGCCGCGGCATGATGGGCGACGGGGTGATCGACTTCGGACCGCTGACCGACGCCGTCGCCGCGGCGGGATACAGGGGCGACGTCGAGGTCGAGATCTTCAACGCGGACGTCTGGGCCGCGGACCCCGACGAGGTCGTGACCACGATGAAGGCCCGCTACGCAAGCCTCGTCAGCAGGGTGTAAGCGGCTTGGCCGAGGTTCGCTTCGGTACGGCCGTGCCCGATAGGGGCGCCGGGATCAGCGGCGCACTTCGCCGCGCCCGCGTGGCACCGTAACCCGAAAAGGCAGTGGCCGCGCGGGCTCGGGGCCACATACGTTCGCCTCCATGGTTGACGCAACTTTCGGGCATCCGCGCCTCGCCGCCATCTACGACCCACTCGATCCGGACCGCAGCGATCTCGACGCGTATCTCGCGATGGCGGAGGAGTTCGGCGCGCGGTCCGTGCTGGACATCGGGTGCGGTACGGGCGTGTTCGCGCTGCTGCTCGCCGAGCGCGGGATTGCGGTCACCGGGATCGATCCCGCGCGGGCGTCCGTCGACGTCGCGCGTGGCAAGCCGGGCGCGGAGCGGGTGCGCTGGCTCGACGGCGACGCGGGGGACCTGCCGCCCATGCAGATCGAGCTGGTGACGATGACCGGGAACGTCGCCCAGGCGATCGCCGATCCGCAGGCATGGCGTACGACGCTGCGCGGCGCGTACGAGGCGCTGCGGCCCGGCGGGCGGCTTGTCTTCGAGACGCGCGACCCGGCGCAGCGCGTGTGGGAGGAGTGGGCGGAGTGGACGCGCGAGACCACGTACCGCATGACGGACATCCCGGGCGTCGGCCACGTCGAGACCTGGGCCGAGCTGACGGACGTGAGCCTGCCGCTGGTGAGCTTCCGGGGTACGCACGTGTTCGCTGTGGACGGGGACGTACTGACCTCGGAATCGACACTTCGCTTCCGCGAACGTGCGGAGATCGAGCGGGACTTGCACGAGCACGGCTTCGTCGTCGAGGACGTACGCGACGCACCCGACCGGCCGGGCAGGGAGTTCGTGTTCGTGGCGCGGCGCGATACCGCGAAGCCCCTCCCTCCCGGAATGCCCTAGGGAGCGTGCGCACCACACAGCGCCGGGCAGACGGGACTTTCCAGACTCAGAAGACTAGGGCAGGTGGCGGACGCTGTCCCGCAGGACGACCCGGCCCTCGACCCCGGCCACGACCGGCGGATCACCGTGGTCGCCCGACAGGGCCAGTTCGACCGCCCGGGCCCCCATGTCCGCCAGCGGCAGCCGTACGGTCGACAGGGCCGGCGTCAGGTCCCGCAGGGTGGCGATGTCGTCGAAGCCCGCCACCGAGACGTCGTCCGGCACCCGCACTCCCCGTTCCCGCAGGGCGGCGAGCGCGCCGACGGCCATCACGTCGTTGACGGCGAACACGCACGTGGCGTCCGCGACCTCCTGGACCGCGGTGTAGCCGCCACCCCGGTCGAACGAGCCGTACACGATCTGCGGCTCGGGCAGGCCGAGGTCCGCGAGCGCCTCGGCGAAGCCGGTGCGGCGGTCGACCGCCGTGACCAGATGGGGCGGGCCCGCCAGCACGGCGAACCTGGTGTGCCCGAGCGCGGCCAGGGCCCTCGCCAGGTCGGCCGCCCCCTCCCGGTTGGCGGGGGCGACGGTCGCCACGCCGAGCAGATCCTGCCCGACGCAGGCGACGCGGCCGCCCGTCTCCTGGTAACGGCCGAGCTCGGCCCTCAGCCGGTCGGTCACGGCGGCGTCGGTGACGCGGGATCCGGCGATCAGGACCGCCCGCACCCGCTGCGCGTGGAGGGTCGACACGTAGGCGATCTCACGCTCGGGGTCGCGGTGGGTGGTGCCGACCATGACCATGTGACCGCGGGCGTCGGCGGCCCGCATGGCGCCGTCGGCGATGGCCGCGAAGTAGGGGTCGACGAGGTCGTGGACGACCAGCCCGATGACGTCGCTCGCGCCGCGGGCGAGGGTCTGCGCGGCCACGTTGGTCCGGTATCCGAGCTCGGCGGCGGCCTTCTCTACCCGCTCCCGCATCGCCCGCCCGACCTGGCGCGAGCTGCCGTTGAGCACGCGCGACGCCGTGGCGAGCGAGACCCCGGCATGCCGGGCCACGTCCTCGAGTGTGACCACACGACCTCCCGCCGACGATCAGGAAAGCGATTTCCAGTATGGCAAGGCGGTCCGCGGACCCCCCGATCCGGGCGCTGGTTACTGGCCAGTAGCATTGGCTTCGGAAGCTGCCGAGCAGTAGGAGCGAAACCCCGTGCCCGCATCCCGTGAAGTCGTCTTCGTCGACGGCGTTCGGACACCTTTCGGCAAGTCGGGCCCCAAGGGCCTGTACGCCGAGACGCGTGCCGACGACCTGGTCGTCCGTGTCATCCGTGAGCTGATGCGGCGCAATCCGAACCTTCCGCCCGACCGGGTGGACGAGGTCGCCATCGCGGCGACCACGCAGATCGGCGACCAGGGCCTGACCATCGGCCGGTCGGCGGCCGTGCTGGCCGGGCTGCCCAAGTCGGTGCCCGGCTACGCCATCGACCGCATGTGCGCCGGCGCGATGACCGCCGTCACCAGCGTCGCGGGCGGCATCTCGTTCGGCGCCTACGACGTGGCCATCGCCGGCGGCGTCGAGCACATGGGCCGCCACCCGATGGGCGAGGGCGTCGACCCCAATCCCCGTTTCCTGTCCGAGCAGCTCGTCGACGGCTCGGCCCTGGTCATGGGGATGACCGCGGAGAACCTGCACGACCGGTTCCCCTCCATCACCAAGGACCGCGCCGACGCGTTCGCGGTGGCGTCGCAGGAGAAGGTCGCCAAGGCGTACGCCGACGGCAAGATCCAGCCCGACCTGGTGCCCACGGCGACGCGCAAGGCCGCCGAGGGCTGGGGCCTGGCCACCGTCGACGAGGCCCCGCGCCCGGGCACCACGCTTGAGGGGCTGGGGGCGCTGAAGACCCCGTTCCGCGCGCACGGCCGGGTCACCGCGGGCAACGCCTCCGGCATCAACGACGGCGCGACGGGCTGCGTGGTCGCCGCCGAGGAGGTCGCGCGGGAGCTGGGCCTGACCCCGCGCATGCGGCTGGTCTCCTACGCGTTCGCCGGAGTGGACCCCGAGGTCATGGGTGTCGGTCCCATCCCCTCCACCGAGCGGGCGCTGCGCCTCGCCGGGCTGTCGATCGGGGACATCGGCCTGTTCGAGATCAACGAGGCGTTCGCCGTCCAGGTGCTCGCCTTCCTCGAGCACTTCGGCATCGCCGACGACGACCCCCGCGTGAACCCGTACGGCGGCGCGATCGCGTTCGGCCACCCCCTCGCGTCCTCGGGCGTGCGGCTGATGACGCAACTGGCCCGCGAGTTCTCCGAGCGGCCCGACGTCAGGTACGGGATCACCACGATGTGCGTGGGCATGGGCATGGGCGGCACTGTCATCTGGGAGAACCTGGCATGAGCGACGTCGAGCAGTGGAAGTCCCTCCTCGCGGGGAAGAACGCCGACGAGGTCGTCACCGACGCACTCGTGCGCGACGTCGACCTGCCGTACGGCGCGGGCACGATGGCCCTGATCACGCTGGACAACGGCTTCGACCACACCAAGCCGAACACCTTCGGCCCGCTCGGCCTCCTCGCCCTCGACGAGGCCCTCGACGGCATCGCCGGGCGGACGGACGTCGTGGCCGTAGGCGTCACCGGCAAGCCGTTCATCTTCGGCGTCGGGGCTGACCTCAAGGGGGCGGTCGCGGTGACCTCCCACGAGGAGGCCGCGGCCATCGGCGCGCTCGGCCACCACGTCTTCCGCCGGCTCGGTGAGCTGGGCGTCCCGTCGTTCGCCTTCGTCAACGGCGCGGCGATGGGCGGCGGCCTGGAGATCGCCCTGCACTGCGTCTACCGGACGGTCTCGTCCGGCATGCCGGCGATCGCGCTCCCCGAGTGCTTCCTCGGTCTGGTGCCCGGCTGGGGCGGAACCCAGCTCCTCCCCCGCCTCATCGGGCCGGAGAAGGCCATCAAGCTGATCATCGAGAATCCGCTCTCGCAGAACCGGATGATCAAGGGCCGCGACGCGTTCGAGCTGGGCGTCGCCGATGCGATGTTCGAACCTGCGGACTTCCTGGAGGAGTCGCTGCGCTGGGCCGCCCAGGTGCTGCGCGGGGAGATCACCGTACGGCGGGCGCCGCACACCGACGCCGACTGGACGCCCGTGATCGACCAGGCGCGCACGCTGGTCGACCTCAAGCTCCGCGGCGCCTCCCCCGCGCCCTACCGCGCGCTCGACCTCATCGCCCTGGCCCGTACGGCGTCGCGGGACGAGGGCTTCGCGGCCGAGGACGAGGCACTCGCCGACCTCCTCATGGGCGACGAACTGCGGGCGGGGCTGTACGCGTTCGACCTGGTCCAGCGCAGGGCCAAGAGGCCCGCGGGCGCACCGGACAGGGCGCTCGCCCGCAAGGTCACCAAGGTCGGCGTCGTGGGCGCCGGACTGATGGCGTCGCAGCTCGCGTTGTTGTTCGCGCGCAGGCTCGAGGTCCCCGTCGTCCTGACCGACCTCGATCAGGACCGCCTCGACAAGGGCGTCGGCTACGTCCACGCCGAGGTCGGCAAGCTGCTGGCCAAGGGCAGGATCTCCGGTGACCAGGCCAATCGGCTGAAGGCCCTGGTCACCGGCTCGCTCACCAAGGACGCGTTCGCGGACGCCGACTTCGTCATCGAGGCCGTCTTCGAGGACCTCAAGGTCAAGCAGCAGGTGTTCGCCGAGGTCGAGGCCGTCGTCTCCGAGACGTGCGTGCTGGCCACCAACACGTCCTCTCTGTCCATCACGGAGATGGCCTCCGGGCTGCGGCACCCCGAGCGGGTCGTGGGCTTCCACTTCTTCAACCCGGTCGCCGTGCTGCCGCTGCTGGAGATCGTCCGGGGCTCGGCCACCGACGACGCGACGCTGGCGACGGCCTTCTCCGTCGCCAAGTCACTCAAGAAGTCGTCGGTTCTGGTCAAGGACGCCCCGGCGTTCGTCGTCAACCGGCTGCTGACGCGCTTCATGGGCGAGGTGATCGCCGCCGCCGACGAGGGCACGCCCCTGGAGACGGCCGACCACGCGCTCGACGGCCTCGGACTGCCGATGACCCCCTTCGCCCTGCTCCAACTCGTCGGCCCGGCCGTCGCGCTGCACGTGGCGGAGACCATGCACGCCGCCTTCCCCGACCGCTACGGCGTCTCGGCGAACCTGGCCAGGCTCGTGGCGGCGGGCAAGCCGGGCGTCTACGGGGCCGACTTCCAGATCGACCCCGAGGTGCGGGCGCTGTTCGAGGGCGGCACGCGGCCGTCCACGGGCGACGAGGTACGGCTCCGCGCGCTCAGGGCGCTGGCTCAGGAGATCAGGCTCATGCTCGACGAGGGCGTCGTGTCGGCGGCCGAGGACATCGACCTGTGCATGATCCTCGGGGCCGGCTGGCCGTTCCACACCGGCGGCGTCACGCCGTATCTGGACAGGACCGGCATCTCCGAGGAGGTCACCGGCGGCCGCTTCCTGGCCCCCGGCGTCGCGTCCGTCCCCGCGGCCTGATCAGCGTCGTGCCGCGGCCTCCTGGTCGCGGCACTACGCGTCGCCGCCGTCCGGCGAGTCGATCAGGTGTCCTTTGACGGTGAGCCGGGCGAGTTCGACGCGGGACGCGATGCCGAGCTTGCTGAAGACATGGCGCAGGTGGGTGGACACCGTGTGGGGCGACAGGAACATCTGCGCGGCCGCCTGCCTGTTGGTCAGCCCCTTGGCGATCAGTGCCGCGACGGCGCGTTCGGTTTCGGTCAGACTGTCCCAGCCGGTGTTCGGCCGGTCGGCACGCGTCCAGTGGCGGCGGCGGACGCCCAACTCCCGCAGCCGGGCCCTGACCCGGGCCGCGTCACGCGACGCGCCGATCCGGTCGTAGTGGTCGAGCGCACACTCGAGGCTGTCGACGGCGGCCTGCCGACTTCGGCGGCCCGGGCCCTCGAGCAGGACGACGCCGAGGTCTTCGGCGGCCGACGCCCGGCCCCACGGGTCTGGAAGATCGGCGGCAGCCCTGGTCAGAGCCGTCGTGTCCCGATGAAGGACGCCACAGGCATGAGCGGCCGCGGCGGCCAGCACGGGGAAGCCGGCGTTGTCCCGAGCCAGCGATTCCGCCACCTCGACGATCTCCTCCGCGTACCGCCGGTTCTCGGTGGCCAGCGCCAGCCTGGTCATCCAGGCGGCCGCGGCGGGCTCGACGAGGAGCGTCCAACGCCTTTCCCGCGCATCGGTGTAGGCGATCCGGATCACCTCCATCGCCCGATCGGGCTCTCCCTGGCCCTCCGCGACCACCGCCCTCGCCCATCTCCCCCATGCCGCGCCGTACATCATCCCGCTGTCGCCGCGCTCGCATTGATAGCGGTCGATGTACCGGGCCGCGGATTCGAGGTCGCCGCGCCGTACGGAGACGATCGCGAGCACGTAGAGCCCCGCGAGGTCGAATCCATGAGTGCCCAGTTCCTCGGCGATCGTCAGCCCGGCCTGGGCCTCGGCCACGGCGTCGTCCAACCGGCCCTCGGCCAGCCTCAGGCAACTGCGGAAGAACGCGGGCTGCGCGGCCTGCACGGTCTGCCCGAGCGCCTCGATTTCCTCGGCGAGCGTCTCAATGCTGGACTCGGCCTCCGCGAACTGCCGCATGAACTTGTGGTTCAGGCTCAGCAACATGCGCGGGAACGGGCGCTCGATGGCCTCCACCGCGCCTGTGCCCGCGATCCGCACCGCCTCCTCCAGGTGGCTGAAGGACTCGGAGACCTTCCCGTCGACCATGGCGAACTGGCCGAGCACCATGTGGGCCCCGACCAGGGCCGTGTCGTCGCGCGGCTCGCGGTCGGCCAGGACGGCCTCCGCGCGCCGCCGGCCCTTCCAGAAGTCGGAGAGCGACAACAGTCCCCAGAAGAGGGCTGCCTCCGCGACGCCGCGAAGATCGTCGGACACGTCTCGCCGGGCGAGCACGTCTTCGGCCTCGGCCACCGCGTCGGCGGGCCGGCCACTCAGCAGCAGCGTGTACGCCAGCGCGCAGCGCAGGCGTAGGCCACGACCGGGCGAAGCCGTGCCGAGCGCTTCGCGTGCGAGCTGGATCGCCTCCGGCACCTGTCCGGTGACCGTCAGGGCGTGCACCGCCGTCGCGATGCGGTCGAACCGATCGGGGTCGGTGAGATCACTGATCTCGACGGCCCGCATCGCCAGCTCGAGAGCGGTGTGCGGGGAGGTCGCGAGCACCTCCCGCGCCGCGCGGTCCAGGCCGCGGACGGCTCCGGCGTCACCGGGAAGGGCACTCTTGATGAGGTGCGGGGCGGCCGGGACGGCGGAGCCGCGGCTGTCGAGCAACATCTGCCCCGCCTCACGGTGGAGCGCCAGCCGGACCGGCGGGGTCAGCGTCTCGAGCACCGCGTGCTGCAACAGCTCATGCCGGAAGGCAAGCTGATCCGCACCGGCCACCAGGATGCCCGCCGCCATCGCCTCGTCCAGCTTCGAGATCAGGCCACTGATCGGCTTGCCCAGCATCGTGGCCAGATCGCGGACCGGCACCGTGCGGCCCAGGATCGCAGCCACCTGGAGCAGGTTGCGGGTCTGCGGGGACAGCTCGTCGATGCGCTTGCGCGTGATCATTTGAACGCGCGGCAGCTGTTCCGACGCCAGCCGCGCGTGTCCGCCGGCCACCTCCACCAAGCCCTCAGAACTCAGCTGCTCGAGCGACTCGACCAGCAGGAAGGGGAGCCCCTCCGCCAGCGCGGCCACGGCGAGCACGTCAGGTGCGGGCACGGCGCCCAAGACGTCTGCGGCGACCTCGGCCACCGCCTGATCGTCCAGTGCCTCCAGCATGATCCGGGTGGCGTCGTCGCGCTCCAACCTGTCGTACAGATTGTCCAGAGGGGACGCGGGCGCGCCCTCCGTGGTGCGCGACAACATCCACACGAGCGGGTAGGAGGCGAGCTCTCGCACCAGTGACCGTATCGCCAGCAGGGTCAGCGGATCGGCCCACTGCAGATCGTCGAGCACGAGCAACGCCGGCCCCTGCGCGACCAGCCCCTCCAGCGGTTCGGCCAACTGCCTCACCATCAGGAGCCGCATATCAGCGGAAGCCGGGGTGTCCGTATGTCCGATGGCGAGTGGAGCGCCGGAGATCTCCTGCAACGCCGATCTCAGGGGGGCCAGCGGAGCCAGGTCCAGCTCGTCCGCGGCGCCCCTGCCGACTGGGAACCTCGCCCATTCCGCGGCGCCGGCCGCCTCGCCGAGCAGGCTGCTCTTGCCCATCCCCACCCGGCCCTCGACCAGCAGGACGCTTCCTTGGCCGGCGCGGGCCTCCCGCAGCGCCTTCGCCACGAGGTTCCACTGGCGCGCACGGCCACGCCACTCCGGCCATGACGACCATCCGGAGTCGAGCCCGCCCGCGGCCGCCCACTCGTGCGTACAAGCGCCCGCCACACCCCTGAGCTTACGGTTCGGCGGTTTTCGTCCGATCTCCCGACCCCATCGTGAGCCAGCTGTATGCGGTATGCAATGTCGCGCGAACATGCGATGTGGTGGCCGCCGTCCCAGGCCACGATGCTCAGAGCCGCCCTCGATCCAGGCGGGCCCGGCAGTCGCACGGCGTACGGGCTCACGAGGGTGGTCACGGCAGAACGCCGACGATCAGGCGAGGAGGTCTTCGTGCGCGCGATATCGCTGCCCACCCCGTTCGCACCGCCGTTCCCACGGTCCATACGCTCTCGCACGGCCCTGCTGATCACCGTGTTGTTCGTGCTCCTCATGGTGCCCGCGTGTGTGCAGAAGGAGCTGTTGACGCGTCAGGCGGAGCGGCAGACCGCCTGGCTGGCCGTCCAGCGCCAGGCCGTGCTGACCGCGGACTCCGTCCGTTTCGGCCATCTGCGGAATCCGGTGCAACCAGAGGTCCTCGGCGTCGACCTGATCCAGGTCGTCAGCATGCGCCGCCGAATACTCGCCGCGACGACGGCCGCTCGCGGGCTCGCCCCGCTGACCCAGGTGTGGCCGTCGTCACGCAATCCGCGGCAGGACGTCCGCACGTGTGCGCAGCGGCGTCTCGGGTGCCTCTACGTCGCGGCCTTCAGGGTCGATCCCGCCATGGGCTCCGCCGTCGTCTACGCGGCCCGGCGGGTGCCGGACGGAGCCTCCCTCTCGATGGGCGGACTCCTGTTCGTCGTCCAGGCGGCTGTGCTGGTCACGGTGGCCACCTGGGCGATCTGGACCGTCACCGGTCGCCTCCTGTCCCCGATCGAGGCCATCAGCACGCAGCTGTCCACGATCACCGCGGATGACCTCGGCCGCCGCGTTTCCGAGCCACGGGGGATGACCGAGGTCGCCCGGCTCGCCAAGACGATCAACGGGACTCTCGGCCGGCTGGAGGAGGCCGGTGGGCGTGCCGAGCAGGAGTTGACGCGGCAGCACCGGTTCGCCGGTGACGCCTCGCACGAACTGCGCACGCCCCTCGCCGGATTGCGCGTCCTCCTGGAGGAGGCGCGGCTGCATCCCCGTCAGGCGGAGCGGCCCCTGGTGATCCGCGATGCTCTGAGCGCCGTGGACAGGCTGCAGGCGATCACCGGTGACATGCTCCTGCTCGCACGGGTGGACGCGGGGGCACCGGCCGCACGCGAACTCGTGGACCTGCCCGGATTGGTCGGCGAGGAGATCTCCCGACGCCATGACCGGATTCCGGCGCGGCTTCGGCTCGAGCCCGGAGTGACCGTTCACGCGTCACGGGTCCAGATGACCCGCGTGCTGACCAATCTGCTCGACAACGCCCAGCGGCACGCGGCGCACGTCGTCCAGGTCGAGGTGCGCCGCGACGGCCGCTTCGCCGAGTTGTCGGTCTCCGACGACGGATCGGGAGTCCCAGAAGCGGAGCGAGACCGGATCTTCGAGCGGTTCACCAGGCTGGACGCCGCGCGCAGCCGAGACCGGGGAGGCAGCGGCCTGGGCCTGGCCATCGCCCGCGACGTCGCCCACGCCCACTGGGGGACGCTGACAGTCGGGAACTCACCCCTCGGCGGCGCCCGATTCGTCCTGCGCATCCCCATCGACGGATCCGCCCGGCCCACGACTCCCGGCCCGCGGCCGGTCTGAATGGACGGCCGCGGACGGGGCCGGCTCGACTGCGGGCGGCCCTCTCGATAGCCTCCCCCGGAACATCTATCTGGAGGGGCGCCGCGTGACGGAGTTGCTGCTGGGGCTCAGCCTCGGGCTGGGAGCCGGAGTCACTCCGGGCGCGCTGCTGAGCCTCGTGATCGCGGCCAGCCTGCGCGGCGGCTTCCGGTCCGGAGTGCGCCTGGCCTGTGTGCCGCTCCTGTCGGACCTCCCCGTGGTGCTCCTGTCCCTCACCGCCGTCGGGGCGATGCCCGGCACGTTCGTGCGCGTGTTGTCGGCCGTGGGCGGGCTCTACGTCGTCTACCTGGGCGTCTCGACCATCCGCGAGGCCCGTACGGCCGAGCCGCCGCGGCCCGGCGACGCCGAGCCGTCCTCTGCGCGGCAGGTCCTGAGCGCGGTCGCGGTGAACCTCCTCAACCCCCACCCCTGGCTGTTCTGGATCGCCGTCGGCGCACCGGCCTTCGACGCCGCGTGGGAGCACTCCCCCGCGTCGGCCCTGGCCTTCGTGGGCGGTTTCTACCTGGTCCTGTGCGGCTCCAAGGTGGCCCTCGCCTGGGCGGTGGGGGCGGGCAGGCACCGTCTCAGCCTCAGGGGCTACCGGCTGCTGCTGGGCGGCAGCGGGCTCCTGCTGACCGCCGCGGGCGCCGTCCTCAGTTTTCGAGGACTGGCTCCTCAGTGACCGACACCCGGCTGCGGCGGCGGCCGTACCCGAAGTAGACGCCGGCCCCGATGACCATCCACACCAGGAACCTGAGCCAGGTCTCCACCGGCAGGTTCAGCATCAGATAGACGCACGAGAGCACCGCCAGGACCGGCACGAACGGCACCCACGGCGTCCGGAAGGCCCTCGGCAGCTCCGGCCGGGTCCGCCTGAGGATGATCACCGCGATCGAGACCACCACGAACGCGAACAACGTGCCGATGTTGACCAGTTCGGCGATCGCCGCGAGCGGGATGAACGCCGCGAGGAGCGCCGTCACCACCCCGATGACGATCGTGATCCGGTACGGCGTGCGGAACCTGTCGTGGACGCGGGCGAGAGACCGCGGCAGCAGGTTGTCCCGGCACATCGCGAACAGCACCCGGCTCTGTCCCAGCATGAGGATCATCACGACCGTGGTCAGCCCCGCGATGCCGCCCACGCTGATCAGCGTCGCCAGCCAGGGCGCCCCCACCGCCCGGAAGGCGTCGGCGAGCGGCGCCGACACGCTCAGCGAGGAGTAGTGCTGCATGCCGACCACGACGAGGGAGACCACGACGTAGAGGATCGTGCAGACGGCCAGCGAGGCGATGATGCCGATGGGGAGGTCGCGCTGGGGCCTGCGGGTCTCCTCGGCCGCCGTGGCGACCACGTCGAATCCGATGTAGGCGAAGAAGACCAGCGCCGCGCCCGTGAAGATCCCGAATACGCCGAAGACCGCCGGCTGCACGCCGAACAGCACCTGGATGAGCGGCGCGGCGAGCCCGCCCTTGCCCTCGACCGCGTGGGACGGCGGGATGAACGGCTGGTAGTTGGCGCCCTTCACGTAGAAGAGCCCGGCGACGATGACGAGCAGGACGACCGCCATCTTGATCGCCACCATGGTCGCGTTGAAGCGCGCCGAGAGCTTGATCCCGGCGACCAGGACGCCCGTCAGCGCCAGCACGATCAGCGCCGCGGGCACGTTGACCACGGCGGCGTCGCCGGCCAGGGAGGCCGGCAGGTCGATCCCGAAGTTCTTCAGCAGCGACGTGAGGTATCCCGACCAGCCGGAGGCGACGACGGCGGCGCCGAGAGCCATCTCGAGCATGAGGTCCCACCCGATGATCCACGCGGGGAACTCCCCGATCGTCGCGTAGGCGAAGGTGTAGGCCGACCCGGCGACGGGCACGGTGGACGCGAACTCGGCGTAGCAGAGCGCCGCGAGGGCGCAGGCGATGCCGGCGACGACGAACGACAGCGCCACGGCCGGACCGGCCGTGTTGCGCGCCGCCACGCCGGTCAGGACGAAGATGCCCGTGCCGACGATGACGCCGATTCCGAACACGGTCAGGTCGAGGGCGCTCAGGGTCCGCTTCAGGCGATGCTCGCCGCCCTCGGCGTCCTGGATCGACTGCTCAACCGTCTTGGTCCGGAACACGCTCATCCGCAGGCTCCTCATCGCTTCGATGACCTGCAGACTTCCCGTAATCGCCGGTGTTACGCCCGGTTCACGCCGACGGGCGCGGACCCGGCGGACGGGTCCGGCGCCGCCGGATCACACACCGGTCACTGCGGCTGGCGCGCGGGATGCCGCTCCAGCACGGGCGAGCGCTTGGCGACCGCCTCGGTGATCTCCCGGGCGAGGTCCTGACCGGTGAGACCGATCTCGGCGAGGATCTTCTGGCGCTTGGCGTGGTCGAGGAACCGCTGGGGGATTCCGTAGGTCCGCACCGGCACGTCCACGTCGGCGTCGCGCAGCATGCGGGCGACGGCGTCGCCCACGCCCCCGGACCGCCCGCCGTCCTCGACGACCACGACCAGTTTGTGCGCCGCCGCCGCGAGCACCAGGGCCTCGTCGAGCGGCTTGGCCCAGCGGGGGTCCACCACCGTGGCGGAGATGCCCTGGGCGTCGAGCAGGGTCGCCGCGTCCATGCAGATGTCGGCCATGGGGCCGACGGCGACCAGCAGGACGTCGGGGTCGCCCGCGCGCAGCACGTCCATCCCGCCGAGGTGGCCGACGGCCTCGATCTCCCGCGGCAGCGCGCCCTTGGGGAAGCGGACGACCGACGGGCCGCCCTCGACGGCGACCGACTCGGCGAGCAGTTCGCGCAGCCGTACGGCGTCGCGGGGCACGGCGATCGACAGGCCGGGGATCACCTGGAGCATCGACAGGTCCCACATGCCGTTGTGGCTCGGCCCGTCGTCGCCGGTGACGCCGGCGCGGTCGAGCACGACCGTGACCGGAAGCCGGTGCAGGGCGACGTCCATCAGAAGCTGGTCGAAGGCCCTGTTGAGGAAGGTCGCGTAGATCGCGACCACGGGGTGCAGACCGCCGAGGGCGAGACCGGCGGCGCTGGTCAGCGCGTGCTGCTCCGCGATGCCCACGTCGTAGATCCGCTGGGGGTAGGCGTCGGCGAAGGCGGCGAGCCCGACCGGGTGGAGCATCGCCGCGGTGATCGCGACGACGTCCTCCCGCTGCGCGCCGATCTTCACCATCTCCTCGCTGAACACGTTCGTCCAGCTGTGCGGCCTCGCCCGCTCCTCACCCGTCTCGACGTCGAAGGGCTGCGGGCTGTGGAAGCAGTCCTCGTCGTGGTTCTCCGCGTGCGCGTACCCGTGTCCCTTGTGCGTGAGCACGTGGACGATGACCGGCCCGCGGTAGGCCCTCGCCCGGCGCAGCGCCGCCTCGACCGCCGGCTCGTCATGGCCGTCGATCGGGCCGACGTACTTCAGGCCCAGGTCCTCGAACATGACCTGAGGGGTGAAGATGTCCTTCAGCCCCTTCTTGACCCCGTGCAGCGTCTCGTACAGAGGCGCGCCGACGACGGGCACCCGGCCGAGGTTGTTCTTGACGAGCTCCAGCGCCTGCTCGTACCGCTGGGTCATCCGCAGAGTCGAAAGGTGCGAGGCGAGGCCGCCGATCGTCGGGGAGTAGGAGCGCCCGTTGTCGTTGACCACGATGATCAGGGGCAGGTCCTTGCGCGCGGCGATGTTGTTCAGCGCCTCCCAGGCCATGCCGCCCGTCAGCGCGCCGTCGCCGATCACCGCGACCGCGGTGCGGTCGGTCTCGCCGCGGAGCGTGAACGCCTTGGCCAGGCCGTCGGCGTAGGACAACGCGGTGGAGGCGTGCGAGTTCTCGATCACGTCGTGCTCGGACTCCGCCTGGCTGGGGTAGCCGGACAGCCCGCCCTCCTGCCGCAGCGTGCCGAAGTCGCCCGCGCGGCCGGTCAGCATCTTGTGCACGTACGTCTGGTGGCCGGTGTCGAAGAGGATCCGATCGCGCGGCGAGTCGAAGACGCGGTGCAGGGCGATGGTCAGCTCCACCACACCGAGGTTGGGACCCAGGTGGCCGCCTGTGCGGGCCACGGCGGAGACCAGCAGGTCCCGGATCTCCATGGCGAGCTCCGGCAGATCGCCGGCGGCCAGGTTCTTCAGATCGAGCGGGTCCTTAATCGTCTCCAGAATCCCCACCGAGTCATCCCTTTCGCTCGTCTTCGAACAGACCAGAGTGTAGTTCGCGAGAGCGTCTCTCCCTCTAGGAACCGCACTGAACCTTCACACCCCGAGAGGGAATTCTCGTTAATTGTGCTTTACCACCCATTCACCTCGACATCGGGGGTCCCCCCATCCCCGTACGGCGCTTCCATATGGGGTGGGATGCCCATTCGCGCTTCGTCTTAGGCTTTCGCCCGACTTCGCGGGCCTGTGACCCAAGTCACGAGGTCTGGCGGGACAGGACGTCGAGAGGGTCCGCGAGCACCTTGCCGAAGGCGAGTTCAGCGGCTCCCAGCAGGGGCGCGTCGTCCCCCAGTCCCGACGTGCGCAGCCGCAGGTTCTCCCTCGACGCGCCCAGGGTCCCGGTGTTGATCTGGCTGCGGACCTGGGCCGCGGACCCCAGGTACATCTCTCGGAGCGTGCCCCCGAAGATCACCATCTCGGGGTTGAAGATGTTGACCAGGTTCGCGACGCCGAGGCCGAGCCAGTTGCCCACCCCGTGGAGCGCCTCCTGGGCGACCACGTCGCCCCGGTCGGCGGCGTCGACCACGGATCGCACACCGTCCCTGCCGACCGCCCCACCGCCGTCGCGCCCGGCGTGCTCCATCAGCGCCCGCTCCCCCACCTCGGCTTCGAGGCAGCCCCGGGAGCCGCAGGCGCACGGCCGGCCGCCGGGGTTGACGATCATGTGGCCGACCTCTCCCCCGTAGCCGGCGAACCCCCCGAGGAGCTGGCCGTTCACCACGATGCCGCCGCCGATCCCCACGTCGCCGTGCAGGTACACCAGATCGCGGCAGCCCAGGCCGATCCCGCGCGTGTGCTCGGCGAGCGCACCGAGGTTGGCGTCGTTCCCGACGTTCACAGGCAGCCCGAGCGCGAGCTTTCCGGAGAGCTCCTCGCCGAAGGGCATCTCCTCCAGGCCGATGTTCGGCCCGATCCTGACGACCCCGTCCGACTTCCGTACGGCGCCGCAGAACGCCGCGGCCGCCCCGACGCAGATCGTGTCGGGGCGCGTCTTGCGGAGCATCTGCCTGGCGAACCCCGCCAGGATGGCGACGACCTGCGGCATGTCGAACGACCCGCGTTGCCGCAGGGCGACCCGGCGGTCCAGGATCACCCCGCCGAGGCCGACGCGGGCCGCGGCGAGCCGGTCCACGCCGACGTCGAACGCCAGCACGTAGACCCTTGACGACTCCGGCCGGACGACCAGCGACGGGCGCCCCGCCTTGCCGGTGTCCTTCGGGAGCTCCTCCCTGACCAGGCCCGCGGCCGTCAGGTCGGCGGTCAGCGCCATGATGGTGCTGCGGTTCAGCCCCATCAGGCTGGTCAGCTCCGCCCGGGAGGTGGGCCCTCCCAGGTGGACATGGCGGAGCAGTGTGCCGAGGTTGTGCTTGCGGATCTCCTCCTGTGAGGGACCTGCGCGCATCATCTGGACAGCCTCGGTTCTCCTCGGGGGTCAGGGACCGGTGATCACCTTACGGCGGCGATCACCTTGTTGTGTTCATAGGGGGTTCATCGTCGGCCGGTCGAGGCCGCCCGCTTCCTGGACAGGGCGTCGACCCCGGCGGCGAGCAGCAGCACCGAACCGGTGACGACGTACTTCACACCCGCGCTGTAGCCCATCAGGCCCATGCCGTTCTGGATGACGGCCACGACGGCGCCGCCGAGCACCGCGTCGAGGGCCCGGCCCTTGCCGCCGAACAGGCTGGTGCCGCCGATGACGGCCGCTCCCACGGCGAACAGCAGCACGTCGCTGCCGCCCGTGTTCGGGTCGACCGAGTTGGCGCGGGACGCCGCGATGATGCCGCCGATCGACGCCATGAACGAACAGATGACGAACGCCGAGATGCGGATGCGGTCCACGTCGATGCCGGCGCGGCGCGAGGCCTCGGCGTTGCCGCCGACGGCGTAGATGTGCCGGCCGTACGCCGTGCGGCGCAGGACGAACGTCCACACGAACAGCAGCACCACGATGACCGGGACCACGATCGGCACGCCCTTGAGCGACACGATGAGGGCGTTGCGGCTGCGCTCGAGGTTCAGCACGTAGACCGCCACACCGCTGATCACGGCGAGCGACAGGACGCGGAACGCGATGAGCGCGAGCGGGTCGGCCAGCAGTCCGCGGCCGATGCGGCGGCGGGCCCTGAAGAGCTGGATGCCCGCGTAGACGACCACGCCGACGACCAGCACGATCCAGCTCACGATCGGCGGCACGTTCTTGTTGGCGATCGCCAGGATCGTGGTGTCCCTGATCGAGATGTTCGTGCCGCCCTTGACCAGCAGCAGCAGTACGCCCTGGAAGCCCAGGAACGCGGCCAGCGTGACGACGAACGAGGGGACGCCCAGCTTGGCGACCAGCGCGCCGAGGACCAGGCCGATGACGACACCGGTCAGCATGGCGGCGGCGACGGCGGTGTACCAGGGCCAGCCGTTGTTGGTGAGCGACACGGCCAGGACGGCCGCGCAGACGCCGCTGGCGTAGCCCGCGGACAGGTCGATCTCACCGAGGAGGAGAACGAAGATCAGGCCCATCGCGATGACCACGACCGCCGCGCCCTGGGTGAACAGGTTCGCGAAGTTCCCCGGCGTCAGGAAGGCGGGCCGGAGGATCGAGAACAACACGCAGAGCACGATGAGGCCGAAGACCGCGGGCAGGGCGCCCAACTCGCCGCCGCGGACCCGGTCGAGGTAGTTCTTCACATAGCCGCCGATGGACGCGTCGGCTTTGTGCGCCTGCTCCGGGAGCGTTTCCGTCGTCATGATGCCGCTCCGTTGCCGTTCTTGATGCCGAGCTCACCGCTGCGCCCGGCCGTGATGAGTTCCACGACCTGCGAGTGGGTCACCTCGGAGGTCTTGACCTGGGCGGCCATCCGTCCCAGATAGAGGGCCGCGATCCGGTCGGAGACGGCGAACACGTCGTTCATGTTGTGCGAGATGAGCACCACGGCCAGCCCGTTGTCGGCCAGCCGCCGGACCAGTTCGAGCACCTGCGCCGTCTGGGCGACGCCCAACGCGGCGGTCGGCTCGTCGAGGATGACGACCTTGCTGTTCCACAGGACGGCCTTGGCGATCGCGACGGTCTGGCGCTGGCCTCCCGAGAGGCTGGCGACGTACTGGCGGAGCGAGGTGACCGTGCGGACCGACAGGCCGTCGAGGGTCTTGGCCGCCATCTCCTCCATCGTGGCCTCGTCGAGGACCAGCCCGCTCTTGCGCTCGCGACCGAGGAACATGTTCTGGACGATGTCCAGGTTGTCGCAGAGGGCGAGGTCCTGGTAGACGATCTCGACGCCCAGGTCGGCGGCGTCCCTGGGCCCGCTGACGTGGACCTTCTCACCTTCGAAGAAGTAGTCGCCGGCGTCGATGGGGTGGATCCCACCGATGCATTTCACCAGCGTGGACTTACCGGCGCCGTTGTCGCCGACAAGTGCTGTCACCTCTCCTGAGTACACCGAGAAGGCGACGTCGTGAAGGACCTGAACGGCACCGAAGCTCTTGTTGATGCCGCGCAGTTCCAGGACCGGTCCCTGGGACACGATGGATGACTCCGTACTTCAAGGGGCCGGTACGGCTGCTGCCGTACCGGCCCGATCGGGTGGAACTTAGCTGACGCCGGCCTCGGTGCACTTGGCGGCGAAGTCGCCGGTGCACAGCTCGTCCTTGGTCACGTAGCCGTCGGCGACGACGTCCTTGACGCTGTCGAAGTAGATCGGCTGCGGGTCGAGCAGGACCGAGGGGACGTCACGGCCCGACTCCGGGTCCTTGGTGTTCGCGGGAGCGGCCGGCTTCTCACCCTTGGCGAGGGCGATGGCCAGCTGCGCGGCGGCGTCCGCCTCCTTCTTGATCGCCTTGTAGACCGTCATGCACTGGTCGCCGGCGAGGATGTTCTGGAGGCCCTGCACGGTCGCGTCCTGGCCGGTGACCGGGACCTTGCCGTTGAGCTTCTCCTTCTTCAGCACCGCGATGGCGGCGTTGCCGAGGCCGTCGTTCGCGGCGAGGACGCCGGCGATCTTGGGCTCCTGGGTCAGCATCGTCTCGAAGATGGTGCCGGCCTGCGCGTTGTCCCAGTCGGGAACCGACTGGTCCGGACCCTTGACGTAGTCGCCGGAGTCGTACTTCGCCTTGAGGACGGAGTCGTAGCCGTTCTTGAACAGCGTCGCGTTGTTGTCGGTCGGCGAGCCGTTCAGCTCGGCGATGATCGGCTTGTCGGCCTTGTCGTCGGTGAGGCACTTCACCAGGCCCTCACCCTGCAGCTGGCCGACCTTCTCGTTGTCGAACGACACGTAGTAGGAAGCGCTGCCGCCGAGGGTCAGGCGGTCGTAGTCGATCGTCGCGACGCCCTGCGACTGGGCCTTGTCCAGCACGGCCTTGCCGGTGCCGCTGTCCAGGTTGACGATCACCAGGACCTTGGCGCCGTTCGTGATCATCTGGTCGGCGATCGTCTGGAACGCGGTCTTGTCGCCCTGGGCGTTCTGGATGTCCGACTCGACACCGGCCGCGTCGAAGGCCTCCTTGAGGTACTTCCGGTCGGCGGTCTCCCACCGGGCCGACGACTTGCTGTCGGGGAGGATGACGCCGATCTTGCCGACCGAGGCGGCGGTCGCCGACGGCGCTCCGCTCGCCGAGGCCGAGGTGCCACCGTCATCGCCCCCGCAGGCGGTGAGACCAAGGGAGAGCGCCGCCACGGTGGCGCCGATTGTGAGGATCCCCTTGCGCATTGGCGTGGGTCCTTTCTGACTGGGGGTCTATGAAGAGGTGCGGCCCACCACGCGTGCGATCTCAGAAGCCGGCACTGAGATTGCTGGTCGACCGCCCGGTTCGGCAACGCCGGGTCACGGCACTCACCGCTCCAGGGAATGTTGTTTGGGACAACGTAAGTCAGAACCAAAGGGGGAGGTAAGACACAGGACGGTAACTTTTGTTGTCCGCGGTAACAATGAAGAAACGAGAGTTGGCCGGGCCGTCATCACCTGGCAAGACTCTGGCCGATGAGCGTGCACGCGGACACGGTCGCGACCGCGAGCACCGCGACGCGCAGCCTGCCGCCGTCGAGGCGGCGGCGGAGGGGGCCCGACACGGCGAACCCGAGGATCATGAACGGAATGAGAGCCGCCCCGGTCCCGAGCGCGCGGGCGGGCAACTTGCCGACGAGGGCGAGGACGCCCAGCGACTGTACGGCGCTCACCAGGAAGAACAGCGCCAAAGTGGCCCTGATCTGCGGCCCCCGGGCACTCTGGTAGACCAGCCCCATGGGCGGGCCGCCGATGCCGGTCGCCGTCCCGGTGATCCCGGAGAGGAACCCGGCCGCCGTGACCGTGATCCCGTTGCGCGGCACCGCCGGCGCCCGCGCCGTCAGCGCGACCGCGGCCACCACCATCACCCCGACGAGGACGCCCAGCGCACTGGTGCTCACGTAGACCACGACGACGGCCCCGATGACACTGCCGGGCAGCCTTCCCAGGAGGGCGAAGCCGAGGCCGCGCCAGTCGATCCGGCGCCACTCGACGGCCAGCGTGAACAGCGGCAGCGTGGCGTTGACGACCTGGACGGCGCCCGGCATGACACCCGGGTTCGTGATGGCGATCAGCGGTGAGGCCATGAGCCCCAGACCGAATCCGATCCCTCCCTGGACCACCGCACCCACGAAGACCGCCACACCACCCGCGAGCAGCGGGAACAGCTCAGACCACATGCTGGGCAACCCTGCCGCCCGCCGCCGTCCCCCGGCAACCGGTTAAGCCCTCAATCACCGTCAGTAATCGAATTCTCTTGCGAACACCAACCGGCGACTCGTATGGTTGTATCTCGATGACGTCGACATAGACCCATCTGTAGACATCGGCGTAGCCTCTTTCGTATGAACGGCGAGCAGAAGCACACGACGATCAGGGTCACCACCGTTACTCGCGACAAGATCGCGGACATCGCCGAACAGGAAGGCAGACCCATGACCGCAGTGATCGACGACGCCGTCGCCGACTACGAGCACAAGAAGTTCATCCAGGAGTCCGCGGCAGCGGTCGCGCGCACTCAGGCGGATCCCGAGGCCTGGGCCGACTATCTCGCCGAAACCGCGATCTTCGACAACGCCGTGGCGGACGGCCTCGAGCCGGAGGACTTCTCCCATCTCACCCCTCAGGAGCACGATGAGAATCGATCAGGGCGACATCTGGCTGGCTGACTACGGCAGGCCGCTCGGCCGAGAGCAGGCCGGCACACGGCCTGCGGTGATCATGAGCGGCCCAGCGCTCAACAGTCTCCCCTTCGGCCTCGTGATCACGGCACCCGTCACCACGACGCGGCGTGACTGGCCGTTTCACGTCGCGGTCGACACCCTGGAAACAGGTCTGGACAAGCCGAGTTGGGCCATGTTGGAGCAGTTGCGGAGCGTATCCGTGCGCAGGCTCCATCGGCGGCTGGGGCATGTGGACGACGCGGTCTTCGACCAGTTGAAAGGCGTTCTCCAGCACCTGCTGCGGAAGTGACAAACCAGTGAGCCGCCCGGACGGAGGTCCGGGCGGCTCAAGGCGGTTGAGGTCAGCTCTTGGCGAGCAGCGACCGCAGGACGTACTGCATGATGCCGCCGTGGCGGTAGTAGTCGGCCTCTCCGGGGGTGTCGATCCGCACGACCGCCTGGAACTCGACGTCGCCGGCCCTCACCGTCACGGTCGCCGGCGTCGTCCCGTCGTTGAGCGCCTCGACTCCGGTGATGTCGAAGGTCTCCTCACCGGTGAGTCCGAGGGAGGCCGCGGTCTGCCCCTCGGGGAACTGGAGGGGCAGCACGCCCATGCCGATCAGGTTCGACCGGTGGATGCGCTCGTAGGACTCCGCGATGACCGCGCGGACACCGAGCAGCGCGGTCCCCTTGGCCGCCCAGTCACGGGACGACCCGGAGCCGTACTCCTTGCCCGCGAGGACGACCAGCGGAATCCCCGCCGCCTGGTAGTTGCTCGAGGCGTCGTAGATGAACGCCTGCTCGCCGCCCTGGGTGAAGTCGCGGGTGAAGCCGCCCTCCACACCGTTGAGCAGGAGGTTCCTCAGCCGGATGTTGGCGAAGGTGCCCCGGATCATCACCTCGTGGTTGCCGCGGCGGGAGCCGTAGGAGTTGAAGTCCTTGACCTCGACGCCGTGCTCGCGCAGGTAGCGACCGGCCGGTGAGTCCGCCTTGATCGAGCCGGCGGGCGAGATGTGGTCGGTCGTGACCGAGTCGCCGAGCAGCGCCAGCACCCGCGCGCCGGCGATGTCCGTCACCGGCTCCGGGGACGCGGGCATCCCGTCGAAGTACGGCGCCTTGCGGACGTAGGTCGAGGCCGGGTCCCACTCGAAGGTGTTGCCGGTCGGGATCGGCAGCGACTGCCAGTTCTCGTCGCCCTTGAAGACGTCGGCGTAGTCCCGCAGGAACATGTCCTGGCCGATCGACTCCGACACCACCGAGGCGACATCCTCGGGCGCGGGCCAGATGTCGGCGAGGAACACCGGCTTGCCGTCCGAGCCCGTGCCGAGCGGCTCGTTGTTCAGGTCGATGTCCATCGTGCCGGCCAGCGCGTAGGCGACGACCAGCGGCGGCGACGCCAGGTAGTTCATCTTGACGTCGGGGTTGATGCGGCCCTCGAAGTTGCGGTTGCCCGAGAGCACCGCGGTCACCGCGAGGTCGGACTCCTGGACGGCCGCCGAGATCTCCGGCTCCAGCGGGCCCGAGTTCCCGATGCACGTGGTGCATCCGTAGCCGACGAGGTTGAACCCCAGCTTGTCGAGGTACGGCGTGAGGCCGGACCGCTCGAAGTAGCCGGTGACGACCTGGGAGCCGGGGGCGAGCGAGGTCTTCACCCACGGCTTGCGCACCAGACCCTTGTCGACGGCGTTCTTGGCGAGCAGCGCCGCGCCGAGCATGACGTACGGGTTGGAGGTGTTGGTGCACGAGGTGATCGCGGCGATCGTGACCACGCCGTGGTCGATCTCGAACGTCGTGCCGTCCGACAGCGTGACCGGGGTCGGCCGGTGCGGGCGCTCACCGTTGAGGTGGGCGGGGTGCGGCACGTCCCCGTTGCCGCCGTGCGAGATCGCCGGCGAGTCCGAGGCCGGGAACGACTCCGCGGAGGACTCGTCCGTGGGGCCCTGGATGCTGTCGCCCTGCACGTAGTCGCGGACGGCCGCCCGCCACGCCGACTTCGAGTCCGTCAGGGCGATGCGGTCCTGCGGGCGCTTGGGCCCGGCGATCGACGGGACCACGGTCGCCAGGTCGAGCTCGATGTACTCCGAGAAGACGGGCTCGGCCGACGGGTCGAGCCAGAGGCCCTGCTCCTTGGCGTACGCCTCGACGAGCGCGACCTGCTCCGCGGAGCGGCCGGTCAGCTTGAGGTAGTCGGTCGTCTGCTCGTCGATCGGGAAGATCGCGCAGGTGGAGCCGAACTCGGGGCTCATGTTGCCGATCGTGGCCCGGTTGGCCAGCGGGACGCTCGAGACGCCCTCGCCGTAGAACTCGACGAACTTGCCGACCACGCCGTGCTTGCGCAGGATCTCGGTGATCGTGAGCACCAGGTCGGTGGCGGTCGCGCCCGCGGGCAGCTTGCCGGTCAGCTTGAAGCCGACCACCCGCGGGATCAGCATCGAGATCGGCTGGCCGAGCATCGCGGCCTCCGCCTCGATGCCGCCGACGCCCCAGCCGAGGACGCCGATGCCGTTCTCCATCGTGGTGTGGGAGTCGGTGCCGACACAGGTGTCGGGATACGCCTTGCCGTCCCGGGTCATGACCACACGGGCCAGGTGCTCGATGTTCACCTGGTGGACGATGCCGGTGCCCGGTGGGACGACCTTGAACTCGTCGAAGGCGGTCTGTCCCCAGCGCAGGAACTGGTACCGCTCGCGGTTGCGCTCGTACTCCCGCTCGACGTTGCGGGCGAAGGAGTCGGGGTGGCCGAAGTAGTCGACGATGACCGAGTGGTCGATGACCATCTCGGCGGGTGCGAGGGGGTTGATCCTCGCCGGGTCGCCGCCCAGGTCGCGTACGGCCTCCCGCATGGTGGCCAGGTCCACGACACAGGGGACGCCGGTGAAGTCCTGCATGATCACGCGGGCCGGGGTGAACTGGATCTCCACACTCGGGGTGGCCCCCGGGTCCCAGCCCGCGATCGCACGGACGTGGTCGGCGGTGATGTTCGCGCCGTCCTCCGTGCGTAGAAGGTTCTCAAGCAGGATCTTCAGGCTGTACGGGAGGCGCGCCGACCCCTCGACGGCGTCCAGCCGATAGATCTCGTACGACGCGTCACCGACGCGGAGCGTGTCACGGCTGCCGAAGCTGTTCGCGGACACGAAGGATCGCCTCCCCAGGTTTCCGGGCTTGTCTCACGTTGTATGCATCCTGCCGCACCTGCGGTACGCGCCGGGCAACGAGGTGCGCCTTACGCGTTGGATGTCTCGACATCAAGATATCTCGGAAGATATCTCGACATCAAGTTACTAGCTAGTACGCCGGACCTGATCAGGCGGGGATCAGGCGAAGACAGAGCAGGGCGACCACCGCCACGGACAGGGCCGGGCCGAGAATCTTGTTCTCGAAGGTCTTCCCGGTCTTGATCCCGATGTCGAACGGCAGCAGCCACCGCGTCTTGATGGGCCAGAGCACGGGGCACCCCCGCTCGGTCAGGCAGTCGCCGATCACGTGCGCGAGACAGCCGACCCCGATCGCGAATCCCAGCCAGGAGTACGTGACGCCCAGCATGTGGAACAGGATGAACATCGCGGCGGTGAGGGCCACGTTGACCACGGCGGAGGTGATCGTGCGACCGGGGACGCCGATGCCGATGGCACGCAGGGCCAGGCCGATCATCAGCACGATGAGGACGTCACGCCCGATCGGGGAGTACTGCCCCAGCAGGTGGGCGCCGACGCCCGCGAACGCGGCGAACAAGAGGGAATGAGTGGCGTGGCGGTGCCCCCCGCTGACGAAGTTGACGCCCTTGCTGAGCAACCAGGTGGCCGGACCGAAGGTCTGCGCGATGGTCGCGCTGGGATGGTCCAGATCGGGCAACATGGCCGCGCCCGCACAGACGACGGCGCCCGCGATCAGCTCCGGCGGGCTCAGCACCGTCCCCGTCACCGTGGCCAGTTCCGGCGAGGTCAGACCAGGTAACGCTATGAGTGCCGGCGTGACCGCCAGCCAGACGACAGCCCCACTGAGGGCATGGGAATGCCCCATCATGACAAGATCACGGCGGAGATCGTACGGCACCGGGCCGACAAAATCACCGAACCGGTCATTTGCCGCGTGTCGCCCGATATGGGCGAGGACCCCGGAGATACAGCAGACGGGATTGTTCCTCTCCGAGAGCACCCCCCAGCCCTCTCAGAGCAGAACAATCCCGTCTGCTGGAGATAACGTGCCGGTCTCAGGTCCTGTTCCCGTTTGGGCGGATATTCTCGTGATCTGCGTCACTATCCCCCTCGTTATCCGATTCGGCTGCTCGGCGCAGTTGCACCGCCGTGATGTTCCACAGGAACGGTACGGTCAGCGCGGCCACCGCCACGGCGAAAACGGCGAAGGCCACGCGGAGGCCGTAGACGTCGGCGAGCACTCCGGCAAGCGCCGCGCCGAGGGGCAGCGTCCCCCATCCGAGCAGGCGGGCCGCCGAGCCGTACCTGCCGAGGAGGTGGTCGGGCACGAGCGCCTGGGCGATCGTGCGGGAGTTCACCGTCCAGAGGGTGCCGCCCATCCCCCCGGCGAACGCGGCGACGCCGACGGCCCAGGCGGCCGGGAACACCGCGGGGACGACCATCATGAGGAAGGTGCCGACCAGGTCGGCGAACAGCGCCCATCGCACGCCCAGCAGCCGGTTGACCACGGCGACCAGCCCCGCGCCCGCGAGCCCGCCCAGGCCGATGGCGCTGATCAGCAGGCCGTATCCGCGAGGCTCGGCCTCCAGCACCGCGGTCGCGTAGGACGGCATGAGCGCCAGCCACGCGCTCCACGCTCCCGCGAGAACGGTGATGGTCAGGGAGAGGGTCCGCAGCAGCCGGTCGCGCCACAGGAAGCGCAGCCCCTCCCCGATCTCGGCGAGCATGCCCGCCACGCCCTCCCGCGCCCCGGGCTCAGGCCCGGACGTGGGCCCGACGGCTCCCCGACGGACGGGCCGGAACGAACCGGCGAGCAGGGCGATCAGCACGGCCCCCGCGGCGAACGCCCCGGCCGAGGACCCGAGGGCGAGCGCGGCCCCGACGCCCACGAGCAACCCGCCGACCGCGGGCCCGCAGAACTCGTTGGCCAGGGTCTCCACGCCGGCGATCCACGCGTTCGCCCTGGCCCGGCGACGCCGGGGGACGGCCGCGGGCACGATGGCGCCGGTGGCCGTGTTGGCCACGACCTCGGCGACGCCGATGACCAGTCCCGCCGCGTACAGGGCCGCCATGGACAGCCCGTCGCCGGTGGCGACGACGAGCAGGGCCAGCGCCGCGGCCAGGCGCACGAGGTCGGCGAGGATGATCAACCGCCGCCGGTCCGCCCGGTCGGCGAGCACGCCCACGGGAAGCGAGACGAGCAGCCAGGGCAGTGTGAGCGTGAGCCCGACGACGGCCACCTGTCCAGGAGTGCCGCCGAGCCCGACGGCCAGCAGCGGCAGCGTGATCTTCAGGACGCCGTCGGCCATGTTCGTCGTCGCCGTGAAGGCGACCAGCACGACCTCGTTGCGGCCGGGGCGCGCTCCCTCCGTGCCCGGGGACGCGACCAGGGCCTGACCCGCCGGTGTGTCGCTCACGGCACTCCCAACCTTCTATCCACTTAGACGGTTAGAGGCTAACCGTCTAAGTGGTTTGATGGAAGACATGAAGGCAGGGTGATGAACATGACCGAGCCGTCCCGGCATGCGGCGCTGATCCGCGACTTCGCCAACACGGTGGACGTCGAGGAGGGCACCGACACGATCACGTCGCCGGAGGGTCTGGCGGCCTGGCTGCGGGAGCAGGGGCTCTCCCCCGGCGGAGTGGACGAGTCCGCCCACCGGCAGGCGATCGTCCTGCGCACCGGCCTGCGGGCCCGGCTGCTGGCCAACAACGCCGGGGCGGCCGATCCGCGGGCGATAGAGGCGGCCCAGGCCGTCCTGGACGGACTCCCGCTCAGGGTGCTCCTCGGGACGGAGCACGAGCCGGGCGAACCCTTGCGCGGCGCCGGGCCGCTCGCCGCGATCGGCGCGGCGTGGGCGCTCGTCGTGGCCGGCGGGGAGTGGCGGCGCCTCAAGCAGTGCCCGGACCATTCGTGCGAGTGGGTGTTCTGGGACGCCACCCGGAGCCGCACCCGGCGCTGGTGCACGATGCGGGTCTGCGGCAATCGGGCCAAGTCGCGGGCGTACGCCGATCGCCAGAAGGCGGCACGCGACACCTAGATCCGGGCAATCACGAGATTTGGGGTTGTTCTTTAGAACGATCGCGATATATCTTTGAAGCATCAAGAGATAGTCGAGACCGTTCGAAGGAGGACGACCATGACAACGCCTTTCGTCATGGACGGGCCATGGGCCCATCGAGATGAGTTCCGCCGGTTACGGCATGCGCTGCGTGCCGCCATGAGAGGAGCAGCCATGTGGCAGGACGAGCATCACAATCCCGGTCCGCACGAGCATCGGCACAGGGGCGGCCACCGGGGGCGCGGCCCGTGGGGCGGCTTCGGGCCGGGCGGGCCGTTCGGACCGGGAGGACCGTTCGGACCGGGCGGCACGCCGTTCGGCCGGGGGTTCGGCAGGCCCAGGAAGGCCAAGCGCGGTGACGTCCGCGCCGCCATCCTCGCGCTGCTCGCCGAGGAGCCCCGCAACGGATACCAGATCATCCAGGAGATCGCCGAGCGCAGCGAGGGCGGCTGGAAGCCCAGTCCCGGCGCGGTCTACCCGGCTCTCCAGCAGCTCACCGACGAGGGCCTGGTCCGCACCGAGGAGACGGACGGCCGCAAGACCTTCCAGCTCACCGAGGCCGGCCGCGCGTACATCGAGGCCCACCCGGACGAGGTGCGAGCACCCTGGGAGGACATGACGCCGGACATCGGGGACAACGTCCACGAGTTGTTCGACCTGTCCCGCCAGGCCGCCTCGGCCCTGTTCCAGCTCGCGCAGACCGGGACCGACGGCCAGGTCAGGCAGGCCAAGCAGGTGCTGACCGAGACCCGGCGCAAGCTCTACCAGATCCTCGCAGACGGCGACCCAGCCGGGGAGTGACGGCAATGGCCTCTCAGGACGAGATGCGGATCGGCGACAAAGAGCGCGACGAGGTGACCCGGAGCCTGCACGACGCGTTCGTGCAGGGCCGGATCACCCGCGACGAACTCGACCAGCGCCTCGACGCCACCCTTTCCGCCCGCACCGTGGGCGACCTCCGGCAGATCACCGCCGACCTCCCGGGCGCCTACGTGCCGTACGGCTCGCGCACCGCGCATCGCGACCCCGCCCCCGGACCGCACGGAATGCCGTGGGAGGGCGGGCCGCCCTGGCGCCGGGATCACGGAGACCTCGCGACCTGGGGAGTGCACCTGGCCGCGGCACGCCGGCGGGCCCACCGCGGGCACACGCACCGGGGCAGGCCTCCGATCCCGTTCATGGTCATCGGGGCCCTGGTGGTCCTCGCGGTGCTGACCGGTACGGCATGGCCGCTGTTCGCCGTGATCAAGGTCCTGTTCTTCGTCTGGCTGATCATGGCCGTGGCAGGCCTGATCCACCATCGCCGGGGTCACGGCCACCGGCGGTCCGGAATTGGGTCTTGAACAACCGGGCCCCAGATGATGACTTGGCGAGCGGGGCCTGTCTCGGTCGGCTGCAGACACGTCGCGACAACGGTTCCGGCCGCGTGACCTCCGAGCAGACGGCGGAGCGGGCGCCCGCTCCGCCGGCCGTCTCGCGAGGGGAACCGGACAGGTGCTGCTGCCACGGGTCAAGCGGAGGCACGAGCCGCACCGGCTCGACGACGGCACCGTGCGCATCGGAGGCGAGATCTACGGGCTCGCCTCGGAGATCACCGATCCGCTCGGGGGGGCGTGGGCCGCGCTGTCCCTGATGGACGGCACGCGGACGCCCGACGACATCGCCGAGATCATCTGCGGCTCCGTGCCCGGCCTCTCGGCGCCGGAAGCTCGGGAGATCGTGAGCATCCTGATCGATTCCGGCCACGTGGAGGACGCGTCCGCCCGGGTGCCCGACGAGATCAGCGTGCGGGAGCGCGATCGGTACGGCAGGAGCCAGGCGTTCTTCCACCTCGTCGACCTGACCCCGCGCCCACACGCCTGGGAGGCCCAACTGCGCCTCAAGAAGGCCCGGGTCGTGGTCCTCGGTCTCGGCGGCACCGGCAGCCACGCCGCGTGGGCGCTCGCGGCGACCGGAGTCGGGCGCATCCACTGCGTCGACGCCGACGTGGTGGAGTTGTCGAACCTCAACCGGCAGGTCCTCTACACCGAGGACGACATCGGCCGCATGAAGGTCGACATCGCCATGGAGAGGCTGCGCCAGCTGAACTCCGACATCGAGATCACCGGCGAGAGCCGCAGGGTGGACGGCGAAGCGGGCTTCCGGCGCCTCCTCGAGGACTGCGACGTGCTCGCGTTGTGCGCCGACGAGCCGCGAGGCCGCGGCCTGGCCGAAGGGATCAGCATCTGGGCCAACCGCATCTGCGCGAGCTTGGGCGTTCCCTGGGTCGGCGGTGGATACAACGGCCCACTGGTCACCGTGGGAACGTTCGAACGCGGGCGCGGAGCCTGCTTCGAGTGCCTCATCGAGGGGGAGGCCCGCAGGCGGCGGCCCGATCTTCCCGTGGACCTCGGAGGGCCGGGTGTGATGGCCATATCAGCCGGAATCTCCGGTCAGCTGGTCGCCCACGCCGTGATCTCCTTGATCACCGGCGTGCCTCAACCCACGACGGGAACGTTCCTGGGGCTGAACCTCATCGCCCCCGAACACCACGTATGGGTCCGCCACCCGCCGCGCCCCGACTGCCCCGTGTGCGCGCCCTCCGGCCTGACCGCGTGAGCGGTACGGAATTGGGTCTTGACCGGTCGTGGCCCACGGCGAAACATCAACCTGTCGCTTTCGGGGGGAACGGGCGCGGCCACACCGAACAACGGAGGGCGAGATGCACCCGACCGAGGCAGAGCCCGAGCCAGAGGACCGGAACGAGCGGCAGGCCACCACGAAGATCCTGATCAGAAAGCTGGACACGACGGAGACGACCGTGTGCAGCAACTCCACAGGGAACTGAAGACCACCACGTTCGTCAGGACGAACCGCGGCGAGGTTCCACATCCGGGCTGGGGCCTTGACGCGGGTCCCACGACTCGATCTCGGCGTATGCCGGAGGAGACCCCATGCCCGGAGAGGCGATCGAACGCGTCAGACAGGTCCCAGGAGAGATCCTGCCCGTCGCCGACTACCTCGCGGAATTCTACGAGTGCTTCCAGGACGTCGAGGGAGTCGTCTGGAAGCTCGAACGAGCGCAACACTTCCACGAGCCGGACGTGCCGAGCTGGGTCGCCATGATGGAGGGCGACTGGGGCCGCGCCCTGACGCTGATCGAGGAGATGCGCTTCGCCCGCGACCTGCCGTCCCAGATCCAGCTCCGCCGTCTGCGGATCGTGGAGACGCCGCTCACGCCGTACATGCACTGGGAGTTGGTGCTGCTCGCGGCACGGACCCGCGCGGGTGAGCGGGCCCGGGTGCTGCCCGCGCCGGCGGTGCGGTGGCTGGAGCGCGCCGCCCCGCTCCCCGAACTGGTGGTCCTGGGGCCCGATCTCATGTACGAGGTGCTCTACGACCGGACGGGCGCCCACACCGGAGGGCGGCGGATCACCGACCCCCTCGTGATCGGGGAGTGCGTGGGCATCATGGCCGAACTGTACGGCGCGGCAGAAGAACTGCTCGACCACTACGAGCGGGAGGTCGCCCCGTTGCCACCACCGGTGATCAGCCCGGTCTCCTCCTGAGCGCCGGGGCGCAGGCGGGCCATCTCCGCGGCGATGGCCTCCAGCCGCCAGTGGGCGTTGAGGCCGCTCGGGTTGGGCAGGACCCACAGGGCCGCGCCGCCGACCACGTCGTCCTGCGGGCCGATCGCCGCCCTGGGCCGGCCGAAGGCGACGCGGTAGGCGGACACGCCGGCAACGGCCACCACCCGGGGGCCGTGCTCCCGCACGAGATCCGCGAGCAGCACGCCGCCCTCGCGGATCTCCTCGGGCGTGAGCTCCTCGGCCCGTGCGGTCGCCCTGGCCACCAGGTTGGTGATGCCGAGGCCGTACGACGGGAGCAGTCCCTGCTCGTGCGGCGCCAGCCTGCGCGGGACCAGGCCCGACAGGTGCAGCGCGGGCCAGAAGCGGTTACCCGGGCGGGCGAAGTGGTGGCCGGTCGCCGCGGAGTACAGGCCCGGGTTGATCCCGCAGAACAGCACGTCGAGGCCGGGCCCGATCACGTCGGGGATGGTCGCGTCCCTGGCCGCCTCGAGCTGGGCCTTGGTCGGAGGCATGACCAGATCGTAGGCCTCACCGCCTCACCGGTGCGGGGCGAGGTGGTGAGGCCCGCGATCACCGGCCCCTACGGGTCACAGGCGCGGGTCGACGGGCTCGGACTCCAGCGCGAGCACGGCGAACACCGTCTCGTGCACGCGCCACAGCGGGTCGCCCTCGGCCAGGCGGGTGAGCGCCTCCAGCCCGAGGGCGTGCTCGCGCGACGCCAGCGACCGCTTCCTGCCGAGGAAGCGCCCCCGCAGGTCGCCGAGCGACTCCGTGTAGTCCGGACCGTAGATGATCCGCAGGTACTCGCGCCCGCGCACCTTGATCCCCGGCTGCACCCGGCCGGGCGTGTGCTCGACGGGCTTGACGACCATGCCCTCTCCCCCACCTGCGGTCAGCTCCGACCACCAGGCGACCGCGGCCGCCCGCTCCTCCTCCGAGTCCAGCGACACGAACACATGCCGGGTCGGCGCGAGGATGCCGGAACTCAGGCGCCCAAGGACGTCGAGGTGCCAGGAGTGTGGTTCGAGCACGGCCGTCGCCCGGCCCTCGCAGGCGAGGATCTGGAACGGCGCGAGCCGTACGCCGTCGAGCCCGGAAACCGGCCAGCAGTACCGCGCATAGGCGTCGCGGAACAGGGCAGCGTTGTCGGCACGGCGTCGGGTGCGGTCCAGTAACCCGCCTACATCCAGGCCGCGCCCGGCCGCCGTCTCCAGGAGCGCCACCGCCTCGGGCAGGGCGACCCGCGCCGCGGCGCCGACGGAGGCGTACTGGTCGCGGATCAGCCCCTCCGCCTTCGCCGACCAGGGAAGCAGCTCGCAGTCGAGCACCAGCCAGTCGGTTCCCAGCTCGTCCCAGAGCGGGCTCACCGCCTCGCGGAGCCGGTCGACGAGCTCTCCGGTGAGAGCGTCGAAGAAGGGCCGCCCGGTGCGCGTGTAGACGCTGCCGGTCGTGCCGTCCGTGACGCCGAACCGTTTGGCCGCCGCCTCGGGAGTCCTGGCCAGTACGGCTATCGCCCGCGAGCCCATGTGCTTCTCCTCGCACACGACGCGGGACACTCCGGCCCTGGCGTACTCCTCGAACGCCTGGTCCGGGTGCTCGAGGAAGCCGTCGAGCGCCGAGGTCTCCGGCGGGGCCATGGTCGGCGGAAGGTAGACGAGCCAGCGGGGATCCACGGAGAACCGGCTCATGATCTCCAGCGCCGCCGCCGAGTTCTCCTCCGCGATCTTGACGCGCCCGCCGTACCTGGTCTCCACGTACCGCGTGCCGGTCACGTCGCCGATGTCGAGGACTCCGGGGTCCCTGGCGTACTGCGACGTGAGCGGCCTGACCGGCTCGTACCAGACCTTCTCCGCCGGGACCGAGACGATCTGCCGCTCGGGGTAGCGGAGCGCGGTCAGGCTTCCGCCGAACACGGCTCCCGTGTCCAGGCAGATGGTGTTGTTGACCCACTCGGGCTCCGTGGTCGGCGTGTGGCCGTAGACGACCATCGCGCGCCCCCGGTACTCGTTCGCCCACGGGTACCGGACCGGCAGGCCGTACTCGTCGGTCTCGCCCGTGGTGTCGCCGTAGAGCGCGAACGAGCGGACCCGGCCGGACGCGCGCCCGTGGTAGGCCTCCTTGAGCCCGGCGTGCGCGACGACGAGGGCGCCTCCGTCGAGCCGGTAGTGGCTGATGAGGCCGTCCATGAACGTCTTCGCGGCGTCCCGGAAGTCCTCGGGCTCGGCGGCGAGCTGCTCCAGCGACTGCTCCAGGCCGTGGGCGACCCGGACCTTGCGCCCGTTGAGCGCGCGGACGAGTTTCTGCTCGTGGTTGCCGGAGACGCACAGCGCCGTCCCCGCCTCGACCATACCCATGACCAGGCGCAGCACGCCCGGGGTGTCGGGGCCGCGGTCGACCAGGTCGCCGACGAACACGGCCGTCCGTCCTTCGGGGTGGACGGCGCCCGTGGGCGTCACCGTCCAGCCGAGGGTCCGCAGCAGGGTCTCCAGCTCGGAACGGCAGCCGTGGACGTCGCCGATGATGTCGAAGGGACCGGTGAGCTCGGTCCGGTCCGACCACGCCCTCTCGTAGGCGATGACGGCGTCGTCGATCTCGTCGCCGCGCAGCACGTGAACCCGGCGGAAGCCGTCCCTGTTGATCTTGCCGAGCGAACGGCGCAGGTCCTTCTTCTGCCGGGTGACGACGTGCGGGCCGAACGCACGGTCGGCCCTGGTGGCGTTGCGGGCGATCGCCACGTCCTCAGGGACGTCGAGCACGATCGCGTCGACCAGCACGTCATGGCTCTTGGCCAGCTCGATGAGCTGCTTGCGGGCCTCCCACTGGACGTTGGTGGCGTCGACGACCGTCAGCAGGCCACGCCTCAGCCGGGTGCCGACGATGTAGTGGAGGACGTCGAAGGCGTCGGGCGTGGCCGACTGGTCGTTCTCGTCGTCGGAGACCAGGCCACGGCAGTAGTCCGAGGAGATGACCTGAGTGGGCGCGAAATGCCGGGCGGCGAATGTCGACTTCCCGCTGCCCGAGATCCCGACGAGCACCACCAGTGCCATCCGCGGAACACCGATCTCAATCACGACAACCCCTCCCACAACCCATTAGTGGTGATCATGCACACCTTCGCCAAATCCCCCACCCACCAGCCCCAACCTCCCCCGTGATCATGCACACCTTCGTGATCACGCCGTCCCACGTGCGCAAACGCTCCCCGTGATCATGCACAGGTTCGGCGGCACCCGGCCTGACCAGCCCAAACCCCCGTCGTGATCATGCACGGATTCGTTCTCGCGCGGTCCCACCTGGCCGAACTCATTTCGTGATCATGCACGCACCCCATCGGTGCCAGATCACGAAGGACATCTCCGCAGCCAGAAGCGGGTGCGCACGAATCCGCGCATGATCACGACCCGCGTCCGCGCTGGTCAGGGGGTGATTCCACAAACCCGTGCATGATCACCACCCATGAAGGGGCAGGTCGTCGGCATGATCACCGAACCTGTGCATGATCACGGCGAAAGGGGTTGGGGGGTTGGGTGGGGAGGTGGAATATGGCCATCTGGGTGGGCGGGCCCACTTCTGGGTCGTCCTCCCCCACTGGCCTGAAGGTCACCTCGTACCCGTACGCCTCGCAGACCCCCGCCGCCCACGTGGTGAACTCGGCCCTGGTCCACTCGAACCGGTGGTCCGGATGACGCCTGTGCGAGGGCCCGCCATCCGTACCCGCCAGGCCTTCATATCGAACGTTGTACTCCACGTTGGGCGTGGTCACGACGACGTGGGGCGGCCTGGCCACCCCGAAGACCACCCGCTCCAGAGCGGGAAGCCGCGGCGGATCGACGTGCTCGACGACCTCCATGAGAACGGCCGCGTCATGTCCGGCGAACCGGGCGTCCGTGTACGTCAGCGACCCCTGGAACAGCTCCAGCCGCGCCCGCTTGGCGTCCGGCATGCGCTCCAGCCTGAGCTTCCGCGCGGCTATGGCGAGCGCCCGCGCCGACACGTCCACTCCTGTGACCTTGGCGAACGACGGCCGGCCCAGCAGCGCCGACACCAGTTGCCCCGGACCACAGCCGAGGTCGATCACGGAGCGGGCGCCGATCTCCTCCAGCACCGACACGACCGCGTCACGCCGAATGGTGTTCAGTGGTGTACGCGGCTCGGGGACCGGAAGCGTCTCAGCCACACCATCGGCGTCGTCGACGGCCGGCGCCTCCGTGACCTCCTCCTCGGAGGGCGGCTCCAGCGACTCCTCGACGTCGTCGCCGATCTCGGCCAAGCGGGCGAAAGCCGTACGGGCCAGGGCCCAGCGGCGGCCGAGGTAACGGCGCGTGATCAGCACGCGCTCCGGATGGGCGCCCAGCCAGCCCCCACCGGCCCGGATGAGCTTGTCCACCTCGTCGCCCGCGATCCAGTAGTGCTTGGCGTCGTCCAGCACAGGAAGCAGCACGTAGAGGTGGTTGAGCGCGTCGGCCAGGCGAACCTCGCCGCGCAGCGTCAGCCGGACATAGCGCGAGTCGCCCCATTCCGGGAAGTTCTCATCGAGCGGCACGGCCGTCGCGTCCACCTGCCAGCCGAGGGGCTCGAACAGCCTGCGCGCGAGATCGGCGCCGCCCCTGCAGGGCAGCGCGGGCAGGCCGAGTTCCAGCGGGATCGGCCGGTCGGCGAGCTCCTGCCGGGAGGCGCACCGCCCGGTCCTCGCCGTACGGAACACGTCGGCGAGGGCGACCGCGAGCAGCGACGACGCGGCGTACGGCCGGTCGTTGACGTACTGCCCGAGCGAGAAGTCGGGCGACGACTTCCCCCGGGATCGGACGAGCCGGATCGGATCGACCTCCAGCAGCAGCGCGGCCGTGCACCGGTGCTCGCTCGCCTCGGGATACAGGACGCGGGCCGTGCCGAACGACTGGCCGAACTCCTGCACGCGGTCTGGATGCTTGTGCAGGAGGAAGCCGAGGTCCGTGGCCGGCGACAGGGTCGTCGAGATGGTGAGGAGCACCCGGCAAAGTGTGCCGGATGCCCCTTTCGTCCGCGACCGATTTGTGCCCAGAACGTGCCGAGCGTTCCCCAGACGCGGGGTACGGCGTCCGCCGCTCAGACGTGCGGCATGACCTCGGCGGCGAGCAGCTCCAGATGGTCGAGGTCGGCCAGGTCGAGCACCTGGAGGTACATCCGCTCCGCGCCCTGCTCGGCGAACTCGCCGATCTTGTCGATGACCTCCGCCGGCGTCCCGGCCACCCCACTCCTGCGCAGCCCCGCCACGTCTTGGCCGATGGCCTCGGCCCGCCGGGCGATCTCGGCCTCGTCCGTCCCCACACAGACGGTCTGGGCGGCCGACAACAGCACGGCGTCGCGCCCGGCCTCCTCACACGCCGCCCGTACCCGGGTGTAGGCGGCGCCGGTCTCCTCCACGCTCCGGAACGGCACGTTGTACTCGTCGGCGAACCGGGCGACCAGCCGGGGTGTCCGCCGCGCGCCGGCGCCGCCCAGGATGATCGGCGGGCGCGGGCTCTGGACAGGCTTGGGCAACGCTGGAGAGTCCACCAGGCTGTAGTGGGTGCCCTCGAACGAGTAGGGCTTGGTGGCGGACCAGAGACCGGTGATGATCTCCAGCTGCTCCTCCAGCCGCTCGAACCGCTCACCCACCGCGGGGAACGGGATGCCGTACGAGTGATGCTCGTCGTCGAGCCAGCCGGTGCCGAGCCCGAGCTCGACCCGGCCGCCGCTCATCTGGTCGACCCCGGCGACGCTGATCGCGAGCGGACCCGGGAACCGGAAGGTCACAGGCGTGACCAGCGTGCCCAGCCGGATGCGCGAGGTCTCCCTCGCGAGGCCCGCCAGCGTCACCCACGCGTCCGTCGAGCCGACACCCGGGTCGCCCGGGCCGATCCGCTGGTAGTGGTCGGACCTGAAGAACGCGTCGAAACCCAGCCGCTCGGCCGCCTGGGCGACCCCGAGGAGATCGTCGTAGGTCGCACCCTGCTGCGGCTCAGTGAAGATCCTCAATTTCATCCGCCCATTATCGCCTCCGCTCCAGAGAGCGATTGCTAAAGTGCAAGCCTCCTGTGCGCAACGTAGTCACAAGACGACTGAGGGTGGCGAACGGTGGACTCGGCACGGCATACCCGCGAGGCGGGGAACCCACCTCGTCTCCTGGTGATGCTGGGCGCGGTCGCACTGGTCACGACCACGGGGGTCGCCCTCTGGCTGCTTCCCGCACAGATGCGCGCCGACTGGGGCTCGTCGCCGGAGCCCACGAGGTCGCTGGCGGCCGCGCAGCCGCCCCTGACGGCCGACCCCGGAACGCCTTCCGCGCCGCCCTCCGGCGCCCCCACGCCCGGCCGGGCCCACACCAGCCGCCCTTCCGGCTACGTGGGGTTCGTGGACGCCACGCGCAACCCGAGGTTCGACCTGTCGGCCAACGCACGGCGCACCGGGATCCGGTGGTACATGGTCGGCCATCTCACGGCGGGCCTCGACGGCTGCTCCCCCATCTGGGACGGCGCGCCCGGCAGGGACGACCTGGTCGCCGATCGCATCGACCGGCTGAGGGCGCAGGGCGGGGACGCCGGGCTGGCGTTCGGCGGGCCGTACGGTCCGGAACTGTCGGCCACCTGCCCGAGCCAGGCCCGCCTGACGGAGGCCTACCAGCAGATGATCGACGCCTTCCGGCCCATCGCGATCGACTTCGAACTCGGCGACCAGGGTGACGGCGCCACCGTCGAGCGCCGGGGCGTGGTCATCGCGACCCTCCAGCACGAGGCACAGGACGCCGGACGCCCGCTCGGTGTCACCTTCACGCTCCCCGTGACCGAGGACGGCCTGGCGCCCGCCCACGCCGACATGTTGCGCGCGACCCACGAGGCGGGAGCGGAGATCGACACCGTCAATCTGCTCATGAGGTTCGTCCCCGGCTCCCGTGACAACCTGCGCAGGCTCTCCGTCGCCGCCAGGTCGGCACACGCCCAACTCGAGCAGGCCCTCGGCGTCGGCGGCCGGGCGGGCTGGCAGCGGATGGGGCTCACCCCCGTCCTGGTGAGCCCGGACGACCTCAGCGTCTCCGAGGCGGAGAGGCTCCTGGCGTTCCGATCGAGGACCGGGCTCGCCTGGCTGTCGGTCCGGGGGGCCCGGCCGGCGGACGACGTCCTTCGCCTGCTCAGCGCCCCGACCTCCACCTGACCTCCCGCTCCGGAGCAACAGATGATCCAAGCCGACGGGCGGCCCCCCTCAGGCGAGCCGCACCGACGCTAGACCGGCTCCTTGACCAGCAGCGCCACGCACTCCACATGGTGGGTCATCGGGTACTGGTCGAACGCCCTCAGCCCGTCCACGCGATAGCCGTGCCCGGCGAACCAGGCGATGTCACGCGCCAACGTCGCGGGGTCGCAGGAGACGTAGACGATCCTCGACGCGCGCAACGACGCGACGCGGTCGACGACGGGACGGCCGAGACCGGCCCTGGGTGGGTCGGCGACGACGAGATCGGCCACCTCGAGGTCCAGCCGGTCGAGGGCCTCCTCCACCTTGCCGCGCTCGAACGTGGCCTGTGGCAGGTCACGCAGGTTCCAGCGGGCGTCCTGGACGGCCTGCGGCTCCGACTCGATCCCCAGCACCGCCCCCTCGGGCCCTACGGCACGAGCCAGGCCGGCGGCGAACAGGCCGGCGCCGCAGTAGAGGTCGAGGGCCCACTCCCCCTCCTTCGGCTGCGCGAAGTCGAGCACCGCGTCGAGCAGCGTCTCCGCCGCCCCGGGGTGGACCTGCCAGAAACCGCTCGCCGTCACCCGGAAGTCCCGGTCGCGGACCCGCTCGACCAGCGACGCCTGTCCCCGGAGCGCGCGTGTTCCGCGCTTGCCCTCGTCGAGGAGGACCGACGCGTCCACGTCCGGTACGGCCACGCGGCGGTGAGGCCGGGGTTCCACGATCACCGCCCGGTCGCCGCCCCCCGCCGCGACCACTTCGACCGACGCGCCCCCGGGCCAGTTGAGGGTCTCGGCTCCGATCTCCTCGACGGCGGGATGGGCGATCAGGCACCGGTCGATGTGCTCGATGTCGTGGGACCGATGGCGGCGGAGGCCCGCGGAGCCGTCGGTGTCGACGGCGAACTGCACGCGCGTGCGCCAGCCGAGCCCGTCCGGCGCGCCCGGCACCTCCTCGACCACGACCTTCCACTCGAGTCCGGCCAGCCGCTGAAGCTGCTCGGCGACGACGTCGGCCTTCATCCGCCGCTGCGCGTCGAGTGACGCGTGTTGCCAGTCGCAACCGCCGCACCGTCCGGGCCCGCTGAAGGGGCACGGCGGCGTCACCCGGTCAGGGGAGGCCTCGAGGATCTCGACGGCGTCGGCTCTGAGGAACCGGGCGGTCTCCTCGGTGATCTCGGCCAGGACCCGCTCCCCTGGCAGGGCGTGCCGTACGAACACCACGCGGCCCTCGTGCCTGGCCACGCACCAGCCGCCGTTGGCGACTCGCTCCACGGTCAGCTCAACCGGCACCGTGGCCTCCTTCGCATGTCATGCGGTCAATCATGCCTTGACCTGATCGTCCTTCGGCGCGGGCGTCGAGTATGAGCGCCGGGCCGCGCCGGGAGCGAGGCCGACCGGGCGGCCCTTGAGGCGATCGGAGGAGGCCAGCTGCCACGGCACGCTGGTCACCATGACGCCGGGCTTGAACAGCAGCCGGCCCTTGAGCCGCAGCGCGCTCTGGTTGTGGAGCAGGTGCTCCCACCAGTGGCCCACGACGTATTCGGGGATGTAGACGCTGACCACGTCGCGAGGCGAGCGGCGGCGCAGCGACTTCACGTACTCGAGCACCGGGCCGGTGATCTCACGGTAGGGCGAGTCGAGGATCTTCAGGGGCACGGGGATGCCCCGACGGTCCCATTCCTCCTGCAGCCTGGCCGCCTCGTCGGAGTCGACGCTCACCGTGACCGCCTCCAGGGTCGAGGGGCGGGTCGCCTTGGCGTACGCCAGGGCGCGCAACGTCGGCTTGTGAATCTTGGAGACGAGCACGACGGCGTGGTTGCGCGCGGGGAGCATCGACTCGTCGGTCTCGCCCTCCTCCGGCGCGGCCAGTTCGGCGGCGACGCGGTCGTAGTGGTGGCGGATGCCCTTCATCATCAGGAACAGGACGGGCATGGCGATGCAGACGATGTACGCGCCGTGGGTGAACTTGGTGAGCAGGACGACGACCAGCACGATGCCGGTCATGATGCCGCCGAAGCCGTTGATGACCCGCGCCCGCAGCATGCGGAACCGGGCCTTGGGATCGGTCTCGGTCTTCAGGTGGCGGGTCCAGTGCCGCACCATGCCGAGCTGGCTGAGCGTGAACGAGACGAAGACGCCGACGATGTAGAGGTTGAGCAGCTTGCTCACATCGGCGTTGAAGGCCCAGATCAGCAGTCCCGCACCGGCGGCCAGCAGGACGATGCCGTTGCTGAACGCGAGGCGGTCGCCCCGGGTGTGGAGCTGGCGCGGGAGGTAGCGGTCCTGGGCGAGGATCGAGCCCAGCACGGGGAAGCCGTTGAAGGCCGTGTTGGCGGCGAGGAAGAGGATCAGCGCGGTCACCGCCGAGATCACCACGAACAGGGCGGAGCCGTCGCCGAAGACGGCCGACGCGACCTGCGCGATGATCGGCTGCTGGTAGTAGCCCGGGCCGGCCGGGTGGCCGTTGATCAGGATGTCCCTGGCGGCGTTGGCGGGCTCGGTGACCTTCACCCCGGACTTGAGCCCCAGGAAGATGATCCCGCTGAACATGGTGACCGCGATGCCGCCCATCAGCAGCAGTGTCGTGGCCGCGTTCCGGCTCTTGGGCTTGCGGAAGGCCGGCACGCCGTTGCTGATCGCCTCGACGCCGGTCAGGGCGGCGCACCCGGACGAGAACGCGCGGAGGACGAGGAAGGCGAGGGCGAACCCGGCCAGGTCCGCCTGCTCGGACACGATCTTGTAGTCGGCCGTCGGCGCCCGCAGATCGTCCCTGAGCACGAGTAGCCGGAACATGCCCCACAGGACCATGCCGATGACCGCGATCATGAAGGCGTAGGTGGGGATGGCGAACGCGACACCGGACTCGCGCAGGCCGCGCAGGTTGATGACGGTCAGGATGACCACGATCCCGATCGCCACCAGCGGACGGTGCTCGGCCACGAACGGAATTGTGGCGCCCACGTAATCGGCGCCGTTGGCCACCGACACCGCGACCGTGAGCACGTAGTCGACGAGCAGCGCGCTCGCCACCGTCAGCCCGGCGTTGGCCCCGAGGTTCGTGGTCGCCACCTCGTAGTCGCCGCCACCGCTGGGGTAGGCGTGGACGTTCTGCCGGTACGACGCGACGACGACCAGCATCACGAGGACGACGGCGGCCGCCACCCACGGGCTGTAGCTGTAGAAGGTGGCGCCTGCCAGTGACAGGATGACCAGGATCTCCTGCGGCGCGTAGGCCACGGAGGACAGCGCGTCGCTCGCGAAGACCGGCAGGGCCACGCGTTTGGGCAGCAGCTGATCGTGGAGCTGCGTGCTTCGTAGAGCGCGCCCCACGAGGAGCCGTTTGACAAGATCCGTCACCTTTGACACGTCTGTTGAGCCTAGTACGCGACGGCCCTCCCGGCGCACATGGTCTGGACGAGAGCGCGACATACTGTCTGCAACAGGAGTCCGCCACAAACCCACGGCGGGAGAGTATGCATATCGTGATCATGGGGTGTGGACGGGTCGGCTCGACCCTTGCCCACATTCTCGAGGACAACGGCCATTCGGTCGCCATCATCGACCGCGACCCGCAGGCCTTCCGCAGGCTCCGCGCGGGCTTCCGCGGCCGCAGGGTGACCGGCATGGGCTTCGACCGCGACGTGCTCGGGGAGGCCGGCATCGAGTCCGCGGCCGCCTTCGTCGCCGTCAGCAGCGGCGACAACTCCAACATCATCTCGGCGCGGGTCGCGCGGGAGATGTTCGGCGTCGAGAACGTCGTCGCCCGCATCTACGATTCCCGCCGGGCCGAGGTGTATCAGCGGCTCGGCATCCCGACCGTCGCCACCGTCCGCTGGACGGCCGACCAGATCCTGCGCAGGGTCCTTCCCGAGGGCGCGGAGCCGCTCTGGCGCGACCCCACGGGCACGGTGATCCTGGCCGAGGTGCCCTTCCACCCCGGGTGGATCGGCTTCCGGAGCATGGCCGTCGAGAGCGCCGCGGGCGCACGCGTGGCCTTCGTCAACCGCATGGGTGAGGCACTGGTGCCCAAGGACGACACCGTGGTCCAGGAGGGCGACATCCTCCATCTGATCGCGGCGGAGAACGACATGGAGCGGATCAACAAGGTGCTGTCCAGCGCGCCGTCGGACGAGGAGCACTGATGCGCGTCACCATCGCGGGCGCAGGCGCCGTGGGCCGCTCCATCGCGGCCGAACTGCTGGAGAACGGCCACGAGGTCCTGCTCATCGACATCGACCCCAGAGCCATCAAGATCGACAGTGTCCCTCGGGCCGAGTGGCTCCTCGCCGACGCCTGCGAGATCTCCTCGCTCGACGAGGCGGGGCTCAACGGCTGCCAGGTGGTGATCGCGGCCTCCGGCGACGACAAGGTCAACCTGGTGGTCTCACTGCTCGCCAAGACCGAGTACGGCGTGCCCCGCGTGGTCGCCCGGATCAACCACCCGAAGAACGAGTGGCTGTTCAACGAGTCATGGGGGGTGGACGTCGCGGTCTCGACCCCACGTCTGCTGTCCGCGCTGGTCGAGGAGGCGGTCAGCGTCGGAGACCTGGTCCGGCTCATGACCTTCCGCCAGGGCCAGGCGAACCTCGTCGAGCTCACCCTCGCCGAGGACGCACCCGTGGTCGGGCAGCGGGCCGGGTCCGTGCCGTGGCCGGAGGACGCCGCTCTGGTCGCCATCCTCCGCGAGGGCCGGGTGCTCGTCCCCTCGGCCGACGATCCGCTGGAAGCGGGCGACGAGCTGCTCTTCGTGGCCAACCAGGAGGTCGAGCACGAGCTCGCCCACCTGCTCTCGTCCCACTGACACGCCGATCCGCGGGTACGGCCGCCGTCTCGGCGGCGGCCGTGCTCAGCTCGCGGGCCGTGCCGTACCGGGTTGAGCGGGCTGCAGGGGCGTGCGGCCCCGGGTGAGCAGCCAGAGCATCGCGGCGAGCCCGGCGACCTGGAGCGGCCAGCCCAGCGCGAGCTTGGCGATGCCGAGGGTGGCCACCTGGCCCGACCAGTAGAGCGGAAGCTGCACCACGACGCGCAGCAGGCACGGCAACATCAGCAGCCACGTCAGCCGAGTGCAGAGGCGGACCAGGCCGGGGTCCTTGTGCCACGCCGTCGGGTCGCCGGTGACCGATCCGACGAGGAAGCCGACGATCGGCCAGCGAACGATGATCGACAGGAGCATCCCCGCGGCGTAGACGCCGTTGTAGTAGATGCCCGGCAGGAAGACGTCCTTGGCCTCGCCGGTGCGGGCCGCGAAGAAGGCGCCGACGCCGATGCCCACGAGGCTGTTGAGCACGAACTGCGGTGTGCTCCGCTGGACCAGCCGTACGACCAGGAGGACCACCGAGGCCGCGATGCTGACGATCAGCGACGCCTTCAGCTCGTTGGTCGTGATCCACATCGCGGTGAAGGCGACCGTGGGAACCGCCGCCTCGACGATTCCCCGCTTGCCGCCCAGCGCCTTCGACAGCTGGGCACGGACGGCCGATTCAACGGTTGCGTGCGCCTCCGGCGCGGCCGTCGTGTCCGCTGTGCTCATACCGTCTCCTGAAAGATCAAGGGCCACCAGCAGGGCGCAGCTCGTAGCGAGGATTGAACATGACCTTGCGGCCGTCCTGGAGACTCACCAGGCCCTCGGCCCGTACGACGCGGCCGGGCTCGATTCCGACGATCTTCCGACGGCCCAGCCAGACCAGGTCGATCACATCCGACCCGTCGTACAGCTCGGCCTCCAGAGCAGGCGCACCCCCGCGCGGCCGCAACGTAACGGTACGTAGCGTACCCGCCACACAGAACCGGCGGCGTTCGCCACACGCGGCGATGGGGGTGGCTCCTTGCCGCCCCAGGTCCTCACGCAGCTCAGCCGCCTCAAGGTCGGCCTGGCTGGTGGCCAGCCGCTGAAAGAAACCCCGCAGTCCGCCTCGTTTGGCAGGCTCCGGCGTGCTCATCGGTCGCTCACCAGCTTCCCAGCTCGCAGTTAAGAGGACCCGTCATCATGCCTTCAAGCGTAGGGGACGCTCTCATCGCAGACTACTTGAGCACATCCGAAGCCTAAAGGACAAGAATGGACGATCTCCGCACCGCGGACAGGGCCGTCAGCGCGTCTCGGTGATCTCCGGGCCACGCTCGAACGGGTACTTCGGCTGCTGGGCGGCCTGCTCCTCCATCGCCTGCCTGGCCTCGGCCGGCAACCTGAGCTGGATCGGGTCCTTGGGAGCCATGGGCTCCTCACCCCGGACCACCACGATGTCCCTGACGACGTTCTCCAGGGTCTCGGCCACGGCGGGGTCGACGGCCGCGCGCCCGCTGATGACCGCCCTGAGGAACCAGCGAGGGCCGTCGATCCCGATGTACCGGACGGGCTGCGGTTCCTGACCCTGCGTCGGGACCACGGCCGCCAGTTCGGTGCCGAACGGGCCCTCCTGCTCCTGGACCGTGCCGCCCACGGCCACGACCTCACGGGAGAGCTCGGTGCGAACCTCGTCCCAGATGCCGCTGCGCTTGGGGGCCGCGAACGCGTGCACCTGGAGCGCACTCTCGTTCACCAGGACGAGAGCGCCGTCGATCTGGTCCCCCGCCAGGCTGAGCTGCACCTCGAACCCCGGGCCGATGGGGAGGTGGAGACCTCCGAGATCGACCCGCTCGGCCTCCGGGTAGCCCTCCTGGGCGTCCCACGGGCCCGATGTCCGCGCGGGAGCGGGCCGGTCCTCCGAGACGGCCGGTGCCGCCTCCACCTCCGCGCTGCGCCTGCGTCGGAACACGTCCTTCACACTCCTCTATATGCCTTTATATGCCTTGCCGTGATTCACGGCTCTCAGCTGCCCGTGGATCCGAATCCGTTGGCCCCGCGCGCCGATCCCGGCAGACGCTCCACCTCGTGGAACGCGGCCTTCTCCACGCGCTGGACGACCAACTGGGCGATCCGGTCGCCTCGCTTGAGCCGTACCGCCTCTTTGGCGTCGGTATTGATCAAGGTCACCTTGATCTCCCCCCGGTACCCCGCGTCCACCGTCCCCGGAGCGTTCACGAGCGTGACGCCGAACTTGGCGGCCAGCCCTGAGCGGGGATGGACGAACGCCGCGTAGCCGTCGGGAAGCGCGATGGCGATCCCGGTTCCCACCACGGCCCGCTCTCCGGGCAGCAGTTCGACGTCCACCGTGGCGCACAAATCCGCCCCTGCGTCACCCGGATGGGCGTACGACGGCAACGGAAGCCCAGTGTCCAGCCGATGGATCAGGACCTCAACGCTCATGAGGCAAGACCCTACCCGTTGTGCTGCGGAGACACCGCGCCTCCCGCGTTAGACGACGGTTGCTCCTGATCCGGGGCGGTGGGTTCGGGAACCGACGGCCGCACGTCCGGCCGCGTCCGCTCCGAGGAGGGTTCCGGGGCCTGTGGAGGGACCTCAGGGGACGGCGTGTCGCCGGTTCCCGTGGCTTCGCCGGAGGACGGGCCGGATTGCGGCGGGGTCTCGGGCCGGCCGCGCCTCAGCTCGGGCAGCGCACGGTAGATCACGGCCGTCACGGGCACCGCCACCGCGGCTCCGGCGATTCCGCCGAGCACACCGCCGACGGCGAGGACCAGGATGATCGCGAGAGGGTGGAACGCCAGTGCCCGCCCGACGATGAGCGGCTGGAGGACGTGGTTCTCCAGTTGCTGCTCGACGACGAGGACTCCCACGAAGATCAGGGCGTACAACCAGCCCTGCGAGCCGAACGTCACGAGGGTCGCGATGGTGCCGGCGAAGAAGATGCCGACGATCGGAATGAAGCTGGCCAGGAACACCACCACGGCCAGCGGCGCCCAGAGCGGGACCTGCATGCCGGCGAGGACGACTCCGATGACGACGCCGTGGATCGCCGCGACGGTCACGGTGCCGTGGACGTAGTGGGAGATCGTGACCCAGGCGGCGCGCCCGGCGCGGTCGACGCGCGGCGACGTCCTGCCGAACGCGCGCAGGAACCAGGCCCAGATGCGGTCGCCATCCTTGAGCAGGAAGAACGTCACGAACAACATCAAGACGATGGACGTGAGCACCTCGACGATCGCCGTGGCCCCGGTGAGCAGGGTGTCGGTGATCCGGCTGCGCTGGTCGTTGACCTGCTGGGTCAGCTGGTCGACCATGTCGGCCAGCTGGGCCTCCTTGAGCTGGAGCGGCCCGTGGAGCAACCAGTCCTGCACGCTGCGGGCGGTCAGCTGGATCTGCTCGACCAGCCGCGGGAACTCCTCGTTGGCCCGCAGGCCGATCATGAAGCCGACGCCGACGATGATCGCCAGGCCGAACAGCATGGTGATCCACGTCGCGTAGATGGGGCGCAGGCCGAAGCTGCGCAGCCGCCTGGTCATCGGGAACAGCAGTGCGGTGAGGAGGAAGGCGATGGCCACCGGCAGGACGACGAAGCTCAGCCGCCCGATGATCAACGCGAAGACATAGATCATCGCGCCGAGCAGCAGCATGCGCCAACTCCATGCGGCCAGCGTGACCAGAACGCGGGGAACCGCGGCGTCTTCACGCTCACTAGGCGAGATCACGCGTCAAGCCTGGCATGTTCTCCGCCCAAACGCGCACGACTTTTGTTCACGCTCTGCATTTGCCATGAACGCAGCGTCCGCATGAGGTAATGCACACCCCCCACCGGGCGTGATCATGCACACCTTCGTGAAGTGATGCCCCGACCAGCCCCAACCCCCGGCGTGATCATGCACAGGTTCGTGGACGTATGGCTTGACCTGCCACTTCACCGGGCGTGATCATGCACAGGTTCGGAAAAGCGCACCGCGACCTGGCCTTTTCCGCTTCGTGATCATGCGCAGGTTCGCGGAAGTGTGCCCTGACGTGCATAAACACCTTCTGTGATCTGGCAATGACAGCGGGATTGCCAGATCACGGCGCAGCCCGCACCAGCTCAGACGGCGTATTCGCGAATCTATGCATGATCACGCTCGGCTTCTGCGCAGGTCGGAGGGTACGTTTCCGAACCTGTGCATGATCACGACCGGTGACGACGCAGGTCAGAGCGCACATCCCCGAACCTGTGCATGATCACGGCCAAGGAAGGGGCTGGTCCGCAGGGAGATCTACGAATGTGTGCATGATCACGCCGTATGGCGTGGGGGTGCTTGCGAAGGGTAGACACTAAGGTCATCACTGAGGAGGAACCATGGCGGACAATACGCGGGCTGACGCGGACAAGCCCGACATGCAGTGGCGGATCGTGGGCGGTCTCGTGGGGCTCGCCGTGGGCTTCGCCTCACGCAAGGTGCTCTCGTACGCCTGGGAGAAGTCCACGGGCAAGAAACCCCCGGCGAGCGCCGACTCGCTGGAGATCAGCCTCGGCGAGGCCATCGCCTATGCCGTCGTGATGGGCCTCGGCATGGAGGTCGCCCGGATCGTGGCCACCCGCGCCGCCGCCAGGAAGTGGCGGTCGTGGAAGGACGCGGCGAAGGACATCCAGCCCTAGTGGGCGTCGAGGGCCGTGAGGAAGTCGCTGGCCCACTTGTCGACGTTGTGCGTCGCGACCCTGCGCCTCAGTGAACGCATCCTGCGGCCCAGTTCGTGCGGGGTCGCCCGCATGGCCGCGAGCATGGCCCGTTTCATCCCCTCGATGTCGTACGGGTTGACCAGGAACGCCTGCCGCAGCTCGTCCGCCGCCCCGGCGAACTCGCTCAGCACCAGCGCGCCCCGCAGGTCGTGCCGGCACGCGACGTACTCCTTGGCCACCAGGTTCATGCCGTCACGCAACGGGGTGACCACCATGACGTCGGCAGCGCAGTAGAGCGCCGCCAGTTCGGCCTTGCTGTACGACTGGTGAAGATAGGTGATGGGCTGGCTGCCCAGCATGCCGTGCTCGCCGTTGATCCGGCCCACCTTCAGCTCGATGTCGTTGCGCAACCGGATGTACTCCGCGACCCGTTCCCGCGTGGGCGTGGCCACCTGCACGAACGCCGCCTCGCCCGGCTTGACCGTGCCGTCGCCGAGCAACTCGCCGAACGCCTTGAGCCGCTGGCCGATGCCCTTGGTGTAGTCGAGCCGGTCCACACCGAGCAGCACATGTTCGGGATCGCCGAGTTCCGCCCTGATCTCCTTGGCCCGGGCCTGGATGCGCGGCTCGCGGACCATCTGGTCGAGCTCGCCGAAGTCCACGGAGATCGGGAACGCGTCGGCGCGGACGGTCCGGCCGTCGACGAGGATCTCGTTGCGGTGGTTCTGCAGGCCGAGCAGGCGCCGGCAGAGCCTGATGAAGTTCGAGGCGCCACCGGGTCGCTGGAATCCGACGAGATCGGCGCCCAGCAGGCCCTCGAGGATCTCGTTGCGCCAGGGAAGCTGCCAGAACAGCTCCGCGGGCGGGAACGGGATGTGCAGGAAGAACCCGATCTTCAGGTCGGGGCGCAGCCTGCGCAGCATGGCGGGCACGAGCTGGAGTTGATAGTCCTGCACCCACACGACGGCCCCTGGGGCGGCGGCGTCCGCGGCGGCGCGGGCGAACCTGTCGTTGACCGCCCGGTAGGCGTCCCACAGCACGCGCGAGTAGACCGGGGCCGCGACCACGTCGTGGTAGAGCGGCCACAGGGTCGCGTTGGAGAAGCCCTCGTAGTAGAGCTCGACTTCGAGGGCGGACATCGGCACCGGGATCAGGTGCATGCCGTCGTCGTCGAAGGGTTTCAGCTCCTCCTCGGCGGCGCCGGTCCAGCCGAGCCAGGCCCCGTTGCGCCGCTGCATCACCGGCGCGATCGCCGTGACGAGTCCGCCGGGGCTGCGCCGCCATTCCTTCTCGCCCACGCGGTCCACGGGTAGCCGGTTCGCGACGATCAGAAACGAGCTGGTGCCATGCATGAAGCCCCTCCAGGGTCGCCTGTGCCCCACCATATGAAAGGCCACTGCGATCGCCCATACCCGTAAGGACGTGCACAATTCGCAAAGAGCGATGTGAGGATGATCTCACGCAGCTCACAGCCGCCCGCCAAGAGGTTTAGACCAATTGGTCATACTTCGCTACCGGGCTTCACGGGCCTGCCCCAGATCAAGCGAGGGACAGGCCGGAAATCAGGGGGGAGGCAGGGCCCGTTGCCGGCGCAGATCCGCGCGTACGGCTTCCGCGAGCCTCTTGGTGGCCGCCCGGTTGAGCGCGCCGCCGGCGACCGCGCCGGTGAGGAAGGGGCCGAGGGTGGTGAGGTGCCTGCCGAGCGTCCGCATCAGGCGGTTGCGCAGCGCCGTCTTCGCCGCCGCCCCCAGAGCGAAGGTGGCGGAGCCGGGAGTCAGGGGGTTCACACCACGCTGCTTCGACCAGGCCATGGTGTAGGCGGCCGCCCGCTGAGAGCCGTTGCCCTCGACCGGCACGCCGTACACCTCGTGCAACTCGGCGAGGAGCTTGACCTCGATCGCGGCGACGACCAGCGTCTCGGCCACGAGCTGCGCCGGAGCCGACAGCAGCAGGGGTGGAGCCGCGAACTCGGCCGCGGCGAGGGCTCCCCCCACCGCGCCGATGGCCGTCGTGGCCTTCGCCGCTGTACGGACCAGATCGTCGGCCAGTTGCTCTCCCGTCAGGCCGTAATGGTGCTCCTGCAAGGTCGCGTAGTCGCGGATCGGCAGCCTTTGGGCGATGTTGACGAACACGTCGGCCAACCATCGTCCCCGCCCCGCACCTGACCCGCGGGCGTTGTTCGCAGACCTCGCGAGCGCCTTGCTGAGGCGGCCGAGCAGCCGACGCCGCTCGGCCCCGTCCGCCTCCTCAGGGGCCACTAGCTTGCCGACCAGGTCGGCGACCTCTTCGTTCGATCGATCCGTTTCGGGAGTCAACGGACCCTCCTCAAGAGACTCCTAGGCCGCACACTCTCGGCAGACCTGCTGACCGTTCTTCTCGGAGGCCAGCTGGCTGCGGTGATGCACCAGGAAGCAGCGAGAGCAGGTGAACTCGTCCGCCTGCCGCGGAATCACACGAAGAGACAGCTCCTCGTTGGAGAGATCAGCCCCCGGCAGCTCCAGCGACTCGGCAAGATCCGTCTCGTCGATGTCGATGCTGCCCGACGACTTGTCACTGCGCCGCGCCTGAAGCTCCTGAAGGCTGTCCTCATTCAGGTCGTCATCAGTCTTGCGCGGGCTGTCGTAGTCGGTTGCCATTTGCGTACTCCATCCCCCTCATCTATCTGTCTGCGCCTACGTCGCGCGTCTTCAACGCTCGGGAGGCGGAAATTGTGCCCGTCGCCGCCGGGAGATTTGCAATCGGTACCCGCATCGACGAACACTCAACCTCCCAACACGAGAGGGGCATCCCGCACTAGGCTCTGGTTAGCCAAATATGGCGAAAACCACAGTATCGACGGTATGACCCACCGCGTTTCGACGGCACATCCAACCACATGTGCGGCGCGGGCGCTCCATCAGCGCGCCGACTGCACCCCACCGGTGGTCACCCCGACCCCCGACAGACGCACCGTCATCACGAGTCCTCCGCCGTCACGGGGGACGGCGCTCACCGATCCGCCGTGCGCACGGACGATCCCGCGCACGATGGACAGGCCGAGACCCGCGCCTTTGGCCGACTGGATCCGGTCGGCGTTCAGTCTCCTGAACGGCTCGAACAGACTGTCCACCTCGTACGCGGGGACATGCGGTCCCGTGTTCGCGATCTGAACAACGGCACCCCCGTCGACAATTCCCGTCCGGACCCACACTTTTCCTGAAGGACCGGCATTGTGCTTGATGCCGTTCTCGATCAGGTTCGAAACGCAGCGTTCGAGAAGAACCGGATCGCCCGTTGTGGGCGCGGGATGAAGGTCGTATTCGACGGCGATCTCTTCCTCCGCCGCGAACGAGGCGAGTTGGTCGATGGCCGTCCTCGCGACCTCCTGAATGTCCACCGGTTTGCGTACGGACAACTCCCGATCGCTTCGCGCGAGCAACAGCAGTCCCTCGATCAGACGCTCGTTGCGCGCGGTGGTCCCCAGAAGAGTACGTCCGAGCACCTTCAGGTCCTCGGACGCCTCGGGATCGGCGAGCGCGACCTCCAGAACCGTCCGGTTGATGGCGAGGGGCGTCCGGAGCTCGTGGGAGGCGTTGTCGACGAACCTGCGCTGAGCGTCGAAGGCGGTGTTGAGCCTGATCAGCATCGCGTCGAAGGTGTCGGCGAGCTCCTTGAGCTCGTCGTCGGGGCCGGTCAGGTCGATGCGCTCGTGGGCGATCGAGGTCTCGGAGAGCTTCCGCGCCGTGGCCGTCATCTGCTTGATCGGGCGCAACGCCCGGTCGGCCACGACGTATCCGAGGATGAGCGCGATCACGCCGACACCCAGGAGCGCGAGCAGTGATCTCCTGAGCAGCTCACCCCTCGCGGCGTCGATGGCCTCCGCCTGCACCTCCAGGTACTGCTCCTTGATCTGGTCGGCCACGCTCGCCGACACGTTGCCCACGTAGATGTTGCTGGGCCAGCCGGCGTCGATGGCCTGGCCCACCAGCACGTACATGACCGTGAGAAGAAGGGCGCCGGCGAAGAACACGAGGGCGGCATATGTGATCGTCAGCCGCCATCGGATGCTCATGCGGTCCGACAGGGCCTTGATCTGGTCGAGGAGGCCCACCTTCACGGGGTTGGCCACGAGGGGTGGCGGTCCGTCCCAGGCGGGCGGGCCGCTGGGAGGCGGCGGGACCTGGCCGCGATAGTGCCCACCGGCGCCTGGCCCGGACCGCCTGCCGCCTACCGCGACGGGCAGTTCCTCGGTCCGCTGACGTTCCTCCACGCGCGGCGCCACGGCGGGCGGGGAGAGCATCGGCGGGCTCTCCGTCCTGTCCCCCGGGCGGCCACCGGGCTCATCCGGTCCGCTCACCATGTCACCTCGAACTCCTGGCGGCCGCGGAAGCCCCTGCCGCCGACCTGCCCGTTCACAACCGGTATCCCACCCCTGGGACGGTCTCGATGGCCTGGGGCTCACCGAGCTTCTTTCGCAGGGTCATCATGGTCACCCGTACGACATTGGTGAACGGGTCGATGTGCTCGTCCCACGCCTTGTCGAGGAGATCCTCCTGGCTCACGACCGCGCCCTCGGCGCGCATCAGCTCCTCGAGGACCGCGAACTCCTTCTTGGTCAGGGCGATCTCCTTGCCCTCCCGCGCGACGAGTCGCTTGCCCGGGTCGAGGCGGATCCCCGCCCGCTCGAGCACGGGGGGCAGAGGCGGCGCGGACCTGCGGCCCAGCGCCCGCACCCGGGCGACCAGCTCCATGAAGGCGAACGGCTTGGCGAGATAGTCGTCGGCGCCCAGTTCCAGGCCCTCGACCTTGTCGTCCACGTCGCCGGCGGCCGTCAGCATGATGATCCGCGACCCCGACCGCTGGGTGACGAGCTCGCGTGCCACCTGGTCACCGTGGACCTTCGGCAGGTCGCGGTCGAGAACGATCACGTCGTAGTCGATGTAGCCGGTCTTCTCCAGCGCGGCGGCACCGTCGTACGCCACGTCCACGGCCATCGCCTCGCGGCGCAGCCCGGTCGCGATGGCATCCGCGAGCACACGCTCGTCTTCCACCACAAGCACGCGCATGTTGGTCCTCCTCAGCTGGAATGACGTCCTCATTCTCCCAACACCCGGCGTAAGACTGCGGTAAGCGGTTCCCCGCGATCACGTGATGCAGAGCACATGAATTGGGTGGTTTGCGGCAAGCCCGTCAATGGGTACTGAGGGTCTACACCCCAATTGTCGTGTGCCGGGGAAGGTTTTCCCTCCCCAGGATCCGCTGCGGGGTCTGCGCACGGCATGTTTCGCCCCGAGAAAGAAGGTGAGATGGGCGAGTTCACCAGCACGATCGAATCCCGGCTCGACCAGGCCTACAAGGGTCTCGAGGAAGCCAGGTCGAGCGGAGACGCTTTCCTCGCCGACGCCCTCACCGCCGAGATCGAGGACTTACGCCGCCTGGCCGACGATCACGGCATCCTGATCCAGCGATAGGACGGCACCACACCTCAGGGGGCTCGCCAGTACGGCGGGCCCCCTTCGCCGTCTTCGGCCGGCGCTCAGTCGTGGTCCGGGTCGAGCGGGGCCAGCAGGTCGTGCAACTCCTCGAACAGCCCAGGTGCGGCACACATGACCAGGTCGGGATGGACCGGCCTGCCGTACAGGCCGTCGATCCTGGCGCCGGCCTCGGTCGCGATCAGGCCGCCCGCCGCGTGGTCCCAGTAGTTGGTCCCGCGCTCGAAGTAGGCGTCGACCCGGCCGGCGGCGACGGAGCACAGGTCGACGGCACAGGAACCCGACCTCCGGATGTCCCGGATCCGCGGCATGACCTGGGCGAGCACCTCGGCCTGTACGCGTCGCCTGTCGGCTCCGTAGCCGAAACCGGTGGCGACGAGCGCCCGGTCGAGAGGGACGCCGGTGTTGCACCACAGGCGCTCGCCGTCCAGCCACGCCCCCTCGCCCTTGGAGGCGCTGAACAACTGGCCGCGGGGGATGTTGTTCACCACTCCGGCGACGATCTCGCCGTCCACCTCAACACCGATGCTCACCGCCCAGTCGGGCAGGCCGTACAGGAAGTTGACGGTGCCGTCGATGGGGTCCACGACCCAGCGGACACCGCCCTCGCCAGGGGTGTCGCCGCCCTCCTCACCGAGTACGGCGTCGCCCGGCCGGGCCTGGGCGATACGGGCGCGGATCAACTCCTCCGCGGCCTTGTCCAGGGCGGTCACGACGTCGGTCGGGCTGGATTTGGTCGTCAGGACCTCGGGCCGTGCGGGGCGCTTGGCGAGGAGCATCTCCCCCGCCTCACGGGCGATGTCGGTCGCCAGCGCCAGCAACTCCCCCGCCGTCACCCCTTCGCCGTGATCATGCACACCTTCGCGATCATCCACGGTGACCTGCCCCCTCACATTTGGTGATCATGCGCAGATTCGAGATCATGCCCCGCCACCTGCGCGAACTCCTCGCATGATCATGCAGTCCGGATATTTCCGGACTGCATGGTCACGAACGACATCCTCCCAGACCAGCGTCCGCCGGCCCGAGGACGTGCATGATCACGGTCTGCGACGCCGCAGGTCACGACACTGATCCCCGAACCCGTGCATGATCACGGACAGCATCGGTGCAGGTCACCGGGGATACGGCCGAACGTGTGCATGATCACGCGCGGAGGGGCGGGAGGTCAGGACAGATGAACACGAACCTGTGCATGATCACCACAAATGTTCAGGGGGAATTCAGCTCAGGGACTCGGGGGGTGTCCAGGGGGTGCCGAGAACGTGGTGGGACAGGAAGGCCAGCACGGTGTCGTACCAGGCGATGGCGTTTCCCGGCTTGAGGACCCAGTGGTTCTCGTCGGGGAAGTAGAGGAACTTCGACTCGACGCCCGACCGCTGGAGGTCCCACCAGAGCCGCAGGCCCTCCCCGATCGGCACCCGGTAGTCCTTGTCGCCGTGGATCACGAGCATCGGGGTGGTGATCTTGTCCAGCGAGTTGTGCGGCGACAGCCGTGCGTAACGGTCGGAGCCAGGCGCGCCGAACTCCCGCTGCCAGTACATCGAGGCGTCCGTGGTCCCGGCGAACTGATCCAGGTTCCACAGGGAGGCGTGGGTGACGATGGCCTTGAACCGGTCGGTGTGCCCGGCGACCCAGTTGGCCATGTATCCGCCGAACGATCCGCCCATGGCCGCGATCCGCTGGTCGTCGATCTCCGGCCGCTTGAGGCACTCGTCAGTGATCGCCATCAGGTCGGCGTGCGTGACCGGTCCCCAGTCGCCCCAGCCTCTGTCGATCATCGACTGGCCGTATCCGGTGGACAGCGCCGGGTCCGGAAGCAGCACGGCGTAGCCGTTCTTGGCCATCAGCCACGGGTTCCAGCGCCAGGACCAGTCGTTCCAACTGGACACCGGGCCGCCGTGGATCCACAGGAGGAACGGCGCCGGGTTCTCCGCCGTGGCCTCGGAGGGCACGACGAGCCAGCCCCGGATCTCCGTCCCGTCCTCGGCGGTGGCGCTGACCTCGGTCAGCGTGCCGGGCAGGTCCAGGGACGGCGTGGGCGAGGGCAGGTCGGCGACGGAGCCGTCCGGGGAGATCCGCACGGGGCGGGGGGCCGAGTCGACGGCGCTGCGCAGGGCGTAGAGCGAGCCGTCGGGGGCCGGGCACAGCTCCTGGTACGCCCCGTCGTCCGAGGTCAGCCGGGCGACGACACCATCGAGCGAGATCCGGAACACCGGACGGCGACCCAGGTGATCGGCCACGATGTAGATCGCGTCCGACGACGGCGCCCACGCGACGGCGGTCGGGAACAGTTCGCCGCCCAGCGCGCGGCCCTCTCCGGTTTCCAGGTCGACGACCCACAGGTCGAGTGACGTCGAGAGTTCCCGGTCGCCCAGTCGCTCCCGCGTGCAGGCGACGTGACGGCCGTCCGGCGACACCGCCACGGGGCCGCCGAACTCGTGCCCCTCGGAGGTGGCCAGGGTGCGCCGTGCCCCCGTCGCGATGTCGATGGCGACGAGGTCGGCCCGCATCTCGCCGTTGGGGAGGAAGACCTGCCAGGTCGTGATGACCGAGGCCCCGTCGGGGGTGACGGCGAACGACGCCCTGTCCAGCGCCCGTCCCGGCTCCGGCGTCAGGTCGGCGGCGTCGTCCAGGCCGTCCCGTACGGCACCGGCGAGCAGGCGGGTCTGCGCCGGCCCGAGGTCGTGGTCCCAGTAACGGATGGGGTACTGCTCGTGCAGGATCGCGCTGATGCCGGCGTCCTTGCGAGCCTTCCGGCGGTCCTCCTCCGTGGCGGAGTCCCCGGGGAGCACGTCGGCGGCGAAGACCACCACGCCGCCCGCGGCCTGCACGCCGCCGATCCCGCCGGGCCTGGACGCGATCCGGCGGGGCTCGCCGCGCTCGGGCAGCAGCCACAACGCCGGGACGTTCTCGTCGTTGTCCTTGACGGTCTCGTCGGGCCGCCGGGAGACGAACAGCAACTCACCCTCAGCGGTGAACTCCGCGCCCGCCTCTCCCTTCGCGGACCGCGTCAGCCGGTACGGCTCCGCCCCGGCGTCGAGGGGGATCTCCCACAGCGCGGTGCCGTACGACGAGCGGTCGGGGCTGAGTGACTGGACCACGGACACGAGCCTGGTCCCATCAGGGGAGAGCCGCAGCGACACCACGCGCGGCAGGGCAACGTATTCACGGATGTCCGGAAATTGGCTCACCGTTCGAACCTACCCGGATCTTCACGTGATCCCCAACGGAGCACACCTCCGGAGGAGACCGGACCGGATCCTGCGTAGGCTGGACGGTCATGGGGAGCACCTTGCCTTACGACGCCTTGCTCGTCGTCTCGTTCGGCGGGCCGGAGAAGCCTGCCGACGTCATGCCGTTCCTGGAGAACGTCGTGCGCGGCCGGGGAGTGCCACGCGAACGGCTGCTCGAGGTCGAGGCGCACTACCAGGGCTTCGGCGGGGTCAGCCCGATCAACCAGCAGTGCCGTGACCTGATCGACGCGCTCGACGTCGACCTGCCGATCTACTGGGGCAACCGGAACTGGCACCCCTTTCTGGAGGACACCGTCCGCCAAATGAAGGCCGACGGGGTCAGGAAGGCGGCGGCGTTCGTCACGGCCGCCTACAGCTCCTACTCGAGTTGCCGCCAGTACCTCGACGACATCGTCCGCGCGCGTGCCGCGGTCCCCGGAGCACCCGAGATCGTCAAGCTGCGGCACTACTACGACCACCCCGGCTTCATCGCGGCGATGGCCGACCACACCCGCGCCGCCCTCGACGCCCTTCCCGCGGCCGTACGGGACACCGCACGATTCGTCTTCACCGCGCACAGCATCCCGGTCTCGATGGCGAGGACCGCGGGCCCCACGGGCGGGGCGTACGAGGCCCAGCTCAGGAAGGCCGCCGCGCTGGTCACCGAGCAGGTGGACGCCGGCCGGCCCTGGGATCTGGTCTGGCAGAGCCGGAGCGGCCCGCCGAGCGTCCCCTGGCTGGAGCCGGACGTCTGCGCCCACCTGGAGGCGCTGCACGAGTACGGCGTCCGCGCGGTCGTGGTGGTGCCGATCGGGTTCGTGTCCGATCACATGGAGGTCGTCTACGACCTCGACGTCGAGGCGACGACCCTGGCCGAGAAGCTCGGCATGGCGCTCAGCAGAGCGGCCACGGCGGGCACGCACCCGCGCTTCGTCTCCATGGTGAGCGAGCTGCTGGCCGAGCCCGAGCCCGTCCCCTGTGCCGCGACCTGCTGCCCGGCGCCGATCCGCCGGCCCTGAGGCCGGAACCGATCCGCCGGCCCTGAGCGTCCACCAGGCTGGGGGCCACGGGGGGCTGAACGTCACCGGGCTGAGCGCCACCGGGCGGGAATCGGGCCGCTCAGGGATACTTCCGCGCGTACGACGTCGCCAGGCCGAGGACCCTGTCCACGTACGACCATGAGTGGTTGTAGAACCAGACGGCCTTCCTGAGCTTGTCGCCGCCGCGCCCGGCGCCGTTCGCGCAGAGGTATTTCGCGGCCGCCGGGACGGCGTCGTAGGGGCTCCATATGTCCGACTCGCCGTCGCCGTCGCCGTCGACGCCGTAGGACTTCCACGTGGCGGGCATGAACTGCATCGGCCCGAGCGCGCCCGCCGAGGACGGCCCGTTGTTGCGCCCGTGGCCGCTCTCCACCTGCCCGGTGGCGGCGAGGACGGTCCACGACAGGCCGGGGCAGACCGTCGCGGCCCGCTGGTAGAGCTCCAGGTAGCTGCCCGGCCGTCCGACCAGCCCCGACGTCGAGGTGGTCTTCCCCGGGGTGGTGGCGGGTGCGCGGCTCGCGCCCACGGTCACGATCTGTGCCTTCTGCCCGAGCAGCCGGCCGACCGCGCGCTTGTCGGGCGTGCCACGATCCGCGTGGATGAGGACCACGACGTCGGCGGCGAGCCCCAGTCGCCGTCCCAGGTCGGTGCTGACCAGGCCGTCGACGCCGGGCAGTCCGAGCGGCGCGGACGCCGCCAGGCGCACCCGCGGGCCGCCGTCGATCTGGAGATCGGTTCCGAGGACCATGCCCGTCCGGTCGACCGTCTTGCTGTCGGCCACGACCTCGTTGCGCGCGAGCGCGCTCCAGACCTCGGGCTGGTCGGCAACGGGCTTGGGCGTCCAGGAGCGGAATTCGGTGGGGTCGACGGCGAGCAACTGCAGCCCCTGGCCCGCCGTGCGCACCGCGCCTCCGCCGGCGCCCGCCACCTTCTGCACGTGCTTCAGACCGGCGATCGCCTGCAACGTCCCGGCGGACACAGGAGTGGGGGTGATGGCCAGCATGCTGGGCGGCGTGACCTGCACGCTGACGACGTCGACGACGGGCGGGCTCGAGGGGAGCACCGCATCGGGGACGACCGTCGTCGCGGCCGGACGGTCGGCCGCGACGGGCTGCCGGTCCTCATCAGCGGAGACCAGTAGGACGACGCCTCCGGCGATGACCCCGATGATCAGTACGGTCAGCCCGGCCACAAGTGCACGAAGATGCGTGGACCGGGGAAGAAGGCGCACCCGGCCCAGGTTAATCCCTTCACCCCAAAGACGTAAAAATCACTTGCCATACGCCGGGGTTGTGCGCGAGGGTCGAGCTGCGTAAGCCACGTCCGCGTGCCATGAGGAAGATGCTCATGGCCGCCGCCGCTCCCAACCGGTGTGCCCGGACGCACAGCGTGCTCTCAACAGCCGGCCCCGACCGGAGCGGGAGCGCGTGACGACACAGTGCTGAAGGGATGCGACATGGTGGGGCCGTACCGAGGCCTGTTCGGCACGCCCGGGGCCAAGGGCTTCGTCATCACCGGCTTCATCGGGCGGATTCCCATGTCGATGCTCGGCATCGGCGTCGTGCTCCTCATCTCCGCGATCACGGGCTCCTACGCCACCGCCGGCGCGGTGTCGGCCGTCTTCTCACTCGCCTACGCCATGGCCGCCCCGGTGTCCGGCCGTCTCGTGGACAGGTTCGGCCAGGCGAAGGTCCTGGTGCCGTTCGCCCTGCTCCACGGGGTCGCCCTCTCCGGCCTGATGGCGTGCGCCCACGCGAACGCCCCGATCTGGACGCTGTACGCGACAGGCGCCGCCGCGGGGGCCACCGCCACGTCGCTGGGCTCGATGGTGCGCGCCCGCTGGTCGCACGTCCTCAAGGACTCCTCGCAGCTGCACACCGCGTTCTCGTTCGAGTCGGTGGCCGACGAGGTCATCTTCGTCGGCGGCCCTGCCTTCGTGACCGCGCTCGCGACGACGGTGAACGTGTACGCCGGGATCATCGTCGCCATCGTCCTCACGCTCGTGGGCACTCTGGCGTTCTCCGTGTTGCGCGGCACCGAGCCGCCCGCCGTACGGCACAGGGAACACGCGGGCTCCCCCATCGCGATCCCCGGGGTGGCCCTGCTGTCGGCCGTCTTCCTCGCGATGGGCGCGGTGTTCGGCTCGGTCGACGTCATCACCGTCGCCTTCGCCGACGAACAGGGCAGCAAGGTGGCGGCGGGGTTCCTGCTCGCGTCGCTCTCCGGCGGGAGCATGGTCTCCGGCCTCTGGTACGGCTCCCGCCACTGGAAGATCAGCCTGCGCAGCCGGTTCATCAGGGGGCTTTCGATCTTCGCGGTGGGGCTCACACCGGTCCTGCTGATGAACGACATCCGCCCGATGGCGGTGGCCCTGTTCTTCGCGGGCCTCGCGATCTCGCCCACTCTGATCACGGGCTTCTCCCTCATCGAGCGCCTGGTCCCGACCTCGCAGCTCACCGAGGGCATGTCGTGGATCTCGACGTCGATCGGGTTCGGCGTGGCCATCGGCGCATGGGCGGGCGGCCACCTGACCGACGTGTACGGCGCGTCGAACGCCTACGGATTCACCTTCGCCTGCGCCCTCGCCGCGGCGGTCGTCGGCGTGGCGGGGTCCACGCTGGTCCGGATGGAACACCGCACCAACTGACCCGCGGCGCGGCGGCGGGGCCATAGGCAGCCGCCGATTTTATGAGTAGTGTTCATGTTCCACGACGGGGGCGTGCGGTTTCACTGCGCGAGGAGGAACATGGGCGCCTTCGTCAACTGGGCACGCAACCAGTCGGTCACTCCCTCGGAGTTCCGGACACCCACGTCCGCCGCCGACGTGGCGCGGGCCGTCACGGATGCCGCGCGCGGTGGGCGGCGGGTCCGGATGCTGGGCACCGGACACTCGTTCACCGGGGTCGCGCTCACCGACGGGATCCTGCTCAGACCGGACGGGCTGACCGGGATCATCGAGACCGGCGACGGCCGCGTCAAGGTCGCCGCCGGCACACCGCTCCGCGCGCTCAACGAGGAACTGCAGGCACGCGGACTGGCCCTGGCCAACATGGGGGACATCACCGCCCAGACGGTCGCCGGGGCCATCCAGACCGGCACCCACGGCACGGGACGGGAGATCGGCGGTCTCGCCGACCAGGTCCTCGAGATGGACATCGTCCTGGCCGACGGCTCGGCGACCACCGTGAGCGAGGGCGATCTGTTCGACGCGGCGCGTGTCGGCCTGGGCGCCCTCGGCATCCTCACCGCTGTGACATTCCGGGTCGAGCCGTCGTTCCTCCTCCACTCGCGCCGCGAGCCGATGCCGTTCAGCCGCATCCTGGACTCGCTCGACGAGCTCACGGGAGACAACGAGCACCTCGACTTCTTCTGGTTGCCGCACACCGACACCTGCCTGGTCAAGCGGAACAACCGCTCCCCCGGTCCGGCCAGGCCGCCGGGCGCGTTCAAGCACTGGCTGGACAACGTCTTCCTGGAGAACACCCTCTTCGGCGCGATGTGCGCCGTGGGAGCCCGCGCCCCCGGTGCCATCCCGCGCATCAACAGGCTCTCGGCGAGCGTGCTGAGCGCGTCGGAATGCGCGGACGCCTCATACAAGATCTTCACGTCGGTCCGGGAGGTGCGCTTCCTCGAGATGGAGTACGCCATCCCCCGCCACCACCTCGCCGAGGCCCTTCGTCAGACGCGGGACCTGATCGAGCGATCGGACTGGAAGATCACCTTCCCCGTCGAGGTCAGGGTCACGCCGCCGTCCGACGCGTGGCTCTCCACCGCGTACGGCAGGCCGTCGGCGTACATCGCGTGCCACGTCTACCGCCCGACGCCGAACCCGGATTACTTCGCGGGCGTCGAGGAGATCATGACGAGGTTCCAGGGCCGCCCGCACTGGGGCAAGCTGCACACGCGGGACGCGGCATACCTCCAGACGGTCTATCCGAGGTTCGCCGACTTCCAGGCGTTGCGTGACAGGCTCGACCCCCACGGGCTGTTCGCCAACGACTATCTGGACCAGGTGCTCGGAGCGGCACGCGTGAGTTCCCCCGCGGACGGCCCGGAAACCACGGCCACGTAAAGAGAACCCCCTTGTGACGCTTTCCCGGCGTGTCGGGTTGCCTCACCTGACCGCCTTACGGGCACATTGCGAGGCACGGGCAGCCTGAGCCCGGCGTGCCACTCGAACCCGGGGGAGCAAGTGCACATCAACCCCTCCCGCAGGCGGGGCCTGACGGCCTCTTCAGCGGGGGCCGCCGCGACCGCCGCGGCGACCACGACGCCACCCGTCGCCGCGCCGGCGCCGGGACGGCCGCATCCACGGACAGTGAGCGCGCATCACCTCAGGAAGAACGACCCATCATTCTCTCGCGTCATGAGCCGACTCCACCCCGCGGGGCGGCGCCGTACGGGACAATCCGTCGAGGACACCTGCCCGCTTGCCGTACCCCGGCGGGCTGTAGCAAGGTGAGCGCGGAAAATGTGACCGGCGTCACAACATCTGCCCCACCCCTGGGCGAGGCGATGTTCGGACATGCCGGGTACGGTGCTGGAAGGCAACCGGCTCACGCGAGAGACTCAAGGGTCCGGGGGAAGACGCAGCACGATGACGAAGGGACTCGCATGCAGGAGCTCCGTCTCGTCGCGGTAAGTGAGGACGGCACGTATCTCGTCCTGGCCACGGCCGGACGGGGCACGCGGTTCACGCTTCCCGTCGACGACCGGCTCCGCGCCGCGGTCCGCGGCAACTTCTCCCGTCTCGGCCAGTACGAGATCGAAGTGGAGAGTCCGTTGCGCCCCAAGGAGATCCAGGCTCGAATCCGCGCCGGTGAGACGGCGGAGGAGATCGCGGCCACCGCCGGCATCCCGGTGGAACGCGTCCGCTGGTTCGAGGGACCCGTTCTCCAGGAGCGCGAGTACATGGCCCAGCAGGCGCAGCGCGCCCCGGTCCGCATGCCCGGAGACAACACCCCGGGTCCGACGCTGGGCGAGCTGGTCGCCGAGCGTCTCACCCGCCGCGGCGTCCCCGCCGACGAGATCGACTGGGACTCCTGCAAGCGCGACGACAACCTGTGGCGGGTGAAGCTGGGCTTCGTCTGGAACGGGCACACCCGGCACGCCGAGTGGCTGTTCGACCCGCGCCGCCGCCACATCACCCCGAACGACGACGAGGCCATGCGCCTGTCGGCGGCCGAGTACGTCGAGCCCGACAGCGACGACTCGACCGTCCGTCCCTTCGTGCCGAGGCTCGCGGCCAAGCTCGCCCCCGTGGCGCCGCTGCCGGGTTCCGGCCGGCAGGACACATACGGGCGCGCCGAGCCCGGCTACGACCGCCCTGCCGTACGGCACGAGCCGCCCGCCCGTCTCGACCCCCCGCTGCGCCAGGAACCGCCGGCGTGGCACGAGCCCCGCCACGAGGAGCCCCCGGCCTACCGGCCCGAGCCGCGCCGCGAGGAGCCCGCCGCGTACCGCGCCGAGCCCGCTCCGGTGCCCTTCAGGCTGCCGGAGCCGCTGGTCGAGCCCGACGAGGTGGAGGAGCCTCCCGCCTTCCGGCTGCCTCAGGCGACGCCGGTCGCGCAGGCTCCGACGCCGCTGCGCCCGGTCGCCGACGACAGGCCCGTGAACCACCCGGCCGTTTCCGCGCCGGAACGTGCGTCGACTCCCCCGATCCCCGACATCCTTCTCCCCTCCACGACCGAACCCTCCGAGCCGGACGCGCCCGAGCCCGTCCTCGACGGCCCGCAAGAGCCGCAGGACACATCCGCGCGTGACACGGCCACGGAGACAGAGCCGGAGACGGCGGAGCACGAGACGGCCGGGGGCGGAACCGTGAACCAGACGAAGGACCAGACGGGCGACGAGAACGCGCCGGCGAGGCAGGCCGCGGCGGCCGAGGATGCCGCGGCGGCTTCCGCCGAGGTCGCCGCCACGCAGGACGAGCCCGCCACCAAGCCTGTCACCGAGGCCGTCGTGGAGACGGCCGCCGTCGGCGAGAGGCGAGAGGCGGCCCCAGCGGCCGTCTCCGGGGACAAGGCAGGCGACAAGGCCGGCGACGCCGACCGCCCCGCGGCCCCTGTCGCGGCTCCCGTGAAGGCGCCGGCCGTGCCTGCTCCCGCTCCTCGGCCGACGCCTGCTCCGCGGCCGGTTCCCGCTCCCCCGCGTGCCGCGGGTACGGCACCGGCCGGCGGTTCACCGGTCCCGGGCTCGAAGGGGACGGAGAAGGCCGCGCCCGCGCCGTCCAAGGCACCCGCACCTGCCACGACCGGCCGTGAGGTGCCCGCTCAGGCGCCTGCCGCCGCCCGCGCCGGGGCGCCCGCCGCGAACGGCGACCGTCCCGGTGGCGGGAGAGCCGCCGCGGCGGCTTCGGCGGCCAAGGACGCCGGCGAGCCCGCGGCGAAGGAGGCCGCCAAGGCTCCGGCACAGGGTGCCATCAAGGAAGCGCCCAAGGACGCGAAGCCGGAGACGCCCGCACCGCCCGTGCCGAAGCCGGCACCGGCGCGGCCGCGCAAGTCGCGGGGCCGTCGGGCCTCCGTGCCGACGTGGGACGAGATCATGTTCGGCGCGCGCAAGCCCGACTAGGCCCGCGCGAGCGACATCCGATGTGAGCCTGACCGGCGCGGCGAGAGCCCGACCGGCAGGCCGAGGCCCGGCGCGTTGAGCATGGCCGGTGCGGAGAGAGCTCGACCGGCAGGCCGCTGCCTTGGCACGTGAGTGAAGCCCGACCGGCAGGCCGGGGCCTCGCGTCGTGAGAGTGACCGGCGGCCTCGTGTCGGAACGTCGCGATGTGCGGTCCGCCTCGTGCGGGCCGTTTTTATCGATTCGGCGAGGCGAGGAACGGGCCGATCCAGTCGGGAGTGACCTCCGCGGCGAACTCCACGCCCTGAGCCTCTCCGGTGTCGACCGCGGGATAGCCGCCGGTCCCCGCGCCGACCCCGGCGACCACGGTCAGCACTCCCGACATCCGCTGGAACACCGTCTGCCGCAGGGTCCACCCCACGATCGCGCGACGCTCGACGACGGCCTGTCCCCGGCGCAGCGACCCGTTGCGCACCGACAGTCTCGTGCCGTCGTAGGCGTGCCCCAGGGAGCGGTAGCGGTCCAGCCCGAGCGGTATTCCGAGCAGCGCCAGGACCAGGGCGGCCGACGCGGCCACCTCCCATCCCAGCAGGAACATCGCCGCGGCGACGACCAGCCAGGGCGTGACGGCCCGGAACAACCTGCGGCGCCGTGCCTGGGACGGGTGCGGCCGCAACGGCGTGGCGAAGGGCCCAATGGCGTCCGAGGCGACGTCGACGGCGTACGTCCGGGGAGTCACCGGCAGCAGTTGGCCTCTGGTCTCCGAGTCCCCGAGGCCGGTGACCACCGCCCACAGCCGCACGACCTTGAACCGGCGTTCGATCAGTCCGTCGACCAGTTCGTATCCGCGGATCCGGCGGCGCTCCAGCGAAACCGCCCGGCGGGTGACCAGGCCGCGCTCCGCCACGAGGTACCCGTCCCGGGTGCGCAGGGTGAAGTCCCAGTTGAAGACGGCGTACATGATGCCCCCGACCACGGGCATGGCCAGGATCAGCAGCACCACGCCGGCGACCAGCAGGGCGGGATGTCCCTCCACCCAGGTGAACACCGCCCTCGCCTTGCGCGCGTCGACGCGCAACTCGCCGCCCACCTGGAAGACCAGGCCGACCGCTCCGGCGATCAGCGCGAAGGGCGTCAGCAGGTACGCGCCGGACAGCGGGCCGTACCTGAGCCAGGAACGCGGCACACGGCCGATGATCCGCTCGTCGTGGTGGCCGGAGGTCCGCCCGGCGGCCGCCCCTCGTGCGGAGATCGCACCGTCCCGGGGAGTGCCGTCCTTCGAGGCGCCGTCCAGCGCGATTCCGTCCCGTGCGACGCCGTCCTGTGCGGGGGCGTCCACCGCTGTGCCCTCCGCTGCCGCCGAGCCCTCCGGCCGGGGGCGGGGCGTCACCGAACGGCGGGCCAGCAGCACCGCCCGGAGGCTCTCGGCCTCCTCCACCGTGAGCGCGTCGAGCTCGCCCTCCTGCTCGCCGCCGCCTGCGCCCGTGTCGAGTTTGAGGACGGCGAGGCGGAGCAGGCGATGCAGGGGCGGAGTGGTGATGTCGATGCCGCGGACCCGTTCCAGGGGGATCGTCCGTACCGACCGGCTGATGAGCGCGCGGGTGAGCTCCAGCCGGTCGCCGGACACGCGGTAGGTGAACGTCGCCCAGCGGACGACCGCGTAGACCACCGATCCCCCCACGCCGAGAGCCGCCCAGCCGAACGACGCGGGCGAGAATCCGCCCGCCACCAGGACACCGGCGAGTGGCAGGAGCAGCGTGGGCAACATCCGGATCGGGTCGATCAGCAGGACGCGAGGGCTCAGCCGCCGGGCCGCCCCCGCCTCGCCGTACGGCGTCGCCCCGGGACGGACGGGAAGGCCGCCGGGGCCTGACGGCCAGGCCCCGGGCTGACCGGGCCCCGGCTGCGCGGTTCCCGACTGTCCAGGTCCCTGCTGTGCGGGACCCGGGCGCCAGGAATCAGACTGCGCGGGACCCAACTGCCGGGGATCAGACTGCGCGGGGTCCGGCTGCCGGGGATCGGGCTGCGCGGAACCGGGCTCTGTCATGTCGCGTCGTCCCTGAGTTCCTGAGCCCGGCGGGCCAACTCCTCGGCGAAACCGGCGGCCACGTCGTAGTCGAGTCCCTTGATCGTCGACGACCCGGCGTGAGACGCCGTGCGGATCTCCACGGTGGCCAGGCGGAGCGCGCGCTCGAACCAGCCCTGCGCCTTGTCCACCGTCTGGATCCGGCTGACGGGGACGAACACCCATTCCCTGCTCAGCCAGCCGGACCTGGCGTACACGACGTCGCCCGACAACTCCCACCGATGTACGGCGTAGCGCCACAGCGGTTCGATGATCACCAATGGTGCCATCACGACGCCGACGACGAGCGGCAGCAGCCACGCGTGGTCGGACAGCCAGCCGGGCAGGACCGCCCAGTCGCTCCGGCCGATCCAGAACGCGAGAAGCAGGGCGCCGCCGAAGAAGATGGCGAACCCGATCAGCGACTCGATCAGCCACAGGGCGATCGCGCGCCGTGACACCCGATGAGCCGGATCCCGTAATGGACCTTTCACAACCCCACCCTAAGAGATCGGACCCCGCCGTCAGCGATATGTCAGCGGCTGATTGCGACGCTCAGTGAACTGTCAGTGGCATGCCGCAAAGTGATGGTGTCCACGACGAGGGAGAAGAAATCCATGAGATACGCGATCCAGGCACAGGGCCTGGCCAAGCACTACGGCGAGACCCGGGCGCTCGACGGAGTCGATCTCGAGGTGCCCCAGGGACGGCTGCTCGGAGTGCTGGGGCCCAACGGCGCGGGGAAGACCACCGCCGTCCGCATTCTCGCCACCCTGCTGCGGCCGGACGGGGGCCGGGCGCAGGTGGGCGGGTTCGACGTCGTGAAGCAGGCGCATCAGGTGCGGTCACTGATCGGCCTGACAGGTCAGTACGCCGCGGTCGACGAGACGCTGACCGGCGTGGAGAACCTCGTGATGATCGGCCGGCTGCTCGACATGACGCGGGCCGACGCCCGGCGGCGCGCCGCCGAACTGCTCGAGCGCTTCGACCTGACCGACGCCGGAGGCCGCGCGACGAAGACCTACTCGGGCGGCATGCGCCGGCGCCTCGACCTGGCGGCCAGCCTGATCGGCCGCCCGCAGGTGCTGTTCCTCGACGAGCCGACGACGGGGCTCGACCCGCGCAGCCGCACCGAGTTGTGGGGCGTCGTGCGCGGGCTCCAGAGCGACGGCGTGACCGTGCTGCTGACGACGCAGTATCTCGAGGAGGCCGACCAACTGGCCGACGACATCGTCGTGTTCGACCACGGGAAGGTCATCGCCGCAGGCACGTCCGACGAGCTCAAGGCGACGACCGGCGGCCAGGTGCTGGAGGTCCGCCCGGCGGAGACCGCCCATCTCGACCTGGTGGCGCGCGTGGTGGGCGACATCCTCGACCTCGCGCCCACCGTGTCCGGCGGCATGGTCAGGGCCGGTGTGCGCGACCCCGCCGTCGTCCCCGCGATCGTCCGGCGCCTCGACGACCTCGGCGTGATCGCGGCCGAGCTGTCCCTGCGCAAGTCGAGTCTCGACGAGGTCTTCCTCGCTCTCACCGGCCACGCGGCCGAGGAGAAGGCGCAACCCGCGGAGGTCGCGGCATGACCCGCACGACCACGACCCGAAGGGTCCCCGAACGGCCGGCACCGGCACGACCGGCCACGACACCGACGGCCCTGGACCCGGCCGCTCGTCCGAGCCCCCGCGACAGCCACCACGAGGAGACATCATGACCGCGATCGCCCAGACCGCGACGGGCGCCGTCGCCGCTCCGAGGATCAGCCCCTCGGCCACGCTCCGCCACACCATGACGCTGTCGTGGAGAAGCCTGGTCCAGATCAAGCACAATCCGATGGAGCTGCTCGACCTGAGCGTCCAGCCCGTCATGTTCCTGCTGCTGTTCACCTATGTCTTCGGCGGGGCGATCGCGGGGTCGACCGGCGACTACCTGCAGTTCGCGCTGCCCGGCCTGGTCGCGCAGAACATGCTGTTCGCGAGCATGACCACGGCGGTCGGGCTGAACACCGACATCACGAAGGGCGTCTTCGACCGGTTGCGAAGCCTGCCGATCGCCCGTTCGGCGCCGCTGGCGGGACGGATCGTGGCCGACACCCTCAAGCAGGTGTGGGCGTTCGCCCTCTTCCTGGGGCTGGGCCTGGTCCTCGGGTTCCGCGTCCACACGGGCCTGCTCGGCGTCGCCGGTGCGCTCGCGGTGCTGCTGGCCTTCGCGCTGGCCATGTCCTGGGTGGCGGTCCTGGTCGGCCTCAGGGCGTCCGACCAGGAGAAGGTCCAGATCCTGATGTTCTCCCTGATGATGCCGATCACCTTCACCAGCAACGCCTTCGTGCGGACCGACACGATGCCCTCCTGGCTACAGAAGTGGGTCGAGGTCAACCCGGTCAGCCACCTGTCGGACGCGGTCCGGGGGCTGCTCAGCGGTGGTCCCGTCGCCTCGCACGCCGGAATCTCGCTGCTCTGGGCGGTCGGCATCGCGGTGGTGTTCGCGCCGCTGTCGATCCGGGCCTTCCGCAACCGCGTCTGATGACGGCGGCGCCGGTGCTAGCCCGCGAAGGCCACGGCCTGTTCCCTGGTCATCGCCCGGCCGCGCTCGTAATGCCGGGAGAACTCCTCCCGGCCGAGCGCGGCCGTGGCCGCCTCCGTGGCCCGGAGATGGTCGTAGCCGACGACGTCCACGATTCCGCGTACGGCGGTCGCCCCGCCGAGGAGCACCGCCGCCCGCTCGTGATCACCTTCGAGAGCGGCGAGACCGGCGTACGCCACGATCACATGGGCCACCACCGGCCCGTCCTGCGACTCCACCGCGAGGGCCAGCGCCTCGCCATGGAGGCGGCGGGCCCTTCCGAGGTCGCCCTCCTGCGCGGCCAGCATGCCGAGCGACGAGCTCAGCGTGGCGTGCAACTGCCGGGCCGACGACAACTCGGGCCCGCCCAGCAACCGCAGCGCCTCGTGGTAACACTCGCGGGCGGCGTCGAAGTCGCCCCTCTCCCGCGCGAAGTCGCCGCGGACGTGCTCGACACCGGCCTTCCCCATGGGGTCGGCGTTGTCGACGCAGATGCGCATGGCCTCCTCCAGCACCGAGTCGGCGCCCGCCCGGTCACCGGCGATGTTGAGGACGATCGCCAGACGGGTCCGCATGTACGGCGTGTCCTCCACGGCGCCGACCTCGTCGACGAGTGCGATGGCCTCCCGCAGGATCTCGATGGCCTCGCCGGTGCCGCGCATCGTGCCCGCCTCCGCCAGCGACGCGAGGGCGTTGCCCGTCCCCCATCTGTCGCCGACCTCCCTGAACCGGTCGAGCGAGGCCCGCAGGTGGCTCTCCCCCTCGGCGACACGGCCCGTGTTGAAATACACGTTCCCGCGGAACATGTACGCGGCGGCGGCCACCCACGGGTCCGGATGACCGAACAGGTCCTCCAGATGAGCGTTGGCCTCGAAGTCCGAGCCGAGCAGAAGCGCCAGGATCGGCGCGGCCATCGCCACCACCGGATGCGGCGGGCCCGAGACCTGGTTGTCCCGCATGAGCTGAATGGCCGTCTGCAGACTCTCCCGCGCCCTGTCCCACTGCAGGTCCGCGGCGGCCCAGGTGAGGCCGAGCACCGCGTGGGCGAGCGCGACCTTCACCGGGTCGCCCCCGGGGCCGCCGCCCTCCGCCAAGCGGATGGCCTCCTCTGCGCGCTGCGCGCCCTCCCGCCGGTGCCCCACCAGCCACCAGTACCAGCCGAGGTGGCCGACGAGCGTCAGCGCGATGTCGGTCTCGCCCTGGTCCGTGGCCCAGAGCAGGGCCGACGACAGGTTGTCGTGTTCGGCCCACAGCCGGGGGAGCCACTCGACCTGCTCGGCCCGGCGCAGGTGCGGATCGGCGGTCTCGGCCATCTGGGCGAAGAAGCGGGCGTGGGCCAGCCGGATCTCGCGTTCGTCGCCCATCTCCGCCAGCCGGTCGCCCGCGTAGGCGCGGACCGTCTCCAGCATGCTGTAGCGCCCGCCGTCGAACACCACCAGTGACTTGTCGACAAGACGGCCGAGCACGTCGAGGTCGCCGCGGCACACCTCTTCTGTGCTCTCCAGCGTCCCGCCGCCCGCGAAGACGGACAGCCGCGCCGCGAGCGTGCGCTCCTCCTCGTCGAGCAGGTCCCAGCTCCACTCGACGACCGCGCGCAGGGTCTGGTGGCGCGGCATGGCCGTACGGCTGCCGCTGGTCAGCAGGCGGAAACGGTCGCCGAGCCGGTCGGCTATCTGCTCCGCGGACAACGTCCGCAGCCGGGCTGCCGCCAGTTCGATGGCCAGGGGCATGCCGTCGAGCCCGCTGCAGATGCGCTCGACCGCGAGCCTGTCATCCCGTGCCCGGTAACCGGGCCGCGCCGCCGCCGCACGGTCGGCGAACAGCCGTACGGCGTGGTCGAGGCCGAGCGGCTGGACCGGCCAGAGCACCTCCCCGGTGATGCCGAGCGGCTCGCGGCTCGTGACCAGGATCCGGACGCCGGGGCAGTCGGCGAGCAGCCGGTCGGCCAGCGTGGCCGCGGCGCCCACGAGGTGCTCGCAGTTGTCCAGCACGATCAGCTGCGCGCGTCCCGACAGCGCCGTGACCAGGCGGCCGGTCGCGTCGGCGTCGGCGGACGGGCCTGCCGCCGGTCGGACGGACACGAGCCCCATGTCCCGGAGGCCGAGCGCCGCCAGCACGGCGTGCGGGACCTGGGCCGGGTCGAGCACGGACGCCAGTTCCACGAGCCACGCGCCGTCCGGGACGGAGGACGCGAACGCCTCGGCCGACTCGACGGCCAGCCTGGTCTTCCCCGCGCCGCCGGGGCCGAGGAGGGTGACGAGACGGTTGCGGGCCAGCGACTCCCCCACCTGCTCGACGTCGCCCTCCCTCCCGACGAAGCTGGTCAAGCGGGCGCGCAGGTTCCCCTTCCGCACCGGCGGCGACCGTACGACGAGCGGCTGAGCCGGCGTCCGCGCGGGCGGCTGGGCCGACGGCCGGGCAGGCACGGGGCGCGCACCGTCACCGCGCAGGACGGAGTCACCATGCAGGACGGAGTCGCCGCTTGGGACGGAGTCGCCGCTTGGGACGGAGTCGCCGCGCAGGATGGACAGGTGCAGCTCCGCCAGCGCGGGCGAGGGGTCGGCGCCGAGCCGGTCCGCGAAAGTGGCGCGCGCGTCCTCATAGGCGGCGAGCGCCTCCACCTGCCGGCCGGAACCGTAGAGGGCGCGCATCAGCAGCCCGCGCAGCCGCTCCCGCAACGGGTGGACGGCGACGAGCCGCGACAGTTCGGATACGACGTCCGGGCGTGGTCCCAGCCTGAGCTCCGCGTCGATCCTGTCCTCGGTCGCGGCGATCCTGATCTCCTCGAGCCGGGCCACCTCGACCGCACCCGCGGGCAGGTCGGTGAGCGGGGCGCCGCGCCACAGACCGAGAGCCTCCGTGAGCGCCCGTACGGCCAGGCCGGGATCGCCCGTCTCCAGGGCGCGGCCTCCCTCGCGGGCCAGCCGGGTGAAGCGGTGGAGGTCGACCTGATCGGGCGCGACCAGGAGGCGATAGCCGGACGGATCGGCCACCACGAGTGCGCGGTCGATCGTCGCCCGGAGCCGGGAGACCAGCGCCTGGAGCGCGTTGCCCACACCGTTCGGCGGATGGTCGTCCCACACGCCGGCGACCAGGGCGTCGGTGGGGACGGTGCGACCGGTGTCGAGGAGCAGGAGCGTCAGCAGCGCGCGCAGCCGCTGGCCGCCTATCTCGATCAGGCGGCCGTCGTCGCGCACCTCGAGAGGTCCGAGGACGGCGAAGCTCACACCGGTTTCCACCGTCACCCCCTGCATGCCTTGATTGTCGCCGAAAACGACCCTTCCCCGCGCGGTCAGTACCCTCATTCGGGACCGGATGGTTGAAGTGGGACGAATCGAAGGACGGGACACAGCAGGTGAGAGCGGTACGCCCAGCGGGACAGCGGCACGGATCAGCCCGATTCGGTCGGTGCACCATCCCGATCCGCGTAGCATCATCGGGCATGGGGTCGCCGACGAAGTCCATGGGCGCACGGTGTGCCGTCATCATCACGGCGGTAACGCTCGCGGCGTCGGGCTGCGGGATCCTGGGCGGCGGATCGCCCAGGAACCTCGACGTGATCAGTGTGTCGAGCCCGCGCTTCCGTGACGGGGCGCCCCTGCCGCACGGCTATTCCTGCAGCGGCGGGCTGGGCAATCCTCCCCTCCGCTGGTCGGGGACGTCGGGTGCCAAGTCCGTCGCCATAGTGGTCGACGACAACAGTGCGAGGAGCAGCGCGGTGAACTGGGTGGTGTTCAACATCGACCCGAACACCACCGAGCTGGCCGAGAACGGCGTCCCGAGAGGCGCGAGGCAGGGCCAGGCGTCGAACGGCAAAGTCGGCTATACGCCTCCGTGCCAGACCGAGGGCCGTTACCGTTTCACTGTTTACGCCCTCGACACGAAGCTCGATCTCAAGCAGGGCGCGCCCCTGGCCGAGACGCTGGAGCACATCGCTGATCACACCATCGCTCGCGGTCGCCTCACGGCGGCCAACATCGAGTGACATGCTGAACGCCGGAGGTAGTCGTGCTACACCAATCTTCGCCTAGGGTGTGACAACGGTCATTGTGGTCAAGCAGAATCGGATCCAATTGCTGAGCGCAGGTGGTCAAAGGGGGCAGGTCGCGTCGATGGCCGCGCGATCTCACCGGCGTCGCTGGCAGGCCATGGCCTTGAAGGTGGTGCTATGACCGCGGTCATTATGGGCCTCGTCGCCGTCGTGCTCTTGGTGCTCGTCGTCGTGGCTCTGGGCATGCGCTCGATGAACCGCAGGGAGAGCGCTCTTTCTTCCGAGCGGTTAAAAGCGATGGCCGAGAACAAGGGGCCCAAGCCCCGCCGTCCCGCCGAGGAGACGTTCTTCGAGAGTTTTCCCCAGGGTTTCGACGCCTTCGAAGACCCCTCCGAGAAGGAGAAGGCCGCGCCCAAGCAGCGGCCCGCCGGCGGCCGTCCCGCGGCCAAGCCCGGAGGCCGGCAGGCGACGCGTCCCACGCAGCGCAGCGCGGGTAAGCAGCCCGCCGCTCCACGTGGCCGCCGCGGCGTCGACGAATGGGGCGAGTCCGACGACTACGACGACGAGTACTGGAGCCGCGTGCGCGCCGACGACGGCGGCTTCAGCGGGCCCGGTGCCCGGATGGCCACTCCCCGTCCTGTGGGCCGGCCCTCGGGCGCGCCGTCCGGCGACATGCCGCCGAACACGCAGCCGGCGGCCAAGCCCCGCGCGGCCGACCCCGACGCCGCGACCGTTCAGGCTCCGCTTCCGCAACGTGCCGGTTCCGACCGCCCGAGCAGCCGCAAGTCCTCACGGGTGACCCCGGCGTCGGCCGCCGCCGACCAGAAGACCGTGGCGTTCTCCGCGCCGACTCCCGACGTCCTGGGCGCTCTCGGAACACCCGCACCCGTCCGTCCGTCCGCGGACCCGTTCGACGTGAGTCCCGCCACAGGGGCCTTCGACGTGATCCCGGCCGCCGGGGCGTTCGACGCGAGCCCGGCGACCGGATCGTTCGACGCGAGCCCCGCCACGGGGTCGTTCGACGCGAGCCCGGCGACCGGCATGTTCAGCCCGCCCCCGACAAGCGACTCCTTCACCCCTCCGCCCCGCCCGGCCGGCTCGGCCGCGGCCCGGTCCCCCAGGTCCGGCAGGTCCTCGCGGTCCGCCCGCCGTGCCGCGGCGGGTCCGGCCGACACCGGAGCCGGCCGCGCGAGCGGGTCGTTCGAGGCCCCCTTGGGCACCGGTCCGCTGGACGGCGGCTTCGACGCGACGCCGTCGACGGCCCCCGCGCCCGGGTTGTACACCACCGGCACGGGCCCGTTCGACGCGGTGCTTCCCATGGCCGGGACGCCCGGGGCCCCTCCCGCCGATCCGCTGACGCCGTCCACGCCGCCCGCTCCCGGCACGGGGTCGTTCGACAGCTGGACGGCCTACGACGCGCCGCGCAGCACCGAGTCCTACGACCTGCCCCCCGGCTCCACCGGCCTGTTCACGACCGCGGACACGGGGCCTTCCTACACGGTGCCGCCGACCATGCCGCCGGCCGCACCGCCCGTCACCCCGATCCCCTCCTCCCCGACTCCCCCCGCCCCGGGCGAGAACTCCTGGCCGCCCGCCGCCTCGCCCGGCCCGGGCACCTCGCCGTCCTGGTCGGGTGTCCGTGACATCCTCGACGACCCGGAGCCGCCCGCACGTGGCGGCACGACCTGGCCGGGCGTCGAGACCTACCAGCCGCCGGCCGCCCCGCCGCCGAGTTACCCCTCGTACTCGAACGACCCGGGATACACCGCGGGCCCCCCGTCCTCCTCCTATGAGGTGAGCGCGGGGTGGGCCACGATCGACGACGCCGACTCCGCGGCCGGGCCCACGGGCGCCCACACGGGCCCGGCTCGTACGGTGTCACCGTACGAGTCGGCGGGTTACGACGTCCCCTCAGGACAGAGCCCCTACGCCTACGACCAGCAACAGGGCCAGGCCAACGGCAACGGCAACGGCCAGCAGTCGTGGCCGGAGCAGCAGAACACGGGCGGCAGCTGGCCGTCCTACGACGAGCTCTACGGGAACGCCCCGCAGTCGACGAGCGCGCGCAGGGGCAACCACCGTCAGCCGGAAGATGAGCCTGACTATCCCGACTATTACCGGTGATTTTCCGCCGGCTTGCCTGAGGGGCGGGCGGCCCCTGTCATAGGGTCGCCCCATGACACAGAGTAGTCAGGCGAGTCGCCAGCGTTACTGGAGGTCGGTACTCCAGCACGATGTGCCGGCTTCTCTCGTGGTGTTCCTCGTGGCGGTGCCCCTGTCCATGGGCATCGCCGTAGCCTCCGGAGCACCGATCGCGGCGGGCCTGGTGGCCGCCGTCGTGGGCGGCGTGGTCGCCGGCGCGCTGGGCGGATCGGTCGTCCAGGTCAGCGGCCCGGCGGCCGGGCTGTCGCTCGTCGTCGCCGAGCTCGTCCACACGTACGGCTGGCGCGCCACCTGCATGATCACGCTCCTCGCCGGGCTGCTCCAACTCCTCCTCGGCGCGTTCCGGGTGGCGAAGGCGGCGCTGGGCGTCTCCCCCGCGGTCGTCCACGGCATGCTCGCCGGAGTGGGCGTGGTGATCGCGCTCTCGCAGCTCCACATCGTGCTGGGCGGCAAGCCCCAGACTTCCGCGCTCGGGAACATCCTGGAGCTGCCGTCGCAGATCGTGAACAACCACAGCCACGCCGTCATGGTCGGCATCCTGACGATCGGGGTCCTGGTCGTCTGGGCACGGGTGCCCCGGCTCCGCATGGTGCCCGCACCCCTGGCGGCGCTGGTCATCGCCGCGATGACGGCGGCCGTGCTCGGCTGGGACCTGACGCGGGTCGACCTGTCCGGAGGCTTCTCCTCGCTGGAATCCCCGCTGCTGCCGCAGGGCGACTGGCACGCCATCGCGGGGGCGGTCCTGCTCGTCGCCCTCCTCGCCGGAGTGGAGTCGCTCCTCACCTGCGTGGCCTCGAACCGGCAACACGACGGTCCGCGCGCCGACCTCGACAGGGAGCTCGCGGCGCAGGGCGTCGCCAACGTGGTGTCGGGCGCGCTCGGCGGCCTGCCGGTGTCCGGAGTGGTCGTGCGCACCACGACCAACGTCAGGGCCGGGGCACGCAGCCGCTGGTCGACCGTGCTCCACGGCCTGTGGGTGCTCCTGTTCACCGCCGCCTTCGCCTGGATGATCGCGCTCATCCCCCTCGAGGCCCTGGCGGCGCTGCTGCTGTTCATCGGCGTCCAGATGGTCAACCTCGGGCATGCCCGCAACCTGCGGGGGCACCGCGAGATGCCCATCTACTTCGTGACGATGACCGGCGTCGTGGTCATCGGCCTCGCGGAGGGTGTCGCGCTCGGCCTCGGCCTGGCCGCGCTGCTCGCCCTGCGCCGCCTCGCCTGGATCTCCGTGGTGGTGCGGCAGGCGGGCGACCGCTGGCGGCTCGTCGTCACCGGGTCTCTCACCTTCCTCGGCGTGCCCCGCCTGACCGAGTCCCTGGCGGCCATCCCGCCGGGCACGGCGGTGGAGCTCGACCTGAACCTCGACTTCATGGACCACGCCGCCTTCGAAACCCTCCACGCCTGGCGGCTGGAGCACGAGCGCGGCGGCGGCACGATCGACATCGACGAGATGCACGGCGAGTGGTACGCCGCGGCCGTCAGCGGCGCACGCATGCTGCCGGCCAGGACCCCGCCCAAGCACGAGCGCTTCTGGCTGCCCTGGGCCTACCGCCGGCGCGTCGTCGATTCCGCGCGCCAAAGCGACGGCCTGTGCGCCTACGACGAGATGTGCGAGACCGGACCCGGCCACGGACCTGACGACGAGCAGGCCACACCGGACCTGCTGGAGGGGACGCGGGAGTTCCACCGCAGGACCGCGCCGCTCGTCCGGCCGCTCCTGCACCGGATGGCCCGCAAGCAGACTCCCTCTCACCTGTTCATCACGTGCGCCGACTCGCGGGTCGTGCCCAACATCATCACCGCGAGCGGCCCGGGCGACCTGTTCACGGTGCGCAACATCGGCAACCTCGTGCCACGAGCCTCGAACACGCCGCCCGACGACTCGGTCTCAGCGGCCGTCGAGTACGCCCTGAAGGTGCTCGAGGTGCAGACGATCACGGTGTGCGGCCACTCGGGATGCGGTGCGATGTCCGCCCTCCTCGGCGAGGCGCCCGACCTGCCCGCGCTGCGCAACTGGCTGCGACACGGCCGGCAGAGCCTGGCCCGGTTCGTGGCGTTCCCCGAGGAGGACGCCGACGCCGGCCCGCTCGACCGGCTGTGCCGGGTGAACGTGATCCAGCAGTTGGACAACCTGGAGAGCCACCCTCTCGTGGAGAACCTCGTGCGCGCGGGGAAGCTGGAGCTCACGGGGCTCTACTTCGACATCGCCGCCGCCCGCGTTCACGTGCTCGATCGGGAGCGCTTCTCGGCGGTTCCGGAGTTGCGCCGCGGCTGAGCCGTCCGTCCGCTGTGAGCGGAGACCGTCCGCTGATCGTGAAACCACGACGACAAGGCCGCTCGGCATCGCTGAGGATGGGCGCATGAGAGTTCTGATCATCGGCGGTTCGGTGTTCCTGGGCCGCGCGATCGTGGCGGAGGCGCTGTCCCAGGGCCACGAGGTCACGACGTTCAATCGGGGCGTGAGCGGACCCGGCCTGCCGGGCGTGCACGCCGTACACGGCGACAGGGAGGTCCCCGCGGACCTCGACCGGCTGGCCGGCGGGGGTGAGTGGGACGTCGCCATCGACGTCTGCGGCTACACGCCCGCGTCCGTCCGCGACGCGGTACAGCGGCTCTCCGGGCGCGTCGGCCACTACACGTTCATCTCCAGCATCTCGGCCTATCCGGACTTCCCGGGCAAGCCCGCGGTGGACGAGACCTTCCCGCGGCATGAGTGCCCGCCCGACGCCGACGCGGACTTCGGCGAGTACGGCGTGCTGAAGGCGGGCTGCGAACGGGCGGTCGAGGAGTACTTCGACGGGCCTTCGCTCATCGTCAACCCCGGCCTGATCATCGGGCCGTACGAGAACGTGGGCCGCCTGCCGTGGTGGCTCACGCGGATCTCCAAGGGCGGCCGGGTGCTCGCACCGGGAGATCCCGACCTGCCGATCCAGCTCATCGACGCCAGGGACATCGCCGCCTTCACCGTCGACCAGGCGGTGAAGGGCACCACGGGGCGGTTCCTCACCGGCGGCGTCCCCGCGAACGCGACCTTCGGCAGTTGGCTGGCCGACTGTGTGGAGGTCACCGGCTCCGACGCCGAACTGGTGTGGGCCGACGACCGGTTCCTGCTCGACCACGAGGTGGCGCAGTGGACCGAGCTCCCCCTGTGGCTGGCCGAGGGCCCGGAGACCCCGGGCGGCTGGACGCACTCGTCGGCGAAGGCCCTGGCCGCGGGGCTGACCTGCCGTCCGGTCTCCGAAACCGTCGCGGACACCTGGGCCTGGTTGAAGAACGTCCCCGAAGGGGAGCGCAGCTTCGGCAACCGGATGTTGCGGCACGGCATCGCCCCGGAGAAGGAGGCCCGTATCCTGGCCGACTGGGACGCGCGCCCCTGATCTTCAGCGTCGTAGGCTTGCCGGCATGAACTGGTGGATCGCGGGTGTGGTCGTGCTCGCAGGAGTCGGTTTCGCGGTCGCGTGGCGCTTACGCGGCCCGGCCGCGAAGACGACGGCCGGGCGCCCGGCCGGTGCTCGGGCGTCCAGGCGTCCGGCGCCGAGGCAGCCGTCCCGGCGGCCTGCTGCCCGGCCGCGCGCCCGTCGCCCGCTCAGCCGGCCGGCCCGGACAGGCCCGCGGCCTGGTGAGATCTGGTGGGCGGACGTCCCGTTCGAGGACGGCCCCGGATCCAAGGTCCGGCCGTGCGTGGTTCTGCGGACCCACCGCGACGGCGCCGAGGTGCTGAAGATCACCAGCCAGGACCGGCGGCACCGTCACGATCACGTCGAGATCCCCACGCGGACCTGGGATCACGACGCCGACCACAACAGCTTCCTCGATCTCACCGGTCCGCTCCGGGTGAAGGCCGCCTCCTTCGACAACAGGGCCGGCACGCTCGACGCCGCCATCTGGGGCAAGGTATGCGAGCTGTACCGGCTTCCGGCCGGAAGGGGCTGAGCGGGCTCAGGCACCGGCCTCCGGGAGGCGCGCCGCGATGCCGTCGAGCAGGCGCTCGAGCCCATAGGCGAACCGGTCCCCCACGTCGACGTAGTCCCGGCCGCCCTCCGTCAGCATCCTCGCGACCATGGGGTATCGGCCGCTCGCGACGACGGACTGCAGGTAGGGGCCCTGCAGGGTCATCCACTCCATCAGGTCGAGGCCCGTACGGCGCAACGCCTCGGCCTCGGCCAACTCGCTCTCCACGAATCCGTTGACGTAGGCGAAGACCGTGCCGATGACCGTCAGCATCTCGTTGAAGCTCAGACCGAGACCGTCGACCATGCGCAGTGCCGTGTCGAGCATCCGCACCCGGTTGGGGCTCGGCTGCTGCCGGGTGCCCGACAACGGGGCGATCCACGGGTGGCGGAGCATGACCTGCCGGACCCGGTCGGCGAGCCCGCGCAGGTCGGCCCGCCAGTCACCGGACAGCACGAGGTCCGGCGGGATGTAGTCCGCCACGACGGCGTCGATCATCAGCTCGATGACGTCGTCCTTGCCCGAGACGTACCGGTAGAGGGACATCGTCCCCGCCCCGATCTCGGTCGCGAGACGGCGCATGGAGATCGCGGCGAGCCCCTCCGAGTCGGCCACCTGGATGGCCGACTCCGTCAGCCTGACGCGGCTGAACGTCGGCCGCGGCCCCCGGGCAGGGTGCTCCGGCCTCATCCAGAGGTTCTCGTGACTCGTCATCCTCACCGTCTCTCGCTGTGTCCGGACTGAACTGCTACCACATGTCGACGACCCGATGCGATGTCAACGATCCCTCCCGCCCAGATATTGCGTACGCCGTATCCAGTAAGTAATCTCGGCCACAGAAACCGAGTACGCCGTACTCGGTATGACGCCTTGCGGGGGGACGCCGGTGAACGTGTCACTTGCCGCCGTGGACGAGTTCGAGGCGCCGGGACTCGGCATCTTCGATTTCCCGCCGCTCTGGGACGGCGCGCCGTACTGGCTGAACAAGCCCGTCGTCATGGCCGGGGTCGGCGTGGTTCTGGTGTGCGCGCTCGCGTGGGGCGCCTTCGCCCGCCCGAAACTGGTGCCGCGCGGTCTGCAGAACGCCGGCGAGTACACCTACGAGTTCGTGCGCGACCAGATAGCGCGACCCTTCCTGGGCAAGGACGCCGAACGCTGGATGCCGTTGTTGCTGAGCATGTTCGCGCTGATCCTGCTGTGGAACTTCATGGGCGTCGTCCCCGGCATTCAGTTCCCGGTGAACTCGCACATCGAGTTTCCTGTGATCTTCGCTCTGGTGGTCTACGTGCTGAAGATCTATCTGGGCATCAGGCACCAGGGCCTCGGCGGCTATTTCAAGAACATGATGTTCCCGCCCGGCCTGCCGAAGCCCCTCGCCATCGCGCTGTTCGCCCCGCTCGAACTGCTCTACAACTTCGTCACCGCGCCGTTCACCCATGCCGTACGGCTGTTCGCCAACATGTTCGCGGGGCATCTGCTGCTGGCGTTCTTCAGCGCGGTCGGCTTCTGGTTCCTGATCGCGCACCCGACGGTTCCGGGCGTGTCGATCGGCATTCTGAGCGTGGCGATGGCCGTCGCGATGACGGCCCTGGAGATCTTCATCCAGTTCCTCCAGGCGTTCCTGTTCACCATGCTCGCCGCCATGTTCATCGGCGGCTCGCTGCACCCGGAGCACTAGCCTCTCCCGGCGGGACGTCGTCAGTCGAAGCTGAGTTGCTCGGTGCGGCGGGGCATCAGCAGGAGCGCGCCCACGCTGAGCACGGCCACCACGACGAGTGCGAGGAACGTGTGGTGTGCCGCGTCGTAGAGCGACCGGCGGACGAAGATCCCGAGGGCCGACTCCCGGACCGCCGATCCCTGCCCTCCGAGCACCAGGCTGGTGGCGTCGACGCTCTTCGGCAGGTGGCCGGCGACACCGGCCGGAGGGTGGGCGAAACGGTCGGCCAGCGTCGCGTTGGAGATGGCGCCCAGGACGGCCGCGCCCACCGCGCTGCCGATGGATCGGCAGAACATGTTGGTCGCGGTGACCACTCCGCGCCGTTCCCAGCCGACGACCGACTGAACGGCGACGACGGTCGGGCTGGACGACAGGCCGAGGCCGGCGCCGACGACGAAGCACGCCGCGGCGACCTGCCACACCATGGCGTCCTGGGCGAGCAGCGCGCACAGGACGGCGCCGACGACGATCAGCAGACTGCCGATCAGCGCGGTGTCCCGGAAGCCGATGCGCATGTAGACACGTCCCGACAGGGCGGCGGCGATGGGCCACCCGATGGTCAGCGCGGCCAGTGCGAATCCGGCCATCAGCGCTCCGGTGCCGAGGACGCCCTCCACGTAGGTCGGGACGTACGAACTCAGCCCGATCAGGAGCGCGCCGACGCCGAGCGCGACGAGGTTGCCGCCCGCGAGCGTGCGGTTGCGGAAGACCCACAGGGGCAGGACGGGTTCGGCCGCGCGCCGTTCGACCAGGACGAAGGCGGCCAGCATGACCGCGCCCGCGACGAAGATGAGGACGCTCGGGACCGAGCCCCAGCCCCACGCCACTCCCCCTTCGAGCAGGCCGAGGATGAGCAGGGAGGAGCCGGCCGTGAGCAGGGCCGCCCCGGTGTAGTCGATGCGATGCGAGCCCGGTGTGACGTTCTCCTTGAAGCGCCGGGCGATCATCCAGATCGCGACGGCGCCGAGAGGCAGGTTGATGAAGAAGATCCACCGCCAGGAGACGTACTCGGAGAAGACGCCGCCCAGGGTGGGGCCGAGCACCGAGGCGATGCCCCAGACGCTGGCGACGTAGCCCTGGACGCGCGCCCGCTCCTCGACGGTGTAGAGGTCGCCGATCATCGTCATGCTGATCGGCTGGACCGCACCGGCGCCGATGCCCTGGATCGCGCGGAAGACGATGAGTGCGGGCATGCTCCAGGCGAACCCGCACAACACCGACCCGACGAGGAAGGCGGTGATGCCGAGGAGGATCACCGGCTTACGTCCCGCGATGTCGGCGAACTTGCCGTACAGCGGGACCGTCACCGCCTGCGTCAGCAGATAGATCGAGAAGAGCCAGGGGAACTGGGAGAAGCCGCCGAGATCGCTGACGATGGACGGCACCGCGGTCGCGATGATCGTGCTGTCCAGTGCCACCAGGCCGGTGGAGAGCATGACGGCGGCGAGCACCGGACCACGCTCCGACCGGAGACCGACGCCCTTCGAGATCGTTGTTGCCACGTGGGGGAATTCTCCTTGCGGGTCGAGCACGAAACCACGATGGGACTCGCCCGCCGGGAGGCGCACCAGTCCCATCAACCGGCAACCGCGGCCCCACCCTTTCTCATTCCCGCACCCGGTCAGGTTCTCCGACCGCCGGTGAAACCGTCGGTGACGTCGAACGCCGCGCGATCGCCCTTGAAGGGGCGAGACGGGCGCACGCCTCAGGCCAGTGCGGGCGCCGGGGACCAGAGACCGTCGATCTCCTGCTCCGCCGCGGCGAGGCTCTTGGCGGCCAGCGGGATCAGTTCGGCCATGGCGGGCGTGACCTCAGCGAGCGTGAGTTCGGCTGCGATGAACCGCGGTTCCAGACCCGTGGCCGACAGACCGTGGGGAAGCCACGACTCGGCGTGGTCCCACCCTTCCCGGGGCGCGCCCGTGCTGTAGCCGCCACCCCGGCTGGCGACCACGACGAAGTCGCGCCCACCGAGCAGACCGGCCCTGGTCTCGGGGTCGAACGACAGCCCGGGCGCGATGAGGTGGTCGACCCAGGCCTTGACGCTGCTCGGCGCTCCGTAGTTGTAGAGCGGGAGCCCCAGCACGACCGCGTCGGCTTCCTTCACCTCGTTGACCAGGCGTTCGGTCAGCGCCCAGGACGCCGCCTGGGCGACGGTGTGCTGATCCCGCGGCACCAACCGGGCCATGCCGCCGGCCACGTCAAGGTGCGGCAGGGGTTCGCCGCCCAGGTCGCGGTAGGTGACGGTGCCACCGGGGTGTGCGGTCCGCCAGACGGCGGCAGCCCGGGCACTGAGCTTGCGACTGACGGATCGATCGCCCTGGATGCTCGCGTCGATGTGCAGCAGATGAGCCATTTCAATGACCTCTCATCGATAGTTTGTGTTGCATCAATGATTAGCGGCCCATGGGTAAAACGTCAACTCGTCTAGACTTGGCTCATGACCTCGCTGCCCGTCGCCAACCAGCCGGTGCATCGGTCAGGCGCGCTGCTCGACCACCTCGCTCGCCGTGTGCGCCTGCGCTCTGAGACGGTGCTCGCGCCCCTCGGTCTTCGGCCTCGCCACCTCATCGCCCTCACCGTGCTGCGCGAAAGCGCGGGCAGCACGCAGCAGGCGCTCGCCGCCACGCTGGAGATGGACGGGACGAACATCGTCGGGCTTCTGAACGACCTCGAAGCCGAGAATCTGGTCGCGAGACGACGCTCGCCCGAGGACCGCCGCCGCCACGTCGTCGAACTCACGGACGCCGGTGCGAAGCGACTCGCCAAGGCCGAGTTCGCGCTCGCCGCGGTCGAGGACGAAGTGCTCGGAGCACTCAGCGAAGCCCAGCGTGAATCGCTCTACTGCCTGCTCCAGAAGGCGCTCGCCGGCAGCGACGCAAGCTGCACGACCGCCCTCGACGATTAGCGCCGGGCTTCGACCCTCTCGGGGAGGCGCCGGGTCACCGGTGTTCGGCTCAAGCGACTCCGGCACAGAGCATGGTCACGATGCCGCGAGCCTCTTCAACTCCACGGCCAGTTCCAGTCGAAGATCATCATGTTCGGCGCCGAGTGCGTGCACCTGGTCGCGCCAGCGCTCTGGCGGGTAGAGCCACACGGGCCTCCTGACGAGCTCCTCCGGCTCCCACGCGTAGCGAGGCCAGACATGAGTATGAAGGTACGGATCGGTGTTGCCGAGGATCTCCAGATTGATCCGGAGAAACCGGGAGTCCCGCCGACCGCACACGCGCTCGACCGCCTCGGCCAGACGCTCCATGTCCGTCAAGAACGCCATCCGGCGCTGAACCGGCAGGTCCGACAACCGGGTGATGGCGGGATCGTCGATGAGAAGCACGCAGTATCCGGGCAAGAACTGCACGTCCCCGATTACCGCGAACCCCGCCTCCATGCGTGTCAGCACGGTGGGGTTCTCGCCCCTCAACGCAGCCGCGATCCGGTCCGCTCGCCAGTCGGCGCTCATGGAGCGACCATAGCGCCCGACATCGAACACTACAGTTGATCCGGGTCGTGACTGGCGCTGAGGTGGAGCACCACCGGGGAGCGGCCCGGCGACCCCCGTCGATGCCGTGCGCCTGGGCGAATCACGAACGCCTGGGAGAAGCACATGCCTCAAACGCGGACCGCCCGTCTCATGGACGGCGCCGGCCTTGCCCGCCACGTCCTCGATCACACCGCGGCCATGTCGTCGGCCATCGCGCATCGGACCGGTAAGGCCCCGTGCCTGGCGACCGTACTCGTGGGAGAGGACCCCGCTTCGGCGACCTATGTCCGCATGAAGCGCGCTCGATGCGAAACGGTCGGCATCACCTCTCGGCACCTGCCGCTGCCGGCCACGACCACGACCACGGAACTGGTCGACGCCATCACGTCCCTGTCGGAAGATCCCGCGGTGCACGGCATCCTGCTGCAGCACCCGGTGGGAGACCACATCGACGAACGGGCCGCGTTCGAGGCCATCGCCCCGCACAAGGACGTCGACGGAGTCACGATGCGTTCGTTCGCCGCGATGAGCTTCGGCCTGCCCGGATTCGTTTCCTGCACTCCGGGCGGCATCATGCGCCTTCTGGACGCCTACGACGTCGACCTGGCGGGCAAACACGCGGTCGTGGTCGGCCGAAGCGCGATTCTCGGGAAGCCCGCCGGGATGCTGCTGCTCGCCCGGGACGCGACCGTGACGTACTGCCACTCACGCACGCGCGATCTACGGTCGATCATCCGGGAGGCCGACGTCCTGATCGCCGCCGTTGGCCGCCCCCACTTCATCCTCGGTGAGGACATCAAGGTCGGCGCTGTGGTCGTCGATGCCGGCTACAGCCCGGGCAACATCGGCGATGTGGACTTCGACACCGCCAAGACCCGCGCGAGCCTCATCACACCGGTGCCCGGCGGTGTCGGCCCGATGACCATCGCCATGCTGCTCTCACAGACGGCGGAAGCGGCCGCGCTGCAGATGGGTCTCGTGCCCGCTGAGCTCGTTCCGTCGTCACAGGGTGATGCGGCGGTCATCAAGCCGGCGGCCAGTTTCTGAGGACGGCGTCGAGGGCGTCCAGGGTTCTGGACCACGAGGCGTCCACCTCGCGGGGGGTGTGGCGGAACGCGCCCGCCATCTCCAGGCTCACATACCCGTGGAACATGCCGCCCAGCATCCGGATCGCATCCGTCTGGTCGGGCTCCGCCAGTTCGTATCCGCGCAGTATCGCCCGCGTCATCTCCGCGTGCCGGCCCGCCGCGCTGGTGGCCGCCGTCTCCGGGTCGAGCTCGATCTGCGTCGCGGCGTACCTCCCCGGATGCTCTTTCGCGTAGTCCCTGTAGGTGTTCGCGAAGGCCACCAGCGCGTCCTTGCCCGCGCGGCCGGCCAAGGCGGCGGCGGCCCTGTCGGCGAGCTCCGCCAGGGCCAGCAACGCCACCCTGACCCTCACGTCCTGCACGTCCTTGATGTGTGAGTACAGGGCCGCGGGCTTGACGCCGAAGCTGCGCGCGAGCGCAGAAACGGTCACGTTCTGAAAGCCGATCTCGTCGGCCAGATCCGCCGCCGCCCGGGTCAGGCGTTCCGCGGTCAGTCCCGCGCGTGCCATGGGCCACCCTTCTCGCTTGCTTACAGCCTATAAGTATTTGCCTAATGCTATTAAGCAGACTAGCCTCCCCGCTCATGAGACCAGTCACTGAGCACGACATCCGCACGTCGTTCGTCAACTGTTCCAAGGGAGAGGCCAAGCGTCTCAGCATCCCCAAAGACCTCGAAGACCATCCTTGGAAAGATCTCGACTTCCTCGGATGGCGAGATCCGGGTGCACCCGAACGCGCCTACCTGATCGCCGAACGCGACGACGTCCTCGTTGGAATCGCGCTCCGGGTGGCGTCCGGCGGGTCGCGCCGCTTCACCTCGCGCAGCATGTGCTCGTTGTGCCTGACCACGCACACCAGCGGCGGCGTGGCGCTGATGACCGCGCGCCGAACCGGCGAGGCCGGCCGCCAGGGCAACTCGGTCGGCCATTACCTGTGCATCGACCTCGCCTGCTCCCTCTACACACGAGGGAAGAAGGAGGCCGCAGGGAGCGGAGCCATCGAGGAAACCCTCACCCTGGACGAGAAGGTCGCCCGCACCCGGACCAACCTGCAGTCCTTCCTCGACAAAGTGGTCGCATGAGCGAAAGAGCGGGCGGGCGTGCCCGCCCGCTTTCCAGCTGCCGTCGGGAGCCACGCGATCGAGATGGGTGGGCTCTGATCCGTGAACGGTGAAAACCGTCCCACCACGAGAACGAAGCTCCTGATCGGTGCGGTCGGGCTCGTCGTGGCCGGCGTGCTGCTCGTGCCGGTGACCGCCGCAGTCGTGGACTCCATGCCTGGTTGCGAAACGCAGGCCGATCGCGACACGGAGGCTCTGAGGAGCAGCATCGTGCGATCGGAGCCCATGCTGCTCACGGAGATCACCAGTCATTCGGACTGCGACTCCGGAGGCGACCCTTGGCTGGAGTTCGCCACGCCATATGGCACGTCGGCTGCCACCGTCACGGATCAGTACATGTCGGCGGGGTGGGCGCCGGCATCCTACAGTTCCGCGGAACTGGCCGGACCTGACGAAGAGACCGCAGTGGGCGTCACCAAGACCCTCGGCGGCCGTCGAATACTGATGATCATCACCACCAAGCAAGGGTCGGGCCGGGTCACCGGGCAGATGGCGTTCGACTCATAGCACGTCGACCTGATCAAGATCCGCCCCTTGGCCGAGGCCGGAGTAGAGCGTCTGGAATTGGTTTACAGCGCCGAGTCCCGGGGCGAACCGGCGTCCATCGTGAAGGACCTGCCGCCTGCGTTACAGGCGACTGGTCACGCACCAGATCTCCCGGTTTCCTGGCCAGTTAGGAGGGCTGGAAGACCAGAATGGCCCACCTGGCACCCGGCGGTACCTTCACCTTCACCCGGAATGCCTTCGCCGTCGTGGAGAGCGTCTCGTTGCGGAAACTGTTCGCTCCGTTCGAACACCGCTCCGTCGACCGGGTGCCGTCACTCACCTCGGTCGTGACATCACCCACGGCTCCGACGCAGTCGACGATCACGTGGTAAGAGCGCCGAGCCGTGAACTTCCCGCCCCAGCCGGCCAACTCCGCCTTGTCATCGACGTGGCGAAGAAGAGTCTTCCCATCGGCGAATTCCGTGAGATCGGCCAGTTGCGGCAGCTCAACAGGCACGGCGGCGGTGGTCCGCGCGGCACCGGGAGCGCTTGCCGGCGCTGAGGTTGCCGAGGTTGCCGAATCCCTGGTGCTAGGCGATGAGCAGCCGGTCACGAGTGCCGTAATCGCAACGGCCAGAGCGAATCTGCGCATCCTGCACCTTTCCCCGTGAGGCGAATACCCCCAACTATGGACTGGAACGGCAACCAAGTCGCCGCATGCGCTGGAACGCGTAGCGTCTTTCCCTCTGTTCGCCCTGGACTGATCGAGCCGCGCCGCGTGGGGACAGCCACGGCGGGTGCTCAGCTCGCGGCGGCGCAGCCACAACAGCGGGGCCAGGAAGAACACGTGCCCTCCCGGACCTCGATCACGGCGGTGTATGTCACGTGGGTGTCCACGTGAAGCCCCTATGAAGTCGATCTCCAGTCAAGACCTACTTCTACCAGGGGCTTCACGCTGTTCGACGGCAGGGTCCGAACATCGAGGCCAACGACGTCAGACCCCTGAGCCGCTACATACGGTCACTGTCGGTTACAGGATGGGGTTCACTGTCCAGGCGCCAGCACCGGGCTGTTGTGATAGGCGGCGATCAGCCACTGGCCGTCCCGCTTCTCGAAAACCCAGGTCGCGTTCACCGTACCCGTGTCCGGAACCTCGGTCTCGCCGGCGAACAGGATGCCGGATTCGCTGACGACGATCGCGGCGTCCCTGCCGACGAAGCGGAGGCTGAGCTGCTTGTTGTAGGTCGAGCTGCCCTTGAGTGGCCCCTCGAAGGCCAAGGCCATGTTCTCGCGGATCACGTCACGGCTGTCGCGGAGCGAACCGGTCATGATGGCGGTCGCGTCCGCGGTGTAGTTGGCGACCATGCCGTCGGCGTCGCCGGCCTCCCACGCCTTGTAGGAGTCAACCAGTACGGCCTGGATGGCGGCCTCGTCTTCCACACGGCTGTCTGACATCGGATTCTCCCTTGTGATCGGTTCGCCCGGGGTATTCCGGCGAACTCGTCACTACATACCGCCGGTGGGGTCGGAACTCATCGCGCCGCGGGAAAGAGGTGTTGAGGCGTGCTCGGCAGAGAGACCGCAGCTTCGGCCGAAATCCGACAGATATGCCTCCAGCCTGCATTGACAGGCAGGGCTCAGGTCTGGCCCATCAGGGGCGATCATCGACCAGATCCGGTGACCAGTTGCCGCCCAGGTCGATGGTGACATCAGTGACGCTTCGGGGCGGTGTCGGCATCGTGGCCAGCACCGCTTCCTTGTGCCGTAGCACCGACGGTTGATCGAGTTCGAACGCGCGCGTACCGGCGGGCAGTTGCAGCCGGTAGGGACGTGTGTCCAGGCCAGAGCCGAGTTCGACCAGTTGACCGGTCTGCCCCCGTCAACTCCGCAGCGACAGCGTCGTCGAACCAGCGGGTGCGCAGTGGAAGCAGCACGTCTTCACGCCGGTCACGCTCCTCTTTGCGCCGCAACAACTCCCGGCCGCGCTCGCCTGCGAGGGCGCCCGCCCACAGATCCTGAAACAGGTGGTCGGGGCGAGCCGTCTCGCGGGCGCGCACCGCGGCCGTCCAGTACGCACTTGCCGCGGCAAGGTCGGCGGAGGTCATCGAGCCGCACCTTCCCGGCCGGCGTTGGCACGTCAGCCGTGCTCGGAGTCTTCAACCGGCCGCCGGAATATACGCCGCCTCCGGCCCATCCGCAGGTTTGCCACCGGCTCTCCCATCATCAGCGGTCCAGATCAGGAGTGGGTTACGGCCGAGCCGACCGAGACCGCCGTGCCTCTTGCGGCATGACGCGACGCCGCCTATCGTGCCGATATATCAGCCCGATACATAGTCCGGCTAACGCGGGAGCTGCGATGAGGCGGATCGACTACGACACGGAGCAGTACCAGGACTACGCGCGTGGCCGTGCGCTCACCGAGCAGCAGCTGCAGACATGGATCGGCGCCTTCGGAGCGGTGCTCCCCGAGCGGCGCCCGCTGGCGGGGCTGGACATCGGTTCAGGGACCGGCAGGTTCACTCCCGCGCTGGCGCGAGCGTTCGGGCCGGTCACTGGCGTCGAGCCGTCGGTCCGCATGCGCGAGATAGCGCAGGCGCAGTCCCAGCATCCCGGTGTCCGGTACGTGGCAGGCTCCGCCGAGGACATGCCAGTGCCGTCCGGCAGCGCCGACTACGCTCTCATGTTCTTGTCCTGGCACCACGTCCAGGACAAGCCGCGGGCAGCCCGGGAGCTGGCCAGGGTGCTCAGGCCCGCCGGGCGGCTGCTACTGCGCGCGAATTTCAGCGACCACCACCCCAGGCCGTGGTGGCTGGAGCACTTCCCCCGCGGCTTTGAGGTGGACGCCTCGTTGTTTCAGCCGCTGCACGAGGTCATCGCGATGTTCACGTCGGCCGGCTGGCGCGTCGCCGGCTTCGGCACGGTTACCGAGCCGTCCTCCGGCACCCGCGGTGACATGCTCGAACGGCTGCGCCTGCGCACCCTTTCGTTCTTCGCTCACCTCAGTCCCGACGAACTGGAGACCGGCTTCCGCCGCCTGGAGCAGGCTGTTGCCGCAGATCCCGGCGCACCGGCGCCTGTGTTCTCTGAGGCGCTGCTCACGCTCGAACGGTGCTGATACCGCATCAGGCCACGTTCACGCTGCGGCCCCATGCGGTGAGCACATATTTCTTGATGATGAAGACCTCGGCAGAGGCCCGCCGACATTCGCCAGTGTCCATGGGTGTTGTCGCGGAGTTGAACGCGTAGGAGACCGGCCGAGGCGTCCGATTATGCGCGGTCCACGAACGAGCGCGCCTCCTCTTCACCAAAGCCGGTTTCGCCCCGAACGAGGAGCACAGCCTGCTCGTACCGTCCCTGAGATTTCAGACCGCGAACCTTAGTTGCAAGATCGAAAGAGCCGTGCGAAACGCTGCCGTCGAACGGTCTGCGCGCTCTCGCGGCCCTCCCACTCATGAAGATGACGAAGCCGACCAAAGAGCCGGCTAACGCGAGGACTAAAACAATGATTACGAGCTCAGGCGCACCTATACCGGCCATGCGGCCGATCGTACTGATCTAGATGAGGCGTGCCAATGCCAGCGCTCACCGTCATGCGCGGACTCGCACACTCTTCCCCATCCTGCTCCCTCGTCTGCTGTCGACCCATCGCGTAGCGGCAGCGGGCCGGCGACGGAGGGGCAGGCCCGGCCTCGCGTGCTCCATGTTCCGGTGATCTTCCTCGCGTGCTGGTTGTCCTGCGTGCACGGCCGGGCTTCTGGAGGAGTCGGTCTGGTGGACTCTGCCTGGGTCGCCGGCGGGCGAGCGACGTCCTCGCAGCCGACGCGGCGGGCCCACCCTGAGTGAAGTTGACATCCGGAGCGGCCATAGTGTCGTGCCATGAGCGACTTCGAGGTAGGCGCCGACGGGCCCGGCGTGATCGTCGTCGGGGTCGACGGCTCGGATACCTCGCTCCGCGCTGTCGCCTACGCTTGGGGGCTCGCCCGCCGCCAAGGCTTCAGATTGATCTTCGTGTTGGTCGTCAGCACAAGCACGATGACGCCGCTGCTGCCCGACGCGACCGTGTTGGCCATCCAGGCCGGCGAGGATGTGCTCGCCGACCTGCGCGAGCGGATAGAGAAGGCCGGGTCCGCCTATCAGCCGGTCACGTACAGCTTCAGGTCCGAACGCGGGGACGCCGCATCCGCCCTGATCAGGGTGAGCAACGAGGTCAGGGCCGACGCAGTGGTCGTGGGCGCGTCAACTCAGGCCGCCCACCGCTTCATCGGCTCGGTGGCGATCCGCCTCGTCCGCGCCGGCCGGTGGCCCGTCACCGTCGTACCCTGACGCGACCCCGCCGTGTGTGCTGTGATTTCAGGGCTTGGCGCACGGATGGGCGACACTCAAGCGTTTACGCCGCCTCGTACGCACACTGCGCATTGTGGCCACACTCGGTCCTCGACATATCGGTTCCCGAGACGCTGGACCAGCTCGACTACGGCGGACTGCTGCGGCCCGTGAGTTCCAAGCATGCGGTGCCGGGACGGTGAGTCCTCAAATTTCGGGACATGCCGGCGCGCGGCTGTCGCCAGAGCCGACTTGCCGAAGAGGCTTAACAGCGGACGAGGCGGCCTGTAGGCCGGGTTCTGATCTCGGCGTGTCTCTGACTGCGACTGACCGCCGAAACCGGGCCTGACCTGGGATTTCACGTTCCAGCAGTTGCCAACAGTTTCGGGCATCTACGAGTCAGGGTCTCCGCTGCCCATCTGGTCCAAGAGCTTGTCCGCACTGGGCGCGCATGAGCAGGGGGAGCGCGGTCGCCCGAACCCGTCGCATGGCTGGATCGCTGACGACCGGCGTCTCGGAAAGTTCTTTAAAGAAATCCGGGAGGGGGTGTCGGATCGGGGCGGTGGTGTTCGTAGCAGGGGTGAGGCCGCCCACAAGGGGCGGCGCCAAGGCAGAGGAACCGCGATCATGAAGCTGACGACCGTGACTCAGATCACCATCGATGGCGTGATGCAGGGAAACGGCGGCGCGTCGGACGAGGACCGCAGGAACGGATTCGAGCGCGGCGGGTGGGCCCGGGGGAAGGGTGACAACGAGACCCACGCGTTCATCAACCAGACCTACCAGCGCGCCGACGCGTTCCTGTTCGGCCGGCGGACCTACGAGCTGTTCGCCAGCTCATGGGGGACCTTGACGGTCCAGGATGCCCCTGGCTGGGAGGGCGTCGTGGAAGCGTTGAACACACGGCCCAAGTACGTGGCGTCGACCGCGCTCACCGATCCGGCGTGGTCGGACACGACCGTCCTGTCCGGAGACGTCGCGGCTGCCGTCCGAGAACTGAAGGCCCGGCCGGGGGGTGAGCTGCAGGTGCACGGCAGTGGCATCCTGACCCGGTGGCTGCTGGACAACGATCTGGTCGACGAGATGACTCTGATCACCGTCCCGGTGGTCGTCGGCCAGGGCGCGCGGTTGTTCCCCGACGCGGGCCCGGATCTTGCGCTCGACCTGGTCGAGTCGTGCGTCGACTCCAAGGGCGTGACGATCCAGGTCTACCGGCCGGCCGGGCGCCCGCAGTATGCGCCGACGGCTTGAAGTCCCTGACCACCGAACCACGCTGTCTTGACACCACAGGAGATGATCTTCAGATGCAGTACCTGGTTTCCGTGATCGATGACAAGAGCAATCCCGGCAGCACGGACAGGCAGCCTGCCATCAGCGCGTTCAACGAACGACTTGTCGCCGAGGGCTACTGGGTTTTCGCGGGCGGACTCGCGGACACCGACGCGGCCACGGTCATCGACAACCGGGGCGAGCAGGCGGTGTTCAGCGACGGGCCTTTCCTGGAGTCGAAGGAGTACCTCGCCGGCGTCTGGGTGTGGGAGGCCCCCGATCTGGATGTGGCACTCAAGCTCGCCGCCGAGGCGTCGAAGGTCTGCGATCGGAAGATCGAGGTGCGGCCGTTCCAGTGAGCGACGTCGAGGAGGCGATCACCCGCGCCCACCACGAGGACTGGGCACGGGTGGTCGCTGCCCTGACCAGGCGTTTCGGTGACCTCGACATCGCCGAGGAGGCGGCCGCCGAGGCGTTCGCTACCGCTGTCCAGCGGTGGCCGGCCGACGGCGTACCGCCCAACCCCGGCGCCTGGCTGACCACCACGGCCAACCGCAAGGCCATCGACCGGATCCGGCGCGAGAACAAGCGCGACGACAAGCACAAGGAGGCTCAGATGGTGTACGACGGCGTACCGCCCGAGCCTCTCGGCGCCATCGACGACGACCGGCTCCGGCTGATCTTCACCTGCTGTCACCCGGCGCTGGCGATGGAGACCCGCGTGGCGCTGACGCTGCGCATGGTCGGCGGTCTGACCGTGCCCGAGATCGCCCGCGCCTTCCTGGTGCGGGAGACCGCCTTGGAGCGGCGGATCACCCGCGCGAAGGCCAAGATCAAGGCGGCTCGCATCCCCTACCGCGTGCCGTCCGCCGAAGATCTGCCGACGCGAGTCTCCGGCGTGCTCGCCGTCCTGTACCTGGTGTTCAACGAGGGCTACCTGGCGACCGGCCCCGACACCGATCCCCTACGGCCCGACCTGACCGCCGAAGCGATTCGGCTCACCCGCCTGATCCGTGCCCTCCTACCGGACGATGGCGAGGTGACCGGGCTGTTGGCGCTGATGCTGCTCACCGAGGCCCGCCGCACCGCCCGGGTCTCGGCCGGCGGCGAACTGGTCACGCTCATCGAGCAGGACCGTGGGGCCTGGGACGCGGCGCTGATCGCTGAAGGCCACCGGCTGGTGCGCGAGCGCCTCGCCGCTGCCGCCGCCGGGGTGGCTCCGGGCCGCTACCAGATCCTCGCCGCGATAAACGCCGTACACACCTCCGCCCGCGACATGCGCGACACCGACTGGTCGCAGGTCCTCGCCCTCTACGACCAACTCGTCCGCCTCGACCCCTCACCGATCATCGCCCTCAACCGGGCCATCGCGGTCGCCGAACTCGACGGCCCGCAGGTGGCACTGGCAGCAGTCGACCGTCTCCAGGACAAGCTGGCCGGCTATCACGCCTACCACGCCACCCGCGCCGACCTGCTGCGCAGGCTGGGCCAAAGCCAGCAGTCACGCGCGGCCTACGACAAGGCCATCGAACTGGCAGGCAACACCGCCGAGACCGCCTACCTGACCCGCCGCCGCGACCAACTGCGGTAGCGCCCACGGATCCCGATCGAAACCCCGCGCGCAGCGGCGGCCGGCCGCGGTGGAACACTCGCGCGGGCCAGAGGAAGGTAAGCATCGGGATCAGGGCCATGTATACCGACGGGCATCCCTGGTGCAACAGCCCGCGCACCGCACTCATCTCGACAGAGTCGCGCACCTGTGCATGCTCCGCCCGGTCAGCGGCATCTGCGGATGTTATCGGCTAGAGGCGTGTCGCCGTACGGACGAGGTCGGCGACGGCCTTGGATCTGCTGTGTGGTGGCCAGGCGATGACGGTCGTGACGGCCGGTGCGTCCGGCACCGGCACGATGGCGTGATCGTCGCGTAGTTGGGCTCGGAGCGACTCGGGCATGACCGCGCAGGCCCGTCCGAGCGTGATCAGCTGGGTCAACTGCGTATAGTCGCGAACCTGCGGGCCGGGGCCGTCCGGATAACTTCCATCCCGTCGAGGCCAGCGCGGCAGGGGCAGGTCCGTCAGGGCGTTGACCTCGGCCATCGACATGTGGGGTCGGTTGGCGAGGGGGTGCCCCGCGGGCAGGACCACGACCTGCTGTTCGGTGTGCAGGTCCTCGGTGTCGAATCCGGCCGTCGAGTCGTAGGGCCGGTGGAGCAGAGCAACGTCGGCACGCCCGTTGCGGAGCAGGCTTTCCGGTTCGCCGGGCCCGCATAGCACCACCTCGACTGCGACAGCGCAGGGGTCGGCGGCGTAGGCGTCCAGCAGCTTCGACAACAGTTCGCTGGATGCTCCTGCCTTGGTGGCCAGCACCACACCGGGCCGGTCGGCCGCGGCGCGGCGGGTGCGGCGCTCGGCGGCTTCGACCGCTTCGAGGACGACCCGGGCCTCCCGCAGAAGCACCGACCCGGCCTCGGTCAAGGTGACTGCGCGAGCAGTGCGGTGCAGCAGAACGACTCCGAGCCGCCGTTCGAGCTGCTGGATCGCCCGCGACAGCGGTGGTTGCGCCATCGCGAGCCGTTGTGCCGCCCGCCCGAAGTGCAACTCCTCGGCGACGGCGACGAAGTATCGTAACTCCCGCGTCTCCACCATGTCATCGTATCCGGCGCTTACCACGAACAATACCCGTACGGTATCGCCGCCCACCCAATCGATCTTGGACGCCCCACCCGAGTCCGCAGCATGATCGACGGCATGAGTGATCGGACGATCGCGCTGGTGACCGGCGCGAACAAAGGAATCGGATACGAGATCGCGGCGGGCCTGGGCGCCCTTGGCTGGCGAGTCGGTGTGGGCGCGAGGGATCAACAACGCCGCGAGACGGCGGTGGAGAAGCTGCGCGCGGCCGGGACCGATGCGTTCGGCGTGCCGCTCGACGTGGACGACGACGCGAGTGTCGCCGCCGCGGCCGAGCTGATCGCCGACCATGCCGGAGGGCTCGACGTCCTGGTCAACAATGCCGCGATCACCGGCGGTATGCCACAGACACCCACCACGGTCGATCCCGCGACCGTGCGAGCTGTCGTGGAAACCAACGTGATCGGCGTCATCCGGGTCACCAACGTGATGCTGCCCATGCTGCGCGGCTCGGCATCACCGCGAATCGTCAACATGTCCAGCAGCGTGGGCTCGCTCGCCCTGCAGACCACGCCCGGCATCGACATGGGCCCGATTCCCGCTGCGTACTTGGCGTCGAAGACCTTCCTCAACGCCGTCACCATCCAATACGTCAAGGAACTGAGCGGCACCAACATCCTGATCAACTCCGGCTGCCCCGGTTTCACCGCCACCGACCTCAACGGCTTCCGAGGCGTCCGCACACCACAACAGGGGGCGGCGATCGCGATTCACCTCGCGACCCTGCCCGACGACGGACCGACCGGCGGATTCTTCGACGACGCCGGAACAGTGCCCTGGTGACGGGCACACCGTGCGAACCACTCCCGTTCTCGAAGTCAGCCGCGCATCGCGCGCCGGAGGAGAAGCAAGACAATGACAAAGGCAGTCAGGTACGACGAATTCGGCGGAATCGACGTCCTGCGGATCGACGAGGTCAACCGCCCCGTGCCCGAGGACAGGCAGGTCCTCGTGCAGGTAAGAGCGGCAGGCATCAACCCCGGTGAGGCGGCCATACGCACCGGCGCGATGGCGGACATCTTTCCCTCGACCTTTCCGTCCGGGCAGGGCAGCGATCTCGCCGGAGTTGTCGTCGAGATCGGCGCCGGAGCCGACCGATTCTCGGTCGGCGACGAGATGATCGGATTCTCCGAGCTGCGGGCCGCCCAGGCCGAGCTGGTCCTGGTCGACGTCGACAACCTCACACCCAAACCGAAGAACGTCTCATGGGAGGTGGCGGGCGGCCTATACGTCGCCGGCGTGACTGCATGGGGGGCAGTGCATTCCGTACAGCTCGAGAAGGGCGAGAGCGTCGTCATCTCCGGAGCAGCCGGAGGAGTCGGCTCGCTCGCCGTTCAGCTCGCGCGCCGTGCCGGAGCCACGGTCATCGGACTGGCGAGCGACAGCAACCACGAGTGGCTGCAAAGCCACAGCGTGATCCCCGTCGCATACGGTGACGGCGTCACGGACCGAATCAAGGCCGCCGCACCCAACGGCATCCATGCCTTCATCGACACCTACGGCGGCGGGTACGTCGAACTGGCCCTCGCTCTCGGCGTCGCAATCGAGCGGATCGACACCATCGCCGATTTCGCAGCAGCCGCAAAGTATGGGGTCAAGACTGAACCCGGGACCAAGGCCAGGCCGGGCGCCGAGGTGCTCGCCGAACTGGCCGGCCTGATTGCCGACGGACACCTCGAAGTCCCGATCGCGAACGTCTACCCGTTGACGCAGGTTCGTCAGGCCTACACCGAACTCGAACGCAGACACACCCACGGCAAAATCGTACTGAGACCTGACCCGACGAGGACTTCGCCTTCCGACAAGCCTTTCCTGCACGGTGTTCCGCAGGCGCAAGAGGCGAGGCAGTCCCGTCGGTCTTTGTCACGGCGAGCCCGGCCTGAACAGTGCCGTAGAGACCCGTGACAGCCGCTGCCGTTCCCGGTGATCACTCCTGGCTGGTTGCCGATCCCACATTCGGGGCCAGTCGGGTCGCGAGTACGACCTCGGTCATGGCAAGCAGGAACCGCCGCACCGTGTCCAATTCCGCGTCGGAGAACGACCGCATCGCGGTCACCAACTCCGTGATCAGTGGGCCGAAGAATGTCCAGCCCAAGGCGATGGCCTGCTCCTCGACGGCGAGCAGGACGCGGCGACGGTCCTGGGTGTCACGAACCCGCCGGACATGCCCGGCCTTCTCCAACCGGTCGATGAGGCCCGTGGTCGAGGCCGAGTTGAGTCCCAGTTGTTCGCCGAGCCAGCCCGGCGTCGCCACGGTCCCGGCCCGGGCGGCGTCCAGGAGATGGATCAGTGCGCGCAGGTCAGTCGGGTGCAGGCGGTGCGTATTCGCGAACTCGGCCGCGAACAGGTCGAACTCCACCGTGAGACCTCGCAGCAGGTGAACCAACTGCAGCCCTGGCTCCTGGTCGTCCATGTTGCCCGCTTACTCTCTTGACAGGGTGATATCTCGCTCACCGAGAATATCGTTCACCGTGATAATCAGACAAGCTGAGGTGACCAATGGTCGACGACGCCGCATCGAGCCCCGCCACCCGGCCCGCGTTCAACACCGGGCAGGGAGAAGCCGAGTACTTCGCGGCATACGACACCGTCCTGACCCAGTGGCCGGTTGCCCTCGAGTCCGTCGGCCTCCGGTCGCCGTACGGCACGACCCACGTCCACATCTGCGGACCACGCGACGGCAAGCCCCTGGTCCTGCTGCACGGCCGTGGCGCCACGTCAACCGTATGGTTCGCCAACGTGGGCGAGTTGAGCCGGACCCACCGCATATACGCGATCGACACCATCGGAGACGCCGGCCGCAGCGTCAACGACGGCCGACCCGTCGACACCCTGGCCAGGTTCATGGACTGGCTCGACGGACTGTTCGACGCATTGGACCTCAACAGTGCGTCCCTTTGCGGCCACTCGTACGGCAGCTGGCTCGCACTCAACTACGCCCTGCACGCGCCGCATCGGGTGCACAAGCTCGCGCTACTCGACCCGACCGACTGCTTCACCGGCCTGAGGCTGAGCTACCGCCTGCACGCCGTGCCGATATTCGTCAGGCCAAGCGCCGAACGAATGCGCGCCTTCATCACGCGGGAGAGCGCAGGCGTGCCAGTCGACCCGGCATGGCTGAAGCTGATATGCCTCAGTGCCGGGTTCCCCAGCGCGAAAGTCGTCATGCCGCGCCACCCCGCCCCTGATCGGCTGCGAGCCTCGACCGTCCCGACGCTGCTACTCCTGGCCGAGAAGAGCCGGGCGCACGACATCCACAAGGTGTCGGCCAACGCCCGCAAACTCATGCCCCACATCGTCACCGCGGTCCTGCCCGACGTGTCTCACCACACCGTCCCGACAGAGAACCCCGAGCACCTCAACCGCGCACTAGGGGAGTTTCTCAGCTGAACATCAGCGCCGTCCCCAGGCCAGTAGCAGCCCGCCTAACGTCCCCTTCTCGGCATGAGCGCGCGACTTTCGGTATGAGCGTGCGTCGTTGGTAGGGTCCCGGCGGCCGGAAGGCGGGCACTACGGCAGGAAAAGGCGGACCTCGGGTGGAAATTGGCGACGGTTCGAGCGGGTCCAGGGCGGCGCCCATGCCACGATCGCCGAGACCATGGATACGTACTGCACCCAAAATGCCCCGGCCGTCTCCGCAGTAGGTTGGCCGGCGTGCCAGTAGCAAGTGACAATCAGGGCGCCTATAGATCAGACCGGCGTGATGGCGCGGGTCAGATGGACGCTCGGGGAATCGAGCATGAATGCTGAACCCAGTCGATCTTGGCCAGATCTCCAAGCCCCTAGAAGATCAACTATCGGGATTGTCGTTGCAGGGCAACGCTACGCTCTTTGGAGTCTGTGGATACGCATTGCTGCCGATCCTACGGGAGGTGGAGGAGCGTTTCATGCGCCAGTGGACTTTTCCTGACACGGAAAGGGCTCTTCTGATTTCGAGGGAATTTGCGCTTGGGGATGCTCCAGCTCAACATAATCGCGAGCTTCGTGATCGACTGCTGGAATCTGTACCGAATGGCCACGAGCTGGACTCGCCATGGAGTACGCATGCAACCGATGCGTTGATCTGCATAGATGCCGCCCTTGTTGCTGCGTCAGAGGATCTGCAAGATTTTTTCGAGCCATCATGGATTTATTACGTTCTTGAGCCGTTGGCCGTGTCCCTAAGTCCAAACAGTTACGATCTCCCCCCGGCGCTGCTTAGTAAGGGAGGCCGAATTTCTGCGGCCGTTGACTTTCTGAGCAGGGCGATTTCCGAGCTGAGCAAGGTTGGTGACGTCTCTGACGAAATGTATGAAGGATTGCTGCGCAGTGCCGTTGCAATCAGGCCGCATTCACCCAATGTGCCCCGATCATGAATGAGGCGGGGAGAACTTCCAGGTCAGACCTGGAAACAGCGGACGAGTCGGCCTGTAGGCCGGGTTCTGTGATCAGCCGGAGCTGATCGGCGGCCATCCATCTAGGACCGTCGTTGCCGACGGCCTCAAGCGGTCTACCCGCACGACTCGGGCGAGCAGCCCTCGAACGCCGCGCGCGGAACGCCTCCGAGGAGGCGCCCCTTCTTGACCTTGCTCCGGGTGGGGTTTACCTAGCCGCCCACGTCACCGTGGGCGCTGGTGGTCTCTTACACCACCCTTTCACCCTTACCCCCGAAGGGGCGGTCTGCTCTCTGTGGCACTGTCCCGCGGGTCACCCCGGGTCGGCGTTACCGACCACCCTGCCCTGTGGAGCCCGGACCTTCCTCGGCAGGGCCCGAAAGCCCTGACGCGGCCGCCCGGCCGACTCGTCCGCTGTATGTACAAGCCTAGCGGCTCGACGGGTTCGCCCCCGCCACGGACGCCTCTGGGCTCACATCTGAAGATGCGCGGTGTCGTTGAACGCACGCATCACGGCAGGGCCGTCGGCGTAGTAGTCGATCGACGAGAGACAGGCCAGGTCGAGATGCATCCGATAAAGGGCCTGCGGAGGGGCTTCGAGGGCCGAACGGACGAGCAGCTTGATCGGCGTCACGTGCGACACCACGAGGACCGTCCGGCCCTGGTGCGCCTCGATGATCCTCGCCCGCGCCCGCTCGACCCGGCGGGCCGTCGTGGCGAAGCTCTCGCCGCCCGGCGGAGCCACCTCGGGGTCCGCCAGCCAGGCCGCCAGGTCGTCCGGCCACCTCTTCTGGATCTCGGCGAACGTGTGCCCCTCCCACGCGCCGAAGTCCGTCTCGCGGAGGTCTTCCTCCACCGACACGGCGAGGCCCGTACGGGAGGCCACGGCCTCGGCGGTCTGCCGGGCGCGCGTCAGCGGCGAACTGACGATCACCTCGATCTCGTACGGCTTGCGCGACAGCCGCGTCGCGGCGGCCTCGGCCTGAGCCATGCCGTCCGCGGTGAGGGACGGGTCGCCCAGACCGGAGAAGCGCTTGTCCACGGACAGCGGAGTCTCGCCGTGGCGCAGGAGGATCAGGGACGTCGGTCTGAGGGCCGGCCGGGGCATCCACCCGGTGCCGCCGGCCTCCGAAGCCGCGGCGGACTCGACACGCGCCGTCACGGACGTGGTGGCCGAGGCCGTGGCCGAGACGGTCTTGGCCTGCCACTTCTCACCCCGCGCCGCGGCGTCCATGGCCTCGTTGGCGAGCCGGTCCGCGTGGGTGTTCTTCTCTCGCGGGATCCACGTCCACGTCACACGGAACCGCCGGGCGAGCGCCGCCGCCTCCAGTGCGAGCGGCCGCAGTCCTTCGTGCTTGACCTTCCATCGACCGGCCATCTGCTCGATGACCAGCTTGGAGTCCATCCGCACCGTGACCGCGGCGCCCTCGGCGCCGAGGGCGACCAGTGCCTGAAGGCCGGCGATCAGGCCGCGATACTCGGCCACGTTGTTGGTCGCGGTGCCGATCGACTCGGCCGCCTCGGCGACGACCTGCCCGTCGGAGTCCTTCACCACCGCGCCGTACCCGGCGGGGCCGGGGTTGCCCCGCGACCCTCCGTCGGCCTCGACGACGAAGGAGCTCACAGCCCGGACTCGGGGGTTCGGACCAGGATCCGGCGGCACTCCTCGCAGCGGACCACCTCATCCGGGCCGGCGGCCCGGATCCGGTTGAGCTCGGCGATCGACAGGCTGGTGCGGCACCCGAGGCACCGGCTGCCCTGCAACATCGCCGCTCCGGTGCCGGACTGCTCGCGCAGCTTCTCGTAGAGGCTGAGCACGTCGGCCGGGATGTCGTCGATCCCGGAGCGCTTGCCCTGAAGCTCGGCGACCTCCTTGTCGAGCTCGGCGAACGCGGCGTCGCGGCGGTCCCCGGCGGCGTCGAGCGTGGCCGTCACCTCGTCCCGCTCCGACTTGAGCGCCGCGACCCGGGCGTCGACGGCCTCACGGCGCTCCATGATCTCCAGGACGACCTCCTCCAGGTCACTCTGGCGCCGCTGGAGCGAGGTGATCTCGGACTGGAGGCTCGCCAGATCCTTGGGCGAGGACACCTGGCCGGAGTCGAGCCGCTTCTGATCACGCTCGGCTCGGGTCCGCACGGCGTCCACGTCGGACTCGGCCTTGGTCTGGTCGCGCGACAGGTCGCCCGCCTCGGTCTCGGCGGCGATCACCTGGGTGGCGAGCTGAGCGAGCCTCTTCGACATCTCTTCGATCTCGGCGAGCTCGGGCAGGGTGCGACGGCGATGCCTCAGCCGGTCGAGCCCCGCATCCAGCTCAGAAAGATCGAGCAGACGCCTCTGTGCTTCGGGTGCGGCCTTCATCCCCATCCTCGATCCAGGTCTGTGGTCGTCCATACATCCGTGACGACGCGGGAGATACGCGCCTCAACATTAATGCCCCTGGCCGCCAGCGCCGACGTCAGATGTCCGGCGGCGTCGGCCAGCCACGGCCATTCGGTGGCCCAGTGGGACGCGTCGATGAGCGCGGGACGGTCGCCCGCCTCCATGTGCTCGCTGGCCGGATGGTGGCGCAGGTCCGCGGTCAGGAACACGTCGACGCCTGCGTCCCGAGCCGCCCCCAGCAGCGAGTCCCCCGCTCCCCCGCTCACGGCGACGGTCTCGACCATACGCTCCGGATCACCGGCCACGCGCAGTGCCGTACGGGGAAGACCGGCCGCGGCGAGCTCGGCGAAACGACCCAGCGGCATGGGCGACGGCAGCGTGCCGATCCGGCCGAGCCCGCGGCGCGGGTCGTCCGCCGACGGCTGGAGCGGGCGCAGCTCGGAGGACAGCCCGACGGCGCGGGCGAGCGCGTCCGATACCCCGGGGCTTGCGACGTCGGCGTTGGTGTGGGCGGTGTAGAGGGCCACGTCGTTCCTGATCAGCCGGTGGATCACCCGGCCCTTGAAGGTGGTCGCCGCGACGGTCGTGGTGCCCCGGAGATAGAGGGGGTGGTGCGTGACGATCAGGTCGGCGCCCCATTCGAGTGCCTCGTCCACCACCGCCGCCACCGGGTCCACCGCGAAAAGGATCTTCCGTACGGTCAGCGCGGGATCGCCGCAGACGAGCCCCACCGCGTCCCAGGTCTCGGCCCAGGCCGGGTCGTATCGCGCCTCGAGTTCGGCGACGACCTCGGCGAGAGAGCAGGTTGGCATCCGCGCAGACTATCGAGAACGGCAAACCGAGGTAACGTCCATGTGACACCACGCTGCAAGGGAGGAACCGACGTGTCCGTTGACCAGCAGGACATCCACAGGGACGCGGTCGTCGCAGACACTCACAACGATCTCCTGATGGCGGTCTCCGCCCGCCCGCCGCGGCTGTGGGCCTCCTTCTTCCGCGAACAGTGGCTGCCCCAACTGGTCGAAGGCGGCGTCGACGTCCAGGTCCTCCCGGTGTTCATCGACGACGCGTACCGCCCGGAGGGAGCGCTGCGTCAGACGCTCCGCATGATCGAGTGCGCCCACGTGCTGGCCGAGGGCAACGCCGACGCGGTGCGGATCTGCCACGACGGCGCCCAGATCGACGAGGCGCTCGCCCTCGGCAAGATCGCCCTGGTGCTCGCCATGGAGAGCATGCCCGGCATCGACGAGACCGTGGAGCTGATCTCGACGGTGCACCGCCTCGGCGTCCGCGTCGCCTCCATCGCCCACTGGGGCCGTACGGCTCTCGCGGACGGCAGCGGACAGGACGGCACCGGATCGAGGCTCACCAGCCACGGCGTCGAAGCCCTCCAGGAGATGGAACGGCTCGGCATGATCTTCGACGTCTCCCACCTGGGCGCCTCCGGCGTCGGGCACGTCCTGGAGCTCGCCACCCGGCCCGTGATCGCGACCCATTCCTCCGCACGCGCGCTGCGCGACCACCACCGCAACCTGACCGACGACCAGCTCCGCGCCATCGCGGCCGGCGGCGGCGTGATCTGCGTGAACTTCCTGGCGGCGTTCCTGACCATGGACGCCCGCGCCGCCACGGTCGACCATCTGGTCGATCACATCGAGCACATCGCGGGTGTCGCGGGGATCGACCACGTCGGCCTGGGGCCCGACTTCATGCGGGAAGTCCATCTCGACCTGACCCCGCCGTGCTGCGAGGGCTTCAGCTACAGCGAGATCGACGCGATGGCGGCCATCCCTGGCCTCGAGGGTCCCCGGGGTCTGCCGCTGGTGACCGAGTCCCTGCTCAAGCACGGCTTCTCCGACGACGAGATCGTCAAGATCGTCGGCGGCAACGTGATGCGCCTGTTCCGCGCCGAGCTGGGGCAGGGCCGCCGGTGAACCTCGACGGCATGCTGGCCGATCTCGAGGAGCTCGTCGTCTGCGAGTCGTACTCGAGCGACCACGACGCGGTGGCGCGGAGCGCGCGGGTGGTCGCCGCGCTGGGGACCCGGATGCTCCAGGCGGAGCCCGAGACGACGGTGATCGGCGGGGTCACCCATCTGCGCTGGTCGTTCGGCACGCCCAAGGTGCTGCTGCTCGGCCATCACGACACCGTCTGGCCGATCGGCTCGCTGCGCGACCACCCCTGGTCGGTCTCCGGCGGCGTCGCCACGGGGCCGGGCGTCTTCGACATGAAGGCCGGCCTGGTGCAGCTCTTCCACGCGCTGGCGTCGCTGCCCTCACCGGACGGGGTGACCGTCCTCATCGTGGGCGACGAGGAGCTCGGCTCCCCCACCTCCCGTCCGCTGATCGAGGCGAGCGCGGCGAGCTGCGAGGCGGCGCTCGTCCTGGAGGCCAGCGCGAACGGCGGAGCGCTCAAGACGGCACGCAAGGGCGTATCCCGGTACGAACTCGTCGTCCACGGCAGAGCGGCCCACGCGGGGCTCGAGCCCGAGTTGGGCGCCAACGCCGGCGTCGAGCTGGCGCACCAGATCATCGCCATCACCGACATCGCGAACGCCGTCGAGTCGTCCTCTCAGGCCGGGCTGGTCTCGGTGACGCCGACCCTGATGTCCGCGGGGACCAGCACGAACACGGTTCCCGCCATCGGCAGGGTCGCCATCGACGTCCGTGTCCCCGACGCCGGCGCGCAGGCGCGGGTGGACGAGCTGATGCGCGCCCTGACCCCCCGGACCCCGGGCACCCGGCTGGAGCTCCTCGGCGGCCCGAACCGCCCGCCGCTCGACGCGGCCGCCTCGGCCGGGCTCTTCGAGGTCGCCGGGCGGATCGCCGGCGACCTCGGCATGGGCTCGCTCGAGGGCGTCTCGGTGGGCGGCGGCTCCGACGGCAACTTCACCGCAGGGGTCGGCTGTCCCACTCTCGACGGGCTCGGCGCCGTGGGCGGAGGTGCCCATGCGCCGGGGGAACACGTCGTGGTCGCGGAGATGCCCGTCAGGGCACGTCTGGTCGCGGCGCTGACCTCCCACGTGCTCTCCGGCGAGCGTGCCCGGTGAGCGACCCCGCGCGTCAGGCCGCGGACGCCGCGATCAGGAGCGGCGTACGGCTCTGCGAACTGCATGACATCCCCGCGTTCGAACAGGTGGCGCGGCTTTTCGACGACATCTGGCACCCCGACCCCACCGACCCTCCCATCACGGTCGAGATGATGCGGGCGCTGTCTCACGCCGGGAACTACGTCACGGGCGCGTTCGACGGATCGACCCTCGTGGGGGCGTCGGCGGGATTCTTCGCCGCCCCCGTGGGCCAGGTGCTGCACTCCCACGTCACCGGCGCGGTCAGGCGGGGCGCCGGGTTCGCCCTGAAGCTCCACCAGCGGGCCTGGGCGCTCGGCCGGGGAATCGGCGTCATCACCTGGACCTACGACCCGCTGGTACGGCGCAACGCCTATTTCAACCTGGCGAAGCTGGGGGCCCGTCCCGAGGCGTACCTGCCGGAGTTCTACGGGCCCATGACCGACGCCGTCAACGCGGGCGACGAGTCGGACCGGCTGCTGGCCGTCTGGCGGCTGACCGATCCGCACGTCGCGGAGGCCTGCGAGGGCAGGCCGTACCGGCCGGAGGTCCCGGCGGACGCGGTCGCCGGCGTCGCGTCGCACCAGGGGCGGCCGATGGTCGGGCCGACGGACGCGCGTGTCGTGCTGGTGGCGCTCCCCGAGGACATCGAGACTCTTCGTCAGCAGGATCCGGGGCTCGCCAAGGCCTGGCGGCACGCCGTACGAGAGGTGCTGGGCGGGATGATGGCGCAGGGCGCCCGGGTGACGGGTCTGGCCGACGGCTGTTACGTGGTGGAGCGCACATGAAGATCACAGGAGTCGAGCTGCGGCGGATCGCGATGCCGCTGGTCGCGCCGTTCCGCACGTCGTTCGGGACCGAGCACTCCCGCGACGTGCTGCTGGTCCGGGTGGTGACGCCCGAGGCCGAGGGCTGGGCCGAATGCGTCGCCATGGGTGAGCCGCTGTACTCGCCGGAGTACGTGGACGGGGCGGCCGACGTGATGCGCCGCTTCATGGTCCCGGCCCTGACGGCGCTGCACCACGTCGACGCGTACGGCGTCGGCCAGGCGCTGGAACCCCTGAAGGGGCACCGGATGGCCAAGGCCGCTCTGGAGACCGCCGTGCTCGACGCCCAGCTACGGGCCTCCGGGGAGTCCTTCGCGCGATTCCTCGGCGCGTCGCGGGAGGCCGTGCCCTGCGGCGTCTCCGTGGGGATCATGAATTCGATCCCGGAACTGCTCGACGCGGTCGACGGCTACGTCGCCGAGGGGTACGTCCGGATCAAGCTCAAGATCGAGCCGGGCTGGGACCTCGAGCCGGTCCGGGCCGTGAGGGAGCGGTTCGGCGACGTGCTGCTGCAGGTGGACGCGAACGCCGCCTACACGCTGACCGACTCGGCGCATCTGGCCGGGCTCGACGCGTTCGGCCTGCTGCTGATCGAGCAGCCGCTGGCCGACGACGACCTCGTGCAGCACGCCGAGCTTGCCAAGCGCCTGCGGACGCCGGTGTGCCTCGACGAGTCGATCGAGTCCGCGGCCCACGCCGCCGCCGCGATCTCGCTCAAGGCCTGCTCGGTGATCAACATCAAGCCGGGACGGGTCGGCGGCTATCTGGAGGCCCGACGGATCCACGACCTGTGCCGGGCGAACGGCGTCGCCGTCTGGTGCGGCGGCATGCTCGAGACCGGCATCGGCCGGGCCGCGAACGTCGCCCTCGCCGCGCTCCCGGGATTCACGCTCCCGGGTGACACCTCGGCGTCGCGCAGGTATTTCGCGAGGGACATCACGCCGCCGTTCGAGTTGCGAGACGGGCACCTCGACGTGCCCGCGGGCCCGGGGATCGGGGTGGACCCCGACCCGGCCGTCCTCGACGAGGTGACGACCTCCGTGGAGTGGCTCGCTGGGTAGCGATATTCTTGAGGTGGTTTGCCCGCTTTTAGTATCGAATCTCCCTTAATTGGCGACAGATCGACCAAGTGTGATCATCTGATCACCGGGGGGATCTGGTGAGCTTGTGGCACGGATGGTCGGTTAGAACGCGCCTGGCGGTGATCGCGAGCGCCGTCATGCTGCTGGTCTGCGCCGCCGCCGGGGCCTTCGTCCTGCTCTCCGTCCGCGGCACCGCGGAGAAGTACAAGACCGAAGAGGTCGTCACCGCCGCCATCCGCGTCAGCTACCTCATCAAACGCGAGCGGCTGCCTCCGGTCATCCTCGACGAGGACGTCGCCGGTGTTCAGGTCGTCAATCCCACGGGCCAGATCGTGTCCACGAGCCACGACATCGCCGGCAGGCCGAGGATGGCGGCCTTCCGCCCCAGCGAGTCCAGCGCGCAGGACGCCAAGGTCCTGTGCCGTTCACCCGCGTACCCGGACCAGTGCGTGATCATCGTCGCCCTGCGCGTCCCGCAGCCCGACGGCGCGTGGCTGGTCTACTCGGCCGGCACCGAGGTGCCGTGGTACGTCAGCTCCGAACTCCTGCTGGCCCTCATCGGGAGCTCTCTGCTGCTGATCGCGCTCACCGCGTTCGGGACCTACCAGACCGTGGGCAAGGCCCTGTCACCCGTCGAGGCGATCGCGGACAAGCTCGCCGTGATCACCACGACCGACCTGGGCCAGCGCGTGCCGGTGCCGAGGTTCCGCGACGAGATCAGGAGGCTCGCGGAAACGGCCAACCAGACGCTCGACCGGGCCGAACTGGCGGTCGAGCAGCAGCGCCGGTTCGCCTCCGACGCGTCGCACGACCTGCGCAGCCCGCTGACCGCGATGCGCACCGAGATCGAGGAGGCCATGCTCCACCCGGAGATCGCCGACTGGAACGCCACGGGCGAGGCCCTGCTCGACAGCCTGGACCGGCTGCAGGCCCTGGTCACCGACCTGCTCCAGATCGCCAGGCTGGACGCCGGCGCACCGCACAAGTTGGACAACGTCGATCTCTCCGACCTGGCCACCCGCGAACTCGACCGCCGCCAGCGCAAGGTCGACGTGGCCAGGGATCTGGAACCAGGCATGATCATCATCGGTGACCGGCTCCGCCTCGCGCGCCTGCTCAACAACCTGCTCGACAACGCCGAACGTCATGCCACATCGCTGATCACGGTGCGGGCGTGCCGCGACAAGGACTTCGGGGTTCTGGAGGTCGTGGACGACGGTGCGGGCATTCCCCCCGGCCAGCGAGACGTGGTCTTCGAGCGCTTCACCCGGCTCGACGCGGCGCGCAGCAAGGACGCCGGCGGCACCGGGCTCGGCCTCTCCATCGCCCGCCAGATCGCGGAGAGCCACAAGGGAACGCTGACCATCGAGGACAGCCCGGTCGGCGCACGGTTCGTGTTGCGGCTTCCCCTGGCAAACCCCTGACACTCACTCGGTGATCACTATCACCGTCGGCACGGGAGCTCCCAGCGCCTCGGTGAGGGCCTCGTGCAGGTCGTCGGGCGAGCCCACCGCCCGTCCGCGCGCGCCGTACGCGACGGCGAGCGCGACGAAGTCGGGCGCATGCAGGTCGACGGCGACCGGCGTCATGCCCCGGTTCTTCATCTCGTCGCGGATCTCGCCGAATCCGCCGTTGGCCGACACGACGATGGGCAGGCTCAGCCGCAACTCCACCGCGGTGGCCAACTCCTGGACGCTGAACTGCAGGGCGCCGTCTCCGGCGAGCACGACGACGGGCCGGTCAGGCATCCCGATCTTCGCCCCGATCCCTGCGGGGAGCGCGAATCCCAGCGTGCCGTATCCCGTGGGGAACAGGAACCGCCCGGGCGGGTCCATGGGCAGGGCGACGAGCGCACCGTGGTAGACCATCATCGAGTTGTCGCCGACGAGGATCGTGTCCTGCGGCAGCGCCCTGCGCAGCGCGGCGATGTGGCCGGCCCACCGGGCGGTGAGCTCGTCCATCTCCGGGATGTGCCCCCGCCACGGCTCCTGCCGCGGTCTCGGTACGGCTCCCGCCTGCTCGATCCTGCCGTGCAGACCCTCCATCGCGAGCCCCGCGTCGGATACGACGGCCACGTCCGCGACGTGGTCGCCGTACATCTGCCCGGGGTCCACGTCGACCCGGATCAGGGTCCCGGGGAGCACGTAGTCGTCCTCCCAGAGATCGGCGGGCCCGAGTTCGGTCCCGACCGCCAGGACGACGTCGCAGGAGGCGAGCCATCGCCGGACACCCTCCAGGTGCAACGTCGCACCGAGGGCGAGCGGATGGCTCTCCGGCACCACGCCCTTGCCGTTGACCGTGGTCACCACCCGGGCGCCGACGCACTCGGCGATCCGCATGGCCAGCCGGCCGACGGGCTGCTCCCGCGCCCCCGGCCGCTGGGCGCCGCCGCCGAGCACCAGCCCGGGACGCCTGGCCGTACGGAGGAGACGTGCGGCCTCGTCGAGCGCCTCCGGGTCGGGGGTGCGCGGCATCAGCCGGTACGGCGGGGCGAGCCTGGCCTCGCCCTCCCGGTCGAGCAGGTCGGCGGGGATCTCGACGTGCACCGGCCGGGGGCGGCCCTCGGCGAACTGGCCGAACGCGCGAGCGACGCCCGCGGGGATCTCCCGCACGGAGCTCACGCGGTGGCTCCACGCGCAGAGGGCGTCGATGGCGCCCGACTGGTCCTTGCTCTCGTGGAGGTATCCCCTGCCCTGACGGGGATGGTCCGTGGGCACGCCCGGCGAGATGAGCAGGAGCGGTGAGGAGTCGGAGTACGCCTGGCCGAGAGCCGCTGCCGCGTTGACCGCCGCGGGACCCGTCGTGGTCACGATGACGCCGGGCCGGCCGGTGACCCGCGCGTAGCCGTCGGCGGCGTATCCGGCGCCCTGCTCGTGACGTGGGGTGACGCACCTGATGCCGGCGAGGTCGAGTTCCTGGTAAATCGCGAGATTATGCGTTCCGGGAATGCCGAATACGGTGTCCACTCCGTGTAAGCGGAGGGCCGCGACAAGCGCACGTGCCCCAGTCAACGACGTCGTCCGGCCGGCTGGGGAGTTCAAATCAGGCATCGCTTCCGGGCGGGTGGAGTCGCAGAAGCATTTCTAGTCTGTTTCCGCGCTTCCGCGACGCCAAACCCTTTTTCTTCGCCCCGGGCGAAACGTTTTCCCTACGGCTCGGGAATGCGGTCGGCCGCGCCCACGGCATAGGGGTCGGCGTTGCCGCCCAGGAGGTTCTCGATGGACATGACCGCCTGGTCGAGCATCCTGTCCATCGCCTGGCGGGTGTGTGAGGCGACGTGGCCGGTCACGAACATCCGGCTGCCGAAGTCCTGCAGGAGCCTCACGGCCGCCTCGGAATCCTTGCCGTAGAACCCGTCGAACACGGCGAGGTGGACACGATCGGCCTTCATGCTCGCGTACAGGGCGACGGGGTCCACCACCGACGGACGGGCCGTGTTGATGAGGATCGTCCCGGGGCGGGCTCTGCCCAGAACCTCATCGTCGATCATGGAGGTGGTCGTGTCGTTCCCGGGGACCATGACGACGAGGATGTCGCTCCACTCCGCCAGATCCGGGAGTTCCATGAACTTCATGTCCAGCGACCGCTCGAGATGCCTCTTCGGCGTCCGGCTGTAGTACGCCACGTTCGCGTCGAAGGCGACCCGCAACATCTCCGCGATCCGCGAGCCGATGACGCCCATCCCGACGATGCCGACGTTCCGGACGCTCAGTTCGGACGGCAACTCCTCGGCCGAGGTCCAGTCGGGGTAGCGGTTGCCGTACTGCTGGAAGATCCGGAGGTTGGCGTTGATGATCTGACCGACGGTGAAGGTCGCGACCGAGTCCCTCGCGGCCCCGGGCGTGGACGTCACGACGATCTTCAGGTCGTCGGCCGCGGCCACGTCCACGAAGGTCTCGTATCCGACGCCGAGGAAGGCGACGACCTTCAGCGTGGCCTTCGCGCTCTCCAGCGCCGCGCGGGAGGCACGCTCCTCGCCTCCGTGCAGGTAGGCGACCACGCCCTGCAGCTCATGCGTCAACTGCTCCTCGGTCAGCACAGGAGAGGGCTGCCTGACGTCGTACCCCCGTGCCTTCAGAGCCTCCAGCCGCCCCGCGTCGATGCCCGTCCCCGTGACCAGGATCGTCCTGTTCACCGCCCTCGCCTGGATAGGGCGATCGGCCATGTCAAAATGGCCCGATATATCCGTGATCACATCGGTATGGGGCATTTTATCTCTCAGACTTAGGACACCAATGTCCGTTTTTCTCGCGAGCAGCTCCCATCACAGCAAACCTGCCTGTGAGGCGATTTGCCCGCTTGGTCAGGCGACGGAGCAGGAATTCAATGGTATAAGGGTCTTGGTGGTCTCGTCTCCACCTAGCAGCAAAAGCAAGCCCTAAAGGAAGCCGAGAACCCCTTCATCGGCCCGCCGGACTACGTCGTCACCCGTAGTGCAGAGAGGGTTCACATATGAAACTCCAACCCCGTCAGCAGCTTCTGGAGGTCTGGGAGGCGGCCGCCCGCACCTCACTCCGTGACGGGGTGTGGACATGGGGCGGGAGAGACGGGTCGAACTCCATCTCGGACGCCGAGCAACTCCTGTGCTTCATGCATCCGGCCTCCGAACTCCCCGGTTTCCGGCTGGACGCCCCGGACGAGACGGCCGACGACGTGCTGACGGCACTGTCCCGGCTGGGCGACAGCGTCGAGATCCCCAAGCTCCTCCTGAAGGTCATCGGCGAGTATCTGCGCACCTACACCGGAGACGACGGGCGCCCGCTCTTCTCCGGCGGTACCTACTTCAGCACCGCCGACCCCGACGTCAAGGTCACCCCGGAGCAGATGCAACTCGACGTGGTCGACTCCTTCTCCATGTCGGTCACGCTCATGCTGGGCACACTGGGCTTCCTCAAGGTCTTCCGGCAGAGCGTCCGGCGCGAGGACATCCGCAAGGAGATCCGGGAGTTGGAGAACATGTCCAACACCCGCCTGTCCGCGGCCATGGTCGGGCTGCTGCGCAGCTTCACGGTCAACGCCTTCGACCCCGGCTCCCCCGCGGGCCGCGCGCTGCTGCGCACGGTCAACCAGACGGGCGCCGCGGAGCGGCGGGTCCTCGACGACCTGCGACGCGAGTTGCGCCCCGTCCGCGCCGGCCTTCGCGACCTCACGATCGGATCCGGCAGCGAGGTCGACCTCGACAACGAGAACCTGCTGTTCGAGTGCGGCTGGACGTGGGGGATCGTGAAGGACGCCCCCGACGTCGTCACGCCGTTGCACGTCGGCCCTCAGCCCAAGGGCGTCGCCGCGGACAACCCCTTCCTGTACTTCACGGTCAACGCCCTCGTCGGCGTCCAGGACCTGTGGTCGGAGCGGACCAGAATCCTCGGCCTGCTCGACGACGACCAGCTGACCCTCGCCCAGGCGCTCCAGCGCCGCTGGGACATCACCCAGCGCTACTGGCGCACCATCGCCATGTACGGCAAGGGCACCTGGCCCCTGGAGGACATCCCCTGGAAGACCTCCGACGAGAAGGAGTCGGAGTACTACAGCCTCGGCGTCACCGCGATGGTCGTCCAGAGCCTCGTCAACAACCGCACCGGCGACGTCGACCTGGGCCGGGTCGCGGACGTCCTGGAGGAACTCGCCATCCGGGCGAGGATCATCCGCAGGGCCGTGCCGGGCGACCTGCCCGTCCTCATGCACTCCCCCGGCGTCCAGGTCAATCTGCAGGGCAGCGACTCCCTCGGCCCCCACATGGTCTGGGTCGTCTCCGACTTCGCGATCACGTTGCTCAAGAGGACGATCTGGGCCGCCTCGATCGCGCAGAACACCAGGACCAGAGAGAAGCTGCTGAGTCTCGCCGACAGGATCTGGCGGCACATCATGCAGCGCCGGGGCACCGAGGGTGTCGGGCGCGGGCTCTGGGACCAGCCCGCCAACGTCTTCACCGACCTGGACGCCCACCACGAGGAGCCGTCCTGGTACTTCAGCGAGCGCGTGGTCGAGTTCCTCGTCGCGGCCGCCCAGGCCAGTGGTGACTCCCCCCTGCGGAGCCCGCAACTGGTCGACTTCGCCTACCAGATGCTCAGCGAGGCCGAGCACCTGCTGGACCAGGAACTCGTCACCCGGCCGCTGATCACCGGGCAGACCATCCAGCCCAAGCTGCGAAGCATTCAGGCCGCCCTCAACCGGGCCCGGCTGATCATCAGTAGCCGGCCCGCCACCGCCAACGCCCTCGTGATCGACGCGCTTCTCGACCTGGAACGCCTCACCACCGCGCGTGACAGCGCCTCGGAGGCGATCTGATGCTGATCTTCGCCATCTCGGACAAGGGCGGCACAGGCCGCTCGGTCACCAGCACCAACATCGTGTACAGGCATGCCCTGCAGGGCAACGACGTCTGCTATCTCGACTTCGACTTCGGTTCCCCGACGGCCGGGGCGATCTTCAGCGTCGGCTCGGTGGCCAGAGGGACCACGCGGAAGGGCTTGCACGACTACCTCCTCGGCGAGGGCGCCCCCGAGCCGCACCGCGTGGACGTCTGGACCGAGTCCGATCGAGAGGGGCTGCGGACCAAGCCGCCCGGCGCGGGGCGGCTGGTGTTGTTGCCCGGCAACGAGGGCGGCGGCGAGCTTCCCGCCGTCGAGGAGGAGACGCTCCGAAGGTGCGTCCAGTTGTTCAGCCGTCTCGATGAGGAGTTCGACCTGGTCATGGTCGACGTGAGCGCCGGCCGCTCCTTCACCGCGGAGATGGTCCTGCAGGCCACGGTCAGGCTGCCGTCGGTGCCCTTTCGCTGGCTGGTCTTCCACCGCTGGACCCGGCAGCACATCATCGCGGCGGACGGTCTGGTCACCGGTGCCGACGGACTCCTCGACGCCGGAACGAGGTTCGGGCACAAACGCGACGCCCTCCGCGACCGCATCCGCTTCGTCAGGACCGCCGTGCTCGAACCCGACGCCGCCGAACTGGTGGGTCTGCGTGACGAGCAGCGCGCCTGGTTGTTCGCGTGCGACACCGAGCTGCGCGAGCTGGCAAGCCGGCACAAGGTCGGGCGCACGTCGATGCTCGGCAAGATCCCGCTGGACCCGATCCTCCAGTGGCGCGAGCAGCTCATCTCGGACGAGGACGTCCTGGCGAGCAAGATCGCGAATGCCGAGACGGCCGCGGCGTTCGACGACCTGGCCAAGAAGATCGTGGACGACGCCGCGTGGGAGGGTCTGTGACGTCGGTGAACGCGACGTTCGGCGAGGTCGCGGCTGAGCGCCGGATCGCGTCCGCTCCCCTCTCCCACGTGTCCATCGAGCTCGGGCATCTCTACATGGAGGACTTCGAGGCCGGGCCGGAACGGCTGCGCGAGCAGTTCCGCCGGGTCGCCCCCTGGGCCGGCACCGTGCGGTCGAGCTGGCAGGACCGGGTTCCGGGCGGTCGCGCCAGGGTCAGCACGTGCTTCCTCATCGACGACTACTTCAGCCGGTTCAGCACACCGGCCGAGCTGGTGCCGATGGTGCTCGAGGCCGCGGCCGACTGCGACCTGACCATCGACTACATCGCCAGAGAGTCGGCCTGTGCCGTGTCGGACGGCGTCGAGCTGGCCAGGCTGGTGGAGGACCGGCTGGTCAACGACCCGCCGCCGGACACCAACGGGTCCCGCCCACCGGTGAAGGAGAGCGGCTGGTTGTGCAACGGCGCACGGTCTCCGCAGGTGGGAACCGTACAGGCCATGGGCAAGGCCAATCGGTGGGCGCCCCCGCTGCAGAACGCCAAGCGTGGCCACTCCATCTTCGTGGACGTGGAGCTGTGGGACGAGAACGGCGGGAAGCGCACATGGTCGTGCCCGTTCCTGGCCGCGGTCTGGCAACTCCTGCGTCTCGGGCTGCTGCGCACGGACGGGCGGCTCCCGCTCCGGCCGGTCATGCGTGAAGACGCCTTCCCCGACGATTGGGAGTCCCTCCCCGCCGTCATGCAGCTGAACCCGGCAGCGGCGCCGTTCAGCGCGTACACCACGCTGTCCGTCCTCTCTCCTCGTTTCCTGCCCGTCGAACTGGCCGTGCGCACGATCCTGAGCCAGGTGGCGGTGGACGGCGACGTCCTTCGGCAGGTGGTCGCTCGAAGCGGCGGCGAGGGCATCCGGCTCGAAGAAGAGCTCGTGGACCGCATCTCCTACGTCTTCGCTTAGGAGCCTTCGAGCTGATGCTTGTCATGGGGGAAGTCCACACCGGGCTGCTGCAGAACTCCGGGGAGATACCCGAATCGACCTGCCGGGACGTGCTCCAGCTGCTTTCGGGCGAGAGGGTCCGCGTCTCCCGGCGTCCCATCGTCTACGCGGTGTCGCCGGATCTGCTGACCGGAGTCGACTGCCGCCTGCCGTCGGCCTCGCAGTCGCGGATCAGAGGAGCGGGCACGGTTCTGTCCCGCTCCTCCATCACGGGCGGGCGGGTGGTGCAGGGCTCCTCCTACACCCGGATCGAGCGCAGCGGCTCCGACCGCCGGCAGCCGTGGTCGCACTACCTCGCGCGGCCGGGCGTGGTCGAGGTGCTGGGCAAGGTCAAATCCCGGGACCTCGCCGACGGGTTCGCCGAGGATCCGCCCGCGGACGGCCTCGACCTCGGCGCGATCAGCGCGCGCTTTCTCGACGTGGTCCAGTCGTCCCCGCTCCTCGACCGGCGGGCGCCGTTCAAGATCGCCCGTACGCGCCTCCGCTGGGTGGCCGAGCAGGGCGAGCCGGCCATCCGCTTCACCCTTCACTCCGAGCAGATGCGCACGGTGCGACTCGTCCACACGGGCGAGTTCACCCCCGCCGTCGCCGACCTCTGCGAGGATCTGGCGCTGCACGACTGGCTGCTGACGGCCCTGCTGGTCATCATCGAACGCGCCCGCATCGGCGGCACGCCGGGGCCGGAGGCGGCGGTCAAGCTGGCTCCCGCCGTGGACCACCTCCTGCATCTGTGGATGCCGTCCGCCCGGGTCGACGACGTGCTGAGCGCCTACTGGGAAAGCCTCGACCGGCGTCCGGGATTCACACGTCAGTGGCAGTCGCTGGTCGACCGTGTCCGCGACCAGCTCGCGGTCCACACGTTGGCCTTCTTACGAGAGAAAAGCGGGGGCGGGGCCCGGTGACGGTGAAGAGCAAGCTGACGCGCGAGATCATGCCACGCACGCTCAGGAAGATCCTCATCACGGCGGCGGTCGGCATCCCGACCTATTTCGTGACCGACGACAACGGCCCGTTCCTCGGGAACGACGCGGAACCCCAGGCGTGGGGCCTCGTCCTCACCGTCTTCATCAGCAGCGTGGTCATCGTCGTCCAGTACCTCATCGACGTCGACAGGCAACTCGAGTCGACCCGCCTGGAAATGGTCGCGGGCATGTCCAGGATCAACGAGGCGACCGAGCTGTTCGGCCTGGTGGAGGCGTCCGCCGTACAGACCGACGTGGTCACCCAGCTCGTCCGCAACGCCACCCGGGTCGACAGGGGGATGCCGGCGCTCGTCCAGGCGTTCGCCCAGACGGAGATCGCCAGGATCTCCACGCTTCTCCGCGAGCTCGGCGAGGGCAACGTCATCTACGAGGGCGAGGACCGCGACTGGCTCCTCGGCCTCACCGCGAACACGCAGCGCTCCCTGGACGCCCTCAGCCTCAACCTGGTCGACCAGGGGATCACCGAGTTCGACGGCGGCTTCTGGACCACCGACGCGGGCCAGCGCTATCTCGAGGCGCAGCGGGACCGCATCCGTGAAGGTGTGCGCATCCGGCGCATCTTCTTCGTGGATCGTTCCGAAGTGGAGTCGGAGAAGTTCCGCCGCATCTGCAAGATGCACTCCGAGATCGGCGTCCAGGTGCGCGTCCTCACGCCGAACACCCTCGTCACTCCGCTGGGACTGTTCGACTTCATCGTCTTCGACGACGTCGTCAGCTATGAGGTGACCCCGTCTCCGCAGGTCGGTGAGATCACCACGCACACCTTCGTGCACACCCTCCTGGTGCTCGAACCGCCGCAGGTGAAGCGGCGGACCGACCGCTTCAGAGAGCTGTGGGAGCTGGCGTCTCCGCTGGCGTAGCCGCGGCCGCCGTGGACTCCGCCGGTGTGGCCGCGAGGAACTCGCGGTCGGGCCGGCAGATGTCGAGCCGCTTGCGCGTCTCCGCGTCGACGTCACGGCGGATGAGGGCCGAGACCATCTCCGCGGTGACGGGGGCGAGGGTGACGCCGAGGCCGCTGTGACCGGTGGCCGCCAGGACCCGCTCATGCGCGTCGACGAAGCCGATGATCGGCATGTGGTCCGTGCTCCCCGGTCGCAGCCCGGCCCAGCGCTTCTCGATGGGCCAGTTCGCGGCCGCCGGCATCAGCGCCGCCACGCCCCTCATGATCTCGTCACGGGCCCGGTCGGTCACCTCCGCGTCACCCACACGCGGTTCGTACGTGACGCCGACGGCGACCCTGCCGTCGTGCCGCGGGACGAGGTAGGGGTACCCCTCGTAGCCGTCCTCGATGATCTCGGTGAAGACGTGGTGACGCAGCGGGTAGGTGGTGGCGCCGGGCGGCCGCATGTCGAAGGCCTCACCCTTGATCGGGAACAGGTGCTCCCTGAGTTCGGGCAGGAAACGCACGCTGTGATGCCCGGCGGCGACGACGACCGTGCCGGCCGAGATGCGCGAACCGTCGCCGAGTTCGACGACCACACCGTTGGGCGTCGACTCGAGGCCGGTGGCCCGCGAGCCCAGCCGGACCCGCACCGCGCCGCCTTCCCGCGTCAGCGTCCTGCCGAGGGCCACCATGAGCTCCCGCGGGTCCAGCGCCAGCTCTTCGGGGAGCAGGAACCCGCCGACGACCGCGTCGCTCAGCAGCGGCTCCAGCTCCTTGGCGTCCGCGGCGGTCAGGCGGACGACGGCGAAGGGCGAGTTCTTCCACTGAGGCAGGACATCGGTCTCCAGCCGCGTCATCGCCGCGTCGTCGAGCGCGACCTGGATGTCGCCGCCGTCCAGCACGTGGACCGCGGCGCCGGAGATCGAGGTGAGCTCGTCGAGCCATTCCGGGTAGATGTCGCGGCTGCGCTTGATGACCGTGCTCAGCGGGCCCAGGCAGGCGGGCTCCGTCTGCGTAAGGATGCCGCCCATGGCCGCGTCGGAGGCGCCGAGACCGAGGCGATCCCCCGCGTCGATGAGGACGACGTCGCGTCCCTCAGAACCAAGGCGGTGAGCGATCGCGCATCCGATCACACCACCGCCGATGATCGCGACATCGCAGGTTTCAGGCAACCCGGGCTCCTCAGTGCTTCCGCGCGATCCCCTCGCTTCGACGGTAGGCGAGGCAGCGCCGTTCTAGAAGGTCACAGACTCGTGGCCTTGGTCGGCAACTGTACCGCGCGGGAATCTTGAAAGCGCGGAAATGGAGCGAGTTCGCAGTGTGCCGACGCACCTTCGCCAGCGCTATTGGACGTTCGTAGAATAGATCGTCTGGTACGCGCCGACGGCCCGCGCGGCATGACGAACCGGCACCGGCGGGGAGGAGCCGACATGGCGAAGACCGCGATCGTCACCGGAGGATCGTCCGGCATCGGAAGAGCCGTCGCGATCGAACTGCTCCGTCGCGGCGTCGACGTCACGATCGCCGACATCTCGGGCGCCGAGTCGGCGGCTCGCGAGCTCGGATGCTCCGGAGCGCGAGTGGACGTCACGGACGCGACGGCCGTGGAGGATCTGGTGAGGGGCCTCAAGGCGGACCGCGGGCGGCTGGACTTCATGTTCAACAATGCCGGCATCGCGGTCGCGGGCCGGACCGACGAGCTGACTCTCGACCACTGGAACCGGATGCTCGACGTCAACCTGCGCGGCGTGGTGCACGGCGTCCATGCGGCATATCCGATCATGGTCGAGCAGGGGTTCGGATACATCGTCAACACCGCCTCCCTGGCCGGGCTGATCCCCGCGCCGCTGATGTTGCCATACACCACCACCAAGTACGCCGTCGTCGGCCTGTCCCTCGCCCTGCGGGTCGAGGCGGCGGCGCACGGTGTCAAGGTGAGCGCCATCTGTCCCGGCTTCGTCGACACGCCGCTGCTCGACCACGCCAACCCCGGCCTGCCGCAGACCGAGATCGGCCGCCTTGCCCGGACGATCGGGGTCAGGGTGCAGAAGCGGCTCTACCCCGCCGACGCCGTGGCGCGTGACGTCATCCGGGGCATGGAGCATGACCAGGCGCTCATCGTGGTGCCGTCGTTCGCCAGGCGGGCATGGAGTCTCGTACGGCTCTCGCCGGCTCTGGCCGTCCACGTGACCCGCCAAGCCACCCGCCGAGCCCTCCCCTGACCCTCCCCTCGGGCGTGATCATGCACAGGTTCGGAGAAGTGGCCACTGACCTGCCACAACCCCGGCCGTGATCATGCACACTTTCTGCGACTTGCACGCTGAGCTGCGCCGATCCATTTTGTGATCATGCACAGGTTCTTGGAAACGGCCGCCGACCAGGCCTGACACGTTTGATGATCATGCAGTGGTCGTTCAATCAGCGCCAATGTTCTCGCTCAGGGCGCTCACTCCGCGCCCCGCTCGCCACGCGGCGTGCCCGTGGACGGCCAGCGCATGATCACGTATGCCGTTTCGGCTGGTCAGCGGGCGTACGGCAGAACTTGCGCATGATCACGGCCGGTGTCGTGGCAGGTCAGCGACCGTTTCCCCGAACCTGTGCATGATCACGGGTTGGAGAGGGAGTTCTCCATGTTCGTTCAGCCAGCCGGGGAGGGTCGGACGCCGACCTGTCCGGCCCTCCACACGGCTTCCGAAATTTTCGGCTATTAACCGAATGTTTCGTGACCCGGAGAATAAATAAGCCGAGTGACATCGTCAAGGGTCTCGTGGGAGCGATCCCACCACCTGATCTCCACCATACGGCCCCCACCCTGCGAGAAGAGCCCCGAAAGTTTTCGGATACGCTCTGACGCATGCCAGCAAAAAGGCGGGTGACGATCGCCCTCATCGCCCAGGAGGCCGGCGTCTCCGTACCGACCGTCTCCAAAGTGATCAACGGCCGCCCCGAGGTCGCTCCGGATACCCGGCAGCGCGTGGAGCGCCTGCTGCACAAGCACGGCTACCAGCGCAGGACCGGACAGGGCGACGGACCAGTGGGGCTGCTCGACCTGGTCTTCGCGGAGATCGAGAGCCCGTGGGCGATGGAACTGGTCCGGGGGGCCGAGACCGTGGCCCACGAGGCCGGCGCGAGCGTCGTCATCTCGGTTCTGCACACCCACGCCGGCCCCGGGCGCGACTGGCTGGAGCGCATCGCGGCACGGCGCACCGACGGGGTGATCATCGTCGGCTCCCGGCTCTCCGTGCGGCAGCAGGGGCAGCTCAGCGCCCGCTCGATTCCGTTCGTCGTCGTCGACCCCGAAGGTGAGCCGGCGCCGGGTGTCGCGTCCGTCGGCGCCACGAACTGGCACGGCGGCCTGGCCGCCACGCGCCACCTCCTCAGCCTCGGTCACACGAGGATCGGCATGATCGGCGGGCCGTCCGACATGTTGTGCAGCCGGGCCAGGATCGACGGTTACCGTGCGGCGCTGGAGACCGCGGGCCTCGCCATCGATCCCGAGCTCATCCGGAACGGCGACTTCCTGGTCAACTCCGGCCACGACCACGGGCACAGCCTGCTGTCGCTTCCTGAGCCGCCCACCGCCATCTTCGCCGGGAGCGACCTGCAGGCGTTCGGTGTGTTCGAGGCCGCACGCCAGCGCGGCCTCCGGGTCCCCGAGGACCTGAGCGTCGTCGGCTTCGACGACCTGCCGCTGGCCCGGTCGGCCTGGCCGCCGCTGACCACCGTCCGGCAGCCGCTTCAGGAGATGGCCGCCCTCGCGGCGCGCATGGTGCTCGCCATGGGGCGCGGAGAAGGGTCCGATGCCCGCCGCGTCGAACTGGCGACCGACCTCGTCATCCGCGAAAGCACCGAGCCGCCTCGCTGACGCCCCTGTTGAGATGCGGAAATCAGCCGAAAACACTCCTCGGGCCCAAGCCGAGCTGCTGAGGCAGATCCCTCAGTCGGGAAATTCCACTACCGGGTTAACCCGCTTGTACGGCCATAGCCGTACAAGCGGGTGGGCCCGGCCGGGTCCGTGCCGCAGGGGCCATCCATGGCCGGGTGGCGACCGGAAATCGACGGTCCTCCAGCGGGAGGAACCCGGCTCGACCCCTTCATTCACGCTTGAACCCTTTGCTCCGACCGTGTGGTGTTCGCGCTATGGTTTCTGCGAAATTGCAGGGTTTCGGTGAAACGGGGCTGACGGTTGCAGGGCATACGTGGAGCGGCCGTCACGGCATTTGTCACGGCACTTGTTCTGACTTCTCTTGTCATGCCGGGTGCACAGGCGGCAGCGCGCGCCGAGCGAGTCACCGCGGACCCCACACCGCAGACGACCGGCGGAGCCACACCACAGACGACCGGCCGCGCCAAACCGCACGCCACCGGCCGACCCACGCCGAAGGCCACCCGCACCGCTGGATCGACGTCGCAGGCGCCCGGCGCCGTCTCCACGAAGCAGGCCCGGGTCGAGCAGCACCCCTGCTCCAAGCAGCTTCCGGCCGGGACCATCTGCGGATTCCTCATCGTCCCCGAACGGCGTGACGTGCCGTCCGGCCCGACCATCAAGGTCGGCTACGCCGTACACCACGCGGAGGGCCCCGGACGCAAGGCCGACGCGGTCGTCTACATGGGTGGCGGCCCGGGGTCGTCGTCGCAGCAGCTGACAGGGTTCCTCGCGGAGATGCTGCCCAACCGTGACGTGATCACGATCGAGCAGCGCGGCGATCGTTACTCCGAGCCCCGGCTCCAGTGCCCCGAGATCGCCGAGGGCCTCGTCCAGACGCTCCAGACCACCGGCCAGGCGGCGCAGGAGAGCGCGCTGCTCGCCAAGGATGCCCTGACCTGCCAGGATCGCCTCTCGGGACAGGCCTCCCTCTCCGGCTACCGGACCTCCGAGATCGCCGCAGACGTGGTCGATCTCCGCAAGGCGCTCGGCTACTCGAAGTGGAACCTTCTGGGCGTCAGCTACTCCACGCGTGTGATGCTCCAGGCCGCCGCCAAGGACCCGCAGGGCACCAGGAGCGTGGTGCTCGACTCCCTGGTGACCGGCCGGGTGGCGCCGAACGGCGACGGCTGGCCCAGGCTCGCGGCGACCATCGCGAAACTGGGGATCACCGCCCGCTTCGACGCGATGGTCGCGCGGTTGAACGCGAAGCCGGTCACGCTCACCACCCGCAACCCGATCACGGGCGCTGAGGTGACGCTGCTCCTCGACGGGGCGGACGTGGCCACGATCCTGGCGGAGTCCCTCCAGTCGTCCGACGTCATCCCGATCTTCCCCGCGCTCGTCGACGGTGTCGCCGACGGCCGAACCGGGCTGCTTCAGCCGCTCCTGGACGAGGTGGGCAACGACCTTCTGTCGCACGAGTGGGGCCTGTACTACACGGTCCTGTGCCAGGACCAGCCGCCCTCGGCCCCGGCGCCCGGGAGCCGGCCGCTGTTCACCTATGCCGCCGACGCCGCCGTGTGTCCGGCATGGCCTGCCCCTCCGAAGACGGCGGTCAGCTCGCCCCCGGCCTCCACACCCGGGAAGACGCCAGGCACCGGGAGCACAACCCCCAATCGTGCGACCGGGACCCCGGGCAAGGGCACGACCGGCACCAACACCACCGGCACCGGCACGACCGGGACCGGCGGTTCCGCGGTCGGCGCCTCCGGTACGGGTACGGGCAAGACCGGCACCGTCCAGGGCCGGACTCCGAGGGCCCGCACGACGCCCGGCGCGACCGGATCAGGAAACACACGCGGGACGGGACGGACCGGGAGGGTCAAGTCCAGGACCCCCCGCACCCCGAGGCCACCGGTGCGCAAGCCGGCCCTCGCCGCGCCCGTACTCGTCGTGGGCGGTCAGTTCGACGCCACCACCCCTCCCGAGGCCGCCCGCGAGACCGCCTTGCGCACGCCGTCCGCGCGCTTCGTCGAGTTCGCCGGGGTGGGGCACGCGGTCTTCCTCAACAGCGGCTGCGGGCGCCGTACGATCGCGGCGTTCCTCGACGACCCGGCCGCGAGCGCGCCCTGCGACCCCGCGGAGGCGCCCCGGCCGATGGTCCAGCCCGGCACGATCTTGCTGACCTCGTCCGCGTACGAGATCACGAAGCATCCGGTGATGCTGATCCCGCTGCTGGGGTTCGCGCTCATATCGGCGCTCCAGCTTCTGCTCGGCCTGGTGGCGCTGGTCCGGCGGCGCGGCGACTGGCTCGCCGTCCTCGGCGGTGTGCTGGGGCTGGCCTTCATCGGGCTCGTCATCGACAGCCTGCGTGGCTTCGCGCCGATGACGCTGGCGATCGGCCTTCCGGAGGAGATCCCCTGGTACGGCCTGATCGCCATCGCCGCATGGCTGGTGTCCACCGTGTCCGCCTTCCGGTTGCGGGCTCGCGCGTTCGCGATCGTCCCGTGCCTGGCCGGGCTGGCCTTCATCACCTGGATGTACGGCTGGCTGGTGGTGTAGCGACCCCTCCGGGCGGCTCCAGAGTCGGGTCTCCTGCGCCTCCGCTTCGGCTGGGATTTCGTGCATGATCACGCTCGGCGTTCACCCTGGTCGTACGGCATGATCCCGAATCTGCGCATGATCACGGCGAGAGTTCGCGCTGGCCGGACGGCGTGTCGCCGAACCTGTGCATGATCACGCCCGGTGTGGGGGCACGCCAGAGGGCTTGATCACGAATCTGTGCATGATCACGCGGGAAGGGGCTTAAAGGGGGCTTAAGGGAGGGTCAAGAGGCTAACTATCAGGAAAGTTTCCTTATAGAGAGCATTGACGGGCCTGGTCACACGGGCTTACTTTCCGATCAACCGGCTGGGAGCCGAAGGCCCCGTCCTCTGGAAGAAGATCTGAACCCAGGCATGCCCGCCACGACGGGTGACCCACCCTGACTGCGGGCAGACGCCTCCGGGCCGCGTGAGACCGGTGACACTCGCGCGGCCCGGAGCCTCCCGGCCGATGCCCGGCGATCCCCCGACGGATCGCCGGGCATCGGCGTCTCAGGCGGCGGAGACGGGCCCCTGGCGGCACCGCGCACGATCAGTGGGACCATGGCTGGACTCCACGACTCACCCAGATTCACCCGAATTCACGAAGACTCACCGGGTCTCAGCGAGGCTCGCGAAGCGGAGGTCGACTCAGGTGTTCCAGGTCGCGCGTGCCGGGACGTCCGGCCGCAGCCCGATCATGCGCGCGGCCGTAGTCGTGCTGACCGCATGTGCCGCCACATTGCTGATCGCGACGCCCGCGCGGGCGCACAACGTGCTGACCGGCAGCGATCCCCGTCAGGGCGCGGTGCTCGCGGCGATGCCCGGGAAAGTGACCCTGACCTTCGACCAGGCCGTCCGGCGCGACTTCGCGAGGATCGCCGTGACGGGCCCCGACGGGGCCCACTACGAGCAGGGCGACGTGGGAGTGAGCGGCAGCGGCATCTTCGTCGCCCTCCGCGGCCAGGGGCCGTCCGGAACCTACGTCATCGGCTACCGGATCGTCTCCAACGACGGGCATCCCGTGACGGGCACCGTCTCCTTCGCCGTCGGGAACGCCACGGGCGGCCAGACCGCCACGAACGCCGCTCCCCCGGTCCCCGGGACGACCATGGGACCCGCGACGGGCCCGCCTGTGGCCGCCGGCATCGCACCGCCCGTGAGCCCGTCCAGCGGCGCCTGGGTCTGGGGCCTGCTCGCCGCCACGGCGGCGCTGCTCGCCCTGGCCGCCTTCGGGCTCGTACGGCACGACCGGCGCGTGGGGAGCGGCGCATGACCACGACGGCCGCGCAGCAACAGATACGGGGCGGCATCCCGGAAAGGTCCAGGTCGAGGTTCCCGATCGCGGGAGCCTCGGCGGCCGGGCTGCTCGCGGTCCTCATCGCGACGTGGGTCACGCGCCCGGGGCCGGCCGAGGGGATCCCGATGCCGGACGGGTTCGTCGAGTACGGCCTGCCCGTCGCCCGGCTCGTCCTCGACCTGTCCGCGACGGCCGCCGTCGGCCTGAGCCTGCTGCCCAAGTTCCTCGGCTTCGACGATCCCGACCGGACGGAACCGATCGCGGCCCGGGCCAGGCACTGGGCCGTGTTGAGCGCACTGCTCTGGTGCGCCGCCGCGCTCGTCTCCACGATCCTGAGCGCCGCGGAGGTGCAGCCGGGCACGTTCCCCGACGTCGCCACCTACGTCGACCGCATCGGCTCCGGCCAGGGGCTCATCATCAGCGCGTCGTGCGCCCTGGTCAGCGCGACCGTGGGCATGCTGGCCGTGCGGTTCGGCGAGAAGGTGCCCGCGGAGTTGCGGGTGCTCGTCGCGGCGTTCGGCCTGCTCCCCATCCCCGTCACCGGGCACGCCTCGAACTGGTACTGGCACGACCTGACCATGGTCTCGATGGAGTTGCACGTCATCGGCGCCGCCGTATGGACCGGCGGGCTTGCGGCGCTCGCCGTGCTGCTGGTGCGCGACCGCGGACTCCTGGCCCGCGCCCTGCCCCGGTTCTCCCGGCTCGCCACGGTGGCCCTGATCGTCGTGGGCCTGTCCGGTGTCTTCAACGCCCTGGTCGAGTTGCTGCTCGCCCCCGCCCAGAGCTTCCCCGAGTCGCTGGTGACCACCCGGTACGGCTGGCTCGTGCTGGCCAAGACCGTGTTCGTCGTCGTGATCGCGCTGCTCGGCGCCAACATCCGGTGGCGGCTGCTGCCCGCGATCACCCGGCAGGCCCCCACCGCCTTCGCGGCATGGGCGGCGTTCGAACTGGCGGTGATGGGCCTCGCCTTCGGCGTCGCGGTGGCGCTCACGAGAGCGCCCATCGCCTGACGGCCGTCCCGAGTCCCGCGACGAAGGCGCACACACCCGGGGCATGATGACGACGGCCCGGCAGGCCACCAAGCCTGCCGGGCCGTCCACACCGGTGGTCCGCGGTCCGCCGCTAGACGTCGCCTCCGTCGGACGCGGTGGCCGCACCCGAGTCACGCACGGGCGCGGTGGTCGGCACCGGCTCGGCACCCGGCTCCCGCGCCGGTTCGTCCCCTGTCTCCGCCCTCGTCTCCGCGGCCCCGCCCAAGGCGGCCCCGCTCAAAGCCGACCCGCTCACTGACGACCCGCTCACGGACACGGCCGACGCCTGGCGCCTGCCGACGAGCCATTCGGCGAGCAGCCACGCCGCCGCCAGGGCGGCGGCGGTCACCGGCCACGACGCCGCCGCGTACGGCGGAGCGTCCAGGAGTCGGTCCTGAAGGGCGAGCCCGCCGTACACCCCGGCCGTCACGAGCGCCGCACCCAGGACCGGCCTGAAGTACGGAACCCGCACGAAGAAGGCAAGGTCGACGGCGAGTCCGGCGAGCAGGAAGAAGAACGGGATCGCCGACGGGGGGAAGGTCGTCCCGACGAGCAGCGGCCACACCAGGCAGCGATAGGCGACGTAGACCGCCGCGATCGACGTCGCCGTCCAGCGCTTGCCCACGATCATCCGGGCGACCACCAGGATGATCATGCCGGCCACGCCCGCGTAGACCGGGTAGACGTAGTCGGGCACCGGCAGCGAGAACTTGAGGATCATGGGCCGATCCACCGCCCGGCCCATCTGGTTGGCCGCGAACTGGAGCAGGCTCGGCTCGGCGTACGGCTGACCCCGATCCCACGAGGCCAGTTCCAGCACGCCGTACTCCTGGTGCTGCTCGGGGAAGTGCACGTTCTCGAAGAAGAACGTGAACAACACCGCGAGCACGATGGTCCGCCGCCGGTCGGAGATCACGCCGTAGGACGCGGCCCCCAGATACCAGCCCCGGATCACTCCGGCGATCATCAGGGCGGTCCCGATGAACAGCAGGGCGTGCGAGGGACTCCAGGCGGTGATGTCGAGGCCGTTGACCCGGTGGTTGATCAGGTCCAGCGGGATCGCGATGAGGAAGATCCCCGTCCCCCACTGGATCAGCCGGGAGGCGAGGCGGTCGACGCCGTAACCCGTGTACCAGTGCACGATCGCCAGCCCGACGGCGATGACCGTGCCGACCGTGTTGAGCATGTGCGGCGGGGCGAGGTCGTCACGCAGCCACTTGAAGTGCCACGAGACGTCCCACGTCGACCCGAGCACCTTCAGGACGAACGCCGCGAGCCAGCCGAGATAGAGGACCCTGAACAGATCAGCCGGGGTCTGCCTCCCCGCCTCCCCGCGGGTCCAGTAGGGGAGGGCCCACTCGATGACGCGAGCGGGGACCTGCTTGAGCGTCGTTCCTGTCGTCACGCGCGAAATGATGCCGCTCCGCCGGTTGTAGGCGCAATCGGGGATGTCCCGGAGAAGCGTCCGGCGTTCTTGTGCAAGACCCCTCACCGACGATCCGACGGCTCGTGACGAAGGCCCTCTCCGAGATCCGCGCGCTCGCCCGGAAACGCTCGGCGAGGGTCCGCGGGATCCTACGGAGGCCCCACTCCAGTTATCCGCGGGTTCGGACGGACACCTGAGCTCAATCGAGACCCGGCCCGGCCCGAAAACCCGGCTCGTGTGGATCGATCTCCTCTGATCGCTCAGTAGCATCGCGATATGACGTTTCCGGGCGGGCGGCGGGCCCTGACTGCCGTGGTCGCACTGGTCCTCGTGGTCGTGGGCGGCCTGGCATGGGCGTTGTGGCCGTCCGGGCACCCGGTCCGGGGCCAGGACACGGCCATCACCGTGGTGGACGGCCCCGCGGACGACCAGCACGTGACCCTCGACGCCACCTTCTTCCCGCCCGCCTCCGGCGGGAAGGCTCCCGCGGTGCTGCTGGCACACGGCTTCGGCGGGAGCAAGCAGAGCGTGCGCGACCTCGCCGTACGACTGTCCCAGCGGGGCTATGCCGTGCTCACCTGGTCGGCGCGCGGATTCGGCCGCTCCACCGGCGAGATCGCGCTGAACTCCCCCGACTACGAGGTCAAGGACGTCCGCCAGCTCGTCGACTGGCTGGCGAAGCGCCCCGAGGTCCGCCTCGACCGGGCGGGCGACCCGCGCGTCGGCATCGCGGGCGGCTCGTACGGCGGGGCCATCGCCCTCATGACCGCGGCCTACGACAGCCGGATCGACGCGATCGCCCCCGAGATCACCTGGAACGACCTCGCGGACGCGCTCTTCCCCGACGCCGGGGGCAACGGCCCCATGAACGGCGTCTTCAAGAAGATGTGGGCGGGGATCTTCTTCAGCTCCGGCGGCAGCGACCTCGCCCCCGACGGCGGCCTCGACGCGGCGAGCCTGGCCGGACTGTCCGGACCCTCCGGCGCCGCCAAGGCTCTGACTCCCCAGCAGGTGCAGTGCGGGCGGTTCCTCCCGGCGATCTGTGAGATGTACCAGACCGTCGCCTCGACCGGACGGGCGACACCGGAGGCCATCAGCCTGCTGCGCCGGTCGAGCCCCTCCTCGGTGCCGGACGGGATCCGCATTCCCACGCTCCTGATCCAGGGCCAGCGCGACTCGCTGTTCCCCCTCGGGCAGGCCGACGCCAACGCACGGCAGATCGCCGCGACCGGCGCGCCCGTCGAGATTGCCTGGATCAACGGCGGGCACGACGGCGGCGACAGCGAGCCCGACTGGGTCTTCGACCGTACGGCCGGCTGGTTCGACCGCTGGCTCAAGAACAGCCCCGGCACGACGGCGGACGCGAACGGCGCGGGAACGGGCACGGGAACGGGCTCTGACGCCTTCACCGTGAGCCGCGACGGCGGACGCGACCCCGGCACACGGCAGACCGTGCTCGTGCACGCCGCCGCGGGCGGCTATCCGGGCCTGTCCGGCACCGACAAGACGACGGTGACGCTCTCCGGGCCCGAACAGCAGGTCGCGAACCCTCCGGGCGGCTCGCCCGCGTCCATCTCCTCGGTCCCGGGATTCGGCGGCCTTCTGCGCAGCAGCGGCGGCCTCGGCGTCTCCATCGACGTCCCCGGACAGGCGGCCGCGTTCGAGTCCGCTCCCCTGGCCGCTCCCGCGCACGTCACCGGCAGCCCCACCGTCCAGGTCAAGGTGTACGGCACGGGCGAGGCGACGTTGTTCGCCAAGCTCTACGACTCCTCCGGCGGACCGGTGGCCGTGCTGCCGTCGAGCCTGGTCGCGCCGTTCCGGGTCACCGCGACGGAGGCGGGGACGCCGGTCACCGTGACGCTTCCGGCGATCGACAGGACGTTCGACGCCGGCCATCGGATGCGGGTGGTCATCTCGACCACCGACCTCGGGTTCAGCACGCCGGCCGCGCCCGCGGTCTACCGGATCGGGCTGGCCTCACCCGAGCTGACGGTGCCCGCCGACCCGGCGCTGATCACCCCGTCGACCGGCCCCGCGTGGTGGACCTGGGCCCTGCCGCTCGCCGCGATCGTGGCCGCAGCGGCCATCGTCCTGACCCGGCGCGCCCGCCCCGCCAGATCGGCCGGAGACCGCCCCGACCTGGCCGACGTGCCGCTGGTGATCACCGGCCTGGGCAAGCGCTACAGCAACGGCGAGAAGGCGGTCGACGACCTGTCCTTCCGGGTGGACAAGGGCCAGGTGCTGGGCCTGCTCGGCCCGAACGGCGCCGGCAAGACCACGACGATGCGCATGCTGATGGGGCTCATCCTCCCCGACGAGGGTGAGATCCGGATCTTCGGCCATCCGGTGGTGCCCGGCGCCCCCGTGTTGTCCCGGCTCGGGTCGTTCGTGGAGGGGCCCGGCTTCCTCCCGCACCTGTCGGGCCGGGCCAACCTCGAGCTCTACTGGCAGGCCACGGGCCGGCCGGCCGAGGACTCGCACCTGGAGGAGGCGCTGGAGATCGCCGGGCTGGGCGCCGCTCTGGAGCGCGCGGTGCGCACCTACTCCCAGGGGATGCGGCAGCGGCTGGCCATCGCCCAGGCCATGCTCGGCCTGCCCGACCTGCTCGTGCTCGACGAACCCACCAACGGGCTCGACCCGCCCCAGATCGCGGAGATGCGCAAGGTGCTCAAGGCCTACGCGCAGCGCGGCCGCACGGTGATCGTCTCCAGTCACCTGCTCGGCGAGGTCGAGCAGACCTGCAGCCACGTGGTCGTGATGCACCGCGGGCGGCTGGTCTCCGAGGGACCGGTCGACGGCCTGCTCGGCTCCTCCACGCCGAACGGCTCCGGCCACCGCCTGGAGGACGTCTTCCTTGACCTGATCGGAGAGAGCAGATGAGCGCGCCCGCGAGCCCCGCCGCCGGCGAGAACACCCTGGGGTACGCCCCCGGGTACACCCCCGGGCGGACCCTGCCGCTGCGCGTGGAGATCGTGCGCCAGTTCAGGCGGCGTCGCACGATGGCGATGTTCGCCCTGCTGCTGGCCCTGCCCTGGGTGCTCGTGGTGGCCTTCCAGTTCGGGCCGGGATCGAACGGCGGCAACTCGCTCAGGTTGTCCGACCTGGCCACCGCGGGCGGGCTCAACTTCGCCGCGTTCGCCCTGTCGGTGTCGGCCAGCTTCCTGCTCGTCGTCGCCGTCGCCCTGTTCTGCGGCGACACGGTGGCGAGCGAGGCGAACTGGTCGTCGCTGCGCTACCTGCTGGCCGCGCCGATCCCCCGCGACCGGCTGCTGCGCCAGAAGCTGATCGTCGCGCTCGGGTACTCGGCGGCCGCGGTGACCGTGCTGCCGCTTATGGCGCTGCTGGCCGGCACCCTGGCGTTCGGCTGGAACGACATCCGGGTGCCGGGCACCGGAGAGATCATCGCGGCGTCGGACGTGCTGCCCAAGTTCGCCCTCGTCATCGGGTACGCGCTGGTCAGCCAGCTCGTCGTCGCGGCGATGGCCTTCCTGCTCTCGGTCAGCACCGACTCCCCCCTGGGCGCGGTCGGGGGCGCCGTTGGGCTGGTGATCGTGAGCAGCATCCTCCAGGCCGTCGAGGCCCTCGGCTCGTTCCGCGAGTTCCTGCCCACCTTCTGGAACACCGCATGGCTGGACGCGCTGTCGCCCCAGCCCGACTACAGCGGGATGATCAAGGGCGTGTCGGTCTCGGTGACCTACTCGGTGATCCTGATCGCGTTCGCCTTCCGGCGCTTCCGCCGCAAGGACGTGGTGTCCTAGACGCGATGCCGGAAGGACGCGCTAGTCCCAATGAGGCGGGCGCTCCTCCAGGAAACGGGAGTCGTCGGAGCCGGAGCTCCACTCGCCCCACCCCAGGTCGGTGTCGTCACTGGTCTGGTCGGGAAGCACCGGCAATCCCTCGTCGAAGAGGTCCACCGGACGCATGTCATCCGGATGCTGCGCAGTCACGGTCCAATGCTATCCGGCCGTGTCGGGGGGGCGCGGCCAGACCGGGTGCCTGCTCCGGGGCGAGGACGCCGGCCGGATGTTTCTCCCGTGCGGGGGCGGGGATCCGGGCCGCAGGGGTGCGGAGTTTTCCCCCGGAGCGGAAACGTCGCGACCGCACATCCGGACATCTATCGGTCGCCGAAGGTACGATGCGGGAACAGACAGCACGCCGGACGATCCCCCCCGTGAGGCGGCATGGCAACGCCATCAGGATGGCGACGAGAGGGCAACCTGCCCACTGAGCTGACCAGCTTCGTAGGCCGCACGCGCCTGCTGGCCTCGTTCAGGCAGCGACTTCAGGATTCCCGGCTGGTCACCGTGACCGGGATCGGCGGAGTCGGGAAGTCGCGGACGGCCCTCCGCATCGCCCACCAGGTTCGCGGCAAGTACAAGGACGGCGTCTGGTACGCCGACCTCGCCCGGCTGCAGGACCCGGGAATGGTGCACCACGCGATCACCTCGGCTCTCGGCATCGCCGACCAGTCGTCCCGGGACGAGGCCGACACCCTGGCCGAGTGGCTGGGCGATCGCGAGCTCCTGCTGATCCTGGACACGTGCGAGCACCTCGTCGAGGCCTGCGCCCGCCTGGCCGACCAGTTGCTCGACCGCGCGCCCAACCTGCGCATCATCGCGACCAGCCGCCGATCGCTCAACGCGCGCCATGAGTACACCCTGGCGGTCCCGCCGCTGACCGTCCCCAGTGAGGACCCGGCGGACAACCCGTACAACAACGAAGCGGTCGAGCTGTTCAGCGAGCGCGCCTCCGTCGTCGTGCCCGACTTCGTGCTCGACGAGGACAACGTCGTCGCCGTGGCCGAGTTGTGCCGCCGCCTCGACGGCATCCCCCTGGCCATCGAGCTCGCCGCGGTCCGCCTTCGGACGCTGTCGGTCGAGCAGATCCTCGCGCTGCTGGCCGACCGGTTCAGCCTGCTCGCCGGTGCCAGCCGTACGGCGTTGCCGAGGCACCAGACGCTCCGCGCGGCCATCGGCTGGAGCCACGAGCTGTGTGAGCCCGCCGAGCGCCTGCTGTGGGCGCGGCTGTCGGTCTTCTCCGGAGACTTCGAGCTGGAGGCCGCCCGATCGGTGTGCGCGGGCGACAACCTCGCGCCGGCCACCATCGCGGACGTGCTGTCCGGCCTGGTCGACAAGTCGGTGCTGCTCAGCTTCGCGACGGCGGCGGGCCAGCGGTACCGGCTGATCGACACGCTCCGGCAGTACGGCGGGGAGTGGCTCGACAAGCTCGGCGAGACCGCGGCCCTGCGCCGCCGCCATCGCGACTACTACCTCCAGCTCGCCGAGCGCAGCGAGAAGTCGTGGTCGGGCCCGCGGCAGGTGCACTGGTACACCCGCATGCGCCAGGAGCACGACAACATCCGCATCGCCGTCGACTACTGCCTGACCACCCCGGGCGAGGCCCGGATCGGGCTGGAGCTGCTGTCGTCGCTGTGGTTCCTCTGGGTCGCCTGCGGGTTCGCCAGGGAGGGCGCTCTCTATCTGGAGCGGGCGCTGAAGGGCTGCCCCACCCCGAGCAAGGAGCGCTGCAAGGCGTTGTGGGTGCTCGCCTACCTGCGCAGCGCCCAGGGCGACTTGCCGGGGTCGCTCGCCGCGGCCGAGGAGTGCAGCACCGACGCCGTCCAGGTGGGTGACTCCGTCGCCGTCCTGCTGGCCACCCAGATGCAGGGCACCGCCGCCATGCTGCAGGGGGACGCCAAGAAGGCGACCGCTCTGCTCGGCGTCGCCATCGAGTTCCACCGCGGCGGACGTGAGCTCAACCCCGGCCTGCTCCCGGCGATCGTGGAGCTGTCGATGGTCCTGCTCGCCCAGGGCGACTACATGGAGGCCGAGACGCTGCTGGCCGACTGTCTCAAGGTCTGCCAGGAGCGCGGTGAGCTGTGGTTGCGGTCGTACGCCTGGTACGTCACCTCGCTCGTCCGGCGCGGGACCGACCGCCGTGACGAGGCCCTGGCGGCGTGCAAGGAGGCATTGCGCATCAAGCGCCACTTCCACGACGTGCTGGGCGTGGTGTTGTGCGTGGACCAGTTGGCGGGGCTGAGCCTCGACCTCGGCTGGCCCGAGCGCACGGCGTTCCTGCTGGGCGCGGCCCAGGCCAACTGGAAGACCTTCGGGTTGCCCCAGTTCGGCTCGCCGTTCTTCACCACGGAGCACGAGCAGTGCGTGAAGGAGTGCAAGAAGGCGATCGGCGACGCCGCCTATGACGACGCCTACGCCGAGGGAGCGCGGCTGAGCCTGAGCGACCTCATCGAGTACGCGCTGGACGACTTCGACGATTTCCGCGCTCCCGTCGACTGACGGCGGTCAGACGTCGAAGTACCTCGAGCTGGTCAGCGAGTAGTCGACGCTGCCGCTGATCCAGTACTCCAGGCCGCGGGCGTAGGCCGTGACGGCGGGCGAGCCGAGTGACTCCAGGACCGGCCCGAGCGTCACCATGTCGGCGACGGCCTGGTCGCGCATCTGGCCGATCCGGTCCATCGCCTCCTGGATGGAGCGGCCGGTGTGGCCGGACAGGACGCTGACCAGGTTGTTGCGGACGTTGGCCCCGCTCTGCTCCTTGGCGTAGGAGATGAGGTCGTTGTCCCACACGACGACGTCGTTGGCGTGCTCGGTCATCGCGTGGACCGCGGGGTGGCGCCACTCTTCGGGAGTGAGCCGCTCCCCGGCCGCCACGTCGATCAGCGCGAAGACGGTGAGCATCGCACCGGTCCTGCGCCGCATGAAGAGGTAGTCGTCCACCGTCGGGACGACATCGTCCTCCCGGTTGGCCGCCTCCCACACCTGGGCGAACAGGTAGTCCTTGGTGACGGTGCGCCACCGGTCGAGTTGGTCGGGACCGCCGTGGACGGTGATGCGCGCCTTGATGTCCAGCAGGGCGCGGGCGAAGGGGTCGTCGACCTGTTTCGAGCCGTGGGGATCGTCTCCGGCGAGATCGTCCACCACGACGTAGAGCTGGGGCAGCGCCCGGGCGATCTCGGCCGCGCGCCTGTCGGACTCGCAGAACGCGTCGTCGAACGCGAACAGCCAGACGCACCAGTCGGTGACGAGCTGACACAGTTCCCGGGACGCGTACGGATAGGTCCGGGCGCCCAGCCATCCGTACGCGGCTCGCTGGAACCGCTCCAGTTGCTCCGGATCGTCGACCATTCCTGAGGTCGCAAGCCACGCCAGCGTGTCTCTGTCGACCTCGTCCACATGCGGATTCACGGCGCTGGGGAAGGGGCAGGTGAGAGAGGGGATGCGGATCGGGTCCCTACCGATCTGTACCACAGAGGGAGTCGCCATCCGCCAAGCATGACCATTAGGTCATTAGAGCGCTAGACCGACAGCATTTACGGAAATTTCGGCCCTCAACCTCAACCTGGCCCTAACAAGCCCACAATGTCCGAACTGCCGAATAACCGGGCAGTGTCGAGCGCGGACGGCGTGCCCGCGGTGGGATCGGCACCCGCGTCCATCAGCGCCCGGATCACCTCAGGCTCCTTCTTGAACACGGCTCCGGCGAGTGGCGTCTGCCCGCGGTCGTTCGCGAGATCCGGGTCCGCGCCGCGTTCGGTGAGAGCGCGGACGGTCGCCGCGTGCCCGTGGTAGGCCGCCAGCATCAGCAGCGTGTCGCCCCTGTCATTCCTCAGATTGACGGGCACTCCCGCGTCCACGTAGGCGCACAGCACCTCGGTCTCCCCCGCCCGTGCGAGGCCGAAGACCTTGGTGGCGAACTCTTCGAGCTCCGGATCCGGCTCCATACCGACCATTGTCCACCGGTAAGGTCACCTCCATCACACGGAATCCAGGCGGCTCCCCAGCGGTTCAGTAGGTAACAGTTGGCAAAGCCCCCTTGAGAAAGGCTGGAACACGGTGTTCGACCCCACGGATCTCTACCGGCTCGACGGGGACGTCCCGGAGCTGACCGATCCGGTGCTGCTCTACCACTTCGAGGGGTTCGTGGACGCGGGAGGCGCCGGCAGGCTGGCTCTCGGACACCTGCTCGCCGAGCTGGAGCACCGGGTCGTCGCGACCTTCGACGTGGACCGCCTGATCGACTACCGCTCCCGCCGTCCCGTGATGACCTTCGACTCCGACCACTGGGTCGACTACGACAGCCCCGAACTCGTGGTCTATCTCACTCGCGACGTGACGGGGACGCCGTTCCTCATCATGACGGGCCCCGAGCCCGACCGCGAGTGGGAGCTGTTCACGGAGGCCATCGGCATGCTGGCCACGCGGCTCGGCGTCGGCAGGCTCGTCACGATGCACGGCGTCCCGATGGGCGTTCCCCACACCCGCCCCCTCGGCCTCACCTCGCACGGCAGCCGGAGCGAGCTCGTCGTCGGCCCGCCGAGCCCCTTCGGAAGGGTGCAGGTGCCCGGCAGCGTGGCGGGGCTGATCGAGTTACGCCTCGGCGCCAAGGGCCACGACGCCGTGGGTTACGCCATCCACGTGCCGCACTATCTCGCGCAGGCCGAATACCCCCAGTCCGCCGTCACGGCTCTGGAGGCGGTGACGCGCGGCACCGGGCTGGTCTTCCCCATGGACAGTCTCCGGGGCGCCGCCGAGGAGACCACGGCCGAGATCGAGCAGCAGATCAGCGCCTCCACCGAGCTCTCCGGCGCCATCCAGGGCCTGGAGCAGCAGTACGACGCGTTCCAGTCGGGAACCGAACGGGAGAACCTCCTCGCCGAGAGCACCCCGATGCCGACGGGTGACGAGCTGGCCGCCCAGTTCGAGGCCTTCCTCGCGGAACGGGACGACCACGACAACTGATCCATGCCGCATATGGTGTGTCCATGCCGACCTCTGAGATCCGCGTCGGGCTGATCGGCTACGGCCCGGCGGGATCGTTCTTCCATGCGCCTCTGATCGCCGCTACCCCGGGATTGCGGCTCGCCGCCGTGGTGACGCGCGACCCCGCCAGGGCCGAGCAGGTACGGCAGGACCATCCCGGCGCCGAGGTCGTGGGAACGGCCGACGACCTGTGGAGCCGTTCGGACCTGGTGGTGATCGCCTCGCCCAACCGCACGCACGTGCCGCTGGCGCAGGAGGCGATCAAGCAGGGTCTCGCGGTCGTCGTGGACAAGCCGCTCACCGGGACGGCCGCGGACGCCCGCGACCTCGTACGGCTGGCCCGCGACCGCGGATCGATGCTGACGGTCTTCCAGAACCGGCGATGGGACGGGGACTTCCTGACGATCCGCCGCCTGCTGCCGGAACTTGGGGACGTCCACCGCTTCGAGTCGCGGTTCGAGCGCTGGCGCCCGGTCCCGAAGGGCGGCTGGCGCGAGATGGGCGGGCCCGACGAGATCGCGGGTGTGCTCTACGACCTCGGCAGCCACCTGGTCGACCAGGCGTTGCAGTTGTTCGGCCCGGTTTCGCACGTCCACGCGGAGAGCGACGTCAGGCGGTCCGGAGTCCGGGCCGACGACGACGCGTTCATCGCGCTGACCCACACCGGAGGGACGCGCTCGCACCTGTGGATGAGCGCGGTCACCGCACAACTCGGCCCCCGGTTCCGGGTGCTCGGATCCCGGGGCGCCTACGTCAAGTGGGGTCTCGACCCGCAGGAGGAGCGCCTGCGCGCGGGCGAGCGCCCGGGCACGGACGGAGCCGTCTGGGGCGCCGAGCCCTCCGAGCGCTGGGGCATGCTGGGGGCCGGGGACGACGTCCGCGCAGTCCCCACGGAGCCGGGCGCCTACCAGGAGTTCTACGCGGGTGTGGCGGCCTGCCTGCGGGACGGGACGCCTCCGCCCGTGGCCCCCGAGAGCGCGGCCGAGACCGTCGCCGTGCTGGAGGCGGCGGCCCGTTCCGCGGCCACCGGTTCCACCGTGGTCATGGACCAGGCGGACCCGGCTTAGGCCGCGACTCCCCAGGCACGTTCAGCTCAGGAGACGGGCGCGCATCGCCTCGGTGTCGCCGTCGGTCCAGCCGTTGGCCGCGAGCCAGCCGAGCGGGCCGCCGAACCTGTCCTCGAGGGTGGCGAAGAACTGCGCCATGTACTCGGGCCGGGGAAGGTGGCTGTCGGCCGGCTTGCCGTCGAGGTCGGCACGGTAGGTCTCGCTCGACCGCAACCGCGCGAGGATCGCCTCGATGCGCTCGCCCGTGGCCGCGTAGTCGGCGATGATCGCCTCCTTGGCGACTCCGGCCACGGCCAGCGCCAGGGCGCTCACCACGCCGGTCCGGTCCTTGCCCGCGGCGCAGTGGACCAGCGCCATGCCGTCGTTCTCCGCGAGCACCCGCAGCGCCCCCACGACCGAGTCGGGACGGTCGCGGAGATAGCCGTAGTAGTAACCGGTGACCCGCAACTCGGCGAGGGTCTCCTCGTCGAGCCGGTCCTGCCACGGCAGCGCCTTGGCGTCGATGGTGTCCGCGTCGACGTCGGTCAGATGGCCGCCCTCGGCGAAGAGGCTGAGGTGGTGGATGCCGACGTCGGCCACCTGATGGAGAGGGCCGGGGCCTTCCAGCCGGACCTCAGTGTCGGACCGGAGGTCGACGACGTGCCTCAGCTTGAGCTCCCCGACCAGGCGGGTGACGTCTCCGCCGGTCAGCCCTTGGAGGTTGTCGCCCCGCAGGATCCGTCCGAACCGCGTGGTGCCTCCGTCGGTGGTGGGGAGGCCGCCGAGGTCCCGCACGTTGACCGCACCTTCGAGAACTATCCAACGCTCATAGTTGTTCATCGCTTATGAGCCTATCTGTCGGCATGTGTCAGCGGCGTGATCGCCCAATGAACGTCTGCCCCATACCGGCGTCACGGACGCATGGCCCGTTCGAGGACCTCCTGGGCACGTGACACTCCGGCCTCGTTCTCGAGGCTCCGGTAGATCTCCAGCGCCTGCTCGACCGGCTCCCGCGCCTCCTGCCGCCGCCCCGCGTCCACGAGTGCCTCACCGAGGGTGCGCAGGCTGCGCGCCTGCCACCAGCGGTCGCCGAGTTCCTCGAAGTCCTCCACGGCGCCGCGCAGGGCCTTGACGGCCTCCGTCGTACGGCCGAGCCGGGCGAGGACCCTGCCCTCCGAGAGCTCCGTCCTCGCCACACCCCAGGAGTCACCGAGCTTCACGAGCCGCTCCTTGGCCCGGCGCATGGAGGCGTACTCCTGCAGGCCGTTCTGCGGGTCGCCGATCTCCCCCGCCGCCCGCAGGCATCTGGCCTCCTCCCACTCCTCGTGCCGGTCGCGGAAGGCACGGATGGCGAAGCGGAGGGCGTTGCCCGCCAGGATGAACTTCCGCTCCGCCTCCAGGGCCTCTCCGTCCCTGAGGTGGCCGCGCGCCTCGGCGGCGAGGACCTCGCCGAGGACACGCTGGGTCTGAGCCTCCGAGTAGCGGTTGGCGTCGGACTGGAAGACGCCGAGTGAGTCCTCCAGCAACTCCCTCGCCTCGCCGTACCGGCGCTGCGCCAGGCGCAGCTCGGCCAGGTTGCGCTGGGTCCTCGCCTGCCACCATCGGTCGTCCTCGGCCTTGAAGGCCGCGATGGCGTCGATCAGATGGCCCTGACCGCGGTCGAGGTTGCCGTCGCTGAACAGTGACATGCCGACCGAACGCGTGGCCCGCGCCGCCCACCAGGACTCGCCGAGGCCGGTGAAGATCTCCAGCGCCCGCTCGGCGTCGTGCCTGGCCTCCGCCGGCCGGCCCATGCCTCCCACGACGGCCGACCGCTCCATGAGCGCGATCCCGAGCGCGCGGGGGTCGTCCGCCCGGGTCGCCGCCTCGCAGACGACGTCGGCCACCACCTGCCAGTCCGACCAGTAGGCGCGCAGCGAGTGGCAGAGCGAGCAGAAGGCGCGGCCCGTCCCCCACGCGAGGTCCCAGAGCTCGGCGTCCCTCGCCAGGTGGATCGCCGACAGCAGCGCCACGCGCTCGGCGGCGAACCACTCGGCCGACGAGATCTCGGCCGGCGACTCCGGTCCGCTCGCGACAGGTCCCCTGCGGGTGCCCCTGCGGCGCCAGTCCTGCGGCCACCGGTCGGTCGCGGCGGCCTCCGCCCGGCGACGATAGCCGTACAGGACCCGCTCGATGGCGGCGCGGCGATGGCTCTCCGGCTCTTCCTCCACGGCCAGCTCACGGGCGAACAGGCGCACCAGGTCATGCAGGCGGTAGCGCATCTCACCGGTGCCGTCGCGCCCGGAGCACTCGGCGAGCTGGGTGTCGACCAGGGCCTCGAGCTGGTCGGCGCCGTCCAGCACCGAGGTGTCGAGCAGGTCGCCCGCCACCCAGCCCTGCACGTCGGGCGCCGTCAGCAGGCCCATCAGCCGGAGCAGGCGGCGCTGGACGTCCGTGCAGTCCTCGTAGCTGAGCTGCAGGGAGGCGCGGACGCTCTTGTCGATGCGCCGGCCGACCTCCAGGTGGTCGAGGCGGCGGCGCTCGTCGCCCAGCCGGTCGGCCAGCTCCTTCAGCGACCAGTTCTCCCTGGTCGCCAGGCGGCCGCCGCAGATGCTGATGGCGAGCGGCAGACGGTCGCAGAGCCGCACGATCGCGAGGGCGGAGTCGAGATCCCCCGCCACCCTCTCGTCGCCCGCGAGCCGCGCGAGCAGCTCGACGCCCTGCGCCTCGGTGAAGGCTCCCAGCTGGCGGTCGTGGCGGTTGCGGAGGAACAGCGGCTGCCGGGAGGTCACGATGACCGCGCACCGGGCCTCGGGCGGAATCAGGGCCTTGACGTCGTCACCATTCTGGGCGTTGTCAAGAAAAATCAGGATCTGGCGGTCCTTGGTCCAGGTCCACCAGAGCTTCTGCAACTCGGCGAGGCCGCCGGGGTCGGTGGTGAGGCGGACACCCAGGGCGCGCAGGAACCCGAGCAACACGTCCTCGGGCCCGGCGGTGCCGTCCGGTCCGCGCAGGTCGAAGTAGAGCTGGCCGTCGGGGAACGCGCCGATGATCTCGTGGGCGAACTTCGTCGCGAGCGCGGACTTCCCCACCCCGCCCTGGCCGTAGATCGACACCACCAGCGGCGAGTCGTCCGCGCGGTCGGCGAACTGCTCGCGCAACTCGGCGAGGGCCTCCCCCCGCCCGGTGAAGTGAGCGATCGCCGGGGGGAGCTGGGCGGGAGGCGGGACGGCCTCGGGACCGGGCGGCGCGGCGGGCGGCGCCGGCCGCGGATCCGTCGTCGCCCAGGCCAGCGCTCCGACCAGTACGGCGGAGACCACAGTGATCACAACCCGGGCGCTAACGGGGAGCGTCCAGATGTTGAGGGAGGTGCCGAGCGCGCTGGCGACGGCGGCGAGCAGGCCCGCCGCGGCCGGGCCCGCGATCGACGACCGTCGCCGGGCGGGAAGTCTGTCATCGTGCCTGGACCGGCGCATCCGTCCTGTCCTTCAGGGCCTCGGGGATTCGGGCGTCGTGGACGACCGCTTCTCACCCGTGATTCAAGCAGAATCGATCTACCTATGGGCGACCGCGTCCGCATCCCGTCTGCCGATGTCAAAACATCGGTAAGGTATGGCACCGCAGACGCTCTTCCCGCCGCGGGAGCCTTCCGCGGTCACATGTTGTGGAGGAACTGGATGGCACGGCCGGTTCACCGGTTGTCCGTGGTGGCCCTGGCGCTCGCGGCGTCCATGATCGCGACTGTCGCGGCCGCGACCCCCTTCTCGGCGGCCGAGGCCCGGCGCCTGGACGGCACGCCGTCGCCGTCGTCCACGACGCCCCCGAGCGAGCCGCCCGCGGACGAGCACCTGGTCGGCACCTGGTCGGCCGCGACCACCCGCGTGGCGACGGCCGTCGGCGGCCAGACCGTCCGGATGGTCGTCCGGGCGAGCCTCGGCGGCTCGCAGGCGCGCATCCACCTGTCCAACGTGTTCGGCCTCGCTCCCGTGACGTTCGCCGACGTCCATCTCGGCATCCAGGGCTCGGGCGCCAAGGTCCGCGCGGGCACCAACCGCCCGGTGACGTTCGACGGCGCCCCGTCGGTGACGGTCCCCGCCGGGCAGAGCGTCTGGAGCGACATGGTGCCCGGGAAGGTCGCCGGCGGTCAGGACCTCGTCGTCAGCGTCCACCTCCCCGCCTATGTCCACGGAGTGACCGGTCACGACCGCGCCTACGCGACCACCTACATGTCCGGTCCCGGCGACCACGCGGCGGAGGAGTCCGCGAAGGGCTACACCTACACCAGCAACCAGTGGTTCTTCCTGGACCGCGTCGCGGTCAGCGCGGCGTCCACGATCGGATCCGTCGCGGTGCTGGGCGACTCGCTCACCGACGGGACCGGACAGGCAAACGACGCCAACCGGCGCTGGACCGACTACCTTCACCGGCGGCTGTCGGGAGCGGCCAAGCCGACCAGGCTCGGCGTGCTCAACGCCGGCATGGCGGGGAACCGGATCCTGCGCCCCACCGTCGGCCCCAGCGGGGTCGTCCGGTTCGAGCGCGACGTCCTGTCCCAGCCCGGTGTCCGCACGGTCGTGGTCTACGAAGGCATCAACGACATCTCCCGGGGCTCCTACGACTCGGCCACACCGCTGATCGACGGTTACAAGAAGCTGATCGAGGCCGCCCACGCCAAGGATCTGCGGGTGATCGGCGCCACGCTGACCCCGTTCCACGGCTTCGGTTCCTGGACCAAGAAGCGGGAGAAGATCCGGCAGCAGGTCAACCGGTGGATCAGGACCGGCGGCGCCTTCGACGCCGTCGCCGACTTCGACAAGGCGGTCCGCGACCCCCGTTCTCCGCAGCGACTGGCCCGCGCCTACGACGCCGGCGACCACCTGCACATGAGCGACGCCGGACGCCGGAGGCTGGCTGACGCGGTCGTCCTGCGGGAACTCTGAGTCTCGGACAACCTGCCGGGATCGCTACGGTATGACCATGGTCGCCCCTCTGGCCCCCGATGACCCGACCACGCTCGGCGTATTCCGCCTGACCGGACGCCTCGGCGAGGGCGGTCAGGGAGTCGTCTATCTCGGCTACGCCTCCGACGGCGAACCCGTGGCCGTGAAGGTCATCAAGACCGGGCTCGACCCGGCCGTCCGCACCCGGCTCGCCCGCGAGTTGGACGCGATGCGGAGCGTCGCCCCCTTCTGCACCGCCCGCGTGCTGACGGCGGTGGTGGACCGGAGCGAGCCGTACATCGTGAGCGAGTACGTCGACGGGCCCTCGCTGCAGCAGCGGGTGTCCGACGGCGGTCCGCTGCGAGGCGGAGAGCTGGAACGGCTCGCGGTCGGCACCGCGACCGCCCTGACCGCGATCCACGCGGCCGGGATCGTCCACCGTGACTTCAAGCCGGGGAACGTCCTGCTCGGCCCGGACGGCCCGCGTGTCGTCGACTTCGGCATCGCCCGGCAGGGCGAGAGCGAAACGATCACGGCGGGCCCGATCGGCACTCCGGCCTACCTGGCTCCCGAGCAGATCGCCGGAAGCCCGGCGAGCCCGGCGTCCGACGTCTTCGCGTGGGGCGCCACGATCGTCTTCGCCGCCACCGGCCATCGAGCCTTCGGCGGCGACAGCGTCGCCGCCGTGCTGCACAAGATCATGACGATGGACCCGGACGTCACGGGGGTCCCGGCGCCCCTCCAGGCCACGGTCCGGCGTTGCCTGGCCAAGGATCCGGCGGTGCGGCCCACGGCCCGCGACCTGCTTCTGGGCCTGGTGGGATCCGCGCCCGACCCGCTCGTGGCCGGTGTGGCGGCCGCGGACGGCGGAGGGCACGAGAGCGGTCAGGACCACCCGGACGACGACCGGACCCAGCCCCGGCGGCCCGCCGGACAGGCGATGGCGCATCCCGTGAGCGCGGAGCCTCAGCCCGGGCCACCGGCGGGGCCGGGCAGGCCGGAGCCGCTGGGCACCGAGCCGGCTAGTGGACGGCGCGGCTCCCGGACCACAGTGATCGCCGGGCTCGTCGCCCTCGTGGCGGCCGTGGCGGTCGCGGCGGCGCTCCTCGTGCCCCGGCTGTTCCCTCCGTCCGGTTCCGTCGCGTCATCCGACTCCACGACCCCCACGACGTCCCGCACCACGCCCGGGGTGGCGGAGACCCCGGATCCCACGACCACCGGCCCGTACGACACCACCGACGGTTCCACGGACCCGGCCCCCGCCACAGGCTCCGGCGGCGACGCGAACGAGGGCGGCTCGGGCAAGAGAGTCTCCGCGGCCTTCGCGGGAACCTGGCGCGGGCACATCACGCCGACTCCGGCAGGCCTGACGGGCGACTACGACATCGAGATCGACCTGGAGTCCGGAGACGACAAGGGAACGTGGAAGGAGCCGGCCAACTCCTGCGAGGGGACCCTGAAGCTCACCGAGGCCACCGGCTCCACGCTGACCTTCGACCTCGTGGACGCGGGCCAGTGCGTACCGGGGACGGTCCGCCTGCAGCGCAAGGGCGGCGGACTCGCCTACCGGTGGAACGACGACGCCGGCCTGCTGGAGTACAACGGCGATCTGACCAAGGCAGGCTAGCGACGCCCGGTGATCGGCTCAGCCGAGCCGCGTGACGAGTTCGGCGAGATCGTCGACGACCAGATCGGCCTGGTCCGCATCGGGACGAGCGGCGTGGAGGAAGCCCCAGGGGCCGCGGCGCAGCAGTGCGGCCCGCATGCCGGCCTTCCTCGCGGGGAGCACGTCGTTGTCGAGCCGGTCCCCCACGTAGAGGATCGCCTCCGGAGCGTGCCCGGCCACCTCGGAGACCTTGGCGAAGAATCCGGGCTCCGGCTTCTCGACCCGCCAGGCCGCCGAGGTGTGGACGCCGTCCACGGGCAGGTTCATCGCGGCGAGCGCGTCATAGGCCTGCGGCGGCTGGTTCCCCGCGACGATCAGCCGGTATCCGGCGTCGCGGAGCGCGCCGAGGCCCGGCCGTACGTCGGGATAGAGGTCGTCCTCGTCGAAGTTCTCGCGCAGACCGGCGGGGTCGTCGGCGCGCCAGGCGGCGATCTCCGCCTCCAGGTCGAATCCGGGCCGGACCAGTTCGAACGCGTCACGGAGCGGCCGGTCGAGGGCGGCCATGCCGCCGACGAGCCCCAGGAAGGTCCCCCGGGGAACTCCCAGCCTGTCGGCCCAGCGCGTCCAGATGCGAGTCTCGTCGATCAGCGTCTCCCCCACGTCGAACACCAGCACCCGGATCACGGCAATTCCTTTGCATTCGTCACTGTTTCGTCACTATCGCGGCCACTCTAGGGGGCGGACTCGTCCAGGCGATCCCCCCGTCATAGAGTCCCCAATCGTGAGCGAAACGCGGTATGCCCTGAACGGCATGGTCTCCACCGTCGACCATCTGGCGTCCTCCGCCGGGGTGTCCGTCCTGGAGCGGGGGGGCAACGCGGTGGACGCCGCGATCGCGGCCAACGCGGTGCTCGCCGTCACGTCCCCGCACCTGTGCGGACTCGGCGGCGACCTGTTCGCTCTCGTCCACGACGGATCCGCCACCACCGCGCTCAACGCGTCGGGCAGGTCGGGTTCGGGCGCCGATCCTGACCGGCTTCGCGCCGAGGGCCTGGACCGCATGCCGCACCTCTACGACATCCGGTCGGTGCCGGTGCCCGGCTGCGTCGACGGCTGGTCGGCCCTGCACGAGCGCTTCGGACGGCTCCCGCTCGCCGATCTGCTCGCCCCGGCGATCCGGCATGCCGCGGCGGGCTTCCCCGCCTCGCCGCTGCTGGCACCAGGCGGCGAGTTCATCGGCTCACTCCCCGGAGCGGGCGACTTCGCCTCGGCCAGGCGCGCCGGCGACATCATCCGCCGCCCGGGCGTCGCGCGGACACTCGAGGCGATCGCCTCGGGCGGCCGGGCCGCCTTCTACGAGGGCGAGTTCGGCGAGGGCCTGCTCACGCTCGGCGCCGGCGAGTACGTCCCCGAGGACCTGGCCCGGCCGAACGCCGACTGGGTGGACCCCATCCAGGCGGAGGCCTTCGGTCACCGGATCTGGACCGTCCCGCCGAACTCGCAGGGTTACCTGCTGCTGCTCTCCCTGGCGATCCTCGACAAGCTCGACCTGCCCGACGACCCCGGTGACCCCCGATGGGCGCACCTCCTCGTCGAGTCGGCCCGCGCGGCCGGCCACGACCGGCTGGACGTGCTCCACGAGGGCGCCGTCGCGCCCCTGGGCTCGGCCGACGCCAGGCGCGCGATGATCGATCCCGAACGGCGCTCGCCGTTCGTCGACCACACGGCTCCGGGCGACACCACCTACCTGTGCGCCGTGGACGGCGACGGGATGGGCGTCTCCCTCATCCAGTCGAACGCGGCGGGCTTCGGCAGCCTGCTCTTCGAACCGAGCACCGGCATCAACCTGCACAACCGCGGCATCGGCTTCTCGCTCACGCCCGATCACCCCGCCGAGTACGGCCCGCGCAGGCGGCCGCCCCACACGCTCTCCCCCGCGCTGATCACGCGCCAGGACGGCTCGCTGCGGTCGGTCGTCGGCACCATGGGCGGCGACGCCCAGCCGCAGATCCTGCTGCAACTGATCACCCGGCTCCTGCATCACGACCAGGCCCCGGGACAGGTCATCGACGCCCCGCGGTGGGCGCTCGGCGTGAGCGGCGCCGACACGGGCTTCGACACCTGGCGGCAGGAGGCCGTCGTCGAGGTCGAGGACGGCGCGCCGTGGTCCGACGGCCTGCGCGAGCGCGGCCACCCGGTCACGGCCGTCGAGTACGGCTCCAACTTCGGCCACGCCCACCTGATCGACGTCCTGCCCTCGGGTGTGCTCGCGGGAGCCGCCGACCCCCGTGCGCTGATCGGCGCCGCTCTCGGTCGCTAGTGCGCCCGTCCCTGACCGTCCATCCCGCCCACTGGAGGTCCGCCGTCTCCCCAAGCGCCTTGCGCAGGAGATCGTCGAGGAACGAGGGCACTCCCTGGGTAACTCACAGCGCCGACATGCAGTGATTTCGGCCATATTCGGACACGCCTAGAACGCACCCGGCCCGGAATGTCATGGCCGAGGGCGGGACCCCGCTTCCGGGACTTCTCCTAGATGGCGTCGATGGCCTTGCGGATGCGCTTCTCCGAGACGGGGGCGGGCGTACCGAGCTGTTGCGCGAAGAAGCTCACCCGCAGCTCCTCGATCATCCACCGGATGTCCCGTACGGCCTTCGCGTCCCGCTCCGCGGGCTTGAGCCGGTCGAGCAGGTCGCGGTAGTCGTCCTCGACGTCGTGCACGCGGTGCATCCACTCGCGGTCTCGGTGCGGGTCGTCGGGCAGCTTCTCCAGTCGCCGTTCGACCGCCCGCAGGTAGCGGTGCAGGTCGGGCAGCCTGTCGTAGCCCGTCCCCGTCACGAAGCCGGCGTAGATGAGCCCGTCGAGCTGCTCCTTGATGTCGGCGACGGAATCGGCCGGACCGCTAAGGACGGTCTGCACCGAATGCCAGGTGGCCAGGATCCGCTCGACCCTGGCGACCACCTCCTCGGTCGTCGCGAACAACGACGCGCGCACGTGGTCGTGGAGCCGTTCGAACCCTGCCTGGTCCCAGGCCGGTCCCCCGGCCTCGGCGATCAGCCTGTCGGCCGCGCACATCGTGCAGTCGTCGAACAACTCGGCGGCGCCGCCGTGCGGGCTCCGGCTGAGCGCGAGCTTCTGCGCGGTGCCCAGCCCGCGAAGGATGGCCTTGGCCGGGCTGACCGTGTTGAGAAGCACCAGCCTGCGGGTGCCCGCCCACATGGACCGCCGCTGCTCGGCCTCGGTCTCGAACATCCGGACCCCGACGCTCCCGGTCTCGTCGGCGAGCGCCGGATAGGCGCGCAGCCTGCCCCGTTCGAAGACCTTGGGCAGTGTCCCGATCGTCCAGCTCCGCAGTCCGGTGCGCTCCAGGTCGTCGGCCGCCTTCGACAGCGTGGCCCGCAGCCGGGGGGCCAGCCTGCGCTTGAGCGCCTCGAGGTCCTTGTCCTCGGCGACCGGCCGCTTCCTGTCGTCGACCACCCGATAGGTGATGCGCAGGTGGTCGGGCACCTGGTCGGGTGCCCAGGCCTCGCGGGGTATGGTCACGCCGGTCATCCGGTACAGCTCCCGCTCCAGCGTGTCCAGGATCGGTTCGCTTCCCGGCTCCGCCCGTTCCAGTACGGCTTTCGCGAAATTGGGGGCGGGCACGAAGTTGCGCCGCAACTGCTTGGGGAGCGACCTGATGAGCGCGGTGACCAGTTCCTCGCGCAGGCCGGGGATCTGCCAGTCGAAGCCGGCCGGGTCGACCTGGTTCAGCACGTCGAGGGGGATGTGCACGGTGACGCCGTCCGCCACCTTCTCCGCGGCCTTCTCCACGGCCGTGCCCGGCTCGAACCGGTAGGTCAGCCGCATCCGCTGCCCGCTCTGTCCCCATGAGTCGGGATAGTCCCGGGCGCTGACCCCGGCGCCGGAGTTGACCAGCATCTCGGGCGTGAACGTGAGCAGGCCGGGAGACTCGCGCGAGGTCTTCTTCCACCAGCTGTCGAAGTGACGCCCGGAGACCACCTCGGGCGGGATGCGTCCGTCGTAGAAGTCGAACAGCGTCTCGTCGTCGACGACGATGTCCCGGCGCCTGGCCTTCTCCTCCAGCTGCTCGACCTCCTGGAGCAGCTTGCGGTTGTCGTGGAAGAACTTGTGGTGGGTCCGCCACTCGCCCTCGACGAGGGCGTTGCGGATGAACAGGTCGCGGCTGAGCTCCGGGTCGATGCGGCCGTAGTTGACCTTGCGTTCCGCGACGATCGGCACGCCGTACAGGGTGACCTTCTCCAGGGCCATGACGGCGGCCTGGTCCTTCTCCCAGTGCGGCTCGCTGTAGGTCCGTTTGATCAGGTGCTGGGCGAGCGGCTCGATCCACTCCGGCTCGATCTTGGCGTTGACGCGCGCCCACAGCCGCGAGGTCTCGACGAGCTCGGCCGACATCACCCACAGCGGCTGCGTCTTCGCCAGGGTGGAGCCGGGGAAGACGGCGAACCGCGCGTTGCGCGCGCCGACGTACTCGGTGATGGGGCGCCGCGGCCCGTCCTGCTTCCGCTTGGCTTCGAGGTCCTTGACGCCGATGTGCGAGAGCAGGCCGCTCAGCAGCGCCTGATGGATCCGCTGCGGGTCCGCGTCGACGCTGTTGGGGACGATGCCCAGGCTCTTGGCCACCGACCTGAGCTGGCTGTCGATGTCCTGCCACTCGCGGACGCGCAGGTAGTTGAGGAACTCCGCCTTGCACATCCGGCGGAACGCGCTGGACGACAGCGCCCGCTGCTGCTCGCGCAGGTATTTCCACAGGTTCAGGTACGTCAGGAAGTCGGATTCCTTGTCGGCGAAGCGCCGGTGCTTCTCGTCGGCCGCCTGCTGCTTGTCCGCCGGCCGCTCGCGGGGATCCTGGATCGACAACGCGGCAGCGATGATCATGACCTCGCGCGCGCAGCCGTTCCCCTCGGCCTCGAGAACCATGCGCGCGAGACGCGGGTCCACGGGGAGCTGGGCGAGTTTGCGCCCGAGAGGGGTCAGGTTCGCGCCCTTGTCGCCGAGCGCGCCCAACTCCTGGAGCAGGTTGACGCCGTCCCGGATCTGCCTGCTGTCCGGCGGCTCGACGAAGGGGAACGCCGCGATGTCGCCCAGCCCCAGCGACGTCATCTGCAGGATGACGCTCGCCAGGTTCGTACGGAGGATCTCCGGGTCGGTGAACTCCGGCCGGGTGACGAAGTCGTCCTCGGCGTAGAGCCGGATGCAGATGCCGTCCGAGGTCCGGCCGCATCGGCCCTTGCGCTGGTTGGCCGACGCCTGCGACACGGGCTCGATCGGCAGCCGCTGCACCTTGAGCCGGTGGCTGTACCGCGAGATGCGCGCCGTGCCGGGGTCGATGACGTACCGGATGCCCGGCACGGTGAGGGAGGTCTCCGCGACGTTGGTCGCCAGCACGATCCTGCGGCCCCGGTGCGCCTGGAAGACGCGGTGCTGCTCGGCCGCCGACAGCCGCGCGTACAGCGGGAGGACCTCCTCCGGACGGCCCTTGAGCGCGTCGGCGGTGTCCCTGATCTCCCGCTCGCCGCTCAGGAAGACGAGGATGTCCCCGGGGCCCTCCGCGCACAGTTCGTCGACCGCCTGCACGATGGCCTGGGTCTGGTCGTCGTCCTCCTCGACCGGCCGGTAGCGCACCTCTACGGGGTAGGTGCGGCCGGACACCTCGACGATCGGAGCGCCTCCGTCGCCCCCGGGCGGGGCGAAGTGCCGGGAGAACCGCTCGGGGTCAATGGTCGCCGACGTGATGATGACCTTGAGGTCGGGACGCTTCGGCAGGAGTTGCTTGACGTATCCGAGGATGAAGTCGATGTTGAGGCTGCGTTCGTGGGCCTCGTCGATGATCAGAGTGTCGTACTGCAGCAGCAGCGGGTCGGTCTGCATCTCCGCCAGCAGGATGCCGTCGGTCATCAGCTTGACGAGGGTTCCGTCGCTGGAATGGTCGGTGAAGCGGACCTTGTATCCGACCGCCTCCCCCAGCGAGATCGACAGTTCCTCGGCGATGCGCTCGGCCACGGTGCGCGCCGCGATCCGCCGGGGCTGGGTGTGCCCGATGAGGCCGTGCACCCCCCGGCCCAGCTCCAGGCAGATCTTGGGCAGCTGCGTCGTCTTGCCCGAGCCCGTCTCCCCCGCCACGATCACGACCTGGTGGTCGCGGATCGCCGCGAGCAGGTCGTCCTTGCGCTGACTGACCGGCAGTTCGGGTGGATAGCTGAGACGCGGCACCGCTTCACGGCGGGCGGCGACCCGCGACTCGGCGGCCTCGATGTCACCCGCTATCTGGAGGGCGACGGACTGGCGTGACGTGCCGTCACGTACTTTGCGCACTCCGTCGAGACGGCGGCGCAGCCTGCGCTGGTCGCGCAGCATCAGGCCGGGCAGGCGGCTCTGGAGATCGGCGAGCATGTTCATTCCAGGCTCAAGGATAGGCACCCGCCCCCACGGTTCCGCCAGCCGATTTTTCCGGGGCCCGGCGGGCGGCGCCTAGGAACGCGGCGGCTGGTACTTGTAGCCGACGTTCCGCACCGTCACGATCCGCCCGGCGTGCGGGCCCAGCTTGCGCCGGAGCCGGAGGACGTGCACGTCGACGGTTCTGGCGCCCTCGTCGCCGTACCTGTCCCAGATGGCGGCCATCAGCTGCCGACGGTTGAAGACCCGGCCCGGCGCCGAGCACAGGTAGTCGAGCAGCTCGAACTCGCGGTAGGTGAGGTCGATCTCCACACCGTCCACCCGGACCACGCGGGAGGCCCGGTCCACGACGAGCTCCTCCACCGGTGCGGACGCCCGGCCATGGCGGGAGGCGTGGCCTCCGCGATCGGGGTGCGCCACGAGGCCGGGGGCGGCTCCGGCCCCACGTGCGGCCCTCGCCGGCCTGTCGGCGCCGGACGCCTCGGAGCCTTCATGGACCTCCGCGACTCCCGTGGCGGCGCTCTGGAACGCCGCGAGGCCCTCCGGCAGCTCGGCTTCCTGGACCAGTGCGATCCCGTGGGGCCACTTCACGTCCTGGGCCCGCTCCGCGCCCCCCTCCGGCAGGGTGACCCCCTGCGGGAGCCGGAGACCCCGGGCGGACCGCGATCCGCCGTCCAGCGGGACCACGTAACCGACGATCACGAGCGCGGCGTCCGCCCCGGGCATGGGCAGCACGCTGAGCACGGTCCCCTCGTCGGGGGGTGAGGGGTCGTAGCCGGGCTCACGCCGGCGCGCGACGAAATCAATGACATGTGACATTTCGTGGTTTCTCCTTGCCTGAAGCATTTCCGGATGGGGTGATCCCGGCGATCAACAGGCGGCGCCGCAGACGCGGAGCAGGTCGATGTGACGACGCTCGGTCAGTCTTCGCCATGAAGCCATGAAGGCATCGTGACACGAGTATTCCATGCTTTTCAAGTAGGGATTAAGGTAATACTCGTCTCACCGGTCGACAGCGGTCATGGCCGCTCCGATGATGCCCGCCTCGTTGCGCAGCACGGCGGGCACGACCGGCGTGTCACCGAGGTCGATCAGCGGAAGGAACCTGTCGGCCTTCTTGCTGACGCCGCCGCCGATGATGATCAGGGAGGGCCAGAGCAGGTCGCGCATGTGCACCAGGTACTCCTGAACGTGCTCGGCCCACTTCTCCCAGCTCAGGTCGTGCTTCTCGCGCACATGGTCGGAGGCCCGGTGTTCGGCCTCCTTGCCGCGGATCTCGACGTGCCCGAACTCCGTGTTGGGCACCAGTCGCCCACCGGTGAACAGAGCACTGCCGATGCCGGTGCCGAAGGTCAGCATGAGCACCGCGCCGGCACGGTCACGGCCCGCACCGAAGGCGACCTCGGCGACGCCCGCCGCGTCGGCGTCGTTGAGCAGGGCGGCTCCGGCGCCGAACAACTCCTCGCCCTTGACGCCGATCCACGATCGGTCGACGTTGGCCGCGGTCCTGATGACGCCGTTCAGCACGACGCCGGGGAAGGTCACCCCCACGGGCCCCGTCCACGAGAAGTGGTCGATGATCTCCCGCACGACCGTCGCGACCGCCGCGGGCGTGGACGGCTCCGGCGTCGGTATGCGCAACCGCTCCCGCGTGAGCTCGCCCGCCACCGTGTCCACAGTGGCGCCCTTGATCCCCGAGCCGCCGATATCTATGCCCAGCGCTTCCATGGCTTCCTCCAGAGTCCGCCGATCAACGCTACCCGTACAGAGAGGTCGTAAGCATGGCCGTACGGGCGGGGTGATCACTCAGCGTGTCGCGGACGGGGACACGGGGTAGCGAGGTAGGTAGAAATCGCTACAAAGGGGGACAAAATGATCCGCCAGCTTCACCGAATGGGCGTCCGCTCCAGCATGATGTACACGGCCGGCATCGCGTCGATCGGCCTGACGGCCGCCTCCTGGTTCCTGTCGAAGAACTACGAGTCGGCGGGCATGGACCGTGCGGACCGCTGGGGCCTGTTCGTGGGCGAGTGGGCCCCGACGTTCTTCGCGATGGGCGTGGCCCTTCGCATGGAGGAGATGCACGCCGAGAAGGGGCGCGTGACGGAGGAATGGGAGGACCCCAACATGGAACGGGGAATCCGCATGCCCTCCCGCGCGGGCGTCTAGCCGACGGGCACGCGGCGGGCGAGGTCGCCGCCTGGCTGCGCGGCCGTCCCGCACGGGCGCGCACGACCCGTGTCCTCGCCGTCGAAGGGCGATCGGGAGCGGGCAAGTCCACCTTCGCCGCCGCCGTCGCCGCGGAACTCGGCGCTCCGGTGATCCGGATGGACGACCTCTACGACGGCTGGGACGGCCTGCTCGCCGGAGTGGACGCCCTGCTGGATTGGGTGCTCCGGCCCCTCGCCGCCGGCCGGCCCGCACGGTGGCGGCGATACGACTGGGAGCGGAGCGAGTATGCGGAATGGCATGAGGCCCCGCCCGCCGCCGCTCTCATCGTGGAAGGCGTCGGATCCGGCGCCCGCCAGGCCGCGCCCCACCTCAGCGGGCTCGTGTGGCTGGAGGCGGGCGCGGGCGTGCGCCGGGCCAGGGCGCTGGCACGCGACGGGGACGTCTACGCACCGCACTGGCTGCGCTGGGCACGCCAGGAAGACCGGTACTACGCCGCCCATGACGTGCGCGCCCGCGCCGACCTGACCGTCACCACCGGCTGACCCCCGGCCGCCGTCACCCCGGGCCTGCCCGCCGCCACAGGCCGGGCACCACAGGCTCGCCACCACAGGCCCGCCGCCACAAGCAGGGCGGCCCGGCGCGCGGGCCCGCGGAACCGCGGGAGACCGGACGGCGGAGTTAGGCTCCTCAGGTGACCGATCTCGCGGAATTCGCCGGCCTCGTCTCCGGTGACCACGGCCTCTGCGTGGTCTCGACCCTGCGTCCCGACGGAGGCATCCGCTCCTCCGTGGTCAATGCGGGGGTCCTCGACCATCCGGCCACCGGCCAGTCGGTGGTCGGGTTCGTCGCGCGGGGAACGGCCCGCAAACTGGCCGACATGCGCGCTAGGCCGCAGGCCACCATCGTGGTGCGCAGCGGCTGGCAGTGGACGGCCGCAGAGGGTGGGATCGACCTGGCCGGCCCCGACGACCCGCTCGAGGGGCTCGACGCGGAGGGCCTCCGGCTTCTGCTCAGGAACATCTTCAAAGCCGCGGGCGGCACCCACGACGACTGGGACGACTACGACCGGGTGATGGCCGCGGAGCGGCGCACCGCCGTCCTGCTCACCCCTCGGCGGGTGTACTCCAACCCCTGACCCGTAGGGGAACCCTCGATCGAAACAGATGCCCGCAGTGGCCGAACGGCCCTGGCACTCGGGGACCTCCGCCTCCTGTGCGGAGCGCCGCTCTCCGGTGGAATGGGAGGCGTGGCCGCGTCGCGGACGTGAGGGGCTGATCATGCACATGAAGGTGCGGGACGTCATGTCCAGGCAGATCGTGTCCGTCAACGGCTGCACGCCGTTCAGGGACGTCGCCGAGGTGCTGCACACCCACGGCGTGAGCGCCGTACCGGTGGTCGACGGCGAGGGCCACGTGCTCGGCGTCGTCTCGGAGGCCGATCTGCTCCGCAAGGAGGAGTTCAGGGAGCAGTTCTACGGCGAGGGCTACCGTCCTCCCCTGCGTGTGCGGCTCCGTGAGCGCATCGGCTCGCCCGGCAGGAGTCCCGCGGTGAAGGCCCGGGGCGAGACCGCCGCCCAGTTGATGACGGCGCCCGCCATCACGGCCAGGCCGTACACCAGCGCCGTGAGCGCGGCCCGGCTCATGAGCGAGCACGGCGTCAAGCGGCTGCCCGTGGTCGACGACGAGGGACGGCTCGAGGGCGTGGTCAGCCGTACCGACCTGCTCAAGACGATCGTCAGGAGCGACGAGGAGGTGGCCCGCGAGATCCGTGACGACATCGTCGAGGGCGCCCTGTGGGCGGACACCTCGCACGTCCGCGTGTCGGTGGCCGACGCCGTGGTCACGCTCAGCGGCACGATGCCCCTGCGGGGCGACGTCCTGACGCTCGTACGGATGACCGAACGCGTCAACGGCGTGGTCGACGTGGTCGACAGGATGGACTGGGAGCGTGACGACACGCCCGAGGACGGGTGACGACCGCCGCTCAGGGGCGGACCACGGCCACCGGGCACTGGGCGTGATGCAGGACCGCCCGGCTGACCGATCCCAGCATCACCGACCCGAGGGCGCCTCGGCCGTGTGAGCCCACCACGAGCAGGTCCGCGGCCTTGGACGCGTCGGTCAGCGCGTCGACGGGGTGTCCGCACACGACGTCCTCCAGCATCGTCACCTCGGACCGCCGCCGCCAGGGGGCGAGCTTCTCCGCCGCCACCCGGTGCTGGGCCTCGCGCACCCCGTCGATGTCGTATGTGATCTCGGGGGCGAGCGCGTGGACGGGAAGCTGCCACGCGTAGACCGCCCGGAGCACGCTGCCGCGGAAGCGGGCCTGCGCGACGGCGTACTCGATCGCGGCCTCGCATTCGGCCGAGTCGTCGATGCCGACGACCACTTCGCCGTGCGTGTCCCTCCATCCGGGGCGCACGACGACGACCGGGCCGTGCGTCTGGCCGGCCACATGGGTGCTGACCGAGCCGATCAGGATTCCGGCGAACCCGCCGAGGCCTCTCGTGCCGAGCACGATCTCGGCCGCTTCCTTGGCCTTGTCACGAAGGATCTTGGCGGGCAGCCCCTCGATGATCTCGATGCTGACCGTCACGTCGGGCTGGCGCTTGTTCGCCGCCGCCTCCGCCTCGGCCAGCGCCCGCTCGGCGTGCAGCGTCAAGGGGTCGCCCGCGGTGGTGGGGAACTTCACGATGCCGTACGCCCAGCGATCGACGACGTACACAAGGCGCAACGGGCGTCCCTGCCGGACGGCGTCGTCCGCCGCCCATTCCACGGCTGCCAGCGCGGCGGCCGAGCCGTCGGTGCCGACGATGATCGGATCGGGCATGGGCTTTCCTTCCTTCATCGGGCGTTGCCGCGCGGTTCCCGGCCGGCCGGCGTCGCAGGAGGCCGAAAGTCCCTTCCGGCCGCGATTCCCCTGGGGGGATGCTGGAGCGGGAGGTGTTCGTCATGGAAACCAAACGATGGACGGTGGAGGTCTTCCTGACCGAGGACGAGAGCGACAACGTCACCAGCGCGACCGCGGTGCTGTACACCGACGCGGGACGCAGGCACGAGAGCGTCGCCCACGCCCGCCGCAATCCCACGGACCGCCCGGTGCCGGAGATCGGCGACGAACTGGCCGTCGGCCGGGCGTTGTCGGATCTGGCGGCCAAGCTGATCGGCGACGGGGCCGAGGACGTCGCCCAGTTGGCCGGATCGGCGCGCGAGCGGCGCTGACGGCGTCCCGGTCACGGGCCACGCGCTCAATGGAGCGGGTCAGCGGCTCGCTGGCCGGCGATGAGCCCCGCTGCGCCCATCTCCCTGGTCAGCCACGCGAGCGCGGCCTCCCCGTCCTGCTGCCGGTTCCGTACGCCTCCCTCATGGGCCGCGCCTCCCTCATGGGCCGCGTGTCCCCCTGATGTCACACCCGCCGCCGGAACCCCGTCGGACGCGTGAGTCGCGTTCGCCGTCGGCACGCCATCCGCATCGGCGCCCTGTCCCGCCGCCTTCGCCGGGTCACCGTCACCGGCCGGTACGGCGCCCGCCATCGGATCCGAGCCGTTCGAGGCCGTGGGGGCGCTCCCGGCCGCCCCGCCGCCGGGTGTCTGCCCGGGGTGGTCGGCAGGCGTGAGCCCGTTGGCCGGCATGAGCCCGTCGAAGGGCACGGGACCGTTCATGACGGCCATGCCGTCCTGCGGCGCGAAGCCGTTGACCGCCGCGAGCGTGACCCCCGTCCCGGGGACGGTGCCCGCCGCCTGGACGTCCCCGGACATGGCCGCCCGGCCCGTGGCGAGGGGCAGCAGCCCGGCGAGGCCCATCTCGGCGGTGAGTTCGGCGGACAGCCTCCGCACCTCCTCAGGCTGCGGCCTCACCCGCATGAGCGCCGGGCCCAGGGCGCGCAGCACATTCGGCAGCCCCGCTCCCGTCCGGTACGGATCACCGAGATCGAGCGCCTGACAACTGGCCCTGATGACGTGGAAGAGTCGGTCGACCCTGCGGGCGTCGCGCCGGCCGTACGCGTAGTGGAAGTCATCGTGATGGGCGAGCACCAGAGCGGCCAGCCCGGTGACGTGCGGCGCGGCCATGGAGGTTCCGTCCCAGGCGGCGTACGTCTCCGGAGGGACGCACGACAGGACGGCGACTCCCGGAGCGCACACGTCCACCTCGGGCCCGCGGCACGTGAATCGGGGCGAGAAGTAGCCCTCGCCCGTCACCGGCCCCCGGATCTCGGCGGCGTGCCCGCTGCCGCCGGGGAACGTCCCCACCTTCCCGATCGCGGCCACCGTCAGCACGGTCGGAAGGTTGCCGGGGAAGCCGACGGAGCCGCCGTCGCTTCCGGCGGCGACCACGCACGCCACCCCCGCCCGGCGCGCCTCCTCGATCTTCGCGGCGACGAGCCGCGAGGAATGGCGGCTGCCGAGGCTGAGGTTCATCACGTCGATGCGCTGCTCGATGCAGTAGTCGAGCGCCTCGATGAGGTCGCTGAACCGGCCACCGGGGAATATCTTGCAGGCGTGGACCTCCGCCTCCGCGGCGAAGCCCACGATGCCCCGCCCGTCGTCCCCACCCGCGATGATCCCGGCGCAGTGAGAGCCGTGGTGGGCGGTGTCGTCCGTCCAGCCGTCCGGCTTTCCCCCCGCCAGATCGATGCCGCACGTCACCCGGCCGAGGAGATCGGAATGCTCGGCCGCCGCCCCCGAGTCGATGATCGCGATCTTGACTCCCGCGCCGCTCAGGGCCCGCGGGAGACGGTCGAGATCCATCGCCCTCTGTCCCCAGCCGAAGACCTGCCGCCCGGGGAATCCCTCGAGTCCGTCGGACAACCCCGCAGCCTCGATCAGGTTCTCCCGGCTCGACGACAGGGCCGGTCGCTCCACATACGAGCTCCAGTGGCCGGATCGCGGCCTGACCAGCAGGCTGACGATCGACTCCGCCGTCTCGCCCACCATCGTGACCGTGGCGCGGCCGTCCGGCCCGGTCACCGCCTGGGCGGGCCAGCCGGACCCGGTCAGCATGACGACGGCCCCCGGCACCGGCGTGCCGTCGGAGCCCTGGACCAGGAACGCGAAGGTGCTCTCCGTCCCCAGAGGCGGCGCGGCCGACGCCTGCCTCCTCTTCCGTGGCGGCGAAGGGACCTCGCTGTAGGTCAGCAGCCGGTCGCGTTCGATGTGCACCTGGGGCAGCCGCCGTCGCAGGGCGGCCGCGTGCTCGACGGTCATGTCCGCGACCACGACGGCCGGGAAGGCCCGGGCTCCCATGCCCGGCTCCGCGGCCGTCGTGGGAAGCCTGCGGCGTACGGCGACCTCGGGATCGCTCTCGAGCAGCCGGTGCAGCCCGTCGGCGTCGAGAGCCTGGCCGTCCGTCCCCGCCTGCGGATGAGCCTGGGGTGGCAGCGCGACCATGTAGCGCAGCGGACGCGGCAGCACCGGCTGCGGGCCCTGCCGCGACGTCTGCCGCGACCGGTTCGGGCCCGGCGGGCGCGACTGCCCGCTTCCGTTCTTGGGCTTGTCGTCACTGGTCACTGCGTCCCGACTTTCCCCAGCTCAGGCTGGTCTCACTGGCCGCACCCTCGCGGGCTCGACCGGATCAGGCGATCGGCCGGGTCACCGGGGCTGCGGACCAGTGACCCGTGGCGATGCTGTCGAGCACCGACTGGATCTGCGCCACGCACGCCTCGTGCTGCCCGGCCCGGTAGAGCTGCACCGCCCGCACCACCAGAGGAACGATCCCGGCGACCTGCGGCGCCTGTGGGATGGTCGCCTGCAGCCAGCCGTAGAGCTGCTGCAGGCTCATGGCGCAGTGCACCTGCAGGAGGCCGGATGGTCCGGGCCGCCCCGGGCCCGGCGACATCGCCGGGCCCGTGACCGCACCCATCCCACCCGAGCCGGCACCGGGACCCAGCGGTCCCCCACCGATCGAGTCCACCTCGCGTCCTCCGCTCAGAACCCGGAGCCGGCGGCCACCGGAGCCTGCTGGGGGGACACCTGCTGGCCGGCCTGGCCGAACGCCATGGGCATCTGCTGCTGCAGGTGATGTACGGCCTGGCCGTACACCATGGGCTGCTGCTGCAGCGCCTGGCCGAACGCCGCCGGCACCTGCTGCTGCAGGTGGTGCGGGGCGACCTGACCCTGCTGCTGCGGGAAGTGCTGGGCCTGGCCGAACGCCATGGCCGTCTGCTGCAGCGACTGCGGCAGCTGCTGAGCCATCTGGTTGGCCATCTGGTGCTGAGCCAACTGATGCTGGGCCAGCTGCTGGAGTGGCGACACCTGACCGAGCTGCTGGAAGGCGACCTGCTGAGAGGCCACCTGCTGGAGCTGGATGCCGTCGAGGATCTGCCTGACGACGGCGGCGCCATGCCGGGCACCGATGTGAGCGACCTTGTTCCAGAAGGTGACCGGGCTCAGCACGTGTTCCTGCGGCAGGATCTGCTCATCCTGCGGCACCACGGCCCCGAGCGGCGACATCTGCTGCAGCGCCTGCGCCTGCTGCAGTGCCTGGACCTGAGCCTGTGCCTGCTGCAAGGCCTGGAGCTGAGCCTGTGCCTGCTGCAGGACCTGAGCCTGCTGCAGCACCTGTAGCTGCTGAAGCGCCTGCATGTTCGGCGCGTGGATCGAGGATGCCGGGGACATCTGACCGAGGTGCTGAGGAGAGAGCTGCTGCTGAGAGCCGAATCCCAGCGGCATGGCCATGGACGTGGGGTTCATCGTCGTGAACGTCATAGTGTCTCCTTCGAGCCAGGTAGGTCTGGCTCATCGCCCATGCGATTACACCCCGTGACAATTCAGACACGCAACGCTATATGCGTAATGATATGACTAAGCCCGATTTGACCTGATTCATCGTGGCCCGGAAAGATCAGAACGAAGATCGCGGAGGACTCGGCGGTCACCCAACGTCACCACGAGGAGGGGCGCGGATGAACGACCTGCCCATCTGCCTGACCTGTGGCGTCCAGTACGCCGGCAGCCGCGAGGACTGCCCGATCTGCGAGGACGAGCGGCAGTACGTCGGCTGGGACGGCCAGCGGTGGACCTCGCTCGACGCGTTGCGCCGGGCGGGACATCGGGCCCGGATCGAGGAGGAGGGCCCGGGCGTCGTCGGCGTCGGTACGGTGCCGGCCACCGGGATCGGCCAGCGGGCGCTGCTCGTCCGGACGCCTGCGGGAAACGTGTTGTGGGACATGGTCACCTACCTCGACGACGACGTCATCAGGCAGGTGCGCGATCTCGGCGGGATCAGCGCGATCGCGATCAGCCACCCGCACTACTACGGCACCATGGTCGACTGGGCGCACGCGTTCGACGCACCCGTCTACATCCACGCGCTGGACCGCGAGTGGGTGGCGCGTCCCGACGACTCGGTCGTCTTCTGGGAGGGCGACACCCATGAGATCGGCGACGGTCTCACCCTGGTCAACGCCGGGGTCCACTTCGCGGGCGGCCAGGTGCTGCACTGGCGGGACGCCCCGGACAGCGCCGGCGCCCTGTTCTCCGGCGACATCCTGCAGGTCGTCAAGGACCGCCGCTGGGTCGGCTTCATGTACAGCTACCCGAACCTCATCCCGGAGCGGCCCCGCACCGTGCGCCGGGCCCTGTCACTGCTGGAGCGGTACCCGTTCGACCAGGTCTACGGAGCCTGGTGGAAGCACGTGGTGCGCACCGACGGGTCGGAGGCCGTCCGCCGCTCCGCGGAGCGCTACCTGGACTTCGCCCTGGACGACGCGCCGCCCGTGTGACCCGTGGTTCAAAAGCCCAGGTCGCCGAGCCCGGGGTGGTCGTCGGGCCGGCGGCCGAGGGGCCAGTGGTAGGCGCGCTCCGACTCCTTGATGGGCAGGTCGTTGATGCTGGCCAGCCGTACGCGCATGAGCCCCTGCTCGCCGAACTCCCAGTTCTCGTTGCCGTAGGAGCGGAACCAGTTGCCCGCCTCGTCGCGGCACTCGTAGGCGAACCGCACGGCGATGCGATTGCCGCCGAAGGCCCACAACTCCTTGATCAGCCGGTAGTCGAGTTCTCTCGCCCACTTGCGGCTCAGGAACGCGACGATCTCGTCCCTGCCGGTGAGGAACTCCGAACGGTTCCTCCAGCGACTGTCGGTCGTGTAGCCGAGCGACACCTTCTCCGGATCACGCGAGTTCCAGGCGTCCTCTGCCAGGCGGACCTTCTCGACGGCCGTCTGGTGAGTGAAGGGAGGGACCGGAGGGCGAGTCATGCGTGCTCCTTGGTTCGCTCGGAATGACCGCGCGCGTCGCACAAGGCCGCACCCGGGCCGACTAGCGGACAAAACGCCCGCTCACCGGCCAACGTATCCTCCGGCGGCCGCGGGACCCTGCCGTCGCTCATCAGGGGCCCGCAAGTATTCGCCCAAGGGATGGCTCACGCCCACTGCTCGCCCAGTGGTGGCTCAGGCTCGGTTCAGTAGCGGCCCAGCCGGGCGGAGGTCTCGGTGACCAGTTCGAGCAGGGCGGGCTGGACGTCCGGGCGGACCCGGAGCAGATCCTCCAGACGTACCCGCCACGCGCCGATCTCGGCGAGTGACGCCTCTTCCCGCTGCAGGCGCGTCCGCGTCGTGGCCAGGCACACCTGGTAGGTGCGGCCGAGGTTCCGCTCGAGCATCTCGCTGAGCCACCAATAGGTGTCGGCGCCGGACGCGGCGACGAAGGCGCGTGCGCCTTCCCACGCCACACGTTCCTGATGGATGACGTCCATGGCTGGAAGCTACGCCCGCCGATCACCCCGTGCAATGGCCCTCGACGCCCTCATTCACAAGCGTTCCCGAGCGGCCGGCGTTTCGCCGGGATCGCCGGGATCGGCAGGGTGATCACCCTGGTCACGGCATACCCGGGGTGATCAGAATCCGGGGTCCTCCACAGACGGGGAGTTGGCTCCCGGGACCAGCAGTCGCGGGCCGCCGCTCCCGTCGGCGGGGACGGCCCACACGTCGTTGACGCCGTCGCTGCGCTGCAGGCCGTAGGCGACCGTGCGATCGTCGAGCCAGATGGCCTGGTCGTCCACGCTGCGGCTCTCCGCCGTCGCGACGACCTTCTTGCCCGCCAGGTCGAGCACCGACAGCCGCCACCCTTGGGCGGGGTCGCCGTCGATCGCCGCCTTGAACGCGACGCGGGTGCCGTCCGGTGACAGGGAGGGGCACTCGACGCCGTCCGCCACGGTTTTGAGCGTCCTGGCCGCGAAGTCGCCCTCGACGAGGTAGCGGTGCCCGGCGGTCGCCATCGTGGCGTAGAACCGGTTGTCGTCGCGGGTGAAGGTGACGCCCCACACGTTGACGTCCGCCGCCCGGTACGGCCGGCCGTCGACGACGGCCGCGAACTCCTCCACGGAGGAGGCCATCCGGCCGGTGCGGGTGTCCAGGATGCCGGCCCGCGTGGAGAACTCTCCGCCCGCGTAGGAGTCACCGCTGACGAACAACGTCCAGGCGATCATCCGTCCGCTGTCGGACACACGCAGACGATTGGGGAAGCCGGTCAGCCGGATCGACCGTCTCTCCCGCATGTCGTCGTCGAGCACGGCGAGCCGGGTGGCCCCGAGGGCGCTCGCCGGACGGAGGCAGGCCACCGTGCCGGCGGCCGCGTAGGCGCGGTCGCAGCGCTGCGAGGTGACGATCCGGGGTCCGCGCGGATCGCCGAGTGAGACGGCGGCCACCATGCCGTTGTCGAGCATCCGGAGCCTGGGGCCGCCGGCACTGATCGTGCCCGCGTCCGCGGCATTCGGTTCCGCGATCGCCGGTGAGCCGGTCGGGGCCCGGAGGATGTACACGACCCCCACCACCGCCAGCAGGACGGCCGCGGCGAACGCGATGGACACCCTGGCCCGCAGGCTCAGCCCGCCGCCGGAGCCGGACACGCCGGAACCTCCGCCGGTGTCGCCCGGCACGCTGGACGGACCGGTTTCGCTGGACCCGCTCGGGTCGTTCATGACGTCGCTCATGCCGTCGCCTCCTCCGTTCCGCTCGTCCGCCGGTCCTGTCCGGACAGCAGCACCGCCGTCGCCGTGATCGCGACTCCCCCGGCCAGTACGGCGAGCAGGATCGCGGCACCGGTCCCCCACAACTGCCACGCGACGCCGAACAGGACGGACGACCCCAGATAAGCCATGGCCTGGCCGGTCTGCACGAGTGCGAGCCCTGTCGTGCGCAGCCGTTCCGGCAGGAGAGGCGCCGCCAGGGCCATCAGGATGCCGTCGGTCGCGGCGTAGAAGAGTCCGTAGAGCCCGAGCACGCCGATGACGAGCACGGGCCCGCCGACCGGCCCGAGCAGCGCCAGGTACACCAGGATCAGTGCGCCGTAGCCGCAGAGCGTCACAGGGAGCCGGCCCACGCGGTCGGCCAGGACGCCCAGCGGTGCGGCGAGCAGCAGGTACGCCAGGCTCGTCCCCACGGCGAGCAGCGGGAACCAGCCGAGCGACAGGTCTTCCCTGCGCTGGAGCAGGAGGTAGACGAAACCGTCGCCCACCGTGGCCAGGCCCAGCAGGCACGCCGCGGCGAGGAGTCTGCGCACGCCGGGGATGCGCAGCAGACCGGCGGCCTGACGCACCGAGACCGCCTTCCGGGACGGATCCGGCCCGGTGGCCGGCCCCGCGTGGTCCCGGACGAACAGCGCCAGGATCACCACGGCGAACGCGGCGACGCAGAAACTCGTGACGAACACGGCGTCGTACTGCTGCCCGGCCAGAGCGAGCACGGCCAGGGCGACCAGCGGGCCGAGGAAGGCGCCCACGCTGTCCATCGTCCGGTGCACCCCGAAGGCCCGGCCCAGCTGGTCCGGCGGGGCGGACAGGGTGATCAGCGCGTCACGCGGGGCGGTGCGCAGGCCCTTGCCCGCCCGGTCGGCGGCGATCACCAGGCCGATCGCGGTGACCGATCCGCCCGCCGCGAGCAGCCCGAGCTTCGCGACCGCGGAGATGCCGTAGCCGAGGCCGGCGACGGCCTTGCGCCTCCGCACCCGGTCGGCCAGGTATCCGCCGACGAGGCGCAACAACACCGTGGCCCCCGTGTAGGCGCCGTCGATGACGCCGTAGGCCGCGGGGCTGAACTGCAGGCCGACGACGAGGTAGACGGGCAGGATCGCGGTGACCATCTCCGATGAGATGTCGGTGACGAGGCTGACGGTGCCGAGAGCGAACACGTTGGCGCCGATCGCCGTCCAGCGGCGCCGACCGGCCTGGCCGTCGCCGGTGCGCGTCCTCTGCCGGCCGATCGTGGACAGGTACACGGGTGTGCACACCTTCCCGAGTGGGGGTGGGATGCCGCGCCCGGTGTGCGAGGGGCACGCCGGGCGCGGCGCCGTACGGCCGGGATCAGTGGCAGGAGTTGGTGCCGCCGTCGGTGAAGGTCTTGCCCGACTGAGGCACGAACTGCCAGGTGTAGCTGTTGGAGTGCAGGGTGAACTTCAGCACGCCGAAGGTGTTGTTGTTACGGACTTCGCTGTTGGGCTGGATCGTGCCGAAGTTGTACATTCCGGCGCCGCCCGTGCCCACGACGAAGTGCCTGATGCCGCGCGTGTTGTCGAGCTGGCCACTCGGGTTCATCGGGGCGAACCGCTCGTACTGGTGGTTGTGACCGGTGACGATCACCTCGGCGTTGTTGTCGTACAGCGCCTGCACCAGCGGGCCGACGGAGGTCGTCGGCGCGTGGTTGGAGCCCGAGGTGAAGCGCGGGTGGTGCCAGATCGCGAGGGTGCACGGCCGGGTGTTGGCCGCGAGGTCGGAGCGCAGCCACTGCTCCTGCGCCGAACCGGCGTTGCAGCCGCCGATCGAGGAGCAGTTGGAGTTCAGCGCCACGATGTGCCAGTTGCCGAGGTTGTAGGAGTAGTAGCCCTTGCCGGGCTCGCCCGCGGACGACCCGAAGTAGCCGAAGTAGCCCGAGGCGCCCGAGGTGTTGTACTCGTGGTTGCCTGCCACCGGGCGCGTGCGCGCCTTGTGCCGGCCCCAGGTGGGCGCGTAGTAGTTGTTGAAGTCCGCGGTGGACCCGTTGTCGTAGGCGTCGTCGCCCGCGGTGAACACGGTGCCGGGGATGCCGTCGAGCAGGGCGGCGGTCGCGGTGTCGCCGGATCCGGAGTTCGCGATGTCGCCCGCGCCGACCAGCACGGGGTCCCCGGAAGTCGGGGTCGGGGTGGGTGTGGGGGTCGACGTCGTGCCGGTCGTGATGACCAACTGCGGAGCGGTGGACCCCGACTCGCGTGAGTCGAAGTCGGCGCCGTCGCTGCTCGACGACGTGACGCCGATGCTGAATGTGCCGTTGCCCTTGACGTAGGAGGTCACGTCGACCTCGTACCAGGCGTTGCGCACGACCGAGCCGACCGAGCCGAGGGTCGCGCCGTCGATGGCGGGCTGGTCGGCCCAGGTCACCCCGGTCTCCGACCAGGTGGTGTTGCTCATCGCCTTGTAGGTGCCGCCGCTGGGGCTCTCCGCGCCCGAGACGTCGTCGGTGTGGACCCGCAGCTTGGCCCCGGTCACCGTTCCGGTCACGCCGGACACGGTGAACCTGAGGAACATCCGCTTGACGGGAGAGTTGTCCACGCCGAGTTGAGCCGATGTGCCGTAGTTGGTGGTGGTCACGGAGTTGTCGACATAGGTGTCGGCCACCGGGGTGAAGGTGGCGGTCGCCGCCGACGCGACTGTGGCGTCGCCCAGCACCGCGACCACGGTGCCGGCTGCCACGCTTGCGGCCGCAAGAAATGTCGCGATCGCGGCCTTGCGCCTCAACATCGTCCAGGCCCTCCCATTATTGACTTGTGGTTACTGGGGGCTTTTCGGACGGTAAAGAGGCGTCCCGACAGCGCGATGACGGCCGATGGATTAACCGGTGGCCGCCTGGTGAACGACTGAAGATCACCTGAACGTTCGCTGGGACCGAGCCGTCACTCCGCCGCGCGGCGTCACATCGTGCGCGGCCGCGTCCTTCCCGGGACTGCCGCGCCCACGTGTTCCGGCGTTTGGGACTATCCTCCCGTTCGCCGCGAAAGCCGTTCTCGTGCCCGAGGAGCCCGATGACCGACACCGAATCGTCTGACGTGACCACCGCCGCGCCGGGGCTGACCCATGAGCGGGTGGGCATGTTCACCGACGCGGTCTTCGCCATCGCCATGACCCTGCTCGTCATCGAGATCCCCCGCCCGGAGGGTCACTCCCGCGGGGACCGCGGCGACCGCATGGCGATGGCCCGCGAACTCTGGCACTTCCTCGGCGAGAACGCCGGCATCTTCCTGGCGTTCTTCATCGCGTTCATGGTGCTGTGGGCGACCTGGCGTCAGCATCATCGGCTGTTCGACCAGATCACCAAGGTGAGTCCGGGGATGCTGCGCATCCACATCCCGTTGCTGATCCTCGTCGTGCTGCTGCCGTACCCGACGGCCTTGATCGGCGAGTCCTCACTGAACCCGCTGTCGGTGACCCTGTTCGCCGGCGCGGAGGCGGGCCTGCTGTTCTGCCAGGCCGGCCTGAACCTCTCCGTCGTGCGCGGCGGAGTCGCCAGGCCGGGCACCGACACCCATCACCTGCGCGTCACAGCGGTCATGTTGTCCATGGTCGGCGTCTTCTGGCTGATCACGGCTGCTCTGAGCTGGCTGGCGGACGGCGTCCCGTACCTCTGGCTGCTGACGCCCCTCATCATCCTCGGCGGGAACCGGGCGGGACGCCGCTTCGTGACCGCCTGACGCCGGTCAGCCCGCGCGTTCCTGGGCGACCCGTTCCCGTACGGCCGGCACGACCTCCTCGGCGAACCGGCGGAGTTGGGTCTCCTGGTCTCCTTCGCCCCAGAAGACGAACGTGTCCATCCCGTAGCCGACCGCGACATCGGTCAGTTCGTCGGCCCACTGGTCCGCGGGGCCGTTGAGGAACCCCGACGACGAGCCGTCGGTGATCGTGCCGTTGACGTTGTACAGCCTCCGGATGTCCCGCGGCTCACGCCCGGCCGCGGCCGCGGCGTCGTCGATGCGGGCGTTGAGTCCGGGCAGCGACTCCGGCGGAGCCCACCCGCTCGAGGGAAGCCAGCCGTCCGCCAGCCTGCCGGTGAGCGCGAGCGCCCTCGGCCCGCGTACGCCGAGCCAGATCTCGATCGGATGCGCGGGCGCCGGGCCCGGCTTCGCGCCCTTCAACCGGTAATGCGCGCCCTCGAAGCGCAGGGCGGGCTCGCCGCTCCACACTCCGCGGATGACCTCGACGGCCTCCTCCAGCGCGTCGATGGCCTCCTTGGGCGTACGGCGCGGCCCGCCGTACGCCTCGATGGCGTCCCAGAAGCCGCCCGCGCCGAGTCCCAGTTCGACCCGCCCGCCGCTGAGCAGGTCCAGACTCGCGGCGGACTTGGCCAGGACCGCCGGCGGTCGCAGGGGCAGGTTCGCGACATCGGGAAAGACCCTGATGCGCTCGGTGCCGGCCGCGATGACGCTCAGGAGCGTCCACGTGTCGACGTAGCGCCGTTGATAGGGATGGTCCTGGACGCCGATCAGGTCGAGCCCGAGCCGGTCGGCCGCCTGCGCGGTCCGCAGCAGGGGATCCCCCGCGTTCGGCACGAGGAAGTATCCGAATTCGACATCACGCCCATAGTCACCCATGCCCGCGAGAACCTCCCGGGACGTGCGGTTGTTCCCCGAGCCCGTGGCGCGCTCCGGAGACACCTTTTCAGTTCATCAGCCGAAACCAGCGGCACAACCCCTTTGTCTTTCTTAACGCATTTATGCAGGCAATTCCACTTGTCGGGATGCAAGGATATTTGGATGACACATCGGACATGTCCGAGCGCGCACACAAAATACGACAGGAGGGATATTCGGCCTGGCTCGACACGGGATTCGCGTGGCTTCATCAATAAAGTGGCAGCCGAACGGCAAAAGCCGCTGATGATCGTTTGCGGGAGGGATCGCCGGGAAACAAGACAACGCAGTGTTGATCTGCAGGGTTTTTCAGAAAATGCAATTCTTGCCAATTCTGAAAAATATCAGAATGCAGGGCAGTAATCCTTTCTAGGAGAGAAACCAAATGCCCAAGGCTCATGGCCTCATCGCGGTGCTCGCCACCACCGCCACCCTGACGGGTGGCGCCCTCGTGTTCGGCGCTGCCGTCACCGCCTCTTCCGCCGGCGCCTCCGCCGGAGCCATCAGCGGCGTCTCGAGCCAGGTTCGCCACGTCGCCGATGACGACGATGACGACGACGACGCGAGCTGGGACTCCGAGCACCGCAACCGTAACCGCAACTTCAACCGCAACCGCGACAGGCAGCGGCAGCACGGCCGCCTGAACATGCGCGAGCGGCAGCACATGCTGCACGACATCAACGTCAACCTGACGCCGTCCCAGACGTCGGACACGACCGCGACCACGGACCAGACCTCGGACCAGACCTCGGACGCTTCCCTTACGGGGCCGACCGACCCGCCGGTCACGAACGTCAACAACTCGAACAACGCCAGCAATGAGGGCACGATCGACCAAACGGCCAGCGCCGCGGCCAGCAGCTCGTCCAGCAGTTCGGCCTCCACCCAGCAGCAACAGCAACAGCAGCAGCAGCAGAACGACGACCCTGTGAACGGCGGCGGCACCGTCACGCAGAGCCTGCCGACCACGACCACCAGCACGGTCACGACGCTGCCAGCCACGACGAACAACAGCACCAACACCACGGTGACGACGCTGCCGGCCACGACGAACAACACCACCACCACGGTGACGACCGTGCCGACCACGACGAACACCACCACGTCGGTGCTGTACACGCCGCGGCCGGTCACGACCACCACGCTGTATGCGCCGACCTACACCCCGCTGGCGACGGCCGACGTCGCCGCGAACGTCCGGCTGGCCCTCGCGCTGCGGCTCCGCCTGGCCCTCGGCCTCGGCCTCGGGCTCGGCCTCTAGGCACGAGGACCGGCGGGCCGGCGCCTTCGGGCCCGGCGCATCGCAGGTCAAAGAGGGGTCGTCCGCTGGACGAGGTGGCAACATGGGCACCTCGTCCGGCGGGCGCCCCCTCCCCGTTTTTCCGGCTCCCGGACCGGCGCCGGTGAACACGAGCCTCGATCAGCGGTTGCGCGGGTCGCCTCCGCCGGCCGTGTTCCACAGCGTGGCCCACTGCTCGGCGGTCAGGTCCTTCGGCAGCAGGTGCGGCGACACGCGTTCCCTCCTCAGCCAGTCGCGTACGGCCGCGCGGTCGTCGCGTGCGACCCTGCCGAGGATCTCGCCGAGCCCGCGTCCACGGCCGGTGAAGACCTGGCGCACGAAATCCTGATACCGCCCGCGCTCCTCGATGAGAGGGACGGCTCGGCGCGTCATCGTCAGCAGGCCGCCGTCGACCGACGGCATCGGGCGGAAGGACCGGGCGGGCACCCGGCGGCGCAGTCCGAACTCGTACCAGGGCCACCAGGCCGCCGTCAGCATGCTGGCGCCGCCGACTCCCGCTCGCCTGCGGGCGACCTCCCACTGCACCAGCAGCACCGCCGTCCGCCAGTGGCCCGCGGGCAGGATCCTCCGCAGAATCGCGGTCGTCAGATGGAACGGAATGTTTCCGACGATCACGTGCGGATGCCGGGGGAACCGGTATCTCAAGATGTCCGCATTGACGACGGTGACGTTCTGAGGCGTCCGGCGGACGAGCCGTGACGCACGCAGGGGGTCGACTTCGACGGCGGTCATCGGCCTGCCGGAGCGGCTCAGCGGCAGCGTCAGCGCGCCGTCGCCGGGGCCGATCTCGATGATCGGGCCGGTCGTCAGGGCGACCAGTTCTTCGATGGTGGCGATGACCGAGCGATCGACCAGGAAATTCTGGCCGAGTTCGTGCCGCCCGCCCTGGTAGGGGTGATGCATGGATGCTCTCCGCGTGGACCCGGAATAGCGCCGGGCAGCACGAAGAGCCGCACCGGCGAGGACACCGAAGGCGGCAGAGCTGTGGTGATGAACGCGAATCAGCCCGCCGCTAGAAGCGGCGGATCCTGATGAAGAACGAGCAGTTCATGTACGGCACGCTAGCAAGACCCTCCCGGCATGGCGCAATTCAATTGATGTCGCGGCGCGGCACCGCTAAAAAAAGCGGGCGAACGCAAGCTTCCTCACTCCATGCGAGCCTTTTCGGCTCACGTCCGTTCCATCCGCTTAAGGACGTAGAGCCCCCTGTAGCCGTGTTCAGCCTTCGGGCAGATCCGGCGGCACGACTCCGCTGACACCCACCGTGGGCCGGCGCGGCACGTCACCTGGGCCCCGGTCGTTGAGAATGCGCTGGAACAGACGATTCTCGCGCCACGCCCCGTTGATGTGAAGGTAGTCGGGCGCGGTGCCGATCAGCCGGAACCCACACGTGGTCAGGACCCGTTGCGATCGGACGTTGTCGATCAGAGTGCTGGCTTCGATCCGGTGAAGGCCGAGGTGCTCGTCGGCCGTGCGGCACACGAACTCGACGCCTCTGGTGGCGAGACCGCGGCCGTTGTAGTCGGCGTCGATCCAGTAGCCGAGGCTCGCGCTGCGGAACGGCCCCAGCACGATGTTCGAGAGGGTCATGGTGCCGACGACCCGATCGCCATCGGCGAAGACCCACGGCAGCGCCCGGCCGGAGTCCTGCTGCGCCAGCAGGGCGCGCACGCGGTCGGCCTGGCCGTCGAGGGTGTAGAAGTGCTCATCCCGGTCCGGGTCCCAGGGCAGCAGGTGCTCGCGATTGCGCAGGTACGCCTGCCGCAGGGCTTCCGCGTCGGCCGGCGTCACCAGTCGCATCCGGATCTCGTCGATCACGGTCTCAGGGGGAGAGATCACGCCGGCCATCCTAGGCAGCGAGCCGGTGTTCGGGGTTCAAGGCGGTGTTCCTCGTACCGGTCCTCGTCCTGGTCCTCGTGCGGGACGGGCTACTGGCCCACTCGCCCGTCGATCCGCTCGCGCAGAAAGTCGGCATGACCGTTGTGCCGCGCGTACTCCTCGATCATGTGCACCAGGACTTCGCGCAGGCAGTCCCCCTGCTTCCCGACAAGGTCGAGATCGGGCGCCTCGGCCACGAACCGCTCCGCGAACGCGACCTCGGCCCGCCACGTCTCCCACGCGTGGGCGACGACGGCGGGGTCGGGAACCGCACCGTTGAAGTCTCCGTCGCGGTCGTCTTCGGTGCGATAGTGCCGGGGTCCGTCCTGACCTGCCAGCCTGATCCGGAACCAGCTCTGCTCAACCCCGGCCATGTGGCGCACCAGCCCCAGCAATGACATGTTGGACGGCTCGACCGAGCCGCGAGCCAGGTCGGCGGCGTCGAGGCCGGAGCACTTCATCTCCAGCGTCAGGCGCTGATCGCGCAGGTATCCGACGAGCGTGGCGCGCTCGCCCTGGAACCCACCCTCGCTCCGCTGATCCTCATCGGGGTGCACGAACATGTCCCACCATCCGAATCGCCGGGCGGGCTCTCCCTCTGCCGAGGTCTCCGCGCGGGGGTCGTTCTCCGGCTCGGGCGTATGCGACATGCCCCCCAAACTACCGACGAGCCGCCGGGCCTCCGCAACAGGTTTTCCCTGCACGCCCCTACCTGCTCCGGGCGGCCGCAGACACGGGCGACATCGAGTCGCCCGTCGAGGTTCATCGAGGCGACCGCCGGCACCCGGAGACGCGGACAGTCGCCATCCTGGTGAAATGCCTGACCGGTCGACGCGAAAACTCGCGTTCGCCGCCTATGCCTTAGCTCGCGCCGATATCCACTTATGCACCGAATGTCACATCGACTGTCAACTTTGCGCTGATATCGTTCACTCAAGTGTTCCTGTCACGCGAATAAATGAGCGAAGCCGGGAGTCTACGTGGGGTTGTTCAGCTCTGGGTGGCGACGCGAGCGGCGGTTGCAGGCTTTACAGGACGCCTCCAACAAGCACGCGGAGACAGCGCTGCTCCTCTGGCGGGCGGGACACGCGGATGAGGCACTGGTCCACAACCGGCAGGCGCTCACCGTCATCCGCCGGCTTCGAGCCGAGGAACCGAACAACGAGCAGCACCTCGCTCAACTCGCGGGCAAGCTCTACAACCACGCGGGAATGCTGACGCAGAGCGGGCAGTTCGCCGAGGCCGCCGACACCGCCCGCGCCTGCCTGGACAGCTATCTGGAACTCACCGGCGGCGAGGTCAGTCAGGCGGCGATCCTGGAGGATCGGCTGATGAGGCTGTCCCATTCGCCCCGCCCGACGCTGACGCCCCGAGGCGACCTCATCCGGCTTGCCGCCATGACCGCCGACGCCAAGGGCAGGCTTGCGTCGATTCTGGCGGTCCTGCGATCACCCGGCGCGGCCGAGGAGGCTCTGCGGCTCGGCTCTGAGGCCGTCTCGACGTACCAGATCCTGGCCAGGGCCGACAACGATTACGGCGCCGATCTGGCCAGGGTGCAGGAGCAGTACGCCGTCACAGTCCGCCGACTCCTCGGCGAGAAGGCCTAGCACCGATCACACCCGGGCCTCACCGGCTCCCCTCCCCCGGAGTCGTCGCCGTCCCGTCTGGAACCGGACGCTCGACGTGGGGGACACAGCAGGCGGCGGACGCCATGAAAGGCGCCTGCAAATCTTGGTCAACTGTTTCGAGCAGAGACGCGCCCTGAACATTCATTCAGCTCGGGCGTGTTTCCCTAATTGTCGGCGATGTCGACAGGGCATTCGTTTAGCGGCAGGACAAATGTCCATTTCTATATAGAGGCGGCCCGATGGGCTATTTTTCTAGAATTATCGGCGGCATGGGCGCCCTTGCGCTGGCGGGGATGACACTGGGTGCGGCGGCGCCGTCGGCGCAGGCGATGCCCCGTCTGGCGCAGGCCGTGAACGTCCCGTGCGACGCGGCCACGCTCGCCACGGCGATCCAGACAGCCAACGGGGCCGGGGTCGCCACGCTTTTTCTCGCGCCGAACTGCATCTACAACTACTCCACCGCGACCGTCCCCGACGACGCCCTCCCGATCATCACGGGCGATATCGCTCTGGTTGGCGGGCTGAACACGACGATCAGGCGCGATCCGGCCGCACCCGGCTTCCGCATCCTGGAAGTGGCATCCGGGGCGACGCTCCGTGTCCAACGCGTCTCCATCGTGGGCGGAAGCACGACGGGCTTTGGCGGCGGGATCTCCAACGCCGGCACCGTGGTCCTGGACCACACCATCCTGTCCGGCAACCAGGCGGCGAACGGTGGTGCGTTCGCCAATCTCGCGGGATCCAACGCGATGATCTCCCACAGCGTGCTCAAGGAGAACGCGGCCGGGAGCATCGGAGGCGGCGCCGTCATCAACTTCGGGACGCTGACGCTGTCCGGCGTCATCCTGACCAAGAACACCGCGCCGATCAACGGCGGCGCTCTGAACACCCAGCCGGGCGGCGTGTCGAACCTCATCAAGGGCGCCGTGCAGAACAACACGGCCGGCGGCCTGGGAGGAGGCATCTCCAACCTGGGAACCGTCAGCCTCGACGGCACCGTGGTCGGGCAGAACAGGGGATCCGGTGGCGGCGGGATCGCCACCGGCAACGCGGATGTCACCCTCCGGAAATCGATCGTCAATGACAACTTCCCCGACAACTGCAGTCCGCTGAACACCATCCCGGGCTGCGTCAACTAGCCGTCCGGTGGACCCTTGTCCGGGTGCACCACGAACAAGGATCCACCGGACACACCCCAGAGCTGAATGATGTCCTGACCCGTTTCGAGCACAACTGGGTCCCCAGAGATCGCTGAGATCATCTCACCGACCGGCACAGGACCTGCCGCCCAGCACATATCTTCACTCCTCGATCTTGAATTGCATTCATTCGCAACAGGAATGCCCCGCCTCACATGGCGCGGTAAACCATGGTGCGATGGCGGGAGTCGTATATAGGCGCGCCCATTGTGGCTGCCGCCGTAAACGCGACTTGTGATTCCAACTGAATCGCCGAAAGCTGATCAGCAGGAAGGCTCTGGACCGCGCCCGGGGACGTTCTGCCGCTTTTGTCGGAAACCGCCGACAATTCACCCCCCGGAAAGAGGATCCATGCGCAAGCGCACCCGAATTGTCGCCATCACCGCCGGCGTCGCAGTCGTGGCGGTCGGTGGCTACGCCGCGTCGACGGCGATCGCCGCGACGAAGACGCGGCCGAACACCTCCGCCGCGACCATGGACTCCAAACACCAGCCCGATGCCGTGGGTCTCTGCTTCAACATCAAAAGCCGGGCCATCAGGTCGGCGTCGGTGGATCCCGGCTACTCGTCGAAGGCGACCTGCGCACAGGACGGCTCCGAGCAATTCGTGCTCCTCCCCACTCAGTGGGCGATCGACAAGCTCAAGCTGAAGGCCGGTCCCGCGGGTCCTGCCGGCCCGAAGGGCGCGATTGGACACACCGGTCCTCAGGGGCCCGCGGGGCCGATCGGACCTCAGGGGCCCAAGGGCGACAAGGGCGACAACGGCGCACCCGCCCCGGTCGCGAAGAAGACCTTCAAGGCGACCACGCACCTGACGAACCGGTCCGACTCCGGGACCAGCGGGGAGACGTGGGCGAAGGACACGATGGACCGTACGGTCACCATCACCCGCGAGTACGGCGTCCCCAAGGAGACCTGCGGTGCGGGCGCGACGGTCTGCTACTACTACACCGGCACGCTGGTGGACGACGGCACGTTCACGACGATCGCAGGAGCCAAGACGCCCGCCGACCCGTCCAAGACGATCGGCGCGGCCATCACGGGCGGCATCGAGGGCGGAACAGAAGGCATCTCCTTCTACGCGGACTCCAAGACCCCGGACGAGCTGGCCGTGCCGGCGACCGGTGCGGGTGACCCGCCGCTGACCTCGTCGACCGGCGAGTGGGTGAAGCAGTTCTTCCCGGCCGGCACCAAGTTCGCGCAGCTGGACCTGGGCGGCTGGTCGTGGACGTACAAGACGTCGCCGAGCTGCGACCTCGTCGAAACGCACACGCAGACAACGGCGGGTGTGTCCGGCAACATCACCGCCCCGGTGGCTTGCTCGTAGGCGCACACAGCGCGGGATCGACGCCCTGCCCGTCTCCGCGGAGGACCACGACACGGTCGGCCGGGACCCTGCTCCACACGACGCTTCCGGACACGGTCCCGGCCGGCTGCTCAACGTGGTGGAAACTGTGACGATGAATCCGTCTGGAGGCCTGCCGACCATCGGCGCCCTCGATATCGCGCTGGACAGCTCGGCCGGTCTCGTCAGACGGATCACCGCCTCACAGCTACACCTGATCACACCGAATCCGGGCTGGACGGTGCGCGACGTCATCGGCCATTCGATCGGAGTCACGCTCAAGTTCGCCGCGTTCGCCGCCGGAGCGACAGATCAGCCCAGGACTCCGAAGGGCGATCTTGTCGGAGCGGACCACCATCGGGCGTTCGAGAAGGCGGTCCAGGCAGCCAAGGTCTCCTGGGCCGGCGCCGACCTGTCCCGTACCTGTTTCCTGCCCTTCGGTGAGTTCTCGGCCGATCTCGCGGCCGGAATCAACCTCTTCGATCTGCTCGCGCACGGCTGGGACCTCGAAGCCGCAGTGGGAGCGGAGTACTCCTGTCCGGACGAGGTCTGGGCCGTTGGCCTCAAGACGGCCCGCCAGGTCATCGGGAAGGACCGCGATCCGCGCCACTACGCCCCCGAACTGGCCACAGGCGCTGACCCCACCATCCGCTCCCAGTTCCTGAGATTCCTCGGACGTCAGGGCTGACCTCTGTACGGCTCTGCCTGAGGCCCGGTGGACTCGCCGCTTCCCATTTATGGAAGGACGTATTAAAGTACGACTTCATCATGAAGGACGTACATAATGTCTCCGCCGACGCGGACGGCCGTCTCTTCGACCCTCAGGCAAGAGCCGCGTTGGTCCAGTTCATCGGCGGCGACGACACCCTTGCCATGGAGGCTGCCGCGGCCGTCCGCACCGCTTCCCACGCGATCGAGCGCATGCGCGCCCAGGGCTCCGAAAATCGCGGGCTCAGCTCGGGGACGCTGGACGTTCTCCTGCGCCTGAGCGCCTCGGCTGACGGGATGACCATCGGCGACCTGGCCAAATCGGCGGGGGTGAGCTCCCGCAACGTCACCGGGCTGGTCGACACCCTTGAACGCGACGGCCTGGTGCAGCGGGCTCCCGCCCCCCACGACCGGCGCTCCGTCCTGGCCAGGATCACGCCGGCCGGGCAGGAGTGGATCGAGAACTGGCGGCGGCCGACCCAGCTCGCCATGGGAGCGATCTTCCGCGACTTCACCCCCGACGACCTGGCGCAACTGCGCCACCTGTGCCTGCGTCTTGCCGACAACCATCACAAGCTCACCCAGTATCTGAACGGAGCCCGATGACCACCGCACAGACCGTCCGCGGCTACCACGACGCCAGATTCCGAGGTGACGTGGCCGCAGCGGCCGCACACCTCGCGGAGCCCTTCAGCTTTCGCAGCCCGTTCATCACCTCCACCGACCCGGCCGGCCATCTGGCCGGGCTGCCGGGATTCGTCCAGGTGGTCACAGGCGTCGACATGATCAGCGAGTTGTACGGCGAGGCCGAGGCCACCCTCGTCTACGACGTCCACACAGCCACGCCGGCCGGCACCCAGCGCACCGCCGAGCACTTCCACCTCGACGAGAACGGCAAGATCAACAACATCATGCTGATCTTCGACACTGCGCCGTGGCAGTCGATGGCGGCATTGATTCAGGGCGAGTGACCGAACGGCCCGCGGCCCTCTGAGGCCGCGTGCCGGCCCCGTCCCTTGCGATGCGGGACAGCGGACCCTTCTCTGCCTTCCCCCGCATTCTGTGCGTCTGGCGGTGGAGCCTTCTTCTTCCTGATTTTCCGTACCAGCCAGGTGACAGCGGCAACCGCTCCGATCAATGCAACCAGACCGATGATCGCCAGAAGCCTGATGCTGGCGTTGTCGCCCGTCACAAGCGCTCTGGTCAGCCATGGCAGATGGAACAGCGCGGATACCGCGATGACGAAACCCGCTCCGATGACTGCGAGGACACCCCAGACAACGAACTCCCCGACGAACTCCACCATGAAATCCATGAGGTGTCGGCCTAAGCGCCGCATTGCCGGCCTTTCGTGGACTGACGCAATCATGGCGGCTCCGCGAGTTCCCCGCGAGCATTCGCCGGGCGGGACTTACGTGACGACGGTTCCCTCCGCCTGGACCCCACCCAGGGCGGCGGTCGCGTGAACGATCTCCGCTGCGCCGCCCGTACAGGCACGACTGACAGACGACCTCGCCGACGACGCCCGTTCGGCTTACAACAGCCGGCTCGATGAGCTGATCGCCGCGGGCGTTCCCGTCGGCGCCTGCATCAATGCGGCGAAGGAAGCCAACACGGACGAGGAACTGCTGAACTGTGGGTTCAATCTGGACGTGGCCCGAGATGCCTTCCTGCGCTTTGCGCTGGAAGGCGCCACCGTCATTACCTTCTGACCTGCAGGGAGGTGACGTCCCCTCGGGTGGTGTAACTCCAGGCTGGTGACGCAAGCCCCGGACATGGGGGCGAGCCATCGTGTGACGGTCAGCGAGTTCCCGACCAAAGGTTCTCGCGGAGGACACCACACGATGGCTCTGGATCAGTCTGCCCTGCTTCTCCCGCACGCAGTGCACATCGTCCTCGTCTGCGGGCGGCGTGGTCAGACTTCGGGGGTGTGCCAGCGGATGCCGGTCAGCTGCTGCGAGCGCTCCCACAGGCGACGGCCGAGTTCTGGATCTTGGGCTGCCGCCGACAGTTGCACGGGTTTGGGATGTCCAGATCGTCCGCCCCGACCGTCAGGTCCGATGTAGGAGCCGCCGGCGAGATCGGGCTCGGTTGCCGCGAAAAGCTGGGGCAGAGCTCCCATCTCCGGACTCTGCGCGAAGAGCTTGCCGGAAACGCGCATGACGATTCCCGTGATCCCGGTGCCTTTGCTCTGCATCGGCGTGTTGCTGTAGCCCGGGTGCGCGAGAATGCTGGTGATCGGCGACGATGACGACCGCTCGCGCCGGGCCAACTCCACGCCGAAGACGGCGTTGGCCAGTTTCGATGCCGAGTAGGCGGCGAGAGGCGTGTACTTCCGCATCCACGCGACATCGTCCAGATCAAGTTCGCCCTTCTCATGCATGTACGAGGTCACGGTGACCACCCGCGGCGCCGGCGACCGGCGCAGCGCCGGTTCCAGCAACGCCGTGAGCGCGAAGTGGCCAAGGTGATTCGCAGCGAGATGGCGCTCTGCGCCCTGCGCGGTCACGGAGTGCTCGACCATGGAGATGCCCGCGTTGTTGACCAGCACGTCGACGGACTCCTCCTCGCCGATTTCCTCCGCCGCCCGGCGGATCGAGTCCAAATCCAGCAGATCGACCTGACGCACCTCTACCTCAACCCCGGGATACGCCCTACGCAGCGAGGACGCCACCACTTCTCCCCGCGCCGCGTCACGAACAGCGAGCAGCACCCGACCGCCGTGCGCCGCGAGTTCGCGCGCCGTCACCAGGCCGAGACCGCTGGTCGCGCCCGTCACGACGAAGGTACGGCCCTTCTGATCGGCCATTCGGTCCGCGGTCCATCCACCACTGCCCGGCTTGCTTGGGTTTGTTATGGAACCCGTCGTCATCTCTTGATCTCACATTCTTGTTGACGCGGTCTTGATCAACCCGCTTCGGCAGGTCTGGGAATGCGGAAAAGCTAAACCTTTCCATTAATGTGAAGGTCAAGCGGCCGACGGCGAGGTCGCCTACCGGTGCGACGGCGAGGCGCACCGCCTGAACGGACGCCTAGTTGAGGAGAGCGCTGTGAAGATCGGAGACCTGGCCGCTAAGACGGGTGTGGCGCCGCGACTGCTTCGTTACTACGAAGAGGTCGGCATCCTGCACCCGTTCCGGAGCAGCAATGGGTACCGCACCTACGGCGAGCCCGCTATCGACCGTGTATTGCAGATTCGCGAACTTCTCGAATCCGGCTTCACGACGGAGATGATCCGTGAGGTCCTGCCCTGTCTCGAGGCCGCGAAGGAGGAAACAGAGGCCCCGGCGTGCCCGGCGGTAAAAGATCTGGACGGACTGCGACGTCAACTCAGCAGCATCGAACGACGCATCGACGTGCTACAACGCAACCGGCACGCGATCGAGACATATCTGCGCGCCTGGGAGGACGCCATGGCCGCTACACCTACAGCCGCCGATGGAGTCCCGGTCCCGGTTTCGGAGTGACAGGGGCGACATGCCGAGCGCCGGGACTGTAAGACGACACGGCGAGCGCGGTCATGTCCCGTCCCGGGACATGCTTGACAGATCATTCCCGTCGTAACCACCTTGGGCAGGGTGGACGAAATGAGTAGAGCGGAGGAAGAGCGGGGCGACTGGGGCGAGGTGCGGCCGGCCTTCGTCTCGACCGAGAATCCAGAACTCTGGGCGTTCCTCGAGTCGCTGCGCCCTGGTGAGATCCGTTCCGGCGTGGTGGCCGCGATCGAGTCCTTCGGGGTGTTCGTCGCTTTGGACGACGCTCCCGACCACCCCGTCTTCCCCGGTGTGGGCTTCATTTCGATTCCCGAGCTGTCTTGGCGGCGCTTCGACGCGCCGTCCGACGTTGTCCAGGTCGGACAGCGGGTCATATGCACGGTGTTGCAGTTCGACACCTGGAACGGAGAGGCCCGGCTGTCCCTTCGAGCGACACAACCGGACCCGTACCGGGAGATCTTCCTCAATCTTCACGTGGGTCAAGTACTGCAGGGAACGGTCTCCAAGATCGTCCCCTTCGGCGCCTTCATCCGCGTAGACGCCGGTATCGAGGGCCTGGTCCATCTTCGCGAGCTCGACTGGGGGTCCATCGAAGCCCCGGAGGAAGTCGTCCAACTCGGTGACCAAGTCACCGTTGTCGTTACCGAAATCGACGGACGCCGGCTTTCCCTGTCGCGAAAGCGAGCAGTTACCTCCTAGGCGAGCGCACTGTCTCAGATGCTCATGCAAGGTGCCGACACGATGGACGACCTCTTCTCCCGATAGCCGCCCATAGCTCGCCGAGAAGGCCTGGTCCAGCTGCGGGCACAGATGGTCCATCAGCTCCGACCAGACACCGCTCGGATCGTCCCCGAACCGGTCGACCTGCTAGTACTCGCATCTCCCCAGGTCAAGGCGTGTGTTCGGGCGAGCCTCCCGTCGGCCGCGCCGTAAAGAACGAACGTCTTTGCGCCCGCTCACGAGCTCCCTCGTTTTGCATGGCTTTGACCTGACGCTTCGTACTCTGTCCGGTATGCGGAGCCCCCTTGCCGAGTTCCTTCGTGCTCGGCGTCAGGTCGTTTCCCCCGATGAGGTGGGTTTGCCAAGCGGTCACGACCGTCGGCGTACGCCGGGCTTGCGCCGCGATGAGGTGGCCTTGCTGGCGGGGGTCAGTGTCGACTACTACACGAGGCTGGAGCAGGGCAGAGAACGCCGTCCGTCGGATCAGGTGCTCGACGCCCTGGCACGCGTGTTCCACCTCGACGCCGAAGCCTCCGAGCATCTTCACCAGCTCGCCCGTGCCCGGGCGCGCAGGTATGAAGTCGATGGCCAGGACGAACAGGTCAAGTCGCATGTGCTGCTGCTCCTGGACAGCTGGAGCCACGGGCCGGCGGCCGTGCTGAACCGTCGAACGGACGTGCTGGCCCAAAACGCGCTGTCTCTCCCCTCATCGAAGGGTTAGACCACACGGACAACATTCTGCGGATGCTTTTTCTCAACCCGGTCGCCAAGAGGTTCTGGCAGGACTGGGAACAGGAGGCCCGTGCCATGGTGGCCCACCTACGTGCCGCCGTGGGGGCAGACCACGAAGATCCGTCCCTACTCGAGTTGGTCGAGGAACTCTCGGAGGAAAGCGAAGACTTTCAACAGATGTGGGCTCGCCACGACGTACGCTCCAGGCGCCACGACGTCGTTTACGTTCGCCACCCTCTTGTCGGTGACCTGACCCTCTGGCAAGCGTCGTTCTCCGTCGACAGCACGCCCGGCCAGATCCTTGTCACCAACCGGGCGGAGCCAGGCAGCCCCTCCGAAGAGGCCCTGGCCAAGTTGGGCGCCATGAAGAGGCCCTGTCTGCACTAGTCACAGGCGGCGATAGGTGCTGAAGTCCGTCACCTCAACCAGGTCCGCCAGGTCGACGTGGGCCGTCACCTCCGCGCCTACGGGGACACCGCGATCGGTCATGAGACCGCGGCCCGTTCGCGGATCTCCACCGCCGTCTCAAGCATCTGCCGCGTGCTGGTGAACCAGTCCTGCAGATTCAGATCCACGATGAGCTCGTCGGCGCCGGCCTCTGCGGCCGAGTGGATGTCGTCCATGATCTGGTCGAGAGTGCCGACGAACGGCGATCGGTCAGGTCCTGCCGGACGGTCGGTGAAGGTGACGTTTCCCACCACGACCATCTCCATCCGGCTTGTGTCCCGGCCATACTCAGAAGCCATTTCCCGAATACGGTCCCAGCGTGCGCGCAGTTCTGCGGCTCCAGCCGGCCCGGGCGTGGTGAGGAACGGCAGCCAGCCGTCTGCGCGTTTGGCAATGCGCTCGACGGCCTTGGCGCTGCCACCGCCGCCCAGCATCACGGGGATTTTCGAAACAGGCTTGGGCAGGACCGAGGCGTTGTCGATGACTACGCGAGGACTCCGGAAGGTCACCGGGTCCGGCCCCCACACGGCATCGAAGACGTCCAGCGTCTCGTCGAGGAAGCGGCCGCGATCCGCTCGGGTGGCGCCAGTGGCCTGGAGTTCGTCGGTGGACCAGCCGGTGCCAATACCTGCGATCATGCGGCCGCCGCTGATCTGATCGATCGTGGCCAGCGTCTTCGCCAGCTGGATGGGTGTGTGGAGTGCAGCGATCAGAACGGAAGTACCGAGGCGCACCTGTTCGGTTGCCACCGCCGCTGCCGTGAGGACTGCCAGGGGGTCGGCGGCCTGCCGCTGGGTTTCCGGCCACGGCACGTTCGGCGGGGCATATGGTTCGGCGGGCGTCTCCGGGAAGAGCAGCCGTTCGTACGTCCACAAACTGGCGTATCCGGCCGCTTCAGCCGTTCTAGCTGCTTCGACCAAGTCGTGTTGTAGGTCTACTCCCAATCTCTGGGGCAGACGAAGTCCGAGTCTCATTTGAGACCTCCGATGTAGTCGTGAATGTCGTGCCGCCGCAGGAACTGAGCCGAGCCCCACCTACCCCCGCTTTCCCGGCAGAGGGCAGATTTCGGCTGTTCTCGGCCCACCCAGCGAGTCTTAAACACTCACATTGATGTGAAGGTCAAGGCGTAGGCTTGAGCACATGAGGATCGGAGAGCTCGCGGAGCGTACCGGCGTATCCCGCCGGCTACTGCGCTACTACGAGGAGCAGGGGCTGATCACATCCAGCCGCGCTCTCAATGGTTACCGTGAGTACAAAGAGTCACACGTGGACGTCGTGCTGCAGATCAAGGGACTGCTCGATGCCGGGCTGCCGACCCGAATCATTCAGCAACTCCTGCCGTGCCTGGACAAGCCGCAGACCATCTACGTCCCCAATGTGACACCCGAAATGATCGTCACACTGCAATGCGAACAAGCTCGGCTGTCCGAACGCATCGAGTCCCTGACCCGCAACAGAGACGCAATCGCCGACTACCTCGACACGGTTCTCAGCGTCAAGTCAGCGAACGCCAAGAGCAGGGCCACGTCATGATTTGACGAGCGTCTCGCGGTCGGTCACCCGGCATCGTAGATGCGCGTAGCGCGCAGCAAGTGGGCGCAAGCCAATCGCGGGCTCTGGACTCAACCTCGGGACTGCATCGCGACTCTCGGAGGTTTCGCCACCGTCGCGTCAGGCGTGACGGCGATTATCGCGCTGATGAAGTAGAGCATCGAGATCATCCAACGATCGCCGCCATGGATATGTATCGATGCGGTCGGCCCCGGTGCTGGGGGCGTGTGGCTCGAACTCGCCAGGGCCAAGGAGGATTCGAACGCCTTCAGCACGGAGCAGTTCGACAGCCTGCCGGAATGGTGCACGAGTAGCTAGAGCGCTGTTGACGAAGGGCAACACCACCACGGGAATGCCGAGTCCTGGTGCTTCAGCGAGGAGCCCGAGAGCGTAGGTATCGGCGATGCCTTGGGCGAACTTGTTGATGGTGTTGTACGTCGCGGGGGCGACGATGATGGCGTCCGCCCGTGGGGGCTTGGGTTCGTCTGGCTTGCGGTACTGGCTCCGGACGGGGCGGCCGGCCTGCTTTTCCAGCGCGGGGACGTCGATGAAGTCGAGCGCGGGCGGGGTGGCGACGATCTGGACGGTCCATCCCTCATCTTGGGCCATGGTGACGAGGCGGCCGACGTCGCCGGCAGGTCCGGCAGCGCACACGATCACATAGAGAACCTTGCCGGGCTGGGTCACGCGGTCACTCCTAGAGATTCGGCGTACTCGTGTGCCTCGCGCCTGACGCTGATGGGTGCTGTGGTGAGAATCTCGCGGACAAGCCGACGGGTTGCTGGGCGTCTGGTGATCTCCTCAGGGGCGGCTTACGGAAGAGTCCGAACACCCCGGGGATCATACTGATCGACCCAACACCCTCCAAACGTCCTGAACAAATCGGCCTTCGACGGCCAGAATGACGATCCTGGGCCGGAGTACTCTATTGCTGATCTAGCACGTAATGGCGACGCCAGGGCGGGGGCGGCGATGAACGCCGAAGACCGGATCGAACGGGCCAAGACGCTCTATGAACGGGCAGTGTTCAGCGGCGACGCCAGCGTGCTGACCAACGCCGAACGGGGCCTGGACGCGGTGGAGGCCGATGCCGCGTTGGCCCGTGGGCGGATCCTGCATGCGCGGTTTCTCAACGAGCGCGCCAGCGCCGGCTCGTCACCCGTCGAGGACCCGGCTGAACTGCCGTTGTTTGAGCGCGCGATCGAGCTGTACCGGGCGCTGGGCGACGCGCGCGGCGAGGCCGAGGCGTTGTTCTGGATCGGCTGCCTCCATCAGGTCATCCGGCGTGACAACGAGACTGCGGTTCCGGAACTGGAGCAGTCCTGCCAGCTGGCGGCGCAGGTCGGCGACAAGCAGACCCAGTCCGAGGCCCTGCGGCACTTGGGCATCGCGGCACACATGGCCGGTCGGCTGGATGAAGCGCGCGAGCGGCTGGAGGAGTCGTCGCGGCTGCGCCGGGAGGTCGGGGCCCTGCCGGGCGTGGCCGCCAACATGGTCGGGCTGGCCTACATCGCCGCCGCCCAGGACCGCCGGGCGGACGCGCTCGCGACACTCGACGAGGCGCACGCAATCGCACAGGCGCATGGCGCCCATGCCATCGTGCGGCAAGTCGAGCAGGCGAGAACGGAGATCTAGTTAGCCGCCCCTGGGGTCACCACACACCGGGCGCCTTCAGGTACCACGTCACGTGGATGGACGGCTTCGTCTGGATCTGGACCGGCTCCTGACTCTCGTCCTCGAACCACAGGGTGAGCCCTTCGGCGCTTGCGTCAGTGGGGAGGAGGCCGCAGGATCGGGCACTCCATCAAGGGCCGTACGCGCGGGGAGAGGCGATTGCCGAGCTCACGAGCCTGGTCGCGCCCGGCGACACCAGCCGCTGAACCGCGTTCCTTGCTCCTTCTCGGCGGCAGCGGCCGTTCCGTGGCGCATCATGCTCGAACCATTCTCAGCGACAACGGCGGAGGCGGAGAGAAGAGTCACGGCGGCGAGGCTGCCCCAGAGGGCAGCCGGGCCCTGCGGTGCGAGAGTGGTGATGACCGCCGGGGAGACCGCGAGGCCGAAACCCGTGGAGAGCTGGAAGCGGGCGAGAGCGCCTCCCAGGGCAGGGGCCGGGGCGAGTGCGGTGACGAGCGCGGTGGCGCTGCCTGCATAGATGATCTCGCCGAGGGTGCAGACCACGGACACCGCGGCGATGGCCGGGGCACCCCAGCCGTGTCCCAGTGAGGTGGCGGCGAGGAAGCCGAGGTAGGACGCGGTGAGCACCAAGCCGGCGAATGCCAGCACGGACCGGCGGGGGAAACGTGACGTCAGGAGGGTGACCGGAACCTGCAGGGTGACCACCAGCACCGTGTTGGCCACAAAGATGGCCGCCGACCACACCGGGGAGGCGTGCATCTGCGTCACCAGGACCAGAGGGAGGGCGACTTCGGGGACGTTGAGGCAGAAGACGTAGATCACGTTGGCGGCCAGCAGCGCACGCATCCGGGGTGTCGGCTCGTCGTCCCTGTCCTCGGCAGCGGCAGCGGCCGGACGCGCGTGCACGTGGACCGACCACGCCAAGGCCGCCGCCGCGAGGTAGGCGAGCCCGGTCACGCCTGCCAACGTTCTCAATGCGGTGGTTCCGCCCGCCAGGCAGGCGGTGGCGACGAGTGCACCAGCACCCAGGGCGGCGTTGCGCAGGGCGCGGCCCCCTGCGAGGGCGGCGTCGCGTTCCCGGCCGTGGGCGACCGTGGCCACGAGGGCGGCGTGGGCGGCCGGCCATGCCTGGTTGCCGATGCCGAGGAAGAGCGCCGCTGTCGCGAACAGCCAGACGTTCCCCGTCGGCGTTGCCAGCAGCAGCGCCACGCCCAGTACCCGCACCAGCATCGATGCCGCCACAACCGTGCTGCGTGCGCCCTGGTCCAGCCATCGGCCCACCACAGGCATGCACACCAGGCCCGCGACGACGCCGGCCGTCATGGCGGTGCCAGTGACCGGCGTGGACAGCCTCAGCACCGTTACTCCGTAGAGCAGCAGAAAGGGCCGCAGCAGACCGGTGCCGAGCGCGTCCACGGCCAGGGCGACGGCGTAGCGGGGGCCTCCGGAGGCATAGAGGAGGGCGCGGGGCTGGATTCTGGTGGTGGTTGCCATGGCGCCTACGGTTGTGCCGGGCCGCCGGATGCGGCACGTCGGTTGACGGACATCGTCAACCGACGCCGCCGCCAGCCGTCCGACCAGCAATGATGGGGGGATGACGCTGCGCATCGACATCACCGGGCTGCCGGCCGAGCGGCTGCGGTTCGCCGCCTCCCCGCTGGCCGAGTTGACCGCGATGTTGCACGTCCTGGCCGAACCCGGGCATCACCCGCGGCTGGCCGGCTGGGCCGGGGAAGTCTGGTCCGGGCTGCGGCCGGAGCTGGCCGAGCGGTTGCGGGAGGCGGAGTTCCTCTGGCGTTCCTCACGAGCCGATTTCCTGGTCCCCGCCCGACCTCGGCAGACCCTCGCCGAGGAGTTGGACGATGTGGACCGGATCGACGACGAGACCTATGTGGCCGCCGCGCTCACCACCACGTGCGGCAGCAATCGGGTCCACTTCGCCGCGCCGTCGCCGCTCTCTGACGCAACCGCGCGCGAGCGGGCCCTGGACCTGGCCCAGGCCCGCGGCGCACTCCAAGAAGCATTCGCGGAGCGGCTGCTCGCGGACCCGGCCGCGGTGCGGGCGCGTGTGCGCCACACCCTCGAACAGTGCGCAGAGGCGTTCTTCGACGCCGCCTGGGCGCGCGTCTCCGTGCGACTGGCCACCGACCTGCGTCTCAAGAACGACCTGCTGAAACGCCAGGGCATCGGGGCCGCACTCTCCTCGGTCTCCGGCGCCGTAACCTTGGCATCGGACGGCGACTGCATCATCGTGGACAAGCTGCAGGACAACGCAACCGCCGCACACGGCACCGGGGTCACCTTCATCCCCAGCGACTTCGGCCGCCCGCATCTGGTGGTGATCCACGCGCCTGGATGGCAGCCGGTGGTGCAGTATCCCGTGGCCGAGCCGAGTCCGTCAGAGCCGGTACCGCTGGAAACGGTCACCCTCCGGCTGGAGGCACTCGCACATCCGGTACGAATGCGGCTGCTGCGCACCCTGGCCCGCGGCCCGCACACCACCGGCGAACTGGCCCACGCCTGGGAGCTCTCTCCCCCGGAGGTCTCCCGCCACCTCGCCGTCCTGCGCCGCGCGGGCCTCCTCACAACCCGGCGGCGCGGGCGCTACGTCCACTACACCCTCAATCTGCCCGAGATGACGACGCTGGGCACAGACCTGCTGGCGGCCGTCCTGCGCTAAGCAGCTGCGGTATGCCACAACACGGGGCGACTGCCGCTTTCGCAGCATCGTCCGACTCAGCTCCGCACGCTTACCTGGTCAGGGTGAGTTACCCCTGGTTTCCACCGCTGATGGACTCGTACGAGCGGCTCGGTTCAGACAGCATTGACCAGCGTTAAGGTCTGTTCTCTTCGACGAGGCACCCAAGTAGCGAAGGCACGACATGGATGTCGATCACATCATCGAGCAACTCGACACCGTCGTACGCGCTCTCCTTGCGGACTTCGAGAGCAAGTACGGGTACCCGCCAGGCACTAATGCGACGGTGCTGAGCGATGGAGACGAAGAGCTCCGTGTCTTGTCGCAGCAGCTAGGAGCTCCCCTCCCATCTGACATATCAGCCTTCTTTAGCGCCATCGCCGAAGTGAGTCTTCCGGACTTGTGGAACGGCTACTTCATCGAGCTGCACAGCTCCCAGGACCCGAGGTTCATCCGCCATGGCGCCACAATTCAGGAAGTGATGATCGTCGCTTCGAACGGTGGCGGCGTGCTCTACGCGGCTCCCTTGCCTGATGGTCGGCCGATCCTGGCGCTACCGAACAGTGCAATCCAGAACGGCATCTACGATGCCGACGTCACAGGCTTCGGACCAGTAGCCGCCAATCTCGACGAGTTCATGCGAACGTTGATCGCCGCAGCACTCGCTGAGGATTCCATAGATCCATTCGACCCGTACCAGCAGAACTAATTCGCCAAGTCCACAAAGCAGAGCGGACTGACCTCCACGGCCAACGATTACCACGAAGCAACCTCACGACGACGCCACTGCGGTGTACTGCATAGCCTGATATCTGGTTCACGCGTATTTCTTTTATGAGTGAAGCAGAGACAGTAATGTTCGACCTCCAACTCCCCGATCGAAGATGAAGGAGGCGCCGAAATGCCTGGTTCGCCCGAAATTTGCGAACGTCGCGATAGGGCGTTAGGGGAAGCCGAACATGGGCTACGAGAGGCCTACGGAGACATAATCAGAGAAGTCTTTTCGTATGGCGCATTAGAGATTGATCCTCGCCATTTGGTCGTGTGGATACTGCTCGACATCTCGCCAGACGAGCTTCCTAGCTGGTTCTTTCCGGACAGGGTCCCGCTGGACGACGAAGAAGGACTAGTAGCTCAAGTGCGTGAAATGCGCAGTCTTGTAATCGCTTGCTTCCAAGAGGCGCAGTGGCCGAACCCGGAGAACCTGAGAGTGGGCTTCGAATCACGCGAGAGGGTTATAAGTGGCGGCGGGGGCTGGGTCTATTTCCATTAGATTATTGGATGGATATATAAAAACCGGGCTTGACGAAACTCTTTGGTATCGGCCGAATCGATGCCTTACGAGAGCATGGAACCCTGATTGAAACATTCGAGTCGCGGACTCGACATCCGAGATCATTCGGATAGACGACGAATAAGAGCGCCTGCATTTGTCACATATTTCCGCTGATCCATTCCCAACTCGCCTGATCGCCACAGTAGTGATATTCACACCGTCATCAGTACGATCGTCAGCGCTCTCGAGTCAAGCTTCCAGGACGAGTTCGACAGGCCAATCCCTGAACCGGAAGGAGACTGCCAACGTCCCTACCGCACGCAACAGATTCGCGTCAGCCCCTGGGCTCCGAGAGGGCGGTTCAAGGCACGCTGATCCCGTCTGCCTCGATTCACCGCAATAGGACGGCAGCGGTTCAGCCTGCTCAGAGGGCCATCGGATTAGAAGTGGATCACCGTTTCTGGGCCTGGGGACGCGCTGACCTGCGGGTGATCGCTCGGTCCCTCTCGGCTGGAGCAAGGTCATTCCGGGCATGTTCCGGATCTTGTTCCTGTATGACGACCAGGGGTGATCAGGTCTGCCTCAGCCGCTTAGGATCCGCGCGCTTGCGGTACAGCACGCACCGGCGCAGCGGACCGTCGTCCACCTCGGGGTCGTCGAAGTCCTCAGTCGGGTCCGTGGTCATGCCGATCCGGCGCATCACGGCCTGCGAGCGCACGTTCGTCCTTGTGGTTACCGCCAAGATCTCGGTCAACCCGAGCTTGTCAAAGCCGTATTGCAACACCGCGAGCGCCGCCTCCGTGGCGTACCCGTGCCCCCAAGCCGACCGGGACAGTCGCCAGCCAACCTCCACGCCGGTGAACGGCATTCCCTCATCCACCACGTCGAGGCCAGTGAACCCGATGAACTCCCCCGTGTCGCGAACCTCCACAGCCCAGAAGCTGAAGCCGTTCCGGTCTAGGTCTTCCTGGAAACTGCGCATCGAGGCCGCGGCCTGCTCCGAAGTAAGAAGCGGCCCGAGGTGCTCTCGGACCTCCGGGTCGGCGTTCATGGCCGCCCACGGCGACAGGTCGGAGTCTCGCCAGTCCCGCAGGGTGAGTCGCTCGGTGTTGATTTCTACCATCCGGCAAAATTATGCAACCCGTCCGAGTTCGGCAAAGCAATATCCGAGCCCTCTACGCAACTTCGCCAATCCACCCTTACCGCTGAACGGTAGGGAGTGTGCGGAGAAGCCCGGCCAGAGGCCCCGCTCCTGATTCGATCTCCGAGCGTAAGCCGACCGACCTTGCTCGGCCCGCGTTCCTGCCGCTCCACGATCGGACCACCCTCCTGAGCGGTGATGGACGCCGGTGGCTATGAGCGGCCATGTGCCCGCGTTGCAGTACTCGGTGCAGTACTGCACAGCCAGGGGCGCATGCCCGCACGTCCTCCCTGTTGATCTTCCCGTCGCAACCACCTATGGCCCCGACTTGTGCGCAGGCGATCATCCCGGAGCCGGAGGCCCCCGCCGGAGGCGGTCTTTCTTGTCCTGTCGGAGGCGTATGCCAGGCTGCGGCCATGATGCACGAGGAGACTCCTGAGTTCCTGCAGATCACCAGCCCACTTGAGATGTCGTCCGACTTGCGACGGGAGATGATCGAGTGCTGGGTCACGGTGACCAACGCCGGGGGCGCGGCCGGTTTTCCCTTCCCACCTGTCAACTTCGATCAGGTGGCGGTGGTCGCTGATCAGATCATTGCCGGCCTCGCTCCACAACGCAGTCGATTCCTCCTGGCCTGCGTCGATGGGACGCTCGCTGGGTGGCTGAACGTGCGCAGCGACGCCAACCCGTTGATCGCTCACTGGGGCACGGTCCATCACGTCCAGACACATACCGGCTTCCGCGGCAGGGGCATCGGGGCCGCGCTGATGCACCGTCTGCGCCGCCTTGCGCGCGAAGAGATGGCGCTCGAACAGCTCCATCTCGCCGCCCGGGGTGGAGTAGGGCTCGAAGACTTCTATGGGCGGCTGGGCTGGAAAGAGATCGGCCGGTGGCCTGGTGCGCTCCGGCTCGCGCCCGGTGACGATCGCGACGAGATCCTGATGGTGCTTGAGCTCTGACTACGTTTGGCGGTGGCGCGGGGGGCTGGCGTCGGCGAGTTCGCTTGGTACGGCGGCGCGCCGCGCCGCCGCTTGATCTTTAATAAGCACAATTCGGCAGACTGAACGTTGTCCTAGCTGTCTGTCCCGGGACATGCCTGACGTATGTGGCTGGCGTGCGTCAGCGTCGCCAGTGGCACCCAGTACATGCCATCGACGCGCCAGTGACCAAGCACGACCGCAGTACCAGGATCAAGCTAGATCCACTGCACACGGACGATGTACACCTGGCGTTGAGACTCCAGCACCAGATAGGTCATGAGCCCACGTTCTCCGAACGGCATGACCCGCATGTTGCCATCGGGCTTACTCGGCGCTTACGGTCCGCCGGCCCACGGCTCCAACTCAATCAAGTCCAGCACTCCGACCAGATACCGCAAGGCATCCTCGGGAAGGGCCGCGATCTGGTCTTGGGCGACAGGATCGGGCTCGACGATCGAGTACACCTACCGCTCGACCCCGCGATCAGCCAGTAGTTGACGCCACGTCTTGTCGCCTCGCGGGATCGGCCGACCGGCATCGCTCGGTTCCTGGACACGAGCAGCCCGCTCGTAAAGATCTCTGCGACCCTGCTGATCCTTGATCGAATCGCACGCGACAAGCCACCAGGTATGGATGAACTCGTTCAGCCGACCAAGGTCCAAACTGGCGCGAACCTCAGCCAAGACGACGTTCAACCCTGCGTCGAACCCATCTCGGTCCTGCGGCACGACCAACGCTCTACGGATGGCGCGCAGGTTCTTCTCCGGTAGGGAGCCTTCGGGGGTGAACTCGTGTGGTTGCGCGCTCATGCCGTCACTGTATGTACAGGTCCTCAGCGCGGCCCAGCCAATCAGAGGACTTGAGCAGGCGATTCGGCCTGCCGACAAACGCGCGCGTCTCCCCAGGTGATCGCGCCCTCGCCGCCTCCACCGCGTTGATCTGTCAGCACAGGACACCGAGGCCAACCGCACGATTCGCCAATGCGGTGAACGGCAAGATCACAAAGTGGTCGCGCCCAAGGCGAGTGGTGTCCAAGCGAGATCATCCGCGCCCGCTAATGGCACGCTAATGACACGCGCCCCGTTTTCCAGGTGGGCGGTACTGGGTTCGAACCAGTGACCCCTCGCTTGTAAGTCAAGCCTAGAGGCATCTGGCACCGGGTCTTCACCCATCTCCAGTCCGGGGCTGATGCGCGGGGGTGCGATCACGTGGGACCTGAGCGTTGGCACCCGGCCCGTCCACGTCGGGACTGCCGCCGGGGCAGGGGAGCTGAGACTGCGGCGGGACCAGCGCCGCCGCGTCATCGTGAATCTCGCCTATGCGGTCAGCCTCACGATGACGTTGCCGCGGTGTACGCCGGCGAGGAGCTCGTCCTGCGCGGTGATGACGCGCTGGAGGGTGCCTTCGAGGAGGGTGTGCGCGAACCTGATCCGGCCTTCGTCGTACCACTGGGCATAGTGGGTGTTCCAGGCCTGGACCTGGTCGGGGGTGTGCCTGGTGGTGAAGGGGCGGATCTGCACCTCGTGAACCAGCGCGGTCATGATGTCGAAGCGGGGGTGCCCGCCGTCGCCGCCGCTGACCTGCCCGGCGAGGGTGCCGCACAGCGCGAAGCGGGCGCCGAACGCCGTGTGCCGGAGTGCTGCTTCGAACTGGGAGCCGCCGATGGTGTCGAAGAAGGCGGTGATCCCGTCGGGGGCGAGCTCGGTGAGCCGGTCGTCGAGGTCGTCGTTGCGATAGTCGATGGCGGCATCGAGGCCGAGCTCTTCGACGAGGTAGCGGGTCTTCTCGGGCCCGCCGGCAATGCCGATGACGTACGCGGCGCCACGTGCCTTGGCGATCTGCGCGGCCATCGACCCGACGCCGCCGGCGGCTCCGCTGACGAGGACGACGTCACCGTCGCCGACGGCGGCGATGTCGACGATGCCGTGGTAGGCGGGCACGCCCTGGTTGAGCAGGTACTCGGGACCGGGGAAGACGCTGTCGGGCACGGGGAACGCCTTGCCCGGCCCCAGGATGCTCTCCTCGCGCCAGCCCGACATGTGCAGCACGACGGTTCCCACCGGCAGGCCGTCGACACGTGACTCGACGACCGTGCCGATCGCGGTGCCGTAGACCGGCTCGCCGACCCGGAAGGCGGGCACCGGGATTTGAGTGGTCTCGAACATCAGGTCGCCGTTCGCCGCGATCACCTGCTGGTACAGGTTCCGCACCCGGACCTGGCCGGCGGCCAGCTTCTGCGGAGGGAGCGTGACCACCTCGAGCAGTGAGCTGGGCGGCTGAGCCAGATCCCTGCGATGCTCGCGCAGGACGACGGCGTATGGTCTCTGGACAGTCATGATGGAAGTCTCTCGGTCGGTCATGGCCGGGCCTGAGCCCATGGCAGAGCGGCAGGGCGAGCTCAGAGCTGGGTTTCGCCGCCGTCCACGGCCAGCTCGATACCGGTGGTGTACGTGGCGTCGAAGGCGAGGAACGCGGCCGCCTTGGCGAACTCCTCGACGGTGCCGTAACGCTCCATGGGGTTACTCGCGATCCGCTCCGCCCTGAACTGGTCGGCGGCCTCTTTGGACATCATCGTTTCCAGAATCCCCGAGTCGATGGGACCCGGGCTGATCGCATTGACACGAATTCCTCGCGGAAGCAGCTCGGCGGAGAAGGTGCGGGCCATCGAGCGCAGCGCCGCTTTGCCGGCCGCATAGACGCTGGTGTCCACCATGCCGATGACGTTCGCGATCGAGGTGGTGAGGACGACGCCGGCGTTCGTGCTCAGCAGCGGGGCGAGCTTCTGCACAGCGAAGAAGGCGCCCTTGACGTTGATCGCGAACAGTTCGTCGTACACCTCCTCGGTCGTCGACTCAAGGGGCGTGTGGGGTGCGATGCCGGCGTTGACGAACAGAGCCTCGATCGAGCCGAGCTCGCTCTTCACACGGCCGGCGAGCGAATCCAGGTCGGACAGTGAGGCCACATCGCCCCGGACGGCCACGGCATTCTCACCGAGCCGCTTGCGCGCCGCGTCGAGCGTGGCCTGAGAACGGCCGGTAATCACCACGCGGGCTCCGCCTTGCGCCAGCAGCTCCGCTACCGCGAGCCCCATGCCGCTGCTGCCACCCGTGATCACCACATTCTTGTCGCTGTACCTACCCATGCCGAGGTTGCTCCGTTCCATCATCAAAAACGTGGTGCTATGTCTGGATGTTGCCGTTCATGAAGTGGATCAGCTGCGGGTTTCGATCTTCATGTCGCCTGTGGTGACCGTGCGGATGTGGTCGCTGGCGAGCAGGCCGTGCGGAATGCCGAGGTCGATGGCGCTGACCTCGCCGAGGCGGGCCAGCTGGGAAGGAGTGAGGTCGACCTGCAGGGCGCCCAGGTTGTCTTCCAGCTGCGCGATAGTGCGGGCGCCGATGATGGGTGCCGTCACGCCCGGGGCGTTCAGGGTCCAGGCCAGTGCGACCTGGGCGGGTGTGTGGCCCAGCTCCGAGGCCACCTCCTTCACCACATCAGCGATGGCAAGGGTACGTTCGGTGACCATTCCCAGGGCGGCGTTGAGGCTCTTGCGGCTGCTGGCGGTTTCGCCGGCAACGGGGCCCGTCGGGTTCAGGTCCTCCCGGCTGTACTTGCCGGTGAGCACCCCGCCGCCCAGCGGGGAGAAGGAGACTACGCCCAGTCCCATCTCGCGTGCCATGGGGATCAGGTCACGCTCCCCGGTACGCTCGATCAGGCTGTACTCGATCTCCAGTGCGACCAGCGGCGACCAGCCGCGCAGGTCGGCGATCGTCTGCATGCGCGACACCTGCCAGGCCGGCGCGCTGGAGATCGCCACGTACAGAACCTTGCCCTGCCTCACCAGGTCGTCCAGGCCGCGCAGGATCTCCTCCACCGGCGTCCTGAAGTCCCATACGTTCAGATAGAGCAGATCGATGTAGTCCGTGTTCAGCTGCCGCAGACTGGATTCCACCGACGCCAGCATGCTCTTGCGATGCGTACCCCCGGAATTGGGGTCACCGGGCTGGCGCAGCGTCGAGTACTTCGTCGCCAGCACCAGTCCGTCGCGGTTGGTGCGGGTGAACTCGCCCAGCAGCCGCTCGGAACTGCCGTTGGTGTAGGTGCTGGCGGTGTCGAAGAAGTTGCCGCCTAGCTCGGTGTAACGATCGAACAGCTTGCGCGCCTCCTCGCGCTCGGCGCCCCAGCCCCACTCGGTGCCGAAGGTCGCCGCGCCCAGCGCCAGCGGTGAGACCCGCAGCCCGGAGCGGCCCAGCAGCCGGTAGGTGTCGAGGGTCAGCGACATCGTGTTCTCCTGTGCTCGTGATCCAACGTCGGCTACCAGCCTGCGACCGCCAGCAGCCAGGGGTAAGGGAAGACGCTTCCTGGGAACACCACTCCCACCCAGCCTGTTGGACAGGGCATGACGACCCGCGCCGTGGACCCGGCCCAGGAGCTGGCTGCGTTCCTGCGCACCCGACGCGAGCGCCTTGACCCGCGTGACGTCGGTCTGCCCGTGCGCCGGCAGGCCCGGCGCACCCCCGGACTGCGCCGCGAAGAGGTCGCCGAACTGGCCGGGATCAGCATCGACTACCTTGTGCGGCTGGAGCAGGCCCGCCCGCTGCGGCCCTCAGCCGACGTGGTCGAAGCGCTGGCCCGCGCCCTGCGCCTGGCCCCCGACGAACGCACCTACCTCTACGACCTCACCCGGCAACGCCCCCGCACCACCGCCAAGCCCCCCACCACGGCGGCACCGCCGCTGGCCCGGCTGGTCACCGACCTGTCCCCGCTGCCGGCCATGGTGCTGAACCACCGCTACGACATCCTGGCCTGGAATCCCGAAATGGGGAGGCTGCTCATCGATTTCGACACCCTGCCGCCCCAGCAGCGCAACTCGATGTGGCTGTGCCTGATCCATCCGGAAACACGCGAGTACTACGTCGACCGCGAACGCGTCGTGCGGGAGGGAATCGCCTACCTGCGCGCCGCGTGGGCCGCATATCCGGAGGACCAGGTTCTGAACGAACTCATCTCCCAGTGCATCACTCACAACGAGCAGTTCGCACGCTTGTGGGCCCAACGCGACGTCAAAATCAACGGCCGCGGACACAAGGTGATACGGCATCCCGACGCCGGAGAAATCGCAGTCCACTTCGAAGTACTCATGCCACTTCAAGACCCCGACCAACGGCTGATGATCTGCCGCGCCGCGGACGACGACAGCCAAGCAGCAATGGACCGGCTGCACACACGGTGATAATGCTGACACGCCTCCGGTGTGGGGCCTGACGCCCGATTCGGAGGCGCTGGTTTCCCGGGACCGAGAAGCCCGGGGTACGCCCGCTGCTGGACCGCCTGGGGTGCGTTTCAAAAGTGCTTGTCACAGCCACTCACTGATGGCTGCTATCAGCCTCGATCCACCGCGTGAATTCTGGCATCTTGCGACAGAAAGATCCGACCGAGCGGCCTCACGTGCCGACCAGTGTCACATACAGCCGGGGAAAACAAGATCAGAAAGGTGCGTTTTGCCTGGTGGGCGGTACTGGGTTCGAACCAGTGACCCCTCGCTTGTAAGGCGAGTGCTCTACCGCTGAGCTAACCGCCCGGACGGGACTACACCTTACGACACACCGCCGCCTCTCAGCACATCGAGCGACCAGCCTCGCCCCACGTCGAACGCCCCCGCCGCACGCCATCCGAGAAGGGCCGCGCCGAGCATTCCGGCACGCATGCCGAGGGCCGCCTGACGCAGCGGAGGCGCATCCCGGAAGGTCAGCCGTCCGGCCAGTTGCTCCTCCAAGGGGTCGAACAGGACCCGGCCTGCCTCCCCCAGCCCGCCACCCAGCACGATCACCGAAGGATCGAGCAGCAGGACGTACGTCGCGAGCGAGATCGACAGCGCCTCGACGGCTTCACCGAAGACCTGGGCGGCCACCTGGTCGCCGGCCGCCGCCAGGGCCACGACCTCCTTCGCGGTCGCCGAACGGCCGGTGCGGGTCTCGAAGCGCCGGGCCACGGCGGAAGCCGAGGCATAGGTCTCCAGGCAGCCGATCTGGCCGCAGGCGCACTTCTCCCCCGTCGGCCACACCGGCGCGTGGCCGATCTCGCCGCCCCAGCCCCGGGAGCCGCCGTACGGCTCGCCCTTGATGATCACGGCGCCGGCGATGCCGGTGCCGATCGGCAGGAACAGGAAGTCGTCGGCCTCACGGCCGGCGCCGAGCACGCTCTCGGCGAGTCCGCCGGTCTGGACGTCGTGGCCTAGCCGTGTGGGGATGCCTTCGGGGACGAACGCGGACGCCGGGATGTTCCGCCAGCCGATGTTCGCGGAGTAGACGGCCGTGGAGGCGGTCACGATGCCGGGTACGGCCAGGCCGATGCCGGCCGGTGGAGCCCCGAACTGGGAGGTGCCGAGTTCGACCAGTTCGCCCGAGTAGGCGCGGACGGCCTCCACCACGGCCTGGGGACCTTCCTCACGCCCGGTGGGACGTCCCTCGAAGGCCGTCACCTCGCCGTCGCGCGTGACCAGGCCACCCTTCATCGTCGTACCGCCCACGTCGAGCCCGACGACATAGTCCACGTGTGTGACTCCTGGGGTTTCAGTGGTGGTCACGAGCGTCCGAGCACACGGTCGAGGGCGGCCTCCACCTCGGCGGGCAGCCCCGGCGCGCCGGTGGACCTACTCGGCTTCCCCGTCGCGACGTGCGGCTCTTCGGGCCGCGCCTGCCGTACGGAACCGCACGAGCGGCATTCGACCTCGCCGAGGCGGCGGATCAGGGAAGTGGACGCGCACGAAGGGCACGCGTCGAGATCGAGGTCGCAGGCGCGCTGACAGTCCGGGCAGATCAGGACCTGCGTCTCGTCGCGCACTCCACGCTTCCAGGGGCTGGCGCCACGGACAGGGTCTGTCTGCCGGGCCCCGCACCGATAGCAGGGCATGTTCGCCTCCCATAAAGGCAGTCCGGGCAAGGAGACCCGGACACAAGATTCAGGTAACTCGAACGAGGTCCAGAAGACAAGCTTCGGCCGGTTAAGACGCGATAAATCACGAGAAATAGCTGATCAGATGCCGTCGAGCACCTTCTGGTACTCGACGACATCCCTCGCGGAGCCGATCTCGTTGACGATCTTCCAGCGGACGACACCCTGCGCATCGATGATGAACGTTCCGCGCAGAGCGAGCCCCTTCTCCTCGTCGAACACGCCGTAGGACCTGGCCACCTCTCCGTGTGGCCAGAAGTCCGACAACAAGGAGAAGGTATATCCCTCCTGGTCCGCCCAGACCCGGTGGCTGAACATCGAGTCGACCGAGATCGTCAGCACCTGGACGTCGTCAGCCGCCGAGACGACGAACTCGTCCCGGATCGCGGACAGCTCTCCCTGGCAGACGTGGCTGAACGCCAGCGGGTAGAAGACGAGCACAATCCTCCTGCCCCGAAGGCCGGAAAGCCTGACAGGGGCACCGTGCTGATCTTTGAGCTCGAAGTCCGGGGCCATCGCCCCGACCTCTACCGCCATGAACTGTCCTCCCGGACGTCGTCCGCACACCATTCCTGCCGTACGGCGCAGCCGAGCCGTACGGCAGGGTCAGCTCAGCGGCGAGCCTTCGGGGCGACGAGCCGGGTCCCCGACCAGTCCCTGGCAGCACTCACACTGCTCGTCTGGGACAGTCCCGCGGTCGTCGCGTCCTCGCCGATGTCACTGGGCTCGACATGGCCGTCACGCCCCGCCTTCGGGGTCAGCAGCCAGATCTGGCCTCCGTCTGCGAGTGCGGTCATCGCGTCGCTGAGGGCGTCGAACAGATCACCGTCCTCATCGCGCCACCACAGCAGCACGACGTCGACGACGTCCTCGTAGTCCTCATCGACCATCTCGTTGCCGGTCAGCTCCTCGATGGACTGGCGCAGCGCCTCGTCGCTGTCCTCGTCCCAGCCGACTTCCTGCACCACCTGACCGGCTTTGAGGCCGAGTCTTTCGGCCAGGCCGCGCTCGCCTTGCGCCTGACCCGCGGTCGCGCTCACGTTCATCCCTCCTGCTTGGGTGACCCCGCTCTTTTGTGCGGTCGTCCGGCTCCGGAGAGCCATGCTTCGGCACAGTCCACACGCTGTGACCCATCGTCGTCAACGGTCGCCACGGCCGGTGACCCGCACCGTTATCTGTTAATTGGACAAAAACGACAAACGAACACGCCTGTTCGGGTTGTCCACGTTGAGATCGATCACGGCGACCGACTGCCACGTCCCCAGAGCGAGCCTTCCGCCCAGCACGGGAACCGTCGCATACGGCGGAATGAACGCGGGCATGACATGTGATCGCCCATGCCCCCGAGATCCGTGCGCATGCCGCCAGCGGTCGTCGGCGGGAAGCAGATCACCGAGAGCGGCGAGCAGATCATCGTCACTGCCCGATCCGAGCTCGATCACCGCGATGCCCGCCGTCGCGTGCGGCACGAACACGTGCAGCAGCCCGTCTTCGCCGGACTCGCGCGCGAAATCCGCACACTCCTGGGTGATGTCGTGGACCCGCTCGCGCGAGCCGGTGCGCACCTGGATCTCCCTCGACTTCACAGCGTGATACTACGATCCCCTCTGGCCTTGCTCGATCACAGCGTCGGGGCCCGGGAAGACCAGCGCCTGGTGCCCGTCCTCGAAGAGGACCACGAAGGGTGGCCCGCCACCAGACCCGCGCACTTCGATGATCTCGCCGCACTTGTCGTGCTCTCCGACGACGGCACCGTGCACCACGAGCCTGTCGCCAACGGTTGCGTGCATCTCGATCCCCTCCCTCTCTGAGCCTGATACGGCTATCGCCACCTGGAAAGAGGAGAAACCCCACCCTCTCGAGAGGAGGGGACAACACATACCAAAACGTTACGCTGCGGATATGGGCCCGGCCGCCGTCGCCGTCATGATCACAGCGGCCGCCCCCTCGACGCCTCTCCTGCCGTTCCGGGGACCCGCCGGCGCCGGGACGAAACGGCGGACGCCTCGCCCTGAAAATCTGCGAAAACCGGCATCCCGGACCGCCCGGCGACCCACCGATGTTTACGCCACCAGAGAAGGGGCCCGTCAGCCATTTAGAGGGCGGTCCCGGGGGGAAGTACCCGACGGGAGTCGTATAGCGTCCACGGGCACGAGCCCCGCAGACGGCTTACATCGGCCCCACCGCACGGAGCAAGTGTGCGGTTTGCCAAAATCGTCCTACCATCGGTGGTCTAAGCCATCCAAGCCCTGCTGCCAGCAGGGACATTTTGGTTACCGGGGAGTAGAGATGCGCTTTCTGGACCGAAGAGCAAGGATGGAAGACCAAGAGGAGCGGCGATCCAGCAGGACGCACCCCCAGCCGGCAAGAGTTCAGCAAGATCCGACGTGACCAATGTCCATTCTCGGAAGGCGAGACCCAGTGGCTTCCGGACGCCAGCGTTTCTCGATCATCAGCGACGGCCTACCCAGCCAGTTGCCTGATGTCGATCCGAGCGAGACCCAGGAATGGCTCGAATCGCTCGACAACGTCATCAAGACCGAGGGCCGCACCCGTGCCCGCTATCTGATGCTCCGCCTGCTGGAGCGCGCCCGTGAACACCAGGTCGGTGTCCCCGGCCTGCGCAGCACGGACTACATCAACACCATCCCGCCGGAGAAGGAACCGTGGTTCCCCGGCGACGAGCACGTCGAGCGCCGGATCCGGGCCTACATCCGGTGGAACGCGGCGGTCATGGTGAGCCGCGCCAACGCGCACACCAACGTCGGCGGCCACATCGCCACCTACGCCTCCGCGGCGTCGCTGTACGAGGTGGGCTTCAACCACTTCTTCCGCGGCAAGGACCACGGCGAGTCGGGCGACCAGGTCTTCATCCAGGGTCACGCGGCGCCGGGCATCTACGCCCGCTCCTTCCTGGAGGGCCGCCTGTCGGCGACCGACCTCGATGCGTTCCGGCAGGAGTTGTCGCACGGCTTCCACGGCCTGCCCTCCTACCCGCACCCCCGCCTGATGCAGGACTTCTGGGAGTTCCCCACGGTGTCCATGGGCCTCGGCCCGCTCGCCGCGATCTACCAGGCGCGGTTCAACCGCTACCTGCTCAGCCGCAAGATCAAGGACACCAGCCGCAGCCATGTCTGGTGCTTCCTCGGCGACGGCGAGATGGACGAGCCTGAGTCGCTCGGTCCCATCGGGGTCGCCTCGCGTGAGGAGCTCGACAACCTCACCTTCGTGATCAACTGCAACCTCCAGCGGCTCGACGGCCCGGTGCGCGGCAACGGCAAGATCATCCAGGAGCTGGAGTCGTACTTCCGCGGCGCGGGCTGGAACGTCATCAAGGTCGTCTGGGGCCGCGACTGGGACCCGCTGCTCGCGGCGGACGTCGACGGTGTGCTGGTCAACCAGATGAACACCACCCCTGACGGGCAGTTCCAGACCTACTCGGTCGAGTCGGGCGGCTACATCCGGGACAACTTCTTCGGCGGCGACCCCCGGCTGCGCAAGATGGTCGAGCACATGTCGGACGACGACATCCGCAAGCTGTCGCGCGGCGGCCACGACTACCGCAAGGTCTACGCGGCCTTCAAGGCGGCCCGCGAGCACGTCGGCCAGCCGACCGTCATCCTCGCCCAGACCATCAAGGGCTGGACGCTCGGCAAGGACTTCGAGGCGCGCAACGCCACGCACCAGATGAAGAAGATGAGCAAGGCGGAGCTCAAGGAGTTCCGCGACCGGCTCTACCTGCCGATCCCGGACAAGGACCTCGAGGGCGACCTGCCGCCCTACTACCACCCGGGTCCGGACAACGAAGAGATCGCTTACATGAAGGAGCGCCGTGCCGCGCTCGGCGGGTTCCTGCCGAAGCGCGTAGTACGGGCCAAGCCGCTCAAGCTGCCCGGCGACGACGTCTACAAGCAGCTGTCCAAGGGCTCGGGCAAGCAGAACGTCGCGACCACGATGGCGTTCGTCCGCCTCCTGAAGGACCTCATGCGCGACAAGGAGATCGGCCACCGTTTCGTGCCGGTCATCCCCGACGAGGCGCGCACGTTCGGCGTGGACGCGATGTTCCCCACCGCCAAGATCTACTCTCCGCACGGGCAGACGTACGAGGCGGTCGACCGCGACCTCCTGCTGTCCTACAAGGAGTCGACCGAGGGTCAGATCCTCCACGAGGGCATCAGCGAGGCCGGCTCGATGGGGTCGGTGATGGCCGCGGGCAGTGCCTACGCCACCCACGGCGAGCACATGATCCCGGTCTACATCTTCTACTCGATGTTCGGGTTCCAGCGCACCGCCGACCAGATGTGGCAGCTCGGTGACCAGATGGGCCGCGGCTTCCTGCTCGGCGCCACCGCGGGCCGCACGACGCTGAACGGTGAGGGCCTCCAGCACGAGGACGGCCACTCGCCGCTCATCGCCTCGACGAACCCCGCCGCCGTGTCGTACGACCCGGCGTGGGCGTTCGAGATCGCGCACATCGTCAAGGACGGTCTGCGGCGGATGTACGGGGACCAGCCCGAGAACGTCTTCTACTACCTCACCGTCTACAACGAGCCCTACCAGCAGCCGGCCCAGCCGGCCGACCTCGACGTCGAGGGTGTGCTCAAGGGTCTCTACCTCTTCGCTCCCGCGACGGGTGACGGGCCGAAGGCGAACATCGTCGCCTCGGGCGTCGCCGGGCCGTGGGCGCTGGAGGCGCAGCGCCTGCTGGCCGACGACTGGGGCGTCTCGGCGGCCGTGTGGTCGGCCACGTCGTGGTCGGAGCTGCGCAGGGACGCCCTCGCGGTCGATGAGCACAACCTGCTCAACCCCGAGGCCGAGCAGCGCATCCCGTACGTGACGAGCAAGCTGGCCGGCGTGCCGGGGCCGCTCGTGGGCGTCAGCGACTACATGCGTGCGGTTCCCGACCAGATCGCGCAGTGGGTGCCGGGAGACTGGTCCTCGCTGGGCACCGACGGCTTCGGCCTGTCGGACACCCGGTCGGCACTGCGCCGCCACTTCCACGTGGACGCGGCCTCGATCACGCTGGCGGTGCTGACCCAGCTGGTCAAGCGTGGCGAGATGAAGCAGGAAGTGCTTCAGGAGGCCGTCGCCCGCTACCACCTCAAGAACGGCGTGACCGAGGTGGTCGGCCACCCGACTCCGGAGACCAACGACACCCAGTCGATGGGCGTCTGACCTCTCCGAGGGTTCACTCAGCAGTACGGCTCCCGCCACGGCGGGGGCCGTTTCTGTTTTGCGGGCCCGACGTACCGCGTCTTCTTCTTAGCCCGGCGTCATCCCGCGCCTGCGCGACGGGGCGTACCGCGCCGAAACGCGGGAGGGGCCGAACGCGGGAGGGGCCGTCCGATCGCCCTCTCGGCCCGGTGGCAGGTCGCCGTGGGGGGAAGTGCCGGAGGGGGAAGCACAGGAACGGGGTCCCGGCGGGCGATCGGACGGCCCAGGATCGCTTCAGCGGGTCAGGAACCCGCCTCGGCGAAGATCTGGACGAGGTTGCCCGACGTGTCCTGCACGTAGGCGAGGTCGGGCCCGTGGGCGTTGCCCACGACCTGGGAGACCACCTTGCCGCCGAGAGACTCGACCCTCTCGCAGGTGGCGGTCACATCCGCCACGAGAACGGTGAAGACCGCGTGGCCCGGCCGCGAACCTCCGGTGCTGAAGACGCCGCCGCGGGCCTTCTCGTCATCGGAGTATCTGATGATCTGGTAGTCCACTCCCCCGGCCGCGGAATCCTCATCGATCTGGAACCGCCAGCCGAACAGGTCGCCGTAGAAACGCCGCACGGCGGCCGGGTCGTCGCTCGCCACCTCGAACCACGCCACGGTGTTGATCGCAGGCACGCTCATGGGCGGCCTCCTCACTGCTGTAGATGCTCCAAGCCGTCGGGATCAAGCTTCCCAGCGAGTGGCGACAACCCCCTGTCGGTGTTTCGGTCGGAGTTGTTTCCTCTGTTCGGTCCCGCCCTTTCAGTCCAGGGCGGGGTGCCGGACGATCATGTCGGAGAGATCGGACTCGAAGGTCTCCAGCGGACGGGCGGGCGCCCGTTGCCGGGTGAGCGCCGCGGCCATGATCCGGTCCAGCCGGAACACGCGGACGGCCTCTCTGAGCCTGCACCAGCCCACCAGATACCACGAGCCTGTGCGCCCGCCGACGAACATGCCGGGCTCGACCTGCCGCGCCGTCAGCGTGCCCTCGGCGTCGGCGTACTCGATCTCGAGGACGACACCCTGCAGGACGGCCTCCTCGACGACTCTCGTGACCAGGCCGTCTCCCGGCCTCTCGGGCGTATCGGAGGTCATGATCTGCACGCGGCCCGCCAGTTGCCGCGCCCGGTCCCCCTCGTGACCGGGCATCGCGGCGACGAGTTTGCGCAACGCGCTCCGGGCGTCGTCCGCGAACGGCTGCCGGTCGGCCCCGTTGAGCGCGATCGCGACGGCCACGGCCTCCGCGGGGGTGAAGTTGAGCGGGGGCAGCGACATGCTCTTGTCGAGCGCGTAGCCCCCCTTACGCCCCACCTCGGCGTAGACGGGGACCCCGGCCTGTTGCAGGGCCGCGATGTCCCGCTCGATGGTGCGCGAGCTGACCTCGAACCGGCGGGCGAGATCACGGGCGGACCTGCAGCGTGGGGAGATCGCCCGCAGGTCTTCGACGATCGCGTAGAGCCGGTCGGTACGGTTCACAGGCGAGACGGTAGGCCACCCCACCGACATTTACGGCGGCCGCGCGTCCCCCCGGGCCGCGCGGGTCCGGTCACCGCTGGATCTCGATGTAGTCCACGTTGGGACCGCCGCCGGCCGTCGTGGCGGTGGCTCTGACCGTGTTCGTCCCGGCGTTCAGGTTGACGGTCAGCGTCCGGGTCTGCCAGGTGGTCCACGCTCCGGTGCCGTCGAAGGCCACGCCCGCGGCCGCCGTCGCGCCGTTGACGGCGATGTCCATGGGCCGGCCGGTGGTCGTGCCGTTGGCGTACCGCACCCTGAGCGTCGCCGCGCCCGCGGCCGCGGCGTTCACCGTCCACTGCACGTAGCTTCCCGCGGCGTTGTCGTAGTTCACGAAGCCGGTGCCGGAGAACCCGGCGTGGTTCGACTCGGCCACCCCGCGCGAGATGACGGCGTTCTCCGCCTCGTACCGCACGGCCCCCTGGCCCTCGGTGGCCCACGGCACCTGGGGCGACCGGTAGAAGCCGATCCCCATGATCGTCCAGCGCGGCCCCTGGGCGCCCAGCCGCTGGCGGAAGGCCGTCCAGTTGTGCGTGGACCACGGAGACCAGCCGAGTTCGGCGATCGCCGGCAGCCGAGGGAAGGCCATGGACTCGATGTGGTCCTCGGTGACGACGGTCTCGGTCCACAGGGGCGCCTCGACGCCGAGCACGGCGGTCTCCGGAACTCCGCTGAGGTAGGTCCCGGGGTTCCACTCGTAGGCCGTCTGCACCTCGATGTAGCCCGCCCAGCTCTGCCCGGGCGTCGTCGCCGAGGTGTACTTCATGTCGAGGTACGCCTTGTTGGCCGGGGACATCACGACCTTCGCGCCCTTCGACACGGCGTTGGTCACCAGGGAGTCCGAGGTGGTCAGGCCCCAATACTGCGTGACGCGGCCCGGCGAGTGCTGCACGGCCGACGCGCCGATCTGGTGCCAGCCCATGACCGCCTTGCCGGTCGCGGCGACGAGCGGCTGCGCCCGGTTCACGAAGGTCGCGTACTGGGACGCGGAGGTCGCGCTCGCCTCGTCACCCCCGATGTGCAGGTACGGCCCCGGCGTCATCGCCGCGAGTTCGCTCAGCACGTTCTGCGCGAAGGTGTAGGTCGTCTCCTTGGAGGTGCACAGCGAGCTGAAGCCGACGTCCGTGCCGGTGTAGAGGGCGGGCGCCACCCCGTTGCAGTTCAGCTCGGCGTACGACGCGAGGGCGGCGTTGGTGTGCCCGGGCATGTCGATCTCGGGCACGATCGTGATCTGCCGCTGCGCGGCGTAGGCGACGATGTCCTGGTACTGGGCCTTGGTGTAGTAGCCGCCCACCCCGCCGCCCACCTGGGTGCTGCCGCCGTACGTCGCGAGCCGGGGCCACGCGTCCACGACGATCCGCCAGCCCTGGTCGTCCGACAGGTGCAGGTGCAAATAGTTGATCTTGTAGAGGGCGATCCTGTCGATGTAGCGCTTGACCGTCGCCACCGGGTGGAAGTGCCTCGCGACGTCGAGCATGGTCCCCCGGTAGGCGAAGCGGGGGTAGTCCACGATCCGCCCTCCGGGCACCGTCCACGGGCCGGGGCGGACCGTCGTGCTCTCGACCTCGGCGGGGAGCAGCTGCCGGAGCGTCTGCACACCGTTGAACAGGCCGGTGACCGTCCGCGCCCGGATCACCACGGCGGCCGACGTCACGTCGAGTTGGTAGCCCTGCTGCCCCACGCTCGCGTCCGCGCCGCTGAGCAGGAGCGAGATGCCGCTCACGGGCGTACCCGTCCCCGCGGCGGAGACCGGCAGCGCGTAGCCCGTCGAGGGCCGCAGGATCCCGGCCAGGTAGGTCCCGACGTCGGCGGCCTGGGCGGATCCCGCCTCGGTGAGGATGCCGGCGCCGGCGGGCAGCGTGTAGGTCGTCCCGCTCGCCGGCTGGGCCGAGACGGGCGCGGGCACCACGTCGCCGAACGCCGCGGCGTCCGCCGGCTCGGCGCCGGTCAGCACGGCGACGCCCGCTCCGGCGGTGAGCAGCGCGGCCGTGAACGACACCATGGCGAGCCGGGCGAGCCGGGAGCCGCGCCCCGAGGCCCGATCGTGCCGTACGGCAGGCCTCATGGCGTCCTCCACGAGCCGGAGTAAATAATTAGTAAGCTTTACTTACAGATGAGGGAGCGTCAAGGATCGCGTGAAGCCGGAGATTCTCAGACTCCGACGGCGTTCGCGAGGTCCGCGAGACGGTCGGGCGCGGGCTCCGGATAACGCTCACGGGTGACTGCCGCCGACACGATCCGATCCAGGCGGAAGACCCGGACGTCGTCCCGCAGGCGGCACCACGCCACCAGGTACCAGTGGCCGCCCCTGCCGCCGAGGCAGATGCCGGGCTCGACGTCCCGGGACGTCACCGCGCCCCGCCCGTCGCCGTACTCGATCCGCAGGACCCGCCGTCCGAGCAGCGCCTGGTCGATCGACCGCTTGACCGACTCCAGCCCCGTGATGGTGTATCCGCCGGGGTCGAGCCGGATGGGCACGCCCGCCTCACGCAGCCGCGCGACGTCCCGGATGACGGTGCGACTGCTCACTCCGAGGCGCGACGCCAGCTCGCGGGCGGAGAGCCGGCCGCCGGTGCGGAGCTCCTCCACCAGGGCGTCGCGGCGGTCCATGATTCGAAGCTACGCCGACGAGCCCGGTGAAACCCCACGAAAACGTCTCACCCAGACGCCACACCACCATCACCCCGAGACGACCTCGCGACATCACCCGGGGGCGTCGCGCGAGGCGTGCCGTTCGTCCCACGGTCGCGTGTTGACGACGCGGTCGGCACCGATCCCGCACTGTACGGCTCTCGCGCAACCGAACCGCTGCCAGTCGAGCTGACCGGGAGCGTGCGCGTCGGAGTCGATGGAGAAGGAGCAGCCCATCTCGTAGGCGAGCCGCAGCAGCCGCTTCGGCGGGTCCAGCCGGTCGGGCCTCGAGTTGATCTCGACGGCGACGCCGAACCGCCTGCACGCCTCGAACACGATCTCCGCGTCGAACGCCGACTCCGGCCGCAGCCCGCCCCGTTTGCCGCCCGCCTGCACGATCCTGCCCGTGCAGTGGCCGAGCACGTCGACGTGCGGGTTCGCGATGGCCGTCACCATGCGCCGCGTCATGTCGCCCGCACCCATCTTCAGCTGCGAGTGCACGCTCGCCACCACGACGTCGAGCCGCTCCAGCAGGCCGGGCTCCTGGTCGAGGGAGCCGTCCGCGTTGATGTCGACCTCGATCCCGGTGAGGATCCGGAACGCCCCGCCCTCGGCCGCGAAGCCGGCGTTGAGCTCCTCGACGACGTCGAGTTGTGCGCGGAGCCGGTCCGCGGACAGGCCGTTCGCGACCGTCAGCCGGGGCGAGTGGTCGGTGAGCGCCAGATACTCATGGCCGAGCGCCCGCGCCGCGGCCGCCATCTCCTCGATCGGCGACCCGCCGTCGGACCAGTCGGAGTGGCTGTGCAGGTCGCCCCTGAGCGCCGCGCGCAGCGCGGACGTCGCCTCGTCCAGGTCGACGTCGGCGGTGTCCTCCAGGCGCCGTAGGTAGGTGGGCACGTCGCCGTTCAGCGCCTCGGTGACGGCGAGAGCGGTGACCTTGCCGATGCCCTTGAGGTCGCCGAGCCCGCCGTTTCGCGCGAGCCGTACGAGCTCGTCATGCGGGAGACCTCCGACAGTGGCGGCCGCCCCGCGGAACGCGCGGACGCGATAGGTGGGCTCGCCCGCCCGTTCCAAAAGGAAGGCGATCCGTTTCAGCGCGTCGACCGGATCCACACCGGCACGCTACCCGAGGGCGGGTCCGGCGCGCGCGGGCCATACCCGTGCGGCCACCCGGGAACCAAACACCGCCCTGTCCCGTTCGTCTGGCTGGCGCTATCGTTCGACTGATCTGCACAGATTCACTACTGGGGGGAGCTCTATGACGGAATCCGGGGAGAACCCCCCGCAGAATCCCACCCCTGACGACCCCACCCCGCACGACGCCGCCCCCAAGGACACCGCCCCCAAGGACGCCCAAGCCGAGGACACCACCTCCGAGGGTGCTCCGCCAAAGGGCGCCGTTCCCGAGGACACCCCGCCCGAGGACACCGCCCCGCCCAAAGACGCCGCCGAGGAGGACGCCGCTCCGAAGGAGGGACCTCCACAAGGTCCCCCTCGGCAGGAGCCGCCTCTCCGGGCGCCCGCTCCCCCGCCGATGGGGATGGCCCCGCCCATCCATCGGCGGACGGGCGGCCTCAAGAAGTCGAGCGTAATCAAGCTCGGCATGATCGGCGGTCTGTCCACCCTGGTCGTCGGATTCTGCGTCGCGCAGAACCGCTACGAAGAGGTGAACGCGGACTGTGTCGACACCTCGAGCCGCCAGGCTGACGGCTCGTACACCGTGGTCGGCGACGACTACTGCGACGACACGCGCTACCACGGCTCCCACGGCGCCTACGGGTGGTACTACGGCGGCGCCCGCCTGGCCGGGCGGGTCCTCAACGGGACGATGATCAAGCCGTCCGGCTCGCAGATATCGACGCGGTCGGGGCGGGTCATCCAGCGCGGCGGATTCGGCTTCCACGTCGGCGGCGGCGGCTGATGCGCAGGGAGGCGTCACGGCCCAGGGACGACTGGGCCGCCACCGTGGAGTCGCAGGGCCTCGCGTTCCACCGGTCGGCCCACCCCGAGGGCCTGTCCCGGCCCTACTGGGACGAGGGCGTCCACTACGTCTTCACCATGGACGAGGTCCTCGATCTGGAGGAGCAGGTCGAGGAGTTGCACCGGATGTGCCTCGCAGCCGCGGAGCACGTGGTCGCCCACGACCGGCTCGCCGACTTCGCCGTCCCGCCCGCCTGGCGCGGGGCCGTCGCGGAGTCCTGGCGGCGGCGTGACCAGCACGTCTTCGGCAGGTTCGACCTGCGTTACGACGGGACGGGGCCGGCCAAGCTGCTGGAGTACAACGCGGACACCCCGACCAGCCTGGTGGAGAGCTCCATCGTCCAGTGGTTCTGGTTACGCGACGTCTTCCCCGACGACGACCAGTGGAACTCCATCCACGAACGGCTGATCGACCGGTGGAAGGCGCTGACGTTGCCGACGGGCCCGGTCCACTTCGCCTGGACGAGCGCCGACGAGACGGGCGAGGAGGTGATGACGCTCGCCTACCTCCAGGAGACCGCCGAGCAGGCCGGGCTGAAGACGGTCGCGATCGCCATGGAGGACATCGGCTGGGACGCCCTCAACCGGCGCTTCGTCGACATGGAGCACCGAGTGGTCCGTTCCCTATGCAAGCTCTACCCCTGGGAGTGGATCGTCGCCGAGCCGTTCGGGCCGCACGCCATGGCCCAGCAGATCTCGATGGCCTGGATCGAGCCCCTGTGGAAGATGTTGTTGTCCAACAAGGCGCTGCTGGCCGTCCTGTGGGAGCTCTACCCGGGCCACCCGAACCTGCTCCCCGCCTACCTCGACGGCCCGCGTGACCTCGCAGAAGGCCCCGGATACGTCGAGAAGCCGCTGCTCGGCCGCGAGGGCGCGTCCATGCGCGTCGTGTCCCCCGGCGTCACGGTCGAGACCGACGGCGACTACGGCGCCGAGGGATTCGTCTACCAGGAGTTCCTTCCGCTGCCGGACTTCTCCGGCTGGCGGCCGGTCCTCGGCGCCTGGGTGGTCGACGACGAGTCGGCCGGGCTCGGCATCCGCGAGACCTCCGGCCTGATCACCGACGACACCTCCTCCTTCGTCCCCCATCGAATCCACGGATGAAAGCGACCGCTCGATGAATCCCGCACCCCCCGCCACATCGTTCGCCGAGGTCCTGGGACACGGCTCGCTGGCGATCCTGGCCTACGCGATCCTCGGTGTGCTGCTGCTCATCGCCGGCTTCTACGTCATCGACCTGGCCACGCCCGGACGGCTGAGCAAGGTGATCCGCACGGAGCGCAACCCGAACGCGACCTTGCTCGCCTCCTCCAGCCTCGCGGCCGTCGGCCTGATCGTGGCGGCCTCGATCTGGTCGTCGGGGGGTGTTCTTCGGGAGGGACTGCTCGCCACGCTCGTGTTCGGCCTGGTCGGCATCGTCGCGCAGACGCTCGGAATGGTGGTGTTCGACCGGGTCGCCGGGATCTCCGTCCGCGAGCTCGTCCAGGAGCCCACCCTCCAGCCGGCCGCCCTCCTGTTGTCCGTCACCCACTTCGTCATCGGCCTGGTCACCGCGGTCGCGGTCATCTAGGACCTGTACGGATGACCGCCGCAAACGGCCTCCCCGGCCCGCCGTGCCGCGCCGGGTGCCGCAGCACCCCGGATGACCTGGCACGCTAGAGACGTGAGCGAGCGGGAGAGCAGGACGGCCGACAGGCGCACGACGATGGGCACGATGACACCGCCGCTCGCGTGGCCGGCCGGGGAGGCGTCATGAACGTGAAGGTCCAGGAGGACACGGCGCGCCGGCTCGACCGTGCGATGGGCAGCCTGGGCACGGCTGCGATGGCCCGCATGGAGGAGCAGCTCGCCTGGTATCGGGCGCTGTCCGCGGAGGACAGGTCGTGGGTCGGCCTGGTCGCCCAGGCGGGCATCGCGGCGTTCGTCGAATGGTTCGGCCACGCAGGCGAGGGACGGCCCACGCCGAGCATCGAGTTCTTCGGCACCGCTCCGCGCGAGCTCAAGCGCAGCGTGTCCCTCCAGCAGACCGTCGACCTCGTCCGCATCGTCGTGGAGGTCGTGGAGGCCCAGGTCGAAGAGCTCGCCGCGCCCGGCGGGGCGGACGTGCTCCGCCACGCGATGCTCCGCTACACCCGCGACGTCGCCTTCGCCGCGGCCCAGGTGTACGCGCGGGAGGCCGAGGCACGCGGCTCCTGGGACGCCCGGCTGGAGGCGCTCATCGTCGACGCCCTGGTGCGCGGGCAGGTGGACGACGGCCTGCACTCCTGGGCCGCGGCACTCGGCTGGACGTCCGCGCCCGTCATGGTCTTCGCGGGCCACGCGCCCGACGACGACCCGCAGAGCATCATCGACGGGCTCCGCGACAAGGGCCGCAGGGTGGGCCACGAGTTGCTCGCCGGAGTGCAGGGCGACCGCCTGATCGTGATCGTCGGTGGCGCCGCGAGCGTCAAGGAAGCGGCCCGCAGCGTCGTCCCCCGGTTCGGCCCGGGGCCCATCGTGATCGGCCCGGAGGTGCCCGACCTGCACGCCGCGGCGAGTTCGGCGCGCGCCGCCATCGCCGGGTTGCGGGCGGCCTCCGGCTGGCCGGACGCGCCCAGGCCTGTCCTCGCCGAGGACCTGCTGGCCGAGCGCGCCCTCGACGGCGACGACGACGCCAGGGCCCAGCTTGTGGAGAACGTCTACAAACCCCTCGCGGGCACGCCGCTCCTGGACACTCTGGCGACCTATCTCGAGCAGGGAACCTCACTGGAGGCCACCGCGCGGCTATTGTTCGTCCATCCGAACACCGTGCGCTACCGGCTCAAGAAGATCACCGAGCTGACCGGATACCAGCCCACGGAGGGCAGATCCGCTTTCACGCTTCAGGTGGGGCTCATACTCGGCCGCCTGTCCGTAATGTAGTGGGCCCGCGTTAACCGCAGCGAAACGGAAACTGTAGGTACCCCACAAACCAGCGGGCCCAAAGTTCGTTCGGATCTCCATCAGTGTGGCGAACCTCTACAGGGCAGGGTTAACTACGTGCTCGTCATCGCCGCCCCGGGCCAGGGTGCCCAGACTCCAGGCTTCCTCAACCCATGGCTTGAGATCCCCGAGTTCCGTGACCGTATCTCCGCGTGGTCGGAGATCGCCGGCCTTGATCTCATCGCGTACGGCACGACCGCGGACGCCGACGAGATCCGCGACACCGCGGTCGCGCAGCCGCTGCTCGTGGCCGCCGCCCTCGCCGCCTACGACGTGCTCGGCGTGACGCCCGACCTGGTCGCGGGACACAGCGTGGGCGAGCTCGCCGCCGCCGCGATCGCGGGTGTGCTCACCCGCGAGGAGGCGCTCGGCCTCGTCCGGGAACGCGGCCAGGCGATGGCCAAGGCCGCGGCCGTCACCGAGACCGGCATGCTGGCCGTCCTCGGCGGCGCCGAGGACGAGGTGCTCGCCGCCATCGCCGGGCAGGGCCTCACGCCCGCCAACATCAACGGCGCCGGCCAGATCGTCGCGGGCGGCACCCTGGAGCAGCTCGAGGCCTTCAAAGCCGATCCTCCGGCCAAGGCCCGTCTGATCCCCCTGTCGGTGGCGGGCGCGTTCCACACGGTCCACATGGCCCCCGCGGTCGACCACCTGCGTCAGGCCGCCGACGGCATCACCCCGGGCGACCCGACGGTGAGGCTGCTGTCCAACGCGGACGGCGCCCTGGTCGCAACCGGCCCCGACTTCGTCGACCGCCTCGTCAAGCAGGTCGCCAACCCCGTCCGGTGGGACGCCTGCATGGCTACCATGGCGGCGGAGGGCGTCACCGCGATGATCGAACTGCTGCCCGGCGGCACTCTGACCGGACTCGCGCGCCGCGGCCTTCCCGGCGTGAAGACCGTCGCACTCAAGACTCCCGACAATCTCGACGCCGCCCGAGAGGTGCTCAAGTGAGGCTCAGCCAAGGTTCTCCCGGCGCGAGGGTTCTCGCGTTCGGCGGCTACCAGCCCGCCGATGTCGTGACCAACGACGACCTCGCGCAGCGGATCGAGACCAGCGACGAGTGGATCCAGAGCCGCGTCGGCATCAAGGAGCGACGCGTCGCGGGCCCGCAGGAGTCGGAGATCGACCTCGCGGTCCAGGCCGGAGGCAAGGCCCTCGCCGCGAGTGGCCTGTCCAGCAGCGACATCGACCTGGTCATCGTGGCGACCTGCACCCTCGAGGCGCAGATCCCGAACGCGGCCGGCCGGGTCGCGCACCGCCTCGGCATCGAGGCGCCGGGCGCCTTCGACGTCAACGCCGCGTGCGCGGGCTTCTGCTACGGGCTCGCCGCGGCGAACGACGCCGTACGTGCGGGGTCGGCCACGAACGTGCTGGTCATCGGCACCGAGAAGCTCAGCCAGTGGGTCGACTGGGACGACCGCACCACCGCCGTCATCTTCGCCGACGGAGCGGGCGCGGCGGTCGTGGGCCCGTCGGAGACACCCCGCATCGGCCCGGTGGCCTGGGGCAGCGCCGGCGACAAGTCTGAAGCGATCATGGTCAGGGACCGCAACTCCTTCCTCCAGCAGGAAGGCCAGACCGTGTTCCGCTGGGCGACCACCGCGCTCCACCCGGTCGCCAAGGCCGCGTGCGAGCGTGCGGGCGTCGACCCCGCCGAACTCGCCGCGTTCATCCCCCACCAGGCCAACCTCCGCATCGTCGAGGCGATCGCCCGCAAGCTCGGCGCCGACAACGCGGTCATCGCCAGGGACATCGTCCTGGCGGGCAACACCTCGGCCGCGTCGATCCCGCTGGCGCTGTCCCGCATGATCGAGCGCGGCGAGGTGCCCTCGGGCGGACTCGCCCTGCTGCTCGGCTTCGGCGCGGGCCTCACCTACGCCTCCCAGGTGATCGAGCTCCCGTAATGCTTTGTACGGCTTGCCGTACAAGATCCAGATAATCCATGAATTCAAGGAGAACTAGCGACATGGCACTGACCGAGCAGGAGATCCTGGCTGGCCTCGGCAAGATCGTCAACGAGATCACCGGCATCCCGGCGGTCGAGGTCACCCCGGAGAAGAGCTTCGTGGACGACCTCGACATCGACTCGCTCTCCATGGTCGAGATCGCCGTCGCCGCGCAGGACGAGTTCGGCGTTGAGATCCCCGACGACCAGCTCAAGCACCTGAAGACCGTCAAGGACGTCATCAACTTCATCCAGGCCTAGCCGGTCGGCGCGGGCCCGGTGAACGTGCCGGGTCCGGCACGTTCCCCCAATCCACCAAAGAGGAGTGCAGAAACGTGAGTAAGGACCGGGTAGTGGTCGTCACCGGGATCGGCGCGACGACGCCCGTCGGTGGGGACGCCGCCTCGACCTGGTCGGCGCTCCTCGACGGGCGGTCGGGAGTCCGCACGATCACTGAGGACTGGATCGACTCCGTGCCGGTGAAGTTCGCCGGCCTGTCGGCGGTCGACCCCGGGGACGTGCTCCCCAGGCCTGAGGCGAGGCGGCTCGACCGTGCCGAGCAGTTCGCGTTGATCGCGGCCCGCGAGGCATGGCAGGACGCCGGCAAGCCGGAGGTCGAGCCGACGCGGCTGGGGGTCGCCGTCGGTAGCGGCATCGGCGGCATCACGACGATCCTGGCGGCTTACGACGTGTTCAAGGAGAAGGGCTGGAACCGGCTCTCGCCGTTCACCGTGCCCATGCTCATGCCGAACGGGTCCGCCGGATGGATCAGCATCGAGATCGGCGCGCAGGCGGGCACCCATTCGCCTGTCAGCGCCTGCGCCACCGGCGCGGAGGGCATCGCCTACGGCGTCCAGATGATCAAGGACGGCCGGGCGGACGTGGTGGTCGCGGGTGGCACGGAGGCCGCCATCCACCCGCTCAACATCGGCTCCTTCGCGGCGATGCGGGCCATGTCGACCCGCAACGACGAGCCGGACCGCGCGTCGCGGCCGTTCGACAAGGGACGTGACGGGTTCGTCCTCGGTGAGGGCGCGGGCATCGTCGTGCTGGAGTCCGAGGAGCACGCGCGGGCTCGCGGCGCCAAGATCTACGCCGTGGCGGCGGGAGCCGGATACTCCTCCGACGCCCACCACATCGCCCAGCCCGAGCCCAGCGGCGCCGGCATTCAGAGCGCGATGCGCCGGGCACTGGAGAGCGCCGGGCTGACCGGCGCCGACATCGTCCACGTCAACGCGCACGCGACCTCCACCCCCGCCGGCGACGTCGTCGAGACGATCGCCATCAAGGAGGCGGTCGGCACGCACCCGCTGGTGACCTCGACCAAGTCGATGACCGGTCACCTCCTCGGCGGAGCGGGCGGCATCGAGTCGGTCTTCACCATCCTCGCGCTGACCGAGCGCATCGTTCCTCCGACCATCAACCTGGACGATCTGGACGACGGCATCGACGTGGACATCGTCCGCGCCGAGCCGCGCAAGCTTCCCGGCGGGCAGATCGCCGCGGTCAACAACTCGTTCGGGTTCGGCGGGCACAACGTCGCTGTTGCCTTCACATCTGTTTGACCAAGGAGTCTCGCATGACTGTGCTCGACAACAGGACGGTGACCGGGGACTCCGAACAGGAGTCCGTCGACCCCCGCGACCCCAGCGCGCGTCTCGGCCACCTCCTCGATGAGGGCTCCGTCCGGCCGATCTCCCCCGAGGACAAGAGTGGTGTGCTGGCCGTCACCGGCCGCATCGAGGGCGTGCCCGTCGTCGCCTTCTGCAGCGACGCCCGGGTTCAGGGCGGCGCGATGGGCGCCGAGGGTTGTGAGCACATCGTCCACGCCTACGACGTCGCGGTGCGGGAACGCGTTCCCGTGATCGGCGTCTGGCACTCCGGCGGCGCCCGCCTGGCCGAAGGCGTGGAGTCCCTCCACGCGGTCGGCCGCGTGTTCGCCGCCATGACGAAGGCCTCCGGCGTCGTTCCCCAGATCTCCGTCGTCGTGGGTCCGGCGGCCGGCGGCGCGGCGTACGGCCCCGCCCTGACCGACATCGTGATCCTGGCCGACAACGGCCGCATCTTCGTCACCGGGCCCGACGTCGTCCGCAGCGTCACCGGCGAGCAGATCGACATGGCGGCGCTCGGCGGCCCCGAGCCGCACAGCAAGCGCAGCGGCGTCGTCCACGTGGTCACCAAGGACGAGCCGGAGGCGCTGCTCAAGGCTCGCCAGCTCGCCACCCTGCTCGGTCACCAGGGCCGGGTCCGCGAGGTCGACGAGGTCGACTTCGGCAGCCTGCTCCCGGACAACCCCCGCCGGGCCTACGACGTCCACCCCCTCGTGAACGGCCTGCTCGACGAGCCGGGTGTGGAACTGCACCCCAAGTGGGCGCCGAACATGGTCACCACGCTCGGCCGTCTCGGCGGCCGCACGGTCGGCGTCGTCGCGAACAACCCGATGCGGCTCGGTGGCTGCCTCGACTCCACCTCGGCAGAGAAGGCCGCCCGGTTCGTGCGGATGTGTGATGCCTTCGGCGTCCCGCTGGTGGTCCTCGTCGACGTGCCCGGCTACCTTCCCGGGGTCGGTCAGGAACACGACGGCGTGGTGCGCCGCGGCGCCAAGCTGCTGCACGCCTTCGCCGAGGCGTCGGTGCCGCGGGTCACGCTGGTCACCCGCAAGGCGTACGGCGGCGCCTACATCGCGATGAACTCCCGCTCCCTCGGCGCGACCCGGGTCTTCGGCTGGCCGACCACCGAGGTGGCCGTCATGGGCGCGGTCGCGGCCGTCCGCGTCCTCAAGCGGCGCGAACTCGCGGCGGTCTCCGAGGAGGAGCGTCCCGCTCTGGAGGCCCGCCTGGCCGAGGAGCACGAGAAGGTCGCCGGCGGCCTCCAGCGCGCCATCGACCTCGGGGTGATCGACGAGGTGATCGAGCCGGCCAAGACGCGCGGCACGATCGCCCGGGTCATCGCACAGGCCACGCCGGCGCGCGGCGCCCACGGCAACATCCCGCTCTGATCAGGCGACGGTTCCGGCGGTGATCCGCCGCTGATCCGCACCCATACGACGCCGAAGGCGCCGGTCCCGTGGGGGGGCCGGCGCCTTCGGCGTCGTCGTACGGTGATCGGCGAATCGGCCCCGCCGGGGTCAGCCGGTGATCACACGGCGGCGTGCAGCCAGCGGACCGGCGCACCCTCTCCCGCGTAGCGGAACGACTCGAGCTCCTCGTCCCACTGCTTGCCGAGCAGACGGTCGAGCTCGTCCTCGAGGACGGCACGGCCCTGCGCGGCCATCAGCATGACGTTGCGCAGGCGATCCTCGGGGATGAGGATGTCGCCGTTCGCGCCCACCACGGCCGTGAAGGCGCCGAGCGTCGGCGTGTAGGCCTGCCGGGAACCGTCCACGCCCGGTGAGGCGTCCTCGGTGATCTCGAATCGGATGCGCTGCCAGCCCATGAACGAGGACGTGATCGCGGCAGCCGTGCCAGGACGGCCTTCCCACTCGGCCTGGGCCCGTAAGGTCCCCGGCGCAGCGGGCTGAGCTGTCCACGTCAGGTCGACGGGTACGCCAATAACGCCTGCGACCGCCCACTCAATGTGCGGGCACAACGCAGGCTGAGCCGAGTGGACGTACAGGACGCCACGAGCAGCAGCCACCGGACCTCCCAAATCCCATGAGGTGCGCCTTCCCCAACGGCCTCATAGTTTGGGATGATCACAAGTTTCAAACGTAAGAGAGACTACCGTCCGTCGTGGCCCGGCACCAGAGGGAGGTCATAGCGAATCAGGCTTGTTAACGCTCCGGATCGGGAAAGGCACCTATCGTGATCTACTCGTGACTCCCCCACGAAGGATGTCCGGATGCGCGCCCGGCTGGTAAAGCACCTCCCCGACCGGCCCGCCCTCATCCGGCCCGGCGAGCTTCTCACCTCGTCCCCGGCCGCCGTCTCGCGCTGGGCCGACGACGCCGCCCCGGCCGGCCCCCTCCACCACGTACGGCTCTCGCCCGGCGTGGACGTGCTCGACCTCACCGCCACGTTGCGGGACGGGGGCCACGTCGCCTCGCCCAACCACCTCATCGTCGGTCAGCCGCTGTACTTCGGCGGCCCGGGCAGCCGGCCGACGCCCGCGCCCGCGGTGCCGTACGAGAAGGGGGAGGCCTGTGACGTCACGGTCGGCGTGCTCGACACGGGCCTGGCGCCGCACCCGTGGCTGCTCGACTGGTATCGGGACGACATCGCCGAGACGCCGGACGCGGACGGCGACGGCGCGCTCGACGAGCAGGCCGGGCACGGCACGTTCGTCGCCGGGCTGATCCTCCGGCAGGCTCCGGGGGTGCGCCTGCGCGCCCTGCGACTGCTGGACAGTCACGGCGTCGGCGACGAGGCCGCCCTGTTGCGGGCCCTGGCCGGATTGCGGCACGACCGGGTCGACGTCCTCAACCTCTCCTTCGGGGGTCACACCTTCGACGACCGGCCTCCCGTGGGGCTGGAGGACGCGCTGAGCGCCTTTCCCGCCGCCATCGCCTGCGCCGGCAACACCGGCTCCGCACGTCCTTTCTGGCCCGCCGCGCTTCCCGGGGTGCTCGCGGTCGGCGCCCTCGACGGGGACGCCAGGGCGGACTTCTCCGCGCATGGGCCATGGGTGGACGCCTGCGCCGAGGGCGTCGGCCTGACGAGCAGCTTCTTGGAGCATTCCGGTTTCCACGGCTACGCCGCCTGGAGCGGCACGTCGTTCGCGACCGCCGTCGTCACCGGAGCCGTCGCCCGCCTGTGCCGGGACATGCCGCCCCGCGACGCCGTACGGCACGTGCTCGAGGGCGGCCGGCGAATTCCGGATCTCGGGGTCATGGTCACTCAGGATCGATAGTGTGCTCACGCAGCGTTCCCCCCTCGATGCGCGAAGTGACGTCCATGACCGTAGAAAAGTCGCTCGGCTGTCTCGACCAGGCCGCGTGGGAAGACCTCGTCGCCCGCTTCGGCGCCAGGATGTGGGCGGTCGCCCGGGCCTTCGGGCTGAACCACACCGACGCCGCGGACGCGGTCCAGGGCGCCTGGCTGCGTATGGTCGAGAACCTCGACGGCATCCGCGATCCCGAGCGGATCGGCGCGTGGCTCGTCACCACCACCCGGCACGAGGCGCTCCGGCTGAGCCGCGGACGCCGGGGAGAGGTGGCGTCGGGCCACGACCTGCCCGACGCCGTGCTGCCGGATCCGGCCGCGGCGATCGTCGACGCGGACTTCGGCCGGCATGTCTGGGAGCGGCTCGACACCCTCGGCGAGCCCTGCCGCTCGCTTCTGCGCATGTCCGTGTTGCGGCCGGAGGCCACGTACGCCCAGATCGCGATCCGCCTCGACATCTCGCCCGGCAGCATCGGCCCGACCCGGGCACGCTGCATGTCGCGCCTGCGTGGTCTGCTGGAGGAGCCCGCATGAGGGACGAGTACCTGCTCGCCGCGCTCCGGATGGCCGCCGGCGCCGATCCCGTGCCCGGCCGTGTCTCGGCCGACGCCCGTGCGGCCTTCCATCTGCGCCTGCCCGGGGGGATCGTCGCAACGCCCGTCGAGATCTCCGGGCCGCGAGGCGCCAGGTCCGGAGGCGGGGCGCCGGACATCCCTGAGGACGAAGGCCCGGGGGTGCGCCGGTTCGCGGTGACCGGGCTCACCATCGACGTGGAGGCCGTCGTCGCCGACGGCCGCCTGGAGGTGGCCGGGCAGGTCTCCCCCGCTTCCGGTGCCGAAACCGACGCCCGCCCCGATTCCGGTCCGAGCGCCGAACCCGGCACCGGCTGGCAGGTCGAGATCCGCACGTCGCACCTCAGCAAGACACGTGATCTGTCGGAGAACGGCCGGTTCGCGGTCGGGGGCCTGCCGACGGGCTGGGTCAGCGTGGTCTGCCACCGTCCCGGCGAGCCGCCGGTGTCCACCCGGTGGATGCACGTCCGCCCGTGACCCCCGCCGCGCCCGAACCCGTCACACCCGAACCCGTCACACCCGAACCCGTCACGCCCGAGCCCGTCACGCCTGAGCCCGTCGCGCCGGAGGGGGCGGCCGGCCTCGTCTCGCGTGCGGAGGCGGCGGTCCTGCTCTCCGGCACCGACCCTCGTGTGGCACTGGCGGAGGCGAGAGCCGTACTGGCGGAGACGGCGGGCGAGCCGTGCGCCGAGGCGGTCTCGATCGCGCTGCGCGCGTCGGCCCTCGCGACACGGGAGTTGGGCGACCTCGCGCTGGCCGAGGAGCGGCTCCTTCAGGCGATCACCGCCGGGGAGGGGTGGCCGCGACGGGTGGCGCAGGCCCGGATGTCGCTGGTGACGATCCGCGCCCAACTCGGGGATCCCGAGGGCGGGCTCCGCCTCGCCGACCTGGCGGAGCGGGACCTGGCGGGCGGCGACCTGGCGCGGCTCGGCGTGCAGCGCTCGGTGGCGCTCATCCTCCTCGGACGCCACGGGGAGGCCGTCCGTCACTGTGACGACGCGATCGAGTCGCTGGACGGCGATCCCAAGTTCCAGGCGGGCGGCCTGCTCAACCGCGGCCTGGCACGCACCTTCCTCGAGGAGTACGGCGCGGCGGAGGCGGACCTGTCGGCATGCGCGGACCTGGCCAGACAGGCCGGTCTCGACCACGTGGCCATGCTGGCGGAGGGGAACCTCCCCTTCGTCGCCGCCCGGCGAGGTGACATCCCTTCGTCCTTCGAGAGGTACCACGCCGCGGAGTCGGCGCTGTTCGGCTACCCCGAACGCCTCGCGGCGATGCGGACGGACTACGCGGAGGCGCTGCTGGCGGCACGCCTGCCCGGCGAGGCTCGGGCGGTCGCGGAACAGGCCGTGCCCGATCTGGAGGCGGCCGGAGCGCACGCGGCGCTCCCTGAGGCCCGGCTCCTGCTGGCCCGGGCGGAGCTCCTCACCGGCGACGGCCACCGGGCCGCCACGACGGCCGAGACCGCACTCGCCGAGCTCCTCGGCCAGGGACGGGCCGCGTGGGCGCCCCTGGCGACGGAGGTCGTTCTGCGTGCCCGCGTCCTCCAGGAGGAGCCGGGTCACGAACTGCTGGCCGATCTCCTCGCGTGCGCCGGGCGCCTGGCCGGGTCCGGCTGGACCGGCGCCTCCTGCGCGCTCCGGCTCACCGCCGCCGGTCTGGCCTGCCGCCTGGGCGACCTCGGGACCGCGCGGGACCAGCTCGACCTGCTGGCCGGATCTCCGTCCACGGCCTTGATCGGGCAGCACGCCAGGGCGATGCGTCTGCACCTCGACGGTGACGTCGACGGCGCCCTCGAGGCCGCGGCGGCGGGCCTGGAGGCGGTCGCGGCGCCCGTCCGCGACGGCGAGGCGGCCGAGCCCGCGATGCGGGCGCACGCGGCCCGGCCGGCGGAGGATCTCGCCGCGTTCGGCCTGCGGACGGCGCTCGGCCGCGGTGATCCCTGGACGGTCCTCACGTGGGCGGAGCGGTGGCGGGCGATCGTGCGGGGCGCGCCGCCCCCCGCCGCATTCACCCGTCACCCGGTGCCGGACGGCACCCTCCTGGAGCTGGTGCGGGACGGCGACGATCTCTGGGGGATCGCCGTCGGCTCACGGGGATGCACGCTGCACTCGCTCGGCTCGTACACCGCCGCGGCGGAGGCGACGGTCCGGATCAGGTACGGCCTGCGCCGGCGCAACCTGCGGGACGCCGAGGCCGCGGAGGGGCTGGACCACGAGCTGGACCTGCTCGGCCGGCGACTGCTCGGGCCCGTCGAACCGGTCGGGGGTTCCGTGCTCGTCGTCCCCACGGGGTCGCTGTGCACGTTGCCGTGGCCGTTGCTTCCCGTCCTTCGCGGGCGGGCGGTGTCGGTGGCGGCCGAGGGCGCCTCCTGGTTCACACGGGTCCGCTCCCAGGGCACGGGCGACCCGTACGGCCCGCCTGTGGTCGTCGCGCTGGCCGGGCCGGGACTGGCGCACGCCGGACCTGAGGTGGACCTGGTCGTCAGGACGCATCCGGGAGCCGAGCGGGCCGATGGGACCAGGTCCGGGATGCTCACGGCGCTGGAGCGGGCCGACGTGCTGCATGTGGCCGCGCACGGGATGTTCTCGCCGCGCAGCCCCATGTTGTCGCGGATCACCCTGGAGGACGGTCCCCTCATGGCGTACGAGCTGCGACGGCTCCGGGCCGTACCTCGACTGGTGATCCTCTCCGCGTGCGACGCGGGGATGGCGCACGCGCCGGTGGACGGTGCGGTGCTCGGCCTGGCCGGGGCCTTCGTCGATCGCGGCGCCGCCTGTGTGGTCGCCGGGGTCGCCCCGGTGCGCGACGACGAGGCCGCGGCCCTGATGACCGTCTTCCACGCCTTCCTCGCCGACGGCCGCTCCCCCGCTGAGGCGCTGGCCGCGGCCGCGGCGAAGACCGGCGTCGGCGGCTTCGTCTGCTTCGGCGCGGGAGACGAGCCGATCGGCCGAACGGGCCACGGCCCGCCGGAGCGGGGTGAGCCGAGGGCTCGGTAAGCCCGTGGCGCCGCGGCCGGCGGGATCGGGCGCGGGGTCCGGTCAGCCCGTGGCGACGGGACGGGTGGGGTCGGTCACCCAGTTGGACCAGGAACCTGCGTAGAGGCCGGCCGTGATCCCCGCCACCTCCAGCGCGAGGACCTCGTGAGCGGCCGTGACGCCGGACCCGCAGTAGGCGCCGACCTGGACGCCCTCGACCGCACCGAACGTGTTGAACCGCTCGCGGAGGAATCCCCTCGACCGGAACCGGCCTCCCGGCTCGACGTTCTGGGCCGTGGGGGCGCTGATCGCACCGGGGATGTGGCCGGCCACCGGGTCCACGGGCTCGACCTCGCCCCGGTAGCGTTCGCCGGCCCTGGCGTCGAGCAGGACCCCGTTGTCGGCGAGCGCCGCGGCCTGGTCCGCGTCGAGGACCGGCATCCCGCCGGGAGCCGCCTCGAAGTCGCCGGGCGGCACGGCGGCGGTGTCCTTCACGACGGGCAGCCCGGCCCGGTCCCAGGCCCGCAGCCCTCCGTCGAGCACGCGGACGTCGCCGTGGCCGTAGTAGCGCAGCGTCCACCACGCCCTGGCCGCGGCCGTGGAGTCCGCGTCGTCGTAGACCACGACCGTGCGGGCCCCGGACACGCCCAGCCGGCGCATCGCGGCCTGGAAGGCGTCGGCGGTGGGCAGCGGATGACGGCCGCCTGGCCCGGCCGGAGACGCGAGGTCGGCCTCGAGGTCGCAGAAGACGGCGCCGGGGATGTGCCCTTCCGCGTACGAGTCGGCCCCGGGCGGACCGCCGAGCCGCCATCGCACGTCGAGGACGCTGACGTCGTGGAGTGCGGCCAGCTCCTCCGGGGTGATCAGTGGGCTCATCGGAACGTCCCTCCTGAAGCGTTGTGCCTCGTCATTGTGCCCTTCCGCGGCGCCGTCACCGGCGGATCCCGAGCAGCGGCACACTCTGTTCGGCCACCGTCAGCGAACCGTGGTAGCCGACGAGCGACGATTCGAGCGGTTCGGCGCGCGAGGCGACGATCACGCAGTCGCCGTACGGCACCGCCATGACGTCGCCGATCCGGCCGAGCCACTCTTTCCGTACGGTGCGGCCGAACCAGCCCTCGGCGACGGCCTCCTCGCGCGAGACCACCCAGGCACGGCCGTGGAAGATCTCGCGCCACGTCTCGAGGACGGCGTCCGCCGCACCGGGGGCGGTGTAGACGTGGCGGGCGCGCGCGTCGCCGCCCAGCATGACGACGCCCTCCTGGAGCACGGGCGACTCGTCCACGTCGACCTTGTCGACGGCGTTGATCATGCCGTGGTCGGCCGTCACGTACAGGGCCGATCCCGCGGGCAGCCCCTCGGCGATCCGCTCGGCCATGCGGTCGACGATCGTCAGTTGCTCCAGCCAATGGGCGCTGCCCCACCCGGTCATGTGGCCCATGGCGTCGAGGTCGCCGTAGTAGACGATCACGTAGGAGGTCTCCGCCAGGGCCTGCCGTACGCCCTCGACCCGCTCGTCGACGGTCTCCGCGGCCCGGTAGCGCACTCCCCGGTAGACGGCCCGGGTCAGCCCTGTGCCGTCGAAGGCCCCGGGAGCGACGTAGATCGGCTGGATTCCGTGGGAGTCCATCCGCTGGTAGACGGTGTCGGCCGGCTGCCAGAGGTCGGGGTCGACGGGCAGGCCCGGCGCCGTCCAGCGCAGGCAGTTGAGCATTCGCCCCTCACCTGGGATCGCCATGGAGATGCCGATCATGCCGTGCTCACCCGGCGGGGTGCCGGTGCCGAGCGTGGCCAGGCTCGTGGGGGTCGACGACGGGAAGCCCGCCGTGAGCGTCCGCCGGAGATGGGCGGACAGGAACGGCGCCGCGCCGGGATGGGCGGCGAGCAGCTCGGCCCCGAGCCCGTCGACGAGGAACAGGCACACCCGTTCCGCGGGATCGAGACCGAGGACGTTGGCGGTGGGCATCCCCAGGGAGGCGAGCAGGGACCCCGGCAGGTCCGCGAGCGACGCGGTGCCGTACGCCGGCACGAAGGGCACGGCCGTCGTCGTCTCAGACGTCGCGGGCCGCGGTCCGGGGGTCCCTGGCTCGGTCACATCGCCTCCATGCTCACATGCGAGCGGTCATCAGGTGGCGGCGCGGGCGGTGGCCTCGGAAAGCGCCTTGGCGAAGGCGAGCACGTGGACGACCGCCTCGGGGCCGTCGGCCGCCTCGCTCACCCGCAGGGACAGGTCGTCGGCCGTGATCGCGCCGGTGTAGCCGTGGTCGGCCTCGCAGTTCTCGTCTCCGCAGGTCGCCGGCTCGAGATCGAGATGCGAGATGGCGCCCCAGCCGATCGTGAGCGTGACCTCGCTGGGGGCGACCCCCGGCACGTAGGTCGCCGGGTCGGGAACGACCCTGGTCACCGCGACCGACTGGATCCGGCTGAGCCGCACGGCCTCTGTGGTGGTGGAGGCGTGTGAGGCGGGCATGCCCTCCGCGGGCGGGTGCTCGTCGGTGTGGCAGACGAGCAGCCGGCTGGACGACAGCACCAGGACGGTGACGTGCCTGCGGACTTCCATCGCCGGGTCGAACGTGGCCTCGTGATGCACGACATACGCCGTGACCTGCTCCTTGCCGAGCGCGGAGTCCACGGCGTCAGCCACCAGGTCGGGGTAGTAGCCGCTGCGGTCGATGGCCTCACGCATGCCCGCGGCGGAGACTCGGGTTTCCCTCATGGGTCCATCCTGCCCTGTAAGGGACACCGGTTTCACACCCGAGCGGTCTCCGCCCCTCAGCCCAGGCGGCGGGGACCCCCGTCCGGGCGCAACGCGGAAGCGGGCCGCAGAACCGCGCGGGCGCCGAGGACCACCACCCCGGACGTGCCCACCAGGACCGGGTCGAGGTCCATCCTGACCACCTCGGGCAGCGCGTCGGCCAGCAGCCCCACCCGGACGAGCAGGTCGTTCAGCGCTCCCACGTCCACCGGCGGGTAGCCGTACCGGCCGAACAGGAGCGGCGCGGTGCGGACGGAGCGGACCAGGCCCTCGGCGTCCTCCGCCGTCAGGGGGGCCAGGCGGTACACACGATCACCGAGGAGGCGGGCGGCGACCTCGGCCAGCCCGAACGACACGACCCCGCCGAAATGGCCGTCCTGGACCACGCCGACGACGGTGGGCACCGCCGGTTGCGGGGCCATGCGCTGGACGGCGAGGGTCGCTCCCGGCCCGAGGAGACCGGCCAGGCCGGTGTACGCCTGCCGGACGCCGGACGGCTCGCCGAGGCCGATCCGGACGGTCCCCGCCCGGTGGGAGGCGTCGGGATCGGTGGCCTTGACCACCACCGGCCAGCCCGCCCGCTCGGCCGCCGCCACGGCTTCGTCGGCCGAGGCGACCTCTTGCGCGGGCCACACCTCCACGCCGAAGCAGGCCAGCAGCCCGGTCGCGTCGATCTCCCGGTCCCGGCCGTCCTCATCGACCGCGGCGGCGACCAGTTCCCGTGCCCCGGCGGCGTCGATGCCGTCGAGGTCGGGAACGGTGCCCGCGGGCCGTTCGCGCCAGCGGGCGTGCCGTACGACATGGGCGAGAGCCCGTACGGCCTCCTCCGGAGCGGGATAGGAGGGGATGGATCCCTTTCCCGGGGCCGCCTGGCCCGGCGCACCGGCGGCGTCCCCGGGGGCCGCAGGCGTGCGGAGGGCGACCGGCATGCCCATCTCGCCCTGGAATGTGGCCAGGACCGGCTTGCCCGACTCCCGGGCGACCCGCACCAGCCCGGCGGCGATCTCGTCGGACCTGCCGGGGATCGGGGGCATGTAGACGGCCACGGCCGCGTCCACGGTGGTGAGGACCTCCGACAACGCCCCGGCGAACTCGGCGGCCCGGGCCTGGGCGCCCAGGTTCACCGGCGGAGCCGGCTCCAGACCGGCGGAGACGCAGGCTTCGACGGCGAGCAACGCCAGGGCGTCGGAGTTGCTCACCACGCCGACGCGGGGACCGGCGGGAAGCGGCTGGTAGGCCAGGAGTTGGGCGACGTCGAACAGCTGGGTGAGATCGTCCACGCGGATCACCCCCGCCTCCTCGAACAGCGAGCTCAGCGCCGTGTCGGGCAGGTTGAGCACGGGCGCGGCGTGGCCGCCGGGGACTCCGCGGCTCTTGACGACCACGATCGGCTTGCTCCGCGAGATCCGGCGGGCCAGCCGGGTGAACTTGCGCGGATTTCCCAGAGATTCGAGGTAGAGCAGGATCACGTCGGTGGCGGGGTCCTCCTCCCAGTACTGGAGGAGGTCGTTGCCGGAGACGTCGGCCCGGTTGCCCGCGGACACGAAGGTCGAGATGCCCATGCCCCGCTGGGCCACCCTCTGGAGCAGGGCCGTGCCGAGCGCCCCGGACTGGCTGAAGAACCCCACCCTGCCGCGGCCGGGCAGGGTCGCCGCCAGGGTCGCGTTGAGCCGCACCGAAGGGTCGGTGTTCGCGATGCCGAGGCAGTTGGGGCCGACCACGCGCAGGCCGTACGCCCGGGAGATGCTCACCAGTTCCTCCTGGCGTAACCGCCCGTCGTCGCCGGTCTCGCCGAAGCCCGACGAGACCACGACGAGGCCCTTGACGCCCTTCTCCGCGCATTCCCTGACCACGTCCAGCACGCCCTCGGCGGGCACGGCCACCACGGCCAGGTCGACGTCGCCCTCGATCGCGGAGACGCTCTTGTACGCGCGCACGCCCGCGACGGCCCGCGCGTGCCGATGGACCGGGTAGACCGGTCCGGAGAAGTCGGCGCCGAGCAGGTTGCGCAGGACGGTCTGCCCGATCCCGCCGGGCTCTCTGCTGGCCCCGACGACCGCGACCGACTCCGGCGTCAGCAGGCGCTCGATGGACCGGGCCTCGGAGCGGTGCTCGCGGGCCAGCCTGACCTCGAGTGCGGTCTCCGTGGTCGCGAGGTCGAGCGTCATGCGGACGACGCCGTCCTCGAACTGGCTCTGCGCCGTGTAGCCGGCCTGCCGGAGCAGGCCGGTCATCCGGTGGTTGCCCGGCAGGATGTCGGCGATGAAGGTCCTGATCCCGCGCTCCCGCGCCGCGGCCCTGAGATGCTCCATCAGGATCGACGCCATGCCCCTGCCCTGGTGGGCGTCCTCGACGAGGAAGGCGACCTCGGCGTGGTCCCTGGGCTCGACCCGGTCGTACCGTACGACCGCGACCATCTCGGTGCCGATCGTGGCGATGAGCGCCACGCGGTCGGAGTAGTCGACGTTGGTGAACCAGGCGATCTCGCGGTCGGTGAGCCTGGGCCGGGGGCCGAAGAACCGGAAGAAGATCGACTGCTCGGAGAGCCGGGAGTAGAAGGAGCGCAGCAGATCGGCGTCGTCCGGCCTGATCGGGCGCAGGTGTGCCGTGCCCCCGTCGGACAGGACGACGTCCGCTTCCCAGTGAGCGGGGTAATGAGGTCGCACGAACGAGAGGTTAGCGTTGTCCGGCTTGCTGTTGATTGAGGTGATTCTTACTTTTACGAAACCCAGGGAGTCCCTCGCTCCGGGGTGACCCGGATTGCCCTGGAAAAAGACAACTCGCCAGCTGGTGAGTTGGGCAACGCTTGTGCATCGACTATGCCCCGGTGTCCGCTCTATGCCCCACGGCACCCCCGGAAACTGTTAGGTTTCTTCGCGTCAGCCTCACAGCACGGAGAGGACGCCGCCCCTCCATAGGCATCGGCGGCCTCGCCTCCACAGCAGTCGGCAAGGTGGTGACATCATGACGCGGGTCGTCGTGGTGGGCGATCTCATGACGGACGCGGTCGCCCGCGCCAAGTTCCCTCTCGCGAGGGCGAGCGACACCCCGGCCGTTGTGACCATGCACGGTGGGGGCTCCGGTGCCAACGTCGCCTCCTGGCTGGCCGTGGAGGGCTCGGAGGTGGCCTTCATCGGCCGCCGCGGTGCCGACATCACCGGCCGGAACCGCGACATGGAACTCATGGGCTACGGCGTGGACGCCCGTCTCGTGATGGATCCCGAGCGGCCCACCGGCACCTGTGTCGTCCTCGTGACGCACAAGGGTGAGCGGACCATGCTCTCGGACCCGGGCGCCAACGCCGCGCTCTCCCCCGAGGACCTGCCCCGTGACCTCTTCTCGGGCGGCAGCCATCTGCACATGTCCGGCTACACGCTGATCAACGAAGGCTCCCGGGACGCCGGCATGGCCGCGCTGGACCTCGCCCGCAGGACCGGGATGTCGATCTCGGTCGACTGCGCGTCGTCGGCCCCCGTCGAGCGCATCGGCGCGGAGCCGTTCCTCGAGTGGACACACGGCGCGAAGCTGCTGTTCGCCAACACCGACCAGGCGAAGGTCCTGACCGGCCGCGACGAGCCCGAATCCGCGGCCAAGGTGCTGACGGCCTGGTTCCCGCAGGTCGTGATCAAGCTGAACGACGAAGGCTCGCTCTGGTACACCAACAACCGGGCTGAGCCGGTGCGCGTGCCGGCCGAGTCCGTCGACCGGATCGTGGACGGCACAGGTGCGGGCGACGCCTTCACCGCGGGCTTCCTTCCCCCGTGGCTGGACGGCAAGCCGCCCACCGAGGCCCTGGCCGCGGGCAACGCGCTGGCCGCCAGGTGCATCTCCTACCTCGGCGCCCGTCCCCGCCTCTGATCTGACTTCTCCGGAAGGGCTCCCGCCTCGTGGCGGGGGCCCTTCCGTCGTCCTGCTCTCAGGTGGTCGTGGCCAGCGCCAGGGGCAACACCGCGGGGGCGCCCGCGTGCCGGATCTGGGCGGCGGCGAGGGCCATCGTCCAGCCGGTGTCGACGCGGTCGTCCACGAGGAGCACGGGGCCGCCCAGCTCGGCGATCCTGCCGCCCAGCTCTCGCGGCATCGCCAGGGTGTTCCGGATGGCGGCCACCCGCTGCGCGCTGTTGTACTGACGGCCCGGTGATCCGCTGCGGTAACCCAGCTCGCCCAGGTAGGTCAGCCGGCCGATCCGCGCGATCCCCTCGCCGAGGCTGCGGACCAGCTCGGGACGGCCGGCCGAGGGGACGCCCACCACGGCGACGGGCCGCTCCGCCCAGCTCCACGACGTGAGCACCTCGACGACCGCGGCCAGCACCTCGCCCGGCACGGGGGCGTCACCCGCCGCGAGCAGCTCCCTGAGCCGGGTGCCCCAGCCGATGTCGGTCAGCCGGCCGAGCGCGCGCCCGGAGTCGGCCGCCAGGTCCGGCTTGATCCGGCCCTTGAGGTCGGCCAGCCCGGTCGGCCACTGCCGTCGCGGCTCGATCTCGATCCCCGGCCGTGTGAGCCGGGCCCGGGCGGCCTCGACGGCCTCCTGCGCGATCTCCGCGGAGCGATGGGCGCCGGTGCAGTTGTCGCAGCGGCCGCACGGGGTCGCGGCGTCGTCGTCCAGGTGGCGGCGGAGGAACTCCTCGCGGCAGTCGGCCGTCGTGATGTAGCCGAGCATGGCGTCCTGCTCGGCCTTGCGCTCCGCCGCGACCCGCGCGTAACGATCGGCGTCGTAGGCCCACGGTTCGCCGGTCGCCTCCCATCCGCCCTTGACCCTGCGGACCGCGCCGTCCACGTCGAGCACCTTGAGCATCATCTCCATGCGGCTGCGGCTGAGGTCGACGCGCGTCTCCAGGGCGGCGGTCGACATGATCTCCGCCTCGGCGAGCGCGTCCAGGGTCGTGCGGACCACCGGCTCGGGCGGGAACGCCAGCGAGCCGAAATAGCTCCAGATCTCCTGATCCTCGGAGCCGGGCAGGAGGATCACCTCGGCCTGCTCGACCCCGCGCCCCGCTCTGCCGACCTGCTGGTAGTACGCCACCGGCGACGGCGGAGCGCCCACATGCACGACGAAGCCGAGGTCGGGCTTGTCGAACCCCATGCCGAGGGCCGAGGTGGCGACCAGCGCCTTGATCCTGTTGGCGAGCAGATCCTCCTCGGCGGCCAGCCGCTCGGCGGGCTCGGTCTGCCCGGTGTAGGCCGCGACGGGATGCCCCTGCTCGCGCAGGTAGGCGGCGATCTCCTGCGCCGCCGCCACGGTCAGCGTGTAGACGATCCCCGACCCGGGCAGCTCGTGGAGCGTCCTGGCCAGCCACGCGAGCCGCTGCTCCGCACCGCGGAGCCGTACGACGCCGAGGTGGAGGCTCTCACGCTCCAGCGGCCCCCGAAGGACCAGGACGTCACCGAGATCGGCCTCCTCCGCGTCCGCGACCACGGCCAGTTGCTCGGCCACGTCACGGGTCACCCGCGCGTTGGCGGTCGCGGTGGTGGCGAGCACGGGGATGCCCGGCGGAAGCTCGGCGAGCATCGTGCGGAGCCGGCGGTAGTCGGGACGGAAGTCATGCCCCCAGTCGGAGATGCAGTGGGCCTCGTCGATCACGACGAGGCCCGCGCTCTCGGCCAGTTCGGGGAGGACCTGGTCACGGAACTCGGGGTTGTTCAGCCGCTCGGGGCTGACCAGGAGCACGTCGACCATGCCCTCGGCGACCTGGGCGTAGGTCTTCTCCCACTCCTCCGGGTTGGCCGAGTTGATGGTGGCGGCGTGGATGCCGGCGCGTTCGGCGGCGGCGATCTGGTTGCGCATGAGCGCCAGCAGCGGGGAGACGATGACCGTCGGGCCCTCGCCCAGCTCGCGCAGCAGAGCCGTCGCGATGAAGTAGACGGCGGACTTGCCCCAGCCCGTGCGCTGGACGACCAGCGCCCGCCGGCGGTCGACGACCAGCGCCTTGATCGCCGCCCACTGGTCGTCACGCAGGCGCGCGCCGTCGCCGGCCAGCGCCCGCAACCGGGCCTCGGCCTCTTCTCTCAGGGACTCCTCTTCGCTCACCCGGTCATTGGTACCAGGTTCAGGTGACGAAAGGCCCCGTGCCCGGCGGCCTCCCGGCCGAGGGGGCGGCCGAACGGGCGAGATGTCATGGTTTGATAAGGCCTGCTATGGACGTGACCACGTGGTATCTCGAACAGACCAGCCCCGGCGACGTACGTCCCGGCCGCCCTCTTCCCACTCCCGCCGAGGTCGTCCGCGCGGAACGGCCGAGCCCTGAGTTCAGCCGGTTCCTCTACACCGCGGTGGGCGGCGACTGGCAGTGGACCATGCGGCTGCCGTGGACCTGGCGGCAGTGGATGGACTGGCTCAGCCGTCCCGGCGTCGAGACGTGGGTCGCCTGGTCGCAGGGGACGCCCGCCGGATACGTGGAGCTCGTCGCCCAGGAGGAAGGCGTGGTGGAGATCGCCAGCTTCGGGCTCCTGCCGTACGCCATCGGGCAGGGCCTCGGCGGGCACCTGCTGGCGACCGGGGCGGCCCGCGCCTGGGACCTCGCCGACCGCTGGCCCGGCCGGGACGAGACGCGCCGCGTCTGGGTGCACACCTGCTCGCTGGACGGCCCGGCGGCCCTGGCGAACTACCAGGCCCGCGGCTTCCGGATCTACGACACCAGGCTGAACGTGCCCGGCGACGAGGACACGGGCGTGACGCCCGGTCCGTGGGCGGGCGCGGGCCCGCGCGACTGACGTCCCGCCCGCCGGCCCGCGACGGCCGGCGGGGAATTCCGTCAGGCTCGGCTGAAACAATGCGGCCTCCGCCGGCATCCCATCCGTGACGCACCTGTCCGGATCACGACGGAGCAACGCATGGACGCCTTCGACGCCGACACGCAGTGGGCCGACCTCAACAGCGACGGAACCGACGACACCCTTCTCGTCGACAACAACGGCGACGGCATCGCCGACCAGCAGTTCACCGATGGCAACAGCGACGGCATCGCCGACTCCGAGAGGTACGACCTCGACGCGGACGGCGTGGCGGACGTGGAGTACACCGACACCGACTACGACGGGACGGCCGACCAGGAGTTGTTCGACGTCGACAGCGACGGCCAGGCGGACATCCAGCTAGTCTCCGCTGATTACGCTCTGGACGACTCGTCCGGCTCCGATGACTCAGGGGACGCGGAGGACCACGAGGAAGACACCTCGGACTCCTCGGACTCGGAGACCTCAGACGACTCCGACGACTCGTACGAGTCCGTGTCCGACTCCGGGCCCGACTCCGACTCCGGCTCCGGCTCCGGCTCCGGCTCCGATGACGCTTCGGACTACTCCGGTTCCACCGGCTCGTCGGATTCATCGGACTACACGGGCTCGTCCGGCTCCTCCGACCTCACGGACGCGGCGACCCTCACCGCCGCCGAGGTCTCGCCGGCCTACGTCCCGCCGGACCCCGCTCCGCTGTTCCCCGAGGCGTCGACGGCCTACGTCCCGCCCGTGAGCGGCAGCATGGGCGGCTTCCTCGACAACCTCAACGCGCAGATGGCCGACGCCGGGACCGTCTACAGATCGGCTCTCGACCCGAACTCGGTCTCCTCCGGCGACCTGGCCGCGGCGGAGGAGCGGATCGACAACGTGGCGCAGAACTCGAGCGTGCTCGAGGGCTACACCTACCAGGACCAGGTCTACAACGACGTGATCCAGCACGACCGCGAGGTCCAGTGGTCGAACCAGGAACACCAGGCGACCACCGACGCGTGGATCGAGGCCGACCGCGCCGAGTCGGCCGAGTAGGGCCCCGGAGGAGCCTCAGGCCAGGACAACCGGCTCGACAGGAGGACAAGGGCATGAACCCCACTCGACCCGGTCACCGGGACCGGCGAGGCCCCCGAGCGGCGACGTCCGCGTCGCCGGCGGTCAGATGCCGTCACCTCGCGGGGCCCGGCCTGCTGCTGATCGTCGTCGTCCTCACCGGTTGCGGGTCAGGAGGAACACAGGCGGAACTGGCCGCCCGCCAGGAGCCGGTGGCCGTCGTCACCACTCCGGAGAGGGAGCCGGCAGGTGACCGTGCATCTGCCGACCAGGCCGCCGCGACCCCCGGGAAGCTCCGTGGGATCACTCCCCTGAGCGTGGGCGGAGCGGCCGCCCCGGTCGAGCCTCCCCCGGTGACGTCCGATTCCCGGGTGACGGTGAGGCCCAAGACGACCGGCGAGCCCGGGCAGGGAACCGGAGGGAAGACCAAGAAGCCGGAGGCCACCAAGAGCCCCGCGAAGGGTGGGGGTCCGGTCACGCCCGGCAAGAGCGCGACCCCGCGCGTCACCCCACCCACCGCCGACGCCACGAACCCGGCGCCCGCGACGACCCGGGTCACCACCCCTGTGCCGGTGACGCCCAGCGGCTCCTCCGGAGGCTGGCTGCTGGGCGGGCTCGCCCTCGTCCTCCTCGTCGGCGGGGTCGCTGTGGGCGCGGTCTTCGTCTCGCGCGGGCGGCGGGCGCCGCGGATGGAGGCCTGGCCTCCAGGAGTGCCCACCGTCCAGCCGTCCCATTCCGGGGGGCCCGCCTCCGTCGCGTCCGCATGGGCGGCCGGCTCACCCGCGTCCGCGCCCACGGGAACGGCCGCACCCTCCTGGACGGCCGCACCCGGCGGGCTCGGTCATCTCGCCGGATCCCTGCGGGAGGTCGCGGACGGAGGAGTGAGCGAGGCACTGGCGCAGCAGATCGACCGGCTGCTCGCCTCCGAGCCCGGCAGGGACGCCCTCGTGGAGGCCTGCATCCGGTTCCGGGACCAACTCGGCGAGCGGCATCCCTTCCTGGCGGCCCGTCTGCTGGAGGCTCTCGGAACGGCCGGGGTCCACGAGATCCGCGCTGACGGGCAGCCGTTCGACGGGCGGGTGCACGAAGCGGTCGAGGTCGTCCCGACGGCCGACCCCCGCCTCCGGGACGTCGTCGCGAGCACCGAGCGCCCCGGATACGTCGACGGCGACCGCGTCGTGCGGGTGCCGAGGGTCGCCGTCTACCGGCTGGAACGCTGATGCGGCAGGCTCACGGCCGCCCGAGGGTCTCCCGCAGGGCCTTGCGCGCCCGGAAGATCCAGATCCTGACCGTGTTCAGCGGGACCTGGAGCGCGGCCGCGGTCTGCTCGTACGTGAGCCCGCCCGCCCACAGCAGGAGGGCCTCCTTGTGCGTCTCGGGGAGTGTGGCGAGCGCGCGGCGCAGGTCGACCAGGCCCGCGACGGTCTCGTCGAAACCGCTCTCCACGGCCTCCGGCTCCGCGGCCTCGGGGAACAGCAGGTCCTCGCGCGCCGCTCTGACCCGCCGCACCACCGAGCGGGCGGAGTTGCGCGCGATCACCATGACCCAGGCGGCGAACGGCGCCCGGCCCTCGAAGCGGTCGAGGTTGCGCCACACGGCGATCTGGGTCTCCTGGAGCGCGTCGAGCGCGTCCGCCCGGTTGTCCGTGAGGTGCAGGCAGAGGCCGAACGCCCTGCGCTCGAGGGGAGCCCACAGACGCCGGAAGGCCTCCGCGTCTCCCGCGCGTGCGGCCGGGAGAAGGATGTTCTCGTCGTCGCCGACTATGGGGGCAGACATCCGCCGACGACCTCCCCAGGTCCGGAAATCTGCCACGATGAGATCACGTGGAACGCCACACCGGCAGGGGATAAGCGGGCATGATATTCGACCGTAATCATGATCTCGACGGTGCGGAGCTAATGGAGTTCCAGCGTCTGCTTTACGACCCGGTCCTTTCTCCGACCGAGGAAGAAAGCACCGCAATGTTCACTGAAACTGTCAATTCACCCGTAGACAGCCATTTCGATCCAGTCGAACATGATCCCTTCGTCTCCGATCCCGCCGAATCCGCTTACTGGGATCCCGGCGCGGAGTTCTCCCACGACGACCCCGCCGGGTGGCACGAGCACCATCACCCCCACGACGGCTACTCCGGAGACGGGGACGGCGACGGATGACGCCGGACCCCTGCGACCGGCTCAAGGAGTTGTGCGACGCCACGGCCGCCAAGCTGGCCGATCCCGGCCTGCGGGAGAAGGTCGCCCAGGTGCGGTCCAGGCTCGACGCGCCGCTGAAGGTAGCGGTGGCCGGTTCGGTGAGCAGCGGCAAGTCCACGCTGGTCAACGCGCTTCTCGGCTACCCCGTCGCGCTGGTCGCCCCCGGTGAGTGCACGCCGTTCGTCACCCAGTACGAGTACGGCGCCGACCACGGCCGGATCGAGGTCGAGCTACGCGACGGCCGCGTCATGGTGTCGCGGCTGGAGCCGGACGACCGGCTGCCCGGCGACCTCGGCGCGCCCGTGACCGAGATCGTCCGTGCCCGCGTCCGGCTCTCCGCGGAGGCGTTGCGCGCCGTCACCGTCGTGGACACGCCGGGGATGAACACGCTCACCGCCGGGAACGAGCGTGCGGCGCGGCGGATGTTGTTCGGCACCACCGAGGACGACGACAGAGCCCAGGCGCTGATCTACGTCCTGCGTTACGTGCAGCGGTTCGACGACGACATCCTCACCGAGTTCAAGAACCTGACCGAGGCGTGCGGCATGACGTGCGTCAACACGCTGGCCGTGCTGAGCCAGATCGACCGGCGGGGCGACGAGGACGATCCGTGGCCGACCGCGCGGAGGCTGGCCACACGGGCGTACGCGGACCTGCGCACGGCGGTGTACGACGTGGTCCCGGTGATCGGGCTGCTCGCGGAGACCGCCCGGACGCCCGTCGTCGGCCGTGAGGACATCGAGGCGCTGACCGCGCTGGCCGCGCTCGACGAGCACAAGCTCGACTACCTGCTGCTCGACCTCAACGACTTCGCCGGCTCGCCCTACTCCCCCGTCCCCGCCGAGACGGGACGCCGTCTGGTCAGGCGGCTTCACCGGTACGGCATCCGCGCCGCCGTCTCCGCGCTCAGGAGCGGGCGGGCCGCCGACCCGGAGTCGCTCGGCCGCGTCCTGTTGGAGCGCTCCGGCTTCGGGGCGGGCACACCCCCGCAGGGCGGGACGGTCGCCGCCGGCATCACGCACTTCGCCCGCAGAGCCGGCCAGCTCAAGGCTCTGGCCGGGATCAACCAGCTCCGCCGGCTGGCCCGCGCCACGGCGTTCGGCTCGGACCGTACGACACTCGACGCACTGGCGGCCGAGCTCGACGAGACCCGGCCGATCGCGGCGGGGCTCGGCGGGCTGCGGATCTTCACGGCGGTGGAGGCGATGAGCCGCGGCCGGCTCGTGCTCGACGAGCGGGCGCAGGCGGAGTTGCTCCGGCTGGCCCGCTCGGACGACCCCGCGGCGCAGCTGGGACTGGCTCCCGGCGCGTCCCCGCAGGAGATCTCGGAGGCCGCCCGGGCTGCGTCCGCCCGCTGGCGAGGGCTCGCGACGATGGCCGAGGGCAGGGTGGGCGGCCAGCGGGCCCATGACGTGCTGCGTGTGCTGGAGGACCTGGCGTCGGCTTCTTCGGCGGCGGACGCACCCGCTCCGCCCGGGCGCGCGCCCGCGGTTCCCGCCGTGCCCGTGGACGGCGACGCCGTACGGCTGCTGCGTGCGTCACCCCTGATCACTCCGGAGGACCGGACGGCCCTCGACCACCTCATGGAGGGTAACGAGGGCGCCACCCAGGTCGGGGCTCCCGCGGGCACGGCATCCCAGGACGTCGCCGCCCTGGCCGCCGCCCTGAGCGCGCGGTTCCGCTCGCTCCTGCAGCGCCCGCTGCCGCTGCGGGTACGGCGGGCCGCCGAGACCGTGTGCGACACCTTCGCCGCCATCGCGCTCGCCGGCGCGCGGCCCGCCCAGGAGGATCCAGGACATGCCGACCATCGCTGAATCCGTCAACCAGGTGCTGCGGCTGGCCAACGAGGTGAACACCCTGGCCAGGAGGCACGGCCGCGAAGACCTGTCGGAGATCCTCGCCAAGGTGGCGGCGCGCTGGAAGGAGGACGAGACGACCATCGTGGTCGCCGGGGCGCAAAAACGCGGCAAGAGCCGGCTGATCAACTCGATGCTCGGCCGGCCGGGGCTGCTCCCCGTCGACGCCGACGTGGCGACCAACTGCTGCCTGGCCCTGCGGTACGGCCCCGCGCTGACCGCCGTCGTCACCGACCAGGTCGCGGGGAGCTTCCCGATCGACCCCGGGCAGCTCACCGACTACGCGTCGATGGCCGGCGACCCGTCACGGCGGCGCGACGTGGTGAGCGTCGACGTCACGATGAACCATCCGCTGCTGCGGGGTGTGCGCCTGCTGGACACCCCCGGCGTGGACAGCCTCACCGTCGGGCACCGCCAGGTGACGGTCGCGACGCTCCAGCGCGCCGACGCGCTGCTGTTCACCCTCAGCGCCCAGGACCAGCCCGTGCTCCGGCACGAGCTGGAGTTCCTCGCCGAGGCCGCGGAGCGCGTGCAGGCCGTCGCGTTCGTCCTCACCAAGGTGGAGGACAGCGCCAACTGGCAGAGCCTCCTCACGGAGAACCGCGCCCGCCTGGCGGCCTTCGTCGGCGCGCCGGGCGAATCAGGAGGGCCGGGAGAGCGAATCCGGCACCTGCTCGACGCGCCCTGGCTGCCCGTCAGCGCGAAGCTCCATGAGGCGTCGGCGGCCCTGCTGTCCATGGGAGACGCGGAGCGCGCCGACGCGCTGCGCGTCCGCAGCGGGATGGCGGCGCTGGAGGACTACATCCGCGGCTGCGCGGGCGCGCGCGAGCTCGCCAGGAGCGCCACCGTGCTCTCGGCCGCGACCTCGGTGTTGTCGGCGCTCGCCGCCGTCGCCCAGGACCGGGTCGCCGCCGGGTCCGACGACGGGACCGAGCCCGCGAACCGGCTGGCCGACGTCGAGAAGGCCCTGGCCGAGCTCGCCACGACGGCCCGGGAGCGCCGCAGGCTCGGCGCGGGCAACCAGTTCCTCGGGCAGGAGGTCGCCGGGCTCGTCCGGGCTCGTCTGGCCGAGATCCGGCGGCCGTACGAGGAGGCGATCAGCGAGCTGGACTCCCGGGCGAAGATCGACCGCTACCTGGACCAGCTTCCCGACAGCGTGGAACGCTCCCTCCAGGCCGCCTGGGACGAGATCCTCGATGAGGCGCACACGCTGACCACACAGGCGCTCAACGAATTCCTCGCGTCCCTGGGCCTCGCCCCGGCCGAGATGGACCTCGCCCGGGTCGCGATGCCCGCCGTACGAGCGCGCGACCTGCGCATCGAGCCGTCCGCGCCCACGCGGTTCGACTTCTTCCGCGAGGGCGTCCCCGCCGCCTCGATGGCGGCCTCGATCGGGCTCATGCTCGCGCATCTCACGCCTGTGGGGTTCGTGATCGGCCCGGTGCTGGCGGCGGCGGTGATCGCCCGGCGCCGGGGCTGGGACGAGGTCCAGCGGAACCAGGCCTCGCTGCGGCGCCTGCTGACCGAGCAGTTCGCGCAGGCATCCGGCGACCTCGCGCTCGCGCTGCAGCGAGAAGTCGCGGGCTGGCGCACGGCGGTGGAGCAGACGGCCGACGAGGCGCTGGCCAAGCAGCGCCGTGAGCTGGAGAGCCGCCGGGCGGAGCTCAGGTCGGCGGCGGCCGGGGACCCGGCCGGCCGGGACCGGACCCGCGCGTCGGGCAGCGAGCGCCTCGAGACGATCACGGCGCTCAGCCGGCGGGCGGCGGACCTGCGCGCGGAGATCGCCGCCGCCGTCAACGCGATGAACGCGCCGCCCGCTTAGGACCCCTTTCGCGGGCTCGCCGCCTCCCGCCCATCCTGTACGGCCCTCGGCGGCTCCTACACGGCGATGCGCACCAACCGGGTGACGAAGGGACGGCTCACGCCGGGCGGGGTGTCGGGCAGGTGCAGGCAGAGCAGGCCGTGGGGGACCTTGGCCACCGGCTCGACCCATCCCGGCGCGCGGAACACCTCCGTGGCGCCCGAGGGCGTGACATGCAGGATGCGCGAGGTGCCGCCCTCACCCGATACCGCCATCCAGAGCGAGTCTCCGTCGGAGACGACCCGGGGGCGCTCCAGCGGGGCGCGGGAGGTCAGGTGCCCGAGCAGGCATTCGCGGTCATCCTGCGCGAGCACGCGGGCGCTTCCGCTCTCCGCGTCGTAGTGCAGCACGGACCAGCCCCGCGCCGGTACGACCGTGTCCATCCCGACGGCGTACATCTCCGTGCCCGCGGGGAACCACCGCAGGGCCCCGGCCCGCTGCCGCGGCACGATCACCTGGGGCGGGGCGGGGGACGCGTCGATCTCCAGCCCGGCGTTGGTGGAGATGAACCACTTGCCGTCGTGCAGCACGACCTGCTGAAGCCAGTTGGGCGACCGGCGCTCGATACGGCTGATCTTGCCGCCGGGTTCCACCAGGCAGAGGACCTGCCAGGGGACGAAGTTCTGGTGAGCGCCGCCGAAGACGCCCTTCTTCGACTTGAACTGGCCGAGCACCACGACGCACCCCGACGATCCCACGGCGAGCGCGGCGAGGCCGCCCGTCGGGCTGTCCTGGTCGAGCAGCCGCCGCTGGCTGTTGTCCTCGTTCACGAACCACTGAGCGGTGTTGCCCAGGGGCACCGGAGGCGCCTCCTGCGCGAAGAAGCCGCCCAGGCTCACCTCGATGACGGACAGGGATCCGGTCTCCCCCCAGGGCAGGCCGATCGCGTTGTTCACCAGCGTGGGCCGCCTGGGCTGGAAGAAGGCCCATCCGGCCGCGTCGCGGGCCAGCACCCGCGGCTCGCTGCCGGGCGGGAGCAACTGGCCCGAACGGATGGTGAGCTCAGGCGTCAGCGTCCGCAGCCGTATGCCGTCAGGCGCCCGATCCGCCACCACGACGCCCTCGCTCGACACCGCCCAGTCCACGACCTCACCGAACTGCAGCTCGCGATCGGCCCGCCCGGCGGCGAGGTCGATGCGCCGCAACACGTGGCGGCCCGCCTCGCCCGCGCACAGGGCGTAGACGCCCGCCGTGCTCGCGGCGACGTCGATCACGCCCTCCATGACGGGGACCATGTGGTTCTCGTGGTCGGACTTCAGCTTCCACGCGAGGCGGGCGGCACCAAGAGCGACGACGATCTTGGGATCGTCCGAGGTGTGGACCAGCTCTCCGTGGCGTTCGCGCAGGGTGGCGTGGACGAGCGGCATCCTGCTGGCGCCGCCCGTCAGGAAGATCCCGGCGAGGTCGGCCGCGGTCACCTTGGCACGTTCCAGGGTTTCGTCGAGCAGGTCGGCCGTACGCGTGACGTCGGCCTTCACCAGCCCGTCCAGATCGTCCTTCGTGATGGTGACGTCCACGTCCGCGCCGGCGATGTACTGGCTCGCGGTGCCGTACGCCGACAACGTCTCCTTGGCGATCCGCGCCTCCTCCAGGAGGTCGGCCGCGGCCGCCAGGAACCGCCTGTCGGGGTTGCCGGTCACGTCGGCGAAGAACTCGGGCCGCGTCCGTTCCAACTGCTCTCCGAAGAAGCCATAGACCTGCTCGTCGAAGACCTCGCCACCGATCGCGTCGTCACCGCCGGGCTCGCCGATGACCTTGAAGTCGTCGCCGTCGGCGGCGAGGACCGCGGCGTCGAACGTCCCGCCGCCGAGGTCGTAGACGGCGACCCGCTTCCCGCCGCTCACCCGATGCGTGGAGGCGTAGTGGAGGGCGGCGGCCACGGGTTCCTCGACGAGCACGATCCGCGCGTCCGGCACGACGGCCTCGCCTGCCGCCCTGAGGACGTCCCTGCGATCGTCGCGCCAGGCGACCGGGCAGGTCAGCACGACACACGACGGCATGGACCCGTTGAAGCGCACCCGGCCCTCGTTCACGAACAGCCCGAGAAGGGCGGCCAGCGCGTCCCCGACGTCGACGGGCACCCCGCCCAGGAGCATCGTCTTCTTGCCGACGTACCGCTTCGGATTGCGCTCCACCCGCTCCGGATACCGGGCCATCGACCGCTGAGCGACGCGCCCGGCGACCAGCACGCCCTGTTCATTGAGCAGAATTGTGGACGGTATCCGCTTTTCTCCACCTATTTCCAGAATTTCTATACGGTCGTCCGTCGCGATCGCTCCAGCGGAGAAACTCGTACCTAGATCGACTCCCAGGCACCACAAAGCCATTTCGCGGCTCCCCCACCCATATCCCACAAGCACTGAAGTGGATGGTCGCCCTTTTCCCTGAGGTTGGCAATGAATGTTGCTGAAATGATGTCCCGGGCACGGAATGTGAGATCTGCCCTTCCGGGACGAACGTGACCTCCTTGGCGAAGGCCACCTCCCGCCTTGACGCGAGCCACTCCCACCCCGGCACAAGCAGCACCAAATCGGGCAGGAACCCTGGCCAAGTCGCGACCACGCCTGGACATCGGCACAATGTTCGATATGGCCCGACGCACGACCACACCCACGCCCGACGAGGAGTTCGAGGAGCGGATCGTCGACATCGACGTATCCGCCGAGATGCGGACGAGCTTCCTGGAGTACGCGTACTCGGTCATCTACCAGCGCGCCCTCCCTGACGCCCGTGACGGACTGAAGCCGGTCCAGCGCCGCATCCTCTACTCGATGAGCGAACTGGGCCTGCGTCCGGACCGCGGCCACGTGAAGTCGTCCCGCGTCGTCGGCGAGGTGATGGGCAAGCTCCACCCGCACGGCGACGGCGCGATCTACGACGCGCTCGTGCGGATGGCCCAGCCGTTCTCGATGCGGCTGCCCCTGGTCGACGGGCACGGCAACTTCGGCTCGCCCGACGACTCCCCCGCGGCGATGCGGTACACCGAGGCCAGGCTCGCCCCCGCGGCCATGCTCATGGTGCAGTCGATCGACGAGGAGACCGTCGACTTCCGGCCCAACTACGACGGCCAGGAGACCGAGCCCGGGGTCATGCCCTCGGCGTTCCCCAACCTGCTGGTCAACGGCGCCACCGGCATCGCGGTCGGGATGGCCACCAACATGGCGCCGCACAACCTCGGCGAGGTCATCGCGGCCGCGCGGCACCTCATCAAGCACCCGGGCGCGACACTCGACGAGCTGATGCGCTTCATCCCCGGGCCCGACCTGCCCACCGGCGGCCTGGTCATCGGCCTCGGCGGCATCAGGGACGCCTACGAGAACGGCCGCGGCACCTTCCGCATGCGGGCCAAGGCGACGATCGAGAACGTGACGCCGCGGCGCAAGGGCATCGTCGTCACCGAGCTTCCGTACAACGTCGGCCCTGAGCGGGTGGTCACCAAGATCAAGGAGCTGGTGACCGCCAAGAAGCTCACCGGGATCGCCGACCTCAAGGACCTCACCGACCGGCACAAGGGCCTGCAGCTGGTCATCGAGGTCAAGAACGGGTTCAACCCCGAGGCCATCCTCGACGAGCTCTACCGGCTGACGCCGATGGAGGAGACCTTCGGCATCAACAACGTCGCGCTCGTCGACGGGCAGCCCCGGACGCTGGGCCTGCGCGAGCTGCTGACGGTCTACGTCGACCACCGCCTCGAGGTGGTGCGCAGGCGCTCGGCCTTCCGCCGCCGCAAGCGGGAGGAGCGCCTCCACCTGGTGGACGGCCTCATCATCGCGCTGCTGAACATCGACGAGGTCATCCAGGTCATCCGTTCCTCGGACGACTCGGCCCAGGCCCGGGCCCGGCTCATCGAGGTCTTCGAACTGAGCGAGATCCAGGCCAACTACGTCCTCGACACCCCGCTGCGCCGTCTCACCCGCTACGACAAGCTGGAGCTCGACCGGGAGAAGGAGACCCTCCAGACCGAGATCGCCGAGCTCACCGCGATCCTCTCCTCGGAGGACCGTCTGCGCGCCGTCGTCTCGGGTGAGCTGGCCGAGATCGCCAAGACCTACTCCACGCCGCGCAGGACCGTGCTGCTGGAGTCGTCGAACGTCGTCAGGACGGCCGCCGTTCCGCTGGAGGTGGCCGACGACCCGTGCCTCGTGCTGCTCTCGTCGACCGGCCTGCTCGCCCGTACGGCCGACGCCTCCCCCATCGGGGGCGAGGGTGAGCGGACGCAACACGACGTCCTGGTCTCCGTCGTCCGCGCGACGATCCGCGGCGAGGTGGGAGCGGTCACGTCCCAGGGACGCATGATCCGCGTCTCCGTGCTGGACCTGCCCGCGCTGCCTCCTTCGGCGAACCCGCCCTCTCTGGCGGGCGGGCATCCCGTGTCCGAATACGTCACGCTCGAGCCGGGCGAGCACGTCGTCGGGCTCGGCGGGATCGACGTCGGCGGCCCCGGTCTCGCGATCGGCACGGCCCAGGGCGTGGTCAAGCGGGTCCTGCCCGACTATCCCGTGAACCGCGACGACTTCGAGGTCATCGGCCTGCGCGAGGGCGACACCGTGGTGGGCGCCGTCGAGCTGACCTCCGCCGATCACGACCTCGTCTTCATCACCTCCGACGCCCAGATGCTCCGCTTCTCGGCGTCCCACGTGCGGCCGCAGGGCCGTCCGGCGGGCGGCATGGCGGGAATCCGCCTCGAGGACGACGCGCGGGTCGTCTGGTTCGGGTCGGTCGATCCGACGCAGGAGGCGCGGGTCGTGACGATCGCGGGCTCGTCGACGGCCCTCGCCGGCACCCAGACGGGCGCGGGCAAGATGTCGGACTACGCGGAGTTCCCCGCCAAGGGCCGCGCGACCGGAGGCGTCCGCGCCCAGCGGTTCCTGAAGGGCGAGGACACGATCCTGCTCGCCTGGGCGGGTCCCGCCCCGGCCAAGGCCGTCTCCTCCACGGGCAAGCCCGTCCCGCTGCCCGAGGAACTCGGCCGCAGGGACGGCTCGGGCCTGCGGCTGCTGCACGGCGTCGCGGCGATCGGCGGCGCACTCGGAGCCGGGCCTGACGGCGCTGGTTCCGCGGACCCCGCCGGCTCGGGCTCTGACGGTGCGGGCGCCGACGGCTCACTCCTGGACGGCACGCAGGACGGCCAGGGGGAGGCGGCGCCGATCTTCTAGGCCGACGTGCGGTCAGTCGTCGACGCAGAGACAGAACGGGTGACCCGCGGGGTCGAGGAAGACGGTGAAACCGTCGTCGGCGCCGGGTTGGTGCGCGTGCTTGACGGCCCCGAGGGCCAGTACCTCGGCCTCCGCCTCGGCCAGGTCGTCGACGGTCACGTCGATGTGGAACTGCTGCGGATGCTCGGGGTCGGGCCAGACCGGCGGCTTGTGGTCGGGAGCCCGCTGGAAGCACAGGCGGATCGGCCCGCCGTCGGACACCGTGATCCAGTCGTCATCCGACCAGACGACCTTCCACCCCACCAGCGCGGCGTAGAAGTCCGCCAGCGCCTTCGGGTCCGGGCAGTCCAGCACGATCGAGCGCATCCGTGCGATCCCACTCATCGCCTACCTCCTTCGGCTCACCGGTCGAAAACGCTATACCGGTATTCCGCCCGGTGCCGGTGTGCCGGGAAAGGCCGCGTGAGTTCTCAGATCTCGTCCCGGGTGCGGGTCGGCAGGCCGTACGTCTCGGCCACCGGATTCCACAGGTCGACGAAGCTGCCCTTGGCGTCGCCGGCGTCCTCGGAATAGGAGATGCCGTCGTCGTAGGACGAGTAGTCCGTGATGCTGCCGCTGCAGTCGTCGTCCTGGTACGACTGGCCCGCCTCGTAGAACGCGTCGTCGGCGGCGCCGGAGGCCTCCAGAAACGCGACCAGGTACTCCTGCAGAGACTCTCCGCCGTCGAGCGCGTCGACCTCCAGGTCGTCGGCACTGCTCGCCTGGTCGTCGCGGTCCTCGCCGATGCTCGACAGTGTGCCGAGCGCGCTGTCCATGTCCCGGCAGGCCGACAGGTCGCTGATGGCCGCGGCCAGGTCGGAGCGTGAGGAGGCGCTGTCGTCGAGGAGGTCGTCGATCGCCTCCGCCTGCTCCTGGCCGTAGTCGTACTCCGGAGTGGGAGACGGGTCGACCACGGTCAGCCCGTCGGAGGAAGGGGATTCGTACGGGGACGGCGACTCGGACTCCGACGGCGACTCCGACGGCGAGGCCGACGAACTCGACGACGGACTAGCGGACGGGTCCGGGGACGGACCGCTGTTGGCCGCCGCTATGCCGACCACAAGCCCGATGACGGCGACCCCCGCCACCACGGACAACACGACGGGAAGTCTGCGGGTCCCCGTCGCGGAGGCGGACGGGTCCGGGGACGGGGCGGGGGCGCCGGCCAGGAAGTCGGACACGGGAGGCAGCCGGGCGGACGCCGGCTGCACCGGTTCCGGCTGCGTGTACGGCGGAAGCCCGGCGCCGGGCGGAGTCGGGGGGAGTTCCTCCAGCCGGGTCCTGGCCAGGATCGCCGCGCCGCGCGCCACCGCCTCCGCGTCGTCCGGTGACCTGCCGGCGCCCGCACCGAGGGCGGCGACCGCGGCGTCGGAGGTGTCGACGCGGACTTTGCTCCGGTCGAATCCGGCGGCCACGGCGGACTCCACCATCTGGCCGCGCCGCTGGGCGTCCCACGACGCCGGGACGGCGATCACCACCATCGCCGGCGTTCCCGGGACCCGTGCCTGGGCCCGGACCCGGAGCAGGCCGAGCACGCGGGCGGGGATCTCGTTCTCGATCGGCTCGGGATCGCCGACCCCGGTGTAACTTCCGTGCGCCTCACCGACCACCAGGGCCGAACGCGTGGCGCCGAACTCGATTCCGTAAACGAGATCCGTCACGACTCTCCCTGAGTCTCACGGCGATCCAACGAGCCGGACGCCTGATATATCGGCGCGCTCCGCCCGGCCGCTACAGCACCGGCGCGCCGGCTACCGGACCCCCGTTAAACGAAGGAAAGGGACATGAGAGAACATCAACCTCATGACCGGTGCTTTTGATGATCTGCTGGCCGCCAACGAGACGTACGCGAACACGTTCTCGGATGGCGAGCTGACCGGGCGTGCCGCACGCGGGCTCGCCGTGGTGACGTGCATGGACTCCCGGATCGATCCGCTCGGCCTGCTCGGGTTGCACGCGGGAGACGCCAAGATCCTGCGGAACGCGGGCGCCCGCGTGACGGACGACGTGCTCCGCACCCTGGTGCTCGCGGTCTATCTGCTCGGCGTCGACCGCGTCCTGGTCATGCCGCACACCGACTGCCGGATGGCGAAGTCGACCGACGAGGAGGTCCACCGGCTCATCTCCGCCGAGCACGGCATCGACACCCGGAGCCTGGAGTTCCAGACCGTGCGCGATCAGGAGGAGACCCTCCGGCACGACATCACCCGCATCATGACCAGCCCGTTCCTTCCGCAGACCCTCACCGTCGGAGGCGCGCTCTACGACGTCCGCACGGGCCGGCTGCGACTGGTCGAACCACCGCGCCCATAACCGTTCCGTTCGGCGCCACAGGGGCTGTACGGGACCTGGAACCCCGGCTTCGGCTGCTACGTTCTCCAGCTGAGTGGATCACCACCCCCGTGGTCCACGAGGACCCCCCGACCGTTCGAAGGAACCGCCGATGCCCAGCACCTCCGTCCGCAAGGAGACCGGCGGATCCCGGTCCTTCCGCGGAATCGCCGTACTGATCGTGATCGCGCTCATCGTCCTCGCGGTGCCGACCGTGATCGGAGCCTTCAACGGCTTCGAGCGGACCAGCGGCGGCGACGTCGCCGTCGTCCGTGACGGCGGACCTCTCGACAACAACAAGGTCCGCCAGGTCATCGATCCCGCCTCGGGTGTCACCTGGATCGGCTGGTGGTCGCAGATCCACCGGTATCCGGCGCAGCAGCGCTTCTACACGATCACGTCGACCGCCGGGCAGGGTGAGCGCTCCGGCGTCGACGTGGTCACGGTGCCGAGCAGCGACGGCGTCAACATGGGCATCGAGGGCACGGTGTACTTCGCGCTCAATCTCGACCACGCGACGCTCAAGTCGTTCGACGACAAGTTCGGCACGCGGAAGTTCCGCAGTGCGGCCGGCGGCACCTTCTCCCCCTGGGACGGCGACGAGGGCTGGTCCGCCTTCCTCGACCAGATCATCCGGCCTGTGATCGACAACGACCTGCGCACCCAGGTCAACGCCTTCCGCTGCGCGGAACTCGTGTCCTCCTGCGCCCTCGTGCAGAACAACAGCAACCAGCAGGGCGGCCTGCAGCAGCAGGGCAACAACGCGAACATCGCGAAGATCCAGGACGCGGTGAACACGAGCCTCGCCGAGGACCTCAAGTCGACGCTGGGCGCGGAGTTCCTGACCAACATCCACTTCAACCTCTCCCGCGTCACCCTGCCGCCCGAGGTCCAGGCGGCGGTCGACAAGGCGCAGGCCGCGTTCGCGCAGGTCACCGAGGCCCAGGCCAAGGTCGCCTCGGCGCGCGCCGAGGCGGACGCCAACAAGGCCCGCCAGGACGGCTACAACAAGTGCCCCACGTGTGCCGAGATCGAGAAGCTCAAGGCGCTTCCGCAGGGCATCACGGTGTACGCCCCGGGCAACACCGGTGGCGTCGCGCTGCCCACCAAGTAATCGCGCCACCCACCGAGTAAGCGTCGAACTCCTAGCGAAAGGGGTCGGGACCCGATGCGGCTGTTCGCTCTCCCGGCGACCCTGATCGTGGTCGCCGTCCTGGTCTACCTCCTCGTGATCCTCCTGCGCGGATGGCGCAGGGCGGCGCAGGACGCGTCCGGCACGCCCCGCTGGGAGGTCGACACGGTCATGGAGGACGGGTGGACGCTGATCGTCGTCAAGAAGACCGCCCCCGGCCGCCGCGGCCCGGTCGAGCTCACGAGGCAGACCGTCCGGGCCATCCCCGACGACGACGCGCACTGGGACGAGCGCTACCGCGAGGCCATGGTGGAGGCGCGCTCCCGGGTCACCACGCTGGAGATCGAGTCGCCCTGATCGCAGCCGGGCGAATGCCGTCTCTCCACGGCTTCGCCCGGCGCCCACGCCGTATGATCAGAGGGTTTTCCGAACGCCGGGCTAGTTCCTGAGGGGTGGCCGTGCCGGATCCCCGTCCGCTCAATCCGGGGGCACCCGGCCAGATAGCGGGTTACCGACTGACAGGGTTGCTCGGCCAGGGCGGGCAGGGCGTGGTGTATCTCGGGATCGCCCCCTCCGGGGGGAAGGTCGCCGTCAAGGTCCTGCACGCGTGGATGTCGGAGGACGCCGACGCGCGCAGGCGCTTCCTGCGCGAGGTCGAGATCGCCCGCCGCGTCGCGCCGTTCTGCACCGCGAGGGTGCTGGACGCCGGCCTCCACGACGACGGGCCGTACATCGTGAGCGAGTACGTCCCCGGGCCGTCCCTGGACCAAGTCATCAGAGAGTCGGGCCCGCGAACCGGTGGCGGCCTGGAGCGTCTGGCAGTGGCGACCGTGAGCGCCCTGGCCGCGATTCACCGGGCCGGCGTCGTGCATCGCGACTTCAAGCCCGGCAACGTCATCCTCGGACCCGAAGGTCCGGTCGTGATCGACTTCGGCATCTCCCGGGCCAACGACCACACCGTCACCCGATCCGGATCGGTCGGCACGCCTGGCTACATGTCGCCCGAGCAGTTCACCGGAGAGACGGTGAGCCAGGCGTCGGACGTGTTCAGCTGGGCGGCCACCATGGTCTACGCGGCCACAGGGCATCGCGCGTTCACCGGCGACACGGTCCCCGCCGTGCTCAACGCCATCCTGCACCGGGAGCCCGATCTCTCCGGAGTTCCGGACGATCTCCGTTCCCTGCTGGCCACCTGCCTGTCGAAGGACGCCGGCGTCCGGCCGACCGCGTCCGAGCTCCACCGCACGCTCACGGGTGACAGCGGCCATGCCGCCACCCTGATCGCGCCCGCCCCGCCCCGGCCTGCTCCGACGGCCCCGTTACCGGTCCCCGGCGAGGCTCGGAGCACCGGCCCGGCACAGACACAGGCCGCGGACCAGCCGCAAGGCCCGGACCCGGCACAGACACAGGCCGCAGACCCGGCACAAGGGCCGGACCCGGCAAAGAGCGCCGACTCGGCCCAGACGCGGCCCGCAGAGCCGCACGAGACGCGGTCACCCGAGCCCGATGAGGACGCCACCACTCCCGTGCGTCCCGCCGGCCCGGCCACTCGGCCGTCACCAGACGGCCGGCCGTCCCGGCGCCGCGCGCTGGTGGCGGGAGGCGGCGCGCTCGTCGCCGTGGCGGCGGCCCTGACCCTGCCGTCCCTCCTCCGCGGAGACGACGGCGAGCCGGCGACGCGGAAGACCACGACCCCGTCGAGCCCGTCCGGCGCCGCCCGTACGGCACCGCCCTTCGGCACCCCCTTGTACGAGCCTGTGGCCGGGCATTCCGACGACGTCCGATCGGTGGCCCTGAGCCGGATCGACGGCACCCCCGTCGCCCTGACGGGCAGCGACGACGACACGGCCAGAATCTGGGACCTCACCGACGGGACGCCGATCGGGGCCCCGTTCGAAGGCCACACGGGCTGGGTGCGATCCGTCGCGTTCGTGGCCGTCGGGGCGGCCCAGGTCGCCGTCACCGCGAGCGACGACACGACCGTGCGCGTCTGGGACATCACCACGCACGAGGAGCTCGGCAGACTCACCGGGCACACCCAGCCCGTCAAGGCGACGGCCGCCGGAGACCTCCGCGGCACGCCGATCGCCGTCACCGGCGGGCAGGACAAGGTGGTCCGAGTCTGGAACCTCGCGAATCACCGCCCGCTCGGCGACCCGCTCTCAGGCCACACCGCCACCGTGTGGTCGATCGCCCTCGGCATGCTGACCGGCACGCCCGTCGCCGTCACGGCGAGCGACGACGGCACCGTACGCGTGTGGAACCTGACCACCAGGCAGCAGATCCGCTCCATGGCCGCGGGCGGAGGCGGAGGCGTGCGCGCGCTGGCGATCTACGAACTCGACGGTGTCACCTACGCCGTCACCGGCGGCCAGGACGCGGCCGTCCGGGTCTGGAACCTCTCCACGGGGGCGCAGGCCGGTCCCACGCTCACCGGGCACAGCGGCCCGGTCTGGGCCCTCGCCGCCGGCGACCTGAACGGGACACCCGTCGCGGTGTCGGGCGGCGAGGACGGAACCGTCCGCGTCTGGAACCTCGGGACCGGACGGCCTCTCGGATCCCCGTTCCTGGGGCACGACGACAGGATCTGGTGTGTCGCCTTCGGGGATCTGGCCGGCGACCCGATCGCGGTCAGTGGCGGACGCGACAACATGATCCGGGTCTGGAGCCTCGCCTCGCCTCCCCGATGACCGCGGACGTACTTCAACAATGGTTCATGTCCGCTAGCGTGAGGACGTGACTCTGTCCTGGCAGGCCCGCGAGCTCACGGTCGGCGACCTGGCGGACCGAAGCGGCGTCCCCACGTCAGCGCTTCGGTTCTACGAGCGCCAGGGGCTCATCCGGAGCCGCCGCACCAGCGGCAACCAGCGGCGCTTCTCCCGTGACGCCCTTCGCCGCGTCGCCTTCATCCGTGTCGCGCAACGCGTGGGCATCCCGCTCAGCCGGGTCAAGGAGGTCCTCGCCCTCCTGCCGGAGGAGCGCACTCCGAACCGCGAGGACTGGGCACGGGTGTCCGCGTGGTGGCGGGACGACCTGACCGACCGCATCGAGCACCTCCAGCGACTGCGGGACGACCTCACCGAATGCATCGGGTGCGGCTGCCTGTCGATCGACCGGTGCGCGCTGGCGAACCCGTGCGACACCCTCGGCGACGACGGTCCCGGCGCACGGCGCCTGCTCCGCTCCTAGCTTTCCGCGGGCAGGGCCCGGCCGGGCCTCAGGACTCCCCCGCAGACGCCGTGGCGGCGTCGAAGGCGGCCTGGTGGCGGCGGATCTCGGCATGGCGGTCGGCGGACCAGGCCGCCAGGGCCAAGACGATCGACAGCAGTGAGGCGCCGAGGTCGGTCAGGGAGTATTCGACGCGCGGAGGGACCTCTGGGTACGCGGTCCGGTCGACGAGCCCGGTGCGCCGCAGTTGCTTCAGGGTGAGCGTGAGCATGCGCTGCGAGATGCCGGGGATCGCGTCGGCGAGATCGGAGTAGCGGGTCGGGCCGTCGGCGAGGGTCCCGATGATCAGCACGCTCCACTTGTCGCCGACGAGGTCGAGGACCTCCCGGATGAAGTCCGCGTCCTGGTCGCCCCACTGGGCGCACGGTCCGGGCACTCGTCGCACGTTGGCCCGCACGCCTGTCCGCGCCTTCCGGATGCCCGCCGCTCCCATGCCTGCCGCCCTTCCTTCGTCGTGACCTCGACGCACATGAATGTGCATTTTGTAGAGCTTCTGATTCTAATGCACCATCTGGTTACGAACAGAAGGTATGTATCGAGGAAATGAGGACGATCTCAATGAGGATCGAGTTCTGGTCGGACATCGTGTGCCCATACTGCGGGCTGATGGACGACAGGCTGCACCGGGCCCTGGACCGCTTCGAGCACGCCCCGGACGTGCAGGTGATCCATCGTTCCTACCAGGTGCACCCCGACCTGCCCCGAGAAGGCGTCACCCAGCGCGAGCTGTTCCGGATGGCCGGGATGCCCGCGGCGACCGGCGAGCAGATCCTCGGCTCGATCGAAGCGGCTGCCCGGTCAGAGGGCCTGACGCCCTACCACGCACTGGAGCGCACGCTCGGCCCGACCGACTTCGCCCACGAACTCCTCGCCTACGCCACCGATCAGGGCCGCGGGGGCGAGATCTGGACGGCGATGTTCCGGGCCCACTTCGGGCAGGCCCGCAAGCTGTGGACCCTTGAGGAGGTCCTCGATTTCGCCGCCGAGGCGGGCCTGGACCGCGACGGCGCGGCCGAGGCCCTGGGCAGCCGGCGCTACCGTGATCGCGTGGCGGCCGATCAGCGCGCGGCCCAGCGCCTCGGCGCCCAGGGCACCCCGTTCATCGTCCTGGACGACAGGTACGCGATCCCCGGCGCGATCGGCGCCGACGAGTTGCTCGCCGCCATGATCAGGACGTGGGACGAGAGCCACCCCGCTCCCCGGACCCTGCCGGCCCTCGGGGAGGGCGACGGGATGTGCGGCCCGGACGGCTGCGCGATCCCCAGCCCCACCAGCTAGGCGTCGATGTGGTCGCGGTCCACCTCGGCCGCGCTGCCGACGATGAACTCGCGCCGCGGGGCGACGTCACTGCCCATCAGAAGGTCGAAGATCCGCTCGCCCTCCTCGACGTCCTCGATCCTGACGCGGCGCAGGACGCGCTGGCGCGGGTCCATGGTGGTCTCGGCCAACTGGTCGGCGTCCATCTCACCCAGACCCTTGTAGCGCTGGATGGGGTCCTTCCAGCGCTTGCCCCGCCGCTCCAGGTCTCGCATGACCTTCCGCAGCTCGGCGTCGGAGTAGGTGTAGACGTACTTGTCCTGGCCCTTGCCCGGGTTGGTGACCTCGATCCGGTGCAGGGGCGGGACCGCCGCGAAGACCCGGCCGGCTTCGACCATGGGCTTCATGTAGCGGTGGAAGAGGGTCAGCAGCAGGCAGCGGATGTGAGCGCCGTCGACGTCGGCGTCGGCCATCAGGATGATCTTGCCGTAGCGAGCCGACTCGATGTCGAACGACCGGCCCGATCCGGCTCCGACCACCTGGATGATCGCGGCGCACTCCGCGTTCTTGAGCATGTCGGCGACGGACGCCTTCTGCACGTTGAGGATCTTGCCCCGGATGGGGAGCAGCGCCTGGAACTCCGAGTCGCGGGCCAGCTTCGCGGTGCCGAGCGCGGAGTCGCCCTCGACGATGAACAGCTCGCTGCGGTCTACGGCGTCGCTGCGGCAGTCGACCAGTTTCGCGGGGAGCGCCGAGTTCTCCAGGGCCGACTTGCGGCGCTGGTTGTCGCGGTGCTCGCGGGCGGCGATACGGGCCTTGGCCGCGGCCACGACCTTCTCGAGCATCGCCCGCAACTGCTGCTTCTGCCCGCGCTTGGGATTGGCGAACTGGGCCTTGAGCTCGCGTGAGACCACGTGGCCCACGATGCGGGTGGCCGCGGAGGTGCCGAGCACCTCCTTGGTCTGGCCCTCGAACTGCGGCTCGGGGACGCGGACGGTCACGACGGCCGTCAGGCCTTCGAGGATGTCCTCCTTCGTGACCGGGTCGTCGCCGTTCTTGAGCAGCCGCGTCTCGCGAAGCTGCTCGTTGACCGTGCGGACGAGGGCGCGCTCGAAGCCCGCCACGTGAGTGCCGCCCTTGGGGGTCGCGATCACGTTGACGAACGAGCGCACGGTCGTCTCGTAGCCCTTGCCCCACCGGAGCGCGACGTCGACGATGAGCTCGCGCTCGACCTCGGTGGACGTCATGTGGCCCTGCTCGTCGAGCACCGGGACGGTCTCGTGGAAGTGCCCGGCGCCCTGCAGCCTGAGCACGTCGCACACCGGCTCGTCGCGGGCGAGGAAGTCGGTGAACTCGCTGATGCCGCCGTCGAAGCGGTAGGACTCCTCGACCGGCTCCTCGCCCCGTGCGTCGCGGAGCGTGAGGGACAGGCCCGGCACCAGGAAGGCCGTCTGGCGCAGCCGCACATGGATCTCATCGACCGAGACCTCGGCCTCGGGCAGGAAGATCTGCCGGTCGGTCCACCAGCGGACCCGCGTCCCCGTGGCCTTCCGCCCGGCCGCGCCGCCGTCGCGCAGCCCCGATTTCTTGCGGAACTTGGCGGTCGGGCCGTCGCCCTCGAAGGCGCCGGGGACTCCCCGGCGGAAGCTGATCTCGTGCGTACGGCCGTCACGGTCGACCTGGACGTCCAGGCGCGAGGACAGGGCGTTGACGACGGAGGCGCCCACGCCGTGCAGGCCGCCGGACGCGCCGTAGGAGCCGCCGCCGAACTTGCCGCCGGCGTGCAGCTTCGTGTAGACGAGTTCGACTCCGGCGAGCCCGGACTTGGGCTCGACGTCGACGGGGATGCCGCGCCCGTTGTCGCGGACCTCGATCGACCCGTCCGGATGCAGTTCGACCTCGATGTGCGAGCAGAAGCCGGCGAGCGCCTCGTCGACGGCGTTGTCCACGATCTCCCACAGGCAGTGCATGAGACCGCGGGTGTCAGTGGACCCGATGTACATCCCCGGGCGCTTACGGACGGCTTCGAGGCCCTCCAGCACCGAGAGATGACGAGCCGTATAACCCGCCTCCGCGCTAACCGCCGTCACACCGAGCTCCCACTTATCAATCGAACACGCGTACGCAGCTTAACCCTCACTCATGTTTTACGCGTACAAGCTTGCCAGGCGCAGCGGGGTCCTCAGCACCAACGCTGTGATCTGCGTCACTTTCCAGATCATTCTGCTCTCGGCGTAGTTGCGGCACGGTTGGGAAGGCCCCCATCCGGTTAGATGTTGTGCCAAGTGACTGACGCCAACGTCCCCACACGGTGGGGCGACCCGAAAGGCGATACGTGACTGGAGCTCTCGCCCCCACCAAGCCGCTGACAGCCCTGGACCGGTGCGACCGGTGCGGAGCTCAGGCCTACATCCGCGCGACCCTGCCTGTGGTAGGTGGGGAGTTGCTGTTCTGCGCCCATCACGGGCGTCAGCACGTGGCTGCCCTGCGCGACAAAGGCGCTGAGATCCAGGACGAGTCGGCCCGACTCAGTGAATCCCCCGCGACCGCCTCGGACGACGAACGCTGATCATCGATCGGTGTGGCCGGAATGATCCCTCATTCCGGCCACACCGCCGGTGTCGTCAGGGTGCGATCCGGTAGTGATAGTTCCCGGCGACGCCGAAGCCTTCGCCCTCGTACAGGGCGCGGGCTCCGGCGTTCGCCATCGTGACAACGAGATACGCGCGGCTGGCGCCTCGCTCCCGTCCCCAGGCGAGCAGGGCGCGTAGCACCGATCCGCCCAGACCCCGGCGCCGGGCGCCAGGGTCCACGGCCATGCAGTAGATCCCCAGCCAATCTCCCTGCGGCACACCGCGTCCCACCGCCATCCCGGCGCCCGCGGACGCGTAGCCCGCGCCGACGCCCCCGAGGATGCGTTCGGCCCATTCGCGCGCCGCGACCTCTCCCCCGTCCGGATGGCGGCCGCCGTCCACCTGCCACCAGGTGCGCAACCACGACTCGGAGGGGCTGTCGTGGATCTCCGCGTCCGGGACGGCTCCCGGGGCCGGCTCGGCCAGCGGCGCCGTCATGACGAGCGTGGGGTCCGCCCGCCGGTATCCGCGGCGCTCGAGCTCACGGTCCAGATCAGGCGGCGCCTGCGCTCCCACCGAGAACACGCACGGCAGTCCCAGCCCCGCGTAGAAGCCCTCGGCCTCGTCGACGGCCCGGCGCAGATCGTCGCGCTCCCCCAGCGGGAGCACCGAGTTGGCCCGCTTGGTCACGCCGCCCGCGTGCCGGCAGATCCAGCCTTCCGCCTCCACCCGGTGCGGGGCAGGCCACGCCTCATCCACAAGCTGGTCGAACGGCGACATCTCCCGATTCATCCGTGGAGCGTAGTCGAGCCCCCGTCGCGGCACCGGTACGCGGGGTGCCCGCACGCCCGGCTCCGCGGCCTAATAAAGTGCGGGATCGTGCTCATCCTGCTGCCACCCTCAGAGGGGAAGGCGCCCCGGGGGACCTCGAAACTCAGGCGGCTGAGCTTCCCCGAACTGGCGTCCCCGCGCGAGAAGGTCCTCGACGCCCTGATCGCGCTGTCCGAATCCGGCCAGGCGCAGTCGGTGCTCGGCCTCTCGGACGGCCAGGCGGCCGGCATCGCCCTCAATCGCGAGCTGCGCACGGCACCCGGCCTTCCCGTGTCGGAGCTCTACACCGGCGTCCTGTACGACAACCTGGGCCTGAGCTCGCTGCCGTCCGAGGCGAGGGCGAGGGCGACCCGCCGGATCGTGGTGTTCTCGGGGCTCTGGGGGCTCCTGAGACTCAATGACAGGGTCCCGCCGTACCGGCTGTCCATGGGCGTGCGGCTTCCGCCCATGGGCGGCCTGGCGGCGTTCTGGAAGCCCTCGGTGACGGCCGCCCTCGAACCGGTCAAGGGCCTGGTGGTCGACCTGCGCTCCTCCACCTACGCGGCGGCCTGGCAGCCCGGTGAGCGGGCGGTGACCGTACGGGTCCTGCGCGAGGCCGCAGGGGCGCGCACGGTGGTCAGCCACATGGCCAAGGCGACCAGGGGCGCCGTCGCCCGTTCTCTCGTAGAGTGCCCTGACCGGCTCAGGACCGCCCAGCAGCTCGCCGGGTTCTTGACGGAGCGGGGACATCGGACCGAGCTGGGAGATCCTCCCCGGGCAGGCAGGCCGTGGACGCTGGACGTGATCGTCAGCTGACGTTGAGCCGCCCGCACGCCCGCTGGTACTGCTGACCGGGGTCGCCGAGATGGGACCACGGCAGCTCGCTGAACCTCCCGCCGGTCCTGACCAGGTGACCCCGTGCGGGCCGCCGCAGATCGGTGAGGAAGAACGCGGCGCCGAACGCGTTGTGGGCCTCGACGGCCCTGGGATGGGCGCCGGCCGGTCGCCGTTCCGACCACCGGCCGGCGGCGACGATCATCTCCCGCTGGACGTCGAACGGGAACCACCCGCCACGCGACATCGGCGTGCGCTCGGAGGCCACGAGTTCGAAGTGGGCGAGCGGCACGAGCGCCGGCAGCGGGCTCCCCTCAGGGGCGCGGGAGGCCGCCAGGCGGGCGAATTCGAGCATCTCCTGCGCGGTGCCGCCCCAGCCGGGCGACAGCGTGACCATGCGCGCGACCGCCGCGCCGTACAACGTCGGCCATCGGCGCGAGGATTCGAGCCAGACCGCGTCCTTGTCGGCCCTGGGCCGGTCCAGCCCGAGTGCCAGCCACATCAGGCACTCCCATGGCACCGGGTCACTCGGAGCGAGCGCGGCGGCCGCCAGCAGCGGCTGGCGGCCGAGTTCCATGGCCGCGTGATAGCTCTGCAGCCGATCCGCCTGTACGGCTCTCGCCCGGACGTCGGGCTTGAGCGCCCAGGCCTCCTCGATCCTCGTACGGCCCAGCCAGAGCCAGAGGTCCGGATTGGCCTGGTCGGCGGCGACGAGCGCCTCGATCGACCGGCTCGAGCCGACGGCGGTGCGCGACAGCGCCTCCACCCGCAGTGATCTCGCCTCGGGATCGCCCCGGCTCCCCAGAAGAGCCGAGGCCCCCGCAGCGAGAATCCCCCTGCGAACGGCCTCGGCCGCCTCGTCGAGCATGGCGTCCGCCCAAGGGCGGGCTGAGATCGCTCGTGGCCCCCGAGCACGCGCCCGTTCCACCTCGATCGCTCCCATGGCCGGAGCCTAGGAGTGTCAGGGTGCGCGGCGCGCTACCACGGTGTTACAGAGAGGTTAAAGCCGATCAGTCGAGGTAGTCCCGCAGAACCTGGGAGCGGGACGGGTGACGGAGCTTCGACATGGTCTTGGACTCGATCTGGCGGATGCGCTCACGGGTGACCCCGTAGACCTTGCCGATCTCGTCAAGAGTCTTCGGCTGTCCGTCGGTGAGACCGAACCGCATCGAGACGACGCCCGCCTCCCGCTCGGACAGCGTGTCCAGAACGGAGTGCAGTTGCTCCTGCAGCAGCGTGAAGCTGACGGCGTCGGCCGGGACGATGGCCTCGGAGTCCTCGATCAGGTCGCCGAACTCGCTGTCACCCTCCTCACCCAGAGGAGTGTGCAGGGAGATGGGCTCGCGGCCGTACTTCTGGACCTCGATGACCTTTTCCGGGGTCATGTCCAGCTCGCGGGCCAGCTCCTCCGGCGTGGGCTCCCGGCCGAGGTCCTGCAGCATCTGCCGCTGGACACGGGCCAGCTTGTTGATCACTTCGACCATGTGGACCGGGATGCGGATGGTCCGCGCCTGGTCGGCCATGGCCCGGGTGATCGCCTGCCGGATCCACCACGTGGCGTACGTCGAGAACTTGTAGCCCTTGGTGTAGTCGAACTTCTCGACCGCACGGATCAGGCCCAGGTTGCCCTCCTGGATCAGGTCCAGGAAGAGCATGCCGCGGCCGGTGTAGCGCTTGGCGAGCGACACGACCAGACGGAGGTTGGCCTCGAGCAGGTGGTTCTTGGCCCGGCGGCCGTCCTCGGCGATCCACTCGAGCTCGGCCCGCACATCGACGGGAAGCTGCTCGCCATCGCTGGACAGCTGCTCCTCGGCGAACAGGCCGGCCTCGATCCGCTTGGCGAGCTCGACCTCCTGCTCGGCGTTGAGGAGCGGGACCTTGCCGATCTGCTTGAGGTAGTCCTTGACCGGGTCCGCGGTGGCACCCGCGGCCGCGACCTGGGCCACCGGCGCGTCATCGTCGTCGTCGGTGAGGATCAGGACCTCATCGTCGGACTGGACGACGACCTCGGCCTTGGGCTCGTCGGTCTCGGCCTCCGCGTCAGGCTCGGCCTCCGCGTCGGGCTCGGCGTCCGCCTCGACCTCCAGGTCGACGTCCTCGACCTCCAGGTCGAGGTCCTCGATCTCGACATCGGCCTCGAGGTCGAGATCGTCCTCGTCCTCGGACGCGTCGGCGGACTTGGCCTTCGCGTCGGCCTTGGTCACCTTGGACTCGGGCCCGTTGGCGGGCGCGTCCTTGGCCCCGGGCTTGGCCCCCGGCGCGGCCTTCTTGGCGGCCGCCTGCGCGGGCGCCTTCGCCGGAGCGGGCTTTGCGGCTCCGGGCTTGGCGGCCGGCTTGGCGGGCGCCTTCTTGGCCGCGGGCTTGGCCGCCGGCGCGGAGTCGGTCACCACGGCGGTGACGGTCTCCGGCTGCGATTCCTTGGCCGCGGCCGACTTGGTCGTCGTCTTCTTGACGGGCGCGGTGGTGCGACGCTTGGCTTGACCTCGGGACCGCTTCGGCGCCGCGGAGTCAGCAGCGGTGACCACGACGGTCACACCCTCTTTGCTGAGGCTGCGCAGGAATCCAGCAGCGTGCGACAGCGGGATGTCCGCTTCCTCGAAGGCCTTGCGGACATCCTCGGACTCGAGGAAACCCTGCGAGCGCCCACGCTCGAGGAGCTGCTGAATCACTGGCTCGTTCAGCTCCGACGGCTTCGAGCGAGTCGAACTTGCAGGCGACACGAACACCTCTCGAACGAACGCATGACGGGAATGGACCCAGTGCTTCTTCTTTTCCGGTGGTGAGGCCGCGCGGACCGCGACATGCCATTGTGGCACGCCACGGCACGTAATACGGCCGCGTACCGCCGGTTGCCTCTCCACCCTAGGCGGACCGAGAGACTAGTGCGTACGGAAGCCGGTCACTGATACCCGAAAGCAACCGTTATGACTGTTTCATTCAGTCACTCTTCGTGGCGGACGGCACATGAACTGCGAGTACCGTCACGTCGTCATCTTGCTCATACCCGGACAACATTCGGTCCACCAGGAAATCCAGCAACATATGAGGGCTGCTCACGACCTCCGGGGGCGCTTCGGCCACAACGGACGAAAGCTCACGAAGCCCCGCATCCAGCCCCCGCTTGCGGTTCTCGACGAGACCGTCGGAGTAGAGGACGGCCGTGTGCCCGGGCGGCACACAGAACCTGAACTGCCTCCGGCTGGTGGCCCAGCCGAGGGGCGTGCCGGGCTCGGTCTCGTGGAGCATCGCGGTCCCCTGGGGTGAGACGAGCAGGGGCGGCGGGTGGCCGGCCAGCGCCAGCGTGCCCTCTCCCGTGCCCGGCTCGACGACCATGTAGGCCAGCGTGGTGACCTGCTCCTCCTCCTCGGTGGCCTCGAAGACCCGATCGAGACCCGTGAGGACGGCGGCGGGCGGCGGGTTGGTCAGCGCGAGGGCCCGCATCGCGTTGCGGATGCGGCCCATTCCCGCCGCGGCCTTGACGCCCTTGCCCATGACGTCGCCGACGACGGCCGCCACGCGCCCGTCCTGCAGGACGAACGCGTCGTACCAGTCGCCGCCGACCTGGACGTGGCGCGAGCCCGACCTGAACCGCTGGGCCAACTCCAGGCCTCGCACGACCGGCAGGCGATCGGGCAGCAGGCTCCGCTGGAGCGTCTCGGCGGTCCGGTGCTCACGCTCGAACAAGGTCGCCCGCTCGACGGCGAGCGCGCACTGGCCCGCGAGGGCCTCCAGGAAGACGCCGTCCTCCTGGGAGATCTTCTGCGGGCGGGTGAAGGAGAACCGCAGCGCGCCGAGGGCGCGGCCCGCGGCCAGCAGCGGGAGGCCGACCCAGGCGCGCTCGTCGGTGTGCCGGAGGAAGCCGAGGATCTGCTCCTCCTCCGCGCCGGCGTCCACCAGCTTGGTCCGGAGACTGTCCGGCGACTCGGCGAAGACCGGGCGGCGGCTGTTGACCGCGATGGTCATCACGCTGGACTGGGACAGCTGGATGTCCTCGCCCGGCGCGCCGGGCGCGTCGGGGATGCCACCGCTGTTGATCACCTTGAGCGTCGCCCGATCGGGGTCGAGCAGGGCGACCGCCGAGTGGTCGGCGGCCAGGGCCGTACGGCCGACGTCGATGATGACCTGCACCACCTGCTCGACGGTGAGAGCCTCGGCGAGCAGGGCCGTGGCGCCCTGGAGCCTGGCGGTGCGCAGGGCCGCGGCGCCGAGCTGGTCGGTGAGACGTCCGCGCATCTCCTCCGCCTCGCGCTGCGGCGTGACGTCGGAGTTCGCACCGACCCACTCGACCACCCGGCCGTGCCTGATGATCGGCACGGCGCGGACCTCGAAGTGCCGGTAGCCGCTGGCCCGGGTGCGGACCCGGTAGCTCCACTCGAACATCGTCCGGCCGCGCAGCGCCTCGCGCCACGCCTCCTCGGCCCCGGGACGGTCGTCGGGGTGGACGGCCTCGAGCCAGCCGTGGGCGAGGTACTCCTCGAGGCCCTGGCCGGTGATGGCCCGCCACTGCGGCGCGTCCTCGACGACGCTGCCGCTCGGGGCGGTGATCCACACGAGCTGCTGCTGCGACTCGACGAGCGACCGGTACCGCTCCTCGCTGCGCCGCAGGTCCTCCTCGGTCATCTGCCGCTCGGTGAGGTCGATGCCGAACAGGGCGACGCCCACGACGCCCTCGTCGCCGTGCATCGGGTAGAACGAGACCGCCCAGTGACGGCTGTCGCCGTTCTCCGCCCTGGTCCTGATCCGCTGGTCGGTGACCGGCAGGCCCTCCTCACCGATCCGGCGCAGGGCCGAGTCGATGAGTGCCGTGAGATCGGCGGCGAGAAGTTCCGCGGGGCGGCGATCGAGATGTCGCTCGACGGGATGTCCGGTCAGTTCGGTAAATGTGGAATTAACTCGGACAAATCGACCGGATGGGTCAAAAAAGGCAAAAGCAAACGGAGCCTCCGACATCAAACCTCTGAAGAGGTCGGAGTCTGAGATGTCCAAACCGGACTCCCGGGGCCGGGGCACGGAGGTTTCGGCGCTCATGGTCGGCACCTCCGTCGCGTGCCAGGCTCTCCCACGAGGCACATCTCCATAACTGTGATTGGTAGCGCGATCTGCCCTACATCATCGGTGATGGGCATGTACGGACGGAAGCCCCGCCCGCCATACGGTCAACGCATCCTGTCAAAAGACCGGCACCCCGCGCAGGAAGATCCGGCTTACTTCTTGGCCGCCCGCTTCGCTTCCTGTTTCGTCGCACGGACCAGTTCCAGACTGCCGGCGTCGACGACGTCGGCCACCGACCGGTGCACGCCCTCCTCGCCGTACGGCCCGGCCGCCTCACGCCACCCCTGCGGCCGGACACCGAGTTGCTTGCCCAGCAGTGCCACGAAGATCTGCGCCTTCTGCCGCCCGAATCCGGGCAAGGCCATCAACCGGCCCAGCAGTTCGGCACCATCGCCGACATCTTCCCACACCCCGTCGGCCGAGCCGTCGTAATGCTCGACCAGGTAGGCCGCGAGCTGCTGGATCCGGCCCGCCATCGACTTCGGATAGCGATGAACCGCGGGCTTGGCCGCCAGCAGATCCGCGAACTGCGCAGGATCATAGGAGGCGATCTCCCGCGCGGCCAAGTCATGGCCCATCCTGTCGGCGATGGCCCGGGGCCCCGAGAACGCCCATTCCATCGGAATCTGCTGGTCGAGCAGCATGCCGATCAGAAGGGCGAGGGGGTTGCGGCCGAGCAACTCGTCGGCCTCCGGTTGCTGTGCGAGCTGGATCCGCATGCGACAAGCTTGGCATGTGACGTCATCAAAGGGTTGACAGTCGCCCGGAAAGGGGTGGAATAAGGGGCGGCAGGTCCCCATTGAGCGAGGAACGCAGCCTATGCCCGCACTCGCAATGCGTGTCAGTGGCGGCCCGTCCGCGGAGGCCGAGCTCCGCGGATACGTGATCGCCCGGCTGGCCGCCGAATTCCTGAGCATCCCCGTGAGCTCCATCAACCGCTGCGTCACGGACGTGTCCGCGTGCGCAGGTCACCTGGGGCTCGACGTCACACCCGAGATCGTCGAGCGGGTCGCCCGCGAGCACCTGCTCGGAATGGTCAACTCGGCTCCGCCGTCCCGCACATAACGGGGACGTCACCGGCCCGCGTTCCTGATGCCGTTCGGCGCGGGAATGCGAGAGGGTGGGAGCGTGAGCGAGCGGAACGAGTTCTCGTGAGTCGTCGGCACCGACGAGATCCCCGGGAGACCCGGCCGCCGGACGACGTTTTCGCGGAGATGTTGCTGGCGGCCCGGGAGCTGCTCGCCGTCCGCAGCCCGCTCGACGCCGAGCTCATGGTGTCCGACATGCTCGGCGCCTGGTGGGGAAGGCGGCTGCGCGGCGGCGACGTCGAGCAGATACTCGGCGAGGGTCTCGTCGACTACGCGGCCAAGGCCGGCACCCCCGCGGCGCTGACGCTGCTCGTCTCCGTCGCCTATCTCGGCACCGCCCGCCAGGCCGCCAAGGCCGAGGGCGCCGCGCTCGCGCTGATGGAGTCGGACGTGGCCAGGCCCCAGTGGGCCGACCGCGTCGGCGCGGTGAAGCCCGCGGGGTGCTACGTCTCCAGGGACGTCTACGGCGACCAGGACACCGTCGTGTGCACCTTCGCCTACAACGGGCAGGACACGCACGCCCTGGTCCTGGTGGTCGACTACAACATGGGCGGCATGGCCAGGGACGCGTGGGTGTCGTCACAGGTCGACAAGCTGCTGGAGCAGGCCAGGCAGGAGGCCTCGGGGAACGCCCTGCTGCGCTTCCAGGAGATCGAGCCGCAACAGGCCCGGGCGCTGCTGGACTTCGCCATGAAGGCGACCGGGGCCGCCCAGGGCCGCAAGACTCCCAAGCTCGTCAGCGACAGCTACAGCGCCTACCACGCCTTCGCACGGGCGCGGATCAAGGCCCTGCCGCCGGGACGCCTGCGCCCGGAACCGGCGCACACGGAGGCCCCCTACAGCCGGGACCGCCGCGCGATGCTCGCGGCCGAGTTCCTGGCCTCGGACGCGGCGGAGAACCTGTCCGACCCGTCGGCGGCCTCGCGATGCACCGACCACATCATCGACTACGGCTGTGACCAGGACTTCGGGCGGCCGATGCGGGTGAGCCCGACCAAGTGCGAGACGTTCCTGCTCGACTGGCTGCCGCGCAAGGTCCTGCTCTCCCCCGCCGAGCAGGACGCCATTCCGCACGTGCTGTCGGCCTGGGTACGTTTCGCCGCCCCGCGCATCGGACTGCCGGAGGAGGGCGTCCGGGCCACCTTGGACGCGGTCTGGGAGGCGACGGCACGCTTCACCGAGGCCTACCGGGACCCGACGTCGTTCGGCCTGGACCCCTCACTCGTGCGACGGCTGCTGCCCGACGGCGACCTGTCCGCCCTCGCCCGGCGGGCGTTCGCGTTCCCGCTGCTCCAGGGCATGCGCGGCTCGACCGACCTCGACCTGCTCAACCCGTCGGACGAGGCTGACCGGCGGATCCTCCTCGAGATCGACCACGCGGACGAGCTGAGCAGGCACGACCTCGAGGAGCATCTCGCCTGGCACGAGGAGATAGCGGGCAGGTTGTGGGTCGGCGACCCTCCGCAACTGTGGGAGGCGGCCCAGCGGCTGATCGATCTCGGGCACGACCGGCACGACGTGCTGCACATCCTCATCGAGATCGCCGAGCGGATCGGCGACCACCCCGACGAACTGGCCGCGGCTCTGGACGACATCGCCGACATCCCGGACGAACCACCGGTCTGACCCCGCGGCCCGGCCGATCTGCGGCAGGATTGATGATGCGAGGGGGGCGGCGGAGACCATGAACGCAGTGATCGATCTGAACGCGGATCTCGGGGAGGGCTTCGGGGTCTGGAGCCTCGGCGAGGATCTGGCCCTGCTCGACATCGTGACGAGTGCGAACGTGGCGTGCGGGTTCCATGCGGGCGACCCGCTCATCATCAGACGGACCTGCGCCGCAGCCGTGGACCGGGGCGTGGCCATCGGGGCCCAGGTGTCCTACCGGGACCTCGCCGGGTTCGGCCGCAGGGAGATGGACGTCGACCCCGAGGAACTCTGCGCCGAGGTGCTCTACCAGATCTCGGCCGTCGACGGGATCGCCAGGGCCATGGGCGGCGAGGTGACCTACGTCAAGCCGCACGGAGCCCTCTACAACCGGGCCTGCCGGGACGTCGTCCAGGCGGAGGCCGTGGTGGCCGCCGTGGCCGACTACATCCCCTCGGCAGGGCGGCCTCTGCCGGTCCTCACGCTGCCCGGCTCGGTGCTGCACGAGATCGCCGCCGGATACGACGTGCCCACGGTGACCGAGTCCTTCGCCGATCGCGCCTACACACCGGCGGGCACGCTCGTGTCGCGCCGCGAGCCCGGCGCCGTCCTGCACGACCCGGACGAGGTGGCCGCCCGCGCGGTGCGGATGGCCCTCGAGGGGACGGTCACCGCCGTCGACGGCACCGAGGTGCGGATCGCCCCCCGCTCCGTCTGCGTCCACGGGGACACCCCCGGCGCCGTGGTGCTCGCGGAGGCCGTGCGCAAGGCGCTCACGGAGGCGGGCGTCACCCTGGAGTCCTTCGCATGACGATCCGGCGGGCGGGCGAGCAGGCCCTGCTGGTCGAGACGGGCTCGCTCGAGGCCGCCCATCGCCTGGACGCGCTGCTGCGGGCCGACCGGCCCGAGCACGTGGAGGAGATCGTGCCCGGCCAGGAGACCGTCCTGGTCGTCGCGCCGGACGCCGACCAGGAACGCCTGGAGTCGAGGCTGGCCGGCCTGCTCGCCTCGGTGACGGACGCCGGTCCGGCGCGGGACGAGACCGGCACGGCGGCCAGGATCGTCGAGATCCCCGTGGTCTACGACGGCGACGATCTCGACTCCGTGGCCGCGCTGACCGGCCTCACCGTCGCCGAAGTGATCGCGCTGCACGCCGGATCGGAGTTCGTGGTGGGCTGGCTCGGCTTCGCCCCGGGATTCGCCTATCTCATCGGGCTCGACCCCCGGCTGCACGCGCCGCGCCTGGACGCGCCGCGCACGTCGGTGCCGCCCGGGTCCGTGGCGATCGCCGGGCCGTACTCCGCCGTGTATCCCTCGGCGTCCCCCGGCGGATGGCGGCTGCTCGGCCGTACGGACGTGCGGGTCTGGGACGTGGCGGCCGACCCTCCGACGAAGTTGCCGCCGGGGACGCGGGTCCGGTTCCTGCCATGATCGAGATCGTGTCGCCGGGACCGTACGCGACCGTCCAGGACCTCGGCCGGCCCGGCTACGCCCATCTCGGCGTGCCGCGTTCCGGCGCGGCGGACGCCCCGAGCCTGCGCCTGGCCAACCGGCTGGTCGGCAATCCCGAGTCCGCGGCGGGGATCGAGCTGACCTTCGGGGGCGCGGCGCTGCGCTTCGGGGACAACGCGTGGATCGCCCTGACGGGGGCTCCGTGCCCGGTGGACGCCGACAGGCGGCCCACGGGCATGTGCGCGCCCGTCTGGATCCCCCAGGGCGGCACGCTCCGCGTCGGCACCCCCCGGGAGGGCCTGCGTACGTATGTCGCCGTGCGGGGCGGGATCGGCGTCGAACCGGTGCTGGGCAGCCGGTCCACCGACTCGCTGTCCGGGCTCGGGCCGCCGCCGTTGCGGACGGGGACGGTCCTTCCCGTCGGCGGGGCCGGGCCCTCGGCCGCGATCAGGGTGGACTCCGCCGTTCAGGGCCCGTTCTCCTCGTGTCCGCCCGTACGGATCGTGCTCGGGCCGAGGGCCGACTGGTTCACGCCGGACGCCGTCGCGGCTCTGCGCGCCGGGCCGTACGAGGTCGCCACGGAGATCAACCGCGTGGGCGTCCGGCTCAGGGGCACGGCGCTGGAGCGGGCCCGCGGGGGCGAGATCCCCAGCGAGGGGATGACGCTGGGGGCCGTCCAGGTCCCCCCGGACGGCCGGCCCATCGTCTTCCTCGCCGACCATCCGACGACGGGCGGTTACCCGGTGATCGGTGTGGTGGCGGCGCGCGACCTCTCCCTGGTCGCGCAGTTGCGACCCGGCGACCGGTTGTGGTTCCGGCCGGTGCCGGGCGTCAGGACGTGAATCCGATGTCGGCGTACTTGAGGTCGTAGAACCCGCTGGCCCCGATGTTGGCCAGGGTGGACCGCACGGCCACGTTCTGCGGCGTCTGGTAGAGCGGCAGGACGTTGATCTCCTGCCAGACCAGCCCGTCGGCCGTGTTGACGGACTCCTCGGCCTCCGCCAGGTCCAGCACGCTGCCCGCCCGGTACATCGCCTGGTCGATCTCGTGACTGCCGGTGCGGCCCAGGTTGGAGTACCACTTCATGTCGTCACCCTTGGCCGCCTCGCCATTGGCGTACACGTCGAAGGCGTTCGAGATCGGGTACGGCGTGGCCGGATACGAGAAGGCGGTGACGTCGAAATTGCCCGGGATCAGGTACTTGGTGAAGAAGTCGTTGAACGGCACCGTCTGGATCGTGACGCCGACCCCGATGCGCCGGAGCATGAGCCTCGTCACCTCGGCCTCGGTGTCGCTCACGCCGACCCCCGACGGGACGACGAAGCGCAGGTTCAGCGGGGTGCCGTTCTTGGCCCTCGTCTTGCCGGACAACTTCCAGCCGGCCTCGTCGAGCAACTGCCCGGCCCGCTGCGGGTTGTAGACGCCGAGATCTCCCGCGTTGCCGCGATACCCCTGCTGGCTGTTGGCCAGGAAGTGGTTGTCGAGCGTGACGGCCGGCCAGCCGAGCCCCTTCAGGTCGAGTTGCATGAGGGCGCGGCGGTCGAGCGCCATCGCCATCGCCCGGCGGACCCGGAGGTCGGACAACGCCGGGCTCTCGCCGTTGAAGGTGAACTGCCGGAAGTCGGTGCCCGCCGCCTGCCGTACGACGGCGTCCCAGGCCCCTCTCGCCCGCGAGTACTCGTCGGGAGAGGCGCCCACGTCGAAGACGTCCACCTCGCCCTTGGTGAAGGCGCGGACCATGTCGGTCTTGACGCCCCTGAAGACGATCTTGTCGAGCTTCGCCTTGTCGCCCCACCAGTTGTCGTCGCGGTCGAGCGTGATCGTCTTGTTCTTCACGTCGAACGAGGACAGCTTGAACGGGCCGGCCGTGACAGGGATCTTGTTGACCCAGTCGGAGTTGAACGCCTCGGGCGTCGCGTTGGCCGAAGCCGGATACAGAGGTGAGAACAGCGACTGCCACTCGTTGAACGGCTGCGCCAGCGTGACCACCACCTCGTGGTCGCTCGCACCCCTCGTCACGCTCTGGATGTTCTCGTAGGCGATCGTGGAGTCGACGCGGAAGGCCTTGTTCTGCCCGTTCATCGCCTTCCACTGCGCCGCGTAGTCGGCCCAGGTGATCGGCTTGCCGTCCGACCACTTGGCCTTCGGGTTCAGCGTGTAGGTGATGACCTGGTGAGGCGTGGTCGCGGTGACCCTGGCGTTGGTGACGTAGTCGAGGTCGAAGGAGACCTGCCCCCTCTCATCCGACCGGAAGGGGGCCGGCATCAGGGCGCTCATGACCGTGTCGACGCTGGTGATGTCGCCGTCGATGTGGTTCTGGTTCCACTGGGTGGGGAAGTCGCCGAGCCCCCACTTGAGGGTCCCGCCGTCCCGCACCTTCTCTCGCGGCACCGGGTTGATGTCGATCGCCTTGACGGGAGACGGAGCGAGGCTGCTTCCGCGCCACCCCGGGATGTTGTCGCCCCCGCAGGCGCTCACGGATCCCAGAGCGATCAGTGCGGCCAAGACGGCCGGCCATCGTGCTCTCAACGTGCTCTCCGATTCCTCCAGCTACATATCGCACTTGATTAGTAGCAGAAAGTAATCACTCCCGGCCATCTGGACGCGCGAGCACGAAAGACATAGACCGTCAGGACTCCTTCAGCGGGTCAGGACAATTCGTCGACCGCGCTGCGGACGTCCTCACTGGTGATCGTCGTGAGCTCGGCGGTGTTCGCCGTCCCCTGGGCCGCCAGTCGCACGTCGCGCCGCAGTGCGGCCTTCTCGTACAGCGACCGGGCGAAGCGCCCGTTGCCCAGCCCGTCGATGAGCCCCTCGCGGCAGACCCAGTCGAAGACGTCCGCGAGGTCCCGCGCCGCCGCGTCGTCGAAGCGGTCGCCGCTCTTGGACGCCGTCAGCGCGGCGATCTCGGCCAGTTCGGAGGGGGCGTAGGACGGGAACGACACCCGCTGGTCGAACCGCGAGGCCAGCCCGGGGTTGGTCGCGAGGAAGGCGTCCATCTCCCGCCGGTAGCCGGCCAGGACGATGACGACGCGGTCGCGGTCGTCCTCGGCCCGCTTCAGCAGGGTCTGCACGGCTTCCGACCCGAAGGCGTCGCCCCCGGAGTAGCCCGCGTTGACCAGGCTGTACGCCTCGTCGATGAACAGCACTCCCCCGAGCGCCCGGTCGACGAGTTCGTTGGTCTTGATGGCGGTGGCCCCGAGGTGCTGTCCCACCAGGTCGGCGCGTGACGCCTCGACCACGTCGGGACGGGCGAGCAGACCCAGCGCGGAGAAGATCCGGCCGAGGATCCTGGCGACGGTCGTCTTCCCCGTGCCCGGTGGACCGACGAAGACGAAATGCCGCATCTGCGACTGGATGGGCAGCCCCTGCTCCTGGCGCATCCGCGCCACCTTCAGCTGCGCCGCTATCGCGTGGACCTGCTGCTTGACCGGTTCGAGCCCGGCCATGCGGTCGAGGTCGGCCAGAGCGTCCTCGAGCGTCGGCGTGGCCTGGTAACCGCGGAACCGCGCGGTGATCTCGTTGAACGCCCTGGTGACGTCGGCGGCGATGATCGTGACCAGGTCCTCGCCGCGCGGCGCGCCGCCGGCACTGACGACCCGCACGTCGCGGGCCTGAGCGGCGGCCGCGGTCAGGCTGCGCGCGAACCGCGCGTTGCCCAGTTCGTCGATGAGTCCGCGACGGTGGACGTCCTCGTACAGGCGGCGGAACACCGGCCGGGCATCGGGGGCGAGGGCGTCGCCGCGCTTGATCTGCAGCGCCTCGGTGATCTCCAGCAGTTCGGCCGGCGTGTAGCTCGGGAAGCGGACCCTGCTGGCGAACCGGCTGGACAGACCGGGGTTGGACGCCAGGAAGCCGTTCATCTCCTTCTCGTAGCCGGCCAGGATGACGATCAGCCGGTCGCGGTCGTCCTCCGCCCGCTTGAGCAGGGTCTGCACCGCCTCCGAGCCGAATCTGTCGGGCTGGCCGTCACCGGAGTTGATCAGGCTGTAGGCCTCGTCGACGAACAGGACCCCGCCGAGCGCCCGGTCGATGAGCTCGTTGGTCTTGATCGCCGTGGCGCCCAGATACTCGCCCACGAGGTCGGCCCGCTGGGCCTCCACCACGAACGGGGTCTCCAGCAGCCCGAAGGCGTAGAAGATCTTGGCCACCGTGCGGGCGACGCTCGTCTTGCCCGTGCCCGGCGGGCCGACGAAGACGAAGTGCCGCATGGGCGGCTCGTTGGCGTAGCCGGCCTCCTTGCGGAGCCTGGCCGCCTCGATGGAGGCCGCGATCGCCCGCACCTGCTCCTTGACCGGCTCCAGGCCGATCATGGACTCCAGTTCGCCGAGCGCCTGCTCGACCGTGATGGGCGGCGGCGCTCCCTTGTCACCGGTGGACGCCTGATGGCCGCCGATCCGGATCCGCTGCTGGGCGGTCTGCGCCTCGCCCTCCGTCCCCTCCTGCTCGTAGTCGGCCCGGACCCCGCGCGCCAGGACGAACCGGAAGACGAGGACGGCTGCGGCCACGCCGTACGCACCCCACAGGGACGCGGCGGGAGACGACCACGACAACGCGAACGCGACGACGCCGGCCGGGGCCAGTGCCATGAGCGTGGTGACCCACGGCGTCACCCAGCGGATCAGGTGCGCGGCCGCGGCGACGGGGACGGCGAGGAACAGCAACAGGGACGGCGCGATCGACTGCGTGCCGAACACGCCAAGGAACGGCCAGAGCAGCAGCCCCCAGGCGGCCATCACCAGCACGGTCGCCGCGGCTCGCGGATAACTGAGCGCGAGCGCGACGAAGGCCAGCACGACGACGGTGCAGACGAACGTCGTGCTGAGCGGCCAACTCAACGCCGCGGCCAGGCCCATGACGGCGATGAGCAGCCCCACGAACACGACACGTCTGGCGAACGGCGAAAGGCGGAAATAGCGGACGCGGACCTGTTCGAACACATCCCGTGCCGTGGTCCGTCTTAAGATCCCCGCGGACCGTGCCCTTTCGGAGTCTCGCATCGACGCCTCCCCGGTTCGCCCCCGGTTATACCGCACGGGACGGCGCAATGGGTGGACCTAACGAGTGCGAGCCTGGTGGCGGCCGGGGTACTCCCGCATGAGGACGTGCCGGGGGGTGACGCGCAGGACGTCGTTGTCGGGCACGGCGACGCCTCTGACCTCCGCCCAGAAGCGCGGGTCGCCGACGTACAGGACCACACGGGGGTCGCGCTCCACGGCGTCCCACGCCTCGTCCCCGGTGATCAGGCGGAACTCCCCCGACGCGCTCACCGAGGTGACCGCGCTGACCGCGAGCGCGCGCGGCCCGCCGGGCTCGGTGTAGGCCAGCACCACGCTCCGGGAGAAGGTCGCGGCGTGCCGTACGTCGTCACTCAGCCCGATCGACGGGCTGACGTCGCCGGAGAGCGGTGCCGCCCGCGAGTCCGACATGACGAGCGAGGAGCGCAGGGGTCCGGGACCGCCGCGCCACCACGCCCGCGCGGCCCGCGCCGCGAACGCGACGGCCACGACGACCAGTGCGCCCAGCACGCACAGCGACGCCCCACGGGCGACGGCGGCGGCAGGCCCGGCGTCCGGACGCGGGACGGCTCTCGTCGCCGATCCGCCGAGGATCTCCGCGGTCCCGCTGACGACGCCGGCCACGACCAGGCCGGCGACGGCCACGAGCAGCGCCGACAGCGCGATCGCGAGCCACCGGTCGGTTCGCAGGATCGCGCGCAGAGGAAGCCCCCGCCCGGCTCCCCGCGCGACCTTCGCCCGTCCGTACAGCAGGGCGGCCGGGACGGCCAGCGCGACGGCGGCCGTGAACGGCTCGCCGGTGAGGGGCGGCAGCAGCGCGGTGAGCACGACCAGCCACCACCCGCGGCCCACCACGAGCCACAGCGTCACGTCGCTGTCGCGCAGGGCGGTCCGCTCGTCCGAGGCGGCGGCGAGTTGTGTCAGCGCCGGGACGAGTCTGCCCCGCCAGGTCTCCACGATGAGGCGCGTCAGCGCCACGGCCAGGCCGTTGAACAGCACCAGGCCGATCGCACCGGCCCACACGCCGTCTTCCGGCCGTCGCAGCGCCGTCGCAGCGCCTTCGGGAAGCGTCGCGATGCCGGCCACGTAGGCGGCGACGACGAGGAGGCTGACGGACGCCGACATGCTGAGCCACAGGTCGCGTCCCATCATGGGGACGACGTACGGCCACGACCGCACCCGGCCCGCCTGCCTGATGGTGATCGCCAGCACCACGGCGAGCACCGCCGCGCCCCCGATCTGCGCCTCCCTGCGCAGGTCGAACCCGAGGCCGGCGACCGACGCCGCGGTCAGCGCCAGCGCGAGCAGCACCCGGATCTGGCGCGACCACATCACGATGGCGTGCCTCGCGCGGCCCGTGTCGCGCGGGTCCGCCTCCCAGGCCGGGTCGTGGTGCCCGCGCGGCCGTTCCCAGCGCAGGAGCGTGAGTCCGAGGTTGATCCGCGCCACCCGGTGGTCCCGCGACCGGCTCAGCGCGGCCTCGTACGCCCTCGCCGCTCGCGCGTGTTCTCCCCTGAGCAGGGCCAGATCTCCGGTGAGGACGTGCGGATCCGCCTCTTCTGGGGCGAACCGGACGGCTGTGCGCGCCTCCGCCCACGCCTCGCGCCAGTGTCCCGGCACACGGCGGAGTGCGCCGCCGAGCCGCAGCCTGGCCGCCCACGACCCCGGCGCGAGCCGTACGGCCTCGCGGGCCGCCTCGACCGCCTCCGAGTCCCGGCCGAGACGCTCGAGGGCGAGACTCGCCAGGCGATGCCCCCACTCGCCGTGCGGGTCACGATCGACCGCCTGGCGCGCCGCGTCCAGCGCCGCGTCCGGCTGGCCGCGCGACAGTCTCGCCACCGCGACCGCACACCAGGCCCGAGGGTCGGCGCGGTCGTGCGGGGGCGGAACCGGGGATGTGTCCCATTGATCGATCTCGCTCCCCACCCCCGCATGATCCGTTGCGGGTCGTGGCTTGCCTAGACAGCGGCTATATACCTATGGCTCTCTAGAGAGACTTAAGAGGACATAGCCCGATATCGGATGGAGCTCACCGGAAGCGGCTGAGGAAGTCTCCGGTGATGGCCTAAGCTGCCACGCATGTTCCAGCGGGCCGAGGAGCCCTGATCCCCCTATGATCATGGTCGGGGTTGAGACCGAGTCCGGCGCTGTCAGCGCTGGAGGCGATGTGCGAGAACACCGGGCGAACCGGTGGTCGGTGCTTGTGCTGCTCTGTTTCAGCCTGCTCCTGATCGCCGTCGACGCCACGGTGCTGCACATAGCGGTCCCCGCACTGACGGCGGCGCTCGAGCCCTCCTCGATCCAGCTGCTCTGGATCATCGACATCTATTCGCTGGTCGTCGCCCCGCTGCTCGTGACCTTCGGCACGCTCGGCGACAGGTACGGCAGACGGCGTTTCGTCATCGCCGGTTATGTCGTCTTCGGCCTGTCCTCGCTGGCCGCCGCCTTCGCCTGGAGCCCGCTCGCCTTGATCGTCTCCCGGGCGCTCCTCGGCGTCGGGGGCGCGATGATCATGCCGGCCACGCTCTCGATCATCCGGCAGGTCTTCACCGACCGCAGGGAACGCGCGATCGCCCTCGGCGTCTGGAGCGCGGTCGCGGCGGCGGGAGCGGCGGTGGGGCCGCTGATCGGCGGCGTGATGGTCGAGCACCTGTGGTGGGGGGCGGTCTTCCTGATCAACGTCCCCCTGCTCATCGTCGCGTTGCCGCTGGCGGTGCGGCTCCTGCCTCCGTCGCGGCGCCGCTCCGGCCATCCGTGGGACGCGCTGAGCGCCGTCCTGTCGACGCTCGGCATCCTGTCGGTCGCGTTCGGGCTCAAGGAGGCCGGCTACGGGCACACGATCGGCCGAGGCCCCTCCGTGGCCGTGTTCCTCGCCGGCGTCGTCCTGCTGATCTGGTTCGTACAGCGTCAGCGCCGCCTGGCGTTCCCGCTGCTCGACGTCGGGCTCTTCACGCAGCGCGGGTTCTCTACCGGTGTGGCCTGCGTGCTCTTCGCGATCTTCGCGTTGGTGGGGCTGGAGTTGATGCTCGCCCAATACCTCCAGCTCGTGCTGGGCCTGACTCCGCTGGCGGCCGCGGTCCGCATGTTGCCCCTGATGGTGGCCGCGATCGCCGGAGGGCTCGCCGCGGCGCACGTGCTCCAGCGGATCGGCCTGCGCGCGACGACGACCGGGGGGCTGGCCCTCACCGCCCTGTCCCTCATCCCCGTCCTGAGCTGGGGCGTCGAGCAGCACCCTGTCATGCTCACGCTCTGCTTCGTGGGGATCGGCTTCGGAGTCGAGGTTGCGCTGCTCGCGGCCTCGGACACCATCATGGCGTCCACCCCCGAGTCGCGCGCCGGAGGAGCGGCCGCGATCGAGGAGACGGCCTACGAACTGGGGGCCGGGCTCGGCATCGCGGTCCTCGGGACGATCACCGCGATCGTCTACGCGCCGTCGCTGGCCGCCGTCCCGGGAGTTCCGGAACCCCTGATGGCTGAGGCGCGGGAATCGCTCGCCGCGGCCGCCCACGTGGCCACGGAGACGGGGAGCACCGCCGGTCCCGAGCTGCTCAGCGCGGCCCGGGTCGCCTTCGTCACCGCACTGCACTCCACGGTCGTCGTCAGCGTCGCCCTGCTCTGCCTGACCGCGCTCGCCGTCGCCGTGCTGATCCCCCGGTCCGGCCCTTCCCCCCAAGAGGACGACGATCGCCTCTCGGCCTGACGACCACGCATGAGGGCAGGGGTTATGGGGAGATTGTCTGGGCAAGCCACCCCCAGCCCTCCAGAATGAGGAGCCGTGAAGAAAACCCTCCAAGATCTCGCATCGCTGGCGGCCCGCATGGGCGTCGGCGGAATCTTCTTCGCCAACGGCTGGCACAAGCTCGAAGCCGGCCTCACCGCGACCGGTGCGCAGTTCGGTGAGCTGGGCGCCCCCGCGCCCGACGTCTGGGCCGCGGCCACCATGCTGATCGAACTGATCGGCGGCACGCTGCTCATCGCGGGCCTGGCCGTGCCGGCCATCGGGCTCGTGCTGTTCGCCGAGGCCCTCGCCGTCTTCGTCCTCACGGCCGGGGACACCGGCCTGCCGCTCACCGGCGGGAGCATCGAGTTGATCGTCGCGCTGGGAGCCGCGTCCGTGCTGCTCGCGGTGGTCGGCGCGGGACGTGTGTCCGTCGATCACATGGTCGTGATCAAACGGCGTGAGGCGGAGGCGGCCGACGACTTCGCCGCGGACGCCGAGGCCGACGCCGTCATCGCCGCGCTGCGCGAGCCCCGGCCCGGCGACACCCGGCCGGGCGAAGGCGGGGCGGGAACGCCGGGCGCCGCCACGCCGTCGCCCGCTGCGAAGGCGCCCGCCGAGAAGGGCTCGGCCACGAAGGGGACGGCCTCCGGCACCTCGTCGCTCCGCGATCCGGAGACGCCGTCGCAGACCGGAACGGCCGGGAACACGGGAAGCGCGGACGCCAAGGAGGCGGTGGAGAACACCGTGCCTAAGCCGAGACTCCGCCGTCCCAAGCGGCCCGACGAGACGACCGAGAGCCGCAGCGAGGCCCCCTCACCGAAGTCGGGCGACACCCTGGTCGCCGGCCGGCGCACCGGCAAGCAGGACTGAGGGGCCGGACGCCGGTCGCTACTCGGCGGCCACCGCGGCCACCGGGCGGGCAGCCCGGCGGCGGAGCGGGATGGCGCCCTGGATCACCGCGATCCCGACGAGCACGACGACGGCGCCGACCGGCTGGTGCCAGGTGAGCCGCTCGTCGAGGATCGTCACGCCGGAGACGGTCGCGAACACCGGCAGAAGGTATGTCACGGTCGAGGTGGTCGTGACGCCCGCGATCCGCTGGACGCGGTAGAGAAGCAGATAGGCGATGCCGGTGCCGAGCGCACCGAGCGCGAGCAGGCTGCCCCACACCTCCCCAGGGACATCGAGGTTGACGAGCGGCACGCCCGCGAGGGGCGTGATGACGGCGAGTTCGACCGTTCCCACGAGGATCTGGGTGGTGGCCAGCACCATCGGCTCCTCGCCGCGATGCGTGATGAATCGGCCCAGATAGGCGCCGCCGATGCCGTAACAGGCGGCGGCCGCCATGCAGGCGAGGCTGCCGGTCAGCTCACCGCCGGAAACGGGCTCCCAGACGCCCAGGACCACCATCACCCCGGCGAAGCCGACGCCGAGCCCGGTGATCCTGGCGGCGGTCGCCTTCTCGCTCCTGAGGAGCAGGGCGAACAGGAGCGTGCACAGGGGCGTCGTGGCGTTCCAGATCGCGGCCACCACCGAGGACACGTGCTGCTCGCCGTACCCGAAGAGGGTGAACGGCAAGGTGGTGAGCACGATCGAGGCGACGGCGAAGTGACCCCACAGCTTGGGATCCCTCGGCAGGCGCCTCCCGCCGGCGAACAGCACGACCAGCAGGGTCACCGACGCGATCGCCATCCGCCCGAACGAGATCTGGAGCGGATGGAGGCTGCCCACGGCGACTTTGATGAAGAAGAAACTGTTGCCCCAGATGGCGGCCAGCAGGATGAAGAAGGGAACCCACCGGCGCATGTGTGCAGTCCTCTGCTCGCAAGACGATCTCGTGCCGGTAAGGAGCGTAATGCCCTATGGCACCTTAGTTCGAGCGATTTTCGGACCATGTGTTGGGATAGGAGAATGTCGAGCGCATCGGGACCCTTGCCGATCATCAACGTGAGCGCCCTCGTCGGCCCGGCCTCATCCGAGGATCGTGCGGCCGTCGCACGTGAGATCGAGGCGGCCTGCCGGGACAGCGGGTTCTTCTACATCAGCGGGCACGGTGTGCCGCCGGAACTCGTGGCCGGACTGGACGCCGCCGCGCGGCGCTTCTTCGCGCTCCCCCTCGAGCGCAAGATGGAGATCTCCATGAACAGGGGCGGCCGGGCCTGGCGCGGCTTCTTCCCCGTCGGCGGCGAGCTCACCTCCGGGCGTCCCGACCTCAAGGAGGGCGTCTACTTCGGCACCGAGGCGACCGACGACGAGCAGCGTCCGCTGTACGGCCGCAACCTCTTCCCCGCCGAGGTGCCGGAGTTGCGGGACACGGTGCTGCGCTACCTCGGCATGCTCACCGACGTCGGCCAGGCGGTCATGCGCGGGATCGCCCTGAGCCTCGGGCTCGACGAGGACTACTTCTCCTCCGGCTACACGGCGGCGCCGACCGTGCTCTTCCGGATGTTCCACTACCCGCCGTCGCCGCCGGACTCCGACGACTGGGGGGTGGGCGAGCACACCGACTACGGACTGCTGACGCTGCTGCTGCAGGACGGCAACGGCGGACTCCAGGTCCACACCTCCCGGGGCTGGATCGAGGCCCCGCCCATTCCCGGCACGTTCGTCTGCAACATCGGCGACATGCTGGACCGCCTGACCGGCGGCCACTACCGGTCGACGCCGCACCGCGTGCGCAACCTCAGCGGGCGGGAGCGCCTGTCGTTCCCGTTCTTCTTCGATCCCGGCTGGGACTGCGAGGTGCCGCCGCTGCCCTCGCTGCCGCAGGCCGACGGCGGACGCCCCCGATGGGACGGCCAGGACCTGCGCGCCTTCACCGGCACGTACGGCGACTACCTGCTCGGCAAGGTCTCGAAGGTCTTCCCCCAACTGCGGGACGAGGTTCTCGACCAGACGTGATCTAAGCGGTGCAATCTTGTAATCAAGAAAGCCGCACAATGTCCGCATGCGCCTGCCCACCTGGTTCGCGGAAAAGGTGGAACCCACCTCCCCCGAGAACGAGCTCCGCGTCTCGACGATCGAGCTCTTCTTCGACCTCGTCTTCGTCTTCACCGTCACCCAGCTGACCACGCTGGTCGTCGGCGACTTCACGGAAAGGGCGCCGGGAGCGCACCACTTCACCGGCCAGGGCGCCGTCCAGACGCTGCTCATCTTCGGCGTCCTGTGGTGGATGTACGCCGGCTACGCCTGGCTGACGAACGCCGTCCCCCCGGAGAGGCCGGCCCGGCGGGTCCTCATCCTGTGCGGCATGGCCGGATTCCTGATCATGGCGCTGGCGGTCCCGAGCGCCTTCGACGGCGGCGGCGTGACCTTCGCGATCGGCTATCTCGTCATCGTTCTGGTCCACGGCGGGCTCTACCTGCAGGCGTCCAGCGCCGTATTCAGGCTGCTGCCGTTCAACCTCGGAGCGACCGCGCTCATCTTCGGCGCCGCCTTCGCGTCGGCGCCGTGGAACTACGTGCTCTGGGCCGCCGCGCTCGTCCTGGTGTGGACCAGCCCGTACTTCATCGGCCAGCGGGGCTTCGCGCTCCACCCGGCGCACATCGTCGAACGGCACGGGCTGCTCGTCATCATCGTGCTCGGCGAGTCGATCGTGGCCATCGGCATCGGCGCGAGCGGCGCGCACCCGAGCGCGGGGCTGGTCATCGCGGCCCTGCTCGGGCTCGCGCTCACGGCCGCCCTGTGGTGGGTGTACTTCGGCGGGGACGAGGAGGCCCCGATGCGGTCCCTGCTGGGGATGGAGGTCGTGCGCCGCACCCGGCACATCCTCGGGGCCTACTTCTACGCCCACGTCCCCCTGCTGCTCGGCGTCGTGGCCACGGCCGCCGGGATCAAGAAGGCCATCGGGCACGACCATCTCGACCTCGGGCCGGCCGTCGCGCTGGCGGCCGGCGTCGCCCTGTTCATCGCCGGCAACGTGTGGTTCCGGCGCCTGCTCGGGCTCGGCCGCGGTCCGGCGCGGCCCCTCGCCGCGCTGCTGGCCGCGGCGAGCTTCCCCATCGGGCTGTGGTCGTCGACCGCGCACCTCGGAGCGCTGGTCGCGCTCCTCGTCGTGACGCTCTTCGCCGAACGCTCCCTCTAACGGATCCAGTGAGGTCAGGCAGGCGGTGTGGCGGCCGTCGTGGACGCGTATGCCACCTCCTTTGAGTGGATCATCGTTCGGGACGTCTGCGGATCTTGATGTTGCGCATGTCGGTCGCCGCGACGCGCAGTACGTCGTACTGCTGGCCGTAGGCGTCGAGTGCCGCGAGGGCCCGCCGGGTGGCGTCCTGCTCGCTGTCGTCCGGCTTGGCGGGCACCTGGCAGCGGAAGGTGAACGCTGACAGGGTGCCGTCGTGGGTGAAGGCGCCCTGCTCGCTGAAGGCGAGCCCGGACGCGGCGAGCACGGCCGCGCGGCCGGACTCGTCGAGATCGCGGAATCGGCCGGAGATGATCACTCTGAACACTGCGATTCCTGTCTTGTGGCGAAGGTGAGGATGCGGCCGCCGAGCAGGTCCTCGGCGGTGTCGAGGATGGCGAGGACGGCCGCGGCGATGGTGGCGGGGTCTTCTCCGGTGGCCGTGCGCCTGCCGATCTCGGTGTAGACGAGTTCATGCAGGGCGCCGACCTGCCAGGCCACCACGCGGGGCAGCGGGTCGGCAGGGGAGGCGCCGGTCTCTCCGGCGAGTACGGCGGCGAGTGTGTCGGTCATCTGCCGGCCGAGGTCCTCAAGCCGGGCGGTCAGCGTGGGCGCGGCCCGCATCATCACGAAGACGCGGCCGAACCCGTCGGTCAGGCCGATCCTGCGGTCACGGCGGCGCACCTCGCCGCGCAGGGTTCGCAGCACGGCCGGTACGGCGGCTTCGCCGGGCCTGCGGTCGCGCACCATGTCGGCGAGTCGCTGGGGGGACGCCTCGTCGGGCGGTAGGACGAGGTTCTCCTTGGTCTCGAAGTAGTTGTAGACGGTGTTGGCCGACACTCCGGCTGCGGCGGCGACCTCGGCGATCGTGACGTGCTCGAAGCCCCGCTCGACGAACAGCCCGATGGCCGTATCCGAGATGCGCCGCCTGGTCTCGCGTTTCTTGCGTTCCCGTAGCCCTTCGGTCATGAAGGAGAATTTTAACCGAACTCCATATTTGGAGTCGACCGCATTATTTGTGCGACGCGTGCGCCTCGAGGATGTCCTTCAGAACCTGGAGATTCCGTGCGACGGCGCCGGCCATGCCGCGGGCCGCCAGGCCGCTCACCACGTTCAGGGCCCCGGCTTCGAGCTCGAACCGGTTGACCAGGTGCGTCGCGGTGGCGGACCCCTCGAGGTCGTAGATCGCACGCCCCTGGAACGGGCCGAAGCCGCCTTCGATCACGAGACGGCGGTCGCGCTCGTACTCGACGATCTCGAGTCGTTCCCGCATGACCCGGGGAAGGCTGCGGAGCTGCTCGTAAACCGACCCGAGACCGGCCGGTCCCGGCGTGACCGGCCGGGTCTCACGAATCGCGTAGTTCCAGGCGGGAAGATTTCGCAGATCGGCCAGATAGTCGAAGACCGTGCCGGCCGGACGCTCGATGCGTACGGCGTTGGCGAACCTCACGCCCTTTTCCCTCCGCGAGGATCCGAGAAGGCCTGTGATCATCGTTCGCTCCTTCGGTGATTCCTGGGCGCGTCGCGCCGGATCTGCTGCACCCGGCGCGACACCAGAAGTTCTATGTCGTGTCATTAAATTACACGACATATATATGACGGTCAAGATCCTCCCGAATCCGGTGGGTATGCTCCGCGGCCACCGCGCGATCTTCAGAATGATCACGCGGTGGCCGTCCGATGTTCCGCCGGGCCGCGGCCCTCTAGGCCGGCAGGCCGTTGCGCGCGATCACGTCGCGGTACCAGCGGGCGCTGTCCCTGGGCGTGCGCTCCAGGGTGTCGTAGTCGACCCGGACCAGTCCGAACCTCTTGTCGTATCCCCTCGCCCACTCGAAGTTGTCGAGCAGGGACCACACGAAGTAGCCGCGCAGGTCGACCCCCTTGCCGATGGCGGCGTGCACCGCGCGCACGTGCCCGTCGAGGTAGGCGATCCGCTCGGGGTCGGCCACTCCGTCCGGTACGGCCACGCCGTTCTCCGTGATCATCAACGGGACGCCCGGGTAGTCCTGCGAGAGCCGTACGAGCAGGTCCTCGAGCCCCGAGGGGATGACCTCCCAGCCCATCTCGGTGAGCGCGCCGTGGGGCTGCGCCCACGCGATCCCCTGAGTGCCGGGATGCTCCGGGGAGCCCTCCGCCGCGGGGTCGGCCACCACCCGGTTGACCGTGTAGTAGTTCACCCCGAGCACGTCGATGGGCTCGGCGATGGTCGCCAGGTCGTCCAGGTTCACCTCGGTGTAGCGCGACAGGTGCTCGAGGACGTCATCGGGGTACGCGCCACGCAGCACGGGATCGAGGAAGATCCGGTTCGCGAGGCCGTCGACGAGGCGGGCCGGTCCGGGGTCGCCGAGGATGGGCGTCAGGTTCAGGGTCAGCGAGATCGACTCCGCCCCCGCCGCCCGGAGGGCCTGGACGCCGAGGCCGTGCGCCAGCATTAGGTGGTGGGCGGCGGTGAAGGCCGCGGCGGGATCGGACACGCCCGGCGCGTGCCGGCCGGAGCCGTGACCGACGAACGCCGACACCCACGGTTCGTTCAGCGTGGTCCACGTGCGGACGCGGTCGCCCAGCAGGTCGTGGACGCGCGTCGCGTAGTCGGCGAACCGGTACGCCGTGTCCCTGTCGGTCCAGCCGCCCTTGTCCTGAAGGCTCTGGGGCAGGTCCCAGTGGTAGAGGGTGGCCACCGGCGCGATGCCCTTGTCGAGCAGCGCGTCCACAAGCCGGTCGTAGAAGCCGAGGTCGGCAAGTCGCGGCCAGGCGACCGAGAAGCGGTACGCCTGCAGGCCGAGCCACGACATCGTCTCGACGTCTTCGACGTACCGGTGGTAGTGGTCGCACGCCACGTCGCCGGTGTGCCCGAGGCGGACCTTGCCGGGGGTGTGGGAGAAGGTGTCCCAGATCGAGGGCACGCGGCCGTCGGCATGGACGGCTCCCTCGATCTGGTAGGAGGCGGTGGCCGCGCCCCAGAGGAAGCCATCAGGAAATGTCGTCATTTAGTGCTCTCACGTATGGTCAGGCGGGGTTCGAGAAGGGTCGACTGCGGTACGGGGTGGTCGTCCAGCTTGGCCATGAGCAGTCTGACGGCCTGCCGGCCGACGTCCTCGGCGGGGACGAGCACGGAGGTCAGCGCCGGGCTGGCACGCTCGGCCACGTCGTCCGGGCAGATCGCCACGACCGACACGTCCTCGGGCACCCGCTTGCCGAGGACGCGCAACGCGCCGAGCACGTGCCCGACCGCGGCCTCATTGTGCACCACCAGTCCGGACACGCCGGGATGCTCGTCGATCAGATCGCGCACGGCCGAGCAGACCTCGTCGAAGGACTCCTCACAGGGCCGGGTGAGCGCGCTGACGCCGTGCCTCTCCGCCGCCTCGGCGAAACCGGCCAGCGTGCGCTCGGCGAAGCCGGTGCCGCGCTCGTAGACCACGCCCGGGGCGCCGAGCAGGGCGATCTCCCGATGGCCGCGCTCGGCGAGGTGGTCGGCGCACAGGGCCCCGGCCCGGGCGAAGTCGAGGTCGACGCAGGTCAGCCCTTCCCTGTCCGCGGGGAAGCCGATGAGCACGCTCGGCTCGCCGAGTTGGCGGAGCAGCGGCACCCGCGGGTCGTGCATCTCCACGTCCATCAGCAGCAGGCCGTCCACCAGCGCGCTCGCCGCCACCCTGCGCAGCCCGTCAGGACCCTCGTCGGCCGTCATCAGCAGCACGTCGTGGTCGTACTGCCGCGCGGTGGTCACGACCGAGGTCGCGAACTGCATCAGCACCGGCAGGTTCATGCCGGCGCGCAGCGGCAGCACGAGCGCGATCACCTTGGCCCGCTTGCTGGCGAGGGCGCGCGCGCCCGCGTTCGGGTGGTAGCCCAGCGCCCGGACGCTGTCGAGCACCCGCTGCCGGGTGCTCGCCGAGATGGCCCGCTTGCCGCTCAGCACGTACGACACGGTGCTGACCGCGACCCCGGCGTGCTTGGCGACGTCGGCGATGGTCGCCGTTCTGGGCGGGCTCACGGGCGGAACTCCAGCGCGCTCACCACAAGGCCCTCGTTCTCGAACACGACATAAAGATCGCGCACTCCGGCGGCTCCCGCCAGAGGGGTGCCGAGCCCGGCGAAGTCGTGCCTGGTCGGAGTGGGCGGCACCGCGACGGTTCCGATCACGTCCCCGGAGAGGGGGTCGTCGAGACGAAGCGTCAGAATTCCGCCCTGGGCGCCGGCGGCGGCGAGCGCGCAACGGGACGGCACACCGGTGAGATCCGCGTCGCGGAACACGATCCAGGCGCCCGGCTCGGCGGACCGGACGGCGTCACCGGCCTCGGGCGCGGCGTCGCACAACACGATCCCGTCGTACTCGTCGTGGTCGGCGGCCTCGATCGAACGGCCGACCACCTCGCGCGGGGGGATCCGCTCCCCCTTCACGGTGAACGACGCGCTCAGCTCGACGTCCCGCGACGAGCGGCCCACCAGCACCTTGTGCGGCGCGTCCTCCACGACGAACCGGCCGCGCGTCACGTCCCAGAACGCGAGGTCGGCCACCGGGACGTCCACCGCGACCGTACGGCTCTCGCCCGGCCCGAGCCGTACCTTGCGGAAACCCCGGAGCTGGCGAAGAGGCTGCTTGACGCGGGAGCGCCGCTGGTGGGTGTAGACCTGCACGACCTCCTCCCCCGCCCGGCCGCCCGTGTTGGTGACGGTCACGCGGACCGTCAGCGTCTCGGCCGGCCCGACCTCAGGGGCGGACAGGACCAGGTCGGAGTAGGCGAAGCGGGCGTAGCTGAGACCGTGGCCGAACGGGTAGAGCGGCGTGCCCAGGAAGTAGAGATAGGTGGAGTCCGTCCCGATGATGTCGTAGTCGAGCAGGTCGGGAAGGTCGACGGCCGACCGGTACCAGGTCTGGGTGAGACGGCCGCCCGGATCCTCGTCGCCGAACAGCACATCGGCCAGCGCGTTGCCGTACTCCTGCCCGCCGTGCGACGACCAGACGATCGCGGGCACGTGCTCGTCGGCCCAGGTGACCGCGAACGGGTAGCCGCTGGAGACGACGAGGACGGTCGAGGGGTTGGCCGCGTGGACCGCCCTGACCATCGACTCCTGCTGCCGCGGCAGGCGCAGGTCGGTCCTGTCCTCGGTCTCGCGGCCGTTGACCAGGGGGTGGTCGCCGACGACGACCACCGCCACGTCGGCCGCCGCGGCCGCCTCCGCGGCCCGGACGGCGCCGCTCTCGATCAGCTCGACCGCGAACACGGTCGCCGCCTCGGGGTCCTCGGCGACGGTGGCGACGCCGCCGGCGACCGAGACGTAGTGACCGGTGGAGATGTTCCGCAGGACCATCCCGCCGGGCCGGTCCTCCATCCGGAAGGTCTGGCGCACCTCCCAGCCGCTCGGCCCCGGCTGGTCGTTGACGAGGACGCCGTCGTCGCCCGCCGAAACGTGCCGCCCGTTCGCCGCCGCCCGGAAGGCGTACGCGCCGCCGCCCCAGTCGAACACGTCGAACGCCGACCTGACCGGCCCGACGCTCAGCGGACCGCCGGCCGGGTCGTCGGTCGCCTGGAGGTAGCCGTCGGCGGCGCGCAGCGCGACCCGGTCGACGCCCTCGCAGTACACGGTCCGGCATCGTCCGCCGAGGGCCGTACGCGCCGTGACCTGGTAGGGCAGCGTGCCGCTGTACCAGTCCTCCAGCAGGACGTCGGAGAGCGGGCCGATCACGGCGACCGTCTTCGGCGCGGCGAGAGGCAGGATGCCGTCGTTCTTCAGCAACGTGATCGACTGCCGGGCGGCCTCCCGCGCGAGCGCGCGATGCCCGGGTCCGTTGACCACGTCCTGCGTGATCCCGTCGTACGGCGTGGCCGGGTCGAACTCGCCCAGGCGGACCCGGACGGCGAGCACTCGCCGCGCCGCGGCGTCGATGTCACGCTCACTCAGCAGCCCGCGGTCCAGCGCGGTCCTGATGTGACCGAGTGTCGCGGCCGCGTCGGCGTCGTCCTGGGTGAAGCTGTCCAGCCCCGCCTTGACGGCGTGCGCGTACGCCTCGGGCAGGTCGTGGTGGTAGTTCTGCGGGCCCACGAGGTTCGCCGGCGCGTGGGCGTCGCTGACGACCAGCACGTCGTCGTCCGTCCAGGTCCGCAACTCGGCGCCGATGAGCGGCGACAGGTGGGCGGGGCGCCCGTTGACCAGGTTGTAGGACGGCATGACGGCGACCGCGGCCCCCGACTCGATCGCCGGTCTGAAGGCCCTGAGCTCGTACTCGTGCAACACACGGGGCGGCACGCTGCTCGACGTCACGTAGCGGTCGGTCTCGTTGTTGTAGGCGAGGAAGTGCTTGAGCGTGGGGGCCGTCTTCAACACGTCGTGGTCGCCGCGCAGGCCGCGGGCGTAGGCCGTGCCCATCACCCCGGTGAGCCAGGGGTCCTCCGAGTACCCCTCCTCGTTGCGGCCCCAGCGCGGATCCCTGAGGGGGTTCACCACGGGCGCCCAGACGTTGCGGCCCGCCCCGCCGGGATCCTTGTGGTGGAAGGCCAGCACCTCGTCACCCGTGGCCGCTCCCACCTGCGTGACCAGGTCGGGGTTCCACGTGCTCGCCAGCCCGACGGCCTGCGGGAACACGGTGGCCGGGCCGAGCCACGCCAGGCCGTGCAGCGCCTCGGTGCCGGTGCGGAACGCCCGCAGGCCGAGCCGGTCGACCGGGGCCTGGTACTGGTGCAGCAGGCCGAGCCTCTCCTCGGGGGTGAGCCGTCCGAGCAGGTCGCCCACGCGCTCCCCGACGGGCAGCGCGGGGTCCCTGAACGGGTGGGCGTCACGGCTGGGCGCCTCATCGTCAGCCGCCGGACCGGAGGCGGTGACCGGTTCGTTCATCAGGATCCGACCTTCCTGTCGAAGCGCTTCGACGACCAGCCGGAAAAACGCGCCCTGAGGCGCCTGTGCTTTCGACCGACCGTGTTCGGTTCGCTGAAGCGCCAAGCCGGAGTCGAAGCGCTTCGAAAAGGATTCCCTGAAGTTTCTGATGTGTTAATTCCGGACTTATCCGGAAGACTGCCGGTTCATTGGCTTCCGGTCAAGACCCAAGACCGCGCCTCGACGGCCCGCATCACGGGCCGCCCGGGGCTTCCCCGGTCAGGGGCGCGGCGGAAGACGCCCGGAGTCGACCGAGTCGAGCACGCGGGCCGCGGCGCCCAGGGCCGCCGCACGATGCCCGAGCGTGGAGACGACCAGCCGGCAGCCACCCGCGGCGGGGGCGAGCGAACGACGGAGCATCTCGTCCTGCGCGGGCCCGAGCAGCCACGGCCCGAGCGGGACGTAGTAGCCGCCGAGGACGACGACCTCGGGGTTGAGCAGGTTGGCCACGATCGCCACGCCCTTGCCGAGTCCCCTGCCGACGGCCTCCAGCAGCGCGAGCACCTCCGGGTCGTTCTTGCCTGCCCGCCGGACGACCTCGTCGAGTTCCGCCTCCAACTCGGCCGGCGGGGCGCCGGGCGCCGTGTGGGCGAGGATCGCGCCGATGCCCGCCACCGCCTCCAGGCAGCCCCGGCGACCGCAGCGGCACTCGGGTCCTGCGGGGTCGATCTCGATGTGGCCGATCTCGCCGCTGTAGCCGTGGCCTCCGCGCCGCAGCCTGCCGTCCATGACGACGCCGGCGCCGACCCCGACCTCTCCGGTGACGTACACGAGGTCCCCGACGTCGCCGTGCGGGCCGAACCGGCACTCGGCCAGGGCCGCGAGGTTCGCGTCGTTGTCCACCAGAACGGGGAAGCCGGGATCACGCAGGGCCTTCGCGAGATCGCCGCCCAGGTCGGCGTCGTGCCAGCCCAGGTTGGGCGCGATGCGGACCGAGCCGTTCACGTCGACCAGGCCGGGGACCGCCACGGTGAGGCCGAGCACCTGCCGGGCCTCCTTCGTCATCCGGCTCACCGCGCGCCTGGCGATGGCGGCCACCGCGGCGACCGCCTGGCCGGCGCTCGACGTCCCTCCGGGGAAGGCGCGCCGCCAGTTCAGCAGTTCCTCGCCCTTGAGGTCGACCGCGACGGCCGTGATGTAGTCGACGTTGACCTCGATGCCGATCGCGGCGTACGGCGAGCCGTCCAGCACGAGCATCGTGGCGGGGCGGCCGACCCGGTTCTCGGTCAGGCCGGTCTCACGCAGCAGCCTGCGGTCGATCAGGTCGGCCACCAGGCTGGACACCGTCGCCTTGTTGAGGCCGGTCGACGCGGCGATGTCCGCACGCGAGCAGGGGGCGCTCTCCCGCACGAACCGCAACACGACCGCCAGGTTGGTCGCCCGGACGTCGGTGAAGTCGGCAGGCTGAGGCCCGTTGTGCGATGTGATCAAAAGTCAGCCCCGTTCGTGCTCCGGCTCATCATGCCGCATGGGCGGGCGGCACGGCATGCCCTGCCTCTCCACAGGCACGGCGTTCCCCATTTTGTTTGACCTTAATACTAACTAACGGGAGCGCGGGATGGGGAGTGGCGTTTCGGGCCAGAGCACGGGGACCCTGGTCAGTCGGTGATCCGGGCCACCCTCCGGAGCTTGTTGACGGCGTCGAGCGCGGCCACCTTGTACGACTCGGCCAGGGTCGGGTAGTTGAAGACGGCGTCCACCAGGTAGTCGATGGTCCCCCCGCAGCCCATGACCGCCTGGCCGATGTGGATGAGCTCGGTCGCCCCGGTGCCGAACACGTGGACGCCGAGCAGCGACCGGTCCTCCGGGGAGACCAGCAGCTTCAGCATGCCGTAGGTGTCGCCGATGATCTGGCCGCGCGCGAGTTCGCGGTAGCGGGAGACGCCCACCTCGAACGGGATGAGGGAGTCGGTCAGCTCGTCCTCGGTCTTCCCGATGAAACTGATCTCGGGGATGGTGTAGATCCCGATCGGCTGGAGCTGGTTCATCCCGCTCACGGGCTCGTCGCAGGCGTGGTAGGCCGCCAGCCTGCCCTGCTCCATCGACGTCGCCGCGAGCGAGGGGAACCCGATGACGTCGCCGACGGCGTAGATGTGCGGGACCGAGGTGCGGTAGAACTCGTCGACCGTGATCCGGCCGCGGTCGTCGGCGGCGAGCCCGGCCGCCGACAGGACGAGGTTCTCGGTCATCCCCTGGCGGCCCGCCGAGTACATGACCGTGGACGCCGGGATCTTCTTGCCGCTCTCCAAGATGGTGAGCGCGCCGCGCGGGTGCTTCTCCACCGCCGCGACCGTCTCGCCGAACCGGAACGTGACCGCGAGGTCGCGCAGGTGGTATTTGAGCGCCTCGACCACTTCGAGGTCGCAGAAGTCCAGCATCCGTTCGCGCCGCTCCACCACGGTGACCTTCGTGCCGAGGGCGGCGAACATCGAGGCGTACTCGATGCCGATGACTCCGGCGCCGACGACCACCATGGAGTCGGGCACGCGGTCCATCTGCAGGATGCCGTCCGAGTCGATGATCGTCTGATCGTCGAACTGCACGCTGGCCGGCCGCGCGGGCCTGGTCCCGGTGGCGACGATGATCTTGTCGGCGGTGACCTTCATCTCGTTGCCGCGCTCGTCCACCACGGCCACGGTGTGCGGATCCACGAAGTGACCCGACCCGGTCAGGACCGTCACGCGGTTGCGGGCGAGCTGGTTGCGGATCACGTCGACCTCACGGCCCACGACGTGCCGCGTCCGCACGGTCAGGTCGGTGACGGTGATGTCCTCCTTCAGCCGGTAGCTCTGGCCGTACATGTCCCGCTGGGTCAGACCCGTCAGGTACAGCACCGCCTCGCGGAGCGTCTTGGAGGGGATGGTCCCCGTATTGATGCAGACCCCGCCGATCATGTCGCGGCGCTCGACGATGGCAACCCGTCGTTCCAGCTTCGCCGCGGCGATCGCTGCCTTCTGCCCACCTGGCCCGGAGCCAAGGACAAGTACGTCAAAGTCGGTCACATCGTTAGTTTGAGGCTCCACGATGGCGCCGCAAAGACTTCTCCGCGTTTCACCGCCTCCGACGTGGCATGTTGATCCGCATTTCGCGCATTGTTCACACCGCCGCAGATGACAGGGCGGACGTGGCGACGGACCGGGGATCGACGCCCGGTGACCGCCGGTCGAGGCGGGAGCGGCGGGGCGCTGCACAAGTCCGAGGATGGACGAGGCAATTCAAGTGCAACTCATGCGCAAGCGGGACAAGGCACTCTGCTGACTATGTGGAAGGACACCTCTCGGTATCTCAGCGAGCTTCTCATCTGGGAGATCGAGGACTATCTCAGCGCACAGACAGCGAAGCCGGACAAGGCGCGTGTCGCGTTCCTGCGGCTCGTCGACCACCGGGCCGCGGCGGCGGTCGCCGCGGACCTCGAGGCGGGCGGCAGCTTCTACGCGGCGGCCAAGCGGGCGCACGTGTTCGGCATGACACTGCCCGGCGACATGTTCGGCGTGGTGACCCGGGCAGAGCGTCCGAGCGTGTTCGACGCCGTGCCCGGCACCACGTTCCCTCCCGTCCCCGACGGCGAGGGTTATGTGATCATCCGTCTGATCGCCTTCGAGTCCTGACCCCGGGACTACCGCCGCCCGCCGGGAGCGGTCTCACGGTCGGCGACCATCGTCGCGCCGGCCTCGCGCGCGCAGTGGGCGCAGCAGTAGAACTGCCCGTCCACCGCCACGCCGTGACCGACGATGCGACACGAGCAGTGCTCGCAGACGGGCGCCATCCGGGTTATCGCGCACTCGAAACTGTCGAAGGTGTGCACCGCCCCTTGCGCGTGCACCTCGAAAGCCATGTCGTAATCGTTGCCGCAGACCTCGCAGGTCGCCATGGTTCACCCCCGGGTTAGCCGATATCGAGTCCGGCATACCCCTCCGGCCACACCGGCGAACCGCGATGTACCGCGCATAACAACCCACTGACCAGGACTTTCATCACCGGCCCCGGGCGCCGCGCCCCCCAGTGGCACGCGGCGCCCGGAACCGGCTGCCATCAGCGGCCGGTCACCGGTTGAGGACGAAATCCTTGATCCGCAGGTCGCCGGTGAAGACGAGGTAGAGGTCCTTGACTCCCTCGGCGGGGCCGATCGGGGCGTTGGCCGTCCCCCAGGTGCGGACGTCCCCCGTGGCGGCGACGGGGACGGTGGCGAGGAGCCTGCCCGTGGGCGAGCCCAGGCGCAGTTCGAACGAGCCGCCGCTCACCGAGGAGACTCCGGCGGTGATGCGCGCCGGCTTCCTGAGATCGGCGTCCTCGAACACGATCCACTCTCCGCTCGACGCGGCGACGGCGTCACCGCGCTCCTTCGTCTCGTCGACCAGGTCGACGCCGGAGTAGTCGTCGAAGTCGACGGCCCTGGTCGACCGGGTCAGGTCACGGGGCGGGATCGTCTCCCCCTTCACGTTCAGCGTCGTCCGCTGCCTGATTCCGTCGGAGGAGCCGCCCACCATGACGTCGTGGCCGGAGGCCTCGACGACCCACCTGTTCCGGGTGACGTCCCAGATGGCCAGGTCGGCGACCTTGAAGGACAACGTCACCGTCTTGGTCTGCCCGCGCTCGAGGTGGACCCGTTCGAACGCGCGAAGCCGCTTGACCGGCTGCTCCACCCGCGAGGACCGCTGGTGGGTGTAAAGCTGGACCACCTCGTCACCCGCGGCCCTGCCGGTGTTGGTGACCTTGACCGTCGCCTCGACCGTGCCGTCCGGCCGCACGGCGTTCGAGTTCAGCTTCAGGCCCTGGTATCCGAAGGTCGTGTAGCTGAGTCCGTGCCCGAACGCGTAGAGAGGCCTGTCCTTCGAGTACTGGTAGGTCGCTCCGCTCTTGATGATGTCGTAGTCGAGGATCCCCGGGAGGTCGCCCACCGCCTTGGGCCAGGTCTGCGTCAGGCGTCCCGCGGGATTGACGTCGCCGAACAGCACGTCCGCGAGGGCGTGCCCGGTCTCGGCGCCGGCGTGCGTGGTCCACAGGATCGCCGGGACGTTCGCCTGCTCCCAGTCGATCGTCGCCGGATAGCTGTTCTCCAGCACCACCACGGTGTTCGGGTTGGCCTTCCTGACCGCCTTGACCAGGGCCTCCTGGCCCTCGGCGAGGTTCAGGTCCGTTCGGTCGTGCGCCTCGCGGCCGTTGATGAACGGCATGCTGCCGACGACGACGACCGCGACGTCCGCGCCCTTGGCCGCCGCCGCGGCCGCGTCCACGCCACTGGCGACCGTCTCCTTGGCGAACCTGGACGCCTGGTCGGCGGTGGTGAGCACGAGGGTCCCGTCGCCGCCCGCCTTGATGTAGGTGTTCGGCCCGAACCAGCTCTCGGCGGTCTCATAGCCGGCGTACCGGAGCAGGTAGGCGCCGTCGGCCTGCTTTTCCAGCTTGAACTGCTGCTGCACGAACCAGCCGTTCGGCTGGGCCTGGTCGTTGACGAAGTTCGACCAGTTGTACCCGGCGTACTTGCCGTTGGCCGCGCTGCGCAGCGTCACGACGCCCTGGCCCCAGTCGAACACGTCGAACTTCTCGGTGTCGCCCGCGGTGGTCGCGCTCTCCTTGAGGACGGCGCCCGCCTCCCCGGCGCCGGCGGTGATGTACTTCCCGGTCGCGACGTCCTTCAGGGCGATGCGGTCGGCGCCCTCGGTTCCGGTGACGGCGCCGCCGCCGAGGCGCTCCCTGATCCCGTCGAGCGGGGTCACCTTGTACGGCAGGCCGCCGGAATACCAGTCGGTGTACAGAGTCTGGCTCAGCGGGCCGATCACGGCCACCTTCCTGGCCGCCGGGTTCAGTGGGAGGGCCCGGCTCGAGTTCTTGAGCAGCACCATGGCCTCGGCGGCCGTCTGACGGGCCAGCCGGCGGTGCTCGGGGCTGTCGATGACCTCCTGGCCGATCCTTCCGTACGGACCTCCGTCCGGATCGAACTCGCCGAGCCGGAAGCGGATGGACAGGATGTGCCGGACGGCGGTGTCGACGTCCGACTCGGTGATCAGCCCCTGCGCCAGGGCGGCCTTGATCGCCCCGGTGGTGGGAGCCGCGTTGGTGTCGTCGGTGGTGAAACTGTCGACGCCGGCCTTGAGCGTGGCCGCGTCCGCCTCGGCGAGGGTCGGGTAGTAGGCCTGCGAGCCGACGAGGTTGTTGGGGGCGCCGGCGTCGGTGACGTTGAGCAGGTCCCTGTCCGTCCACGACCGCACGACATCGTCCAGGTCGGGGTTGACGGTGGCGGGCCGCCCGTTGACCAGGTTGTAGGAGGCCATGACGCCGGTGGCGGCGTCCGCCGCGACGGCGGGCTTGAACGCGGCCTGGTCGTACTCCTGCTCGACCCGTGGCGGAAGCCCGGACGACGTGGTGTCCCGGCGGACCTCGTTGTTGTTGGCCAGGTAGTGCTTGAGCGTCGGCGCGGCCCTCAGGTGGTCGGGGTCGTCGCCCTGGATGCCCGAGCCGTACGCGATGGACATGGCGCCGGTCAGCGTCGGGTCCTCGGAGTAGCCCTCCTCGTTGCGGCCCCAGCGCGGATCGCGCAGCAGGTTGACGACGGGCGCCCACAGGTTCAGGCCCCAGACGCGGGGGTTGCGGCTGTTGAAGCCGCGGGCCTCGTCGCCGACGGCGGCGCCGACCTGCTCGATCAGGTCGGTGTCCCAGGTGCTGGCGAGGCCGACGGACTGCGGGAAGACGGTCCCGTCGGCCGTGACGACCGCGCCGCCGTGGTCGATGTCGGTGGACCAGGCGACGCCGTGGAGGGCCTCGGTGCCGGTCTTGAACAGCCCGATGCCGAGGCGCGGGACCGCGGGCTGGTACTGGTGCAGCCAGGAGATCTTCTCGTCAAGCGTGAGCCGGCCGAGCAGGTCGTCGATCCGCTGGCCGAGCGGGAGGGCGGGATCGCGGAAGGGCGGATCCTGCGCGGCCCCGGCGGCCGGGGCCACCAGGAGCGTCATCAGCAGGCCGATGACGGCGGCCACCCATAACGGACGTCGCAGGGACATGGTGCCTCCAGGTCAGGTGGGGGGCATGGAGTTCACTGGGGTCCGGGGAAGACGAAAGGGAGCCGAGTCCTCACTTGATGGCGCCGACCGTGACTCCCCTGGTCAGCGTGCGCTGGAAGATGAGGAAGAAGGCGACGGCCGGCACGATGCCGAGCAGCGCCGAGGCGCTCGACATGGTGGCGTCCATCATCTTCTCCCCCTGCAGGACGCCGAGGGCGACCGGCACGGTCTGGTTGTCGTTGGAGATCAGGAAGATCAGCGGCAGGAAGAACTCGTTCCACGTCCAGATGAAGAAGAAGATCAGCAGTACCGACAACGTCGGGCGGCTGATCGGGACGACGATCCGCGACAGGGCCCGCCACTTGCCCGCCCCGTCGATCGAGGCCGCTTCGAGGATCTCGCGGGGGAACTGCCCGAGCACCGACGAGAGCAGATAGGTCCCGAACGCCGCCTGGATGACGGTGAAGATCAGGATCACGGCCAGCTTGGAGTCGTACAGCCCCACTTGCTTCGACAGGTAGTAGAGCGGGTAGACGAGCGACTCCTGCGGCAGCGTGTTGGCGACGAGGAACAGCACCAGGATCCACAACCGGCCCCGCACCCTGCCGATCCCCAGCGCGTACGCGTTGAGCACGGACAGCACCACCGCGCCGATCGCGACGGCGCCGCTGATGAGGAGGCTGTTCCAGAGCTTCTCGCCGAAGTCGACCCGGTTCCAGAAGTCGATGATCCCGTCGAGGTAGAGCCCCTTGGGCAGGCTCAGCGGCCCGCCTGAGGAGTATTCCGCGGGCGACTTGAACGCGTTGAGCGTGACGATCAGGAACGGGGACAGCATCACGACGGCCAGCAACGCGAGGGCCGCCAGCACCGCCCATCTCCCGGGGGCGCGGACCGGGCGTTCTGCGCTCATGAGTCACGCTCCTGGACGCGCAGGAAGAGGAAGGTCACGACGACGATGATCAAGGCGAGGACGGTCGCGATGGCCGAGCCGTACCCGACGTTGGCCTTCTCGAAGAAGTTCAGATACGAGAAGTACGAGGGCACCATCGTCGCGTTGCCCGGCCCGCCCCGGGTGAGCACGAAGATCGGCCCGAACACCTTCAGGGCGGCGATCGTGCAGGTGAGAAGCACGACGAAGATCTCCGGCCTGATCTGCGGGATCGTGATGTGCCAGAACCGGCGCCACCACGAGGCGCCGTCGATCTCGGCGGCCTCGTGCAGCGCGGGGTCGGCCCGCTGGAGGCCCGCCATGAAGATGACGACCGGGTAGCCGAGCTGGAACCACACCATGATCGCCATGACCGTGGCGAGGGCGAGGTCGGGGTCTCCCAGCCAGTTGACCTTCGTCCCGAAGATCGCGTTGACGGCGCCGTACGACGGGTGCAACATCCAGTTCCACACCACGCCCGCCACGGCGACGGGCAGCACCTGCGGCAGGTAGTACGCCGCACGCAGGGCGGAGGCCGTGCGTGAGCCGAACTTCTTGCCGATGTAGTCGAACAGGGCCGCGGAGAGCACGAGCCCGATCACGGTCGGCACGACGGCCATGGCGACGATCAGGGCGGCGTTGTGCTCGAACGACGTCCAGAACCGCTCGTCCTTGAACAGCTTCGTGTAGTTGTCGAGCCCGATCCAGGTGGGAGTGCCGACCCCGGACCAGCGGGTGAAGCTCGTCGCCACGTTCATGACGAACGGCACGACGATGACCACGGTGAAGAGCACGAAACTGGGGATCAGGAAGAGCCAGTAGCCGCCTCGCCCTCGGGGACGCACCGGGGATGGCGCCATGAGCAGACCTTTCGGAATATGCCCGGCGGCGGGAGCCGGTCACCCCTGCCGCCGGGAGCCTTGCGTTCGCGTCGGGAGGTCAGTTCCCGATGTCGGCGAGGTTGTCGTCGTACGGCCCGGCGATCTCGTCGAGCACCTGCTCGGGAGTCTTGCTGCCGTTGATCAGCTCCTGCACGCCCGCGACGAGCACGTCGTAGTAGCCGGGGGCCGGCCAGTCGGGGTAGAAGGCCAGGCCGTCCTGGGCGGAGAGCTTGTTGAAGTTCTCCACCAGTTCCTTGCTCTTGGGGTCGGTGATCGCGCCCGGGTCGGCGGCGACGGGCAGGCCGCCCGAGTTCCCCAGCAGGTTCTGGATGTCCTTCTTCATCGTGATGTCGATGAAGTCGTAGGCGAGGTCCTTGTTCTTGGCCTTCTCGGGGACGACCCACAGGTTGCCGCTCGACCCGGGCGCCATCGTGCCGCCCGGCCACAGGAACGAACCCCAGTCGAAGTCCTTGATCTGCTCCTGGAACCTGCCGTACCACCAGCTACCCGAGATCATGATCGGGAACTTGCCGCCGATGAAGGAGACGCCCATGTCCTCGGCCTTGATCCCGGCCGAGTCCTTGCTGATGTACCCCTTCTTCACCCAGTCGGCGAACGTCTGCGCGCCGTAGGTGAACTCGGGCCCGTGGAAGTCGACCTTGCCCTTGTACTGCTGGAAGCCGTCGACCCAGGCCCGGTTGGCCTTGCTCAGCGCGAGCAGGTACATGATCTGCTGAGCCGGGTACTCCGCGCCGCCGGTGGCGATCGGCGTGATGCCGGCCTTGGCGAACTTGTCCAGCGCGGTGGTGAACTCGTCGAAGGTCGTGGGAACCTCGATGCCCTGCTTCTTGAAGGCGTCCTTGTTGTAATAGACCATCACGTATTCGGCGTAGTTGGGGATGCCGAACCACTTGCCGGAGCCCATGATGCCGCGGTCGTCGTAGCGGGCCGTGGTCTGGAGTGACGGGCTGAGCAGCTTGTCCCAGCCGCGCTTGGCGGCCTCGTCGGACAGGTCGGTCAGCAGCCCCTGCTTGGACAGCAGGCCGGCCGTCGCGTTGCCCTTGTTGTACTCCATGACGTCGGGCGCCTCGTCGGAGTTGAGGACCATGCCCGCGGTCTTCTGGATCTGCTCGAAGCCCTTCTCCTCGAACTTCACCGTGACGCCGGGGTGGCTCGTCTCGAACTCCTTGATCGCCTGCGCCCAGGCCTTGCCCATGGCGCTGTCGGCGCCCTCGTAGTGCCAGAGCGTGAGGGTTCGCGGGCCCGACGAGGAGCCGCCGCCCGGGTCGCCCGACCCGCCGCACGCGGCGAGCACCAGCGCGGAGGCGGCCAGCACAGCCGCCGCGGCCGTCCTGCCTATCTTCAACATGGTCATTCTCCAGGGGGTTTGTGCTAGTTGATGATGACCGGTGCGCCGGGGCCCGTGAACTCGACGCCAGAGATCCGCTGGGGACCGTCGACCGTGACGACCAGGCGCTCGCCGTCGCGCACGGCCGTGACCGCGGTGTCGCCGGCCGGGTCCCTGATGGTCGTACGGCTCCCGCTCTCGGGAACGCCGAAGGCGACCAGGGTGACCGGTGCGTCCTCGCCCACCGTGTCGCCCGGCTCGGTCACCGGGATGAGCGCGCCGTGCCGTACGAACAGGGGGATCTGGTCCAGCGGCGGCGAGACCGTGATGTGACGACCTCCGTCCAACGCCTCCCCGGTCCACCAGTCCACCCACACCCCCGCAGGCAGGTAGACCTTCCGGGTTCCGTCGGCCGAGATCATGGGGGCCACGAGCAGGTCGGTCCCGAGGAGGTACTCGAGGTCGGCGTGCCACGCGACGGGGTCGTCCGGGTAGTCGACGCAGAGCGCCCGCATCATCGGCGCCCCCGTCTCGGCCGCCGTGACCGCCGCGGAGTAGATGTACGGCATGAGCCGGTAGCGCAGCCGGATCGCCTCGACGGCCCCCCGCTCGGCGTGTGCGGGGAACTGCCACGGCTCGCGGCTGGTGGTGCCGTGGAAGCGGACGAGCGGGGAGAGCGCGCTGAACTGCGACCAGCGGATGTAGAGGTCGGGCGTGGGCGTCCCGGTGAAACCGCCCGCGTCGTGGGTCCAGAACGGGATGCCCGACAGGCCGTGCGACAGACCGCCCCTGATCGTGCTGCCCATCGCGGGGTAGGTGGCGTCGACGTCGCCGCTCCACTGCGCGGCGTGCCGCTGGCCGCCCAGGTAGGACGAGCGCGCCCAGACCATGCCGTGACCGGCGACCTCACGGGTGACCTCGGAGACGGCGTCGTTGAACAGCAGCGCGTAGACGTTGTGCAGGTCGGTGCCCGTCATCCCGTTGAAGGCCACCGCGTCGGCCGGGACGCCCTCGGCGAAGTCGGTCTTGAAGACCGAGACGCCCTCGTGCAGGCGGTCGCGGAGCAGTCCCTTGAACCAGCCGACGGCCGCGGGGTTCGTGAAGTCGACGATGCCGCAGGCCGGATGGGAGCCGTGCCAGGAGTCGGCCACGTAGACCTCGCCATCCTGCCTCCTGAGGAGATATCCGTTCTCAGCCGCCTCCGGAAAGGCCGGGCTGAGATGTGAAATATACGGATTCATCCAGAGGCAGACCTTGAAGCCCTGCTCCTTGAGAGTGGTCAGCATCCCCACGGGGTCGGGGAAGGTCTCGGGGTCCCACCGCATGTCCGACCAGTGGTCGCCGACCTGCCAGTAGGTGTCGAGGTGGAGGACGTCACAGGGGATGCCCCTATCCCTGATCTTTCCGGCCCGTTCCAGCACGCGCTCCTGGCTGTCCCGGAAGAACCCCGAGGAGATCCACGTGCCGAACGCCCACTTCGGCGGCAGTTCGGGCTTTCCGGTGAGCCGCCCGAACCGGGCGAGCACGTCCGCGGGGGCCGGTCCCGCGATCACGTAGTAGTCGATCAGGTCGTCCGGCACGATGATCTGCACGTCGCTGTGCGTGGACTGGCAGACGTCGAACTCCACCGGTGATCCGCTGTCGACCAGGAGGCCGTATCCCCTGCTGGACAGGTAGAACGGCACGTTCTTGTACGCGCGCTGCGACTCCGCGCCGAAGGCGTCGAAGTTCCACATCAGCGGCCGCTGCCCGCGCTTGTTCACGGGCGTGAACGACTCGCCGAAGCCGCCGAACGCCTCGTCCGCCGGGGCGACGAACGTCTCGTGGTAGGCCACGGGGACGCCGTCGACGCTCGACCGGCCGAAGGGCAGCGTGCGGAGCCTGCCGCTGATGTCCGGGACTCCCGGGTCCTGCTCGACCAGGGTCCGGCCGGCGCGGTCGGTGAAGCGCATGTTCCACGGATCGAGCCTGATCTCCGCCCGGAGCGAGCCCGCGTCGACGATCACCCGGCTGTGCCCCGCCTCCACGACCGCTTCGCCGTACCGGCCGGGGGTGACCATGGTGGTCACCTGGGCGGCGCGACTGCGGGCGTCGGCCTCGGCACCGAGCCTGACCCGGATGACGCCCTCCCCCGCCACCGTGACCTGCACGACCAGTGTCTCGTCCGCCGAGGTGGCGCCCTTGAGGATGACGCCGTCTCCGTCCGAGGACACGACCTCCGCCCGCTTCACCGCCGACAGGCCCGTCTCCCCCGGCTCCCGCACGGGAAGCTCGGGCGGGTCCGCCACGAAGTACTCGCGCGCGATCAGGGGAGGGCGGTACGGCATTTGCGACACTCCAACGTTGATGCGAAGACTTTGGAGTTAGTTTGCCGTCCATCCGAACAAACGTCAACGGCCTACCGGGGCTCCACGTCGCGACAGGAGCTTTGGTACAACTTTCGCCCATTTTGTTCCGCTTTATGCCTGTTTTAGGTAATGTGACCGGCAATTGAGGGCCAGGAGGGGGCATGAACAAGTTCGTTCACGTGATGCCGCTCGACGACGTCATCAGCCATGAGGGCACGCCGGACTGCATCTGCGGCCCGGCGGGGCAGATCGTGAGCGCGGCGGACCTACTGGAGGACCCGGACCTCGACGGCGTCGTCGACCCGGACGACCTGACCGACTCCGACGGCCGGGGACTTCTGGACGGGGAGGACCCCGTGGACGCCACCTACCTCGACTGGGATCGGGCGGACGGCCTGGAGCAGGCGGACGACGATGACCCGGAGGGAGACCCCCGCCTGGCGGTCTGCATCATCATCTACCACCACTACGCGCTGCGCCCCTGCCACGAATGGGAAGCCTCCCCCGAGCCCTGACCCACCCCCCCGCCGTGACCAAACCCCCGCCGTGACCAAACCCCCACCGTGATCATGCGCACATTCGGCAGCAGCCCACCCGACCTGCCCAAACCCCCACCGTGATCATGCGCACATTCGGCAGCAGCCCGCCCGACCTGCCCAGACGCCTTCCGTGATCACGCATACCCTCGCAAGAAGGGCCTCTGACCAGCGCATTCACATCTGGCGATCATGCGAACATTCAGAAGAACACGCCCCGACCTGGCCGTACACCGGTGGTGATCATGCACGCAAGGGTCACGGGGGGCGACCCGCACCGATCACGCCGGGGGTCGGCGCCCGTTTCGGCTCGTGCCGTACGGCTGGCGAGGCATTCCGTGCATGATCACGGATGAGGCTCGGCCAGGTCATCCGGCAGGCGCACGAATCTGCGCATGATCACGACAGGCCTTGCCGCAGGTGAGCGGACACTCCCCGAAGGCGTGCATGATCACGACGGGGATCGGGGCAGGCCAGGTGGGCTGCTGCCGAATGTGTGCATGATCACGCTCAAGGGAGGTCAGGGGAAGGCGCGGAGGGCGATTTCTACGGTGCGGGTCAGTTCCTCGCGGGTGGCGCCGGCGGAGGCGTGGACGGCCAGGCCCTCCGACACGGTCATGATGTAACGGGCGAGGTCGTCGGGATCGTTCTCGGGGCCAAGGTCACTGTCCTCGATCGCACGGCGGAACCGGTCGCGCATCGCGAGTTCCCCGCCCTTGCGCGCGAGGGCGAGGGTCGCGGTCACCTCGGCGTTGTCGGGCCCGCAGGACAGGCCGCCCTGAATGGAGAAACACCCCGGCGGCCGGTCCGGCGTGGTCACGGCCTTGGCGTTCTCCCGCAGGAAGGTCTCGGCGACCCCCCTGGCGGTCGGCGCGGCCAGGGCGTCGCGCGCGTAGGCCATGTCGACCTCGGCGTAGCGGACGAGCGCCTTGCCGAACAACTCACGCTTGTTGCCGAACGCGGCGTACATGCTGGTCTTGTTGATGCCCATGGCCTCGGTGAGGTCGCTGAGCGAGGCGCCCTCGTAGCCCTGACGCCAGAAGACCTCAAGCGCCCGGTCCAGCGCCGCGTCGGCGTCGAATCCGCGAGGCCGGCCGATCACGGCCCGTCCAGTGCTGCCCATGCCTTCAGGATAGCCAACGAGAAACCGATCGGTACACAAGTCGTCCGCGCAGTGCTATGGTCTTTTTCAGTACCGATCGGTACTGAAGTTTTGGCAGGAAAGGACCAGACAAATGGGACAGCTCGCAGGCAAGACCGCGGTCGTCACCGGAGGCACCACCGGCATCGGACTCGCCACTGCCCGGCGACTGGCGCAGGAGGGCGCGCTCGTGTTCGTCCTCGGCAGGCGCAAGCCGGAACTCGACGACGCGGTACGGAAGATCGGACCCAACGCCGTCGGCGTCCAGGGCGACGTGTCGGACCTGACTGACCTCGACCGCCTCTACACCGCGGTCGAGCAGCGCGGGCAGGGAGTGGACGTGCTGTTCGCCAACGCGGGCGGCGGCGCGTTCGCCCCGCTCGAGCAGGTCACCGAGGAGCACTTCGACCAGACCTTCGACACCAACGTCAGGGGCACGCTCTTCACCGTCCAGAAGGCGCTGCCACTGCTCAACGACGGCGCGTCGATCATCGTGAGCTCCTCCTCCGCCGCGGACTCGGGCACCGAGGCCTTCGGTGTGTACGCGGCGTCGAAGGCTGCTACCCGCTCCTTCGCCCGCACCTGGGCCAACGAGCTCAGAGGCCGCGGCATCCGGGTCAACGCCATCACTCCGGGGCCGGTCGACACCCCCGGATTCAGCGGCCTGGCCCCCGACGAGGAGCAGGCCGAGCAGCTCAAGGGCTACATGGCGAGCCAGGTGCCCATGGGCCGGATGGGGCGGCCGGAGGAGATCGCCGACGCGATCCTGTTCCTCGCCTCCGGCCAGAGCACCTTCGTCACCGGCTCCAACCTCTACGTCGACGGCGGCCTCAACCAGATCTGAGACCAGGACTAGGACGGACAGGAGCGTCAACGATGGACCTGGGACGAGCGGGAATCTGGAGCACGGAACTCCGTCTCGGCGATCCGGTCGAGACAGCGGAGGCCGCGGCCGAACTGGACGACCTCGGCTGGGGGACGCTGTGGATCCCCGGCCTGGGCGGCGGCGACGTCCTCGGCGACGTGGAAAGGCTGCTGCGGGCCACCCGTACGACCACGGTGGCCACCGGCGTCATCAGCATCTGGCGGCACGACGCCGAGGAGATCGCCCGAGGTCACGCCGCGCTCCGGGAGGCGTACGGCGCACGCGTCCTCACGGGCCTCGGGGTGAGCGACCCCGCCGCCGCGAACGGGGCGGGCCGCCCGTTCCGGCCGGTGGAGGACATGAACGGGTATCTCGACCGCCTCGACCACGCGGACGTCCCCCTCCCCGCGGGCGAGCGCATCCTCGCCGCGATGGGCCCCCGCCTCGTACGGCTGGGCGGGCAGCGCACCTCGGGGGTGCACCCGTTCATGGTCACGCCCGAGTCAACGGCGGCCACCCGGGAGTCGCTCGGCCGGGGGCCCACGCTCGCCCCGTACCAGGCCGTCGTGCTGGACGGGGACCCCGGCAGGGCGCGTGCCACCGCGCGCGGCTTCCTCGGGCCGTTCCTGACCATGGACCACTACGCCAGGAGCCTGCGCCGCCAGGGGTTCGCCGACGAGGATCTGGCCGGCGGCGGCAGCGACCGCCTGATCGACGGGGTCGTGGCCTGGGGGGAGGTCGAGGCGATCGCCGGCCGCCTGGCAGAACACCACGACGCGGGGGCCGACCACGTCGCCCTCCACGTCCTGCGCGCGGACGGGGCGTTCCCGCGCCGCGAGTGGCGGGAACTGGCGCCGCTCACCCGCTGACGCCTCCGGACGCGGAGCGCGTACGGCTCCCGCGACCTGCGCGGGTCGCGGGAGCCGTACGGCCGGGCTCACTGGTGGGCGAACGCCCCCATCGCGGGGAGCGCCCGATTGTCGTAGCCGAACAGCGCCTGGTTCTCCCAGCCGTTCCCGGAAGAGGGGTCGGCCGGGTCCCAGCCGTTGCCGGGCACGGCGGTCCAGGTCGGCTCCCAGTAGACGGCGCCGAGCCCGCGCCCGTCCGGCACCGCCTGGACGATGCTCAGCACGTCACGGAACATCGCGGTCTGGCCCGCACGCGTTGCGGGATAGTTCGGGTACGGCTCGGCCGAGGTGATGATGTTGGTCAGGGGGTCGTTCTCGGCGTCGGTGAAGGGATAGGCCGTCTCGGCGATGAGCACGGGCTTGCCGTAACGGGCCGCGATGTCGTCGATGTTGGCCTGGAAGGCCCCGAGCGTCCCGTGCCAGTAGGGGTAGTAGGACACGCCGATCACGTCGTAGCGGACCCCGTTGGCCGCGGCGCTGTCGAACCACCAGCGGAACAGCCCGTTGTTCCCGCCCTCGGCCACGTGCAGGACGACCTTCGTCCGGTCCGAGACGTCCTTGACCGCCTGATATCCCGCGTTGAGCAGGCCCGCGAGGTCGGCGAAGTGAGAGCTGCGGCCCTCCTCCCACAGGATCCCGTCGTTGATCTCGTTGCCGACCTGGACCATGTCGGCCGTTGTCCCCTGTGCCTTCAGCGCGTTGAGCACGTCGTACGTGTGGTCGTACAACGCGGTCTTCAGATGCGCGTAGTCGAGGCCCGTCCACGCGGCGGGCTTGTACTGCTTGCCCGGGTCGGCCCACGCGTCGGAGTAGTGGAAGTCGACCAGCAGGCCCATGCCGAGCGCCTTGACCCGTCTGGCCATGGCCAGCACGTGCGCCTTGTCGTTGTAGCCGTCGACCGGGTCGACCCACACCTTGAGCCGCACGTAGTCGGCCCCGGCGGCGTGCAGGATCTTCAGGGCGTCGGCCCGCTTGCCGCTCGCGGTCAGGTACCTGCCGCCGTTCGCCTCCGACTTCGGCAGGCTCGAGGTGTCGGCCCCCTTCACCGAGAGCATCGCCTTCCCCGGGGCGAAGGCGACGTCGTCGAATTCGGCCCAGCCTCCGGCGGCCGCGTCGGTGCCGAGGCTGATCGTGCACCTGCCCCGCGTCACCTTCTGGGTGACCGCGATGTGCAACCACTCCGAGCCGGATGCCGGGACGAAGGTGGCCGCGTCCGGCGAGCCGCAGTCCTTCAGGGCGATCCGGCTCTGGCTCGCCGTCCCCGTCCGCACCCAGGCGCGCAGGGTGTAGTAGCCGTCCCGAAGCCCGGACACCGTCTGGCGGGTCTCGGCCCGGAACGCCGTCGCCGCCTGCTGCGTGAGCCGGTACGCCCCGGTGTGCCCTCCCGCCTGGGCGGACACCGCAGCGTTCTTGCCTGCGGACGTCCGCCAGCCGGCGACTCCGTTCTCGAAACCGCCGTTGACGACCTTGGGAGGGCCGGAGTCGGCCCGTGCCGGTTGGATCGCGACGAGCATCGCGGTGGCGCACAGGGCGAGCGCCATCAGGGTCTTGTTCATGTGTCCTCGCTCAGGTGAGGAGTGATACGGACATCCCCGAACCCCCGTGCGTCCCCGGCGCCGCGCCGCGGTCAGGAATCGGCGCGGCACCGGGGACCCCTATGTGCGGACCACCGCCACCCCTCCGGGCGGGACGGTGGCGGATCCCCGGTGTTCCACGCCGTCGAGCAGGCCGGTTCCCGTGACGCCGGGAACGGTGACCGGCCGGTCGGCGTGGTTGATGAGGAAGAGGTGGGCACCACGGCGGACGACCTCGACGTCCTCGGGGACGCCCGCGAGCCGCCGTACACCCGCGTGGTCGAGCACCTCGCGGAGCAGCCCCCGCAGGCCGTACGGATCACGCGAGCCGGAGCCGTGAGCCTCGTCCGTCGCGCCGTGACCATCGCCGTCCGTCGCGCCGTGACCATCGCCGTCCGTCGCGCCGTGACCATCGCCGTCCGTCGCACCGTGGACCTCGCCGAGGGCGGTGGCGACGTACCAGGCCGCGCCGGCTCCGAGGTCGTGCCTGGTCACCGCGGGGTGGCCGGCGTCGGGGCCGTCGGCGAACGTCCACACGGGCGTCGCCTCTCTGACGCGAACGCGCTCGGACCAGATGCGGCCGACGGATCCCTCGATCCCGGTGGCGGGAGTGACGGTGACCGTGCCGTGCTCGCGGAGCGGATGGAACTCCTCCACCGACAGGCCGAGCACCTCGCGGAGCACCCCCGGGTACGGCCCCCCGTGGATCGTGTCGTTCTCGTCGACGATGCCGGAGAAGAACGAGACGAGCAGGTGACCGCCGGCCTCGACGTAGCGGTGCAGGTTCTTGGCCGACGCCTCGGTGAGCAGGTACGCGCTGGGCGCGACCACCAGCCGGTACGCCGACAGGTCGGCCGACGGGTGGACGAAGTCGACGGTGACGTGCTCACGCCAAAGGGCGGCGTAGAACGCCCCCACCCGCTCCCGGAACCGCAGGTCCGTGGAGGGCCGCCACTCCAGTTCGAGCGCCCAGTAGGACTCCCAGTCCCAGATGACGGCGACGTCCGCCTCGACCCGCGAGCCGCGGACGGGGGCCAGCCGGCCGAGGTCGGCTCCCAGGTCGACGACGTCCCGCCAGACCTCGGAGTCGGTCCCGGCGTGGGGCACCATCGCCGAGTGGAACTTCTCCGCGCCGTGACGCGAAGCGCGCCACTGGAAGAACATCACCGAGTCCGAGCCCCTGGCGACGTGCGCGAGGCTGTTGCGCCGCATCTCCCCCCGGCGTTTGGCGAGGTTGCGGGGCTGCCAGTTGACCGCGCCCGTCGAGTGCTCCATGAGCATCCACGGGCGGCCGCCGGCGACCGAGCGCGTGAGGTCCGCCGCCATCGCCAGGTCGATGTGGGCGTCGGGTCCCTCCGCGTCGAGGTAGTGGTCGTTCGCGACGACGTCGACCTCGGCCGACCACCGCCAGTAGTCCATGGGCTTGCAGTTGGGGATCATGAAGTTGGTGGTGACCGGCAGGTCGCTGAACCGCCGGACAGCGGCCCGTTCCCGCCGGTAGTTCGCTATGTGGGTGTCGACGGAGAAGCGCATGAAGTCGAGTTGGAGTCCGGTCAGCAGGCCGACCGGGGCGAGCACCGGCGGCTCGATCTCGTCGAACGAGCCGTAGGTCAGCCCCCAGAACGTGGTCCCCCAGGCCGCGTTGACGGCTCCGATGTCCCCGTAGCGCTCCCGCAGCCAGGCACGGAACGCCTCCGCCGAGGTCGCGCAGTAGCAGTGCGCGTTGGCCCAGCCGTACTCGTTGTGGACGTGCCACATGGCCAGCGCCGGATGCCCGGCGTAGCGTTCGGCCAGCCGTACGGCCACGCGTTCCGAGGCGGCGGCGTAGTGGGGTGAGCTGGGGCAGAAGCTGTGGCGGGTGGCTCCGCCGAGCACGCGGCCCTCCCGGTCGACCAGCCGGCTTCCCGGGTAGCGGTTGCGGAACCACACGGGGGGTGAGGACGTCGGCGTCGCGAGGTCGACCATGATGCCCTCGGTGTGCAGGAGGTCGAGGATCCGGTCGAGCCGGTCGAAGTCGTACACGTCCTCCGCGGGTTCGATCAGCCCCCAGTTGAAGACGCCGACCGTGACCAGGTTCACCCCGGCCTCGCGCATCAGCCGGACGTCCTCCTGCCACACCTCCTCCGGCCACTGCTCGGGGTTGTAGTCCCCCCCGTATGCCAGGCCATCGGGCAGGACGGGATATCCAGGCAAAGCTCCCCCTCGACTTGTTCTGTGAACGTGCACAGTAATCGAGCCGCCCACGCGAGAAAAGAGTCGCCGCCAACATCGCAGATCAACGCGTCAGTTAACGACAATGTAACGAGCATTGACACTCGCAGACCGGGATTCCAGTCTGTGAACGTTCCCAGACTGTTGACGTCTCCCCCACCCCCATGGAGGCACGTATGCGTTCAGGTCGGCTCGCAGTGGCGGGGGCCGCGGCCCTCGCCCTCGCCTTATCCGCCGGATGCTCCGGCGGATCACGGGAAACGGCCGCGCCGACGGCCGCCCAGACCTCCGCCGCGGGGCCGGTCACGCTCTCCTACTGGAGCTGGGTCCCCAACATGGACAAGATCGTGGCGGTCTGGAACAAGGCGCATCCCGACATCCAGGTCAGCGTGAGCAAGCAGGCCGGGGGCGACGACGCGGCCGCCAAGTTCCTCACCGCCGCCAAGGCCGGGAACCCGCCCGACCTGATCCAGGCCGAGTACCAGATGTTGCCGTCGTTCGTGGCCGCCGACGCCGTCGCCGACCTGACGGCAGGCACCACCCAGATCAAGGGCGAGTTCGGCGAGGGGATCTGGGGGCTGGTCACACTCGGCACGGACGCCGTCTACGCCATCCCGCAGGACAGCGGTCCGATGATGCTCTACTACCGCAAGGACCTCTTCGACAAGTACGGCGTCCAGGTGCCCCAGACGTGGGACGAGTACGCCGAGGCCGCCCGCAAGGTGCACAAGGCCGACCCCAAGGTCTACCTCGGCACGTTCTCGAGCAAGGACCCCGGCTCGTTCGCCGGCCTCGCCCAGCAGGCGGGCGCCCAGTGGTGGTCGATCCAGGGCGAATCGTGGAAGGTCGCCATCGACGACGACGCCACGAAGAAGGTCGCCGACTACTGGGGCGGCCTGGTCAAGGAGGGGGTCATCGACGGCCAGCCGTACTTCACCCCCGAATGGAACAAGGCGCTCAACGACGGCACCCTGCTGACCTGGCCCTCGGCCGTCTGGGGTCCGGGAGTCCTGTCGAGCAACGCTCCCAAGGGCAAGGGGAAGTGGGCGATCGCGCCGCTTCCGCAGTGGTCCGCCGGTGAGAAGGCCACCGGCTTCTGGGGCGGCTCGTCCACCGCCGTCGCCCAGAAGTCGCCCAACCAGGCGGCCGCCACGCAATTCGCCACCTGGCTGAACACCGACCCCGAGGCGCTGTCCCTGCTGGTCACGGAAGGCGCGGTCTACCCGGCGGCGACGAAGGGCGGCGCCGCGCTGACCAGCGCCCCCGACTACTTCTCCAACCAGCCGGACTTCTGGCAGCAGACCGCCGACATCTCCGCGACGGCCCGGGGCTTCACCTTCGGACCGGACGTCAACGTGACCTACAACGCCTTCAAGGACGCCTTCGACAAGGCCGTGCAGGGCACGTCCTCGTTCTCCGACGCCGTGAAGGTGATGCAGGAGACGACCGTGGCGGACATGCAGAAGTCCGGATTCCAGCTCGCGCAATGAGAGCACACCGGCCGAGCGGCGCCCGCGGTGCGGGCGCCGCCCCCTACCTGTTCCTGGCGCCGGCCGTGGTGCTGTTCACGCTCTTCACCGCGGTCCCCATCGTGTACACCGCCTACCTCAGCCTCCGCAGGACGAAGGTCTCGGGACTCGGCCTCGGCCGCGGGGCACGCAGAGAGGTCTTCGCGGGCCTCGACAACTACAGCGCGGCGGTCGGAGACGGCGAGTTGTGGGCGGGCTGGCTGCGCGTGCTCGGGTACGGCGCGATCGTGCTGACCGTCATGCTCGGCCTGGCGCTGCTGTTCGCGCTGCTGCTCGACTCGGCGCACGTACGGCTCGCCCGGTTCTCGAGGATCGCCCTGTTCCTTCCGTACGCCGTGCCGGGTGTGGTGGCGACGTTGTTGTGGGGCTTCCTCTACCTGCCCAGCGTCACGCCACTGCGCGACCTCGGCATCGACGCCGTCCTGCTCGGCCCGGGGACCGTGACGTTCTCGATGGCCAACATCGCGGTCTGGGGAGGCACGGGCTTCAACATGCTGGTCCTGTACACCGCACTCCGGGCGGTCCCCCGGACCTACTACGAGGCCGCCCGCATCGACGGCGCGAGCGAGCGCCAGATCGCGCTGCGGATCAAGATCCCGATCCTGATGCCGGCGATCATCCTGACGACCGTCTTCTCCGTCATCGCCACGATCCAGGTGTTCACCGAGCCGACCGCACTGCGGCCGCTGACGAACACGATCAGCTCCACGTGGAGTCCGCTCATGAAGGTCTACCGGGACGCGTTCGTCAACGGCGACCTGTACTCGGCCGCCGCCACGTCGATCGTCATCGCGGCGATCTCCCTCGTCCTGTCGTTCGGTTTCCTGCGCGTCGTCCGCGACCGCGCGTTCCAGGAGGGCTGATGGCCGTCACCACCGGAACCGTCGCGAGGCAACGCACGCTCAGGAGACCGCTCCGGCCGTACGGTGTGGCTCCGACGGCGATCCTCCTGCTGGGCGCCGTCTACTGCCTCCTCCCGGTGAGCTGGGTGCTGATCGCCGCCACCAAGTCGAAGGCCGAGTTGTTCTCGACGGCGACCTTCGCCCCCGGCACGGGCCTGGCCGCCAACATCGCCGACCTGGCCGCCTACCGGGGCGGCGTGTTCTGGTTGTGGATGCTCAACACGCTGATCTACGCGGGCGGCGGCGCGTTGTTGTCGACCGCGGTCTCGGCCGTTTCCGGCTACACCCTCGCGAAGTACCGCTTCCGGGGCAGAAACGCGATCTTCAACGTGCTGATCGGCGGCATCCTCGTTCCGTCCGTGGTTCTGGCGATCCCCCAGTACGTGCTGTTCTCCTCGATCGGGCTGGCCGGCTCCTACTGGTCGGTCCTGCTGCCCCAGATCCTGCATCCGTACAGCATCTATCTGGCGCGGGTCTACGCCGGCGCCGCGATCCCCGACTCGCTCCTCGAGGCGGGCCGCATCGACGGCGCGGGGCACTGGCTGCTGCTGCGCCGGGTCGCGCTGCCGCTCATGTTGCCGGGCATGGTCACGATCTTCCTGTTCCAGTTCGTCGCCATCTGGAACAACTTCCTGCTGCCCTTCATCATGCTCGGCGACGACCACACGTTCCCGCTCACGGTCGGGCTCTACACGCTGCTCGCGGCGGGCTCCAATCAGCCGGCGCTCTACAACCTGATCATCACAGGCGCGCTGGTCTCGCTCATCCCGCTCATCGCGCTCTTCCTCACGATGCAGCGATACTGGCGTACCGACCTGTCCAGCGGCGCCGTCAAGAGCTGAGTGACAATACCGGCATGGCAAAGCGTCCGACCATTCACGATGTCGCGGCGGTCGCGGGCGTCTCCCGCGGCACCGTCTCCCGCGTGCTGAACGACGATCGGTACGTCAGCCCCGCAGCCCACGCCGCCGTCCGGCGGGCGATCGCCGAGATCGGCTACATCGTCAACCGCAACGCGCGCAGCCTCGTCACGCAGCGGACCGGTTCGATCGTCATGGTCCTGTCCGAGCCCCACGAGAAGCTGTTCGAGGACCCCAACTACAGCGTGACGATCCGCACGGCGGTCCGGCGGCTGGCCGATCGGGACATGTCGCTGGTGATGATGGTGGCGGGCGACGACGGCGATCGCGACCGGGTGATCCGTTACGTCAGGGGCGGCCACGCCGACGGCGTGTTCCTGCTGTCCACCCACGCCGGTGACCGGATGGTGGACGCGCTGGTCGACATCGCGATTCCGGCCGTGGCCCTCGGCGCGGTCATCGGCAGGGAGAGCGTGATCCCCCACGCCGCGGCCGACGACCGGGAGGGCGCCCGCCAGATGACCCGCCACCTGATCGAGGCGGGCCGCAAGAAGATCGCGACCATCACCGGGCCGATGGACACGCCGGGCGGCATCCAGCGACTTGAGGGATTCGCGGACGTCCTCGGCCGCAAGGCGTCCAGGAAGCTGATCGAGCACGGCGACTGGACCCGGCTGAGCGGCGAGAGCGGGATGGCCCGGCTCCTGGAGCGCACGCCGGATCTCGACGCCGTCTTCGTGGCCTCCGACCTGATGGCCGCCGGCGCGCTGGCGACCCTGCGCGCCGCCGGGCGGCGGGTGCCGGACGACGTGGCGGTCGGCGGGTTCGACGACTCGTCCGTCGCCCTGTCCACCCATCCCCCGCTCACCACGATCCGCCAACCGCTCGCCGACGTCGCGGAGGAGACCGTACGGCTCCTGCTGGCGCTCATCGACGGCGCGGAGCACGTGGAATCCGTCATCCTCCCCACCCGGCTGATCGTCCGGGAATCCGCCTGACATCTCGCCTGACGCCGCCCCCGTCGGCGCGCCGTGTCAGGACGGCGGCGTCACAGATCGGGGCCTGGGTCCCGTCGTTCTGCACCGCGGGTACAGACCCGAAAAGGATGACGCGGATGACAAGGGGATAATTATGCAGAGGATGAACGTCGCTGCGGCGGCTCCCAAGGCCTATCAGTCGCTCTACGGCCTGGAGCGCTTCCTTCGCGAGAGCGCACTGCCCCAGCGCACACTCCACCTGATCAAGCTACGGGCCAGCCAGATCAACGGATGCGCCTTCTGCGTCGAGATGCACAGTCACGAGGCCAAGAAGGAAGGGGAGACCGACGAGCGCCTCTTCACTGTGGCGGCCTGGCGGGACGCGCCCTTCTACACCGACGCCGAGCGGGCGGCGCTCGCGCTCACCGAGGCGTCCACCCGGTTGAGCGATCGGCCCGACCCGGTGCCGGACGAGGTCTGGCAGGAGGCGGCCGAGCACTACGACGAGGAGTCCCTCGCCGCTCTCGTGGTGGCGATCGCGACGATCAACGCCTGGAACAGGATCTCCGTGACCACCCGTATGGTCCCGGGCTCCCACGGCTGACGCTGCAAGCGGAAAACAAGGGGACCGCAAGCGAGAGGGAGCATAGTCTGCTCACCATCGTCGCAAGGAGGCACGGACCATGAGACGCATAAGGATCTCCCGGCCACGCCACTCCCGCCGCGTGAGCGGCCTCTACGACCTCGACCTGCGCTCGCCCTCCGGCCGCCGCCTGCCTTACTGACCTTTTACGCTTGCTTTACGCCATCACCTGTATCTATCGGGGACGGATAACGGAATCATCACGGTCGGGGGGTCTACATGCTCAAGGTGGTGCCGTCACTCGCCAAGGTCAGGGACATCGGACCGGCTCTGCGCCGAAGGCCGATCCGGCCGAGCCGCAAGGTCGTCGATCTGCGGGCGTACACCGGAGGCAACGTCATCCGTTTCCCCCGCACCTCGGGACCGACCTCGGCGGCATGACATCGGAGGCTTCCGGCTAGGGCTGCTGTTGGGTTAGATGTCACCTTATGAGTGATCTGTCGGCTACGAGCCGAACCCGTCATCGGCGGCTACGGGAGCAGGGCCGTACCGACCGTGAGGATCTGTTCGCGGTGCTCCGCGCCGGGTTCGTCTGCCATCTGGGAGTGGTCGCCGACGGTGACCCGATGGTCGTGCCGACGGTCTACGGTTTCGACTCCGACCACATCTATGTGCACGGATCGGTCGCCAGCCGCAGCCTCGCCCAGGGTGCCACGGTCTGCGTGACGATCACTCACATCGACGGCCTGGTGCTCGCCCGTTCGGTGTTCGAGCACGGGGTGAACTACCGCAGCGCCATGATCTACGGCGTTCCGCGCGCTCTGGAGGACGAGGAGAAGCTGGCCGCGCTCGAATGCCTGACCGAGCACGTCGCCCCCGGCCAGTGGGACTACGCCCGCCGCCCCAACCGCAAGGAACTGGCCGCCACGACCATCCTGGCGATCTCCCTGGAGGAGGCCTCGGTCAAGGTACGGCAGGGCCCGCCGGAAGACGCCGACGATCCGCATGACGTCTGGGCGGGCGTGCTGCCGCTCGCGACCTCGTGGCGCCGGCCGGTGACCGATCCCCTGGCGACCCGCCCGATCCCCGACCACGTCATGCGCCGCGCGGAGACGCCCCTCTGAGCGCTCGGCGAACTCCCGGCGCCCACCCGACCGTCCAGCGCCCACCCGAGCCCGGCGCCTATCCGAGCGCCTGGCGGATGAGATCGTCGCTGAGTTCGCGCAGACGGGCGCGCGCCTCGGCGTCGTACGCCTGGGAGTCGGCGCGGGCTTCGCGGGTGCCGTTGAAGTAGCGGCCGCTCGGGACGTCCTCGTCGATGAGGCGCAGGGTCGCGTCGCCCCCCTCCTTCACGGGGGTGAGAACGGGAACGCCCGACTGGCGGACCATCGTGGTGTCCATGTAGGTCGCCGGGTGCAGGGCCGTGACCGACACTCCCGCGCCGGCCAGTTCATCCGCCAGATCGACGGTGAACATGATCTGCGCCAGTTTGCTCTGGGAGTACGCCCGCTGCCTGCCGTACTCCTTGGTGAGCAGGGGATCGCCGAAGTCGATCGCCTGCTGGCCCGCCGACGCCACGTTCACGATGCGGGCGGGCGCCGACCTGACCAGCAGCGGGGCGAGGCGCCGGGCCAGGTGGTAGCCGGCCAGGTAGTTCACCGCGAACCTGAGCTCTATTCCGTCGCGGCTCTCCTGCCTGCCCGACCCCGGCGTCCCACCGCCGACTCCCGCGTTGTTCACGAGCACGTCCAGCCGGTCGAACCGCTCCCCGACCTCGGTGGCCATGCGGTCGACCTGCCGCAGGTCGGCCAGGTCCGCCAGCACGCTCTCGGTGGCGCCGCCGATCTCCTCCCGCACCCGTCGCACCCGGTCCGCGTCCCGCCCATGGACGATCACCCGGTCGCCCCTGGAGGCGAGGCGCCCGGCGAGATGACGGCCCAGGCCGTCTGTGGCGCCGGTGATGAGAATCGTCCTCATGCCGTACTCCTGCTTAAATCGAGACATTGTGCCTCGTAAATGCTAAAACGAGACACGGTGTCCTGTAAAGTGGCCGCATGGTCGGCAGGCCGCGCAGCGAAGAGTCCCGCAGGGCCATCCTCCAGGCCGCCCTGCGGTTGTGTGAGCGCGACGGCTATCCGAACGTGACGCTCAAGGCCATCGCCGCGGAGGCCGGCACCGGGCGGCAGACGCTCTACCGGTGGTGGAACACGAAGGCCGACGTGCTCCTGGAGGCGATGACCGCCGTCGTCGCCCCCGGGCTTCCGCCGTCGCCGCCGGACCTCGGATCGTTTCTGCGGGAGACCTTCGCCCTGACCGACGGGGTCGCCGGGCGGGTGGTCGTGGGGCTCATGGCCGAGGCCCAGAGCGATCCGGATCTGGCGGAACGGCTCCGCACCCGGCTCATCGGCCCTCGGCGGGCCGCGCTGAGGGAAGTGCTGGAGCGCGACTCGGCGCCTTCCCACGCGGACCTCGACCTCATCGTCGACATGATCTTCGGAGCCATGTGGTACCGGCTGCTCAACCGGCACGCGCCCGTCGACGCCCTCCTCGCCGAGGAGATCACGGTGCTGGTGAGAAGCCTGACGTGAGAATCGCCGTTCTCTCAGACATGGGCCGGGCTCTCAGGCGGAGACACGTGCGCCGTGCAGTGGGTGACCCGAACCAGGTGTCAGCGCTTCATGGAGCCCTAGGTGTGTCCGGCCTCTCGTCCAAGCCTTCAATCCGCAGCTGAAGCGGCGGGAATCCTGGAGCCTCGAAGCCGAGGGACCGGTACAGGTTCATGCCGTCCTCAGTGGCGTTGAGGCTGACCACCCCGGCCGCCGTCTCGTCGCGGAACCAGCCGAGCAGCGCGACCAGACATGCCCTCGCGTGACCCAGTCGCCGGCGGCGGACGTCCGTGCTGATGTTGAAGACATGGCCGTGGAACCCGCTGACATTCGTCGGGCTCGGTGCGCGGTCCTCACACATCCCCGCGGCGCAGCTCACGAGTCCCAGCTCGGGATCGTCGGCCACGAACACCGCGAACCGCGACGTGTCCCGCAGTCGCCGCTCGAACCAGGTCCCGGCGCCGTGTCGCCATTCGGCGTCCTGATCCCCGATAACGAGCCCCATCTCCTGAAGCATGAGCGCGCGGAGCCGTACCAGGGCGGGGACATCTGCCGCGACGGCCCGCCGGATCAGCGGATCGGCGGGAGACCCGGCCCCATACCCGCTGATCGAGCCGGGGCCTGTGCCCGTCGCGTCCCGGCCGCCCGCGTCGTCACCTGAGATCGACATGCTCCCATCGTCGGCCCACCCTCTCCCGGCACGACAACCGGAGTCACCACCGGTGCGAACCGTTCCGCGGGGTCCGCAGCAGTCCGTACAGGAGCAGGGCCGGGACGATGACGCTGATCCCCAGAGTGATCACCTGGCCCGCCACGTCGACCGGCGTGTAATGGGCGAGGTGACCGACGTGGAAGAGCAGGTGGGGCACCGAGTAGATCAGGTACCCGAGCAGCGTCACCCACCCAACCGTGTGGTTCAACGTGATCGCCGCGATCACGAGCATGACCCCCATGCCCGTGTTGAGACCACCGAGATCCCGCATCAGGTGCTCGTTGTACGCGGGCAACATCGAGACCCACGGATGCCCGGGCAGGGGGAAGTCGTCGTAGAACGAGCGCGGCGCCGACATCTGCCACAACCCGATGACGAGTTCCGTGAACGCCAGATAGGCGAATCCGACACGAAGCCATACGGCACGGCCACCCACAGTCGGCCGCGGAGCGGAGACGGTGTCCATGACTCCCCCTACCTTCCCACCGGTTGGCCCGGCTTGACCCGATCAGCAAGGAACGCGCCATACGTTCGGCGGCCTCCACCGTCTCCCTCCACGAGTTGCACACCCCGGCGGAACGCCGCCGAGATCCTCCCGGGGATCGGGACCGGCACGAGCGTGCGCCGCCACCCCGCGGCGGCGAGATAGCGGTTCATCAGCTCGCGGAACGTGAAGATCTCGGGTCCGCCCATGTCCGGAACACGGCCGGCGGCGCCTCCTGCGGCGAGTGCGGTCATCCGCTCCCCCACCTCCCCGGTGTCGATCGGCTGGAATCGCCATCCCATCGGAACGGGCATGACGGGACGACGGGCCAGTTTCCGGGTCACGTAAAGGACTAAATCGTGGAACTGGGTCGTCCGCAGGATCGTGTACGGCAGGCCCGAGGCCTCGATCACCCGCTCGGCCGCGTGCTTGGCCCGGTAGTAGAAGTACGGATTCCGGTCGACGCCCACGATCGAGATGAAGACGAGGTGCGCCGTCCCGGCCCGGCGGGCGGCCTCGACCAACCGGCGGGTCCCCTCGAGGTCGGCGCCCATGACCATGGGGTCGGTCGCGAGGTGCATGATCGTGTCCGCGCCGGCGACGGCCTCGTCCACTCCGGCGCCGCTGGTCAGGTCACCGGCCACCACCGTGTACGGAGTGTCGAGGCGGGGCGACCGGGTCAGCACCCGGACGAGATGCCCGGCCTCCAGGAGCCGGCCGACGACATGGACGCCGAGCGTGCCGGTGCCCCCCGTGACGAGTATGGATTGGCTCATACTCCTACGAACGGGATAGGCCTCCGGATTGTGACAACCCTCAGCGGCGAGCCAATTGGCCGGCGAGATAGTCGAGCTTCTCGGGGTTGAGGACGCTGCGGAGGCCGTGGATCCGTTCCCCGTCCGTCTCGATGACGAATACCGCGAGAAGCCGGTCCTCGATCGACGCGATGAGCGCGGCCTCGCCGTTGACCTCGGCGTAGAGCAGGCGGACGTCGACCTCGCGGTACTTCTCGGCGATCCCGGTCACGTACCGGCCGACCTTGACGGCTCCGGACACCGGGCGCAGGGCCGCGCTGACCCTGCCTCCGCCGTCGGCCCAGGCGACGACGTCGGCGGCGAGAATCTGCTCCAGACCGGCGAGGTCGCCGTTCGTGGCCGCGGTGAGGAAGCGCTCGACGATCAGCCGCCGCGACTCGGCGGAGGCGTCGAACCTCCGCTCACCCGACACCCGCTGCAGCGCCCTGTGGTGCACCTGACGGCAGTTCGCCTCGGACAGGTCGAGCACGTCGGCGATCTCGCGATAGCCGTACGAGAACGCCTCGCGCAGAACGAGGACCGCCCGCTCGGCAGGCGTGAGCCGTTCGAGCAGGACGAGGAACGCCATCGAGATCGACTCGGACCGTTCCGCGGTCTCAGCCGGCTCGTCGGTGAGGACGGGCTCGGGGAGCCATGGCCCGATGTACTGCTCCCGCCGGGCACGGGCCGAGGTGAGCCGGTCGAGGCACAGATTGGTCAGGACCTTCGCCAGCCAGCCCTCGGGGGACGCGATCAACGCGCGATCGGCGGCGTACCAGCGCAGGTAGGCGTCCTGCACGGCGTCCTCGGCCTCGGCCCCCGAGCCGAGCAGCCGGTAGGCGAGCCCGAACAGCCGCTGACGGTGCCCCTCGAATTCCTCTGCCACGACCCCCAGCCTATTGACGGCCGCATGGTGCAGGATGGTTGGTGTGACCCCTTCGCCAGCGGTCGTCCAGCCGGATCAGGAGCTCATCACAGAGATCCTCGACGAGCTGGATCTCGAGCACACCGTCGACTCCGAGGGGGATCTCGCGATCTCCACCTCGGAGCTGACCGTCTTCTTCCTGTTCGGCTCGGAGGGCGATCTCTTCACGATCCGGACCTTCTATGACCGGCACTACTCGGTCGATGAGAAACCGATGTTGCTCACGGCGCTGAACGAGTGGAACGCGGACACCATGTGGCCGAAGGTCTACGCGTTCACCCCGGACAGCGGCGTGATCCGGGTCATCGGCGACGCGCAGTTGTACATCGGCGCGGGCGTCACCCGGGAGCACCTGACCACGGTCATCGCCCACTGGGTCAGGTTCGCGATCAAGTTCCACCGCTGGCTCGCCGACCGCCTCGCCTTCGAGGCGGGCTAGCTCAGCCCTGGGCCAGGGCGTCCTTCAGCGTCTCGACCGTGAAGCGCGGGCCGTAGGCGGGCTTGTCCCGCTGGAACCGGCGGCCCTCGGCGAGCGGCCCGGCGTCGACCACGTCGAAGCCGAAGGAGTCGATCAGGTCGGTCACGGCCTTCTTGGCGTCCGCGTCGTCACCCGCGATGGGCAGCGCGCGCCGGTCCTCGGTTCCGCTGGGCACCCCCTGGTCCCCCAGTTGCGCGTAGTGGATCGAGTTGAACGCCTTGACCACCCGTGACGTGGGAAGGTGCGCGGCGAGCGTCTCACTGTCCGACGTCTCGCCCGAGTCGATGTCCGGGAAGCGCCCGTCGCGCTCGTGGTAGTAGTTGTTCGTGTCGATCACGATCTTGCCGGCGAGCGGCTCGACCGGGACCTCGCGGTAGCGGCCGAACGGGATCGTCACCACGACGATGTCTCCGGCGGCCGCCGCCTCGGCCGCGGTCGCCGCGCGGGCGCCGGGGCCGAGTTGCGCGACCAGTTCCGACAGCGTCTCCGGGCCTCGGGAGTTGCTGACGACCACCGAGTGCCCGGCGCCGAGCGCCAGCTTCGCGATTGTGCCGCCGATGTGCCCGCTGCCGATCAGTCCAATAACCATGGCCGGTGAAACGCGCCGCCGACGGCCCTCATTCCCCAGCTCACCGCAGTGAGCGGAAGAACTCACGCACGTCGGCGATCAGCAGGCCGGGCGTCTCCATGGCCGGGAAGTGGCCGCCCGTGTCGAACTCCGACCAGTGCGTGATCGCGTTATCGGGGTCGAGCAGGCTCCGGATGCCGTTGTCCGCGGCGAAGACCGCCACTCCGGTCGGCCGGGGCGAGCCCACCCGGCCGTGCGAGCCGTTTCCACCGGACCGGGCGACGACCTCCCTGAAGGCCTTCATCCCCTCGTAACCGAAGTTGGCCGATGAGGCGCCCGACCCCGTGAACCAGTACAGGCTCACGCCGGTGAGCAGGTGATCGCGGTCGACGGCGTCCTCCGGAAGCTCGGCCGCCGGGTCGGTCCATTCCCTGAACTTCTCGACGATCCAGGCCAGTTGCCCGGCCGGTGAGTCGTTGAGCGAATAGGCGAGGGTCTGCGGCCGGGTGGACTGGATCCCCAGGTATCCCATGCCTTCCGACTGGAAGCGGTTGAACCGTTCGGCGCGGACCTTGTCGGCCCCGCCGAACTGATCCACCTGCAGGGAAGGCCCGAACGGGACCGGCCCCGGCCCGTTGATGTGCACACCGGCGACGCGATCGGGCGCGAGGGTCGCCAACAGCCCCGACACGCCGGACCCGATGTCGCCGCCCTGCGCGGCGAACCGGTCGTATCCGAGCCGGTCCATCAGCTCGATGAACGCCCCCGCGACCCGGAAGATGTTCCCCCAGCCCTGCTCGCGGACCGGGTTGGAGAACCCGAACCCCGGCAGCGAGGGGACCACCACGTGGAAGGCGTCCGCGGGGTCGCCGCCGTACGCCCGCGGGTCGGACAGGGGGCCGATGACCTTGGCGAAGTCCACGAACGATCCGGGCCACCCGTGCGTGAGGACCAGCGGCAGGGCGTCCGGCTCGGGCGAGCGGGCGTGGACGAAGTGGAAGTCCTGGCCGTCGATCGTGGTCATGAATTGCGGAAGCTTGTTCAGCTCTGCCTCGTTCTCCCGCCAGCTGTAGCCGTCGCGCCAGTACGCGGCCAGTCCTTTCAGGTACTCCAGGGGTACGCCGCGGGTCCAGCCGACGCCGGGGATCTCCCCGGGCCAGCGCGTACGGCCGAGCCGATCGTCGAGGTCGTCGAGGTCGGCCTGCGGGATGTCGATGCGGAACGGGCGGATGTCGGTGTTGTTCTCCATGACGACGACGTTGTCATCCCATGCGGAAAGCTTCGTTCCGCGTTTGATGGAATCATCGAAGAATGCTGGAAACCTCGGCACGTCTCCTGCGCCTGCTGTCGCTGCTGCAGACCCCGCGTGACTGGACGGGCCCGCAACTCGCCGAACGGCTCGGCGTGACCACGCGGACCATCCGCAACGACGTGGAGCGGCTGCGTTCCCTCGGCTATCCCGTCCACGCGAGCCCGGGCGTCACCGGCGGCTACCGGCTGGGCGCCGGCGCCTCCCTGCCGCCGCTGCTGCTCGACGACGAGGAGGCCGTCGCGGTCGCGGTCGGACTCCGGACGGCGGCGGGCGGCAGCGTGTCCGGAATCGAGGAGACCTCCCTGCGTGCGCTGGCCAAGCTCGAACAGGTCCTGCCCGCGCGGCTGCGCCACCGGGTCAGCACGGTGCAGAGCCAGACGGTCACCATCCCCGGGTCTGGCCCCACGGTGGACGCCTCGGTCCTGACCGCCCTCGCCGGAGCCGCGCGCGACCATCAGCGACTGCGGTTCGACTACATCGGCCATGACGGTACGGCAGGCCGTCGCGAGGTCGAGCCGCACCGCCTCGTGCACACCCGCGGCCGCTGGTACCTCGTCGCCTGGGACATCGACCGGCAGGACTGGCGGACGTTCCGGGCCGACCGGATCGAGCCCAGGACGCCCACCGGCCCGCGCTTCACCCCCAGGGAACTGCCCGACCTGGAGACGTACGTCATGGCCGGGCTGGGGCAGGCCACCTGGAGGTTCCGCGCCCGGGTGACCGTGCACGCGCCCGCGGAGGTCATCGCCGGACGACTGCCGCCCGCCATAACCGTAGAGGCGGTCGACGAGCACACCTGCGTGATCACCGCGGGCTCGGACACCCCGCACATGCTCGCCCTCTACCTGGGCATGCTCGACGCCGACTTCGAGGTCACGGAGCCGCCCGAGCTCGTGAAGCACATCCGCCGGCTCGGCGAGCGGTACTCCCGTGCGACGTCGTGATCACGCCTCGGGGCGGCGCAGGAGGTCGTTGAGCTCGCCGTAGTCGAGCGCCCCTGCGAGGGTTCCGTACGTGCCGGTGGTGAGCACCTCTCGCGCACCGCGCCGGACGACGGCGTAGGCGGCCTCGGCGATGGAGGAGCCCAGGCTGACGCGGGCCACCCCCAGCCGGGCCAGGTCCCCGACGGTGCTCGCCCCCGGACCGGCGAGCACGTTCAGCGGCGCCCTCACGCCCTCGGCCAGAGCCGACACGATCGCGGGGTCCGTGACCCCGGGCACGAAGATCCCGTCCGCGCCGGCGGCGACGTAGGCCTCGGCCCGGTTCAGGGTGTCCGCCAGGCGGGTCGCGGGGTCCCCGGCGGCGAGCAGGTAGGTGTCGATCCTGGCGTTGATGAACAGCGCGTCCGGATCGGCGGCCTGCCGGGCCGCCGCCATCCGTTCCGCCTGCTCCCCCACCGGCCGCAGTGCCGCCGCCGGCCCGGCGTGACGGGCGTCTTCGAGGTTGATCCCCACGGCTCCGGCGGCGACCACGTCCCGGACGGTCACCGCGACCCCGTCGGGATCGTCCGCGTAGCCGCCTTCGATGTCCGCGGTGACCGGGAGCCTCACCGCCGCACAGACGCGGGCGACGAGGCCGACGGCGAGGTCGCGGCTGAGGTGGTCGCCGTCGGCGGCGCCGAGACTCCATGAGACCCCCGCGCTGGTCGTGGCGATCGCGGCGGCGCCCGCGTCCTCCACCACGCGGGCGCCGGCGACGTCCCACACGTTGGGCAGCACGAGCGGGCGGCCGCTCGTGTGCAGGGCGCGGAACAGCCGGGCGCGGTCGGTCGAGAACGCGGTCTGAGTGTGAGAGATGGACATACGAGCATTCCAGCGGCACCGGCGGTCCGGGGTCTGGCGAGATTCCGACATCAACGTCACCCGAGGGCCGTGTCGACGTTGATGTCGGATTTCCGCTAGCTTGCGCGGATGGCTGGGCGCACAGTTGTCGACATGCATGATGACCGGGACCGATGCGTGCGAGCCGTGCAGTCCAAGGACGCCCGGTTCGACGGATGGTTCTTCACCGCGGTCGTCACCACGGGCATCTACTGCCGGCCGAGTTGTCCGGGGGTGCCGCCCAAGCCGGAGAACATGCGGTTCTATCCCACCGCGGCCGCGGCGCAGCAGGCCGGCTTCCGGGCGTGCAAACGGTGCCGGCCGGACGCCAGCCCCGGGTCTCCCCGATGGAACGAGCGCGCCGACGTCGTGTCCCGGGCGATGCGCCTGATCGCCGACGGCGTCGTGGACCGCGACGGCGTCTCCGGTCTCGCGACCCGGCTCGGGTACAGCACCCGGCAGATCGAACGGCAACTGCTCGCCGAAATGGGAGCCGGCCCGCTGGCGCTCGCACGTGCCCAGCGCGCCCAGACGGCCCGGATCCTGATCGAGACGAGTTCCCTGCCCATGAGCGACGTCGCCCACGGCGCGGGGTTCGGCAGCGTGCGGGCCTTCAACGACACGGTCCGTGAGGTCTTCGCCCTGACCCCGAGCGAACTCCGGGCCCGCGCGGCCCGCGGGCATCAGGCCGCGGCCCCCGGAGTCCTCTCCCTGCGCCTGCCGTTCCGGGCGCCGCTGTGCCCCGGCAATCTCTTCGGCCATCTCGCCGCGACCGCCGTCCCGGGGGTGGAGGAATGGCGGGACGGCGCGTACCGGCGGACTCTTCGCCTGCCCCGTGGCCATGGCGTGGTCGCGTTGCGGCCGGAACACGATCACATCGCCTGTGTGCTGACCCTGACCGACCTGCGCGATCTGTCGACCGCCATCACGAGGTGCCGCCAGTTGCTCGACCTGGACGCCGATCCCGTCGCCGTCGACGACCTGCTCCGCCGCGACCCGGTCCTCGCCCCGCTCGTGGAAAAGGAGCCCGGACGGCGAGTGCCCCGCACCGTCGACGCGGACGAGTTCGCGGTGCGTGCGGTGCTCGGCCAGCAGGTGTCCACGGCGGCGGCCCGCACCCATGCCGGACGGCTCGCCGCCGCGTACGGCCAGGCGGTCGCGGACCCGGGAGGAGGGCTCACCCACCTGTTCCCCGACTCGGCGGCCCTGGCCGAGTTGGACCCGGCCGGGCTCGCCCTTCCACGAGCACGCCGCGACGCCGTCGTCTCGCTGGTCGCGGCCCTGGCCGCCGGGGACGTCGACCTCGGCGCGGGCAACGACTGGCAGCGGGCCCGCGCCCAGCTGGCGGCCCTGCCCGGACTGGGACCGTGGACGGTCGAGACCATCGCGATGCGCGCTCTCGGCGATCCGGACGCGTTCGTGCCCGGCGACCTCGGCGTCCGCGTCGCCGCTCGCGAGCTGGGCCTGCCCGCGACGCCCGCCGCCCTGAGCCGGCACTCCGCCGCCTGGCGGCCCTGGCGCGCCTATGCCGTACAACATCTGTGGGCCACCGGCGATCACCCGATCAACCGCATGCCGGAGGCGCACGCGGATCGCGAATCGACGACAGCCGGCCGACCGGCGGGAAGGGATCTTCGATGACCAGGGAAGCCCGAACGGGGCACCGGACGCACACCGTGGTGGACAGCCCGGTGGGCCCGCTCACCCTCGTGGCGCTGGACGGCGTCCTGGCCGGCCTCTACATGGAACGCCAGCGCCACCGACCGGCGGAGGAGACCTTCGGCGAGCCGGACGACACTCCGTTCGCCGAGGTCGGCGACCAGCTCGCGGACTACTTCGCCGGGCGGCGCACGACGTTCGACCTCCCGATGAGGCTGGTCGGCACCCCGTTCCAGCAGCGGGTCTGGGCCGGCCTTCGCGAGATCCCCCACGGCGAGACGATCTCGTACGGGCAGCTCGCCGAGCGGATCGGGCAGCCGGCCGCCGTCCGGGCCGTGGGCCTGGCCAACGGCAAGAACCCGATCGGCATCATCGTGCCCTGCCATCGTGTCGTCGGCTCCTCGGGCAGCCTGGTGGGCTACGGGGGCGGGTTGGACCGTAAACGCCATCTGCTCGCCTTCGAGCGCCAGGTCAGCGGGAGCACGCTCTTCTGATCCCGGCCGTCTTCTGTGCCATATCGCCTGTTAAGCCGGGGTGAAATCGGGAGGCGCCGACGCGAACCCGATCACTAGCCTGTCCGCCATGGAGCCGTTCGGACGCTTCCTCAACGTGATCGACGTGGAGGCCACCTGCTGGGAGGGCCGTCCGCCACCGGGCCAGACCAGCGAGATCATCGAGATCGGGCTCTGCGTCGTGGACCTGGAGTCGATGGAACGGGTGTCGCGCCACCGGCTGCTGGTCCGCCCGGCGCGGTCGACGGTCGGCGATTTCTGCACCGAGCTGACCGGCCTGACCCAGAAGGAGGTCGACGGCGGCGTCGGATTCCCGGAGGCATGCGACATCCTCAGGCGCGACCACTACGCGTGGTACCGGACCTGGGCGAGCTGGGGCGATTACGACCGGCGGCAGTTCGAGCGGCAGTGCGCACCTGGCGGCTACCCGTTCGGCGCGCGGCATGTCAACGCCAAGGCGGTGTTCCGCGAGGTCTACGGCCTGACCCGGAGACTGGGCATGAAGGCCGCCCTGGATCACGCCGGGCTCCCGTTGGAAGGGCGCCACCACAGCGGAGCGGACGACGCCTGGAACATCGGCGCACTCGTCCTGCGGATGGCGACCGCTCAGCGAGGACGGCCGGACGACCCCTGGGGCCGGCCGCACAGGTGAACGAATTCGAATCGCTCCGCACCCGGGGCGCCTGGCACGCAGAAGGGGGAACGGCCGGAGCCGTTCCCCCTTCAGAGTCGCCGTTTCAGCCGGAGCCGATCAGGTGCGCCGGATGCGTCTGCACCCGATCTCAGCTGCAGCCGCTGGTGCTGCCGCAACCCTCGCAGACGTAGCAGCTTCCCGCAGGCCGCATCTTCGTCCCGCAGGTCATGCACAGCGGGGCGTCCGCCGTACGGCCCGCGTGGCTCTCCAGCGACGGGATGAGCTCGAGTTCCGGACGTGAGGCGGGCGGGGTGACGGCCACGGCCTTGCCCTCAGCCGCCTTGCCCTCGATCGGCTTCTCCTCGATCGGCGCCGACTGGGCCAGCGCGGCGGTGTCCACGACGTCCTGCAGCGCGGCCGGGTCCTCACCGCGTGCCTGAGCCGTACGCTCGGCGGCCGAGTAGATGCCGAGCGCCGCGCGGTCCTCGTACGGCAGGTAGTCGAGGGCCAGCCGCCGGAAGATGTAGTCCATGACGGACTGCGCCATCCGGACGTCCGGGTCGTCGGTCATCCCGGCCGGCTCGAACCGCATGTTGACGAACTTCTGGACGTAGGTGTCCAGCGGCACGCCGTACTGCAGGCCGATCGAGATGGCCACGGAGAACGCGTCCATGACGCCGGCGAGAGTGGATCCCTGCTTCGACATCTTGAGGAAGACCTCACCGACGCCGTCGTCGGGGTAGGAGGACGCCGTCATGTAGCCCTTGGCGCCGCCGACCGTGAAGCGCGTGGTCAGACTCGGCCGCTGGTTCGGCATCCGGCGGCGCGTCGGCCGCGGCACCTCGATGACCTGGACGGCGGGCGTCTCGGCCTGCGCCTCTTCCGCGGGCTTCTTGGCCACGGAGAGCGGCTGGCCCACCTTGCAGTTGTCGCGGTAGACGGCCAGCGCCTTCAGGCCGAGCTTCCAGCCCTGCTGGTAGACCTGCTCGATGTCGTCGATCGTGGCCGACTCCGGCAGGTTGACCGTCTTGGAGATCGCGCCGGACAGGAACGGCTGGGTGGCCGCCATCATCCGGACGTGTCCCATCGGGGCGATGGCCCGCTCACCCATCGCGCAGTCGAACACCTCGTAGTGCTCGGGCCGCAGACCGGGGGCGTCGACCACGTGACTGTGCTCGCCGATGTACTCGACGATCGCCTCGACCTGCTCCTCCTGGTAGCCGAGCTGCCGCAGGGCCCGCGGGATGGTCTGGTTGACGATCTGCATGGAGCCGCCGCCGACGAGCTTCTTGAACTTGACCAGAGCCAGGTCGGGCTCGATGCCGGTGGTGTCGCAGTCCATCATCAGGCCGATGGTGCCGGTCGGCGCGAGGAGCGAGGCCTGGGCGTTGCGGTAGCCGTGCTTCTCACCGAGCTTGAGGCACTCCTGCCACTGCCGGGTCGCCTCGGCGTGGATGGCCCCGTCGATCGCGTCGATCGTGCGGAGGTCGTCGTTGGCCGCCGCGTGCTTGCGCATGACCCGCTTGTGCGGCTCGGCGTTGCGCTGGTAGCCGTCGTACGGTCCGACGATCGCGGCCAGTTCGGCCGAGCGGCGGTAGGAGGTGCCGGTCATCAGCGAAGTGATCGCTCCGGCGATGGCCCGCCCGCCGTCGGAGTCGTAGGCGTGGCCGGTGGCCATGAGCAGCGCGCCGAGGTTGGCGTAGCCGATCCCGAGCTGGCGGTACGCGCGGGTCGTCTCACCGATCTTCTCGGTCGGGAAGTCCGCGAAGGTGATCGAGATGTCCATCGCGGTGATGATCAGCTCGGTCAGCTTGACGAAGTTCGGCACGTCGAAGGTGTCGTCGTCGCGCAGGAACTTCAGCAGGTTGATCGACGCGAGGTTGCAGGACGAGTTGTCCAGGTGGAGGTACTCCGAGCACGGGTTGCTGGCGGTGATGCGCCCGGTCTCCGGGCAGGTGTGCCAGTCGTTGATCGTGTCGTCGTACTGCAGGCCGGGGTCGGCGCACTCCCAGGCGGCCTTGGCCATCTTGCGGAAGAGCGACTTCGCGTCGACCTCCTCGATGACCTCGCCGGTCAGTCGCGCCCGCAGGCCGAACTTGCCGCCGGCCTCGAGGACGCGCATGAACTCGTCGGAGACGCGGACCGAGTTGTTGGCGTTCTGGTACTGCACGGACACGATGTCCTTGCCGCCCAGGTCCATGTCGAACCCGGCGTCGCGCAGGGCGCGGATCTTGTCCTCTTCGCGCGCCTTGGTCTCGATGAACTCCTCGATGTCGGGGTGGTCGACGTCGAGCACGACCATCTTGGCGGCCCGGCGGGTCGCACCGCCCGACTTGATCGTCCCGGCCGAGGCGTCGGCGCCGCGCATGAAGGAGACGGGGCCGCTGGCCGTGCCACCGCTGGACAGCAGTTCCTTGGACGAGCGGATGCGGGACAGGTTGATGCCCGAGCCGGAACCGCCCTTGAAGATCACACCCTCTTCCTTGTACCAGTCGAGGATCGCTTCCATGGTGTCGTCCACGGCGAGGATGAAACAGGCCGACACCTGCTGCGGAGACAGCGTGCCGACGTTGAACCAAACGGGCGAGTTGAAGCTGAAGATCTGGTGGATCAACGAGTGCTTGAGCTCGTGGTCGAAGATCTCGGCGTCCTCTTCGGTGGCGAAGTAGCCGTGCTCCACGCCGGTCTTGGTGTAGACGCCCACCACCCGGTCGACGAGTTGCTTCAGGCTCCACTCGCGTTGCGGCGTGCCGACGGCACCCCGGAAGTACTTCGTCGTCACGATGTTGGCGGCGTTCACGGACCAGAACTCAGGGAACTCGACGCCGTGCTGTTCGAAGTTGACCGAGCCGTCGCGCCAGTTCGTCATCACGACGTCGCGGCGCTCCCAGCGGACCTCGTCGTAGGGATGAACCCCCGGGGTGGTGAAGATGCGCTTCATCTTGAGGCCCTTGCGCGGACGCCTGCCCCCACGGCCTCCGCCGGCCGTCCCCCCGGTCCCCGTCGCGGTGCCGTTCACGATCTCCGTCATGACTTCCCCCTTCAAGGGCCCGGTGGGAGCCCCTTGTCGGACCACATGTTCTATAACCACACCGACGTGCCGGCCGGTACCCGGCACGGGGGCGGGCTGCTACTGATCGGCCGGGGCCCGAGCCACCCTGAGCTGCTCGATCTCGGCCTCGAAGTCGGCCAGCGTCTCGAAGCCCCGGTACACCGAGGCGAATCGCAGGTAGGCGACCTCGTCGAGATCCCGCAGCGGGCCCAGGATGGCGAGACCGACCTCATGAGAGGCGATCTCCGCCGATCCGGTGCCCCGGATGGTCTCCTCCACACGCTGCCCCAGTTGCGCGAGCGAGTCCTCGCTGACCGGCCGGCCCTGACAGGCCCGCCGGACACCGGCGATGACCTTGTCTCGGGAGAACGGCTCGGTCACGCCGCTGCGCTTGCTCACCATGAGGAGCACGGTCTCCTGGGTGGTGAACCTGCGTCCGCATTCGGAGCAGGTCCGCCTGCGGCGGATCGCCGCCCCGTCCTCGGTCGACCGGCTGTCCACGACTCGCGTGTCCGGATGACGACAGAACGGACAGTACATGTCATCACCTCCCGGGACCGCACACCGTAACCACTAGGTGTGGTGAACTTACATCGGTGTGACTACTAGATGTTGTGGTCCAACCGTAGAAGTGCCCGACCATGAACGCAAGTCGACCCGCCCCGCCACACCGAAGTCGCTGTTCAGCCCGCGTGTCACAGGAGTATCCCCGCGCGTCACGGAAGGTTCAGCGCGGCATCCCGCTCGGGACGTACAGCCGGGTGCCCGGCTGGATGAGCGAGCCGGACAGGCCGTTGAGGTTCATGATCTGGCGGACCATCGGAGCCGGATCGCCACCGTCACCCACCGCGCTCGCGATCTTCCACAGCGTGTCGCCCCGCTGGACGTCCACGTACGGCAGGCCGTCATGGGCGGGAGACGCGGGGCCGGTCGAAGCGGTCACCGCGGCGAGAGTACCCAACCACAGGACTCCGAGAGCCAGCATCGTGACGACCGTGACCAAGACCACCTTGCCCCGCCGGGTCAGCCGCAGCGGCGGGTCGGACCGGCGCACGCCAGTGCGGGGGTGTACCCCGGGGCGGGAGGCGTTCGCAGGGCCGGGGACACGCGCGACGGCGCGGGAGCGCGCTCCGGGACGGGAGGCGTTCGGCGGGCCAGGGACACGCGCGACGGCGCGGGGGTGGGCCCCGGGGCGGGAGGCACCTTCGGGCGCCGGCGTCGCGCGCGCGGCATCGGCGGGGCCAGGCACCGTGCCCCCCCGTGCCACCGTGCCGTCCACACGGGGGCGGCCACCGAGCACTCCGGCGCCGATGTCGATCACGGGCCCAGCGCCGGCGCCGGTGTCGGTCTCTGCGCCGACCCCGGAGCGGGGCGGCCCACCGCGCGGACGCGCCGTCTGTCGTCTGGAACGCGACGCCGGCCGGACGAACTCCCGCACATTACTCGGAAGCTCCGGCCGGGCATGCGCACGGGCGTCAGGGGAACCGTGCATATCGGTGGCACCCTCACGGATTTCGCAAGCGTGTTCCCGAGTGCCGCGGACCCGTTCACGGGTCTCGCGAGGCCGTGAAACGTCAGAACTAATACGGACAATACGGGGGACGTTGGGCTCCGGCCTCATGACTGCCTCCCTTAACTGTTCCTGAGCTGCGTGGACACAGTTGAAAAGAAGATCGGAAAATCGAACACGATGTCGATCGAACTCCCGTACGATGTTGTACACCACGGCACCGACGATTTCGAGGACTATCGAACAATTGTTTGATATTGATCTTGAATCGAGGTACCGTCGCTCTGTGCGACTTGAGGAACACGGATTGAGAGGTGGCATCGTGAGCGACCGAATTGAGCAGGCGGAAAGTGTCAGCGATCTCGCGGTTCGCAGGCGTGACTCGCTTGGTCTCACCCCGAGGCAGCGCAAGATCCTTGAGGTGATCCGCGACTCGGTCCAGCAGCGGGGCTACCCGCCGTCCATGCGGGAGATCGGTGAGGCGGTCCAGCTGACCAGCACCTCGAGTGTGTCCCACCAGCTGACGGCACTTCAGCGCAAGGGCTACCTGCGGCGCGACCCGCACCGGCCCCGGGCGCTCGAGGTCCGGCTGCCGGGTGAGCCGGTTTTGTGGGTGGATCCCGACGCGTCGGAGGATGAGGAGGCCGGGTTCAACCGGCCCACGGCGGCCTACGTGCCGCTGGTCGGCCGCATCGCCGCCGGTGGGCCGATCCTGGCCGAGCAGAGCATCGAAGACGTCTTCGCGCTGCCCAAGCAACTCGTGGGCGAGGGCACACTGTTCCTGCTGCAGGTCACCGGCGACTCGATGATCGAGGCGGCGATCGCCGACGGCGACTGGGTGGTCGTCCGGCAGCAGCCGGTGGCGGACAACGGCGACATCGTGGCGGCCATGATCGACGGCGAGGCCACGGTCAAGACGTTCAAGCGCAAGGACGGGCACGTGTGGCTGGTGCCGCACAACCCGAGCTACGAGCCGATCCCCGGCGACGAGGCGACCGTGCTCGGCAAGGTCACCGCGGTCCTGCGCAAGCTCTAGAGAGGCACCTGCGCTCCGCGGCGTCGGTCGGCACTGCGGAGCGACGGGTCCGCCCTTGCGCCCAGAACCGGTGCAAATAGGGTGAGGGCGTGCTCAACGATCTCGACTCCCTCACTCTTGAAGACGCTCGTATCCGCGACGGGATCAAATGGGCGTCCACTCCGCCCGGCGTGATCCCGGCCTGGGTCGCGGACATGGACTTTCCCGTGCCCGACGCGGTGCGGGAGGCCGTCATCAGGCGCGTCGAGACCGACCTGGGCTACCCGACGTGGGTGGACGATGCCCACGTTCCTCCGCTCGCCGAGGCGTTCGCCGAGCGCATGGCGGACAGGTACCGCTGGCAGCTCGATCCCGGCCACGTCTGGTCGTTCACGGACATCGCCCAGGCGCTTCAAGTGGTGCTGCGGCTGACCACCCGGCCCGGAGACGCCGTGGCGATGCACGTGCCGGCCTACGACCCCTTCTTCGGGACGCTCCAGGCCATGGGCCTGCGGCTGCTGCCCATCCCGATCGGGCCCGACGGCCGGTTCGAGATGCCGGACGAGCCCGCTCCCGTGGTCCTCCTGGTCAACCCCCAGAATCCGACGGGCCGCTCGTTCACCCGTGCGGAGCTGGCGGAGGTCGCCGAATACGCCGAGCGGCATGACGCCCTGGTGATCTCCGACGAGATCCACGCCGAGCTCGTCTACGCTCCGGCGGTGCACATCCCCTTCGCCACGATTCTCCCGACGCGCACCGTCACGCTCACATCGGCGAGCAAGGCCTTCAACATGGGGGGCCTGCACTGTTCCGTCGCCCATGTCGGGGCCGCGGCCGTACGTGACGCGCTGGCCGAGGAGCCACCGAACATCTACGGCTCGCCGAGCGTGCTGGGCGTCGACGTCACGATCGCGGCCTGGAGGCACGGTGACGCGTGGCAGCGTGAAGTGCTCACGATCCTGGACCGCAACCGGGAGCTGATCGCCAAGCGGCTGACACCCAAGGTCGGCTATCGGGTCCCTGAGGCCACCTACCTCGCGTGGCTGGACTTCGGCATCACTGACGCCGCCGCGTTCGTCGAGCGGGAGGCACAGGTGCGGCTCAACCCCGGTCCGATATACGGCGGCGCCGACACACACGCCCGCCTCAACTTCGCCACCTCGGGTCCCATCCTCGAGGAGATGCTCTCCCGCATCACGCGAGCACTCTGACCAGTCGGCCGCCGGGCGCCGTCGCGTCCGGCGGCACGGCGGCCGTCAACGGCCGTGTCCGGCGGCACGGCGACGGCTGCGGCCGTCGACGCTCTCATCGCCGATACGGCGAGCGTCGACGGCCGCCCCGTAGCCCGAGTGTCACGGGACGATGTTGACCAGCTTCGGCGCACGCACGATCACCTTGCGCGGCGTGCCCTCCAGGTATGCCTGGACCTTGTCGGAGGCCAGGGCGAGCTCCCGCAGGTCGTCCTCGGAGATCTCCGGCGAGACCTCCAGGCGGTCGCGCACCTTGCCCGCCACCTGGACGACGGCCGTGACCGACTCCTGCACCAGCAGCGCCGCGTCGGCGACCGGCCAGCCCGCGTGCACGACCGAAGGCCCGTGTCCGAGCCTCTCCCAGCCCTCTTCCGCGACGTACGGTGTGACCAGCGAGAGCATCACGGCGAGCGCCTCGGCGGCTTCCCGCACCGCGGGGTCGGCGGCGCCGGGGCCCGAGTCGATGGCCTTGCGCGCGGCCGAGGTCAGCTCCATCGTGCGGGCGATCGCCACGTTGAAGCGGAAGCTCTCGACGAGCTTGGTGACCTCGTCGATGGTCCGGTGGGTGACCTTGCGCAACTCCACGTCACCGGCCGAGAAGTCGGCCCCGGCGGCGGAGGCCTCGCCGGCCTCGACCATCACGCGGAACGCGCGGGCCAGGAACTTCTGCGACGCGGCCGGCGAGACGTCGGCCCAGTCGATGTCGTCCTCGGGCGGCCCGGCGAACAACATCGTGAGCCGAACCGCGTCCACGCCGAAGGCGTCGATCTGCTGGCCCAGGTCGACGCCGTTGCCGAGCGTCTTGGACATCGCCTTGCCCCGGTTGATGACCTGGCCCTGGTTGAGCTGGCGCAGGAACGGCTCGGTGAAGTCGACCATCCCCATGTCGTGCAGCACCTTGGTGAAGAACCGCGAGTAGAGCAGGTGCAGGACCGCGTGCTCCACGCCGCCGACGTACTGGTCGATCGGGCCCCACTTGCGGACCTTCTCGACGTCGAACGGCCCGTCCTCGTAGTGGGGGTCGACGTACCGCAGGAAGTACCACGACGAGTCGACGAACGTGTCCATGGTGTCGGTGTCACGCTGGGCCGGACCGCCGCACTTGGGGCACTCGACGTTGACCCAGTCGGTGGCGGCGGCCAGCGGCGAGACGCCCTTGGGCTTGAGGTCGGCGCCGCGCACGTCGGGGAGCGTGACGGGCAGTTGCTCGTCGGGGACCGGGACCTCGCCGCAGTCGGGGCAGTGGATGATCGGGATCGGCGTGCCCCAGAAGCGCTGACGGGACAGCAGCCAGTCGCGCAGCCGGAAGTTGACCGTCGCCCTGCCGGTGTCGCGCTCGGCCAGGATCTCGATGATCCGCTCGATGGCCTCGACCTTGGACAGGCCGTCAAGCGGCCCCGAGTTGACCAGGGTGCCCTCTCCGGGGGTCGCGATGCCGGTCTCGCCCGGGTCGGCCATGCCGGTGTGCACCACGACCTTGACCGGCAGGCGGAATTTCACCGCGAAGTCGAGGTCGCGCTGATCGTGCGCGGGGACGGCCATGATCGCGCCGTGGCCGTAGTCGGACAGCACGTAGTCGGCCGCCCAGACCGGGATGCGTTCGCCGTTGACCGGGTTGATCGCGTACGTCCCCAGGAAGACGCCGGTCTTCTCCTTGTCGGTGGACAGCCGCTCGATGTCGGAGAGCTTGGCGACCTCGGCCCTGTAGACGGCCAGCGCCTCGCGACGGTCAGGGGCGACGATCTCCTCGGCCAGCGGAGCGTCCGCGGCGACCACGAAGAACGTCGCACCGTACAGCGTGTCGGGGCGGGTGGTGTAGACGGTGACGGGCTCGTCGCGGCCCTCGATCTGGAAATGGACGTCGGCGCCCGTCGACCGGCCGATCCAGTTGCGCTGCATGGTCAGCACGCGCTCGGGCCAGCCGCCCTCCAACTGCGCCATGTCGTCGAGCAGCCGGTCGGCGTAATCGGTGATCTTGAAGTACCACTGCGTCAGCTCGCGTCGGACCACCTCGGAGCCGCACCGCTCGCATCTGCCGGCGACGACCTGCTCGTTGGCCAGCACGGTCTGGTCGACGGGGCACCAGTTGACCAGGCCCCCCTTGCGGTAGGCCAGCCCGCGCTCGAAGAAGCGGTTGAACAGCCACTGGTTCCAGCGGTAATACTCCGGGTCGCTCGTGTGCAGGCGGCGTGACCAGTCGAAGGAGATCCCGTAGCGCTTGAAGGAGTTGGCCTGGGTCTCGATGTTCGCGTAGGTCCACTCGGCCGGATGCGCGTTCCGCTTGATCGCCGCGTTCTCCGCAGGCAACCCGAAGGAGTCCCACCCGATGGGGTGCAGGACGTTATAACCCTTCTGCATCCAGAAGCGCGCGATGACGTCGCCGATGGCGAACACCTCGCCGTGACCCATGTGCAGGTCGCCCGACGGATAGGGGAACATGTCGAGCATGTATTTGCGCGGCCTGGTGTCGGCGGCGTCCTCCACCGCGGCGAAGGGCTTGAGCTCCTCCCACCGCGGCAGCCATTTGGCCTGCAGCGCCCGCGGGTCGTACACCGGCTCGTCCACTTCCACTCCTCGCCAGGCGGCTGATCACTGATGATGAAGACGCCTGCTCATGACGGAGCCCCCCGCTCCACACGAGGGGCAGCCTGCGTTTCCGCATATCGTGCCGACATCGGAACAGCTGCCTGATAAGCAGGGTCGCGACACGCGAGTCCAGCGTAGCGCAGACGACAAGGCGGTCGCCGACGGATATTCGGGGGCTGACGGTGTCAGTCAACCCACGATGCCTGATGGAGACAGATCCGTAGTGACCTCTTATGTCCCTTTAGTCTACTGTCTTCGCTGTGGCTGACCCATTCCCGGACCTGCCCATGCAGGATCCGCCAACCGATCCCACAGGGGAGCAGTTTCGTGGGGCATTCTCCAGTTTCGCTGCGGCACCCCCCACGGCGCATGAGAACATGCCAGGCACCCCCAATCCGGGCATGAATTCGGGAGGTAGCGTGCCCTCGGACCGCAATGAGCCACACCGGTCGAACGCCTGGCCGGAGATTCCACCGGCGTGGCCAGAGGTACCCGGCACCTCCCCCTCGTTCACCGACCCCGTGCCACCGTTCGGTGAGAACGGCCCTGCGACCGCGGCGATGCCCCCCATTCCCGCCGCGCCCGACGCCTCCTACCCCCGGCACTCCTCCCCGGCGCCCACGCCCGGCTGGGGCCCGTCGGACACCCCCGAATCGCGCTGGTCCGGGTCCGGCGGCTCCGACACCGCATGGTCGTCGCAGCAGCAGAGGAGCACGGAAGTACGGTCGCCGTTCACCCCGGTCACCAACCCCGTGCCCGGCACGGAACCCTCGGACATCGCGTGGTCGCCGTCCAACCCCTTCGACCCCAGGCCCGCCTCCACCGGGCCTTTCGAGGCCTCCCGGGCGACACCGCCGGGGCCCTTCGACTCCCTCCGGCCCGGTCCGGCGCCGTCGGAGCCCTCGGAGCCCGCCTGGTCCCAGCCGGGCCAGGGCGACACCGGCTCGTGGTCCCAGCCGATCCAGAGCGACACCCCCTCGTGGTCCCAGCCAGGCCAAGGCGACACCGGCTCGTGGTCCCAGCCGGGCCAGGGCGACACCGCGTCATGGCCCGCGCCCGCCGCCGCGTCCGCACCGTCCGCGCCTGCGCCCGCCACACCGGCATGGTCGACTCCCGCGCCCTCCTCACCCACTGAGACCCCCTGGGGCGCGACCGGGGCCGGTGGCACGGACACGGCCTGGCCCGCGAACGGAGCGGGAGGCTCCGACACGGCATGGGGCGCCGCGCCCACCCAGGCAGGCCCCCAGGCCGGCCCGCAGGCGAGCCCTCCTTGGCCCGGACCGCCCGCCGACGTCACGCAGCAGGCTTCCCCCGCCGGCCCCAGGGGCGAGGATCCGTACAAGCCGTTCGTGACGGCAGGGCAGATCAGCGGACCCAAGACCCCCCCGGCACACCGGCAGCAGGAGTTGTGGGACACGGTCTTCGGGGACAGCTCGCAGACGATGGACGACTACGACGACGAGCGCGGCCGTCCCGTCTGGATCTTCGCGCTGGTGACCACGGTGATCGTGGCGCTCATCGGCGCCCTGGTGTGGGCCTTCGTCGCGGGGCCGCTCAGCTCCGGCGACACCGAGAAGAGTTCCGCCCCGCCGGTGGATCCGACCCCGTCGTCCGCGGCCAAGCCGGTGGTGCTGTTCCCGGCCCTGGCGGCCTACAAGGGCACGCCTTCTCCCGTGAAGGGCACGGTGTCCGACGCGGACGCCGCCCTCTCACTGCCGCGGCTCCGCGGCCCGTGGAAGGTCGACACCAACGCGGCCTCCGTCCGCTCGAAGTACGGATTCTCGACGCGCCAGTACGTGCCCGCCGGGATGACGACGCGCGGCAAGCCTGAGTTCGCCCAGGTGATGTCGGGCCCGTTGCCGGAGTCGCTGTCCGCGAAGTACACCACCCCGAGCAAGCTCTCCCCCGTGGTCGCCGCCGTGATGACCACCGCACGGCAGACGCTCTTCCCCAAGGGCAACACGGCCACGAAGGTCGCTTCCCAGCGCTACTCGCACAACGGCCTCACCGGCATGCTCGTCACCTACAAGGTCACGGCCGACCACGAGAACACGACGGTCGCCGTGGCGGCGCTCAACACCGGCGGCGACCTGCCCGCGATCGTCTACGTGGCCGTCCCCGAACTCAAGGACGATCTGCTCCCCGACATCAACTCGGTCTTCAAGTCGACGCGCAAGCTCAAGGCGAGCTAGTCGCCGGAGCCGTTCAGAAGGTGCACTCCATGTGCTTGGTGCCGTTGATGAAGCTGGAGAACAGGCGCTCGGGCTCCCCCGCCTCGATCTGAGGCACCCGCCGGAGCAACTCGCGGAACATCACGGTGATCTCCCGCCTGGCCAGGTGAGCGCCGAGGCAGAAGTGCGGGCCGGGGCCACCGAAGCCGACATGCGGGTTGGGGTTGCGGGCGATGTCGAACCGGAGCGAGTCGTCGAAGATGCTCTCGTCCCGGTTCGCCGACCAGTAGTAGAGGACGACCTTCTCGCCTTGGCGGTACAGGTTGCCGTTCATCTCGTGGTCCCGGGTCACCTTGCGCCGCATGTAGTTGACCGGGGAGGCCATCCGTACGATCTCCTCCACGGCGCCGGGCGCCCGGCCGTCGATGTCCTCGAGCCACGACCGCTTCTGGTCGGGGTTGAGCGTCAGCAGGCGCATGCCGTACGAGATGGCGTTGCGCGTGGTCTCGTTGCCGGCGACGACGAGCAGGATGAAGAACGAGCCCAGCTCCTGGGCGGTCAGCCTCTCGCCGTCGATGTTGGCGTTGACCAGCGAGGACGTCAGGTCGTTCGTGGGGTTTTCGACCCTGTCGGCCGCGAGCCTCTGCACGAGCTCCTGGAGCTCCATCCCGGCGGTGAGCAGCGCGGTGCCGATCGACTCGACGTCGGAGACGTATTCGGGGTCGGACCCGCCCAAAATGATGTTCGACCGGTCGAAGACGAAGCCGTAGTCGCTCTCGGGGATCCCCATCATGTCGCAGATGATCTTCAGCGGCAGCCGCGCGGCGACCTCGGTGACGAAGTCACAACCGGAGCCGGTCTCCAGAAGCTCGTCGACGATCTGGCTGGCGGCGACGTCCACGTCGGACTCGAACTGCTTGATCATCTTGGGGGTGAACGCACGGGAGACGATGCGCCGCAGGCGGGCGTGACGAGGGTCGTCCATGCTGATCATGGAGCCGAAGTACTCGGCGAACTCCGCAGGCATGTCGATGATGCTGGTGGCCCCGCCCAGGCCCGAGGCGAAGATCTCAGGGTTCCGGCTGGCCTCGAGGATGTCGGCGTGCCGGACGAGCGCGTGGTAGCCGAGACCCTTCTCCGCGATGTACGGGACGTCGGGCTCGGCGAAGAAGGCCGGCTTGTCGAGATCGCGGAGCAGGCGGAAGGCGTGCTCCCTCTCGTCGGCCGGGCGCAACCAGAAGGCGTGATCGGACAGGTCGACGTCCGCGGCCGATTTGATGGGAGAACTCTCCACTGGCTGAGTCGTCACGGCCGGTTCCCTTCTGGCGATACTCAAACAGAATCAGATTCTGTTTCATCCTGCCACAGACCACCCCGACTCCGGAGATCTACCAGAAAGTTATCCACCCCCCACCCCTCCCCCGCGTGATCATGCACACATTCGGTGATCAGGCCGCCGAGCTGCACAAACCCCGGGCGTGATCATGCACAAGTTCGCGGACAGCCGGCCTGACATGCGCAAACGCAACGCGTGATCATGCACAGGTTCGGCGACAGCCGCCCCGACCTGCCCAGACACAGTTCGTGATCATGCGCAGATTCGGCGCCAGCACCCCCGACCTGCGCGAAAGCCGTACGCGATCATGCAGTCAGAAGCGGTAGCTCAGGTGCTTGATCCCGTTGATGAAGTTGGAGAGCAGGTAGGACGGCTCGCCTTCGGCACGGATCTCGGGCATCCGGGTGAACAGTTCGCGGAACATCACGGTGATCTCCCGCCTGGCCAGGTGGGCGCCGAGGCAGTAGTGCGGACCCGGTCCGCCGAAGCCGACATGCGGGTTCGGCGTGCGCGTGATGTCGAAAACATCCGGATCCGTGAACACGCTCTCGTCCCTGTTGGCCGAGTTGTAGAACAGCAGGACCTTGTCGCCCTTCTTGTACTCCATGCCGTTCATGACGTGATCACCGGTGAGCGTCCGGCGGAACTGGATGACAGGGGTCGAATAGCGGATGATCTCCTCGACCGCGCCCGCGATGTGCCCCTCGAAGTCATCGGTCAGCAGCGCGCGCTGCTCGGGATTGTCGGTGAGCGCCTTGAGGCCGTGACTGATCGCGTTACGCGTCGTCTCACTGCCGGCGACCACGAGCAGGATGAAGAACGAGCCGAGTTCCTGGGTGGTGAGCCGCTCCTCACCGTTGACGAGCAGGCTGGTCAGGTCGCCGGTGGGGTTGCGGCGGCGCTCGCGCCCGAGTCGCTGCGCCAGCGAGCTGAGCTCATGGCCCGCCCGCAGCAGTTTGATCAGGCCGCGGGCCGTCGTCCAGCGGCCGGCGACCTCGTCAGGACGTGCGGAGTCCGCGCCGAATCCTGAATACTCCGAGTCCGCGTTTGCCAGGATCGTGTTCGTACGGCTGAGCACCATGTCATGAAATTTCGCCGGAATGCCGATTATGTCGCAGATGACCTGGACGGGAAGCCGTGCGGCGATCTGCGGAACGAAGTCGCCGGCCCCCTCCTTCACGGCCCGGTCGACGATCTCCTCCGCGGCCCGCTGGAGATCCTCCTCCATCTTGGCGAGGACGCGCGGCGTGAAGGCACGGGACACGATTCGCCGGAGCCTCGCATGCCGGGGATCGTCCATGTTGATCATCGAGCCGAAGTAGACCGCCAACCAGCGCGGCATGTCCGGAATGCTGTTGGACGTCGGCTCACTGCTGAAGATCCCGGCGTTCCTACTGGCCTCGGTCACGTCCGCGTGCCGTACGAGCGCGTAATAACCGGCCCCCTGCGGAATGAAGGGGATCTTGCTCTCGGTGAGGAAGACCGGCCGGTCCAGCTCGCGCAGCCGCCGGAAGGCCTCCAGCCGTTCGGCTCGAGGCAGCGCCCAGAACGGAATCCGCGACAGGTCGAGCTCTGGCGCCACGCTCATGCCGCCAATCTTGTGCAAGCGACCGCTTGCGTCAAGACCTCGCCCTCACTGCATGATCACGTACGGCTTTCGCCCAGCTCAGAGCTGCCGCCGCCGAATCCGTGCATGATCACGAATCATGTCTGCGCAGGTCAGGCCAGCCATCACCGAACCTGCGCATGATCACGAGTCGCGTTCGCGCACGTCACACCGACCGTCCACGAATGTGTGCATGATCACGCCCAGTGATCGCCCAGCTCAACCGCGTGATCACCGAATCTGTGCATGATCACGCGGAGAGCGCGGCGAGCGAGGAGAGCCTGGAGAGATCAACCGGGGGCGAAGGGGGTGGGATCAGGGCCAGTCGAGGCTGGGGCGGAGGGGGACGTGCGCGTCGGCGTGCTCGTCGAGGCGAACGCCGAGAACCTGGTGGAGCTGGATCTTGTTGCGTTCGAAACCGACCACGCACCCCGCCATGTAGAGGCGCCAGACCCGGGCGGTGCCCTCGCCCACTTCGGCGACGGCCTCGTCCCAGTGGGCGTCGAGGTTGGCGCACCACTCGCGGAGCGTCAGGGCGTAGTGCTCGCGCAGGTTCTCCTCGTGGCGGATCTCGTAGCCGATGTCCTCCATCTGGCGGACCAGATAGCCGACCGACTCGAGCTCACCGTCGGGGAAGACGTAACGGTTGATGAAACCGCCCTTGTTGATCGTCTTCTCGGTGCCCGTCGGGCGCGTGATGCAGTGGTTCAGGAGCCGCCCGCCCGGCTTGAGCTTGCCGTACAGGAAGGAGAAGTACGAGGGGAGCTGCTCCTTGCCGATGTGCTCCGTCAGGCCGATCGAGCTGACCCGGTCGAAGCCGGTCTCCGGGACGTCGCGGTAGTCCATGTAGCGGACCTCGGCGAGCTCGGAGAGACCCGCCTCGGCGATCGCCTTCTGGGCCCACTCCGCCTGCTGGCGGGAGAGCGTCACGCCGAGGCCCTTCACGCCGTACTCGCGGGCGGCGTGCATCACCATGCCGCCCCAGCCGCACCCGACGTCGAGCAGGCGCATGCCGGGCTGCAGGTCGAGCTTCTTGGCCACCAGGTCGAATTTGGCGTACTGCGCCTCCTCGAGCGTCGCGTCCGCCGACGGGAAGACCGCGCAGGTGTAGGCCATCGAGGGGCCGAGCACCCACTCGTAGAACTTGTTGGAGACGTCGTAGTGGTGGTGGATCGCCTCCGCGTCACGCTGCTTGGCGTGGCGGCTGCCGAGCCTGGCCATCGCGCTGCGGCGCATCTCCTGCGGGGGCGGCGTCGCACGCATCAGCAGCGGCTTGGTCCCCAGAGAGCGGATCGCGGCGACCTTCTCACTGAGCGGCAGGTCGTTGAGCGTCAGCGACCACATGCGGTCGAGCAGCGTGTACATGTCACCGTGCACATCGAGGTGCCCGGAGATGTACGCCCTGGCAAGGCCGAGCTCCCCCGGCGCCTTGGCGAGGTAGGCCACCGCCGCGGGTGACTTGACCTCGATGCGGATGTCCGCGTCGGATGAGCCGGCCTTGCTGCCGTCGTAGGCCTCGAACTGCACACCCGCGTCGCTTCCGACGACTTTCTCGAAAATCTCGGCAAGAGTCATGTCAACCTCTCCCCACGTACGAAATCACGTACGCAATCCACACGTAGGAACTGCCTACCTGGCCCGGACACACTTGTCGTACAGATCGAGCAGTCGCCCGCCCGGGTCGTACGCATGTTTGACCGGCCAGTACGAGTCCCCGTTGTACAGCCGCCAGAATTCCTCCCGCTCGTAATACGAGCTGGAGTAGAGCGACTTGTGGCCACCGAGCCTGTGCACGGCATGCTCGATGAGACGGTTGTAGTAGCCGTCCTGCTGACCACGCGGCAGCGGGACCATGCCCCAGAAGCCGAAGTTGATGTAGAGCTTGCCCGGCTCCAGCGGGTAGATGGGCCAGTCGCGGGTCGCCTTCAGCGGGCACATCCAGACCGGCGTCATGCCGACCTCGCTCTGGAAGATCTCGAGGAACTCCGCGCCCCGCTCGACCGGCACCTCGACGTCCTGGATGACCGACTCCTGCACCGGCCTGTTCCGCCAGCGGTCGAGCCGGGCCGTCACGCCGTGTTTCTGGTCGAACCCGACCAGCTTGCGGTAGACGTCCGAGCGCAGCCACCGGCGCGGCACCAGCGACCGGACCAGCGGCTGCTGCACGCCGAAGGCGCGCGAGCACCAGAACCAGTCGGTGTCCCAGCGCCACAGGTAGTCGCGGATGGTGAGCCAGTCACGCGGCCGGGTCTGGATCGACTGGTAGTAGATGCGCATCCCGGTGTAGTCGGACGCGTAGGGCGCCTTGTCGGAGAACGTTCCGACGGTGACGTACAGCTCGCCGGGACCGAAGTACGTCCCGTCGACGAAGTCGATCGGCTCGCCCTCGTGCGTACGGCTCTCGCAGATCTCGGTCAGGGCGAGCATGCACTTGTCGGCGTCGGTGAACCGGATGTGCGTCAGCCGCACGAACGGTTTGACCGGCGCCAGCTTGATGCGGATCCGCAGCGCGTAGCCGAGCGTGCCGTACGAGTTCGGGAAGGCGTTGAAGAGGTCGGCGTGCTCGTTGTCGGGCCGCGCGACCAGGATCTGCCCGTCCCCCGTCAGGATCTCGAGCTCCTCGACCGACTCGTGCGGCAGGCCGTCCCTGAAGCTGGACGACTCGATGCCGAGGCCGGTGACCGCGCCTCCGAGGGTGATGGTCTTGAGCTGCGGCACGACGTACGGCATGAGCCCGTAGGGCAGCGTCGCGTCCACCAGGTGCTCGTACGTCGTCATGCCCTGGACCTCGGCCGTCATGGTCTCGGGGTCCACCTGGATCACCTGGTCCAGGTCGCGGGCCGACAGCGACGCCGTCTTGGTCGGCTCGCGGAATCGGAAGAGGTTCGTGGTGGCCTTCGCCAGCCGGGGGGCGGCGTCGTCAGGGATCGCCGCGTAGGACTCCCTGATCTGCTCAACCGCCTTTTGGTGGGCGGTCATACTGGTCGTGCTGCGCGTGGGCATGGCACCACCCCCATGGATCATTGAGACCGCCTCTAGGCACGTTATCCTTCGAAAACACCGCAGACCAGATTAGACACGTTACGGCTGCGAAAACCATCGGGGTATGCCCTAGCGAACGGCAAGACGCGCACTCCGACCGAGGTTGTCAGATAGCCGCAGGTCAGACGGTAGGCACCCGGATAAACCCATGGACGACGCGGGTGGTCTGCGGCCAGGATGACGACTCGTGGACCTGCGAACGAGCACCCTGGCGGAGCGCCCCCACCTCGCCGGCGAAGTGGGGAACATGCCCACCGCCTGGCCCGAGTTCATGCTCAACGATCCGATCGCCGACCTGTATTACACGGTGGCCACGACGGCCTATCCCGAGTTCGTGGTCGTCGCCACCGTCGACGGACGACTCGCCGCGAAGGCGATGTCCGTCCCTCTGCTGCTCGACGACGGCCCGCTTCCCGCGAACGGCTGGGACGGCGTCGTCATGCGCGCCTGGCGGACCCGGCTGCGCGGTGACCGTCCCAACGCCGTCTCCGCACTCGAGATCTCGATCCGGCCCGACCTGCTCGGGCGAGGGCTCTCCGGAGTGATGCTCGAAGCCCTGCGCGAGCAGGCGGCCGGACTCGGGTTCGCCGAACTCATCGCCCCGGTGCGCCCCAACGCCAAGCATCTCGAGCAGTCGACGCCGATGTCCGAGTACGCCTTCAGGACGCGCGACGACGGCCTCCCGCACGATCCGTGGCTTCGCGTGCACGTCCGGGCGGGCGGCACGATCGACAGCGTCGCCCCGAGGTCGATGGCCATCCCCGGCACTCTGGACCAGTGGCGCAGGTGGACGGGCCTCCCGTTCGACCGGACGGGCAGCACCGAGGTCCCCAAGGCGCTGAACCCCGTGCACGTCGCCGTCGAGGAGGACCACGCCGTCTACGTCGAGCCCAACGTCTGGGTACGGCACGCCCTCCGGTGACGACCTGCTCGAACACGACGTGCTCGAACACGATGTGCTCACGTGCGTCGGCTCAAGCACGACGGCTCAGGTGCGACGGCGGATCACGGGGTCTGCGCCGTTGACGACGTTGACGACGGGACGGCCGGCGACCGCCGCCGCGAGGTTGTCGAGCACGCACTGGATGAGACGGCCGCTCGCCTCCGGTGTCACGGCGGCGGCGTGCGGAGACAGCAGGACCTTCTCCGACGCGCGCAGCGGGTCCGCCGCGCCGAGCGGCTCGGTGTCGTAGACGTCGAGTGCGGCCCCGGCGAGATGGCCGGAGTCCAGCGCGGCCAGCAGCGCGTCGCCGTCCACGATCGGGCCCCGGGCCGCGTTGACGAGCACGGACCCCCGGGGCATCCGCGACAGCCGTACGGCATCGAAGAGCCCGCGTGTCTCGTCGGCGAGCGCGATGGCGAGCACCAGCACGTCACTGGAGGCGGTCAGCTCGTCGAGGTCGAGGTAGACGGCGCCGTGCGAATCGGGCCTGGGCGTGCGCGACCAGTAGGACACCCGGCACCCCAGCGCGCCGAACATGCGCGCGCACGCGGCCCCGACCGGTCCGAAGCCGACGACGCCGACACGGGCGCCCGCGAGTTCGCGCCGCTGGAAGGTGAACTGCGGCCAGCCTCCGGCCCGCATCTCGCGATCGGCGTCCGGCAGATGCCGCAGCAACGCCAGCGACGCGGCGAGGCACCATTCGGCGACCGCGTCGGCGTTGACACCGGCCGTGTTGGACACCGGCACACCGGCCTTCGCCAGCGCCTCCAGGTCGTGGCCGTCCACGCCGACCGAGGGCTGCTGCACGAACGCCAGCCTCGGGGCATGCCGTACGGCCTCCGCGTCGAGCACGAGCGCGCCGCTCCAGTCGCCGACGACGATGTCGGCCTCGGGCAGCGCGTCCAGCAGGGCGGCCCGGTCACGGCGGGCGGGTACGGCGAGCTCCGCATGGTCGCCGAGGCCCCCGAGCAGGTCCCGAAGGGCGTCCTCCGGGAGTGGGGGCAGCGCAAGGATCTTCCACGTCACGGTCGGAGTCTCGCACGCTCCAGAAACATGTTCTACTGGGCGCAGCAAATGTAGGACCCACCGAGGAGAGTGGAATGGAACAGCCCCGGAAGGGCCCTCTGGCCGGGGTACGCGTGCTGGAGCTGGCCGGACTCGCGCCCGGGCCGTTCGCCGGGATGATGCTCGCCGATCACGGTGCCGAGGTGTTGCGCGTCGACCGCGTCACCGCCGTGACCGACCGACCGCGCCCCGACGTCATGGACCGCGGCAAGCACACCATCGGCATCGACCTCAAGTCGCCCGCGGGCGTCGAGGCGTTCAAGAAGCTGGCGGCCGGAGCCGACGTCGTGATCGAGGTCTTCCGCCCGGGCGTCGCGGAGCGGCTCGGCATCGGACCCGACGACCTGCGCGCGGACAACGAGAGGCTGATCTACGGCCGGATGACCGGATGGGGCCAGGACGGCCCGCTGGCTACGGCGGCGGGGCACGACATCGACTACATCGCGATCGCCGGCGTCCTGTCGATGCTCGGCCGCGCGGGCGGCAAGCCCACTCCCCCGATCAACATCCTCGGCGACTTCGCCGGCGGCGGCCTCATGCTGGCGTACGGCGTGCTGCTCGCCCTGTTCGAGCGGGAGCGCACCGGGAAGGGCCAGGTCATCGACGCCGCGATGGTGGACGGCGCGGCACTGCTGTTCTCGATGTTCTACCAGGGCGTCCAGAGCGGCGGGTGGGGCGACCGCGGCACGAACCTGCTGGACACGGGCGCCCCGATGTACGACACGTACGAGACGGCCGACGGGGGGTTCCTCGCGGTCGGGCCGCTGGAGCCGCAGTTCTGGGCCGAGATGATCACCCGGATGGGCCTTGAGGACATGCCGAGCCGGGGCGACCAGGCCAACTGGCCGGCGATCCGGGACCGGTTGGCCGCCGAGTTCCGGTCCAAGACCCGGGCGGAGTGGGAGGAGATCTTCGACGGCTCCGACGCCTGCGTCTCCCCCGTGTTGTCGATGGGCGAGGCCGCCCGGCATCCGCACAACCAGGCCCGCGGGACGTTCGTCGAGGTCGAGGGTGTGGTGCAGCCGGTTCCCGCGCCCCGCCTGCTGGGGAGTGGCAGAGGTGACCTGTCCCCCGCCACCCGTCTGCGCGACCTCGGCGCCTGGGGCCTCCCCGAGGCGGAGGCCAAGGCGTACCGCGACGCGGGCGTCCTGATCTGAGCGTCTCGAGCCCCGTGACCCCCCGAGAGACCGACCAGACCGCGGCGCCCAGGCGCCGGAAGACCGTGAGCGAGGTATGAACGGCCGATGAGCATGGACCTCTTCGAGGCGCTGTACACGACGCGCGCGATGCGCCGGGTGAAGCCCGACCCGATCCCCCAGGAGATCCAGGAGCGGATTCTCGACGCCGCGGTCCGGGCGCCGAGCGGCGGCAACACGCAGGGCTGGCGCTTCATGCTGGTGGACGACCCGTCGGTGAAGGCCCAGCTCGGGCCGCTCTACCGCGACGCGCTCGGCACCCTGTACGACGGGCACTACAAGGCCGCGCGGGAGCGGGCCGAGGCCGCCGGGGACACCAGGACGCTGAGCGTGATGAAGTCCTCCATGCACCTGGCGGAGCACTTCGAGGGCTACCCGCTGCTCCTGTTCGCCTTCACCAGGAACGACCCGAGCGGCGGCTCGATCTACCCCTCGGTGTGGAGCGCGCAACTCGCCGCCCGCGGCTTCGGCGTCGGCAGCGCGCTGACGACGGTGCTGGGGCTCTTCCACGGCGCCGAGGCGATGCGGATCCTCGGCGTCCCGGAGGGCAAGGGCTGGGAGATGGCCTGCACGGTCACCTTCGGGTACCCGACCGGCCGGTGGGGCGTGGCGCCGCGCAGGCCGGCACACGAGGTGAGCTACCGCAACCAGTGGGGCGAGCCGGTCGGCTTCGAGATCCCCGAGCCGCTCTGGCCCGCCGACGAGACGAGTGCATGATCACGGACGGCGAAGTCGCAGGTGAGAGCGGCCGTGGCCGAATCCGTGCATGATCACGGACGGCGAAGTCGCAGGTGAGAGCGGCCGTGGCCGAATCCGCGCATGATCACGAACGGTGAGTCCGCAGGTCAGGACGGACGCGGCCGAATCCGTGCATGATCACGCGGGATGAAGGCGCAGGCCGGGGCGGGGGTCGCCGAACCTGCGCATGATCACGCGGGAGATGAGGGGGTGGGGCGGGGGTCGCCGTAGGAGGGCATGACGGCGACGTAGAGGTCCGCCCCTCCCCGGTGGTGGACCTCGAGGTCGGTGGTGAACGCCCTCGGGGGCGCCCCGCCCGACTCGGTGTGCTTCCACACCTGCTGCCAGGCCTCGATCAGCGCGCCCGGCATGGGGCCGCGCGCCTCGACCTGCATGGCCGGAACGCCGGGCACGCGGACGGCGACCATTCCCTCGGGCAGCCGGGCGGCGCTGTGCACCGCGATCCCCACGACCTGCGTGTACGCCCCGTAATGATCGCCCTCGTAGTCGGTCAGCACCGCATAGAGGTTCTCATCGACACGGCTCGGCACGTGCGCGAAGGCGCCGGGTGAGCCCGCCCGCGCCCACAAGGCCGGCAACTGCGCGCGGGACGGATCGGCCTCCGCGGCGTTGGTCGTCCTTACGGCATGGCCGACGATGAGCAGTTCAGGCCGGTCGACGATGACCACGGCTCCTCCTCTCAACCGAGTAAATCTATCCGGCGTTCACAGCGTCTGGCGCCGTCTCCCCTGGGGAATGCAAGGAGTGGAAGACTCACGACGTAGGCTGGGCAAACGTGCGATTCCTCAATGATGTGACGCCGCCCTACGATCTCACGTACAGCGACGTGTTCATGATCCCATCACGCTCGGCCGTGGGTTCACGGCTCGCCGTCGACCTGTCGACCAGCGACGGCACCGGCACCACGATCCCCATCGTCGTGGCCAACATGACCGCCGTGGCCGGGCGCCGCATGGCCGAGACCATCGCGCGGCGCGGCGGCATCGCGGTCATCCCGCAGGACATCCCCTTCGACGTGGTGGCGAACGTCATCGATTGGGTCAAGAGCCGGCATCTGATCCATGACACCCCTCTCACGCTGACGCCCCACGACACCGTCGGCGAGGCGCTCAACCTCCTGCCGAAGCGGGCACACGGCGCCGTCATCGTCGTCGACTGGGAGAACCGCCCGGTCGGCGTAGTGACCGAGGCCGACTGCCAGGGCGTCGACATGTACACCCAGTTGGCCCAGGTCATGACACCGTCGCCGCAGACGCTTCCCCAGGAAACCGACCCGCAGACGGCCTTCGAGGCGCTGCACGAGGGCCGCCACCGCCTGGCGCCCGTCGTGGACGCCGAGGGGCATCTGGTCGGCATCCTCACCCGCACCGGCGCGCTCAGGGCGACCCTCTACGAGCCCGCCGTCGACGCGGGCAACCGGCTGCGGATCGCCGCGGCGGTCGGCGTCAACGGCGACGTGGCGGCCAAGGCCAAGGAGTTGCTGGACGCGGGCGCCGACGTCCTGGTCGTCGACACCGCGCACGGCCACCAGGAGAAGATGCTCGCGGCGCTCAGGGCCGTACGAGGGCTGAACCCCGGCGTGCCGGTCGCCGCAGGCAACGTCGTGACGGCCCAGGGGGTCCGCGACCTGGTGGAGGCCGGGGCCGACATCCTCAAGGTCGGCGTGGGGCCCGGCGCGATGTGCACCACCCGCATGATGACCGGCGTGGGCAGGCCGCAGTTCTCCGCCGTGCTGGAGTGCGCCGCCGAGGCACGCCGTCTGGGCCGCCACGTGTGGGCGGACGGCGGCGTACGGCACCCTCGCGACGTGGCGCTGGCGCTCGCCGCGGGCGCGTCCAACGTCATGATCGGATCCTGGTTCGCCGGAACGTTCGAATCCCCCGGCGACACTCGCACCGCCGCCGACGGCCGGAAGTACAAGGAGAACTTCGGCATGGCCTCCGCCCGTGCCGTACGGCTGCGCACCGTGGACGACTCGCCCTTCGAGCGGGCCCGCAAGGCGCTGTTCGAGGAGGGCATCTCGACCTCGAGGATGTACCTGGATCCCGTGCGCCCCAGCGTCGAGGACCAGATCGACGAGATCGTCGCCGGCCTGCGTTCCTCGTGCACGTACGCCGGAGCGGCCAGCCTGGAGGAGTTCTACGAGCGGGCGGTCGTCGGCATCCAGAGCGCGTCCGGGTACACAGAAGGCATGCCTCTCCACCAGAGCTGGTAAGGACGCGCATATCAGGCCACCGTCGGGTAGGGCCGTGTCGTCACGACCGCACAACCCGACGGAGGCGAAGATGTTCGGTTCTCCCGCCAGTGGGACGGTCGCACCCATGGTCGACATGCGCCCGCTGGCCAGTTACCACGACTACGCGTCGGCGCAGCGGACGGTCGACGCCCTCTCCGACATCGGCTTCCCGGTGGAGCAGTCCGCGATCGTCGGCAGCGACCTCCGGCTCGAAGAGCGGGTCACCGGCAGGCTGACCTCCGGCAGGGCGGCCCTGCGCGGGCTGGGCAACGGCGCCGTCATCGGCCTCGTCATCGGTCTGTTCCTGGGGTTGTTCACCGCCACCACGATCTCGTTCATCGGCATCGTGGTGTGGTCCATCATCTGGGCCGCCATCGTCGGCGCGATCTTCGGATACGTGGCCCACGCCCTGAGCCGTGGAGCGCGTGACTTCTCGTCCAGGAGTTCGATCGTCGCGGGCCGCTACGACGTGCTCGTGGCGGCACCCATGGTCGACCAGGCCCGGGCGGCGCTGGCCGACTCCGGCGCCATGACGAGCGGCCCCGGCCAGGGCGGGACCGCACAGGGCCCCGGCACCATGCACATGCCGGGCGGTGCCGGACAGGGCGGCGGCATGCAGGCGCCGTCCGGTCAGGACCGGATGGGCATGCCGGGCAGGCCGTCGATGGAGCGGCCGGAGGCGCGCCGCACGGATACGAGCAGGACCGAGTCCGGCCGGCCGGACATGGAGCACGGACCCGGGGCCGACAGCCGCCGGAACCGTCCGCAGTAAACCATCTTCAACCGCGACAATCCGGACTGCCACCCCGGTTTCGGAGGCAGGTCCGTCGTGCCGCTGACCACGCCCTTTCCACCAGACTCGGGGAGGGCGTCGGTCGTCTGGGCGATCTTCGGTAGAGTCGTTCGGTCGGCCGGAAACATCCGGCGCGGATAGAACAGGAGACCCACGTGGCACTCGAGAAGCCCGAGATCGACTTCCCGGAGGGCGCGCCTCCGGCGGACCTCGAGATCGTCGACCTCGTCGAGGGGGACGGACCGGAGGCCAAGCCGGGGCACACCGTGACCGTGCACTACGTCGGCGTCGCGTTCTCCACGGGCGAAGAGTTCGACGCGTCCTGGAACCGCGGGACGCCCTTCCAATTCCCGCTCGGCGGCGGCCGGGTCATCGCCGGCTGGGACCGCGGGGTCGCAGGCATGAAGGTCGGCGGGCGTCGCCGGCTCACGATCCCGGCCCACCTGGGGTACGGCAACCGCGGCGCGGGCAACGCCATCAAGCCGGGTGAGACGCTCATCTTCGTCGTCGACCTGCTCGGCGTCGGCTGATCGCTTCATTCGGCGCACTCGGCGCGCCGATCGCCGGGGCCGCCCCCCGGGGGGTGGTGCGGGCGGCCCGGTGACACGACGACGGCCCCGTGTGGCGGCGACGTGACGGCCCACCGTGGGCAAACGCCGGTGCGTAGGGCAGGATTACGATGTGTTGCTGATTGACGTCGCCAGGACGTCCGCGGCGGTCGCGTCCGACGCCGCCCGCCTGGCCAAGATCGCGCATCTGGCCGAGCTCCTGAGCCGGGTGGGGCCCGACGAGGCCGAGATCGCGGTCGCCTACCTTTCGGGAGAGCTGCCGCAGCGCCAGATCGGCGTCGGCTGGCGCACTCTCCAGGACGTTCCTGAGCCGCGCCAGGTTGCCGTCGCCACCCTGACCGAGATCGACTCGCTGCTGCAGCGGATCAAGGCGCAGTCGGGGGCAGGCTCTCAGGCCGCGCGCAAGGCGCTGCTGGCCGACCTGTTCGGCGCGGTGACACGGCAGGAGCAGTCGTTCCTGCAGCGGCTGCTGACCGGGGAGCTGAGGCAGGGCGCGCTCGACGGCGTGATGATCGAGGCGATCGCGAAGGCCTCCGGCGCCCCTTCCGCGGAGGTCCGCAGAGCGCTGACACTGCGCGGATGGCTGCCCGCCGTCGGGGCGGCGGCGTTGCGCGGCGGCGTCGAGGAACTGCGCGCGTTCAGGCTGGAGGTCGGCCGTCCCGTCGCCCCGATGCTCGCGCAGAGCGCCCCGAACGTCACCGCCGCACTGGAGAAGATCGGCGGACCGGCGGCCGTGGAGTGGAAGCTCGACGGCGTGCGGGTCCAGGCGCATCGCTCCGGCGAGCACGTGGGCGTCTTCACCCGCACCCTGGACGACATCACCGCGCAGGTGCCCGAACTGGTCGAGGCCGTCCTCGCGCTGCCGTCGGACGATCTCGTCCTCGACGGCGAGGTGATCGCGCTGCGACCCGACGGCCGGCCGGAGCCCTTCCAGGTCACCGGTGGGCGAGTGGCCAGCAAGACCGACGTCGCGGTGCTGCGGGAGACCGTTCCGCTCAGCGTCTTCTTCTTCGACGCCCTCCGGGCCGGCGGCGCCGACCTGCTCGACCTTCCCGACGAGGAGCGTCACGCCGCACTGGAGGCGGCCGTCCCCCCTGAGCTGGTCACTCCCCGGTTGGTCACCGCCGACGCCGAGGAGGGCGAGGCGTTCTTCGCCGACGCCGTACGGCGGGGCCACGAGGGCGTCGTGGTCAAGTCGCCGTCGACGCCGTACGCCGCGGGCCGGCGGGGCGCCGGATGGATCAAGGTGAAGCCGCGGCACACCCTCGACCTGGTCGTGCTGGCAGCCGAGTGGGGCAGCGGGCGGCGCAACGGCTGGCTGTCCAACCTTCATCTGGGCGCGCTCGACCCGGAGACCGGCGGGTTCGTGATGCTCGGCAAGACCTTCAAGGGCCTGACCGACGAGTTGTTGACCTGGCAGACCGAGCAGTTCCTGCGCCTGGCGGCGGGACCGACGGAGGACTGGGTCGTCTCCGTCAAGCCCGAACTGGTGGTGGAGATCGCCTTCGACGGCGTCCAGCGGTCCACCCGCTATCCGGGCGGCATGGCGCTGCGGTTCGCCCGCGTCCTTCGCTACCGGCCCGACAAGCGGGCCGAGGAGGCCGACACGGTGGCCGCGGTCCGTGCGCTCATGCCCTGACTTCAGGCTCGCCCCGTCACTTCACCAATCGGACCGTCAGCGGGTAGCGGAACCGGCCGTCCGCGAGGGCGGCGACGCCGCCGACGACGGACAACACGAACCCCAGAATCCAGATGAACGGCAGCAGGACCACGCCGATCACGGTGAACGGCAGCAGCAGGGTCGCGCCCAGCACGGTGAGGTGGAAGTTGAGCGCCTCAAGCGCGTGCCGCCTGATGTAGGGCGAGGTGCGTCCCCCCGCGAGCAGCATGATCAAGGGACCGATGACGAAGAGCCCGCACAGGGTGAGCAGGTGGGCGGCCGCCCCGCCGACGCGTTCCCCGGCGTCCGGCTCCGGATCGGCCGCGGCCGACGGCGGACTCGGCTCGAACTCCGCGCGGGCGCCGTACAGGTCGTTCATGATCGGCAGGAGGTCGGCGTGGGTACGGGCGGTCATCGCGAGATGCAGCCGCTCGTCCATCTCGTCCTTGTCCAGCCTGCCCTCGGCGAAGGCCGCCTGGACATGCTCGACCACCCGCTCGCGGTCCTGGTTGGTCACCCTCAGCCCCGGGTGGGGCATCGGTGCCCGCCCCTGCCACGGTGGTGTCACTGCCGCCGGCATCACACCATGCCTTCCGTCGGTGGAATCACCCGCGCTGCGCCGGGTCTCCTTCCATCTTGCGCGGCGAATCGCCATTCGGTCCATCGGGGACTTCCCTTACCTGGCCCCGAGAAGACCCTCTTAACACCAACGTGATAATCGGAACGGTATACAAGGCATATGAAATGGCGCGATCGCTACGGGATCCGGCGGCTTCGAGGCCCGCGGATCGCCAAATTCGACCGTGAGGCCACGAACTCCGACATCGAAACCCTCATCGACTTCGCCAAGTCACGACGCGGCGTGGAGTTCTTCGTGGAACCGGAGACGTTCGCGACCGACACCACCGCGGTCGCAGTGGCCCACGACGGGGAGTGGACGCGCCGCCGCGTCGGGTCGCCCGCCGTCATCAGGAAGGTCGCCAGGGATCTGGCCCTGCCTGTGTACGACGTCCAGCTCACCGGTTACCCGGCGCGGATGCGCGCCTACAACGAGCGGCGCCGCCAGGCCGAGAGCGGCGAGCACGCCTGACCCCCAGCCCCGATCCCTCCTCCCCCGTCAGCCCGCCCGCGCGGACGGCTCGCCGGACAACCACGTGACGAGGGGGCCGAGCCAGCATCCCCTGGGCGGCCCCATCTCGGCGTCCAGGTCCTCCGGCGTGGGCATCCGGTCCAGGAGCGAGCCGGGCGACAGCATATGGACCAGCGCCTCCCGGAGGAGGTGGGCCATCGAGTAGGCGCCGTCCGCCTCCAGTGCGCGCTCGACCGCCATGCCCGCCAGAGCGCAGTCTCCCGACCGCCAGGCCGCGGCGGCGAGCAGTGAGGCCGCGGGCGCGACGTGAAGGGGATCCAGCCGCCGGGTCAGGTCCTTCCACAGAGCCAGGTGGGCGTCCCGGTCGTCGAGCAGGGCCCACGCCTCGTCGCGCACCCGGATGATCGCGAGGTCGAACCCGAGGCGCGCCGCGGCGCGATCGTCCAGACGCCCGCCCGAGCCGTAGAGGTCGATCGCGGCGCGGACTCTCGCCAGACCGCCCGCCACGAACTCCGCCGCGACCGCGTCGCTCACCTGCCCCGGCGGCCGGGCCAGCCTCGCCCGCAGGTCGGCCGCCACGCGCCGTGACGCCTCCCGCATCGCGCCTCCCGCACTCGGCTCGACGGTCCTGCGCAGGCTGCCGCGGTCGGGCAGCGCGACGAGCCCGTGCACGACCGCCTCTGCCGCCACCGGGCTGGACACCGGGTCGTACGGCAGCCCCTCGTCGGGGCAGCACACGATGGTCGGGCACGCGTAGGACCAGTAGCGCCCGTCCTCGGCGCGCAGCGCCTCGGTCACGCGGACGCCGGCTTCCTCCAGCAGCCGGCCGGCCTCCAGGACGGCGGAATCCACGACCGGCTCCGGGCCGTACCCGACGAGGACGGCCATGGTGACCCCCTCCCGCACGAACAACGGGGCGAGGCGATCGAGGTCGCCGGGCTCCGGCGGCAGATCCCACCGTGTGCTCAGCTGGAGCGCCGCCCCGGCGAAGCCGATCACGACGAGGCTGTCGGCAGGGTGGAACCCGACCAGGTAGGGAACGGCGGCGAGGATGTCCGCCGGGCTGGAGAGCACGAGCTTCGGGGTGGTGGTCATGGCCGAGAGCCTCGCCGAGGCACCCGCGGCGATCGGACGCTTAACGCTGTTCTGTGGAGGAGAGCGGTTGTCCACAGGACCACACGCGTGCCTGCCTGCGGCCGGGCGCCCAGGGTGGGTGTCGCACGGTCACCTTTGGGGTGGGACGTCTCGTCCAGCGCGGGGAACGGTGGCCGGTATGGAACTGGACGGAAAGCATGTGGTGGTGACGGGCGGGGGCAGCGGCATCGGCCGCGCGATGGCGGCGCGGTTCGCCACGGTCGCCGCGGGGGTCGTCGTCGTGGACCGCGACGGCGCGGCGGCCAGGAAGGTGGCGGACGAGGTGGGAGGCGTGGCGATCGCCGCCGACGTGAGCCGGGAGCGGGAGATCCTGCGAGTGATCGCGGAGGCGGAGCGGGTCTACGGCCCCATCGACCTCTTCTGTTCCAACGCGGGCCAGGCGCAGCCCCTCGGCGCCCTGGACGCGGCGGACGAGGGCTGGCTGACGCAGTGGAACGTGCACGTCATGGCACATGTCTGGGCGGCTCGCGCGCTCGTTCCCGCCATGGTCCGGCGGGGTGGCGGTCATCTGCTCAGCACGGTCTCCGCGGTCGGCCTGCTGATGGTCCCCGGCGCCGTCCCCTACACCGTCACCAAGCACGCCGCGCTGGCCCTGGCCGAGTCGCTGGCCGTGCTCTATCGGGGGTCGGGGGTCGGTTTCTCGTGCCTGTGCCCCGCCTTCGTGGACACGCCGCTGACCGCAGGGGTGCACGACACACCGGTCGGCCGGTTCCTGCGTCTCAACGGTGAGTCCATCGAGCCCGCGGCGGTCGCCGACATCGTCGTCGAAGGGTTGCGGGAGGAGCGCTTCCTGATCTTCACCCATCCGGAGACGGAGTCGGCCATGCGCCTTCGGGCCACCGACCACGAGCGGTTCCTGGATTTCACGGCGGACGTCTGGGCGGCGGCGAACACCGCCGAGAGACCGGCGGGGTGATCCATCACGAGCGGTCCGCCATCGTGCACCGGCCGGCCGCCCGGCGCGTTCACGACGGCGAAACGGCCAGCCGTCCCCTGACCATCATGGCGGCCCCCGCCACGGCCCCCGGCATCGCGACGACGACGACCAGCGGCACGAGGAAGGCCAGGAAGACGGGGATGCCGAAGCCCAGCGACATGGCCAGGTTGGAGCGGAGCAGGGCGAACCGCTCCTTGCGCGCGACGCCCCGCCGCTCCAGGGCGAGGGCCGTCAACTCCACGGTGAGGAAGAACCCGGAGACGATCGCGCCGAGTACCGGGACGACCGTCTGCCCGATGACCGGAACGAAGCCCAGCACGAACAGGGGAACGGTGAACATCAGGACGTAGACGAGCGTGATGAGGCTGTCGCGGATCGACCGGAAGAACGTCCGCCAGAAGGGCAGGTCCACCCCACCGGGAAGGCCGCCGAGATCCTCCTCGACCTTCTCCGACAACTTCTCGTAGAAGGGCTCCCCGATGGCCAGGGCCACCGCCGTGAAGGTCACGACGGCGAGCGCGAGCCCGCCCACGAAGATCATGATGCCGACGAGGGTGCGGAAGACGTCACGCCAGCCCCAGTCGTCGGCGAACGGGGTGACCCACTCCGCCACATCGGACGCGTGCGTGCCGATCCATATCAGTGCGAAAACGTAGAGCACCAGGGCGATCAACGCCGGGATCAGCCCGAACAACCACCACCGTGGATGCCTGGCCACCCAGCCGGCTCCCTTGAGCACGAAGCCGATGCCGTCGGCGAAACCGCCGACTCCCCGCCGTCCGATGCCGCTCATGCCCGGCAGGCTAGCGCCACAGGCTCGTGACGGACACACCCAATTCACCGAAAAGACGGCGCAGCAGCGGAAGCGAGATGCCGAGGACGTTTCCGTGGTCGCCGTCGATGCCGTCGATGAACCAGCCGCCCAGTCCGTCGAGGGTGAACGCCCCGGCGACCCGCAGAGGCTCCCCGCTCGCCGCATAGGCGGAGATCTCCTCGTCGGTCGGCGAGCCGAACCGGACGACCGTGGCGCCGACCTCGGAGATCGCGCGGCCGGCCTCGACATCGATGACGCAGTGGCCGGTCAGGAGCCGCCCATGCCTGCCCCGCATCGCCCGCCACCGCTCGATCGCCTCCTTGGGCGATCCCGGCTTGCCGTACGCGACTCCGTCGAGTTCGAGCACCGAGTCACAGCCGATGACGATCCCCGACTTCAGGGATTTCGCCACAACGGACGCCTTGGCCTCGGCGAGGGCCCGGCAGAGGCGCTCGGGCGAGTCGGCCACGACGGCCTCCTCGTCGAACCCGCTGACGATCACCTTCGGGTCGAGGCCGGCCCCGCGCAGCACACCGAGACGAGCAGGGGAAGCGGATGCCAGAACAAGCTGAGTCACACCACCAGAGCCTAGTGGCCCCTAATATGAGTCGATCAATGATCGTATTTGTCCGGAGGAGCTGTCTTTTGTCGAGGGCGACTGTCAGGGAACGCCTGAGGTACTGGTTCGACAACACCATGGCGAAGGGCACGGGTGCCCTCATCGGCTGGCTGGCCCTTCTGTCGGTCACCCTGATCCTGGCCGTCAGCGGGCTGGTCCTGTGGCTGACGCCAGGCGAGGTGAACGCCCACGAGGGCTGGACCGGCGTGTTGTGGATGACGCTGATGCGCGCCCTGAGCCCCGGCAAGATCGCCAGTGATACCGGCACCGCCCCGTTCCTCGGCCTGATGCTCGTCGCGTCACTCGGTGGCATCTTCATCGTGAGCATCCTGGTCGGCGTGCTCTCCACCGGTCTCAAGGGCAAGATCGAGGAGTTGCGCAAGGGCCGCTCGCGGATCATCGAGAGCGGCCACACCGTGATCCTCGGCTGGTCCGAGCAGGTCTTCACGATCGTCTCCGAACTCGTGAAGGCGCACGCCAGTCAGCGGGGGTCGGTCATCGCGATCCTCGCGGACATGGACAAGCCCGCGATGGAGGACGCCATCCGCACGCGGGTCGGCGACACCGGTAAGACGCGCCTGGTCTGCCGCACCGGGCGGCCGACCGAGCCCGCCGACCTCGACCTGATGAACCTCGACGCGGCGCGTTCCGTCGTCGTCCTGTCCCCGCAGAGCGAGGAGCCGGACGCCCATGTCATCAAGACGCTGCTCGCGCTGGCCAAGCGGGCCGGCGACCATCCGCCGGTGGTGGCCGCCATCGCCGCCTCCGGCAACATGGCGGCCGCCCGCCTCGCCGGCGGCCCGGGGGTCCACCTGGTCGACTCCGTCGACACCGTCTCCCGGCTGATCGTGCAGTCGTCCCGGCAGTCCGGCATGTCGGTCGTGTGCATGGACCTGCTGAACTTCGACGGCGGCGAGATCTACCTCCGTTCCGACCCGGCGCTCGCGGGCCAGCCGTACGGGAAGACGCTGGGGGCCTACGCCTCCGCGACCGTCATCGGCCTGCGCACGGCCGGGGGCGTCATGCTCAACCCGCCGATGGACACCCTGCTGGGCACCTCCGACCAGATCATCGTGATCGCCCAGGACGACTCCCTCATCCGGCTGGCGGGAGACGCCGCCGCGATCGATGAGGAGCACATCCGCGACCACGAACGCGCGCGGCCGGGACCCGGGCGGACCCTGCTGCTCGGCTGGAACGCACGGGCGGCCCAGATCGTGCGCTACCTCGACGGGTACGTCCCCGCCGGGTCGGTCCTCGACGTCGCGAGCGACCACCCCGGAGCCGGTGACGGACTGGTCGGCCTGCACAACCTCACGGTCAGCGTCAAGGACTGCGAGACCACCGACAGGTACGCCCTGGAGTCGCTGGAGGTCGGGCTCTACCAGCACGTGATCGTGTTGTCGGACGACCGGCACCATCCCCACCATGCGGACACCCGCACGCTGATGACCCTGCTGCAGCTTCGCGACATGCAGGCGACCCTGGGCGAGCGGTACTCGATCGTGAGCGAGATGCACGACGAGAACAACCGCACGCTGGCGGAGGTGACCGAGGCCGACGACATCGTGATCAGCGACACGGTCGTCGGTCTGCTGCTCGCGCAACTCGCCGAGAGCCCGCACCTGAGCGAGGTGTTCGGCTACCTCTTCGACTCCCGCGGATCGGAGATCTACCCGCGCCCGGCGGACGACTACGTCACCGGGGGTGCGCCGGTCGCCTTCCCCACCGTGGTCGAGGCGGCCCGCCGGAGGGGAGAGACCGCGATCGGGTATCGCCTGGCCGCGGGATCGGGCGAGGCACCGCACTTCGGCGTCGTCCTCAACCCGGACAGGTCACGCCTTGTGGTGCTCGGGCCCGGCGACTCGGTGATCGTGCTCGCGGAGCGCTGACCCCGCGTCAGGGCACCTTGATCCCGGACACCACACTGTTGATGTCGCGCCAGGCCTTCTTCTGCGTGTCCGGGATGACGGCGTACACCAGGGCGGGCTTCTTGTTCGGGACGTCGATCACGACGACCGCGGCCGACGAGGTCCGCTTCTTGCCCTTGACCTTGTAGTGCGCGTTGAAGCCGAGCACGACGGCGTCCCTCTTGCCGATGGTGAGGTCGTCCATCGCCGTCCAGGTCAGCGTGGTGCCCTTCGGCTGGTACTTCAGCGTCCACCGGGCGGCCAGCAGGGCGGTGTCGCGCATGTCGTCCTGCGCCGCGACGGGCAGGGGGCAGGAGATGACCATGCCGCGGACCGGTGACCCCTTCACCTGGGGGAGATCCTGCCGCGAGCCGAAGGCCTTGGTCTTCACGGGCCGCCAGACCTTGGTGAACTTCGGGACGGAGACGCCCGACCGGCGGTCCTTGAGCACCCCGTGCCTGGGGGCGGGCTTCCCCGGCAGCCGGCCCAGCTTCTTCTCGGTGTCGGGCAGTTCCTGCAGTCGCGAGTCGGCGAACGCCGCCGCCAGCACCGCCGGGATCGTCGGTGTGGGGGTCGGTGTGGGAGTCGGCGACGGGCTCAGGGTCGGAGTCGCCGTGGCCATCAGCGGGGAGTGCGCCGGCTTCGCGGCGGCCGCGTGAGGAGGCTCGGATCCGGTCTTGCCGAGGACCACGATGGTCGCCACCGTGCCCACCCCCACGACCGCGGCGGCGCCGGCGATGATCCGGTAGATCACCCGCATCGGGAGGTCGCCGAGCCCCTTGCGCCCGCCCGGAGGAGCCGGCGGAGCCAGCGGAACCGTGATCTTCGGGAGGGGGGTCGTCTCCGCCTCGGCCGCAACATAAGTGGGAACAGCTTTCGTCCCATAGTCCCCAGGTGCCACGGATCGGAGCGTACGGCATATCCCGGTATTTCGTGTCCGATCTCGATCACACTTCGAAAACGCCCAGCCGCAGCCAGGGGGCGTCGGCGACCACCGTCGCGGAGCCCGGTTCGATCTCCGTGAAGCCGGCGTCCCTGACGATCGGGAGGCCGCTGTCCACCAGCGTGGACCACCTGTCCGGACCCGCCGTCCGCACGGCCGTCGCGAACCCGCGGTCCCTCCACGCGGCCCGGGCGGACTCGTCGGATCCCCACCACGCGAGCTGCGCGCCGTGCCCCGCCTGAGCCATCGCCTTGCCGGCGGTCATGTCAAGGTGCGGGTTGATCCAGAGCACCGGCCCGTCCGCGGCCGACGGCGGCGGCGCGGAGTCGGCGAGATCGGTGCCGGAGACCTGCAGGCGCGACAGGTCCTTGGGCCAGTCGTCCAGGGGCACCGGCGGATGGACGCGGACCTCCGCGGTGCGCACCGTCACGGTGATGCCGGGCAGCGCCAGCACGCGCCGCCACTCCGCGCCCCGCGCCCGTCTGACCACCTTCCGGATCCGGTGGTCCTCCCATTCGGTGATGGCCTCGTCCCAGGCGTCCCTCTGCTCCTGGAGGGGGTCGAGCAGGCTCAGCACGGCCGTCGCCGCGGCCTCGAGCGCGTCGGTGCGCTCCGGTGGGGCGGCGCGCTCGATCCTGACCACGAGGGGAAGTACACGTTCGGTCACCCGACCAGGATCGCAGCCTTCCGGCTCTGCCCCGTCCCGGTGATGACGCGGAACGACATCAGCGCGGCGAACAGGCACAACACTCCCGCGCCGTACCACGCGAGGTCGTAGTTGCCGAGGTGGTCCCTGGTCACACCGGCCACGCTCGCCGCGATGGCCGCGCCGACCTGATGCGAGGCGAACACCCAGCCGAAGACCACCGACCCCTCCTGACCGAAGATCTTGCGGCACAGGGCCACCGTCGGAGGCACGGTCGCCACCCAGTCGAGGCCGTAGAAGATGATGAACACCAGCATGCTCGGCTGGGTCGTCGCGGCGAACAGCTGCGGCAGGACCAGCAGCGACAGACCACGCAGCGTGTAGTAGAAGGTGAGCAGGATCCGCGAGTCGACCCGGTCGCTCAGCCAGCCGGAGGCGACGGTTCCCACGATGTCGAAGACGCCGATGACCGCGAGCAGCGACGCGGCCGCGGTCTCGCCCATGCCGTGGTCGTGCGCCGCCGGGATGAAGTGGGTGCCCACCAGCCCGTTCGTGCTGGCCCCGCAGATCGCGAAGCCGCCCACGAGGTACCAGAACTGCCTGCGCCGCGCCGCCTGGCCCAGCACCCTGATCGCCCGCGCGGCCGCTCCCCCGCCGGCGGGCCGTACGGCCGGCTCGGTGGCGCCGAGCGCGGTCAGGCCGACCTCCTCCGGAGTGTCGCGGAGCAGGAACCACACGAGCGGGACGACGGCGAGGGCTGCGGCCGACACGGTCAGCGCCGCGGTCCGCCAGCCCTGCATCTCGGCCATGTGCGCGAGCACCGGAAGGAAGACGAGCTGACCCGTGGCGCCGCCGGCCGTCAGCACCCCGGTGACGAGGCCGCGATGGCTGACGAACCACCGGTCGGTGAGCGTGGCCGCGAAGACGAGCGCCATCGAGCCCGTTCCCGCCCCGACCAGCACCCCCCACAGGGCGATGAGCTGCCAACTCGCGGTCATGTAGACGGTGAGGCCGCTGCCCGCCGCGACCAGCAGCAGGGCGAGGGTCACCACCCGCCGCATCCCGAACCGGTCCATCAGAGCCGCCGCGAAGGGCGCGAAGAGGCCGTAGAACATCAGGTTGACCGAGACCGCGAGCGAGATCGTGCCCCTCGTCCACCCGAACTCGTCCTGAAGCGGCGTGATCAACACGCCGGGGGTGGCCCGGAAGCCCGCGGCCCCGATGATGGCCACGAAGGCGACGGCGGCCACGATCCAGGCGCGATGCAGAGATCTCATGGGCCCCAATCCTGAACGGCGCCGCTCCGCCCGGCCAGTGGCCGGATGGCCAATATGTGAAAGAATCAGGCCATGCATCGCATCGCCGTAGTGGTCCTGGATGACTTCGCGACTCTCGACGTCGGCATTCCGGGCCAGGTGTTCTGGTGCGCCGTCGATCCGGACCCCCTCTACGAGGTGGTCACCTGCACGCCCGGCGGGCTGCCGGTGCGGACCTCGGCCGCGGGATTCAGCGTGGTGCCCGACCACGACCTCGGGGTGCTGACGAGCGCCGACACGGTGGTGATCCCGGGGGTCCACAGCGGCTCGGTCATGACCGACGGCACCATCGACCCCGACCTGCGGGACGCGCTGCGGGAGGCGGCGCGGCGCAGCCGGATCCTGTCCATCTGCACCGGCGCGTTCGTGCTGGCCGCCGCGGGCCTGCTCGACGACCGTCCCGCGACGACGCACTGGCGCAACGCCGACCTGTTCCGCGCCCTCTACCCGCGTGTACGGCTCACGCCGGATGTGCTGTTCGTCGACGACGGGGACATCCTGACCTCGGCGGGCGTCTCCTCGGGGATCGACCTGTGCCTGCACGTCATCCGCCGCGACCACGGCAGCGGGGTCGCCAACCGGACGGCCAGGCGCTGCGTGACCGCACCGTTCAGAGAGGGAGGCCAGGCGCAGTACATCGAGCGCCCGCTCCCCGACCCGGCGGGCACGAGCACGGCCGCCACCCGCGCCTGGATGCTGGAGAACCTGCAGGACCCGCTGGACCTGGCCGTCCTGGCGTCACACGCCCGGATGAGCGTCCGGACGTTCACGCGGCGGTTCCGGGAGGAGACCGGCCTGAGTCCAGCCAGGTGGCTGACCCGGCTACGGGTGGAGCACGCCCGCCATCTGCTGGAGACGACGGACCTCCCCGTGGACGTGATCGCCCGGCAGGCCGGTTTCGGCACGGCCGTCTCGTTGCGGCAGCACCTCCACACGGCCGTGGGAGTCTCGCCCCTGGCCTACCGTCAGACCTTCCGCACGCCGTTCGCCGACGTGGTCCCCTCTACCGGCTCCCCAGCCCTTCGATGAACAACGTGATCATGCGGTCGGCGAGCTCGGGTGACCGCTCCGTCGCGACCGACAGGGCGTGGATCACCTTGAACAGCTCCGCGACCTCCAGGTCCTCGCGTACGGCTCCCACCTCCTGTGCCCTGCCGAGCAGGAGACCGGCGGCCCGGTAGAGCATTTCACGGCAGGTGGCGAACAACTCCGACTCCGGGCCGAGCGTGGCCACGAGCGCCGTGTTGAGCCCGCGCTTGGCGACGGAGTGGGCCAGGGTCGAGTGCAGCCACGTGACCAGCGCCTCCCCCTGATCCGGGTGCGAGGCGAGCTCCTCCGCCTCCGCGGCGAGGATCTCTATCTGGTCCCGGTAGACCGCCTCCTGGAGTGCCTGACGTGTCGGGAAGTGCCGGTAGAGCGTCCCGATCCCCACACCCGCGCGGCGGGCGACCTCCTCCATCGGCGCGTCGGGACCGTCCTGCCCGAACAGCTCCCGGGCCTGCTCCAGCAGACGGTCGTAGTTGCGGCGCGCGTCGGCGCGCATGGGCCTGCTCATAGTCGACACCCTTGCAAAGCGGAGGTAGCCTCCGTATATTGCGATTCGGAGGCTTCCTCCACTTAATCTCCTGGAGGCTCGTTTGTCGACGCTCACCGTATCCCCTCGTACGGCGGCGCACCCCCGCGTAGCCCTGGCGATCGTCGTGACCTGCCAGCTCATGATCGGCCTGGACTCCACGATCGTCACCATCGCGTTGCCCGAGATCAAGCAGGACATCGGCTTCTCCCCCACCGGCCTGTCATGGGTCATGAACGCGTACCTGCTCGCGTTCGGCGGCCTGCTCCTCCTCGGCGGGCGGGCCGGTGACATCCTCGGCCGGCGCAGGGTGTTCACCGCCGGAGTGACCGTCTTCACCCTCGGCTCCCTGCTGGGCGGCCTGGCGACCGCCGAATGGGGTCTGCTCGCGGCCAGGGCCGTACAGGGCGTGGGCGCCGCGATCGCCGCGCCGAGCATCCTCGCCCTGATCGCCACCACGTTCACGGAGGGAGCCGCGCGGAACCGCGCGATCAGCGTCTACTCCGCCGTGACCGGCGCGGGAGGGGCGATCGGGCTCATCCTCGGCGGCGTGCTCACCGACGCCGCGTCCTGGCGCTGGGTGTTCTTCGTGAACGTCCCGATCGGGATGGCGGTCGTCGTGCTGGCCCCCCGGTTCATCGCCCGTTCGGGCACGCATCCCGGCCGGTTCGACCTCGCCGGGGCGGCCACCGTGACGGGCGGCATGGTGTCGCTGGTGTACGCGCTGATCACCGCCGCCGACAGCGGGTGGCGCGAGGCGCTGCCGGGCCTGGCCGCCGCGCTCGTGCTCCTCGGGGCGTTCGTCGCGGTGGAGACCCGGGCACGGCAGCCGATCATGCCTCTGCGCCTGCTGGCGGACCGTGCCCGCTCGGCCGCCTATCTGATCGAGTTGCTCCTGGCGGCGGGCATGTTCGGTTTCTTCTTCTTCATGACCCAGTTCGTCCAGTGGGTGCTCCACATGGACCCGCTGGCGGCGGGGCTCGCGTTCCTGCCGATGGCGGTCACCCAGTTCTCGGTCGTCCGGGTCGTTCCGCGCCTGCTGCCGCGTTTCGGGGCCAGGCGGATCGTCCTCGCGGGCGTCACCGTGAGCCTCGCCGGGATGGCGTGGCTGACTCAGGTCTCCGCCGGCACGGGCTACCTCGGCGGCCTGTTCGGCCCGATGGTCCTGCTCGGGCTCGGCGGCGGCCTCAGCTTCATGCCGCTCAACGCCACCATCCTCACGGGAGTCGCCCCTCAGGAGTCCGGCGCGGCCTCCGGACTGGCGCAGACGACGGTCTGGGCCGGTGGGGCGCTGGGCTCCGCGGCGCTCGTAACCGTGTACGGCTCGGCCGTACAACACGGGCCCCTCGTCCACGGCATCGCGGTCGCCTTCGGCGGCGGCGCGGTGTTCGCCGCGCTCGCCCTGGTCACGGCGGCCCTCGCCCTCAGACCGCCGCGCCCGGTTAGCTGACCCGCGACCTGCGTCGGCCGCGGTCGGACGGCCCCCGGTACATGGAGGGGTCGCGAGGCCTGCGGCCCGGCTCACGCATGCCGGGGGCCCGTCCCTCACGGTCCGCGCGCCTCTTCCGCATGATCCACCAGCCGATGCCGAGAAGGATGAGGCCCAGAGGCGTGCGGGCCAGCCAGCGGGTGACGAAGAGCTGAAGTATCCGCTTCATATCGGTTCGACTACCCGTGGCCTGCCCTTTCATGTGGCCGTCAGCAGTCGCAGGCGATGCCGCCGACGGGAGCGGTCAGGGGGTCGGCCGGCCGACGTTCCACGCCGTGGTCGGTCTCGACGGGGAATCCCTCCCGTGCCCAGTACTCGAAGCCGCCGATCATCTCCTTGACGGGATAGCCGAGCCTGGCGAACTCCAGCGCGGCCCGGGTCGCGCCGTTGCAGCCGGGTCCCCAGCAGTACGTCACCACGGTGACGTCCCGGGGGATGATCGAGGCGGCCCGCTCGGCGATCTGAGCGGTGGGCAGGTGCACGGCCCCCTTGATCCGGCCCTGCCGCCAACTCTCGTCCCCGCGGGAGTCCACGACGACGATGCCGGGCTCGCCCGCGGCGAGGTCGGCGTGCACGTCGGAAACATCCGCCTCATGCGACAGGCGCCCGGAGAAGTGCGCGACCGCGGCTGCGGCGACGGCGGCCGGAGTGCTCGTGACGAAGGACATCTTCCGCTCCCAGATCTCGGTTCGTTCTGGAAGCAAGGATCCCGGGCGGGGCCCCGGCCCGAGGAGTGGCGTGAATGCCCTATATCGCTAATATCCAGCCATGCTCGAGCGCCGCGGCAACCGTACGGTCTCGGTCCTGGCCTTCGACGGGATGAGCCCCTTCGAACTGGGCTGTGTGGTCGAACTGTTCGGCCTGCCCCGGCCGGAACTGGGCATCGCGTGGTACGACCTGGAGGTCTGCGCCGAGTCCGCCGGGCCGCTCAGAGCCGTCGGAGGCTTCACGATCCAGGCGGCCCGCGACCTGGAGGACTTCGCCGCGGCCCGGACCGTCATCGTCCCCGGCGTGCCCGACGTCCGCGGCGAGGTCTCCCCCGGCCTCATCGCGGCGTTGCGGACGGCGCACGATCGCGGAGCCCGGATCGTCTCGATCTGCTCGGGGGCCTTCGCCCTCGCCGCGGCGGGGCTGCTCGACGGCAGGGAGGCGACGACCCACTGGAAGTACGCCGGCCTCCTCCAGGAACGTTTTCCCGAGGTCAGGGTCAACCCCGGCGTGCTCTACGTGGACGGCGGGGACGTCCTGACGAGCGCGGGCAGCGCCGCCGGGATCGACCTGCTGATCCACCTCGTCCGGCGGGACCACGGGCCGAGCGTGGCCAACGCGGTCGCCCGGCGGATGGTCGTCCCGCCGCACCGCGAAGGCGGTCAGGCCCAGTTCATCGAGGCCGCGGTCACCCCGATACAGGAGGACGACGCCGTCGGCCGGGCGATGGAGTGGGCCCTGGCCCATCTCGCCGAGCCGATCACGGTGGCCGTGCTCGCCGGAGTGGCGCGGATGTCGCCGCGGAGCTTCGTCCGCCATTTCAACCGCCAGACCGGGACCAGCCCGCTCCGGTGGGTCATCTCGCAGCGGATCACCGCCAGCCTGCCCCTGCTGGAGACGACGGCGGTACCGGTAGAGGAGATCGCGACCGCCGTCGGCTTCGAGAGCCCGGTGACGTTTCGCCACCACTTCACCCGTTCGATGCGCACGTCGCCCTCGGCATACCGGCGGGCGTTCGGCCGCCGGTCTCCCCGGGACGGGCACCCCGTCTCAGCGGGCGAGCGACTCCACGAAGCGTGACATCCCGCTGAGCCAGCGGTCGGGGTCGCCGGCCTTCATCTGGAAGAAGCCGGCCACCTCCGGATGGGGGAGGATGTAGAACCGCTCCGCGTCCAGGCCGTCGACCACGTGGCCGGCGACCTCCTCGGGTTCGAGCAGGGCTCCGGAGGAGATGACGGCACGGGCCGTGAGGTTCTCCTCCAGCAGGTCCTCGCGCATCATCCCGGTGCGCACACCCTGCGGGCACAACACGCTGACCCCGATGCCCTTGGCCCGGTAGTGGATGGCCACCCACTCGGCGAAGGAGATCGCCGCGGCCTTGCTCACGGCGTACGGCGCATCGCCCGGGCAGCTCACCAGGCCCGCGGCCGAGCAGGTGTTGAGCAGGTAACCGCCGCCGCGCTCCACCATGGCGGGGATCACGGCGCGGGCCGCGTAGACGTGGGCGAGGGTGTTGACCGCGAGGGTGCGCGACCACTCCTCGTCGGACGCCTCCTCCACGCCGTGGCCGGTGATGATCCCGGCGTTGGAGCAGAACAGGCCGATCGGGCCGAGGGACCGCTCCGCGGTGTCGACGATCGCCCGGACGTCGTCCTCGACGCTCACGTCGGCCCTGAATGCCAGCGCGCGCTCGCCGATCCGCTCGGCGACGGCGGCCGCGCCCGCCTCGTCGAGGTCGGCCACGAGGATTCCGGCTGCGCCCTCTTCGGCGAACCGCAGCGCCATGGCGCGGCCGATCCCGCTCGCCGCGCCGGTCACGACGACCACTTTGTCCTGAACTCGCATGCGACCCCTCCGAACCGACCAGTCGGTATCGGAACCTACGCGCCCGCCACGCCGGGCGTCAACGCGTCCGGCCGTCGGGGATGGGCAGGGAGAACCAGACCGTCTTGCCTCCCGCCACCCGGCTGGTCCCCCACCGGTCGGCGAGCTGGCTGACGACGTAGAGCCCGCGGCCGTCCTCGTCGAGGACGCCGGGCTCCCGCATGATCGGCATGCGGTGGTCGTCGTCGCTGACCTCGCACAACAGGACGTCGGTCCGCATCAACCTGATGGTGATCGGCCGGGGCGTCTGGCGGACGGCGTTGGTCACGAGCTCCGAGGTGAGCAGTTGCGCGATCGGGATCATCGCCTCGAGCCCCCACATGGCGAGCGTCCTGCGGACCAGGCGGCGCACGCGTCCCGGCGTCATGGGCTGCGGCTCGACGAGCCACTGGGCGACGTCGTCGCTCGGGATGCCCTTGAACCTGATCGCGAGGAGCGTGACGTCGTCGGACCTGGCCGGCGGAAGCACGCCGTCGCACAACTCCTCCATGGGCGCGCCGGTGGACAACTTGCGGCACAACGCGTCGACGCTCTGCCCGATGTCCTGCCCGCGCTCCTCCACCAGGCCGTCGGTGTAGAGGACGAGCATGCTGTCGTCGTCCGCGGCGATCTCCATCGTCTCGAACGGGGTGCACCCGAGGCCGATCGGCGGGCAGCGAGGCGGCGTGAGCACCTCCGCCTTGCCGTCCGCCCTGACGAGGACCGGCGGCAGGTGGCCCGCGTTGGCGATCGTGCAACGCCGGAGCACCGGGTCGTACACGCAGTAGACGCAGGTCGTCAGCGTCTGGGCGGCCAGCCGCTGCGCCATCTCGTCCAGCGAGTGGAGCACCTGCTCGGCCGGCAGGTCGAGGGAGGCGAGCGTCTGGACGGCCGTGCGGAGCTGGCCCATCACCGCGGCGGCCGCGAGGCCGTGGCCCATCACGTCGCCCACGACCAGCGCGACCCGGCTGCCGGGCAGCGGGATGACGTCGAACCAGTCGCCGCCGACCCGTTCCGCCGCGGGCTGGTACCGGAAGGAGATCTCCAGCCCGGGCAGGTCGGGCGGGCTCCCGGGCCGCATGCCCCGCTGCAGGGTCTCGACCGTCTCGAGCTGCCGGCCGTGGAAGACGGTCAGGGCAGCCGGCACGCCGAGCTGCCGGGCGGCGAGCAGGTCCACCTCGGCGAACGGCGACCGTTCCCGGTCCCGCGCGAGCATGGCGGAGCCGACCGGCCTGCCGTACGCACGGAGGGGCACCACGATCAGGCGCTCGTCCACCAACTCCGGGACGCCCGCCCGGTCACCGGTCCATCGCGGCGGCAGCCGCCCACCGGGGTCGACCCGGTGCTGCGCGCCTCCGTCGAGGTAGACCGCGGCGGCGTCGGCCAGCCGGGGCACCGCCGCCTCACAGAAGCGCCTGGTGGCCTGCTCCGGCTCGGGGCTGTCCCCGATCGCCTGCACGGCGTCGCTCATGAAGCTGAGGAACGCGAGCGACTCTCCGTCCCAGGACACGGGTGCTGCCGCTCAGAACTGCTCGCGCCGGCAGTTGAAGAACAGCTGGATCTCCGGTGGGGCCTGGGTGGTCGCCGGAGCGTAGGAGATGTGGTTCTCGGTCAGGACGGTGAAACCGGCGTCCTCGACCGCCGCGCGCATCTCGTCGCGCAGGTAGCCCGTCACCCGCACCGGCGCCCCGAGGAACTGGAAGGGAACGTCGTCGAGGTCGATCTCCACCATGCTGAGCGAGAACAGCCCGCCGGGCGCGAGCGCCGCGTGGATCTTGCCGAGGGCGGCGGTGATGTCGGCCCGGGGCAACATCAGCAGGGCGAAGAACGCGGTCACCGCGTCGAAGGTGCCGAGCGAGCCGTCCAGTTCGAGCACGTCGAGCTCCAGGAACGTGCCTCCGGGAACGTTCTCCCGCGCGATCTCGAGCATGACCGGGGAGATGTCGATGCCGGTCACCTCACACCCGGCCTGGGCGAATTGCTGAGCGGTGGGGGCGCCGGTTCCACAACCCACGTCGAGGACACGCGAGCCGGGCTTGAGCTGCTTGATCAACCACTCCCCGGCGGCAACTTGTCCCTCTTTATGGGGAAATGCGTCGTCGTATCGAACGCCGATGCGGTTGAACGCCTCGGCTTGCAGTGCGCGGTACTCCTGCCGGGCGTTACCCGAACCAGATTCGATTGTCATCTATGCCACCAATGGTGCTCAGCCGTCTCCGCCTTCTCTTGAATAGGGGGTGGCCCCTATTCCAGTCAAGTTATTTCACCATAAATTCAGCATTATCCCAGTTCTGCGCCGTCAAGACCCTTTGTCAATGCGCTCTGTTCGCACGAATACCGGCATTCGAGAGATACAGCCCTTAACGTGAAGATAACCCCCATCCACTTCCGTTTCGTACGGAAGATCCCTAACGTGTGATCGTGACGACGGACACGGGCCTGCTGCGCTCACGTGCCACAGGCGGCCGCGTCACCTTCCCCGAGCTCTTCTTCGACCTCGTGTACGTCTTCGCGGTCACACAGCTCTCGCACCTGCTGCTCGCTCATCTGACGTGGCACGGCGCGGCCCAGACCGGGCTGTTGCTGCTCGCCGTCTGGTGGGCCTGGGTCTACACGGCATGGCACACCAACTGGTTCGACCCCGAACGTTCCTCCGTCCGGCTGGTGCTCGGCGGCGTCATGCTGGTCAGCCTCATCATGTCCGCCGCGCTGCCCGACGCCTTCGGCCGGCACGGCCTGCTGTTCGCCTGCGCGTACGTCGCGATCCAGATCGGCCGCACCGCCCATTCGGTGATCGCCGCACCCCGGAACACTCCCCTGCGCCGCAATCTCGCCCGGGTGCTGGCCTGGGCGCTCCTGTCCGGCGTCTTCTGGATCACCGGCGGCCTGACGGAGGCGACGGCACGCGAGCTGCTGTGGGCGGCCGCCGTCGGAGCGGACCTGGTGGCCCCCTGGGTGGGGTTCGTGACGCCGGGGCTCGGCAGGTCGGCGACGACGGACTGGTCCATCGACGGCGCGCACATGGCCGAACGCTGCCAGCTGTTCCTGATCATCGCGTTCGGGGAGTCGATCCTGGTCACCGGATCGACCTTCGGGCAGGCGATGTCCCCGTCCTCGGCGGCGGCCTTCGCGGTCTCGTTCGCGGGAAGCGCCGGCCTGTGGTGGGTCTACTTCGGGCGCAGCGCCGAGGCGGGCAGCCGCGTGATCTCCTCCGCCGACGATCCCGGCAGGCTGGCCCGCTCCGCCTACACCTTCCTCCACCTGCCCATGGTCGCGGGCATCGTCGTGTCCGCGGTCGGCGACGAGCTGGTCATCAGCCATCCAGGCGAGACCGGCGTCGAGGTCACCCTGACCGTGCTGGGCGGGCCGGCGCTCTTCCTCGCCGGGCACGCCCTGTTCAAGCGCGTGCTCTGGGGGCGATTCCCCGCGTCCCATCTCGCCGGACTGGCGGCCCTGATCGCCCTCGCTCCCGCCGGGCTCGTCGTGCCGCCCCTCGCGGTGGCCGCCGCCGCGATGGCGGTCGTCATCGCTGTCGCGCTCTGGGACTCCGTCGGCCGCAGACGCGCGGCCCGCCCAGAGTGACCTGACAAGCCAGATTTTTTCCACCTTTCTCATGACTTGACCAGATCCTGACTCTCGATCTACCGTAGCCGCCAATTGTTAGTAAGGCTTCCTAACTTCTGGAGGTGAGCGATGCGAAGGACCCCCCGCTTCGCATCAGCGCTGGTGACGCTGGGTCTCGTGGCCGCCGGCCTGTTCATCGGCGGTTCCGCGAACGCGGCGACCAACCGGCTGGAGGCGGAGAACGCCGTCGTCTCCCAGGGCGTGGTCGAGTCGAACCACGCCGGCTACTCCGGCAGCGGCTTCGTCAACGGCGACAACGCCTCGGGCAGCTACACCGAGTGGACCGTGAACGCGGCCACAGCCGGCAGCTCCACCCTGGCGATCCGCTACTCCAACGGGACGAGCCCGACCCGCACCGCGAACGTCGCGGTCAACGGCACCGTCGTCTCCGCCAATCGCGCGTTCAACAGCACCGGCAACTGGGACACCTGGGCCACCGTCTCGATCACCACGAACCTCAACGCGGGCGCCAACAAGGTGCGGATCACCGCCACGACCGCCGACGGCAACCCGAACTTCGACTACATCGACGCCACCACGCCCGGTGGAGGCGGCGGCACCGTCACCGCCGACCAACTGCTGGCCAAGGTGACGTCGTGCTCGCAGATCTCCAACGGCAAGTACAAGACCGACGAGGACGTCAGCACGGCGACGGTGTCGGTGTGCCAGAAGACCGGCGCGGTGTTCTGGAAGGCCGACATGGACATCGACTGCGACGGCGTCCGCACCACCCAGTGCAACGAGAACACCGACTGCTGCTTCTACCCCGACACCGCCTGCCACACGACGGGTGACTCCCCGCTCAACTCCGCGACCCTTCCGTACGTCGTGGTGCCGAGTTCGAGCAGCATCTGGAACTACACGTCGAAGGGAATCGGCTGCGGCACGGTGGTCGCCGTAATCTACAACGGCAAGATCGAGTACGCGGTCGTCGGCGACACGGGACCCACGCAGATCATCGGGGAGGCGTCCCACAAGACGGCCTCCGACCTGGGCATCGACCCCGACCCCAGCACCGGCGGCACCGACGGCCCAGTGACGTACATCGTCTTCACCGGCTCGGGCACCAAGGTCTCGGCCGTCGAGAACCACCAGCAGGCCGTCACCCTCGGCCAGCAACTCTCCCAGCAGTTCGTCTCCACCAACTGAGCACGCGAGTCGTGCCCGCCCCCGGTGCGGCGTGGGGGCGGGCACGTCCGCGTCCGCGGGCGTTCACAAGGCGAGCGCCCAGATCAGGAAGCCGAACGCCACCACGTTGAGGAGGGTGCGGGCGAGGTTCCAGCGCACCCACTTCGTTTCGAACCGCTCGCGCGCCGCCGCGTGCTCGGCCGCGGGGCCGGCCTCGTCGACCTTGTCGAGCGCGACGTTGAGCGGGATGTTGACGGAGAACGTGAGGACGAGGACCAGGCCGTAGGAAACGAAGGCGGCCCCCAACCAGGGCAACTCGGGCTCGCCGAGGTGCAGCAGGGCCGCCGCGAGGGTCAGCAGCAGCGACCCGGCGAAGGCGATCCCGAACCATCCGTTCTGGATCGCGATGTTGATCCGCCGCATCGCCACCACGTAGGTACGGTCGTCGGACGCGGCCAGCCCCGGCATGACCGCGACCGTGAACGTGTAGAAGAGTCCCGCCATCAGGCCCGTGGCCATCGTGGCGGCGAACAGGGCCAGGTCGCCCAGCACCGGGGACATCAGGCCTCCCAGACGCCGGTGGCGGCGGTGTCGGGAGCGAAGTCCGCGAAGTCGCGGGGCGGCCGGCCCAGCGCCCGGCGGACGCCGTCGGACAGATGGGCGTTGCGGCCGTCCAGCACACTGGCGAACAGGTCGGTGAGCAGCCTCGCCTCGTCCGCGGGCATGTGCTCGGCCAGCGCGGTCGCGTACTCCTCCGCGGAGACCGGCACATAGGCGATGTCCCGGCCGGCCGCCTCGCCGATCTCGGCGGCCGCGTCGGCGAAGGTCAGCAACCGGGGGCCGGTCAGCTCGTAGACCTCGCCGATGTGGCGGTCGTCCGTCAGCGCGGCGACGGCGACGTCGGCGACGTCCTCGGCGTCGACGAACGGCTCCGCGACATCGCCCGCCGGCATCGCGATCTCACCGTCGAGCACCGGGCCGAGGAGGAAGTGCTCGCTGAAGTTCTGGAAGAAGAAGGCGGCCCGCAGAATCGTCCACTCGGCGCCCGACTCCCTCAGCTCACGCTCGGCGGCCTGCGCCTCGGGCTCGCCGCGGCCGGACAGCAGGACCAGCCGCCGCGCACCGCTCTCCACGGCCAGCCGCGAGAAGTCGCGGATCGCGTCGGCCGCCCCGGGGAACGCCAGGTCCGGGTAATAGGTCACGTACACCGAATCGGCGCCGCGCAATGCGGCGGCCCATGTGCCCGGATCGTCCCAGTCGAACGGCGGCGCGCCGGACCGGGACCCCACCAGCACCGGCAGATCTCTCGCCCGCAACCTCTCCGCCACACGACGGCCGGTCTTCCCGGTGCCTCCGACGACCAGCGTCGCCCTCTTGTCTCCGTTTCCAGTCATACGGCCAGTGAAGTCCGTGCGGGCGTTCCCGGCCATCGCTGAGAATCCCGATGGCATGTCCGAGTGTCTAGACTCGGGCGCATGGACGCGTTCGCCGGCCTCCTCGACGGGCCGAGAGCCCGCGGAGCGTTCCTCATCCGCTCGATCCTCGACCCTCCCTGGTCGCTCCGCGTCGAGGACAGGGCGCCGCTCACGCTCGTCGCCATGGTGCGGGGCACCGCCTGGGTCGTCCCCGACAGGGGCGAGACCGTACGGCTCCGCCCGGGGGAGATCGCGCTCATGCGCGGCCCCGACCCGTACACCGTGTCCGACGACCCCGCCACCCCGGTGCAGGCCGTGATCCGTCCCGGAGGGTGCACCACGTCCCCTGCCGGTGAGGACCTGTGCGACTCGATGAACCTGGGCGTCCGCACCTGGGGCACCGCCCCGGACGGCGCGGCGATGATGCTGACGGGCACCTACCAGGTGGGCGGCGAGGTCGGCGGGCGACTGCTGTCGGCGCTGCCCGCCTCGCTGGCCCTTCCGGCGGGGGCCGCGGGCGCCTCGCTCATCCCGCTGCTCTGCGACGAGATCGTCAAGGACGATCCGGGCCAGGAGGTCATTCTCGACCGGCTTCTCGACCTCCTGCTGGTCGCGGTTCTGCGGGCGTGGTTCGCCCGGCCGGAGGCGAACGCCCCGGCCTGGTACCAGGCCCAGGGCGATCCGGTGGTGGGGACGGCCCTGCGGCTGCTCCACGACAACCCGGCCCATCCCTGGACGGTCGCGTCACTGGCGGCCAGGACGGGCGTCTCCCGGGCGGCCCTGGCCCGGAGGTTCACCGAGATGGTCGGCCAGCCGCCCATGACCTATCTCACGAGCCGGCGCATCGCCCTGGCCGCGGACCTGCTGCGGGACTCCGACGCCACGGTCGGCGCGGTGGCCAGACAGGTCGGCTACGGCAGCCCGTTCGCGCTCAGCACCGCCTTCAAGCGCGTCCACGGGGTCAGCCCCCAGGAACACCGTTCGGCGCGCGCCTGATCGGGATGCGCCGGCGAGGCCCCGCACTTCCCAGCCGCGGAGGCTCCGCATCTCCCGGCCGGGGAGGCTCCGCGCCTCCCCGGGCCAGATCGGCTCAGCGACCAGGCAGGCGTTCGGTGATTTCCTGCAGGACGAAGCCGTTCCCGTCCGGATCGCTGAACGAGGCGAACGAGCCGTACGAGCGCCGGTCGGGCTGGAGGCCCGGCACCCGCTTCTCGGTCCCCGCGTGGTGGAAGACGCCGCCCTCGTCGTGGAAGATCTCACTCACCTCGACACCGCGGCTGATCAGATCGGCCCGCGCCTCTTCGATGTCGTCCACGATGAGGTGCACGTTCTCCACGGAGCCCGGCTGAGCCGTGCCGACCCCCGTGCCGACGACGATCGAGCACCGGGAGCCCGGCGGGGTGAAGTGCACGACCCGGAAGTCGGCCCCGCTCACATAGTCGACGTCCTCCCGGAAACCGATCCGGTTGTAGAAGTCCTTGGCCCGGTCGACGTCCGCGACGGGCAGGACGATCACCTCGAGCTTGTACTCCACCATGTCCGCTCCTCAGCGATACCGGATGCCGGTCGGCATCCGGTGTCCACGATCGCGGCCCCGAGCGGCGCCTCGCCCCAGGGAGACTCCCTGGCGCGGCCCCTGGGGGTCACCGGCCACGCAGCGCCGCGGCGAGCTCGCGGCGCGAACCGATGCCCAGCTTGATGAAGACCTTGCGCAGATGCCACTCGACCGTTCGCGGGCTGAGGAACAGCACGGCACCGATCTCGGGATTGGTCCGGCCGGACACGGCCAGGCGGGCGATCTGCGCCTCCTGGGAGGTGAGCTCCTCGCGCGCTCCCAGGGTCCGTTGGCGGACGGTCTCGCCGGTGGCGGCCAGCTCCCGGCCGGCCCGTTCGGCGAAGCCCTCCGCGCCCATGGCGGTGAACGCGTCGTGGGCGGCGCGCAGCTGGCCCCGGGCGTCGCCGCGGCGGTTGTCCCGGCGCAGCCACTCGCCGTAAAGCAGGCGGGCCCGGGCCAGTGGCAGCCGGATCCGCGTGGCGGACAGCCGCTCGACGGCCTCGCGGTAGTGCTCCTCGGCCTGCTCCGGCGGACCGGCCAGCGCGTCGGCGACGGCTTGGACGCCACGCGCCCAGTCCGTTTCGGCGGCCGCGGTCCGCCCCGCGAGCCGCTCGCGCGCCTGCGACGCGACCGCCGGCTCGCCGCTGCGCACCGCCGCCTCGATCAGCTCACCGAGCGTCCAGTTGAAGACGGCCAGGTCCTCGTGCTCGACGGCTTGCCGGGCGGCCTCCAGAGCAGCCGGATAGCGGCCGAGCCCGTTGAAGAGCGCCGCCTTGGCATAGCCGGCCAGGCCGAGCAACCGGCCTTCATCGCGGGCGTCGGCGTCCTTGACCGTGGCCTCGATCAGCTCCAGCGCGGGGAGTTCCCGGCCTCGGTGGGCGGCCAGGGCGAGCGAGGCGGACGGATGCACGGCCAGGCCGGTGGCCCGTCCCAGGGCGCCGACCTCGTCGAGCAGATCCGACGCGTCCGCGAACCGGCCCTCGAACAGCAGCGCGCCCGCGCGGAAGACCAGCGCGGTGGGCAGCAGCGACAACGCCCCTGTGGCGCGGGCGAAGCCGACCGCCTGCTCGGTGAGACGGTGCCAGATCTCGTCCTGCCACACCTCGTGCGCCACGGGTCCGGCCAGCCACAGCAGGCCCAGATCCTCGTCCGCCGTGAGCGCGTCCAGCGCCCGGCGCAGAAGCGGCGCGGCCGGCGCGTACCCGTCCAGGCTCCACGCCGCGAGACCGGCCAGCAGGAGACCGGCCGGGTCCTCGCCGGCGGGGACGGCCCGGGCGGCCTCCGCGGCCCTGCGCAGGTCGCCGCCGCCGAGCCGACCGGCGTACACGGCGGCGCCCAGCGCCGAGAGATAGGTCTCCCGGGCTGCGGCGAGGTCCAGCGCCTCCAGCCTGCGGGCTGCCGCGAGCAGCGGCGGGCCGGCCGTCCGGCCGGGGTTGAGCACGAAGGCGACCTGGGCCCGCAGGCGCTCCACGCCGGCCCGCTGCAGCGGATCGAGCGGGCCCAGTTCGGCGGCGGCCAGCAGGCCCGGCACCTGAGCGGGGGCGCCGGCGGCGAAGTGGGCATGAGCGGCGGCCAGAGCCAGTGTCGCCCGTCGTCCCGGGTCCGCGGTCAGCTCGGTCGCCCGCTCGAGGAAGGACGCCGCCGCCGCACGGCCGCCGCGGGCCAGCGCCCGGTCGGCCGAGCGTTCCAGTTCGCTCGCGACCTCCTCGTCCGGTCCCACCGCGGCGTGCGCCCGGTGCCAGGCGCGCCGGTCGGGATCCTGCCCCGGGTCGGTCACCTCGGCCAGCGCGCGGTGCACCTCGCGCAACTCGGCCGCGTCGGCCGACCGCCACGCGGCCGAGCGCACCAGCGGGTGCCGGAACCGAACCCGGGTGCCGAACTCGACCAGTCCGGCGGCCTCCGCGGGCGCGACGGCGTCCGGGCTGACGCCCAGTCGCTCGAGCGCGCGCCACAGCAGGGTCACGTCGCCGACCGGCTCGACGGCGGCGGTGACGAGCAGACGGCGCGTGTCCGCGGGCAGCGCCGCGATGCGTCGCTGGAAACCCTCCTCGACACGGCTCACGAGGGGTGTCGCACTCTGCGGGCCGAACCCGAACGCCAACTCCGCCGGTGTGAGGCCCTGGGGCAGTTCGAGCAGCGCAAGCGGGTTGCCCCGCGTCTCGGCGACGATTCGATCGCGTACGCGCGCATCGACCGGGCCGGTGAGCACCGAGTCGAGCAGCGCCCGCGCTTCCGCGTCGGGCAGCCCCTCGACGCGCAGTTCCGGCAGGCCGCTGAGCACCTGCTCGTCTCCGGGGCTGCGCGAGGCGAAGACCAGTGCGACCGACTCGGCGTCGAGCCGGCGGGCCACGAAGGTGAGGATCACCTCGGACATCCGGTCGACCCACTGCACGTCGTCCACCACGCAGACCAGCGGCTGCTCCGCCGCGGCCTCGGCGAACAGGCCGAGCACGGCCAGTCCGACGAGCAGGCCCTCCGGCGGGTCGCCGGGGGTCAGCCCGAAGGCGGTGGCGAGCGCGGCCCGTTGCGGCTCGGGCAGCCGCTCGAGCCGGCCGAGCAGCGGCGCGCAGAGTTGCTGCAGCGCCGCGTACGCGATCTCGGACTCCGGCTCGACCCCGGCCGTGCGGGTCACCCGGCCGGCCGGCGAACGCTCGATCAGATAATCCAGCAGGGCGGTCTTGCCGGCACCCGGCTCACCACGCAGAACCAGCACGTGACTCCGGCCGTCGTGAACGTCGCGCAGCAGGCGGTCGATCGTGTCCCGCTCGCGCTGCCGGCCGCGCAGTTCGAAACCCCGGGTGTTATTCGGCACCTCACCCTCCCCCGGCAGGACGCTACACCCGGCCGCGGCGCCGGCCGGGACCAGGGACGCCGGGGACAGACCCCCGGGTGCCTCCCTGGGGCGACGCCGGCGCCCTCCGAGCGACAGTGGCCGACATGAAACGTCTGATCATGTTGATGGCCGCGGCGATAGTTCCGCTGTCGGCGGCGCTGGCGCCGACAGCCGCCGACGCCGCCATCCACCACAACGGCGACGCCGCCACGACCGTGTGCTCCACGATTCCCGTCTCCGCGCCGTCCGGCGCCAAGGTCGAGTCGGTCAGGGCGGCCGCGCACGCCGGAGGAACCGTCACCTTCCCCGACGCGCCTCCGCTGCCCACTCCGGCGCCGATCACCGATGTCCCGGCCTGGTGCGACATCACGGTCACACTCACCCATCCTGGCGCGAACGACCACGTCAATGTCAAGATCTCGCTGCCCCAGGACCCGCACAGGTGGACCGGGCGGTTCCAGGCCACCGGCGGCAGCGCTTATCTGGCCGGCGACTTCGGCGCCCCCCTGGTCACCGCGGTCAAGGCCGGTTACGTGGCGGCGGCCACCGACGCCGGCGTCGGCCAGTCGCCGGTCGACGTGAGCGGGTGGGCGCTGACCGCCGACGGGAAGGTCGACACCCCGCTGCTCAAGAACTTCGCCTCGCGGTCGCTGCACGACATGGCCGTCGTCGGCAAGGACGTGGCGTTGAAGTTCTACGGCAGCCCGGTGCGGTACGCGTACTGGAACGGCTGCTCGACCGGCGGCCGTCAGGGCTTCGCGGAGGCGCAGGACCATCCGAACGATTTCCAGGGCATCCTGGCCGACGCACCGGCGACCAACTGGGACCGGTTCGCGGTCGCCACGCTCTGGCCGCAGGTGGTCTTCAACGAGGAGAAGACCTACCCGACCCAGTGCGAACTCGAGGCGTTCAACACCGCCGCGGTCAAGGCCTGCGACACCCTCGACGGCGTCAAGGACGGCATCATCGACGACCCGCGGAGCTGCCACTGGGACGCGCACCGCTTGATCGGCGCCAAGGTTCTCTGCGACGGCAAGGAGATCACCATCTCCGCCGCCGACGCCGACGTGGTCGACAAGATCTGGGCCGGCCCGGTCTCGCCGGGCGGCGAGAAGCTCTGGTACGGCCCGAACAAGGGCGCGAGCTTCAGCTATCTGGCCCAAGTTGGAGTGCCGTTCTTCGTCGCGGACAGCTGGGTCAAGTACTTCGTGGAGAAAGATCCGCAGTTCGACACGACCACACTGACCTACGGGCGGTTCGCCCAGATCTTCCGGCAGTCCCAGCGGGACTTCAACGACGTCATCGGCACCGACGACCCGGACCTGTCCGCGTTCCGCAAGGCCGGCGGCAAGCTGCTGAGCTGGCACGGCCAGGCTGACGCGCTGGTCCCCACCCAGGGGAGCGTCGACTACCGCGAACGCGTCGACCGGCTCATGGGCGGCGACAAGAAGGTCGACGACTTCTACCGGCTCTTCCTGTTCCCCGGCGTGACCCACTGCGGCGGCGGCCCCGGCGCGCAGCCGACCGACGCCCTGGGCGCGCTGGTGAAGTGGGTGGAGAAGGGCCAGGCTCCGGCCACCCTCGCCGCGGCGACCACCGGCGCCGACGGCAGGCCCGTCACCCGTGACGTGTGCCGGTACCCGCAGGTGGCGCGCTACACCGGGCACGGCGACCCGGCGACGGCCTCCAGCTATCGCTGCGCGATCGACTGATCCACACCGACCAGTGGCGGCGGTCCCGGGAGCAATCCCGGGACCGTCGTGCTTTCGGCGGTCGTGGGATCGTCTCGAAGGTCCCTGGGACCAGGGCTCCGGCCAGTGTCTTCCCCTGGGGCCCGCGAGCGGCCTGTCCGACGAGAGTGATCCGGTACCCCGACCTGGAAAGAAAGCCGGCACTCTCATGACCATCCTGCAGCGCATCTACCTCGTCCGCGGCCTCGTCGCGATCGCCTGGGCCGTGGGCTTCGCGGCCGTGCACGACTCGCTCTCCGCCGTGTCGGTCGCCCTGCTCGTCGCCTATCCGCTGATCGACGTGGTGGCCTCACTCCTCGACGCCCGGGAGGATCCCGGTACCCCGGCCCGGACGCTTCAGGTGTTCAACACCGCGCTGAGCGCCCTTGCGGCCGTCGCCCTCGGAGTCACGGCCATCAGCGGCGCCGCGGCGGTGCTGATCGCGTTCGGCGTCTGGGCCATCGTCTCCGGTGCGGCGCAGTTCACGGTCGCCGTACGGCGGCGCGGCCCCGAACTGGGCCGGCAGTGGCCGATGCTGATCGCCGGCGCACTGTCGGTGATCGCCGGCGCGACCTACCTCGTCGCCGCGGCGGGCGAGTCCCCGAGCCTCAACGCCCTGATCACCTACACGGCCGCGGGCGGCACGTTCTTCGTCCTTCAGACCGTGGCGCTCGCCTGGCGGCGACGCCGGATGCGTGACGTCCCGGCCCGACCCGGCGCGTCGACCACGTGATCGGACCCCCTTTTCCCTGAACACGACAGCGTGGGTTCACCGCGTGGTCCTTTTCGACTCGCCTGTCGGACACCAGACTGGGCAAAGTTGGCTATACAACTTTTCTCATCCTGGAGGACGACCATGCCGGACCTACCGATTTCCGCGCCCCCCGCGACCGATCCCGCCGCCCTCGTCGCGGGGCTGCCTGCGACATGGCTGCGGGACAACTGCCCGTGTGCCGCGTGCCGTGATCCGCGCAGCGGGCAGAAGTTCTTCCAGATCACCGACCTGCCGGTCGACCTCGCCATCGGCACCGTGACCGCGCGGCAGGTCCACGGCGCGGACACGGTGGAGGTGATCTGGTCTCCGGACGGCCACCGCTCGCTCTACGCCATTGAGTGGCTGACCACCCGGCCGGGCGACCCGGTCCAGGGAGATCACCGCAACGAGGCCGGAAAGCAGCTGTGGGAAGCCGCGGACCTGGGGGCACTGCCAGAGGCGGACTGGTCGGACTATCTGTCCGCGGACGGGGAGCGTGCGCGGGTGCTGGAGGCCGTGCAGCGGCTCGGCTTCGCCCTGCTGCGGTCCGTGCCCGCCGAGGAGGGCCAGGTCCTGGCCGTCGCCCGGTCTTTCGGATTCGTCCGTGAGACCAACTACGGCGAGCTCTTCGATGTCCGCGTGGAGCCTGCCCCGGACAACCTCGCCTTCTCCTCGCTGGCCATCGCCCCGCACACCGACAACCCGTACCGCGACCCGGTGCCGACCATCCAGATCCTGCACTGCCTCCGGAACGCGGCCGAGGGCGGCGACTCCGGGCTCGTCGACGGGTTCCACGCCGCGGCGCTGCTGCGCGACGAGGACCCCGAGGCGTTCGCCGTGCTGACCCGCACCCCTGTCCCCTTCGGCTACCGCGACGCCCGGGCCGAACTGACGGCACACCGCCCGCTGATCGACCTCGACCCGATGGGCCGCATCCGCGAGGTGAGGTTCAACAACCGGTCGATGGGCACCCTGCGACTGCCCGCCCGCGAACTCGAAGCCTTCTACGCGGCTTACCGCACCTTCGCCGAACTACTGCTGCGTCCCGAACTGCAGCTGACGTTCCGGCTGGAGCCGGGCGACTGCCTGATCTTCGACAACACGCGGCTGCTGCACGCCCGCACCGCCTTCGCGCAGACGGGAGCCCGGCACCTGCAGGGCGCCTACGCCGACCTCGACGGACTGGCGAGCACCTTGGCGGTATTGCGGCGTACCGCCGTCCTGGACGAACTCGCCGAGCTCTTCAACGGCCCGGGTTCGGCCGACTACCTGGGTGAGGTGGTCACCGTGGCCGAGCACATGCTGCAGGCGGGCGCGCTGGCCGAGGCCGCGGGCGCCCCCGCGCACCTGGTGGCGGCCGCCCTCCTGCACGACGTCGGCCACTTCTCAGGTCCGGTCAGCGGGCACGACCTGATGGCGGGCACCGACAACCGGCACAGCCACACCGGTGCCGACCTGCTCGCCCGCTGGTTCGGTCCGGAGGTCACCGAGCCGGTGCGCTTGCACGTCGCCGCCAAGCGTTACCTGTGCACGGTCGAGCCCGGCTACCGGGCGCTCCTGTCGGAGGCGTCGGAGTACACGCTTCAAGTGCAGGGCGGCCCCATGGACGAGCAGGAGGCCGCCGCGTTCGCCGCCTTGCCCGGCGCGGCCGACGCGGTCGCGGTTCGGCGCTGGGACGACGAAGCCAAGGAAGCCGACGCGGCGACCCCGGACTTCGAGCACTTCCGGCCGCTGCTCGCCTCGCTGCTGCGCCGCTGACCGCGCGTCAGCGCGCCGGGCCGGCGTGGCGCAGGCGGGAGAAGGCGGAGGCGGCGATGGAGTTGTGCACCGTGAAGGCGACGGTGCCCGGCAGGTAACGGTCCTCGGACCACTCCAGAGGCCGCCCCGTCGGATCGGTCGTGTGACGGAGTTCGCGCAGTAGCGCGGTGCCGTCGGCGCATCCCAGCAGCCGGGCGTCGTCGGCGTCCGCGTAGGCCAGGTCGATGGTGTGGTCGGCGTCGGCGAACACGATGCCGTGCTCCAGCAACTGCTCGGTGTAAGACACCTCGTTCACCGGCAGCCTGGCCACGAGTTCGCCGACCCAGACCGGGTACACGGTCCGCTCGATCATCACCGGACGGCCCGACAGAGTACGCACACGCAGCACCGCGTACACATCGGCGTCCGGTTCCAGGCGCAGCCGCTCGCGCTCCTGGTCGCCCGCGGGGCGGACCACCATGGAATCCAGGACCGCGCCGGGCTCTTCGCCCACCGACCGCGCCCAGTTGGTGAAGCTGAGCAGTTCGGAGAAACTCTGCACCGGCGCGGTGCCGAGCACCACGCGCCGGGTGCCGCGCCGGGAGGTGACCAGGCCGTTCGAGCGCAGCAGTGCCAGGGCTTGCCGGATGGTGCCCCTGGAGACCCCGTAGTGCTCGGCGAGGGCCGCCTCGGCGGGGAGCTTGCCGCCCGAGCCGTACGCCCCGTCCGCTATGGCATCGCGCAGATCCGCGGCCACCCGGCGATACATCACGCCGTCGTCCGTGCCCCGCCGCGACCCGTCCTGGTTCATCCGGTCTCCTGCCGACCCTGCCGGCGCTTCCCCGAGCAGCCGTCCGGCGACTCTATCCGCCGTCGGCGCGCCCATTCGTCTTCCGGCGGCGTGACCTCGGCATCTGAGCGCTCTTGTACGCGTCGGGCACGCCGTCCTGGTCGAAGTCGATCGTCTCGGCTTCGTGGATGCGCCGACACCCCAACATCGGGGGTCGTCTCTCTGGTCAAACGACGAAGGGACCTGCGGTGAGCCGCTCAAAATGGCGGCGACCAGCAAGTCCCTGTCGCGAGTGGAGCTATGGGGACTCGAACCCCAGACCCCCTCCATGCCATGGAGGTGCGCTACCAGCTGCGCTATAGCCCCTTGCAACGAGTGAAACTATATAGGACTCCGCGCGGGAGCCGGTAATCGAAGGAGTCTCCGCGGAGAGATGTGGCATACGGACCCTTGTGATACATCTGATCTCATATGACCACTGAACGCTTCAGCGAGCACCGCGATCTCCTGACCGGCGTGGCCTACCGGATCCTCGGGAGCGCCGCCGACGCCGAGGACGTGGTCCAGGAGACCTGGCTGCGGTGGTCGGAGGTCGACTCGGCGGAGATCGGCAACGCGAAGGCGTACCTCGTCCGCACGACGACCAACCTCGCGATCGACAGGCTGCGCAAGGTCAAGTCGCGGCGGGAGACCTATGTCGGCCCGTGGCTGCCCGAACCGATCATCACGGCGCCGGACGTCGCGGAGCAGGCCGAAGTGGCCGACAGCGTGGAACTCGCCCTGCTGGTGGTCTTGGAGACGTTGTCCCCGCTCGAACGCGCGGTCTTCGTGCTGAGGGAGGCGTTCGGGTTCTCCCACGCCGAGATCGCCGAGATGATCGGCCGCGGCGAGCCCGCCGTACGGCAACTCGCGAGGCGGGCGCGTGACCACGTGCGCGAGCGGCGTCCGCGTTTCGACGTGGACCGGGCGCGGCGCAGACAGGTGACCGAGCGGTTCATCGGCGCGTGCACCGGTGGCGATCTCAACGGTCTCATGGCGATGCTGGCGGGCGAGGTCACGCTGGTCGGCGATGGCGGAGGCAAGGCCAGGGCGCCGCTGCGGGTCCTCGAGGGCTCCCGCAACGTCGCCGCCTTCCTGACCGCCATCGCGACCGAGGACGGCGTCATCCGTTTCCTCCAGTCGATCGGCGCCCCGCTCACCACGGACATCGGCATGGAGATCACCGATGTGAACGGCGCCCCGGGTGTGGTCCTGAGCGCGGACGGCCATGTGATCACGGTCATCTCCCTCGTGATCAGCGAAGGGCTGATCGAGACCGTCTACCTCATCGCCAACCCCGACAAGATCGCCCATCTGCCCGGCGGATCCTGAAGGACACCCGCCCGACCGCACCGGCGGCGCCCCTGATCGGTGCCGCCCGCCGGTGCGGGGCCCGGGATCAGCGTCTGGTCCTCGACGATCCGAGCAGGCGCTGGAGCAGGATGAACAGCAGCAGCAGGACGCCGATGGCGATCCGCGTCCACCACGAACTCAGCGTGCCCTGGAACCTCAGAATGGTCTGGATGGTCCCGAGCAGCATGACGCCCAGAGCGGTGCCGACCACGTAGCCGGAGCCGCCGGTGAGCAGGGTGCCGCCGATCACCACGGCGGCGATGGCGTCGAGTTCCGTCCCCACCTCGTGCAGCCCGCTCGCGGAGATCGTGTAGAAGGCGAACAGGAGGCCGCCGAGCGAGGAGCACAGGCCGCTGACCATGTAGGCGCCGATCCTGGTCCTGGCCACCGGCAGGCCCATCAGCAGCGCCGACTGCGCGTTGCCGCCGATGGCGTACACGGCCCGGCCGAAGCGCGTGTAGTGCAACGTCACGAACGCGACGGCGAGAACGGCGAGCCCGATGAGCACCGTCGGCGTGACGTTCGTCTCCTCCCCCAGCGGGATCCGCGTCTGCGCCCACTCGGTGAAGAACGGGTTGCTGATCGAGATCTGGTCGATGCTGATGACGAAGCACAGGCCGCGGGCGAGGAACATCCCGGCCAGTGTCGCGATGAACGGCTGGATCTCGAAATGGTGGATGACGTAGCCCATCCCGAACCCGAACCCGATTCCCACCAGGAGCACGAGCGGCAGCACGGCCGCCACCGGCCAGTGCCACTGTTCCAGTAAGAAGGCGCACAACATGGCCGACAGCGCCGCCACCGCGCCCACCGACAGGTCGATGCCGCCGGTGAGGATGACGAACGTCATCCCGATCGCGATGACGAGCAGGAAGCCGTTGTCGATGAACAGGTCGACCACGACCTGGCCGGACCCGAACCCCGGGTACACGATCGAACCGGCCGCGAACATCGCGACCAGCAGCCCGAACGTGACCAGGACGGCGGCGTGCTCCCGCCGGATCCGGACGGGGCCTCTCACACCGAGCGCGGTCATGCGTTCACCTCCACGTCCGCCGCGGCCGGCGAGGCCGGCGGAGGAGCCGCGGGCCTGGCCCGCCGGCGGAACACCTTCGCCCGGAAGGCCGGCGACTGGATCAGGCAGACGATCGCCACGACGACCGCCTTGAACACGAGCGTCACCTGCGGGGGGATGCCGGTGGTGTAGATCGTGGTGGACAGGGTCTGGATGACCAGCGCACCCAGCACGGTGCCCGCCAGGGTGAAGCGTCCCCCGGTCAGCGCCGTGCCGCCGATCACCACCGCGAGGATCGCGTCCAGTTCCATCCACAGCCCGGCGTTGTTTCCGTCGGCCGTGGCGATGTTCGAGCTGATCATGAGCCCGGCGATGCCCGCGCACAGCCCGCAGAAGGTGTAGGCCAGGACGATGAGCCGCCGCGAGCGGATTCCGACCAGGCGGGACGCCTCCGCGTTGCCGCCGATCGCCTCCAGCAACATGCCGAGTGCGGTCCGCCGTACGGCGAGGCCGGTGAGCGCCACCACCACGGCAACGACGATGACCGCGAACGGCAGCGTCAGCCAGTAGCCGCCGCCTATCAGCTTGTACGGCGGGCTGTTGACGTTGATGTTCTTCCCTGACGTGATCAGTTGGGCGACCCCTCGCCCGGCGACCATGAGGATCAGCGTCGCGATGATGGGCTGGATCCCGACGCGCGCCACGAACAGCCCGTTCCAGAACCCGAGCACCGCGGACAGCACCAGTGCGAGCGCGACGGCGACCAGCACCCCGGAGACCGCGCCCTGGTCCTCCTGCCCGCTGATGAGGTAGCAGGCGAGCGCTCCCGAGATCGCCACGACCGCGCCGACCGACAGGTCGATCCCGCCGGTGGCGATCACGACGGTCATCCCCAGCGCGACGAGCATGAGGGGCGAGCCGAGCAGCAGGATGTCGATCAGGCTGCCGTAGAGGTGACCGTTCCTCACCTGGATGGAGAAGAACCCCGGAGTGACGACCACGTTGGCCAGCAGCATGACGACCAGCACCGCGGCCGGCCAGAAGAGACGATGCCCGATGACCGCCTTCATGGTGTCGTCCCGTTCGCGATGATCTCCAGGATTCCCTCGGGCGTGACGGTGCCGGTGTTGCCGATCTCCGTGATCAGACGGCGGTCCCGCAGGACCTCGATCTTGTGACTGATTCGCAGGACCTCCTCCAGTTCCGCGGAGACGAACAGCACGGCGACGCCGTCCTCCGCCAGTGAGACGACGAGCTTTTGGATCTCCGCCTTGGCGCCGACGTCGATGCCACGGGTCGGCTCGTCGAGGATGAGCAGTTTCGGCTGGGTGATGAGCCAGCGGGCGAGCAGCACCTTCTGCTGGTTGCCGCCGCTGAGGTTCCGTGCCGGCATGTCCGGGTCGGCCGGGTTGATCCGGAGCGCGGAGATGTAGCGCCCGACCAGTTCCTGGCGGCGGGCCTGCGACAGCGGGCGCAGCCAGCCGTTGGCGGCCTGCAGCGCGAGCACGATGTTCTCACCGACGGTCAGATCCTCGATGAGGCCCTCGCTCTTGCGGTTCTCCGGGCAGAACGCGACACCGTGGTCGATCGCGGCGTTCGGCCCGCGCAGCGGCACGGGCTTGCCGCCGAGCGTGATCGTGCCGGAGTCGGCGACGTCCGCGCCGAACATGAGACGTGCCGCCTCCGTACGGCCCGAGCCGAGCAGCCCGGCGAGACCGACCACCTCTCCGGGATGGATCTCCAGGTCGAACGGCGCGATCGCGCCCCTGCGGCCGACGCCCTGGGCCTTCAGGATCGGCTCGGCCTGGACGCGGGCCGTCTCGTCGCGGACGTGCAGTTGCTCGAGCGTGCTCAGCGTCCGGCCGGTCATGTGGCCGACGAGGTCGATCCGGCTGAGCTCCGCCGTGCGGTACTCCCCGACCAGACGGCCGTTGCGCAGCACCGTCATCCGGTCGCTCACCTCGTAGACCTGCTCGAGGAAGTGCGAGACGAACAGGATCGCCACCCCGTCGTCGCGAAGCCTGCGCATGACCGTGAAAAGCTGCTCGACCTCGTCGCGGTCCAGGCTGGACGTGGGCTCGTCGAGGATCAGCACCTTGGCGGAGATGTCGACCGCGCGGACGATGGCCACGAGTTGCTGGATCGCCAGGGAGCACGTGCCGAGCCGCGCACCCGGGTCGACGTCGACGTGGAACCGGGTGAGCAGCTCGGCGGCCCGGCGGCGGATCTCACGCCAGCGGATCGCACCGGCCTTCGACGGCTCGCGGCCGATGAAGACGTTCTCCGCCACGGTCAGGTTGGGGCAGAGGTTCACCTCCTGGTAGACGGTGCTGATGCCGAGGGTCTGCGCGTGCTGCGGGCCGGTGACCGAAACCCGCTCACCGCCGAGCCGCACCTCCCCCGCGTCAGCGGCGTGCACTCCGGTCAGCACCTTGATGAGGGTGGACTTACCGGCCCCGTTCTCGCCCATGAGAGCGTGGATCTCTCCGGGGAACAGTTGGAAATCGACATCCGCCAGCGCCCGCACTCCCGGAAATCCCTTGCTGACGCCGATCATCTCCAGCACGGCTCCGGGCATGCTGGACTCCTCTCAGAGAGAAGGCGAGGGGCCCCGTCCCCTCGCATCTGGTCTCAGTGGTCGTATCTCAGTACTTGCGGTTCGGCAACGCCTCGGAGGCCTGTTGCTGGGTGAAGGTGGTCTCCTCCGTGATGATCCGCTTCTCCACCGGCTGGCCGGCCTTGATCTTCTTCACGATGTCCATGAGCTGGTCGCCGAGGAGCGGGCTGCACTCCGCGATGAAGTTGATCTTTCCGTCCGCCAGGGCCTGCATCCCGTCGTGGACCGCGTCGATCGTGACGATCTTGATGTCCACGCCCGGCTTCTTGCCGGCCTCCTCGATCGCCTGGATCGCGCCGATGCCCATGTCGTCGTTGTGCGCGAACAGCAGGTCGATCTTGGGGTTGGCCTTGAGGATCGCCGTCATGACCTCCTTGCCGTCCGCCCGGGTGAAGTCCCCGCTCTGCGAGGCGATCACCTTGAGGTTCGGGTTCGAGGCGATCTTGCTCTCGAAGCCCTTCTTGCGGTCGATCGCGGGCGCCGACCCGACCGTGCCCTCAAGCTGGACGATGTTCACCGGCGCGGTGGCGTCCTTGTACTCGTTGAGGGTCCAGTCTCCGATCGCCTCGCCCTCCTTGACGAAGTCCGAGCCGAGGAAGGACACGTACAGCGACGGGTCGGAGTCGACGGCCCTGTCGGTGAGGACGACCGGGATCTTGGCCGCCTGCGCCTCCTTGAGCACCGCGTCCCAGCCGGTGACGACGACCGGGGAGAACGCGATGACGTCGACCTTCTGCTGGATGTAGGACCGGATCGTGGCGATCTGGTTCTCCTGCTTCTGCTGCGCGTCGGAGAACTTCAGGTCGATCCCCGCGGTCTGCGCCGACTCCTTGATCGACTTGGTGTTCGCCTCTCGCCAGCCGCTCTCCGAGCCGACCTGCGAGAAGCCCAGCGTGATCTTCCCGTCGTCCCCGCCGGATCCGCCGGATCCACCGGATCCGCTTCCACAGGCGGCGAGGACGAATGCCATGGCGGCGCTGAGCAGCACTGCCGGCAGCTTCCTGTTCATTACTCTCTCCTTGCTTCTTCTCAGGGGGGTGGTGGAGGAGTACGTCCGTCCAGCCGCCCTCCGCGGGCTTCGCGCTCATGGAGGGCGGTGGATCGACTTGATCTAGCATTTGGTTGTGTTTGCGTTAACATTTGTGGCCGTGCGCATCCCTGAGCACGGACCACGTCTCACCCGGGGGGACGCACGCCCGCGCTCTCTCTGACGACGAGCTCGGGCTCGACCTTGAGCCTCCGCTCCCCCAGGACGCCGTCGATCCGGTCGAGCACGAGCTGGAAGGCCAGCCGGCCGACCGTGGCGAAGTCCTGGCGGACGGTGGTCAACGGCGGCCAGAAGTAGGCCGCCTCCGGGATGTCGTCGAAGCCGACCACGCTGACGTCCTCGGGAACCCTCAGCCCCGCCTCCCTCAGCGCTCTGAGCAGCCCCATGGCCATCTGGTCGTTGGCCACGAATATCGCGGTCAGGTCGTCCTCGGAGGCCAGGCGCCGGCCGAGTTCATGGCCCGAACGCGCGGACCAGTCCCCCGCCAGAGGCTCGCGGACCTCACGGCCCTCGGCCTCCAGCACCGACCTCCATCCGGCGACGCGTGCGCTGGCGTCCACCCAGTTGGCCGGGCCGGACAGATGCCACACCGTCCGGTGACCGAGGCTGAGGAGATGCCGGGTCGCCCGCGCGGCCCCCGCGTGCTGGTCGACCATCACGACGGGGAACGGGACTCCGTCGCCCGCGTCGACCGCGACCACGGGCAGGTCCGGCGGCAGGTGCCGGAGCCCGTCGGTCGCGGACTCGTGCGGAGCGACGATGATGACGCCGTCCACCGACTGGGAGGTGAGCCGTCCGACGCCCTCGGCGATGGATCTGCGGTTGAGCGCGTCCAGGCTCGCGATGCTGACCGAGTACTCGTTCTGCCTCGCCGCCCGCTCGATGGCGTACAACGTGGAGGCGGGTCCGTACTGGGTGGTGTCGAAGCTGACCACGCCCAGGACGCCGGACCTTCCGGTGACCAGGACCCGCGCCGCGGAGTTGGGCCGGTACCCCAGCTCCTGTACAGCGGCCAGGACACGTGCCCGGGTCTCGGGCCGCACCTTCTCCGGCGCGTTGAGCACCCGCGACACCGTCATCGCCGAGACGCCGGCGAGTTCGGCCACATCCTCCATCACGGCCACCTTCGGCCGATGGGGGACGTCGCCACGGTGCGGGGGAGTCGTCATGTGTTTCCCTTTCTTGGTTTCCCGAGTGTTTGCGATAACACTTATTCCCGTCAAGGGCACAATTTGATTAACCGTGCGACCTGGGGAACCCTTAATACGGTCCGGTCATAATCCGGCGAATCGCTTGGCAAGTTATCTGATAACGCAAACAGAAACCTTTTCGGCGGCGTGCTCCACGCCGCCGAAAGGCACCTTCGTCGTCGTCACCGCCGCCGGATCTGAACGCGGGCGAGCAGGCCGACCGTGGCCAGGAGCAGGACGCCGCCCGCGATCTGTCCGGGTGCCGGGCGCTCCCCCAGCGCGGCCACGCCGATGACGGCCGCGACCAGTGGCTCCAGGAGCACGACCACCGAGGCGGTCGTCGCGCCGACCCGGGTCAGGCCCGAGAAGAACAGCCCATAGGCCAGCGCGGTCGGCACCGCCCCGAGGTATGCCAGAACCGGCAGGTCCGCGTGCGAGGGCACCAGTCCCGACACCGCCGCCACGGGGATCAGGCACAGGGCGCCGGCGCAGAACCCTCCGACCGCCCGGCCGTACGGGTCGCCCGCCGACGCCTTCGCGAGCAGCGTCGTCGCCGCGTAGGCCGCGGCCGACAGCAGCGCCCAGGCCACCCCCGCAGGGGAGAAGGTCCCGCCTCCTCCGGTCATCAGGAGCAGCCCGGCCACGGACAGGCCGACGGCCGCCACCTCGGCCCGGCCCAGCGGCTCGCGCAGGAACGCCCGGCCGCCGAGGGCGACCAGCACGGGCGACGCGCCCATGGTGATCATCGTGGCGAGCGCGACGCCGGTCTCGTCGATCGCGGCGAAGTACGCCACCTGGCACACCGCCATCAGCGGACCGGCCATGGCGGCGTCCCGCCAGTCGGTCCGGCCCGACCGGGACCGGCGGCCGAGCCGGCGGACCGCGACGAGCAAGGCCGCGCCGATCGCGAACCTCCAGAAGGACACGGCCGCCGGGCCGAGGTCACCGGTGCGGGTGAGGAGTGCCCCCGCGGCGCCGCCGGTTCCCCAGGCGATCGCGGCGACGAGGACATGAAGGAAACCCTGCCGTACGGACAGGGTGTGAACGCGCGTCATCGTGACGTCTCTCTCGGATGAGTGGTCGATCAGGGCCCGGACGCGGGCGCAGACCACCGGCCGGGCCGTCGCCGGCCAGGCTCGTGAGAGGAGGTCCGCCCGCTAGGACGCGGGCGGCGGAGAGACGATCAATCGCATGCCGGGACTCTAACAGCCCGTGCGGTGAGGGAGATTCCGATATCGGCGGAGGGCGCCTACCCTTGCAGGGTGGTCGCCCGAGGCGAGGTCAGGTCGCCTCGGGCGGCCGCTCGTGCGAGGCGTCAGGCCCGCTGCGCGAGGAAGGTCAGGATCCGCCGCCAGGCGTCGGCCGAGGCGTCGGCGAACTCCTCGTTCCCCAACTCGAAGAACCCGTGCGGCGCTCCGGGATAGGTGACGAACTCATGGGCCACGCCGGCGTCCTCGAGCGCGTCGCCGAACGCGCCGACGACCGCCGGGGAGATGCCCTCGTCGCCGCCGCCGAACATGCCGAGGACCGGCGCGGCGAAGCCGGGGGCGAGCTGGGTCGGGCCCGCCGCCCCGAACAACTCGTCGGGATAGCCGTACAGCCCGATGGCGCCGGCCAGGCCGAACCGCTCCAGCGCGGTCGTGAACGCGAACCGGCCGCCCACGCAGAAGCCCAGCGACACGACGGCCTCGCACCCGCGCGAGCGGAGCCAGTCGGCGCCCGCGGTGAAATCGTCGTAGAGGCCGTCCCTGGTGAGCTTGCCGAGGTGGTCCATGAACGGGAAGCCGGGCCCCCGCTCGTCCAGCCGGGACGTCCGGGAGAAGTAGTCGATCGCGAGCGCCGCATGGCCCTGCTCGGCGAGGCGTACCGAAAGCTGCTCGTAGAACCCCGACAGACCGCGGTTGTCCGGGAGGACGAGAACTCCCACCCTGGACGCGCCGCCGGGCACCGCGTGGAAGGCGGCGACCTCGGTTCCGTCGGCCGAGGGCAGCGTGACGTGCCCCGAGGCGGTGACGGCGGTGGGTGACGCGGCCACAGGCGGCACGGCGTCTGCTTCGTAACACACAGGCGAATTCCCTTTCCTTGGGAGATACGCCGGTGATGCTACTCACGACAAAATGATTATTTTCCCATCATAACATTCGTAAATAAATTTACGGCTACATACAGATATATATCGGAATACACGGTACGGCGTGCGCCCGGACGCACGCCGTACCTCACCGTCGCCTAGACGACGCTCACGACCCCGTCCTCAAGGCCATCCATTCGAGCACGCCGGTCGAGAAGCCGGTTCTGGAGGTGATGCTCAGCCGAAGCCGGGTGGTGCTGACCGAGGAGAACGTCGTGACGTTGTAGGTGTTGCCCGCGGCGCCGCACGCCGACTGACCGGGCACCGCCACGTACGCGCTGCCGTTCCAGTACTGCACCTGGCAGGAGGCCGGCAGGTCGATGCCCTGGTTGTCGTCGAACCAGTAGGTCGCGACCCGGTTGACGTTCTGGGCGGTCGTCCAGCGGTACTCGAGCCACTCAGTGCCCTGGTGGTTCCAGTTCCCGTACGCCCCGTGGGAGTGGTCGGCCGAACTCGTGGGGACGAACCCGTCCTTGACCGCGTTCAGCGTCTCCCAGGTGGAGACGTACGACGTGGACGCCGTGGCGCTCGTCGCGAGGTTGACGCCGGACGGCTGCCCGCCACCGCCACCGCCGCCGCCGGTGGTCGTCTGGACGACCTTCTGCATGGTGCCGTCGGCGTTCCAGTACAGCTTGTCGAGCGTGACCGACCTGCGGAAGTTACCCCCTCCCGGGGCGTTCGCGTTGTGGTACACCATGTACCACTGGCCGTTGAACTCGATGATCGCCGGGTGGTTGGTGGTCGAGGTGACCTGGTCGAGGACCACGCCGCGCTGGGTCCACGGGCCGAGCGGGTTGCTCGCGGTGGCGTAGCGGATGCAGGCGTACCCGGGCGCGGAGCAGCCCGAGTCGTTGGCCGAGTAGGCCAGGTAGTAGACGCCGTTCCGCTTGAACATCCAGGGCGCCTCCCAGAAGTTCGTGACGCCCTGCGGGGTGATGACGGACCCGTTCAGCGAGATCATGTCGGAGTTGAGCTTGGCGGCCCGCACCCCGTTGTAGGAGCCCCAGTACATGTAGACCTGGCCGTCGTCGTCGGTGAAGACGGTCGGGTCGATGTTGAGCGGCGAGGAGTTCGGCGTGCTGTCGCTGATCAGCGGGCCGCCCTTGGCGTCGTGGAACGGGCCGAGCGGGGTGTCGCCGACCGCCACGCCGATGTCCATCCAGCCGGCGCCCCTGCCGTTGACCGGGACGTACCAGTAGTACTTGCCTCCGTGCGGCTCGACCTCGCCCGCCCAGGCGTCGCCGCCGGCCCAGGGGAAGTCCGCGAGGGACAGCTTTACCCCCTGGTCGGTGAAGGTGGTCGCGTCGGTCGAGGAGAAGACGTGCCAGTCGCGCATGACGAAGTTGGTGCCGCCGGTGGCCGCCTCGTCATGACCCGTGTAGAGGTAGAGGGTGTTCCCGACCACCAGTGCGGCGGGGTCGGCGGTGTAGGTCGACGTGGTGATCGGGGCGGCCCCGAACGCGGGGCCCGCGGCGAACAGGACCAGGCCGAGCGCGAGCACGGCGGCGCCGAGTCGTCTCATGTGGCGTCTCATCACAGTGCTCTGATTTCTGCGGCGGAAAGAGCGCGGCTGTAGAGGCGGAAGTCGTCGAGTTGGCCGTTCAGGTACGGGTCGGCGTACTGCGACCGGCCGAGGTAGTTGGCGGTGGTCGCGCCGAGCCCGCTGGGTCGCAGGGTGACGGCGGCGTTGCGGGCCACCTCCGCGCGGTTGACGTAGAGGATGCAGAGGTTGCCCGAGAGGGTGACGGCGACGTGCGTCCAGACGCCCGTGGGCAGGGCCGACGGCGCGTCCACGCGCTGCTCGGCGCCCGATCCCCCGGTGGTGATGGCGAAGCGGGCGGTGCCCGACCCGCTGCTCGGGGTGAGGAACATGTTGGCGGTCGCGCCGGTGCCGAAGTCGAAGATCCGCGACCAGGCGGACAGTGTGGTCAGGCGCACCCAGCACGCCACGGTGAAGTCGCCGACGCCGGACAGCACTCCGTTCGGCAGGCGGACGTATCCGTTGGAACCCGCGAGGTTGACCGCGTTGCCCGTACGGCCGGCCACCCAGGTGGTCCCGCCGGACAACGTGCCCGGGTTGCCGCTGCCCGAGGCGTCGGCAGCCGTCGTCCCGGTGGTCTCGTCGAATCGGTACCACGCGAGGAGAGGAGGCCGGGCGGCGGTCACCGACCAGTACACGGCGTAGTTCTGGTGGTGCGTCTTGTAGAAGGGCGCGAGCGTGACGTTGGCGCCGTTCGCGCGTGCGGTGAACTGCAGCGGCGTCGAGGTGGGCGCGATCGTCGCGGGGTCCAGCGTGGGCAGCGCGCTCAGCGTGGCCGAGCCGTACTGCCCGGCCAGCACGATCCCGCCGTACTTCACGGCCTGGACCTGCGCGTTGTCGGGGGTGCGCTCCAGCGTGATCGCCATCGGCAGGGTGACGTCGACGGTGTCGCCGGTGGCCCACGTGCGGTCGATGGTCAGGTAGGAGCCGGGTGTGGCCCCCGCCTGGACAGCGCCGTTGACCCGCACCTGGGCTCCGGAGGCCCAGGAGGGGATCCGGATCTTCAGGGCGATGTGGCCGCCGCCGGCGGTGATGGTCAGCCGGGTCGAGGCCTGCTCGGGGAAGGTCGTGTCCTGCCGTACGGAGATGCCGCGGGCGGCCCAGTTGAGCTGGGAGGCGATGAAGAGGTTGACGTACAGCGTCTCGCCGGAGAAGAAGTAGATCGTGTCGGCGTACTTGGTGTTGCTCTCCATCCCCGAGCCGTGGTCGCAGGTGAAGTCGTTGTAGTCGTTGCTGTAGGTCTTGTGGCCGCCCGCCCGCAGGGGCGTGTAGTAGGTGACGAAACCGTGCGCCGACTGCGGGTCCTGCTGGCCGAGCACCTGGTTGAACAGGGCCTTTTCGTAGTAGTCGAGGTAGTCGGCGCGGGTGGGGTCGGTGAAGAAGAGCTGACGGCCCAGCTTCAGCATGTTGTAGGTGTTGCAGACCTCACAGGTCGTGTCGCTGAGCTGCGAGGCGATGGCGTCGGGCTGCTGGAAGTACTCGCCGTTGCTGTTGCCGCCGATGACGTAGCTGTGGCGCGCGAGGACGATGTCCCAGAAGTAGGTCGCGATGTCGCGGTACCGCTGGGTCCCGGTGGCGTGGTACTCGCGGATCGCCCCGATGATCTTCGGGATCTGCGTGTTGGCGTGCTTGCCCGCGAGCTGGTCCTGCCGGTTCGCCAGCGGGTTGAGGATCACCGCGTGGTCGAACCGCTGCGCGGTGGTGAGGACGGCGGCGTCCCCGGTGGCCTGGTAGAGGTTCGCCAGCACCTCCGGCATCCCGCCGAACTCGGTCTGCAGGCTGGCCTGCATCTGCGCGGTCGTGAGCCGGGCGGTGCGGGTGTTCACCCAGGCCGCCATCCGCTGCACGACGGTGAGCGCCTGGGCGTTGCCCGCCAGGAGGTACTGGTCGAGCAGCCCGGCCATGATCTTGTGGATCGTGTAGTACGGCGCCCACACCGACTGGCCGCTCTCCAGCCGGTCGAAGAAGCTCTCCGGGAAGGCCGACAGATAGCCGTTGGCCTTCTGGCATTTCGCGAGTTCGGCGACGAGGTAGTCGCCCTTGGTCTTGTGCGCCGCCGTGCCGGTGTTGGCGTAGGACTGGGCGAGGGCCGTCAGCAGGTGGCCGGTGGAGTGCCCGCGCAACTCGGTCGTCGGCGACTCCCATCCGCCACAGGGGGTGGCGGAGGAGGCGAGGCCGGCGTTGAGCCGGAACGTGTGCAGCAGCCGGTCGGCGTCGACGAAGGACAGATAGCTCGCGGTGCGGCCCATGTTGCTTCTGAACGGGCCGTCGAGCAGGGTGACCTGGGACAACGGGAACGGGAACACCGATACCCCGAAGTCGGTCCTGGCGGCGGCGTTCGCGGTGGCCGGCACGATTCCGGCGGCGATCAGGCCGGCCACCGTTCCGCCCGCCACCTTGATGAAGTCACGACGGTCGAAGGTCATGGATCACCTCTCCACTCCTTATCAACCTAACGCTTGCTTGCGTTAGCGTTAACAACTGTAGGCCTGGGCACTCCTTGCGATTCCGCTCGCGGCACACCCACGGAGCGTGTTTCAGTGAGGTTTCCCCGAGTGTTTGCGGTAACAGCAACCTCGTCAAGACCCACTTTTCCGCTAATACGGGGAAAGGCTCTGACCAGGGAATATGCCAGCCCTAAAAGGAGGTGGAGTGGTGATGGAGAATGTGTTTGCGATAACACTCTTTAACATGCCTTCGGTACGGCCCGCACTCCGCTGTAGCGGTGCGGGCCGTACCGAAGGAACCGACGCGGCGACACCCCCAGTCGCGGATTTCACCGCGGCCCGGGGAGGCGCGTCTGGGGTGGGGGAGGCCGTGATCGCCGGCCCTCGCCCCGGAAGGTGGTCCCGTGAGGCTTGCGCCGCCCCCGCGGTGGCGCACGCCTCTCTGTTGGGATCACTCGATGGCTGACTCCATGGTCAGGCGGCCACCTGGAGGGACGCGTCCTGCTCGTCGTGGGACGGCGACCTGTCCGGGGTGGCCCTGTGCGCGCCGCGCCTGCCCCCGCGTGGTCCGCGGTACTCGTCCTCGACGGTCCGGTCGGCGCCCGCGTACCAGCCGGTGACGACCTGCCCGGCCACGACCGCGAACAGCAGCACGAACGGCACCGTCCACCCGCCGCTCACCTGGTGCAGCACGCCGAACGCCAGCGGTCCCGCACCCGCGATGAGGTATCCGGTGCTCTGCCCGAACGCGGACAGCGCGCTGGTGGCCTCGGGTGTGCGGGTGCGCAGGGCGAGCATCGACAACGCCAGCGGGAAGGTGCCCATCGCGACGGCCACGACGAGCGACCACACCCAGAGGGCGTGGCCCGTCATCAGGCCCGCGAACCCCACCGCGTAGAGGACGGCGAATCCGACGACGAGGAAGCGCTGGTCACGCAGGCGCGTCGCCAGCGAGGGCACGACCATGGAGATCGGGATGCCCAGGCCGGTGAAGACGGCCAGGACGGTTCCCGCCTGACCCGAGGTGTACCCGTTGTCCCGAAGGATCTCGGGGAGCCAGCCGAACATCACATACGCGATGAGCGACTGGGATCCGAAGTAACCGGCGATGGCCCAGGCCAGCTTGGTGCGGACGAGATCGCCGGATCCCGTGTGCGCGAGGGTGCGGGACCGCTCCGGCTCATTGCGCGACAGCGCAAGCCACGGAATGGCGGCGACAGCGGCCAAGGCCGCCCACACTCCCAGCGCGATGTGCCAGTTGCCGTCGGCTGCCCGCTGGATGGGCACGGTCGCCGCTGCGGCGACCATCGTTCCGACCGCGAGAGCCGTCGAGTAGACGGTCGTCATGGCACCCGCACGGCGGGGGAAATGTTGCTTGATGAGGGTCGGGATCACGACGTTGCCGATCGCGCCGCCGGACAGCGCCACCACGCTCGCGGCCAGGAACACCGGGGTGCTCCCCACTAGGGCGCGTACGGCCAGGCCGACGCCGAGCAGGGCGAGCGCGACCAGGAGCAACCGGCGCTCCCCCATGACGCGGGACAGCGCGGGCGTGACGGCTCCGAACACGGCGAACGACAACACCGGCAGCGTCGTGAGCAGGCCGGTCGCCACGCCCGACATGCCGAGACTCGCGCTGACCTGGTCGAGCACCGGCCCCACGCTGGTCACGGCCGTCCGCAGGTTGAGCGCCGCCAGGGCGATTCCCGCTGCGATCAGCCAGGCCATCGACCTGTTGCCTTGTCTGTGTGCGGCGACGGCACTCATGCCGGTGTCCACTCCTGTTCGATCGGGTTGTCCAGTCATCCCATGTTTCGACAACCGTACCAACGAGGATATTCCAGGCGGTGAGCGGGTCCCCCGGGATCGTCAGGCGGCGGGACGGCGGCGCAGCAGCCAGACCAGGCCGAGCACCGGCAACAGGAGCGGCACGAACCCGTAGCCGCTGCCGTAGCCGGACCACACGGTCGCGTCGGGGAAGGCCTGGGAGTCCGCGAGGCTCAGCGTTCCGACGATCAGGACTCCGGCCAGCTCGATCGAGCACGCGGCCAGCGCCACACGGCGGTTGTTCCTGGCCAGTGCCACCGTGAGCACGATGTAGACGACGGCCGCGAAGGCCGACAGCAGATAGGCGAGCGGCGCCTCGGCGAATTTCGTGGCGATCTGGACGCCGGCCCGCGAGGTCGCGGCGAGGGCGAACACCCCATAGACCGCCACGAGCAGGCGCCCCGGCCCGGACCTGACCTGCGGCTCACCCTGGGTCATGCGGCCCCGTTCCAGATCTGCATCAGCCTGCCGGTCATGACGGCGACGGTGAATCCGGCCACCGCGATGACGCCGGGCCCCCAGCGGGTGCGCTCGGCCATCCCCCACCAGACGGCGGCCGGCGGGATGACGAGCGTTCCGGCCAGATAGCCGATGAAGGTCGCCTTCTCTCGGACGTGCGCGAGCCCGGCCAGGGCGATGCCCGCCTGGACCAGCAGCGCCACTTCGAGCAGGGCGAGGGCCCCCAGCAGGACCACGCCCATGGTCCGGTCACGGACGGCCGTGACGATTGCGGCCAGGGCGAGGAGCAGCGCGGCGGCGATGATCCAGCCCGAATAGGCGGCCGTCATCGCGCGCCGAATGCCGGGAACGTCGGGGACATGGCCAGTAGATTATCGGCCCGGCCCCGCCGTCCGTGACACAGGGTGAGGGACCGGCGGAGCACTTCTATGACCTGCGCGTCTCCTGGAGCAGGAGGTCGACGGCGTCCTGCGGGCGGCCGTCCCGGGCATGGGCGCCGCGCTGGCGCGAGGCTGAGCTGCCCCTGCGCAGCGCCTCGTCGGCGAGCTCGGACACGACCTCCCAGTCCCCCAGCTCCTCCAGCGTCGGCCGGAGGTCGTCGAGCAGCCAGGTGATCAGCTTGGGGGCGCTCATCGGCCGGCTGTTCAGCGGCGACAGCAGGTCGCCTTCGAGACCCGAGCGCGCCGCCCGCCAGTTGGCGGCCCGCAGGAGCGCGACGCGCTCCTCGCCCGCCGGGGGCACGCCCTTCACCACGGCCTCGCTCTCCCTCACCACCAGCGCCCGGAACAGTCCCCCGAGCAGCACCACGTCGTCCACCAGGGGACACGAGTCGCAGACCCGCAACTCGACCGTCGGCACGTGGGCACTGAGCCGGATGTCGAAGTAGACCATGCCGGTGTCCTCGATGACGCCGGAGGCGACCAGGTCCTCCGCGGCCCTGTCGTACTCGGCGGCGCTGCCGAACGGCCCGACGGGACCGGCCGTCGGCCACCGCTGCCAGGCCAGTGCACGGCTGCTGGCGTACCCGCTGTCGGCGTCCTGCCAGTACGGCGAGCTCGCGCTCAGCGCCAGCAGCGCGGGAAGCCACGGCTCCACCCGCTGGACGGCGAGCACGGCCACGTCCCGGTCATCGATCTCCACATGGACCTGGGCTCCGCAGATCAGTTGCTCCTGGGCGAGGAACTGGTAGGAGTCGGACAGGTACTGGTACCGCCGGCCCGGCGAGATGGTGAAACCGTCCACTCCGGCCAGCGGAGTCGTCCCCGACGCGATGATGCCGACCCCCAGCGGCTCGGCGGCCGCCGTGAGCGCCCCGCGGAGCCGTACGAGCTCGGCCCGCACGTCCATCAGGTCCTCGCACGGCGTGCTGTTGGTCTCCACGACCGAGCGCTGCAACTCGGCGGCGAACCCCTCCCCGGGCAGCCGGTCGAGCATCGCCTGCGCCAGCGGGGTCAACTGCCGCGACTCCAGGTCGACGACAAGGAACTCCTCTTCCACACCCACCGGTCTTCTCAGCGTCATGCCAGCTCACTACCCACGTCACGCGGAATACCCTTGACGCGATCTTGAACCCGTCCTACGATCTGGGCAATTTTGTTAGTAACCCTTATTAACAAAGTTCAGGAGGATTTGTGCGCCCCCGGACCCTGCTCCGATCACTCGCCGCGCTCGCCCTGACATTCGCCGGCCTGACAGCCTTGCCCGCCGCCGCCGCCTCACAGGCGGCCACCCAGCCGATCGCCCTTCCCGGCTACAAGATCCAGTCGTCGTCGGTGACCCCGGACTCCGGCGCGACGATCTCCTCGCCGGGATACGCCGCCCCGGGCTGGTACGCCGCCGGACCCCGCTCGACCGTCTTCGCCGCCCTGGTCGCCGACGGCGTCTACCCCAACCCCTTCTACTCCACCAACATGAAGAACGTGCCGGCGTCGGACTTCACCGTGCCCTGGTGGTACCGCTCGGACTTCACGCTCGGACCCGAGACCGGGCTGAGCACGTTCCTGGACTTCACCGGGCTGATCTCGGGCGGCGACGTCTGGGTGAACGGAACCCAGGTGGCCACCGGGCTCGCCGGGGCATACACGCGCAACGAGATCGACGTGACCTCGCTGGTGCACCCCGGGACCAACTCGGTCGCCTTCAAGGTCAACCCGAACGACCCGAACAAACAGCTGACGCTCGGCTGGATCGACTGGGTGCAGAACCCGCCCGACCGGAACATGGGCATCTTCCGCGACGTCCTCGTGCGGCGCAGTGCCTCGGTCGCCCTGCGGAACGCCCACGTCGTGACCTCACTCAACAGCGCGCTGAACCGCGCCGACCTGACGGTCAAGGTCGATGCGCGCAACGACTCCGCCTCCCCGGTCACCGCCACGATCGCCGGCACGGCCGGCTCGCGGAGATTCCGCCAGGCCGTGTCGCTCGCCGCCCACGAGACGAAGACGGTGTCCTTCCCGCTCACCGTCACCCACCCCCGGGTCTGGTGGCCGTACGGCATGGGCGGCCAGCCGCTCTACGACCTCAACGTGACCTCCACGGTGAACGGCGCCGTGACGGACTCCTCATCGTCGACGTACGGCATCCGCTCGGTGACCTCGTCTCTCGACGCGAGTGGCCACCGCCTCTACAAGATCAACGGCCGCCCGATCCTGATCCGCGGCGGCGGCTGGTCCTCGGACATCTTCCTGCGCTGGGACGCCACGTACGTCCAGGACAAGCTGAAGTACGTCCGTGACATGGGCCTGAACACGATCCGGCTGGAGGGCCACCTGGAGTCGGACGAGCTGTTCGACATGGCCGACCGGATGGGCATCCTCGTGATGGCCGGCTGGGAGTGTTGCGACAAGTGGGAGGGCCAGACCAACGGCGGCGAATCTGGCGACCCGTGGACCGCGGCCGACTATCCGATCGCCAAGGCCTCCATGGCCGCGGAGGCGGCGCGGCTGCGCGACCACCCGAGCGTGTTCACCTTCCTCATCGGCAGCGACTTCGCGCCGAACGCCACGCAGGAAGCCGACTACCTCAGTGCGCTGAACGCGGCCGACTGGAAGACGCCCGTCGTCGCGGCGGCCTCGGACAACTCCTCACCCCAGCTGGGCGACTCCGGCATGAAGATGGAGGGGCCCTACGACTGGATCCCGCCGAACTACTGGTATGACAAGCGGCTCGGCGGAGCCTCGGGCTTCGCGTCCGAGGTCAGCGCAGGGCCTGACATCCCCACGGTCGACTCGCTGAAGCGGATGCTCTCCCCCGACGAGCAGAACACGCTCTGGCAGAACCTGAACGCCGCCCAGTACCACCGCTCTCCGTCGAGAACCTTCGACGACCTCACCCTGTTCAACAACGCCCTCGTGGGCCGGTACGGCGCGCCCACCGGCCTTGACGACTACGTGCGCAAGGCCCAGCTCGCCCAGTACGAGAACGTGCGCGCCCAGTTCGAAGCGTTCGGGCGCAACTTCACCGACGCGTCCGACCCCTCGACCGGCGTCATCTACTGGATGCTCAACAGCGGCTGGAGCTCGCTGCACTGGCAGTTGTTCGACACCTACCTCGACCAGGGCGGCGCCTACTGGGGGACCAAGAAGGCCACGGCGCCGCTCCACGTGCAGTACTCCTACGACGACAAGTCCGTGGTCGTCGTCAACTCGACCCACACGCCCGCCGCGGGGCTGACCGTGAAGACCGACGTCTTCGCCCTCGACGGCACGAACAAGTACAGCAACACCGCGAAGGTCACCGCACCCGCCGACGGCGGCCGGGCCACCGCGGTCACCATCCCCTCGATCAGCGGCCTCCCCTCCACCTACCTGTTGCGGCTGACGCTGAGCAACAAGTCCGGCGAGATCGACCGGAACGTCTACTGGTTGTCGACCGCGAACGACACGCTCGACTACGACGACAGCGACTGGTACTACACGCCAACCACGTCGTACGCGGACCTCAAGGGCCTGACGGGCATGGCGCAGGCACCGATCTCGGTCACCGCCACGTCGGCGTCGGCGGGCACCGCGACGGTCACGGTGAAGAACACAGGCACGGGGAAGGTCCCCGTGTTCTACCTCGACGCCCACGTGGTCGACGCGTCCGGGACCCCGGTCCTGCCCGCCCAGTGGTCGGACAACGCGATCAGCCTCTGGCCGGGTGAGTCGAAGACGCTCACCGTCACCTACCGGGGCTCCGCCGCGGGCGTCCGCGTCACCGGGTGGAACACCTCGACACAGACGGTGACGTTCGGCGGGACGGGCCCGTCCTCGTCGAAGGTCTACCAGGCGGAGGACGCGCGGTTGTCGAAGGCCGGGGTGTCCACCGACGACACCGGGTACACCGGCTCAGGCTTCGTCGACTACGACAACAGGGCCAAGAGCTACGTGGAGTGGACCGTCGACGCCGCCGCGGCGGGACCCACGCCGCTCACCATCCGGTACGCCAACGGGACCACGGCGAACCGCCCGATGGACATCTCCGTCAACGGCAAAGTGGTGGCCTCGAAGGTCGCCTTCAACGGCACCGGCGGCTGGGACACCTGGGCAGACCGGGTGGTCACGGCGAATCTCAGGGCCGGGACGAACACGGTGAGGGCCACCGCGACGTCAGGCCACGGCGGGCCGAACGTCGACAAGATCACCGTCGGCTGAGGGACGGGCGTCCGGCAGGGCGCGCGTGAGACGCTGGACCCGTGCGGATCAGGCTGCTGGGACCTCTGGAGGTCCTCGACGACACCGGCCGGACCGTCGACATCCCGGGAACACGTCTGCGCGCCCTGCTGGCCCGGCTCGCGCTGGATCCCGGCCGGGCGATCTCCGGTGCGGAGCTCGTCGAGGCCGTCTGGGACGGCCGGCCACCGGCGGGTGGGGCGAACGCCCTGCAGACACTGGTGTCGCGGCTGCGGCGCGTCCTTCCCGCCGAGGGCCTCCTGGAGTTGCTGCCCACGGGTTACCGGCTGACCGTGCCCGCCGAAGACGTCGACGTCCCGGTGTTCGAACGGCTGGCCGCCGATGGGCGGGCGTGCCGCGACGCCGGTGACCTGACGGCCGCCGGCGACCTGTTCGACCAGGCGTTACGGCTCTGGCGGGGCGGACCGCTCCCCGATCTGGCCTCGACCGGTTTCGGCGCGGCCGCCTCCGTCCGCCTCGGCGAGCTCCGGCTGCGGATCGTCGAGGACCGCGCCGAGGTGGATTTGGCGACCGGCGGGGACCCGGCCGACCTGGCGACCGAGCTCGCAGAGCTGGCCGCGGCCCACCCTCTGCGGGAACGGCTGAGCGCGCTGCGCATGCGTGCGCTCGCGGCCGCGGGCCGGCCCTCCGAGGCGCTCCTGGTGTTCGAGGAGCTGCGCGGGGTGCTGGCCGACGAGCTGGGCGCCGACCCCTCCCCCGCCGTCCGTGAGGTGCACACCGCGATCCTGCGGGGAACCCCGGCGCCTGCCGTGCCGCTGGGCGCATCCGAGGGCGCGCACGGCCGTGCCGTACGGCCGGGCTCCCGGGCACCGCGCGGCGCCGGTCGGCGCGGCGATCGGCGCGGCAATCTCCGCGCGCCGGTGACGAGCTTCGTGGGGCGCGAGGACGACGTGACCCGGGTCGGCGACCTCCTCGGCCAGGCCCGGCTGCTGACGCTGGTCGGGCCGGGCGGCGCGGGCAAGACCCGGCTCGCGGAGGAGATCGCCGCGACACTTGCTGCCCAGTACGCCGACGGCGTGTGGTCCATCGAGCTCGCCGACGTCCGCGACCCGGAATGGCTGCCCGCCGCGGTGTCGCGCGTGCTCGGACTGACCGGCCTGCGCGGCGGGACCGGAGACGGGACCGACGCCGGAGCCGGCGCGGGATCCGACGACAGGACCGACGGCGCGGTGGCCCGGCTCTCCGCGCGCATCGGCGACCGGAACGCGCTCCTGGTGCTGGACAACTGCGAGCACCTCATCGACGCGTGCGCCCGCCTGGCCGACCGCGTCCTCGCCGGCTGCCCCGGCGTCCGGATCATCGCGACGAGCCGGGAGCCGCTCGGCATCTCCGGCGAGTTCCTCCATCCGGTCGGGCCGCTCCGGCTGCCGCCGGAGGACGTGGAGCTCGCCGACGCCGCCGGCTATCCGGCGGTGCGGTTGTTCCTCGACCGAGCCGCTGCCGTACGCCCGGGATTCACGCTCACTCCTGGCGACCTGCCCCACGTCCTCGACATCTGCCGCCGCCTCGACGGGCTGCCGCTGGCCATCGAGCTGGCCTGCACCCGCCTGCGGTCACTGAGCGCCGCCGAGATCGCCACCCGGCTCTCCGACCGGTTCCGGCTGCTCACCGGGGGCAGCCGTACGGCACTGCCGCGCCATCAGACCCTGCTGGCCGTGGTCGAGTGGAGCTGGCGGCTCCTGACGGAGGCCGAGCGCACCGTGGCCGGTGGGCTGGCGGTCTTCACCGGTGGCGCGACGCTGGACGCGGCCCAGGCCGTATGCGCGGGAGGCGGCGGTGCGGACGAGATCGCCGAGGCGGTCGCCGCGCTGGTCGACAAGTCGCTCGTGGAGATGGTCGAGACCCCCGGCCTGCCGTCGCGGTATCGGATGCTCGACACCATCGCCGCCTTCACGGCCGGGAGGCTCGCGGACTCTGGCGGGGCGGATCGGTCGCGGCGGGCGCACGCCGCGTTCTTCCTGACGCGGGCCGAGGCCGCGGAGCCCGGCCTGCGGGCCGGAGCACAACTGGAGCACCTGGCCTGGTTCGATCGGGAGTACGGCAACCTCACCGCCGCCCTGCGCTGGGCCGTGGACAGCGGCGACGAACAGACCGCGGTCCGGCTGGCCGCCGCGCTCGGGTGGTTCTGGACATTGCGCGACGCCCACGACGACGCGGCCGGATGGCTACGCCGCGTGCTGGACCCGCCGGGCGTGCGCACCGCCGCCCCCAGCCCGATCCTGGCCACCGTGTACGCGTACGACGCCCTGTATCAGACCGGCGGCGATCCCGCCCGGAGCGCCTCTTCGGCGGCCACGGCGCGTGAGCTCGCCGGCGACGACGAACAGCTGTGGCATCCCGCCGTCGCCTTCATGGTCATGATCCTGGGCGAGCTCCACGGCGGGGCCCTCGACGCGCGCCTGACTGCGCATCCCGACGACTGGATCTCGGCTCAGGCCGAGTTGCTGGCCGGGTACGCCGCGCAGAACGACGGCCGCCTCGACGCGGCCGGAACGCACTACGAGACCGCGCACGCGAGGTTCACCGCGACCGGCGACAGGTGGGGCATCGCCTCGGCCGCGACCATCCTGGCCGGCTTCCACGGCATGTCCGGCAGGCACGCCGCGGCCATCGAGGCCGCCGGCGAGGCACTGCGCCTGGCACGAGCCATGGGTGCGTCGTCCGACGCCGCCTGGATGGAGGCGCAACGCGGCATCCACCGGCTGCGGGCCGGGCAGGTCGCGGCCGCTCTCGATGATCTGACGAACGCCGAACGTGCCGGGCTGGCCGGCCGGTTCACCGCCGTGGTCGCCACGGCGCGGATCGGGCTGGCCACCGCCGCCCGCGCCTCCGGAGATCACACCGGTGCGAGGGAGTCGCTCGCCCAGGTGATCGCGGACCTGCGTGGGGAGAGATGGCTGGAGACCCAGGTGCGCGTCCTGGCCCTGGTCGAGCTGAGCCGGATCGCGATCCTGTCGGGAGAATTCGGGGAGGCACGGGCCCACCTGCGTGATGCCGCCGGAAACCTCGATGCGGGCGGGGTGGCGCGTTCCGGGGCGTCCGGAGTGGCCGAGGCGATGGCCGACGTGGCCCTGGCCGAGCATCGCCCCGGCGCCGCGGCCACGTCGCTCGGCCTCGCCGCGGCCCTGCGCGGCGCCCCCGACCGCGGCAACCCCGACGTCCTCGACAGCGAACGGCGGGCCCGCGCCGAGCTCGGTGAGGCCTTCGACGACGAGTACGCGGCCGCGGCCTCACTCGACGCCGACGCCGCCCTGAACCGGCTCCGTGAATCCGTGTCCGCCGGCTAGCACCGGCGCCGGCCGGCCCTTCGCCGACGCCGACGCCGACGCCATCCGAGCCTTCCCGACGATCAGCCCCGGCGCCGGTAGGCGAGCACGGCCAACGGCGCGAAGACCACCACGATGCCCGCCGACCAGGCGAGCGATGACGGCACCGATCCGGCCCCGGGCAGGCCGAGCGTCAGGGACCGCACCGCGTCCGACACCTGGGTGACCGGGTTGATCCTCACCCACACCTGCAGCCAGCCGGGCAGCTTCGCGGTCGGGACGAAGACGTTGCTCCCGAAGGTGAGCGGGAAGATCAGGACCATGCTGAGCGCCTGGACGGTCTCCGCGGTCCTCGCCACCACGCCGATCAGCACGCCGATCCAGCAGGTGGCGAGCGCGAAGGCCATCATCAGCCCGGCCGCGCCCACCGCCGCCGCCACGCCACCGCCGAACCGGAAGCCCAGCGCCGCCCCGATCGCGAACACCAGCACGACGGACAGCGCGTACTTGACCGAGTCGCCGAGGATGTGCCCGATCAGGGGCGCCGAGCGGGCGATGGGCAGGCTGCGGAACCGGTCGTAGACCCCGTCGCGCAGATCGGTGTTGAGCGCGAGCGCGCTGCCGAGCGAGGCGAACATCAGCGCCTGGATCGCGATGCCCGGGATCACGAATCGCAGGTAGGCATGCCAGTCACCCGAGACCGCGTTGCCGAACAGGAAGACGAACGTCAGGACGAAAGTGAGCGGCATCAGCAGGATGTCCAGCAGCTGATCCGGGGTGTGCCGGAACTTCACGATGGTGCGCCACGCCAGCGTCACACTGTGGCGGGCCGTCCGCATGGGGTTCATCGTGCGGCCTCCACCGGAGCGTCGTGCCCGGTCAGAGCCAGGAAGACCTCGTCCAGGCTGGCCAGCCGCACGCCGATCTCGGCCACCTCGATCCCCGCGGTCTCCAGCCGGGCCGCCACCGCGGCGAGCACCGCGCCGGCTCGGCTGCCGAGCGGCAGCGCCGCCGAGACCAGACCCCCCTCTCGGTCCCGTACGGCCGTCGCCCCGGTGACATCGGCCACGATCTCCTCGACGTCACCGGCTCGGTCGCGCTCGACCGGCCGCAGCTCGATCGTCTGCCGCCCCACCTTCGCCTTCAGCTGCGCCGGTGTGCCGGTCTCCACGACCCGGCCGTGGTCGATCACCGAAATCCCCTGCGACAACTGGTCGGCCTCTTCGAGGTACTGCGTGGTCAGCAGCACCGTCGTGCCGCCGGCCGCCAGGCCGCGCACGAGGTCCCACACGTCCCCCCGGGACCGGGGGTCCAGCCCCGTCGTCGGCTCGTCGAGGAACAACACCGCCGGGGTCCCGACCAGGCTCGCGGCGACGTCCAGCCGGCGGCGCATGCCTCCCGAATACGTCCTGACCAGGCGGCCACCCGCCTCCGCCAGCCCGAAGCGCTCGAGCAACTCGCCCGCCCGCTCCCGCGCCCGCCGGCCGGGAAGCTCAAGCAGACGGGCGACGAGCAGCAGGTTCTCGAACCCGGTCAGCGCCTCGTCCACGGCCGCGAACTGGCCCGTCAGCCCGATCAGGGCGCGCACCCGCTCGGGCCGCCGCAGCACGTCGACGCCGCAGATCGACGCGTGACCCGCGTCCGGGCGCAGCAGTGTCGACAGGATGCGGATCACCGTGGTCTTGCCGGCGCCGTTCGGCCCCAGCAGGCCCCACACGCTTCCGGGCGGGACCGCCAGATCGAGGCCGGCCAGTGCCGTCGTCTCGCCGTAGCGCTTGACCAGGCCCTCGGTCTCGATCGCGTTCGACCGCGCGGAAGCCGGCCGTACCGAATTCGATGGTGGAGAAGTCATGCGCCCACGATCACGGCGCCCGCTGGCACGGCTCGCACACGGCGCTGGCACGGCCCGCACACGACACCGGCGGGACGGCTCGCGGCTACGGCTGCGGCATCGACCCGGGACAGCTCAGTGGAGCGGCTCGGGAGCGCTCACCACACCGGCGCGGAGCACCGATGTGGTCCGCGCCAGTGTGATCCCCAGCGGTGTGGCGCGATCAGGCGTCGGCGGTGGCGGCCGGACTGTCGTCGCTGATCACAGGCTCGGGCAGGGTGCCCGCGTTGTGCTCCAGGAGACGCCAGCCCTTACGGCCCTGCTCCAGGACGGACCACGCGCAGTTGCCGAGGCCGCCCACGGCCGGCCACAACTCCTGCGGCAGGCCCATCAGCCGGACGATGCCCAGGCGGAGGGCCGCGCCGTGCGATGCCACGACCAGCAGGCCGTCGTCACCGGTCTTCGCGGACCACCGGAGGATCGCCTCCGCGACGCGCTCGGCCACGTCGGTCACGAGCTCGCCGCCGGGTGCCTCCCACGCCTCGAACTCGGCGGGCCACCCGGCCTTGATCTCCTCCCGGGTGAGGCCCTCCCACTCTCCGCCACCACGTTCCCGCAGGTCCTTGTCGACCACGACCTCGAGACCGCTGACGCGTCCGAGGGCGGAGGCGGTGTCGTACGCCCGGCGCAGGTCGGACGAGACGATCATCGTGGGCTGTAGCGCCGCGAGCAGGGACGCCGCCCGGGCCGCCTGAGCGACACCGGTTTCATCGAGGGCGATGTCGGTGTGCCCCTGGAAGCGCCTCTCGACGTTCCACACGGTCTGGCCGTGACGGAGGCAGACGATCCGGCGGCTCACTCCGCCCCCTTGTACCGCTGCGTCACTGAATACCGCTGCGTCACTGACCATCCCCGCGGGAGCGCTGGGCGGCCACCTTGGTGACGCTCTCCGGAAGCGGGATCGAGGGGCAGTCCTTCCACAGCCGCTCCAGGGCGTAGAAGGTGCGGTCCTCCTCGTGCTGGACGTGCACCACGATGTCGAGGTAGTCGAGGAGCACCCAGCGGCCCTCCCGCTCGCCCTCCCGGCGAACCGGCTTGGCGTCGGCCTCGATGCGCAGGCGATCCTCGATCTCATCCACCACGGCCCGGACCTGACGGTCGTTGGACGCGGAGCAGAGTAGGAACGCGTCGGTGATGACGAGCTGGTCGCTCACGTCGTAGGCGATGATGTCGTCGGCCAGCTTCTCAGCGGCGGCCTCGGCGGCGACCTTCACCAGCTGTATTGATCTCTCAGATGCGGTCACGATGCGGCTCTGTCCTCCTTTGACGGCATCTCCAGGGTGCCCACTTCATAGTGGGACCCACAACCTGTTTCTCGGAGTGACCCTATCGGGACACGCCGACAACCCCGAGTTATCCCCAGGCACTGACATTTCAACGCGTACCGGTGACCACCGATTCCGGCCTGGAGCTCCCGCCCGGTGCATAGCGGCCCAGGTCATATCGATACAGTGCCCGGATATTACATATGTCCGAGATCGGCAGGGTTGGGAATGACGGAGGTCGAATCTGGCCTGAGACGTGTCGCACTCGATGTCCGTCCCCTGAAGGTCCCCGCCTACCGTCGGCTACTCGTGGGCCAGGGAGTGTCGTTCATCGGCTTCCAGCTCACGTCGGTGGCCGTCAGCGCCGAGATCTACGACATCACGAAATCATCGTTGTGGGTGGGCCTGCTCGGCCCCGCGAACCTCATCCCACTGGTGATCTTCGGGCTCTGGGGCGGCGCCATCGCCGACGCCGTCGACCGCCGCAAACTCCTGCTCGCCGGATCGGTCGTCGCCTGGCTGGCCACGTTGGCCCTGCTCATCCAGACCTGGGCCGGGCTGAAGAACGTCTATCTCATTCTGATCGCGGTCGTCCTGCAGTCGATCGGCTTCTCGATCACCTCGCCGACGCGCGGCGCGATCATCCCGAGGCTCCTCCCGAGGGAGCGCGTCGCCGCCGCCAACACGCTCAACTTCCTGGTGAGCAGCCTCGGCTCGGTCCTCGGCCCGCTTCTGGCCGGCGTGGTGCTCGTGCGGGGCGGCTACGGCACGGCGTACCTGGTCGACGGCGTCCTGTTCGGCGCGGGCTTCTACTCCGCCGTACGGCTGCCGCACCTCGAACCGCTGGGCGAGATCTCCCGGCCGGGCCTGCGGTCGGTGGTCGACGGGCTGAGCTACATCGTGAGCAAGCCCATCGTGATGATGTCCTTCGCCGTGGACATCATCGCCATGGCGTTCGCGATGCCCCGGGCCCTGTTCCCCCAGATGGCGGCCGAGCGGTTCGACGGATCCACCGTCGCCTTCGGGTGGCTGTCGGCGAGCATCGCGATCGGCTCGGTCACGGCCGGCGTGTTCTCGGGATGGATGGGACGCGTGCGCCGCCAGGGCATGGCGCTGACCTTCGTCATCGCGGTGTGGGGCCTCACCGTGGCCGCGGCGGCGTTCGCCCAGCAGTTATGGCTGGTCGTGGTTCTGCTGGCCATGGGGGGCGCCGCCGACCTGGTCTCCGCCGTGTGGCGGCAGACGATCCTGCAGACCTACGCCCCCGACGAAATGCGCGGGCGCATGCAGGGGGTGTTCATGGTCGTGGTCGCGGGTGGTCCCCGGCTCGGGGACCTGCGGGCGGGCGCGACGGCGAGCGCGTTCGGGCTCGTTCCCGCGTGGGCGGGCGGCGGAGTGGCCTGCGCCGTGCTCGTCCTGATCACGGGCCTCTCCGTCCGCGCTTTCAGACGGTACGACTCCGTGGCCGACCGCCTCAAGGAGCAGTGACGCCCGCGCTGCCGCTCCTCCCCCGGAGGCTCCGCACGCGGCATTCGAACCGTCCATAGATGCGGCACGCGAGCGACTTCACGCGTCCCCGCTGGTCAAAGGCGCCTTTGGTACCGTCCTGATCATCTCAGGTACGCCTGAGGCGCGTCCTGCGCGTGTCCCGGCGAATCTCCACGTGTGTTCTTCGGGGGATCTATGCATTCGCATTCCGTTGCGTCCACCATCTGGGCGCGCCGGGCCGCCGCCGGAATCGGGGTGACGCTCCTGGCCGTGATCGTGGCCCTGGGCGCATGCCCGACCTCGGCTGCGCCGACCGACCGGGTCAAGGCATGGGGCCTCAACAGCTTCGGCCAGATCGGCGACGGCAGCACCAGCAACCGCACCCTTCCTGTCGGGATCCGGACCGGCCGCATCGGGATCGTCTCGATCTCCGGTGGCGGAGCGCACACGGTCGTCTTCTGACCGTCACCGTTCGAATACAGAGGCCGCTCGCCGATCGGAGGGCGGCCTCTGCCGTACCCGAGTCTGGGAGGGTATGCGGCATGCAACCTCCGCAGTCCTCCTGGCGCAGGATCATGCGCGGCTTCGGGCTGGTCGGGCTCGGATGGCTGGCCGCTGTCGTGATGTTCAGCCCCGACTTCGCAGGCCTGCCGTGGTCGTACGCATTCACCATCGCGGTGGTCCTCGGCGGCCTGGGGCTGGTGAAGACATTCGCGAATCTGGTCCTCGTCCTTCGGAAGGACTGGAGGAGCCGTGGCCCCGAACCGGCCGACGACGCCAACGGCTGAGCAAGGACAGCGGCGCCGGGCATCACTGATTCACAGCGACCACCAGCAATACAAGCGCAGGTGAGATGCCCGAGCACGCCGGGCCAGACCGACCAGTTCTTCCAGGACACCAGCCGCCGTCTCTGCGTAGACCTGGGACTGTTGCAGTTCCTCGGTCATGGACCACAGCTCGGCAACACGCGCAAGGTCGTCTTGCGTCGCCGCGACAAGGGCATCGATCAAGGTGTCCGACAGGCTGACCACGAAAGGCGGGCCATCCTCGGGCGAGGACAGCAGCTGCCCGGACCGCGGGCGTTGGCCGGCCTCCTCATAGCTGCAACCCGTCATGATCGCTTCGAGTTGGGCCATGGCGACGACCGGGTCGATGTTCTTGAGGAAGACCACGTCGAACGCGGCCTGGCCCGGCCCTCCGGGCGTCTGGACCACGGCGACAGCAGCCTGGTCGTCGACGGCGGAGAAGTAATCACACAGCGTCATGCCGCCGATTCTGACATCCACTGCGCGTTCCCCTCTGTCCTGATCTCGTCTGCTCTCGACCCATCCGAGGGGACGGCGAGCCGGCAACTAAGGGGCAGACCTGGCCTCACGTGCTCCCTGTTCCCGGTGACCTTCCACGCACGCTGGTTGCCTGCCTGCACGGCCGTGCTAGATCAGTGAAGAGCCACCTTTTTGATCTAACCTCGGCCGCCACCACGCCGCCGCGAGCCAATGGCCCCAGGCCAGGCCTCCCATGCCACCATGTCCCGGTGCGAGATGTGGATGAACTGATCAATACGGACGACTCGGCGTGGCCCTTGATCTTGGCCGAGGTCTCGCGAAGTGTCGTCGTGACGCGGATGCTGCCCGCCGTTGAGGAACGGGGCCGTGCGACCCTCCACCAGTTGCAGGTGACCACGCGATCATTCCTGGGCGCCATGGCGCTGCACTCCGGCGGCATGCTGATTGATCACGGCTGGGTCCGCGTCTTGGGCGGCTCCTCCGGCGTCGACGGCATGCCGAGCCTTGCGGATGCGAACAAGTTTCCCTCTGTCGTCGACCCCACGTGGGCACCTTCGGCGTTGATCGTGGCCTATGACGTCCTGGGTGGAGCGTTCGCGATCAAAGGTGTCCCCGCACCGACGGGACCTCAGCCAGGGGAGCCCGGACAAATGATCTACTTCGCTCCCGACTCCATGCAGTGGGAAGGCATGGAGATCGGGCACGGAGATTGGCTCTCATGGCTGCTGTCTGGCGGACTGGAGAAGTTCTACGAGAGTCTGCGCTGGTCCGGCTGGCAGGAGGATGCGAATGCACTCCGTGCTGATCAGGGAATCTCCGTGATGCCACCCCTTTGGTCGGCCGAGGCTCAGGCAGATGTCGCCGCCACCCACAAGCGGCCCGTCCCCATGTGGGAACTGCTGGGACTGCACGAGGAATTTTGCCGCCAGTTCGGCCTTCCCAGCCCCGGGTTCGCGTAAGGCGAGTTGAGGCTGAACCAGATGACTACCACCTTTCCCCCCGTGATCGTCCATCCGTCTGGGGATCCGGTTCAACTGCCGACCGCCCGGAGAATGCCTGTGGGAGATGGACAGTGAGCGCTCAGCGTGGCCAGGATGCGACGACGAGTCTTACCGATTTCTTGTTGTGGCCGCCGAACGCCTCGTGCACGTACCAGGAGTCGAGGACGCTTATCGGTTGGAGAACATGCTCGGTGTAATCCCAGCCGGCCGAAGGGAAGGGCTCCGGAGGAGCCTCCAGGTACGACTCAATTGTGCCGTTCCGCTGCTGCAGTATGCGCTTGACCTCGGCAACCGTCTGATTCTCTAGATCCACTCCCTCCAGAATCTCGCCGTGAGCGGTCGGATCGCCCGCGATTTCGTACCGTTCGCCGGGGCGGGCTGCTCGACCGAAGATGATCTCGACAGGGCTGCGCAGGTTGACGGGAATGCTCACTCCGGCCATGCACCACATGTTGCCGCAGTCGGTCCCCTCGATCCTTTTGACCCATTCGCTGCCGTGCTCATCCTTTATCTCGAATCCATCGGTGCGGTAGTTGGTTTCCTTTCCGGGAGAGGATATGGAGATCATCGTGCCGACGAGGCTTGGCGATGAGGGCTCCATCTGTAGGTCGACGTTCAGGCCGTGCGAAGCGAAATCCTCGCGGTAGCGCCGGGGGTCGGCGTCAGGGTCCGCGATCCGGATGTCGATGTAGTCGCCGTTCTTGGCGAAAGCCAATGCTTTGGCCGGTCCGAGCGTGATCGGGCCGACGTCACTGGGCCGCATGACGATCGGCAGCACGACCGCCGCCCCTGCCAATACGGCGGTGACGGGAATGAGGGTGAGCAACTGCCTCCGGGACCAGTGCCGCTTGGCCGTCTGAGGGGTCCGAGTGGGGTTGCCGATGATGTCGTCCAGGGTGGCGGACAGCGCTATCGGGTCCGCGCATACATGACTGGCTGGATCGTGTGCCTGGAGCAAGCTCGTGAGCTGCTTGAGATCGTTGGTCATATGACGCTCCTCCCGAAGGACGGCTGCCGGTCGGTGATGGGCTGCGACTCCTCCCCAAGCAGGTGCCGGAGTCGTCCGCGTATGCGGTGCAAGCGCATCGCGGCCGTCGACCTGGAACAGCCCACGACCTCGGCGGCCTGACGGAGGTCGAGCCCTTCCCAGGACATCAGCAGAATCAATTCCCGGTCGCCGTCACTCAAGGTGCTCAGCGCGGCGAATGCAGCTTGACGAGCGGCGATGGTGGCAGCGTGGTCTTCTTCGGTGCCATGGCGCGTCAAGTCCTCGACCAGTAGATCCGCGAGCGCGTCTCGCCGGTTATCTCGTCTGATCAAGTTCAACGTGAGATTCCTGGCGGTCGTATACAGCCAGGGCAGCGGCTGGTCCTGTGGGACCCTGTCGTACTTCTCCCATGCGACCTTGAACGTCTCAGCGGCTACGTCCGCGGCATCCGCAGGACCGACTCGGCGCCACGCGTACCGCAGAACCGACTCGTAGTGCTTTTGGAACATGCTGGTGAAGCCGGCCTCATCACGCACACTCCGTCCTCTCTTCAGCGTTCCAATGTGATTTGGGCATCCACCTGATAGATGTCGCGGAGCGCAGGGATATCACCGGCCGGCGCAAAAACAATGATGATGTGGCGACCGCGGTCCACAGATCCCGCACTCTGCTCTCTCACCCGCGGTCGGCTCATCCAAGGCCGGCGGGGTCGGCCGAAGAGTCGCATCCCGCCGGCGGGCGGGCCGCATCTCGTGGGGACCAGACACAAGACAGAACGGGTCTGGCCGGTCACTGTCGTGAGCAGCGGATGGTCGCGGCCCTCGATCGCTTTCAGGCTCACATGTTGTACATGAGCAGGGAGAACGTTGCCAAGAACAGCGCCCACCCCATGAGTCCGAGATATCCGACGATCAGCCCTGCCATCGCCAACCCAGAGCCGCGCTCCCCTGTTTTCTTGATCTTGCGGCGTGCAATGTGCCCGCACACAATTGCAGGAAGACTGGCCAGCCCCGTAGCGAGGAGCCCGGATAACGCCAAGATGATCGACGACAGGGCCATGGAGTTGACTCCGTCTTGGGGGTAGTGGCGTACCGGTACGAACGGATACTGCCTCTCGTGAGGGGGAATCCAGACGGGCATGTCATTCATTTGATTTGCCTCTATCGGCTCCAACCGAAAGGCGAACTTTTGCAACTAGAGCCACGATAGTCTTGCACGACACAAGAAATGGTTTGCACGGAATTCCACGAAAATATCGCAGGAACTGGCAGCAGGCCTTGTCTCAGGAGAGCGCGTTTCGAAAACTCGCCGTGAGGGTGCTTTAACGAGGGAGGAACTCCCGTTAATCCGGGGGCTGTCACGCGACGCCCTGAAGGACCTCCCCGACCGCATCGACGCCGACTGACCACGCCCCGCACCGCCCGCGTGTGAGAAGGCGGGGCATGCGGACGGCGCGGGGGTGGCCGTACGCCGTCAGGTGAGCGGGTCGTACTGGAACGCCCGGACCTCCTGCGAGCAACGGCAGGAGGCCGCGATCTTCTTCGCCCACTCCAGCGCCGCCTCGCGGGAGGGCAGGTCCAGGATGGTGTACCCGCCGTTCAACTGCGTGGTCTGCGGATAGGTGCCGTCCGTCACCGTGCCGTCACCGGCCACGAGGACGGGGGCGACGTCTTCGTCTATCCCGCCGCCGAAGACGTACACGCCGGCATCCTTAGCCTCCTGGATGACCGCGTGGGAGTCGCGTACCACGTCAGGAAAATCCTCGTCCGCGATCACCATGGCGGCGCTGGGGAAGGAGATGAGAAAGTGCGTCATCCCTCGATCCTGCCGCGCGCCGGTGAACATCGTCGAGGTGTTCCTCGAACATTGCGTCCGATCTTCAATTCATCCACAGCACCGCGCTGGTCAGTGGTTGCCGTCCTGGTAGAGACCACGCTTGTTGATGTAGCGCGAACACTGGCAACGTGACCAGGACCGATACGGAACGATGCTGGTCAGGCCGCGGTTTCGACTTTCAGCGTCTTTCGCTGCTCTCCGCGGTTTTCGACGGTCATGTGCGACCGGGCCATCCACGGCTTGACCCTCCTGGACACCAAGGAAGCTCGCCAAGCTTGCGGCGCGAGGCCCGGCGCGATGAGGTCTGACCTTCAGCGGGAGGCTCTGGACGCTATGCCTGACGTGCCGACCTCGGTGTTGCGACTCGCGGAGACGCTGGTGATGCCGGCCACCTCCGCCGACGAACAGGTCGCGTGGGCTGACCCGCACCGGTGGGGCGTGGACGAATTGGCGCTCGACTTCGACTGGGCGAACAGGTGGGTGCCGTTGGAGGTCGACGAGCGATCGCCGGGACTTTTGTCCCCGGTGCTGCACGACCTGTTGCAGCGCATCGACGATCGCTTGTTGGAGCTGAGCGGTCAGGCCAACGCTGACAGGTGGACCCCGGAGGGGCTCACCGTCGATCCCGGATGGGCTGACATTCGGCATCTCTCCAGTCAGGCACTCACCGAGATCGCCCTGGATCTGGTGGCCATCCCTTCGCCGGCGGATCTGTAGGCGCAAGGTAGGTCTACGGCCAACACCCCGCCCGAACCGTCATCCACCGGCACTTCTGAGAAAGGGGTCTGGGGCGCGGTCATGTTGGGATGCGGTAGCGGAGGTGTACGACGCCGTTGTCGAATCGGTGCTCGTCGAGGAGCTCGAGAACCGCGCCCGCCCGCCTGCGGCTCGAGAGCGCAGTCGGTGACCGTCATCGGCGACGGGCCACCAGGACGCCGGCAGGTCCGAGTCGACCCAATGCCGCCAGACGACGTCCCGGGCGCGGCCAGCACGCGCTCGAACGAAAAGGTGCGCCCGTCCAATGCGTACGTTGGACTGTCCTGCGAGTCAAAGGAACCGACAATCGTGCAGACGCTCTGGATCATCGACGGATAACAGTTTTTTGAGAATTTAAGGAAAAGTACATCGGACTGACGCGGCAGGTCGGACGCAATGCGGGTGGGTCGAAGTAGACCTAACCATTCCCTTCCAAAGAGAGGGTCACAGGGCTGTATTGTTCCTCCCCGAGAGAAAGGTGCGCCCCTCGATGAATTGGCAAAACAGCGTAAGTAAACTTCCACCTGTGGCTGCCGTCCTGCTGCTCTCCGTGGCCCTGACCACCGGTTGCAACAGCCAGGCGGCGCCCTCCGGCGCCTCCGGTTCGTCCCAGTCCACCGGTCTCGAGTCAGCAACCGAGACGGATCCGGTCTCGGCCGCGGTGGCCGCAATGTCCACGCCGTCCACGCCGGCCAAGCCGTCCACGTCGGCCAAGCCGTCAACGTCGGCCAAGCCGCCCAAGCCGTCGGCACCGTCCTCGCCGACACCGTCGCGCAGCGCGGCGGCCAGCGCCGTTCGCGGCGGCTGGGTGCCGGTGAACCAGGCCGCATGGAAGCAGGCCCTGGACGTCTACCACAAGGTCGCACCCAAGAAGGTCCCCGCGGGAATCGTGCGAGTCCCCGAGTTCCACACCGACTGCTCGGTGTCCGGCCGCGCGGCGGACGACCCGATCGTGCTGCCCGGTCTGCCTGGCGCCTCCCACATGCACACTTTCTTCGGTCCGAAAGTGAATGCCACCACCACGCCGGCCAAGCTGCTCGCGAGCTCCACGACCTGCAACGCGCCCGGGGACCACAGCGCCTACTGGGTTCCGCAACTGCTGCGTGACGGCAAGACGGTCCCAATGAAGAACTTCCGCGTGTACTACGGCTCCCGGCTCAAGGACCCGTCGAAGGTCGTGCCGTTCCCCCCGGGTCTGGTCATGGTGTACGGCGACGCCAAGCGACAGGTGGCGACGCCGAAGGGCGCCTCCGGCCAGTTCTGGTGCGCCGGCAGCGCGGAGATCGGACGCAGCGCCGACGGCAACTGGCCGGTCTGCGCGAAGGGCGGCAATCTGATTCGTCAGGTGACGTTCGAGGACTGCTGGGACGGCAAGCACATCGACTCGCCCGACCACAAGTCGCACATGGGGCCGGCCACCAACGGCAAGTGCTCCGGCAAGTATCCGGTAGCGGTCCCCAACATCTCGCTCATGGTCGGCTACAACTCCCTCGGCGGTAACGGCCTGAAGCTGTCGTCGGGCATGGCGTCCTCGATGCACGGGGACTTCATGAACGCATGGAAGCCGGAGAAGCTCGGCGCGCTGGTGAAGATCTGCATCAACGCGGACGCCAAGTGCGGCATCACCCCCGGCTGGAACAGCTGACCGATCCCCACTTCGCACAACCGTGCCGGTGGTCCCGCGTTTCTCGGGGCCACCGGCACAGTGGACGTAACCATGTTCATTAACGGCATGCGCCGTCGTTTCCAATCGCATTCGGCTCGATTTTTCTGTGATTCGGCGAGTCTCCACAGCGTCTCCATAGAGAAAGGACTCTCTGTACGGAGAGCGTTCTCGTCATGGCCTCACGGTCTGAGACCGAGCAGATCCGGTGTCGCCTGCCTGTGAGGAGATCTCATGCGTTCGCTCGCCGTACCCGCCCGTCGTCGATCGATCCCGCCACCGATGGGACGGGCGCGCTGACCATGCCTCACTCCGCCCGTGCACGGGTACCGGGCCGGCCGCCCCCCTCTCCCACCAAGGACCTCATCCCTCATGAGTGAGACTGTCCCGCGCGCCGTCGCATCCGGTGGCAAAGCACGTCGAGCCGGCCGTGTCATGGCCGTCGGCGCGCTCGCCGCATTGCTGGGCACCGGCCTGGTGTCCGTGACCGGCTCGGCCACCGCATCTGGGCCTCGCTTCTTCCGAGATCCGAGCGGCCCTGGCGAGAGGAGCTGACATGCGAGCGGGCACGATCGGTGCGCCGATCCTCGCAGCGGTCACGGTGTTGCTCGTCACGCGGTGCGTCGCCGCCGGGCCGGCCGCCCATTCGAGCCATCTGGCAGCGCAGGGGCAGGCCGTGCAGCCGATTCCGGGCGGCGCGCCGGCACCAGCGGTCACCTCCTCGGACTCCTTCAACGCGACCGACGTCGCGTGGTTGCAACTGATGATCCCGATGACCGAGCAGGCCGTGCGGCTCTTCGATCTGACCCTGGACAAGACCTCCAACCCGGAGATCGTGTCGTTGTCCAAGACCCTCGGCGCCGCGCATCGCGCCGAGCTGGGGCGCCTGCACAGCCTGCTCGACCGGTCAGGCATGCCGTACGTGAACGTGCACGAGGGACACAACATGCCGGGCATGGTGACGGCGGCCGATCTCGAAGCGATCAACGCGGCCGACGGCGCGGCGTTCGACCGGCTCTTCGCCCAGCACGTGCGCGACTTCCTCAGGCAGTCCGTGCTGGTGGCGCAGGGAGAGCAGGACCAGGGGGCCGACGCGGACACCAAGGCGTTCGCCGCGACGATGGCCGAGGCTCACGCGGGTGAGCTCACCGGGCTTGAAGGCGTCGGGCAGTGAGGAACGCCGCGGCCGTGCGACCCGTTCACGACGGCGAAGCCGTTCCCACCGCGCCCAGGCGGCGCAGGATGCCTGAACGGGCAGCGGTGCCGCACGTGCATCCGCTGGTCGTGCTCATCCTGATCGCCGGGGGCGCCGTCGCCGCGACCTCCGGATGCTGGTCGGGGATGGGCTCGGTGAACGGGCTGGACGGCTGGCTCGCCTGGGCAGGCCGGCTCACTGGCCTGCTCGCCGGATATGCCTGCGCGATTCTCGTGACGCTGGTGTCGCGGACGCCGCTGCTGGACCGGGGGATCGGCTCTGACCGCCTGGCCCGCTGGCACGCGGTGATCGCCCGGCACACGATCGTGCTCTCGCTCGCGCACATGGTTTTCGCGACCGCTGCCCGCGTCGCCGGCTCCGGAGCGGGCCTGCTGGGCGGCTCCGTGGGACTGATCGTGGACGGGCCCGAGTTGCCGGAGGCGACGGTCGGTCTGGCGCTCCTCGTCGGCGTCGGGATCGTCTCGGTCCGGAAGGTGCGGCGCCGGCTGCCCTACGAGCTCTGGCATTACCTGCATTTCGTCACCTACGCCGGAATCTTTCTGGCGTACGGGCACCAGTTGCTCGGGCCGGACTTCCTCGGCGACCCACTGGCCACAGCCCTGTGGCTGGCTCTTTACGCGTCTGCCACCATCCTGCTGATCTGGTATCGCTTCCTCACGCCCGTGCGCCGGGGTCTGCGTCACCGTCTCACGGTGGCCGAGATCCGCAGGGAGTCGCCCGGCGTGGTGTCGGTCTATCTGATCGGCGAGCACCTCCGCGAGCTGGGCGCCGAGCCCGGGCAGTTCTTCCGCTGGCGATTCCTGACTCGGGGCTTGTGGTGGACCGCCAATCCCTACTCGTTATCCGCTCCGCCCAACCCCCGCTTCCTGCGGATCACCGTAAAGGCGGTCGGTCACCACAGCCGCGCGCTCGCCGGTCTGCGGCCTGGTGTCCGGGTGTGGGCCGAGGGTCCGTACGGCGCGCTGACCGCGGCTCGCCGACGGCGTCCCCAGGTGCTGCTGGTGGGCGGTGGCGTGGGCATCAGCCCGCTGCGCGCGCTTTTCGAGACCTTGCCGGGCCAGGTGACGCTGGTCTACCTGGCTCGCCGGGACGAGGACCTGATCCTGCGCAACGAGCTGGACGCCATCGCGGCAGCGCGGGGCGCCAAGGTCCTTTACACCGTCGACGAGACACCCGGATCACGGCGCGGCCGTGCCGTACCGCTGACCGGACGGTCACTGAGGGCCCTCATTCCCAGCCTGGCCATGCACGACGTGTACCTGTGCGGTCCCGCCGGGATGACGACCGCGGCCCGGCAGGCCCTACGTCGCGCCGGTGTGCCTGATCGCCGCATTCATTTGGAGCAGTTCGACTTCTGATCGACCCTGCGGGCGCCTATTGATCATCCGTCCGGATCAAGCCACATGTCGACGCTCCCTGAGGACACCACCGAGTCCATCATGCGGGGTGGAGGGACCGGAGTGCTGGAGCGTTACCAGCGGACGCACACCTGCGCTGGTCAGTGGTTGCCGTCCTGGTAGAGGCCGCGCTTGTTGATGTACTGCACGATGCCGTCGGGGACGAGATACCAGATCGGCTGGCCGTCCGCCACGCGCTCACGGCACTCCGAGGAGCTGATCGACAGGGCGGGGATCTCGATCAGGCTGACCTTGCCGTCGGGCAGGCCGGGGTCCTGGAGGGTGTGGCCGGGCCTGGTGCAGCCGACGAAGTGGGCGATCGTGAACAGCTCCTCGACGTCCCGCCAGCTCAAAATCTGGGCGAGAGCGTCGGCTCCCGTGATGAAGTACAGCTCCACGTCCGGCCCGTACGCCGCCCCGACGTCACGCAGCGTGTCGATGGTGTAGGTGGGGCCGGGGCGGTCGATGTCGACTCTGCTGACCGAAAAACGCGGGTTGGAGGCCGTCGCTATCACCGTCATCAGATAGCGGTCCTCAGGCGCGGACACCGTCTTCTCGGCCTTCTGCCACGGCTGTCCGGTCGGGACGAACACCACCTCGTCCAGATCGAAGTGGTGGGCGACCTCGCTGGCGGCCACCAGGTGCCCGTGGTGGATCGGGTCGAAGGTGCCGCCCATGATGCCGAGACGCCGCGTCGGAGCCCCATTTCTCATGGGACGGACCCTAACCTGCATACCGGGAGTAATCGGACACCACCCCTCTCTCAGCGCCACCGCCCGGGGATCCGCCGCCCCGCGCGCGCCCAGCCGACGAGGCATAGCATGCGGACATGACCACTCCGGATCGCAATCGCGTGCAGCTGCCCGGCATCAGCTCCCGAGCATACGAACACCCCGCCGACCGCTCAGCGTTGGTGGCGATGCGTTCGCTCAGCGGGTTCGACTCGGTGCTGAAGCGCATGTCGGGGCTGTTCAGCGAGCGCCGCCTGCGACTGATGTTCCTGGCGTCCGCGGTTCGCACGGACGAGACCCAGTTCCGCGCGCTCTACGACATGGGCCGCGACAGCGCCTACATCCTTGATCTGCACCGGATCCCGGAGATCTACGTGCAGCAGGACCCGAAGGCGTATGCCATGGCGGTCGGCTTCGACGAGCCGTTCATCATCGTGTCCACCGGCCTGCTCGATCTCATGGACGAGGAGGAGTTGCGGTTCGTCATCGGCCATGAGACCTCGCACATCCTTTCCGGGCACGCCGTCTACGGCACGATGCTCGCCGTCCTCACCCGCCTCGCCACCCGGGTGGCCTGGATCCCGCTCGGCTACATCGGCCTGCGTGTGATCGTGGCGGCCCTCGAGGAGTGGCAGCGCAAGGCCGAGATGTCGGCAGACCGCGGCGGACTGCTCGCCGGGCAGGACCCCGAGGCGGCGCTGCGGGCCCTCATGAAGCTGGCCGGCGGATCGCGCCTGCACGAGATGAACATCGAGGCCTTCCTCGACCAGGCCAGGGAGTACGACACCGCCGGCGACGTCCGGGACGGCCTGCTCAAGGTCCTCAACCTCCTCGGCACCACGCACCCGTTCGCGGTCACCCGGGTCGCGGAGCTGGACCGCTGGCGGCGTTCGGGCAGCTACGACGCCATCCTCGGCGGCACCTACCCCCATCGGGAAGACGACGCGAACACGAAGATCACTGAGGAGATCAAGGCCGCGGCCAACTCCTACCGCGAGTCCTGGGCGCAGTCGCAGGACCCCTTCATCGGCGTCCTCCGCGACGTGGCCGAAGGTGCGGTCCACGCGGGCGAGCGCATCTTCAACAGGTTCGCGCGCAGGGAGAACTGACAGGGGGTGCCGCGGATCGGCGCAGGCGCCCCTAGAAGAACAGGGACACCGCCTGTACGGCTCCCGCACACAGCGCGACGAACCCGCCGAACACGGCCAGCGCCCGCAGCGGCTCCCTCTTGAGCTCGGGCATCCTCGTGCCCATCTGCTCGATCTCCCGGCCGATGATCCCGCCGACGACGACGCCGAAGACGACGCCGGCGACGGTGACGGGAGCCACCTGGGTCCACCACTGGACCTCCAGATGGGTTCCGGCGGTCAGCCAGAGCGCGAGGAAGGCCGCCGCGGCCGCGGGCGCCCCCGGCCACACGACTCCGGACACCAGCGAGCCCACCAGCGTCACCGGATAGCTGAGGACCCCCAGGAGCCCCCGCGTGCGGTGTGACCTGCGGTTCCGCACGATCCAGTGAGTCACCCAGGCCGCTCTGGTCACGACCACGAAGGCTCCGCTGATCGCGAACGTGGCCAGAGGTTCGACCACCGACACCACCACGCACGGCACACCGAGCAGCCCCAGCGCGAGCAGGACCGTGCCGCCCGTGGGGATGCCTGAACCGGTTCCGGCGGCGGGCGCCTCGACCGCCAGAGCCGATTCGGCCCTGCCGCCCGCCCTCGGCCGCCGGGCCGCCGCGGCGCCGCTTCCCGCGCCGGCCCGCCTGCCGTTCTTGGAACCGCCGCTCCCCGAACCTCCATTCGCCGAACCCGCGCCCGGCGAGCCGCCGGCGGAGCCACTCGGGGAGCCGCCCGCCGAGCCACCCGGGGAGCCGCCGTTCGCCCCCCTGGTCTTCGCCGCCTTGGCCTTCGTGGTGCCGCCGTTCTTCGCGCGACCCCGCCGGCCTCCCCCCGTGCCGTCCTCCGCCTCCTGGTCCTCCCCCTCCGGAACGTCAGCGTCAGTTCCGGCCTTGTCCGGCCCCGTACGGCGCTGCGTCGCCGTACCACGGGCGGTGTCGCCGGACACGCGGGCGAGCCGGGCCAGCCGGTCGGACAGCAGGGCCGCGGTGGGCCGCTTGGCCGGGTCGCGATGGAGGGCCGCCCGGACGAGCGGCAGCAGGGAGGCGGGAACGCCGGCGAGGTCGGCCTTGCCGTTGAGAACGGCGTACATCTGGGACTGCACGGTCCCCCGCCCGAACGTGTGGCGGCCGGTGGCCGCGAACGCCACAGTGGCGGCCCAGGCGTGCACGTCTGCGGGTTCGCCCACCGCCTCGTCGGCGAACAACTCCGGCGCGGCGTATCCGGGGGTGCCGAGGAAGGTGCCCGTCAGGGTCAGCCGGGTGGCGTCGAGCATCTGGGCGATCCCGAAGTCGATCAGGATCGGCTCGTCCTCGCGCACCAGCACGTTGGCGGGCTTCACATCGCGATGCACCACACCTCCGGCATGGATGATCGCCAGAGCGGTGGCCAGCCCCTGGGCCAGGGGGATCAGGTCGGATTCCCCCATGGCGCCGCCCCGCTGGACGGCTTCGAGCAGGGTCTCGCCCTCGATGTACTCCATCACGAGGTAGGGCCGGTCACCGGAGAGATCGGCGTCGATCACCTCGGCGACGTAGGGGCTTTCGACCCTCCGCAACGCCCGGATCTCCCGGTCGAGCCGTAACCGCGCGTCGGAGTCGGCCTCGATCGGCTCGCGGAGCATCTTGACCGCGACATGCTCGCCCCGGCGGTTGGCGGCGAGGTAGACCTCGCCCATTCCGCCTCGACCCAAGCGCTCCAGGAGCGTGTACGGGCCGACCCGCCCGAGACGTCCAGACATAGGAGCGCTTACCATAGCGGGCGCCTCCGACATTTCCTGGGAGGCGCGCCGCTTCCCGGCCCCGGAGGCGGGCCTCTTCCCCGCCGGCGCTACAGGCGCACGTGCCCGTCGCCGATGTAGATCCACTTGGTGGACGTGAGCTCGGGCAGGCCCATCGGACCCCGCGCATGGAGCTTCTGGGTGGAGATCCCGATCTCCGCGCCGAACCCGAACTCGCCGCCGTCGGTGAACCGCGTCGAGGCGTTCACCGCCACGGCCGCCGAGTCCACGGTGGCCACGAACCGCCGCGCGGCCGCCTGGGAGCGCGTGACGATGGCGTCGGTGTGCGCGGAGCCGTACCGCCTGATGTGCGCCACCGCCTCGTCCAGCGAGTCGACGACCGCCGCCGCGATGTCCAGCGAGACGTACTCCACGGTGAAGTCGTCCTCGGTGGCGGGCTCGACGTCGGCGCTGAAGGAACGGATGCGCTCGTCTCCGTGGACGGTCACGCCCACGTCCTTGAGCGCCGCGAGCGCCCTCGGGACGAACTCCGGAGCGATGTCGGCGTGCACCAGGAACGTCTCGGCCGCGTTGCACACCGACGGACGCTGCGCCTTGGCGTTGATGAGGATCTTGAGAGCCATCTCGACGTCGGCGTCGGCGTCCACGTAGACGTGACAGTTGCCGACGCCGGTCTCGATCACCGGAACGGACGACTCCTCCACGACGCTCTTGATCAGCGACGCGCCGCCGCGCGGAATCAGCACGTCGACCAGCCCGCGGGCCCGCAGCAGGTGCTTGACCGACTCGCGGGTCACGCCAGGCACGAGCTGCACGGCTCCCGCCGGCACCTCTGTCCGGTCCAGCGCCTCCTGCATGATCCGCACGAGGACGCGGTTGGAGGAGTGGGCGCTCGAGGAGCCCCGGAGCAGAACGGCGTTGCCGCTCTTCAGGCACAACACGGCCGCGTCGACGGTCACGTTCGGCCGGCCCTCGTAGATGATCCCGATGACGCCCAGCGGAACCCGGACCTGGCGCAGTTCGAGGCCGTTCGGGAGCGTGCTCCCCCGCACGACCTCGCCGATCGGGTCCGGCAGGTCGGCCACCTGCCGTACGGCTGCCGCGATCTTCTCCACCCGCCCCGCGTCGAGCCTGAGCCGGTCGATCATCGCCTCGGACGTGCCGTTCCGCCGGGCCTGCTCGACGTCGGCGGCGTTGGCCGTGACGATCTCGTCCGTCGCCGCGACCAGCGCGTCGGCGATCGCCCGCAGCGCCGCGTCCTTGGGGGCTCGCGGCAGCGGCGCGAGCACCGTCGTGGCGTCCTTGGCCGCCTGGGCGACCGCCAGGAACTCCTCTGCCTCAGCCATGGCCTCGCGCTCCATTACCCCTCCGGCTCCAATATGACGATGTCGTCCCGATGGATCAGCTCTCGCTCGTACTCCGGCCCGAGTGCGCTCGCCAACTCGCGCGTGGAGCGGCCCAGCAGTTCGGGGATCTCGGAGGCGTCGTAGTTGACCAGGCCGCGGGCCACCGGGCTGCCCAGCGGGCCGTACAGGTCGACGGGGTCGCCTGCGGCGAAGTCGCCCTCGACCTTGATCACACCGGCGGGGAGCAGCGACATGCGCCGGCCCACCACGGCGTCGACCGCTCCGGCGTCCAGGTGCAGCCGTCCCCGGCCTGTGGCGGCATGGGCCAGCCACAGCAGGCGGGTGCCCGGATGGCGGCCCCCCGGGTGGAAGTAGGTGCCGACGTCGGCCCCGGTCAGGGCTTGCGCCGCGTGGGCCGCCGCGGTGAGCACCACGGGCACTCCCGCACCCGTGGCGATCTTGGCGGCCTGCACCTTCGTGATCATGCCGCCGGTCCCGACCCGGCCCGACGTGCCGAGCTCGACGCCTTCGAGGTCTTCGGGCCCGCGGACGTCGGCGATCCGCGTGGCGCCCTCCCGGCGCGGGTCGCCGTCGTAGAGGGCGTCCACGTCCGAGAGCAGCACCATCGCGTCCGCGTGGATGAGATGGGTCACCAGGGCGGCGAGCCGGTCGTTGTCGCCGAAGCGGATCTCGTCGGTGGCCACGGTGTCGTTCTCGTTGACCACCGGGACGATGCCGAGCTCCAGGAGCCTCGTCAGCGTCCGCTGGGCGTTGCGGTGGTGCGACCGCCGCATCATGTCGTCGGCGGTCAGCAGCACCTGCCCGACGCGCAGGCCGTACCGGGCGAAGGAGGAGGTGTAGCGGGCGATCAGCACGCCCTGCCCCACCGAGGCCGCGGCCTGCTGGGTGGCGAGGTCCTTGGGCCGGGCCCGGAGGCCGAGCGGTCCGAGGCCGGCGGCGATGGCCCCGGAGGAGACCAGCACGAGTTGCGTGCCGGCCTGCCTCCGCGCACCGAGCACGTCGACGAGCGCGTCGACGCGGTCCACGTCGATCATGCCCTGCGGGGTCGTCAGGGAAGACGAGCCCACCTTGACGACCAGCCGCGAAGCCTCCCGGATCCGCTCCCTGCCTGCCACGCCGCTCCCCTGCCCGTTGGACCTACACCAGTCTGTTGTCGGTGCCCCGGGGCCCGCCCACGCGGGTCCTGGTGCCCTCGGAAGGCTGCCAGTCGAAGAGGTAGCCGCCCTGCATCGGGCCGATCACGACCTCCGCGCCCACCTGGGCCCCCGCGTTGATCAGCGCCTCCTCGACACCGAGACGCTCCAGGCGGTCGGCCAGGTAGCCGACGGCCTCGTCGTTGGTGAAATCGGTCTGGCGGATCCAGCGCTCCGGCTTCTCCCCGGTCACCTGGAAGGTGTTCTCGTCGACCCGCCGGACGGCGAACCCGGTCTCGCCGAGTTGCTTCGGCCGGATGACCAGTCGGGTGGGCTCCTCGACCGGGGCCTGCGCCCGCGCCTGGGCCACCATCTCACCCATGGCGTACGTCAACTGCCGGAGACCCTCGTGGGTGGCGGCGGAGATCTCGAAGACCCGCAGGCCCCGCTCCTCCAGAAGGGGCCGGACGATGTCCGCGAGATCCCGGCCGTCGGGGACGTCGACCTTGTTCAGCACGACCAGCCGGGGGCGGTCCTGCAGTTCGCCGTATGCGGCCAGTTCCGCCTCGATCACGTCGACGTCGGTCAGCGGGTCACGCCCGGGCTCGATCGTGGCGCAGTCGAGGACGTGCACGATCGTCGAGCAGCGCTCCACGTGGCGCAGGAACTCGTGCCCGAGCCCCTTGCCCTCGGAGGCGCCGGGGATGAGTCCCGGCACGTCGGCGACCGTGAAAACCGTCTCCCCCGCCGTGACCACGCCGAGGTTGGGGATCAGCGTGGTGAACGGATAGTCCGCGATCTTCGGCCGGGCCGCCGAGAGCGCCGCGACGAGCGACGACTTGCCGGCGTTGGGGAAGCCGACCAGGGCCACGTCGGCGATGGTCTTCAGCTCCAGTGCGATCTCGGCCTCGTCGCCGGGCTCACCGAGGAGCGCGAACCCGGGGGCCTTGCGCTTGGCGTTGGCCAGTGCGGCGTTGCCGAGGCCGCCGAAGCCGCCCTGAGCGGCGACATAACGGGTGCCCGCGCCGACGAGGTCGACCAGGACCTCGCCCGTCCGCGCGTCCTTCACCACGGTTCCGTTGGGGACCGTGAGGACGATGTCCTCGCCGTTGGCGCCGTCACGGTTGGAGCCCATGCCCTGCTTGCCGTTCCCCGCGTGCCGGTGGGGCCGGTGGTGGTACTCGAGCAGCGTCGAGGTGTTCGCGTCCACCTCGAGGATCACATCGCCGCCCCGGCCGCCGTTTCCGCCGTCCGGGCCGCCGAGCGGCTTGAACTTCTCGCGATGGACGGAGGCGCAGCCGTTTCCGCCGTCACCCGCCTTGGTATGCAGGACGACGTAGTCCACGAAATCGGCCATCTGCCGCTTCCCCCTATAAAAACGATGAGGCGGACCGAGTGCTCGGTCCGCCTCATCTGCAACGTTTGTCCCGGGCGGATCTACTCCGCGATCGGGATGATGCTGACTGCGCGACGACCGCGCTTGGTGCCGAACTGCACGTGGCCTGCGGCCAGCGCGAACAGCGTGTCGTCGCCACCACGGCCGACGTTGTCACCCGGGTGGAAGTGCGTGCCACGCTGACGGAGAATGATCTCGCCTGCGTTCACGAGCTGGCCACCGAAGCGCTTGACGCCGAGCCGCTGAGCGTTCGAGTCACGGCCGTTCCGGGTGGACGAGGCGCCCTTCTTGTGTGCCATGATTCACTACTTCCCGGGGTTGATGCCGGTTACCTTCACCTGGGTGTACCGCTGGCGGTGACCCTGGCGCTTCTTGTAACCGGTCTTGTTCTTGTACTTGAGAATGCGGATCTTGGGGCCCTTGGTCTCACCGAGAATCTCGGCGGTCACCTGGAACTTGCCAAGCGTGGCGGCGTCGGTGGTGACATCGCCGTCGTTGACGACGAGGAGCGCCGGCAGCGCCACCGAGGAACCCACCTCGCCGGTGACCTTGTCCACCTCGAGGACGTCCCCGACGGAGACCTTCTGCTGCCTGCCGCCGCAACGAACGATCGCGTACACCGCGGAACCCTTCTTCTGGCTAAATGCGTAGATGCGCGCCCCGCATCCAGCTGCTGTCGATGACACGACCGGCGATCCGGGCGGGCGCGCAGAGCCAGGCGCGCCAGCGGGCGCACCGGATGACCAGGGTACCGGATTAGCGGCACCCAGGTCGAACCGGGCGGAACACCGGGGAGGCGAACTTGCCGTCAAGCGGCTTATTCGGCCTGCTTCCTGCGGGAACGGCGACGTCCCCGCGAGTGGGCGGGTGGAGTGTCGTCGTCGTCGGACATGGCGTCGGTGACGCCGTCCCGTCCGTTGACGGACGCCGCGACGACCGCACCCTCGCTCGCCCCGAGCTTTTCGGCCACCGACTTCTCGATGGCCATCTTGCCCTGGGTGCCCCGCGGCTCCGGCTTGGCCTCCACCGGATCGGTGGAAAGGATCAGGCCTCGGCCGTTGCAGCACTCACAGGGCGTGGAGAAGGCCTCCAGCAGGCCCTGACCGACCCGCTTGCGGGTCATCTGGACCAGGCCCAGCGAGGTGACCTCCGCCACCTGGTGCTTGGTCCGGTCCCGGGCCAGGCACTCCAGCAGCCGCCGGAGCACCAGGTCACGGTTGCCTTCCAGCACCATGTCGATGAAGTCGATGACGATGATGCCACCGATGTCCCGCAGCCGGAGCTGGCGGACGATCTCCTCCGCCGCCTCCAGGTTGTTGCGGGTGACCGTCTCCTCCAGGTTGCCGCCCTGACCGGTGAACTTCCCGGTGTTGACGTCGACGACGGTCATCGCCTCGGTCCTGTCGATCACCAGGGAGCCGCCCGAGGGCAGCCACACCTTGCGGTCGAGGCCCTTGGCGATCTGCTCGTCCACCCGGTAGGCACCGAAGACGTCGCCGTCGCCGTCCCACTTCGTGAGCCTCTCGGCGAGATGGGGCGCGACGTAGCGGACGTACTCGTCCACGGTCTGCCACACCTCGTCGCCCTCGACGACCAGCGAGGAGAAGTCCTCGTTGAACACGTCGCGGACGACCCGGACCGTCAGGTCCGGCTCACCGGAGAGCAACTCGGGCGGGCTGGCCGACTTGGCCTTGCGCTGGATGTTCTCCCACTGCGCGGAGAGCCTCGCGACGTCGCGGCTGAGCTCCTCCTCGGAGGCGCCCTCGGCGGCGGTGCGGACGATCACACCCGCGTTCTCGGGCATGACCCTGCGGAGGATCTGCTTGAGCCTCGTCCGCTCCTTGTCGGGGAGCTTCCTGGAGATCCCGGTCATCGAGCCGTCGGGCACGTAGACCAGGTAGCGGCCCGGAAGGCTGACCTGGGAGGTCAGGCGCGCGCCCTTGTGCCCCATCGGGTCCTTGGTGACCTGGACGAGCACGGACTGGCCGGACTTCAGCGCCGCCTCGATCCGCTTGGGCTGCCCCTCGAGACCGGCGGTGTCGAAGTTGACCTCACCGGCGTACAGCACGGCGTTGCGGCCCTTGCCGATGTCGACGAACGCCGCCTCCATCGAGGGCAGCACGTTCTGCACCTTGCCCAGGTACACGTTCCCGACGTACGACTGGCTCGACTCCCGGTCGACGTAGTGCTCGACCAGCACGCCGTCCTCGAGCACCGCGATCTGGGTGCGGCCATGACGGCGCCGGACGACCATGACGCGCTCGACCGACTCGCGCCGGGCCAGGAACTCCGACTCGGTGATGATCGGCGGGCGTCGGCGTCCCAGCTCACGGCCTTCACGGCGACGCTGCTTCTTGGCCTCGAGCCTGGTCGACCCGCGCACGCTCTGGACCTCGTCGACCGAGGTGCTCCGCGTGGCGCGGGGTGCACGGATGCGGACCACCGTGTTCGGCGGATCGTCGACCGTGGCCTCGGCCTCGTCTCCCCCGCGGCGGCGACGGCGGCGACGGCGGCGCGAGCCGCCCTGGTCGCCGTCGGCGTCCTCCGCGGACTGCTCGTCGTCCTCTTCGGCGGCGGAGGCCTGCGCCTCTTCGGCCTCGGGCTCCTCGCCCTCCTCCGCGTCCCTGGACCGGGCTCCCCGGCCGCGGCCGCCGCGGCGGCGGCGGCGCCTGCGGGTCGAGCCGTCGCCGTCGGTGTCACCGTCGGCGCCGTCCTCGTCGTCGCCGACGTCCTGCGCCTCGTCCGTCTCCTCCGCCTCGTCCTGCTCCTCCGGCCACGCGGCCGGTACGGCGGGCTGGGGCCGGGCCGGCACGGCCGCGAACGGGTCGGGGGCCTGGAAGAGCGGCTGGAAGATCGCCGCGGGAGGCTGGAACGTCACCGACGGCAGCGCGGACTCGCGCTCGAACGTCCCGAACGGGTCGGCGACGACCCTGGTCTGGGCGGCCGGCTCGTGGATCGTCTCGCGGGCGTCCTCGTCCGCGTCCTCGGCGAGGTCGACGTCCGCGTCGGCGGGCGCCTGCTCGTCGTCGAGCGGCTCGACGTCGAGCAGGTCATCGGCCTGCGGGCGCTCGTCGGTCCGGCCGAATCGGAGGGCGGCGGCCACCTCGGCCTCGGCCGCGCTCATCGCGCTGGACCGCTCGGGAACGCTCTCGTCCTTCTTGCGGGTACGGCGCCGCCTGCTCGGGGGCGCCTCCTCTGCGGCGGGAGCGGACGCGGCGGCCGGTTCCTCGGCCGCCTTCCTGGTGCGGGTCCGGCGTGCCGGCTTGGCCTCGGCCACCACGTCACCGGCCGCGGGCGCGGCGACATCGGCTGCCACGCCGGTCGTGGCGGGCTCGTCGGATTCCACCGGAGCGGCCTTGGCCGAGGCACGGCGGCGGGTGGCCCGCTTGGGCTTTTCCGCCACCTCGGCAGGGGCCTGCTCCACGGGTGTGTCCGCAGGCGGCTGGGCCGCCGAGGCTGCGGCGGTCGTCGTGGTGATCGTCGGCCTGGCCTCGGTCTCGTCGGGCTCAGGTGGCGGCCCGGCCGGTCGGCTGGCCGCACGACGGCGTGGTGAGGTCACCACGACACCGCTGGTCACCTGCGTCGTTCCGGTCCCGGAGTCCTGCTCCCGGCCTTCGTTGGTCGTTTCACCGTCGAGGCGCACAGCCCCGTCGGCAGGGTCGTTCTCGAGCATGCGGGCGCTCTCCCGTCGGCCTCCGGGCACGTTTCCGCGCCGCGCGGAGGCTCTTTGTCCTCACGTCCGCCGCTGCCTCCTGTTTGGGGCCGCGGCGGCAAGTCTTATAGGTCCCCGTCTGCCCGTTCGACATCGAACGGATCGGCGGGCTCACCGGTCGTTGCGTCGAGCGGCCCCTGCGCCAGCCTGGTCACCTCGGGAGGTGACGGCGGCGCGAAGCCTGCCACGAGACGCAGACCCATGAGTACGTCATCGGGTCGAACGGCAGGTGTTTCATGCCGAACAACCATACGAAGTATGACACACGGCGGGCCCGGCTCCTGACCTGCCGTTCTCTCCCTGTCGTCCACCACGGCCATCGACCGCACCGCCTGGCGGGCGTCGAATCGCCGCATTCCCTTCTTCGTCAGGCGTTCGACCTCAACGCGGTCGGCCGTCTCGAACTCCTTCACCGCCTGCTCCGCCGCGGCCACATCGGCCCCCGGCAGCCGCAGTTGCCACACCGAAGCCTCCAGCCTGTCGGCCAGGCTCCCGGCACGCGCCTCGATCACCTCGAGCACGTCCAGTCCCGGCGGCAGCGAGACATCGAGGTCGGCCCGGATCCGGTCGGGATCGCATGGCCGGCTCACTCCGATCTCGAGATACTCGGCCTCGCTCGCCACCCCGGTGGGGGCGGCACCCGCGTAGGAGATCTTCGGATGAGGGCTGAACCCCGCGCTGAACGCCACCGGGATGCCGGCTCGCCGTACCGCCCTTTCGACGGCGCGGGAGATGTCACGGTGACTGGTGAAGCGCAGTCGCCCCCGCTTGGCGTAGCGCACTCGGAGGCGCTGCACCACGGGCGGGGGTGTCGGCCCATCGGGAACGGGTTTCAGAGTTCCGCCGTCCTTCCGAATCTCGGTCCATCGAATTTCAGGATAGGCCGCTCCAGGTGCTGGAACGGCCTGTGGTGTTGCGGGAGAGCCTCCCCGCAGGGTCGCGAAGGGCCGCATTCCGGCCCAGGACGCCTCAGACCACGGTGAGCGGGAGCAGTTTCTTGCCGGTCGGCCCGATCTGGATCTCCGTCCCCATGGTGGGACAGACGCCGCAGTCGTAGCAGGGCGTCCAGCGGCAGTCCTCGACCTCGACGTCGCTCACGGCGTCCTGCCAGTCCTGCCACAGCCACTCGCGGTCGAGACCGGCGTCGAGGTGGTCCCAGGGGAGCACCTCGTGCTCTTCGCGCTCCCGCGTGGTGTACCAGTCGACGTCCACCGAGCCGCCGGAGAACACCCGTTCCGCGGCGGTCATCCAGCGCTCGTAGGAGAAGTGCTCGCTCCAGCCGTCGAACCGGCCGCCGTCCTCCCAGACCGCCCGGATGACCGAGCCGACGCGGCGGTCGCCGCGCGACAGCAGGCCCTCCACGATCGACGGCTTGCCGTCGTGGTAGCGGTATCCGATCGCCTTGCCGTACTCCTTGTCGCCCCGCAGGGAGTTGCGGAGCTCGCGCAGGCGGCGGTCGACCGTCTCGTGGTCGCACTGGGCGGCCCACTGGAACGGGGTGTGCGGCTTCGGCACGAACCCGCCGATGGACACGGTGCAGCGCACGTCCCGCGAACCGGTCGCCTCACGCCCCGCCTTGATGACCTTCTTGGCCAGGTCGGCGATGCCGAGGACGTCGATGTCCTCCTCGGTCGGCAGGCCGCACATGAAGTAGAGCTTCACCTGCCGCCACCCCTGGCTGTAGGCCGTGGTGACGGTGCGGATCAGATCCTCCTCGGTGACCATCTTGTTGATCACCTTGCGCATGCGCTCGGAGCCGCCCTCGGGAGCGAAGGTGAGCCCCGACCTGCGGCCGTTGCGGGAGAACTCGTTCGCGAGATCGATGTTGAACGCGTCCACCCGCGTGGAAGGCAGCGAAAGACCCGTCTGGGTGCCTTCGTACCGGTCGGCGAGGCCCTTCGCGACCTCGCCGATCTCCGAGTGGTCGGCGCTGGACAACGACAGCAGGCCGACCTCGCTGAAGCCGGACTCCTTGAGGCCGGCCTCGACCATGTCGCCGATCGTGGTGATCGACCGCTCCCGGACCGGACGGGTGATCATCCCCGCCTGGCAGAAGCGGCAGCCGCGGGTGCAGCCGCGGAAGATCTCCACGCTGAACCGCTCGTGGACGGTCTCGGCGAGCGGGACCAGCGGCTTCTTCGGATAGGGCCACTCGTCCAGGTCCATCACCGTGTGCTTGAAGACACGGGAGGGGACGCCGGAACGGTTGGGGGCGACGCGCTTGATGCGGCCGTCCGGGTGGTACTCGACGTCGTAGAACTTCGGGACGTAGACGCCTCCCGTGGAGGCGAGGCGCATGAGCAGCTCGTCGCGGCCGCCGGGGGCGCCCTCGCCCTTCCACTCGCGGATGACCTCGGAGATCGCGATGGCGATCTGCTCTCCGTCGCCGAGGACGGCGGCGTCGAGGAAGTCGGCGATCGGTTCGGGGTTGAAGGCGGCGTGGCCCCCGGCCAGGACGATCGGGTCGTCATCGGTCCGGGCCACCGCGTCCAGCGGGATACCCGCCAGATCCAGGGCCGTCAGCAGGTTGGTGTAACCCAGCTCGGTGGAGAACGACACCCCGAGGACGTCGAAGGCGCGCACCGGCCGGTGCGCGTCGACGGTGAACTGGGGGACGCCCTCCGACCTCATCAGCGCCTCGAGATCGGGCCAGACCGCGTAGGTGCGCTCGGCCATCGTCTCGGGCAGCTCGTTGAGGATCTCGTAGAGGATCTGCACGCCCTGGTTGGGCAGGCCGACCTCGTAGGCGTCCGGGTACATCAGCGCCCAGCGGACGGTCGCCTCGTCCCAGTCCTTGACCGTCGAGTTGAGCTCACCCCCGACGTACTGGATCGGCTTCTGCACCTTGGGCAGGAGCGCTTCCAGGCGAGGAAACAATGACTCGACAGACATGCGTCCAGGGTATCGGCTCCAGAAGGCACCCCAGATCGGTCGCCGACTACGACGGCCCGGAAGCGTGCCGGGCCGCCGTCAGGTCCATCTCTCCCGGATGTGGATCGCCTGGAGGATGCCGAGCGAGGCCATGTTGGCGAACGCGGCCGTACCTCCGTACGACACGAACGGCAGGGGCACGCCGGTGATCGGCATGATGCCGATGGTCATGCCGACGTTCACCAGGGTCTGGAAGCCCATCCAGGTGACGATCCCGCCCGCGACCAGGGCGCCGAAGCGGTCCTCGCACATCCGCGCGATCCGCAGGCCGCGCATCAGGACCACCCCGAGCAGCGCCACCACCGTGACCGTCCCCACGAAGCCGAACTCCTCGCCCGCTACCGTGAAGATGAAGTCGGTGTGCTGTTCCGGCACGAAACGCCCGGTGGTCTGCCCGCCGTGGAACAGGCCCTTGCCGAACAGCTCGCCCGACCCGATCGCGACCAGTGCCTGGGTGCTGTTGTAGCCGACGCCGCGGGGGTCGCTCGCCGGGTTGATCAGAGCGGTGAACCGGGCCACCTGGTAGGGCTTCATGAGCCCGAGCGACCACACCGCCGACCCGCAGGCGACGGCCAGGACCAGCGCCAGGGCGATCCAGCGCTTGCGCAGCCCCGCGAACACGATGACCCCCCCGGTGATCACCATGAGGACCATCGTGGTGCCGAGGTCGGGCTGAAGCATGACCAGGGCCGCCGCGACGCCCGCGGCGGCGAGGCACAGCGCCACGTCGAGCGGCCGCGGCCGGTCCTTCTTCTTCCCCTGGAGGTGGCGCGCGAGTAGCCGGGCCATGAAGACGATCAGCGCCGGTTTCACCAGCTCCGCCGGCTGTACGGCGAAGCCGCCCCCGACCATGATCCACGAATGGTGGCCGTTGATCGTCGACCCCATGGGCGTGATGACGAGCAGGAGCATCAGGATCGCGACGCCGTACACGATCGGCGCGTAGGTCCGCAGCCAGCGATAGTCGGCCATCGCGATCACGAAATAGAGCACCAGGCCCACGCACAGGTTGAGCACGTGCTTCTTGGCCAGCGCGGTCGGTTCGTTGGAGATCCAGGTCCGGGTGGAGGACCACACCAGCAGCGTCCCGATGACGCTGAGGGCGATCATCGCCGCGAAGAGCACGCCGTCCATCCGCCAGATCGGCGAACCCTGGCCGACCGTGCGCTTGACGAGGGACCGTCTCCCGACCCTGAGCGCCTCAGGCATGGCGCCGCCTCACCGGCCCACAGTCCCGTCAGGCCTGATCACCGGGAGACGGCTCGCGGGCTTCCCATCGGGGAGCGCCGCCTTGACCGCCTTGCCGTCGTCACCCTTGCCGAGTCCGAAGATCCCCTCCCAGATCTGCCGGACGGCGGGAGCCGCCGCCGAAGCGCCGAATCCACCCTGCGAGACCAGCACGACGGCCACGAAGCGCGGGTTGTCGGCGGGGGCGAACGAGGCGAACCACGAGGTGTCGGCCTTGCCGAAGACCTCCGCCGTACCGGTCTTGCCGCCGATCTTCACCACGCCCATCGGGAACCCGGCGAACGCGCCCGCCGCCGTGCCGTCCGAGGGCACCTCGCTGAGCGCCTTGCGGATGTAGTCGCGGGTCTCGGTGTTGATCGGCAGCTTGCCGACCACGGGCACCGGGATCTCCTTGACGAGCGTGCCGTCAGGCTTGACCAGCGCCCAGCCGAGCCGCGGGCTGCGCAGCTTCCCGTCACCCACCAGGGCGGCGTACGCCCGGGCGAGTTGGAGCGGGGTGACCTGCACGTCGCCCTGGCCGATGGAGAAGTTGGCCGCCTCGTAGGCGTGGAGCATGTAGCCCTCGAGGCAGTTCTCGTTGGCCAGGCGCTTGGAGAACGCCGCTCGGGCCTCGTCCTTGATCTCCGGGTAGCCGGTCTTGGCTCGCCGGCACATCTGGTCCTTGGTGGCGTTCCACAGGTCGCGCTTCCAGGCGCGGTTGGGGATCAGGCCCGCCGACTCGCCCGGCAGGTCGATGCCCGTGAGCTTGCCGAAGCCGAAGGAGCGCGCCATGTTCGACATGGGCTCCTTGACCTTCGACTTGGCCGTCTTGCCTCCGTCGCGCAGCCACTCCTCATATCCGGCGCGGTAGAAGACCGTGTCGCACGACTTCACCAGCGCCGTGTGCAGCGAGATGGAGCCCAGGCTCATCCCACCGGCGTTGGGGAACGCCCGGCCCTCGACGTTGTACGCGCTCGGGCACTCGTAGGTGCCGTGCAACGGCTGGCCGTCCGCGACCATGGCCGCGACCGAGCTGATCTTGAAAGTCGATCCGGGGGCGTACGTGCCCTTGATCGCCCGCGACACCAGCGGCTTGCCGGACTTGTCGGACAGCAGGTGCCTGTAGTCCTTCTCGGCGATGCCGCCCGTCCAGACCGAGGGGTCATAGGTGGGCCTGCTGGCCATCGCGATGACCCGGCCGGTCTTGACGTCGAGCACCACGCCCGCGGCGCTGTCGGCTTGGGGGTTGTCCCGCATCGCGTCGGAGACCGCCTTCTCGACGATCGCCTGGACCTTGGCGTCGATGCTGGTGATCAGGATGTTGCCCGGAGTCGGCGCCGCCTGCTGCTGCACCGCGATGGTCTTGCCCATGCGGTCGACCTGGACCCGGCGCACACCGGGCTGGCCTCTGAGCGCGGCGTCGTACTCCGCCTCGAGCCCGTCGCGGCCCATCAGGTCGACGCCCGAGTAACTGGCCTTGAGTCCCTCGCGCCGCTCCAACTCCTCCTTCGTGACCGGCTGGAGGTAGCCGAGCAACTGCGCCGCGTTCTTGCCGTACGGGTAGTTGCGAACCGCCTGGATCTCCGCGGTGACGCCGGGGAAGTCCTCCTGACGCTCCAGGATCTGCAGCGCCTGGCGGCTGGTGACGTGGTCGGCGACAGGAGTCGGCTGATACGGCGAGCCCGGCCAGCACGGCCGTGAGATCCCGGGCCCGCAGGGGCGGATCCGCTGCTTCAGCGCCTGGAACTGCACCCCGAGAACCGCGGACAGTTTCCTGAGCACGGAGTCGCCGCCGTCGGGCATCCGCTCGAACCTGGCCGGGTCGATCGAGACGACCAGGCTGGGACGGTTGCGGACGAGCGGGTGACCGGTCGAGTCGAGGATCGCCCCCCTGAGGGCGGGTACGCGCACCTCCCGGGTGCGTGTCTCCGTGGCCACCGCCACGAACTGCTTGCCCTGCACCATCTGGACCTGCCAGAGGCGCACGACCAGCACCACGAGCAGTGCGACGACGAGCACCTGCAGGACGAAGAGTCGCCCCCTCAACCGTGTCATGCCGTCCCCCGTCTGTAGCTCGTCACGAACTCCGACCCTCTGGCCCTCCGCTTGGGCTGAAGCGCCGACACCGCCCAGAGCACCACGGGGGCGAACACGAGATTGCACAGGCCGACCCAGAGCCACGCCGTCCTGAGGACTGACCAGGTCACGCCCGGATCGCCGAGCAACGCGCCGATCCCGGCCGCGAGGCCGGGAGCGATGACCGCGCACAACATCACGACGAGCAGGGGCAACTGCCCGCCGGCCCGGCCCGCCAGGAATCCCAGGACGCACATCACCAGCGCCCACTGTCCGAGCGCATGGTCCGAAGGCGGCAGGAGGTCGTAGGCGAGACCACCGCAGAAGCCGATCACCGCCCCCGGCACGGCCGCCCCGCGCAGCGCCGCCAGGCTGAGGACCACGAGAAGCACCAGGTCAGGCGCGATCCTGGGCGACACCCTGTTCACCAGGCCGACCTGAAGAACCAGAGCGGCGAGGATGAGCAAGGCCGCGACGAGGTTGCGAAACATCAGGATCAGGCCCCCCTGTCCTGTCTCCGCTGATCCCCCGCTTGTCCCGGTTCTCTCGGCGCAGCACGCTCCGGCGTGGGCGACGGCGCGAGACGGGTCTCTTCCCGCGGTTCGTGCCCCGACCTCGGCGGTTCGGACTCCAGCGGACGCGCGTTCGCGCCCGGGGCCGCCGCGGCCGGCTGCTCCACCGTCCGATCGGTCTCACGCGTCTCGGCCTGACGCGTCTCGACCGGCCTCGGCGCGGGCAGCAGTCCGGGCCTCTCGACGGCCTTCGCCTGGCGCGAGACCGCGGGCTTGGGAACCGGCGGCAGCACCGAGTCACGCGGGTCACGCTTGGGCGCCTCGGTCACCACTCCCACGACGTCGATCGACGAGAAGTCCGCGAACGGCCGGGCATAGGCGGTCCTGGTGAGCTCCCCGGGCGTGGTGTCCACCCGCTCGATCACCCCGATCGGCACACCCGGCACGTACGGCGCGCTTCCCTGGGAGCCGAAGGAGACGATTCTGCGCCCCACCTGCACCGGCGACGAAGAGTCGAGCATCCGGAACTTGATGAGGTTGTCGTTGCCTCCGGCCTCCCCGAGGCCGTTCACGACACCGAGTTCGTTGCCGCCCTCCATCCGGGCGCCCGCCGCCAGGGCGGGGTCGGTCAGCAGGACGACGGTCGACGTGCTCGGGCCCGCGTGGACGACGCGACCGACCAGGCCCTCACCGCTGAGCACCGTCATGTCGGTCCGCACACCGTCGCCGGTGCCGATGTCGATCTCGACGGCGTCCTCGAAGCCGGGCGAGGCACGGCGGGCGACGACCTGGGCGGGCACGATCCGGTAGCGGCCGAGACCCGCCAGCCCGAGCATCCGGTCGAGTTTCATGACCCGATCCCGGTTCAGGCGCTGCGCGTCCAGGTCGCTCTTCAGTTGTGCGTTCTCCTTGCGGAGCGCGGTGATGGCCCGCTCTGCGCCCGGCGCGTTGCTGATCGTCTTGAAGAAGCCGGTGATCGGCCTGGTGACGGTCGCAGTGGCCCCTTCGACGCTCCCGAACACCGAGGACGCTACGTCGCGCACTGGAGCCAGGAGGGTCCCGTTGGCGGCCCGGTGATCCACAGTGATGAGGATCAACGCGGCCGCCAGAAGGACTCCGATCACGAGACGGGCGCGGCGGGTGTCTCTCATGAACGGCTCCTTAGTTGCGGGGCTCCTGGACGAGGACCTGTTGGAGCGCCTCGAAGTCCTCCACACACCTTCCGGAGCCGAGCGCGACCGAATCGAGCGCGTTGTCAGCGAGGTGGACCGGCATGCCGGTCTCCTCCCTGAGCCGATCGACCATGCCCCTGAGCAGGGCGCCGCCGCCCGTCAGGGCGATGCCTCTGTCCATGAGGTCACCGGAGAGCTCCGGTGGGCATTTGTCCAGCGTGGACTTGACCGCGTCGACGATCACGTTGACCGGCTCGGCGGTCGCCCTGCGGATCTCCTCGGCCGAGATGACGACCGTCTTCGGAAGCCCGGTCACCAGGTCCCTGCCGCGGATCTCGGCGTGGAAATCCTCGCCCAGCGCGTACGCGGAACCTATTGCGATCTTCACTTCCTCCGCCGTGCGCTCCCCCAGCATCAGGGAGTACTCCTTCTTCGCGAAGGACATGACGGCGTCGTCGAGTTCGTCGCCCGCGACGCGGATCGACTGGCTCGTGACGATGCCGCCCATGGAGATGATCGCCACCTCGGTGGTGCCGCCCCCGATGTCCACCACCATGTTGCCGGTGGGCTCGTGGACGGGCAGGCCGGCACCGATCGCGGCCGCCATGGGCTCCTCGATGATGTAGACCCGCCGTGCCCCTGCTTGATATCCCGCTTCCTTCACCGCGCGCTGCTCGACTCCCGTGATGCCACTGGGAACCGCCACGATGATGCGGGGCCGGACGAAGTGCCGGCGCTTGTGGACTTTCTGGATGAAGTACCTCAGCATGCGTTCGGTCACGTCGAAGTCCGCGATGACCCCGTCCCTCAGTGGACGGATGGCGACGATGTTGCCGGGCGTGCGCCCGATCATCCGCTTCGCTTCGATCCCGACCGCCACGATCTTGCCGGTGGTGACGTTGATGGCGACGACGGACGGCTCGTTGAGCACGATTCCGCGCCCTCGCACGTAGACCAGGGTGTTCGCCGTGCCAAGGTCAACCGCCATGTCACGGCCCAGGAATGTCAGCTTGCTGCCCATGCGGAAGGAAGCCTTCCTTCAGGTGGTTGGCGGGATAACGCATCGCACTCGAATCGTAACGCGATGTACCCATGACTGGGCACATCGAGCTATCAGGCACGGGGAAAATCTGCGCTTCCCGGGCCAGGGATGTGCCACCACCTTGGAAAACACCTGAGGCCCCGGTTTGGCCGGGGCCTCAGGCGGGGCAAGGACTAGAAACGGTCCGGAAAGAAGATCTTGATCTCACGGGCCGCGGACTCCGGCGAATCGGAGCCGTGCACGATGTTCTCCCCGATCTCCAGAGCGTGATCGCCGCGGATGGTCCCGGGAGGCGACTTCACCGGGTCGGTCAGGCCGGCGAGCGCACGGAACGCCTCGACCGCCCGCGGACCCTCCACGACGAGCGCGACCAGCGGCGCGGACGTGATGAAGGTGACCAGCTCCCCGAAGAACGGGCGCTCGGAGTGCTCGGCGTAGTGGGCCTTGGCCGTCTCGGCGTCGAGCGTGCGCAGGTCCATCGCCACGATCGTGAGGCCCTTGCGCTCGATGCGGCCGATGACGTCGCCGATGAGGCCACGACGGACACCGTCCGGCTTGATCAGGACAAGCGTACGCTCGGACACGGATTCTCTCCTCGTTCAAATGCTCGGTGACATGGCTGCGCAGGGTCGCGCGGTCGCACAGACGGCCTCGGCCGCGGATGTCCCGCGTTCGGACCTCCGGATCTCCCGGCGGCCGTGTTCTCCGAGGCCTCAGTGCTACGGCAGAGCCGGCGCAACGGCAGCTTACCGGTCCGTAAGCGGCTCTCCGGTCGCGCCGTCCTCCCCCTCGGGCGAAGGCGTCGGAGCCGGGATCACCACCTGTTCGCCCCGTACGGCACCGCCGTCGGCGAAGGCCGCGCCGGAGGCCGCGTCCCGGCGTGCCAGGACGGACGCGAGCACGATGATGACCACCACGACGAAGCCACCGGCCAGCGCCCCGGTGTGGAGGGCGTCGACGAACCCGCCGAGGACGGCCTGCTGGCTGGGATCGGCGGAACGGCTGACCTCCTGGAGGAGGAGGAACTGGATCCCCGAGCCGAGGAGGAAGCCCGCCATGACGGCGGGGACGCACAGCGACAGGCCGAGGAGGGCGGACCCCTGACCTGCGAGCCTGAGCGCGCTGACCAGCGCGACGGCGGCTCCGACGGCGAGTAGGACGAACGGCACCACGAGCGGCGGACCGTACGGCTGCGGGACGAGCAGCCTGATCGCGCAGAGCCCGGCCACGACGACGGCCAGACCGCCGTTGGTGAGCCGGAAGACCATCGACAGCGGGGCGCGTGCGGCCAGGAGGGCGGCCAGCACGGCGGCCACGGCCGCCAGCACGAACGGCAGCCAGATCCCGGACAGGCCCGGCCCGCCGACCCCGCCCAACTCGAGATAGGTGGTCTGCGCCGCCGTCGGCAGGACGACCAGCCCGACCGCCACGTTGGTGAAGGCCAGCGTCCGCCCGCCCGGCTCGTCGAACGTCCCGGTCGCGACGAGCCCCAGCATCACGACCAGCGCCAGGGCCGCCGCGATAACGACCAGGTTCGGCGACCAGTCGAACGTCATGCCGATCGCCAGGACGGCGATGCCCGCGGAGGGCACGGCCGTACGTGCGAGCCTGACCCGCTCCGCGCGCGTGGACCGGTTCCCCGTGACCTCCCCCTGCGCGGCCGCGGACGAGGTGGTGATCTCCGCGTCATGGTCGGCGGATGCCTCCGTGGCGTCGGACGACCCGGAGGCGCGCTCGGCGTCGCCCCCGATCAGCCAGAGCACGAGATAGGCGGCGGCGAGGGCCAGCGCGATCCCTGTCAACAGGGGATACGGCTGAAGGGTCACCCGCCACGACTCGACCTTGTCGAGTGGCCACAGGGCCAGGGCCTGCGCCGAGAGCAGGCTCGCCGCGAGCATGCCCGCCCAGATGGGCAGCAGGACGTTCTTCCGCGGTCGCTCGAGGACGGCCGCGAGCGTGCCGGGCACCAGCATGCCCGCACCGATCCCGTGGAGCACCCGCAGGACGCCGACCAGCCAGGTCGACTCCGCGTAGCCGCCGGCGACGTCGGCCAGCGCCAGCAGCGTGAGCCCGGCGACCAGCACCGGCGCCGTGCGGAACCGCCGGACGGCGATCGCCGCGAGCGGGACCGTCAGCAACATCGCCGGCAGCGCCAGACCGTGCGCCCGCATCATCGACACGGGCGGGATGTCCGGCGGCAGCAGCGCGGCCACGATCGAGATGGTGTTGGGGATGGCGACGACCGCCAGGGGCAGCGCGACCGCGGTCAGCAGCCCGACGACGACGTCGAGGAAGACAGGGACGCGGACGGCTTTGACCATGACAGCGGTCCGAGCCTGCGGAACGGGAGGGACGGCCATGGTTGCCGACTTTAGCGCTTAGTCGTCCCCTCGACACGGCGAGCGACGAATATGGCAGTTATCCACAGGGCCGCGAAGATCACCCCGAGGAAGAACATCACGGGGACCAGGAAGCCTGTCGCGATGGCCAGGACCTGGATGACGCTGCCGGCCAGGTAGGCGGAGGGACGCTTGAGCATGCCCGCGACGACCACGCACAGTACGGCCAGGCCGATGCCGACCGTCACCGCGAGCGCCGGCTGTACGTGGTTGATGACGATGGCGACCGGCGTGGTGAGCGCGACGACGATGGCCTCCATGCCGAGCACGCTCGAACCGAGCCGCCGCATGCCGGGTGTCACCTCGAACATGCGGCCCTCCTTCGTCGCCGGCTGCTCCGCGATCACTTGCCGCCTTTCAGAAGCACGCGGGCGTCGCCCGCCGTGACGACGGATCCCGTGATCAGAACGCCGGAGCCGAACTCGTCACCCTGGTCCGCGAGCCCGACGGCGATGTCGATGGCGTCGTCGAGACGCTCGGCCACATGGACCCGGTCGGGGCCGAACACGCTCTCGGCTCTGGCCGCCAGTTCCTCCGGCTCCATCGACCGAGGTGAGGAATTCCGCGTCACCACCAGTTCTTCGGCGACCGGCTCCAGCAGTTCGAGGATGGTGTCGATGTCCTTGTCCGCCATCATCGCGACGACGGCCACGAGCCGGGTGAACCCGAACGACTCGGTCAGGCCGTCAACGGTGGCCTCCATGCCGCCGGGGTTGTGCGCGGCGTCGAGAACCACCGTCGGGCCACGCTTGACGATCTCCAGCCGTCCCGGGCTCGTGGCCTCGGCGAACCCCTGCTTGACCAGGTCGTCCCCGAGCGGGTCGCCTGCGCCGGACAGCGCCTCGACCGCGGCGAGCGCCGTAGCGGCGTTGCTCGCCTGGTGCTCGCCGTACAGCGGGAGGAAGACGTCTTCGTAGACCCCGTTGAGGCCCCTGAGCTGAAGCAACTGCCCGCCCATGCCCAGCTCCCGGTGCAGGACGCCGAATTCCAGGCCCTCCCTGGCCACCGTGGCGCCCACCTCGGCGACCCGCCGCATGAGCACTTCGGCCGCGGGGAGGGGCTGCTGCCCGAGTACGACCGTCGCTCCCGGCTTGATGATGCCGGCCTTCTCCCCGGCGATCGTCTCGACGTCCGGGCCCAAATATTCGGTGTGGTCCAGCGAGATCGGGGTGATGACGGCGACGGTCCCGTCCGCGATGTTCGTGGCGTCCCAGGTGCCGCCCATGCCCGTCTCGATGACGGCGATGTCCACGGGGGCGTCCGCGAAAGCCGCGAACGCCATGGCGGTCAGGACCTCGAAGAAGCTGAGCCTGCCGGTCTTGGCGTCGATGATCTCCAGGTACGGGGCGATGTCCAGGTAGACCTCGGTGAAGCGCTCCTCGGACAGCGGTTCGCCGTCGACGGAGATGCGCTCCCTGATGGAGGTCAGGTGCGGGCTCGTGTAGCGGCCGACCCGGAGATTACGCGCCCGGAGCAGCGCCTCCGTCATCCGCGCGGTGCTCGTCTTGCCGTTGGTCCCGGCGATATGGATGACGGGGAAGGATTTCTGAGGGTCGCCGAGGAGCTCCATCAGGGCCCTGACCCGGTCGAGGGTGGGATCGAAGTCCCACTCGACTCCTCTATCCATGATCGCTTGCTCGACGGCACGGTATTCCACGTTGTCAGCCTACGGGCAGATCACCATGGTGCGACTCCCGACCCGCGTCTCCGGGCGCTCGCCGGCTATTGCGGTATATCCGGGGGGATGTGTGGTCCCGCGGGGGAAAACAAAAAAAGGAGGGGCCGCCCCTGACGGGGTGGCCCCTCCCTTAAAA